>CAVUIO010000001.1:0-190008 GCA_963741635.1 uncultured Chloroflexia bacterium
ATGAAGACGCCTCATACCCATGAGGGCGTCTTTTGATTCGGGCCAAGGCTGCAATCAGAGGCATGGGCGCACGCCGTGCGCCCCTACACCAGAGCGAAGGGCAGCTTTGGATTAGTGGAATGAGCAGTAATTTAAGTCGCAGGAAGGGATTATGCAAGCGAACCGATAGAGAGTATCCCTCAGCAGGGGGTGTGCCACTGGGAAAAATAAATCAGCCAATCATTATTGTATAGGTGACATTTATCAAGTTATCAGGATAAAAATCATTTGAGATTTCTGATATTTGAGGGTATTATCTATAAATTGTCATGGGTACTTTGTTCAATTTGATATTTCGGAGCAAGGAACCCGTTTACAGGTATTATGACGATCCTGATCTATTTCCTAAGTGGACTTGCATTCGAAGGGCTCGGACTGGCTGCTTACCTGCAACAGCGGCAGGGAAGCGATTTGCCGTTAAACAAGCACCTTATCTGGCTGGCAGCGTTCGGTTTCGTGTGCGGGGCGACCAGTTGGATAGACATGTTCCTGACCAGCGGGGTAACCCAGGAGTATATCAATGCTTAAACATACTGAGAATGATCGCCCAACCGCTTACCGGTTTATTACTACTCATATTCGGTTTGAGGATCTTAAGGGAAATCCCTCTTCCGAGCTGGACGATCTTCATCCCGGGAATAATGATCGTCCCGATCGCCTATGGGATCACGTATGCCGCCACGACGTTCGTCACACCTTCCCCGATCAACATCCCCATCGATATCTGGTCACGCTACCTGTTGTACCTGCCGGGCGCCATCATGGCAGGGATCGGTTTCCTGCGCCAATGGAACAGCCAGCGAAAGCTTGGATTATCGGATGTGGCCACCTTAATGTTGGGAGCAGGAATAGCTTTCCTGATCGAAGCGTTCATCGTCGGGCTGGTGGTTCCGGCGGCTCCTTACGGCCCAGCCTCCTATTACAATTATGACCGCACGATTTATAATGCGTTCACGGGGGAACAAGCGGGATTAACCGGATTTTTCGGATTAACCTCCTGGCTGGATTACCAGAAAATCATGGATGTTACCGGTCTGCCCATTTCATTCTGGCGGATGCTCTCAGCGTTCACGGTGACTTTCTTTGTGGTGCGAGGGCTGGGGGTTTTCGAAGCAACCCGCAAGCGCCAGGTGAAAGCACTTCAGGATGAACGTGCCCAGGCTCAAAAAGCAACCCTGGATGCCCAGATCGCAGCCAGGGAAACTGCAGAAAATTGGACGGAAACCCTGGTTAGCATCAACCGGCGCATCACAGAACTGGACGACATGGACAGCATTTTGTTGTTCATCGTGGAAAATGCGCAGAAAATTATTGCAAGTCGGACTTCGTAGGGCTGGCATTACTAAAGGATGATGCATCCAAACTTGAGTTGAAATGTTTTTCAACCAAAGACCACTCCGAAATGGTCACATCCCCGGTGAGCATTGAGACTCCAATCATCAAGGAAACCCTGGAAAGCAACCATTCATACCGCTCCACGGGGAATGAAATTGTCTCCAGTCTTGGCAACCTCATGTACACCGTCGGAGAACCCGCCAGGGGCGCAGGAATTGTCCGCCTGGAAATGGACAGCCACCCCATCGGAGTGTTATGGACTGCCCGAGCGAACGAGACACCATTTACCGAAACTGACCTGATCTGGCTGGAATGCATGGCGGACCAGGTGGTGATCGCAATCCAGCACGGGCTGATGACCTCCCAACTGCAGTCGCTTTCGATCACGGAAGAACGGGCCAGGATCGCACGGGATATGCACGACGGCCTGGCGCAGGTGCTGGGGTATTTGAACCTGGAAGTGCAAACACTGGAGGCTCTGCACAAGCAAGGAAAACCCGAAGCTCTTACAACAGAGCTGGGGAAGATGCGGGAAGCGATCAACCTTGCCAATGCGGACGTGAGAGAAAATATTTTGAGCCTGCGAACAACCCTATCCAGCGAAAAAGGTCTTAGTATCTGCCATCGGAGAATACCTGGAAGAGTTCGGGATCCAGACCGGGAATCGAATCCATCTTAATTGATGAAATAGAAGGAGAGATCAACTTATCATCGATCGCCGAGGTGCAGCTGGTGTGCATCCTTCAGGAAGCCCTGGCGAACGTGCGTAAACATGCCATGCGCAAGCCAGGTGAGGGTCATGATAAAGAAATTGATCCTAAAGGAGAATGAAATCATATTGCTGCAGATCATTGATAACGGGACTGGGTTTACCCAACGAGAGTCCAAGCACAGGTTCGGGTTAAAGACGATGGAGGAGCGTGCCAACAGCGCCCAAGGGGTGCTACAAGTGCAATCCGATATCGGATCAGGAACAATCGTGAGCTGCCAAATGCCGTGCCTTGAACCTGAGAAATTGAAGAAAAAACCAACCAAATTTATCCGAGCCGATGGTGCTGCCAGCCAGTAAGCGAGAAACTCCCGAATGAATTTAAGAGAATGGGCTTTACCGGTTTATACAATTTTGGTACAGATGTCAGTGGGCACGTTACTTTGCCTATGGATACTGCGTACCACTGGCACAACAAAATTTGACAAAGAGGTTATCGACCGGGTTATAAAAAATCCTCTCCTGATCATTTTAATAACGATCGGTTTTGGGATGCTGGGTGCACATTTTCATCTTAGCAAACCATTCCTTTCATTTCTCGCGGTCAGGAACTTTCGGACATCCTGGCTCAGTCGTGAGATAGTTTTTACCCTGCTATATTTCTTAAGTACAGGATTACTTTGGTTCTTCCAGTGGAATCTAAAAGGACATTGGAGGGTGAAAACAGGTTTAGGCTGGCTGGCAATCTTATTCGGGTTTATTACCGTCTATTGCATGGGACACATTTACTTATTACCCACCCAGGAAGCCTGGAACACTCCAGATACGATCATTTCCTTTTTTGGATCGATGCTGATCCTCGGTGTAATTGCCCTTGGAGAAATCCTGATCATGGACCTGAGGTTTAGAAATGTAAGTCAAACCGCAGGGGCAACTGAATGGACGGTCCTTGCCAAAATGGCCGTTAAACGTTTAGCCCTGGCTGCTGGGGTTTTACTCATCCCAATATTTATGATCAACCTGCTTCACTTAAATACCCTTCGGATCGGAAGCACATTAGCAAAGGCAAGTTATGATCTCCTAATCCAGTTATATGCCCCACTCCTGATCGCCCGGTTCCTCCTCCTTTTGGTTGGGGTGGGTATATTGGTTTTTCCAGTGATCATGATGGAACGCTCGAGAAAAACAGTACCTGACCTCTTCACACCCGCATACCTGGCCTGCCTGATGATCATTGTTGGGGAAGTAATCGGGAGGTTCCTCTTTTATGCAGCGCACATTCGAATGGGTTTATAAAAAATGGTGAAAGAATGACAATCAAGGTTTTAATTGCCGACGACCATAAGCTATTCCGACAGGGGCTGATGAGCCTGATGAAAACACGCGAGGACCTGGTGGAGGTGATCGGAGAAGCGGAAACGGGGAAAGAAGCGATTCAAATGGCAGAGGATATGCACCCCGATGTAATCCTGATGGATATTTACATGCCCCAGATGGATGGGCTGCAAGCTGCAAAAGAGATCCGTGAGCGATTTCCAAAGATAGCCATCGTGATGCTGACATCTTCCGAACGGGACGGTCATTTATACGAGGCTGTAAAAATCGGCGTGGCAGGGTATTTATTGAAGAACCTGGACGCAGCGGAACTTTTCGATCTTTTAAGCGGAGTAGAAAACGGCGAACCAGCGATGACGCGTGCCATGGCAGGGAAATTCCTGAAAACGGTGGCAAACCGGATGGTGGATGAAGAAAAAGGTGAACAAGCTCTTTCGGAAAGGGAATTATTCGTGCTCCGGCTGGTAGCCAGCGGTGCCAGCAACCAGGAAATCGCGGACAAATTGTCCATTTCCGTCAATACCGTGAAAAGTCATATAAAAAACATCCTGGAAAAACTTCAATTGGAAAACCGCACCCAGGCAGCGACGTATGCCATTTCCCATGGGTTGGTGCCTCCCTCGGATGATGTTTAGTCGGCTAAATCACCCATTTGGGTGAGAGGAGGTTGTCAGGTGGAGGGATGTGGTTCAGCATGTTTGAAAGTATCCTGATAGTGAATAATCGCGCAATACAATCTTTTTTTGTCAAATTCACTGTCAGGAGGCCGCATACTGAGGCAAAAACAACCCAACTTAAGAAAATTGATGTGAGCCTGCCGGCTCAATTTCTAAAAATATATAACATTTCATTGCAAGAAAATGGAGAGAAGGAATGACTGAAAAGAATTTCCTAACGAAAATACTGACCGAGAACGCACTATCCCGGCGCAGTTTCCTCAAATGGAGCGCTGCACTGGGCGGGACGGCTGTATTGGCAGGAGGTTTGACCTATGGCTTCAAGGCCGTGGGAGAAGCTGCGGCAGCTGGGCAGGAACAAACGCTCACAGTATCGTGCTACCATAACTGCGGAGGCCGCTGCATTTTAGAGGCTGTGGTTAGCGATGGTGTCGTCCAAAGATTAGTCCCCGATCAAGACCCGGTAGATACATTCGAAAGTCCGCGCGCAATCCCGTGTGTTCGAGGCCGCTCAAATATTCATTGGGTCTATTCCGCTGAACGCCTTAAATACCCCATGAAACGGGTTGGCAAGCGCGGGGAAGGAAAGTTTGAGAGGATCACCTGGGATGAGGCGCTCAATACCATTGCCACCCAGATGAAGCGGATCAAAGATACATACGGCAATGAAGCCTTTTATTACAACTATGCATCCGGCCAGATCGCTGGCGGCATTGACAATTCCTATGGCGGCTCAGGTCCTCTTTGCAGATTGATGAACCTGTTTGGCGGATACGTAAATTTTTACGGATCCTACAGTGCGGCATGTTATTCAGCTGTAAATCAATATATTGTCAACGGCGGTTCCAACTCGGTGGATGATACGATAAATTCCAAGCTGGTGGTTTTATTTGCCGACAATCCCCTGGTAACCAGATCTGGTGGAAAGAATGATGGCTATTACCTGCTTAAAGCCAAACAGGCCGGTGCAAAGTTTATCGTGATAGATCCCCGGTATTCAGATAGCGTGGCAGGTCTAGAAGCTGAATGGATCCCCATTTTTCCAGGGACAGACGTGGCCTTAATTGCGGCATTGGCAAATGTAATGGTCAAAGAGAATATGTATGATGCAGCGTTTGTGGCCACGCATACAGTTGGTTTTGATGAAAGCACTCTTCCCGACGGTGCACCGGTAAACAGCTCATGGATGGCCTATATCATGGGATGGGGAGACGGCGTCGAGAAAACTCCAGAATGGGCCGCTCCAATCACTGGAATTCCTGCAGACAGGATCGTGAAACTAGCCCGCGAAATTGCCCAGACAAAACCATGTTCCATGCTTCAAGGCTTCGGCTGGAATCGCCGTGCCTACGGCGAGCAACCTGTCCGCGCTCTACCAATCCTGGCAGCGATGACAGGAAACTTTGGTGTAAAGGGCGGCGGCACTGGCATGCGATCAAGCGGTGGAACCAGTCTCCCGATCGGATCTTTCCCGGTTGGCAAGAATCCGATCACCGCTACCATCTCTTGTTTTATGTGGCCCGATTTCATAGAACGAGGCAGTGAAATGACCTCGGGTCCAAAAGACCGCATCAAGGGAGCCGATCAACTCAGTTCCAATATGAAATTCATGTGGAACTGGGCTGGCAATACCATTATCAATCAGCACGCAGATGTTAATGGCACAACCAAGATGCTGCAGGACGAAACAAAGCTTGAATTCCTAGTGGTTGGCGACGTAATGATGACACCCAGCGCTAAATGTGCAGATATCCTGCTGCCCGAAACGACGAGCTTTGAAATTGACAACATCATCTCAGGGAATGGTTCCGGTGGTGCAAATTTTGCCATGTTCAGCCACAAGTTGATCGAGCCTTTGTATGAAACCAAAGATATCCTTTGGATCAGTGAACAACTGGCAGACCTCTTGGGGTTGGGCGATCAATTTCGTGATGGACATAACACCCGTGAAGATTGGCTGCATGATATCGTGGCAGGGGCTCAAGCAAAAGATAAAAACTTCCCCAGCTACGATGACTTCAAAGCAGCAGGAGTCTATAAGAAGGTTGGAGGCGGCGGCGTAATTGCATTTGCCGGATTCCATGATGATCCGGTAGCCAACCCATTAACCACGGCCACGGGGAAGGTCGAAATCTACTCCCCGTTCCTGGCCAGCCAAAATAACCCAGATGAAATCCCTGCCATACCCAAGTACATCCCTGAATGGGAAGGAGTGAGCGATCCTTTACGTCAGAAATATCCACTGCTGATGACCGGTTTCCATTTCATTGGTCGGTCTCACTCGACTTTTGACAACGTGGACTATTTGCGTGAAGCACACGTTCAATCCATCTGGATCAATTCGTTGGATGCCAAGAGCCGAGGCATTAAGGGCGGAGATGTGGTCAAAGTCTACAATGACCGCGGCGAAATTCACCTGCCAGCCTTCGTCACCAGTAGAATCCGCCCGGGAGTAACAGCCGTACCTCAAGGTGCATGGCACACCCCGGATGCGAATGGCGTAGATGTGCGGGGTTGTATCAATACCCTGACAAAGTACCAACCGACCCCGTTTGCTAAGGGCAATCCTCAGCACACCAACCTGGTTCAGGTCGAGAAGGTATAAGGAGACGAACCATGGCTAAACAATTAGCTTTCTATGTCGATATTGCCAGTTGCACAGGTTGTAAAGCCTGCCAAATCGCGTGCAAAGATAAGAATAACCTGCCATCCGGGGTCCGCTGGCGGAGAGTGTTCCAGTACTCAGGTGGCGATTGGGTAAATCAGGACGGCCAGATCGATTCCATCCGACGTGTACGCTTATAACGTGTCTGCTGCGTGCATGCACTGCCAAAACCCGGTTTGCCTGCAAGTATGCCCAGCCGAGGCCATTTCGAAACGCGAAGATGGGATTGTCCTGATCGACCAAACCAAGTGCATTGGCTGCCGCTACTGTTCATGGGCGTGCCCATACGGCGCTCCGCAATTCAACCAGGAACTAGGCGTAATGTCCAAATGCACAATGTGCAGCGACTTAGTGGATAAGGGTGAACGTCCTGCTTGTGTAGATGCATGCCCCTACCGCGCCATGGACTTCGGGACATTGGACGAGCTGCGTCAGAAACATGGTGATTTCGCCGCACCCGCTCCATTACCCGACCCCAATATAACCCAGCCTTCGATCGTCTACAGCCCGAACCACGTGACCAAGAATACTGGTGACACCAGCGGCAAGATGATGAACCTGGAGGAGATAATATCATGAGCGCTTTAAACTCACGCGACTGGGCACTGATTGCCTTTACCATCATGACCCAGATGTCTGTAGGAGCTCTGCTAGTTTTCGGCGTGGTCCATTTCTTCGCCACGCGCAAGGCTGGAGTGGAAGAAGCTGACCGCTTGAGCACGCGATCACTGCTGGCAATCGTGGTGGTGCTAGGATTGGCGCTGGTGGCATCCCTGTTCCACCTGGGGAACCCCTTGAATGCGCCGCGAGCCGTGATCCATTTAGCCACATCGATGTTGAGCTGGGAAATCCTGCTCGGCGTCATCTTTGCTGGATTGACGGCCGTTTTCGCCCTTCTGCAGTGGCGTAAAATCGGTCCAGCCGTGCTGCGAAATATAGTTCTTTGGATTACCGTGCTGGAAGGCATCGCCCTGGTATATATCCAGGCACGTGTTTACTTGCTGGTTTCGCAGCCTTCCTGGAATACAGTGGCCACGCCCGTATTGTTTTTTACTACAACCCTGTTGTTGGGCAGCCTGGCAATGGGAGCCGCTTTTGTGGCGAACTATGCATATGTACAGCGGAAAAACCCTGATTGTGTTGATGTTCAATGCGAGTTGATGCGTGGAGCATTACGATCCATTGCCGTTGCTTCGATCATCCTGGTAGGGATCGAGTTCATTGTATATCCTTTATACCTGGGATACCTGGCAAGCTTCGGTTCGGTAGCGATGTTGAGCGCCAAGATGATGGTTGGAACCTACGGACTGATGTTTACCCTCCGCCTGGTCCTGGCCTTCCTTGGTGCCGGCGTCTTTGGCGTTTTTGTCTACCGAAACGCATCCAGTACTGGAAGAGAGAAAATCCTCAGTACCCTGGCTTACAGCGCTTTCGTATTCGTGCTGGTTAGCGAGGTTATAGGACGCTTCCTCTTTTATGCGACATCTTACCGGATCGGTGTATAAATACGGGGTCTATGATCGAATAAATCAGAGGTGGGGCCTACCCACCTCTGATTATTTTTTACATATTTTGACGTAAAACTTAGCAATTATTATTTGACAGATCAGCCTAAATTTCCCTGGCGTGATGCCAGGTCAAAGGTATTGATATAAAATTACAGGGTTATTTTTCTTACGCAGGATGATCTCCAACTCGAATTTTGATGAGGCAAATCATTGCTTTTATTGGTTTTAGGCATATAATGCTTCCTCCCCTGGAAGAATTTCAATCGCATCCCACCGATAACAAAAACAAAGTACTTTTATAATCTCCGAGGAGAATGAATGATAAAAAAAGAGAACCTGAATCAATGGAAGACAACCCTGCTGGGTGAAGCATTATTGTTCGGCTTACTTGGAAAAGCTATCTATGAAGAGCTTGATAAACCCTGGTTGGAAGAATTGATCGCTGAAGACATGTTTACAGAAGTTCCATTTGGTGCGGGACAAGAGGAGATCAAACACGGCTTGGATCTGCTTCAAATTTGGGCAAAAGAGAATCGCAAAAGCATATCCGAGGAAAAGTTTCGGGCTTTGAACCAGGACAAATTATATTTATTTATAGGTACTGATCATGTGCAAGCGCCGGTCTGGGAATCAGTGTACCTAAGCGAGGATCGATTGACCTTCCAGGAGCAAACGCTTGATGTCAGAAATTGGTACCGGCGATTTGGATTGGAGGCAGATAAAATTTATCGGGAACCAGATGATCACATCGGTTTGGAGATGATATTTCTAGCCCACCTGGCCACCCTGGGCATCCAGGCTCTTGATCAACAAGAACCCACCCACTTCGATGAATTACTGGATGCGCAGCGCGATTTCTTAAGAAACACCTGGGCGCATGGGCTTTGATATGGTGCGGATTGGTCGAGAAGAATGCCCGGACGGATTTTTACAAAGGGTTGGCGTGCCTGATCCGCGGAGCGATATACGAGTTATCTGAGATGCTGGAAGTAAAATTGCCAAAGGTATCCACCCCGTGAATTTTTTCAGAGGCTGAACGAGGCCATGGCTAGATCGTTCGATAACCTCCTGGAAATATTGCATCACCTTTTAGGAAGGATAACCGTTCATAATGAAGAACGAAATGATTAACCAAGTGATTAACGATAAATCTGTACCGACTGGTAATCCTGCATTGCGTATTTACGCGGAACAATACAACAGAATTGAACAAAACTTTATGGACCAGGTTCGCAAAAGCGGGATCGAGATTTGTCCCGATGGAGAGGACGGGAAATTTGAGGCCCGAGTAGCCACCTTGAAGAAGAAGGGGGCGAAAATCAGGAATGATTTCAAGAGTATATATATCAACCGTATATCTCCTGCGTGCCAGGCGTGCCAGACGGGGGTTGGCAGCGCCACCTATTTTATCTCCCTGAAATGCCATCGAGACTGTTTTTATTGTTTCAACCCAAACCAGGAAGGATATGAATTCTTTCGCGAACACAAACGCGACCTGGTGGCGGAATTACAGACCCTGAAGGAAAGCAAAAAGAAAATACGCCAGCTGGCATTAACGGGGGGTGAACCATTGTTATACAAGCAGGATGCCATCCAATTCTTCTTGGAGGCGCGCAAGGATTTTCCGGGTGTGTACACCCGTTTATATACCTGCGGCGACCAGGTGGAACGCGAGACGCTCCAGGCTCTAAAAGACGCGGCCGTGGATGAAATCCGTTTCAGTATCCGCCTGCAGGACCTTGCCCGGGGACAGCGGCGTACTTTTGACCAGATCGCACTGGCACGCGAGTATATTCCCCAGGTAATGGTTGAAATGCCTGTGCTGCCTGATTCCCTGGATGAAATGAAAGAGGTTCTGTCTGAATTAGATCAACTGGGGATCTTCGGCATCAATATGCTGGAGTTCTGCTTCCCTTATACCAATGCAGATCTATTCCGGGAGAAAGGTTACAAGATCAAAGCCAGGCCGTACCGCATGCTCTACAATTATGCATATGGCGGAGGCTTGCCTGTGGCAGGGAGCGAGTCAGTATGCCTGGACCTGATCGAATATGCCCTCGATTTCGGGTTTCAAGTTGGGAATCCATTATTGCTCCCTGGAAAATAAGCACACCGGGCAGATCTATCAACAAAACTCGAACCGCCCCATTCCAAAAACCATGTTTTTTTCCCAGAGGGATTATTTTCTAAAATGTGCGAAAATTTTTGGGGAAGATATCCTGCCTGTACAGCGGTTCTTCCAAAAAACAGGGTACAAGAATTATGTAATAAATTCCGAGCACAACTATTTGGAATTCCATGTGAGCCAAATCAGATCGCTGAAGCAATTCGATATCGAGGTGGGGTTATCAACCAATATTATCGAAATGCGGGATGGGGAACTGTATATTCGAGAATTAAGGTTGGATAAAATCACCCCAAAAACATTCAGGTTTTCGGAAGCCATTTAAATCGAATGCTTCCTTGAACATTTATATGGCTAAGGTGGGATCGACAATGGAGTGTCGAATGATATGTCACGAAATTGCACGTTACCTCATCGTCGACCCTGAAATAAATGGGGTATAAAACATAAAACCAGTCAGTCGTGTAATATCAGGACGCCCGGGAGGGCGTCTTTTGATTTCGGGATGGAGGCTGGGGAAAAAACAGGGATTTGAGGCATGGGCGCACGCCGTGCGCCCCTACATGCCGCAGAAGGGCGTCTTTTGATTTCGGGCAGCAAAGGCGGCAAGCAGAGGCGTGGGTGCATTCTATGATTTTTGGAGTTTCCCGCGTTCCTGCTCCCATATTTTTGCGTAGCCCTCAAAGAAGCCCGAGATCAATTGCAGGTCATCTTCCGAGTATTTTGAAATGAGCTGTTCCTGGGCTTTTCCCACCGGCGCATACCACGGGGCAACCCTGTCAGCTCCTGATTTGGCGAGGACGATGAGGGTTCCGCGGCGGTCATCGGGATTGGGCCGGCGTTCGATAAACCCCTCCTTTTCGAGCCGGTCCAGCATGGCGGTGGCGGCACCAGAACTGAGGCCGGTATATTCGGCAAGCTCGGTGGGGGTGGATATGCGTTTGGATAATAAAAATCCAAGACATTCCATATCGGTGCCATTGACGCCCAGTTTTTCGAAAATTACATTGCGGTACAACGTCATCTGAATGCCATACTCCCTGGCTGCCACATTGGTCCGGATCACCAGGTCAATCTTTTTAGGGTCTGCCATATCCATGCCTCTTGACAATATCTTGATTTTAGAGTATCTTTATTATATAACTAAATGGTAAATTTTACAAGTAAAGGAGAGTCATATGAACAAAGGTGTCAAATCAATCATCTATCCCGTCAAGGATATGGCACGGGCGAAAAAACAATTCCGCACGCTGCTGGGTGTCGATCCATACGGGGACCAGCCCTACTATATTGGCTTCAAGGTTGGAGACCAGGACATTGGATTGGTCCCAAACAGCCCGGAAGCGGGAATGACGGCCTTTTACCATGTCGATGACATCAAACAAAGCCTGCAATCCCTCCTGGAGGCCGGTTCGCAAACCTTACGGGAGATATCCGATGTGGGTGGCGGAAGGTTGGTGGCAAGTGTAAGAGACTCGGATGGCAACATCATCGGGCTGATCCAGGATGCCTGAGCACGACAGCGGTAGATCGACAATTCGCTTGTACGCTCGTACATGTAATTACCGGTAACCATAACCAAAGGAGATCCATATGAACGCAAGTAAAACCACTTCCAAGAAATCCACAGGATTCACAGACCAGGAAAAAGCCGCCGTAAAGGCACGTGCCCAGGAATTGAAAGCAGAAGAGCGCGCCTCCAAGGATAGGGAGGAAGGTGAAAAGGCCGTGCTGGCGGCGATCGCGGCGCTGAAGGAACCGGACCGCTCCATTGCTACGCGGCTGCATGCGATCGTGAAAGACGTCGCACCGGCACTCATGCCGAAGACCTGGTACGGCTTCCCGGCATATGCCAAGGATGGCAAGATCATCTGCTTTTTCCAATACGCTCAGAAGTTCAACACGAGGTACTCCGAGCTAGGCTTCTCAGATACGGCGAAGCTCGATGAAGGCGCAATGTGGCCGACCCGTTACGCGTTGACGAATTTGACCGCGGTTGAAGAGGCAAGGATCCGCGAACTGGTGAAAAAAGCAGTGAGTTGAGGACAGACCTCGACAGTCGTTGAAATTCAGTTACTTCCTTAAAATTTATTGGCAGAAATCCGGTCTTCGGTTCAAGTCGGTTATTCGAACGATTTTCTTGAACCGAAGACCGCAATGATTTAAAACACCCTGAATTGGGGTGATAATTCTCCCTGTAATATTGTCACCCGAAATTGTTTTCGGATTTCAAACCTGGCTTTACAGGCACAAATCCGCGAGATTTGGGGATGGGAAAAGGGAAAGATTCCTCTCAACCCTTGAAGAGGCGCGGAAGGGCGTTTTTTGTTTCGGGGGGGATTGCAGCAGCGAGGTTGAGTGCCTGGCCTATCCGGAGGAGATTCCGCATATTCCCAGCATGGATGATTATCTCCAGTCACTGCTGACCGGACACGATTGGAATCCTCCAGATGGTGAAGTAGAATTGGAGGAGCCTCTCGCGAACACCGTTTTGTCGGGATAAACAAGATGACCATTGTAATCCTGATCCACACCCTTCTTTTCCTTGCCTTCTGGCTGACAAACCTGCCTTACCAGAATACGCTCAACAATTTCCTGGTCGGTGCGACCGGCCTGCAGGTGAATTTCATGGTGATCTTCATGGTCTTTGCCGGGCTGGTCGCCCTGTGGAGCGCAGCGCGCCTGGCCTTGCGCCGGGACATTCGCCAGGACCGGTCCTGCCTGGCTTTACCTTTCCGCCGGCATATTCTTTCTGGTCTTTTTCTACGGTAGTTTTACCATCCTGTTCCTGAAGAACCCGGCCCAGCTTTACCGGCTGGGTCAGTTGTTCCAGTATTTCCGCCTCTTTGTCGACGCCGGCGTCCTGTTGTTGCGGCGTGGGGCCTGCGCCGGTGGGTGAAGGTCGGCTAAAGAAGAAAGTCCTGGTCTCTGCCGGCCTGCTCATCCTCTGGCTGATCCCCGTCTTCTAGCCCCCGGGGAATGTCTATCGCGGCGTGTTGCCGGAAAAGCCCCGCCTGATCGCTCACCGCGGCGCCGCGACCCTGGCGCCCGAAAATACCCTCGCCTCGATGCAGGCTGCTGCCGACCTCGGGGTTTATGGTCTGGAGACGGACATCAGCGTCAGCACAGATGGCGTGCTTTTCCTGATGCATGACACCACCCTGGCCCGCACCACGGACGTGGCACAGGTTTTCCCGGGGAGGGAGAATGATCCGGCCGAGACCTTCACCTGGGACGAGCTGTCCCAGTCTGAAAGCGAGGAGGTTATTCGATGGGCGGGCTATTTTTCCTGGCGAGCCCATCCCGACCCTGGAAGCCATGCTGCAAGTGGTCAAGAAAAACAACCTGTATTTTATCTACGATCTGCGCATCCCTTCCGCCGGTCATCCCTATTCCGATCGGGCTCTCAACCTGTGCCTGGAGGAGATCAAGGCAGCCGGCGTCGCTGACCACACCTGGGTCCTGGCGCAGCCGGATGAGATCGATCAAGTCCGGTCGACCCTGCCGGACGCCATCCTGGCAGCCGGGATTGGCTATAATGACAAACCGCTATCGCCTGCGGTGCTCGTCGTCGACGGTTACCGGGTCGTCAATAGCGTGTACAGCCTGTCGAACCAGAAGGATCCACGCTTACCAGGAGGCCGGTTTGTGGGTCAACCTGTGGGTGGTGGATGAGCCCTGGCAGTATTCTCATTTCTGGCTGGCCGGAGCGAATTCCGTGACAAGCAGCTACGTCCAGACTTTGGCTGCTATTTCGCACCCGGTCGCGGCGATCACCTATCCGGTCTATTTGGCTATTTGGGGAGCGGTAGGCTTACTGGCAGCCTGGCTGTATTTGTCCAAGAGGACCTGAGTGTGTTATACAACACACCTTGGTAGTGCGACGCATAACATAGTAAAAATGATGGCATCCTGTCTTGATGTATTGACCTGGTAAATTCAGAAAGAAAAAATGCCCCCGCAACCTGTTAAGGCGCTTTATGGGCGTCTTTTAATTTGAGGGAAAGGGAACGATGGGAAATATTCTGACGTTTAATAAAAAAAACCTTGAAAAACGAGACATAATATGATAAAATACATCCAATTAGGGTAATTATTATTTCGGAGTGGACGTGTTCGAGGCTTTTGTTTCACCAATGGGAGTGGATAAATTTATGCCATCCCATGCTTGCTTGAAAAATCAGAAGAAACCTTTACCGGTTTTTTTTGCGTTTAACCAGGCCTGTACTGCAATTATCATCCCAAAATGACAGGCCCTGGATTTTTATTAGTGAAAAGGAAATTTAAAATGAACAAAAGATTTCAGGCAACAATAAAACGATTAGTTCAATCAACCCGTATCACAATGCATCGACCACTCATGGGAAGGATTTCAAACTTTCCCGAGGGTGATCGGGGTCACTGCGCTGGCGGTCACGGTGGTGCTGGCGGCATGCGGCCCGACCGGCAGTGCCCTGACTCCAACAGCCACCACAATAATTGGGAGTCTACCTAATCCACAGAGATGTGCCAACGGCTGCGAACGCAACAGTACAGCCTGCAACATCAAGCCTCGCTGACCCAAGCCAGGTGATCACCAGCCAGGAGGCGTCAACGCTGGCTGGCGCCACATTTGGGCCGGGTGTGGAAAGTACCACCCCGGACGGGGGTGGAAAGATCTGCACCTACGGCGCCAACACCACCAACGTGTTCACGGTGGAAGTAGCCCAGGCAAAAGACATTGCCACAGCGCAGGCAGAAAAGGCGCAATTCATATCCGATCTCGAGGCGAACATGGCACAGTTGGCGGCCGGAGGAGTCACGATCACCGAGCTGCCCAACTTTGCGGATGGGGCCACCATGGGTACAGCTTCGATCAATATTGCCAGTGAAACCTATCAACGGCGGTGCGATCGGTGTTTTAAAAGGGACGATCTTCTTCGGTTTCAGCGACCTGGTAAGAAATAGTCCAGCCCCCACTGCTGCCACTCTGCAATCCGAGGCGCAGACGATACTCGGAACGCTGCCCTAAGTGGAGGGATAATATACGAACGGTCAAGACGCCCGCAAGGGCGTCTTTTGATTCTGGGGAGAGATTGCCGAGGAGAATAAGCAATTACTGCCTTTGTAGGTTTTTCCTCAAGAGCATAGAGGAGCGTACACCCTCGTTTTTTCCTAACTTATTATATATTCGGTATTGGGATTATATGCAAAATGGTAAAAAACAATGCTAAACTTAAGCAAGTCTCCCTTAATAATCACCCGCTCTTGATTTTACCTTCAACATGACTTATCATTACCATAGAGAGTGATGTGCAATCCTTCAATCGTGCGAACCTAAATCCCAGAAACAAATAGAAAGAGTGGATAATGGAAGATAGGAGAGAGTATAATGAGAAATCTGTTGCTCGCAGTTGCACTGTACACTGACGAGGGCATATACCCCCCGGGGCAGGAAATCAAACACCCATCGCTAAAATTCTACAAGCCATGCGAGTTCACACCGATTATCGATAGAACTCAAACGCCAAGGTTTAATTCCTATGATTTGATTGAATTGGTTAGTTTCTGCAAAGGAGTTGATACGTATTACACGCATAAAGATGCATTTGTTAGTGATTGAAATACATGGTTTGATAAGCAAGGCTGCGAGCCAAAGCCAAATGATGCAAGGGAATTGCAGGATAAAGCGGATGATTTATCGATGGGAAGCCTAGGATTTGAAAGATCGCATATAACACGGAATGTACATGAGTGCTTGATACAAGATGCTGGGGCTAATGTAAACGAGATGATATCACACGTCGAGTACAAGGAAATCCAAGTTCTGAAGCATATCAGGAATATTTTTCAATATACCAAGAAAATGTAATGAAAGGTAAACACTCGCTAGACGCTTTCAATGACTTGATGAATTCTTACAACATTGATTGTACAACTGACAGAGATATCTGGTCAGCCACAGGAAATAGCACCTCTGTAGAAATACTCTCTCTTTTAACGTGTGACAATCGATCTAATTATCTCAAGATTATCAAGTGATCTATTTAGAAAGATATAAAATAGAGCGTACCTGTAAAATTAGTGGTGCTTAATGAAGTGATACTCCAGGAATTGGGGATGATCTGGTCTATGGTTAAGTAATCATTTATAAATATATGGACGATAAATATCAATTGTCGCATAATTCAATTCCGTGATGCAAACCAAAGATTGTTGGGAACCTTTAATGTCACATGGCACGAACACAACAAGGCCGATCGAACGTGTAGAGATGACTTGATGGGATGCCTGTTCGATATTGAGATTGACTCCCGACAAAACCCAACGATCGGAGAATCCATGAGCGAGAGAAAATATATTTTGGCGACTTCGGAAGATAATATCTTCATTATCACGATCGACCACACCCCGATCAATACGCTAAACGCACAGACACTTATAGAACTGGAAGAGGCGCTGGACGAGTTCACAGCCAACCCAATATACAAAGTAGCGATCATCAGCGGAGGGGACAAAGTCATCTTTGCATCGGGGGCGGATATCAGCGAAGCCGTGGAATTGTTCGCTTCCGGGAAAATCAACGATTTCATTTTGCGAGGCCCAGAGGTTTTTCGGAAGATCTCGGATTGTTCTAAGCCGGTGCTGGCGGCAATCAATGGGCTGGCGCTGGGGGGTGGAATGGAACTGGCAATGGCGTGCCATATGCGGGTGATGGGCGACCTGGCAAAACTGGCGCAGCCTGAAATCAACCTGGGGATCATCCCGGGGTGGGGAGGGACGCAGATGCTCCCAAAAATTGTGGGGTACGCCAAAGCCAGGGAGATGATCCTGACCGGGGAGAGCATTTCCGCCCAGGAAGCATTCAGGCTGAACCTGGTCAACATGGTGGTGCCACGAAGTGAAGTAATGAATACCGCAAAAAAACTGGCAAGAAAGATCGCCGGCAAGGGCAGCCTGGCGGTCCGTGCGGCGATGGATTCCATACGGATGGGCAGCCAACTGCAAGCGGAGGAAGGCCTGGCTTATGAGGCCCAACAGATCATCCCGCTCATCGGAAGCGAAGATGCCCAGGAAGGACTAAAGGCGTTCCTGGAGAAACGACCACCGATTTTCAAGGACAAATAGGCTGGGAACTTGTAAACGAAAGACGCCCAAAGGGGCGTCATTCGGACGGGGCAACAGTCTCCAGGTGCAATAAATATATATTCGATGCACTTATTTTGGCTTAGTTGAAAGTAAATTGTCTTGAGATTCCTGGATGGCAAGGTCGATCAGTATGGCAGAAGACCAGCCGAAGATGGCTGCAGCCTCGGCAGGTTTCTCTCCCGTTTCGGGATTGTAATATTCGTAAATACCTTCCCGTGCGCACATCATCTCCAAGGTGGACTTACTCAGCGCCCGGGCTTCTTTTGAAAATCCGCTGCGCTTCAGACCTTCGATCAATAAGTAATTTACATTTACCCAGGTGGGCCCGCGCCACATGGTGCTGGAGCTATAGGTTGGGTCGTCGAGGGCTACGCTGGGAATGGGGTGGTTCGGCCAAAACTCAACGGGATCGGTGAGGTGAGCGACCAACCTGGAAGAAACCTCAACCGGCAGCATCCCGGTAATCAAGGGGAATAGGTTAAATGGTGTGCGGACCTGGATGCGCCCGCCATTTTTTTTTGCCCAAAACAAGCCCGCAGCAGGATCCCAGGATTCAGCGAGCATGCGCTTTACCAACGTGGCACAACGGTCAGCCCAGGCGGCAGCGGCAGCCGGTTCCCCAATGGCGCCGGCAATTTTACCCAGTGCCTCCAATTCCAGGCAGAGGTAGGAATTCAGATCCGGTGATTCTACCGGCATGCCGCCATCCCATAAGGGGCTGTCGTCGAGACCGGACGAATAGGGATGCTGGTATTCACACAAACCGTTGCCGTCCAGGTCATTATTGTCAAACCACCAGTTGATGCAGCGGGAGAGAGGTTCGATAAATTTCCTGCAAAAATTCCAGGTCGGGGTGCGCCTCATGAAGTTTCCAGGCAGTCCAGGCGAGCAGAGGCGGCTTGGTGACATCAGCATCCACCGGATAGGACAGGTGCGTGACCACGCCTTCATCATGGACGGCATCGGGAAGCATGCCATCCTGGCGCTGGTGGTCCAGAAAAATACGGAGCTGGTTGCGTGCCAGCTCCATATCCATGTAGCGGTAGGCGAGAGCATGGAAACAAGCATCCCACTGCCATACACCTACATAACGAATCTTGGAAGGGGACATGGCCTCGCGGGTAATGTAAAAGCGGGGGGAGATCAACCCGGAGCGCATGACCCACCAGGCAAAATAGTATTGGGAGCGATACTCTTCCTTAACTTGAGGAGCGGCGGCAAACCACTCATGCCAGCGCCGGGCAGAAGCCTTAATGGCTTCGTCAGGGTCGGGGATATGACGGTGGAAACTCAAACGGGGGGTGATATTCAGCAGCAATGAACAGCCGTTTGGAGAGTCGACCAGCAGGCTGACAAGCTGGGCATCCCGACCATGAGGCTCGACCGAATTTCGGATCAAATGCCCGTTGGTGGTGTAAACGATATTCCTGCGGATCTTCCCGGTCAACCGAAGGACCCCGCCGCGCCGATCCACCTGGGAATTATCCACCCGGCACTCGAAGGTTGTTCCAAGGCGACCGGGGGGCAGCTTGACCAGCAAGGTTTCCTCGTCAATGAAAACCAGGGACACGACCCCCATCCCCGTTTTAAGCTCAACGAGGTGAGGCCAGGTGGAGAAATTGAGATCCAGCAAGTTGCCGCTGCCGTCGGTAAACTTCCAGCGGTCGATGATCGCAGGCCGGTCACGATAAGCAGTGAGGCGTCGGTTCAACTTCAGCCAGCGTTCAGCCAGGCGGATGGAAAGGGTCTGACCCGACCTAAAAACCATCAGGCGCGAGCCGCGTTCGCTAAAGGGGATCTCACCCAGGGTGATGCGGTCCTTAAGCATTTCCAGGTAGGGGGAGTGGATTGTTTCAGGCATATGCAGGCTGCAGGTTATTGGTAAATGATGGTAAGCAGCTTTTCAGCCAAAATCATTTTTTGCGATCCAGCCGAGCCCTGACCTGCGGGCTCAACCAATCGTCCTCGCCTTTTGCCACCCCCCGAACGGCTTCCAGGATCGTTTCCGGCGCCTCATCCTTAATGAGGTAGCCCGAGGCACCGACGGAAAGCATCTGCCGGATGTATTCCCGGTCGTCGTAAGCGCTCAAGGCCAATACACGGGTCTTATTCCCGCTTTTTTTCAATTGGCGTGCAACCCCGATCCCGTTAAGCCGGGGCAGCTCAACATCCAGGAGGAGCAAATCAGGGAGCAGTTGATCAACCAGTTGAAGGGCTTCGATGCCGTCCCTGGCTTCGCCAACCACCTGGATATCATCGGCTTTATTCAGAAAGCGCTTGATGCCCTTGCGTACAATGTCGTTATCTTCCGCCAATACCACCCGGGTCGTGTTTTGATCCATGTTACGCGCCTAGAAGTTCACAAGGCGGATCAATATCAACAGGAACACCGACCCGGCGAAAGCGGTCACGATTGTGGCCAGGTTAAACCCGCTGATGGGGTCAGAGATCTTAAATAGGGCGGAAGCCAGAAACCCCCCTAACAAGCCGCCTGCCACTCCCAGCAGGATGGCACCCAAAAGCCCGAACTTTGGGTAGCTGAAGAATTGTTCCGCCAACCAACCTGCAATTAGACCAACGAAAATCCAGGATAAGATACCCATATGCGACTCCTTTTCCAACTCCTTCACAAATATTTGTGGATTGTACATAATGGAGGCAATTGGTTCAAGACCGGAATTTCCCTAACCGAGGGTAGGGAAATTCCTACTTGAATAATTCATTCCCCCGCCGGGAAGACACGGACGGTTTCAATTTTGCATCCAGTCGCATTTTTACGATCGGGTGTGTGGGAAGGATATTTTCACCCGTTCCCCAACCACCAAACAACCTTCCCGTAAATCCATTGTATTTATGAGAATGAAAATTATGTCTACGGGAAGGGGGCATCCTTGCGAACGCTCCCCTGCGTTCGCGTAACGAGCGGCAAGTGCGTTCTCAGATCCCGTGTGAAAATTATATGCACCCAGAGCGATTGCTAATTATTTACCAGACCCTCCCTGACGGCGGTAACTGCAGCTTCCACCCTTGACGACACCATCAACTTGTCGAAAATCGCCTTGATGTGTTTTTCGACGGTTTTTTCACTGATCTTCATTTCGGCTGCAATAGCCTGGTTGGTCCTGCCCTGGACGACCAGGCGGAGAGCTTCCAATTCACGGCGGGTCAAGGCAGCCGTTTGAGAATTTCCAGGCTGCAGCCAGCCTGCCATCTGGGCGGCGATGCCCCGGCTGACCCAGCCTTCCTGTCCCTGGGCGACTCCCCTAACTGCGTCGAGAATTGCCTGGGGAGCCTCATCTTTCAACAGGTAACCAGCCGCTCCCAATTCCAGCACCTGCCGGACGTAAACCGAATTGTCGTGCGCGCTGAGAGACAGCACCTTGAGACCCGGGTGATTTTGCCTGACCTTTTGGGCAACCTGGGTGCCGGATATGTCGGGCAGCTCCATATCGAGCAGGAGCACATCTGCGGGGGCTTCATCGATCAACTGGAGCGCATCCGCACCGGTGGTTGCTTCGCCGGCAATTTTGATATCGACGGCGCTCTCCAGCAGGGCGCGGATCCCGCTGCGAACCACAGGATGGTCGTCAACCAGTAAAACGCGGATTGGAGTCCATATTTTCACCTTTTCCCACATTCCTAATATTCCGGGCCCTTCCGAGTGGACCGGCAATACCACCTGGAGGTGGGTACCCTTGCCGGAGGAGGAAGTTACTTCCAGATGACCGCCAGCATCTCGGGCGCGTTCAATGGAACCCACCAAGCCCAAGTGTCCTTTTCTCGCCAGTTCGATCCAATGCTCGGGCAATTTAAACCCCTTGCCATTATCGTCGACTTCCAATGAAGCATGACCATCATTCAGCCAAAACCGGACCGTGACCTTGTCCGCCTCGGAGTGACGGATGGTGTTGTTTAGCGCTTCCTGGTAGATGCGAAACAAGGCGATGCGAACCTGTTCCGGGAGCGACTCGCCGTCGTGAGCAAGATCCAGTTCGATTGATACTCCTGGATGGGCGGTGCGGAACTCCTCCGAATGGGACAGGATGGCTTTTTCCAGCCCGAACGGAATCAGCGTGGAAGGCCTGAGTTCTCCGGCGAAACTGCGGATGGACCTGGCGACCTGCTGAAGGGAGGTCTTGATAGCCTGTAATTGTTCGCCCCCAACCTGACCCTGCAGCGTATTGTCCAGGTCGTTCACCTGGTAGGATATCCCAATAATTTCCTGCAATGGACCATCGTGAAGGTCTTGAGCCAACTGCAAGCGTTCCATTTCCCGACCCTGCATCAAGCGCTGGCGAAGTTCAATCAATTCCGCTTCCACCTGTTTTTGGGCAGTAATATTTTCAGCCATGACGATGGCAAAGCGAGCCTTGTTGTCGGTACCGCGCACCAGCGAAGCATTTATGGAGGCCCAGATTATTTGACCTGACTTACCCAGGTAGCGTTTCTCGAGGCTGTAACTCTCACGTTTCCCTTCCACGAGCTCGTTGAATAACTTGCGACTGACCGCTTTATCCAGTGGATGGGTCAACTCCTGGTAGTCGTGCGAAAGAAGTTCCCCCAACTGATATCCAAGCATGGCCAGGAAAGCCGGGTTGCAATCGGTGATCTTTCCATCCGGGCCTTCGAGAACTATCCCAATGCCGGCCTTATTAAAAATTGTAGCAAAACGAGCGCGGCTCTGGTGAAGTGCCTCGCTCGTCCTTTTATAAATACTGATATCCCGCCCTTCCGCGACCACGAACCTGATCATGGAGTTTTCATCCCGGATCGGCTTGAAAGTAAAATCGATAGTCATGACCACACTGCGCCGGGAGCGGATCTCGATCTCGATCCGCACGAGATCTCCCTGCGAGAGCCTGGGTGACGGCACGCTTGATTTCCCGCCTGTTATCCCTGGAAAGTACCGGCCAGGGTTCATCCCATAATGGATGCCCGGTAAGCGTGACCTGATCCAGGCCGGTCAATTCACAGGCAGCGCGGTTGGCCTTGACCACAGTCCCGTGCTCATCAAGAATGGTCACAAACTGGTAAACGACATCGAACAGTTCTTCGTACCAATGACTATCCTGGGGAAACATAATTTTTGTCCACTCCAAGCAATCAAGAAAATATTTAGCCTATTATAGTGCAATTTATCATATTTGACCTATGGTTTTTATCCGATAAGGGTAATCCCTACCTTATCACAAGGACGATTCCCCATTGTTCATGACCCGATTTCATCCTATATTCGCTGTAACAAATAAATATATGGGTCACTCCCACCTTCAAGGATGAAGCAGTAACATTCCGTGGTTATCACATGACAGGAAAATGAGTACTGCGCATCAATAATAGTTCGTAATAACGGCAACCGAGACTAATAAATATTCTACTTTCTTATTCACTTTGCGGCGAACCGTTGTCCGCAATGTTCCGAAAGGACAGGATTATGACACGACAACATTTTCACATGGGCAGTTTTGTGATCGGCCTGGTGGCCGGTGGGATCCTGCTGGCAGCCCTGGTAATTTCACGGCCTGTCAGCGCTCGAACGGCCTCCAGTCAGCAACTCCTCCAGGAAACCCACAAATGGTGGACAAGCACTTCCCGGAGCGTACAAAAAACGTGGGTGCAGATTCAATCAAACCTGGCACCCGATACCCGGAAATATGTTCAGGAGGTCACGCTATGGTTCAACAAGAATTTCACTTCCGTGAGCATGATAACCCGCAACCCATCATTTCAACCCTGCACATGGTTATCATGGCTGGACAAAGAATCGGTTCAATTCTTATCGATGGTTGGGGTCCACTCGAAACCCTGGAATTTACCCGTTTGCTCGACGAAGTAATTGTCGAGGACGAATATGAGGAGTCGCATCTGCAATGGCCAGAAAATTAAAAATTGCGGAAATCCTGGAGAAGCATCGAGGAGAGAAGCACCTGGTGGTGCTGCATAATTATCCCGACCCGGATGCCATCTCAGCGGCCTTCGCGCACAAGCTGATCTCTGCAACATACGACATTACAGTCGACATCATCTATTCTGGCAAGATCACCCATGGGCAAAATAACACCCTGGTGAAACTGCTGGACATCGACCTGATCCCATATAAAAGCGGGATGGACCTGGCACAATACCAGGGTGCGGTTTTCGTGGACCACCAGGGTACGACTGCCAACGAGATCGTCAAAGCGCTCGAAGCCGCGGGGGTGCCCATATTGATCATCGTCGACCACCACGAGCCCCAGGAAGCGGTCAAGGCTGCTTATATCGACCTGCAAAAAACCGGTTCAACTGCCACGATTTACGCCCACTACTTGAAACAGGGACTGCTGACGATCCAGAAGGGCCAGAAGGAGCACATCGCCATGGCAACCGCGCTGATGCACGGGATCCTGACCGACACCGGGGGATTTATCCACGCGGACGAGGAGGATTTTCATTCAGCAGCATTCCTCAGCCGCTACTGTGACCCAAACCTGCTGGAACAGATCATGAACCAGACACGCTCGAAGCAGGTGATGGATGTGATCAGGCGGGCGCTCGAAAACCGAACGGTAGTGGAAAACAATTCGATCGCCGGGATCGGATACCTGAGGTCGGAAGACCGGGATGCCATCCCGCAGGCGGCGGATTTCCTGGTGAACGAAGACAACATCCACACCGCCATCGTTTACGGGATCGTCAAGGACGAGAACCAAACCGAAGTGTTGACCGGTTCGCTGCGCACCTCGAAATTAATCTTCGACCCGGACGAATTCATCAAGGAGGTCTTTGGGATCAAATCGGACGGGCATTATTACGGCGGCGGCAAGCACCTGGCGGGCGGATTTCAACATTCCGATCGAATTCCTGGCGGGTGAACCCAACGAGAATTACAAGGAATTAAAATGGCAGGTCTTCGATACCCAGGTCAAGGCAAAAATTTTCAACCGCATCGGAGTTGGGCACGCCGTCCATCCCGAAGCGCATAAATAGCCCATAAAGGTTATCAACGAAAATGGAGAAAGAATTGAATCGAGGCAGTTGGCTGAAATCAACCAGCAGCAAGGAAAAGGAAAGAAATGGACCTTGTTACGAACCAACTGGAGACCCGGGTACACGAATTGGAGCCGGTCTTTAAACAAATGGAGACCTCCCTCAACCAGGCTGTCCCGACCGGAAAAGAATTGGGCTGCGATCTGATCGCAGAAATCCTTCAAAACAGATCCCTGATCATCGCCTCGAACCGCGGACCCGTATCGTTCAGCACGGATGAAAAAGGGGAACTGCAGTCCAACCGAGGCAAGGGAGGCCTGGTCACGGCTCTTACCGGGCTTGCCAACCTGACCGAAGCGCATTGGATCGCCAGCGCGCAAAGCGCGGAAGACAGACAGTGGGGCAATGGGGCAGTCGCATTAGACGGCAGCGGAAAGACGATTGATGTTCAATTCATCAGCCCGGAAGCTGCAGCATATGAAGGCTACTATAACGGGATAGCCAATTCCCTGCTGTGGTTTCTGCAGCACGGCATGCTGGACATTGCCCATACCCCCACCATCACGCGCACGACCTGGCAGGATTGGAAGGACGGCTACGTGGAAGTGAACAGACTTTTCGCCGAGAGCATTGCCAGCCAGGTGCGCCAATCCATTCGACCATCGCTGGTGATGCTGCAGGATTATCACCTCTACCTGGTAGCGGGATTTTTGAGGCAAATGCTGCCGGCACGGACGAAATACACCCTAATGCATTTCATCCACATCCCCTGGCCGGGGGCGGAGGACTGGGGATCTGCTGCCATCCCGCATGCGGCTGGCGATCCTGGAAGGACTGTGCGCGGTGGATTTGCTGGGGTTCCAGACCCGGGAAGACGGTTTCAATTTCATGCGCACCTGCGAATCCTACCTGCCGCGCGCTTTCGTTAAATTCAAGAACGGGCATATCTGGTACCGCAACCATATGACCTATATCCGGGATTTCCCCATCTCGATCGACGTGAAAGGCATCAGACAATTGGGAGATTCTCCTGAAGTGAGTGAGCACCGCAGCACGTTCAACCAGGATTTCAGCGGACAGCAACTTATCGTACGCATCGACCGGATCGAGCCGAGCAAAAATATCGTGCGCGGCTTCCAGGCGTTCGACGAGCTGTTGGAGATCCACCCGGAACACCAGGGAAAGGTGCGCTTCCTGGCGCTGCTGGTGCCCTCCCGGATGGAGGTCGACAAATACAAGTCCTACGTGGATGAATTGATGGCAGCCGCCGGAACAATCAACGTAAAGTACAGCAAATCGGAGTGGGAACCGATCCGCATCCTGGTGGGGGAGAACTATCCAAGGGCTGTGGCTGCCATGGAGCTTTACGACGTGCTGCTGGTAAATTCCATTGCCGACGGCATGAACCTGGTAGCCAAGGAAGGGCCGGTAGTGAACCTGCGCAACGGCGTATTGATCCTTTCGGAGCGGACCGGTGCCCGCCAGCAGTTGGAATCGGGTGCACTGGTGATCCCGCCGCTGGACGTGTATGCCACTGCGGAGGCCATGCACCAGGCATTGACCATGCCGTTGGAAGAGCGGAAGGAAAAAGCGGACCGACTGCGGCACCTGGTGGAAGGGGAGGACATCGTCGACTGGTTGTGCCGGCAGTTGGAAGCGATCGCCACCCTGAAACTGTAGCAATTTATGTCCAAGAGCATTGCCATTTTGCATTACTCCGCCCCACCGGTGGTCGGAGGCGTGGAGGCGGTCATCGAGGCCCACGCCCGGCTGCTGGTGCGAGCCGGCTACCAGGTTACCGTGGTGGCAGGTCGCGGGCAAGGAAACGCCCTGCCCGATGGGACAAGGTTCGAGCAGATCCCGGAAATTGATTCGCAGCACCCCGAGATCCTGCAGATCAGCCAGGAGCTGGAAAAGGGCCGCGTCCCGGAGGCTTTCGAGACCATGGAGTTCCTGCTGGAAGCAGCCCTGCGGCCGGTGCTGGGATCGGTGGACACCGTGATCATCCACAATATTTTCACCAAGCACTTCAACCTTCCGCTGACCGCGGCTCTCATGCGACTGCTGGACAAAAAGGCGATGAGAGCCTGCATCGCCTGGTGCCACGATTTCACATGGACCAGCGAGCATTCAAGGTTCAAAGTTCACCCAGGCGCCCCCTGGGACGACCTGCGCACCTTCCGTCCGGAGGTCACATACGTGACCGTTTCGCAGATGCGACAGCGGGAACTGGCCAGGCTGCTGGGAGTAGCACGGGAGAAGATCAAGGTGATCTACAACGGCGTGGACCCGGCGAGACTGCTGGGGCTTTCACAACAGGGGCAAGTGCTGTTGGATGGACTGGGTATCTGGGACAGTGACCTGGTGATGCTCATGCCGGTGAGGATCACGCAGGCGAAAAACATAGAGACTGCCATCCTGGTTAGCGCGGCACTCAAAAAGGCAGGGATTCGGGCAACCCTGGTTATCAGCGGACCGCCCGACCCGCACGACCCGGCGAACATGGATTATTACCAGGGTCTGCTTGGTATGCGGCACCAGGCAAGACTCGAGAAGGAAGTCAGGTTTATTTACGAAGGGGCGGCAAGGATGACACTTCCGCTGGTTGTCGACGAGGGAATAATCGGTGAACTGTACCGTGCGAGCGACCTGCTACTCCTGCCCAGCCACCGGGAGGGGTTCGGGATGCCGGTGCTGGAAGCCGGGTTGAGCGGGCTGCCGGTGTTCAGCACAAGAATCCCCGCGGCTGAAGAGATCGGAGGCAATGAAGTAGTGTCCTTCCCCGCGGATACACCGGCGGAAAAAATCGCGGGCCTGATCATGGACTGGGCAAAGAACAGCAGCACTTACAAACTGCGCAGGCGGGTGCGCAGGGAATACACCTGGCAGGCAATCTTCGAGAAGCAGATCGAGCCGCTGTTGAGCGATAGCGAGGCGGGCTGATGGCTGTGCCGCGAAATAAACTCGACCGCTGGGTGGCTGAGGCTGACCGCCTGTGGCTTTTCCTGGACTACGACGGGTCCCTGTGCGGTTTCCCTGAAAAGCCCGACCTGGTGGAAGCCGACGCGGAGCTGATCGAGCTGATCGGTCTCCTGGCAGCCCAGCCGCGGATGCGGGTGGCAGTCATCAGCGGGCGACCCTTGAAATCCATCCACGAGCTGCTGCCGGTGCCGGGGATCTTCATGGCGGGAGTGTACGGGGTAGAGATCCAGACACCCGGGGGGAGGATCGACCAGCGGAGTGACTACGGACGGATACGGATATTCCTCGATCGAATGAAACCACGCTGGCAAAGGCTTATCCTGGGGCAGCCGAACTTTTTCATGGAAGACAAGGACTGGTCGCTGGCGCTGCACTCGAGGAGTGAAGATCAGACGAGTACAAAACGGATGTTTTCGATCTGCAGGCAGGCTGCCGGCGAAGAGATACCCGGGAACCTGTTCCGCTGGTTCGAAGATAAGAAGTACCTGGAAATTGTGCCGATCCGATCGCACAAGGGTGAGGCGGTGAAGTACCTGCTGGATAATTTCCCGTTTACCGGTTCCAAACCGGTTTACATCGGGGATGACGGGAAGGATCAGGAGGCTTTCGAAGTGGTGCACGCGTTTGGGGGAATGACGATCCAGGTCTCCGACCCGCAGCAACCAGCCAGGTTGGAAGGGGCGGATTTCCTGCTAAAATCGCCCGAGGAAGTGCGGAAGAGATTGCGCCTGTGGACGAAAATATTGATGGGGTGAACCGAGAGGGGAATGCTAAACGATAGATTATGATCAAACCTGTTTCCGGAAATCTTCCAGGGTGGTGACCGGCAGGCGGCAGATGAAATCTTCGCAGACATAGGCAGTGGGGTTACCTGCCAGCATGGGTCTGTCTGCCAGGAGGGCGGGAGCGTCATCCGGCGGGGGGAATGGAGAGGCTGCCACGACCAGGGTGGGGCGGTAGAGGCGGCGGAGCTCTTTGAGAAATGCCTGCATACTTGCGCCGGATAACTCACCGATAATCGCCACTTGTTTGACCTTCCCCAACGCAAAATTCGCGGCTGAAAGCCAGTGCCCATATGCGGTGGGATAACGAACTGCCTGCCCGGAAACCAGGGCCAGCGACCGCTCTGCCAGGCTGCGCCATTCATCCTTTCCCGCAAACGCATCGAGTTTTAAAAGAGCTTCGGCAGCCAGAGAATTGCCGGAGGGCGTGGCACTGTCCTGCAGGTCCCTGGGACGGGTCAGCAGGGGCTCGGCATCGGAAGGGGTATCGAAGAACCCGCCAGCGGGGTCGGCGAAGCGCGCGATCATTTCTTCAGCGAGACCCAGAGCAGCGGAGAACCAGCGGTTATCGAAATCGGACTGGTAAAGGTCAAGCAATCCGAGCACCAGGGAGGCATAATCCTCGAGAAATACTTCGGAGCTGGTTTGTCCCCGGCGCCAGGCGCGGCGCAGCTTGCCTCCCGGGCGTAACGCGGTTAAAAGAAAATTCGCATTGCGCCGGGCGAGGTCGATATACCCGGGGTTATCCAGGACTCGACCGGCTTCGGCAAAGGTCGAAAGCACGAGACCATTCCAGGCAGCCAGGACCTTGTCGTCCGTCCCGGGGCGGATGCGGGCATTTCGCACTACCAGCAGCCTGGTGTGACATTCGGCAAGTTTTTCAGCGACCTGTCCGAGGTCCAGTTTATATTGAACGGAGAGGGCAGTATCATCAAGCGCACGCTGCAGGATGGTTTTACCATCCCAGTTCCCAAGCGCAGTGACGCCGTAGGCGGATTCAAAAAAGTGGGACGATTCCCCCAGGGTCGCGCGCAATTCATCCATGGTCCAGGCGTAGAACTTTCCTTCCTCACCTTCAGAGTCGGCATCCAGGCTGGAATAAAATCCACCTTCGGGTGAAAGCAGTTCCCGGGTGACAAACCCCAGCGTCTCTTCGACCACCCTGCGGAAGGACGGGTCAGCGGTGACCTGCCAGGCGTGCAGGTATACCCGGGCAAGCTGGGCATTGTCGTAAAGCATTTTTTCGAAATGAGGGATGTGCCACTCATCATCGGTGGAGTAGCGGGCAAAGCCACCGCCGACGACGTCGTACATGCCGCCGCGCGCCATGGCTGAAAGCACGTGCATAACCGGTTTGAGGGCAGTGGGTTCGCCAGCCAGGCTGCGCTGCAGCAGAAATTCGATGGTCATCGGCTGGGGGAAGCGGGGAGCAGTGCCCCAGCCGCCATGTGCCCATTCGTAATTCTCAATCAACTCCAGAGCGCCGGTCTCGAGGGAGGCAGGAGTAAACGCCCCTTCGTTCGAGGAGGCAACCGACGCTGCCATGATCCGTTCTGCCACCTGTCCGCCAGAGAGTAGGACATCCGCACGCTGATCCTGCCAGGCTCCGGATATGGCATTCAGCACATCCTTGAATGAGGGCAGCCCATGGCGGGGCTCCGGGGGATAATAGGTGCCGCCGTAGAACGGTTTCAGATCGGGGGTGAGAAAAAGCGACATGGGCCAGCCGCCCTGACCGGTGAGTGCGACCACTGCTGACATGTAAATGCCATCCAGGTCCGGGCGCTGCTCGCGGTCGACCTTGATGTTAACGAAGTGATCATTCATGAACGCGGCGGTTTCGGGGTCTTCAAAAGACTCGTGCGCCATGACGTGACACCAGTGGCAGGCAGCGTAGCCGATGCTGAGGAAGATGGGCTTTTCCTCCCGGCGGGCTTTTTCGAGGGCTTCAGTACCCCACGGGTACCAGTCGACGGGATTGTCTGCGTGCTGGAGAAGATAGGGGGAGGTGGAACCGGCGAGGTGGTTGGACATATTTATTTATCTCGGGTAGTATTAAACAGAAATCGTGGCTTCCCTTTAAACTCGCTACTGAAAACTGACCTTGAAAACACAAGCAATGTCATGGCGAGGGAGGAGATCCGACCGGGGATACCAAGGAGATAGAGATGATATTCAGGGTGGCAGTGGGCAACGCCTGAGAATTTATTTAGTTTGGAATAAACCTCAACGAAGACACAGCGTCGCTTGGAATTCAGATTCATTCATTAATTAATAATCCATTATTATTAATAATTCCGGTAGCGGGCAAAAATTATATATCAAATCAAACTTATTCGTTCCAGGAAAGAGGGTTCATGGATATGGATAGAAAAAACGGGAAAAATTGGAAAATCTTTATTCCCCATGTCTTTCTGCTGACGGGTATCTTTATCCTGATCTTACTTATCATTCAACCCTATAAATATTTCGGTGTATATTTATCCTCTCTCTAAAATTATTAGTAGGGCTGCTCTCTTGCATTTTTATCCTGACAGGAATTTCTTCAAGTCCCGACCTGGTGAAAAAATAATGGAGGCCTTTTCCGGCTTATCGGGGGATGACCGTAACCGAATTCAAGCCCGAGCAGATTATCGTTTTATAGAAAACCTGAGCCTAATGATGGGATTCATCCTGGTCTTTTGTCTGTTCCAGGATGAAAAATCAGCGGTATTCAACCTGGATGTTGCACGAGAATATAACGATACCTCCAGTTACGTATATACAGCTTCCATCCCAATGACAAAAATTCAATTCTGGGCGGGTGAACGTCCTTTCACCGTGCCGATATTTTATAAATTAGCCGGCTATCAAATATCGAATTTCCATGACCAAGAGGCGATGAACCGGATTGCAAATTATCAACGCCTTTTTTCGATACTGGCATGGACTATTTTCGCTGCGTGCTTCTCATTTGTCATAAGAAATAAGCTCATCAAAGTCGTTGGGTTCGCGACCATGCTCCTATTTGGAGCAAGCATAGACATTGCCCAGTGGGATAAAGCGATGCTCACCGAATCACTTTCCACCTCCTTGTTGGTCATCTTCCTGGGAACGATCATTTTGGCAGGGATTCTATGGGATAAGAAGCGCAATATTTCCCCCTGGATACAGATCTTTTTAGTGATCGCCATTATATTATCGGGAATATTATATTCCTTCGCGCGGGATACTAATTCATATTTTGTCCTGTTTATGGGCGGATTGATGACCGTCGGTATCATCTTGCGCCGCATCAGAGACCATCCATTGTTCCCTGCATACCTGGCGGTGGTAGTCAGTTTTATCACCATTTTCGGAGCGCAATCGTTCAGCACGACCACCGGAAAACGTTTCGAGTTTCCCCTGATCCATATCATCTACAGCCGCATCATGCCATCACAGGAGTATTTGAACTATTTTATCCAACACGGAATGCCGTTCAACCAGCAACTGGCTGCCATGGATTTGCACGAATATCGGTCAGCAACCTTGCACAATTATGTCGAGATGACCTCCATGACCCCCGCTGTCTCAACATTCATGAACTGGATCGATAAACAGGGAAAAACCGTAATGCTGAAGTTTTATATTTCCCACCCGTCCTATTTTTTCACTGCTCCTTTGATGGATTTCTGGCATTTCTTGAATAGTGAGAATTCCGAATATCGCAATAACATCCGGGTACCGGGCACCCGATTATCTTTCCTGACGGCAATTTTCTATCCACGAACCCAATGGTGGCCAATCATAGCTGCAATCCTATTTATCTTAAATATATTGATCATTCTTCGAAGGAATAACAGCAGTGCAATCTGGTACCTGACATTAATGTTGTTCCTCTCAGTGTACCCGCTGGCCTTATTGGTCTGGCACTCAGATACCTATGAAATCGAACGGCATTCGTTCCAGGTGGCTTTCGAATTGCGATTTGCCTCCTGGATCGTAATCGGCTTACTAATTAAACGGGGACTGAATTATTTAATTCGGCGCAAGATTGTCTAAATTTAAGAACTATTTATCAAAACCCGATAATTCTTAACTCAAAGCGGTTACTTTTTCCGCCCGGAGCAAGGGTTCACCGCGTGTTAAGTCGGTCTCTACCACCCCGGTGACGAGCAGCGGAGCGGATGAATATATGACCCGGCGCGCCTGGCGGTAGGCATCGGGAAACAAAACCACATCCAGCATGCCGACCAGGTCTTCAAGGGTGAGGAACATCATCGGCTCGCCCTTCGATGTGCGGCTGGTGTGTCCGCTCTGGCGGACACCGGCGACGGTGACGTGCTGACCGATCCGCCCGGCGGCTTCGAGGGTGGTGATTGCACCGAGGCGGGCGATCTGCTCCGCGGCCAGCTCGAGCGGGTGAGCCTCCAGGCTGATCCCCAGCAATTCCTGCTGGGCGGCGTTTTTCTGCTCCGGGGTCCAATCCACTTCTCCCGTAGCACTCCAGGTGAAAAGACCAGGCTGACCGGCCTGCCAGCCTTCATCCAACCGTTTTAGGATGGTAGGGATGGACCCCAGGCCGTCGAAGGCGCGCACGCGCGCCAGGTTTTCCGCCTCCCGCGGCGCGGGTCGACACGCGCCAGGAAATCCTCAAGGGTTCGGAACGGACGGTTATGCAGGATGCGCTCGATAGTGCGACCGGTGAGGTCGCGCACCTGGTCGAGACCCATGTAAAGGATCTTCTCCCCGCCGTCCTGAGAGTTCACCACGAAGTTCCTCCCGGAGTAATTGATGTGCGGAGGGCGGACAGCCAGACCCAGGCGGCGCGCTTCGCTCAGGTAGACCCGCTGGCTGTAATAGCCGCCGCCGTTGGCCAGCACGGCTGCCATGAACTCGGCCGGGAAATGAGTCTTGCACCAGGCAGAGCGCCAGGAAACCCGGGCATACGAGGCGGCGTGCGCCTTGGGGAAGCCGTAGCCTGCGAAGGCTGCCATCATCTCCCAGACCCGCTCTCCGGTCTCCCGGGGTACACCGCTTATCCGCTCCGCCTCAGCGACGAACTTCTGCTCGAGCTGCTGCATTTGCTTGCCCGGATCGAAGTGACTCATGGCCCGCCTGAGCAGGTCGGCTTCGGCGACGCTGAAACCCGCCAGGTCGTGGGCGATGCGCAGCACCTGCTCCTGGTAAAGGATCACCCCGTAGGTTTCTGCAAGGACGGGTGCCAGGGCGGGATGCAGGTGACTGACTTCTTCCAAGCCCTTGAAGCGGCGCACGAAGGCATCCTTCAAACCGCCGGACAGGGGTCCCGGGCGGTAGAGCGCCAGCGCCGCCATGAGGTCGTCCTCGCTGCGGGCCTGGATCTCGCGCAGGGTGGCGCGCATACCCGGGCTTTCGATCTGGAAGCAGCCGATCGTCCCGCCGGCTTCCAGCCGGTCCGAGGTTTGCGGGTCATCTGCCGGGGTCGAATCAAGCACATCCAGCAGCCCGGAATACCGGTCGGGGGCATCAAGGGCGATGAATTCGGCGACATCGCCCAGCACCGTCAGGCCGCGGATGCCGAGCAGGTCGATCTTGACCAGCCCAAAGGCCTCCACCGCACCCAGGTCGAACTGGGTGATGGTGACCCCCTTCCCACCCGAGCGCATCAGCGGTACCAGGTCGGTGAGACGCCCGGGGGCGACAACCAGCCCGCCGGGATGGACCGACAAATGGCGCGGCAGTTTCAACAGGGCTTCGGCCTCGTCGAAGATCGACTTGTATGCTGGCGTCCTGAATTGAGACCGCAGATCGGCAAAAGGTGAAGGGGGCAGGCTGCCTTCTTCATCTTCCGACTCCTGCATGCGGGCGAAGAAACCGTAAGGGAGCTGGGCGGTAAGATCATGCACAACCGATGGCGCCAGCCCATGCGCCTTGGCGGCTTCTCCCAGGGCAGAGCGCGGCCGGAAGCGGTTGATCGTGCCCACCATTGCCACCCGTTCGGAGCCGTAGGTGTCGAACACGTGCCGGATGACTGCGTCACGGCGGCGCGAGCACAGGTCGGTGTCGATATCGGGCGGGGTGGTGCGGGCCGGGTTGAGGAAGCGCTCGAAATACAGGTTCAAGCGCAGCGGGTCAGGACTGGTGATGCCCAGGCAGTGAGCCACCAGGGAGGAGGCAGCCGAACCGCGGGAGGAAAACGGGACCCCGTTTTTCCGGGCAAAATCCAGCAGTTCCTCCACGATGAGGAAGATCGGCTCGAAGCCCATGCGGGCGATGACTTCCAATTCGTGGTCGAGACGCTGTCGGATCTCGGGGGTGATGCTTCCATATATTTCCAGCGCCCCGGCTTCAGCTCTCTGGCGCAGGAACTGGGCCGCGGACACTCCTTCGGGCAGCGGGCACGGTGGGCATGTGCGGCACTCCCAGCGGAAGGTCGAAGCGGCAGCGATCGGCTATCTCCTGTGCTGCAGCCAGCGCAGCGCGGAAGCCGCGGAAGCGGTTGCCCATCTCCCGGGAGGAGATGAAATGCGCTCCAGCGGGTGCGATAGCTTCGCCAGGCAGGCGGTTGAGCGGTGAGTTCAAGCGGATTGCGGAAAGGGTGCGCTGCAGGGCTGCCTGGGAAGCCGTCAAATAATAAATGGGATGGGTGACCACCAGGGGGATGGACAGCCTGCGACCCAGGTCGGCGAGCGGTAATGCGACCGCCGGATCCTGCAAAGCCAGGTAAAGCCGCCCGGGGAAAATATCTTTAAGAGTGTCGAGCGGGTATCCGTTGGCACGGCTGAGGGCGATCAGGGACCCGGAATGGGAAGCCAGAAGTTCGATGGAGCAGCGGGACTCCGGATCGGGCTGCAGCGCCAGGGCGCTGCTCAAACCGCAACAATTCGCCCAGCCGGACTGATCCATGGCAAGCAGGACCAGAGGTCCGTTCTCCAGGTCGATCTCGAGACCGAGCACCGGCTGCACCCCGGCTTTCAGGCAGGCGCTAACGAACTCAACCGTACCGGATAACAGGCGGTGGTCGGTGAGTGCCAGGGCAGGCATCCCGTCCGCGGCTGCAGCCTGGACCAGCTCGGCGGGAAGGGATAACCCTTCCTGAAGTGAATAAGCCGAGTGAACGTTGAGATGGATGAACATCACATTGATTTTACTGCTTCCAGAGAAAAATCGATAAAATGAAATTTGAATCTCCCTAATTTTAATAATGGCGAATGGGCAGGGAAGGTTTGGTGAGTAATATACGGTATTGATAACTCGGATTGTTGTTTTTTGACATAATAAGGAGTAATATTAATGCAGTGACCATCGATCGGGGAGCAATCCAAGGAGAGCAAATGACGACGGACGAAGGGAAATTTTGTCCCGCCTGCAAGATGAGAAATGATGCCAGCGCTGCCACCTGCAGCTTTTGCGGGGTGCCGTTCGAAGTTGCCAGTGCGGGACCCATTACCACGACGACCAAAATGCCCACCGTCAGCCTGCGTTCCACGGTGGAAAATGACGGAGCGGTCGATCAATATGTAAAGGAAATCCCCAGCGACGGGGTGGCCATCTACCGCGCCAACTTCATGTATCCGTTTGCGGTCCGCCAGGACAAAGATTTCATCATTGGCCGGAAAGCGGACAGCTCGCCGGACGGATTATTGGACCTGTCTCCGCTCGAAGGCTATATCATGGGGGTGTCGAAGCAGCACGTGAGAATCCAGGGGGTGGACAATGGCTACCAGATCACTGACCTGGGCAGCACCAACGGCACCTGGGTCAACGACGTACGCCTGAATGCAAACCAGCCTGCGAACCTTCCGAATGCCGCACGGGTACGGATGGGGAGGATGGAGCTTTATTTCATTTACAGGCTCAAAACCCCCTGAGCCAATTCATCCAGGATTATTCAGATGGTCGCCCCCGGAACCACGGAATCCGATCTGCTTGAGGCAGCCGCAAGTGCGCTCAAGATAGGAAATTTTAAAGAGGCCCGGAGCATCCTGCGCGGAGTGATCGCCAGGAATCCATCAAACCTTGCCGCCTGGCGCCTGGCTTACAAGGCTTCCGGAAGCGATGAAGAGAGTGTTTACTGCCTGGAGGCCATCCTGAAGCTGGTTCCAGGCGATGAGTGGGCGCAGCAAAAACTGGCAGAGCTGCAGGGTCCTGCTCTCCCAGGGGGTATTCATCCGGAAAAATCCAATCCATTCGCGCCTCCCAAATCGAAGGGAGGAAAAAAACGCCTCCCGACCATGGTCCTCCTGGGAAGTTTTGTCGGGATCGCCGGGCTGGCATGTGTCGTATTATGGATCCTGGTCTTTTACCAGTGGGGGGTATTCCCATTTAATCTTCACGCCAACCAAACACTTACGGCAATTGCATCCGGCCACGCCGATTGCCAGGAACTGATCGACCGGGCCCTGGCGGCGTCCAGCGACCTGTGCAACAAGATCGGTTCGGACCAGGCCTGTTACGGCAATAATACCGTCAATGCCCGGCTGGTACCGGGATCCGTGCAGCAATTCCAAGTTCCTGGCGATATCGTGGGGGTCGATCAAATCGAAAGCGTTTCGGCGTCAGTGCTTGACCCGGCTCTGAAGCAATGGGGCATCGCCATCTTCAAGGTGATCAGCAACCTGCCCAGGTCCCTGCCCGGGGAAACAATCACCCTGGTGGTGTTCGGCAACACCACGCTTCAGAATTCCGGCAGCCTGGAAACGTATTATTTCTACAGCGGTCTCGGCAAAGTGGCGTGCGATCAAATCCCATTCGACGGCCTGATGATCACCATGCCGGAAGGCACCGGCATCCATTTTGTGGTCAACGGCTCCGAATTGACGCTGATGGGCAACGCCTCCTTGAAAGCCAATAAAAATGGGAGCATGCAGGTCAGCCTGTACAGCGGATCGGGCGCAATCGCTTCCGGCGGGCAGCAGCAGGTATTTACCGCCGGGGAAAGCGTATCCGTTCCCCTGGGCGGGTTGAATGGGACGGATGCCATCGGTCCCCCTTCCACCCCTCAACCCCTGTCGCCGGACGACCTGGACGTGGCATGCAGCCTGACCGGCACCTACTGCGACGCGGCGGATATCACCGCGGTCCCTTCGGAGATCGCGGTCCAATGGCTGCTGACCGCCAACGCTCTCACCGCCACGTGGACACCGTTCCCCACATTCACGAACACTCCCACACCGACGCGTACGTTATCAGCCACTGTCACCCGGACCCCCACGTTAACACGTACAGCCACCTTGACACGTACTCCCAGCCGGACTCCAACAAGGACCTCCACATTCACACGGACTTCAACTCGCACTATTACACCCACACGGACTCCCACCCGCACGCACACCCCTCTCCCCACAAACACCCTGGCTGCCACCAGCACACCGACTGCCGCTGACACTCCGACAGCCACCGACACCCTGATCGCCAGCAATACTCCAACCATCACTGACACCCCGGTTGCTCCCACCGATACATCCACGCCCATACCGGGCACGGTGGTTGTGGAATTCGTTAAACCGGCCACGGACGGAGAGACTGTTTCCAATAATTCTGACACTGACTTTGAGGTAAAGGCATGGGACACAGCGGTGGGGACGACCAATGGCGATGGGATCACTCACGTCAATTTCTGGTTCACATATGACGGGTCACCGATTTCACCACTCCCGGATGTGGGTTCTCCCGAGGTTCAGAGCGTGGTCAAATATTGTGCCTTTACCGGGGTAGGGACTTGCCTCACAATAAACGGCAAATATGGTGGATCGGCTTTTGGTGATTTACCAACAACCGGGACATATATGATGTACGTTGAGGCCTGGGGATCCGTCAGCGGCAGCTCGGGGGTTGTCACAAGGACCTTTACCATATCTCCATAGGTCTTCTCTCACAATCCATTGTGTAATCATGAGCCCAGGCAAAATAATGCGCTCATTGATTGCTTGCGCGTATCCATACACTTGCATACCCAGTAACCCTAATTGATTTATAAATAACCCTTGAAATTTGCCAACCCATTTATTTTTTTACCGGAATCACATCCATGCCCGAAACCCTGCCAATTAAATCTGAGAGACCTACGACCCGGGATGCATTTTCTCCGTTACGATCTTCTGGAGCAAATTGGCGCCGGCGGCCAGGGCGTGGTATGGTCTGCACTTGAAAAAGAAAACAAGCGCATCGTCGCCATTAAATTCATCGATACATCCGGGCGGCAGGCGCAGGCAGTCTCGGATAAGGTTTTCGAACAACAGGGGCAACTCTTCAGCCGGCTTGAGCACCCCAATGTCCTCCCCCTGTATGATTACGGCAGTCTCCCAGATTTCCGCTACCTGGTTTCGTTATACATCCCCGGTGGAACTCTGCAGGAAAAATTGGCTGGGGGAATGCTCCCCACCAGGACCGCACTAGAGTTCGCAGCGCATGTGGCTTCTGCCCTGGATTACCTGCACAGCCACGAAATAATCCACCGCGACCTGAAACCCGGAAACGTATTAATGGACTTCATGCCCAACATCTACGTTTTCGATTTTGGGCTGGCACGCGTACTTTCCGACAGCACCATGGCCATGCATACCGGGCACGGTACCCTGCCGTACTCGCCCCCGGAGCAAAGCAGCCATGCGGAGATCACCGTCCAATCAGATATTTATAGTTTTGGCGTGATGCTCTATCAATTTTTTACCGGTCATATCCCATGGGACGGTGAAACTGCCCTGGGGATCCAGCAACTGCATTCCAATGAAGAACTCCCGGACCCACGCGAATATAATCCCGAACTCCCCCCGGGGCTGGCGGGATGTTTGCGCAGGATCACTGCCGCCGTTCCAGCCGCAAGACCAGGATCTGCGTCCGAAGCGATGCAGATGCTTTACGACTCTTTCAATGTTGCCCCAATTCCGGTGGATATCACCCTCAAAAATGATACCAGTCCCATTGGATTAGGCACAAATGAAATCGTCAGGGCTGCCATGGCAGGGTGGGAGGTTTCCAGCCCGGATGTTTCGCTGACCCTGACCAAGTTCGCCCTGGTCGACCAGGGTCAAAAATCAACCGGGAGCCTAGAAGAACCGGGGAACCTTGACTCTTTCATGCTGCATTGTGCCCTCGCCTACGGATATGATGTCGATTCATGGTGGAAAAAAGTGGAAAATCCCCAGCAGCGGTTGGAAATAGCGGCAACATTTATCCGCAGGGACAACTTACAGACTGCCAGCCGGGTGCTGGGGTACCTGATGCACGACCGGGGTATGAACAATTCAAAAGCCGTCCTGCCAGAGACCCTTTTGGTCTCCATGCTGGATATTGCCGGCAGCAAGGTCAGCCTGGATTTAAAGCAAAATATTTTCAATTTTCTCGAGCAAATGATTTCCCCGCTGGACGAGTGGCAGTCTGCTTTCCCGGGGACAAAGGCAGTCCAGGCGCTGGCGGCGCTCGCCAGCCAGGGAGGTGCGGCAGGCGACCGGGCAGCGCGGCTGATCGGGCTTTTGCATTCCGAGAATGGAGTAAAACTGCTGCTGATAATGGCAAATGATGACCGGCGTAACCAGGCACTGCTTAGGGTGCTGGAGGCTGCCGGGTCCCTGCCCTCCGCCGTACCACGGGGAATGACCTGGTCGCTTTCAATCGAAAGGCTGGCGGCATGGACGGTCTCCAACCTGGCCTCCCTGCTGGGTATATACGGCCTGGCTGCCCTGGGGGTGTTCCTGGGTTTCGGTACCCAGGTTTACCTTACCTACCGCCTGCCCAATTTCATGGATATGACCCGCATCAGCATTGCCGTTGAACGCGGTCTATTCATGGGGTTTATTTTCGGTTTCGGGATTTTTATCACCCGCCTCCTTTCAGAAATCATCCCGGCTCCCAAGCCCCTTTTGCGGATGGTAACCGGCACCCTGGTGGGCGGGACGCTGCTGACCGCCGGTCTGTGGGTATACGACATCCTGTTCCTTAATACGCTGCCTGAGGGTATCATGTTTGCAGCCGGATGTTTTTTCATATCTGGTGGATATGCCTTATCGCAATGGATGAGACCTGTAAGCCTCAAAATAATCATCCCGTCCCTGGTAATTTTCCTGGCTCTTTCCGGTACCTGGTTTGGGCACCTTGCAACGGCAACCTTTCCCACCAGGATGACGCCAATGTTCTTCTATGATTATGCCTGGTCGGGCGCTCAAATCCTGGGCACCATGCTGGCGGTAACCCTGCCGATGGCAGTTTTCGGCAGCCTTGGGAAAATGCCCGGCAGGCAAACTCGTCATTCCCACTTGTAAATCCAATCGATCAACAAGCAGTCATCATCGCTTTAGGTGAAACAGCGCCAGGTGCAGCGTTTGAATCCAACCATGGAGCTCCGCACAGTTTCATCGCGAGTGGGGTTTAATGGATGCAAGAGAAAACCAGAATTTGTTCCGGGAAGCGGTAGAATAGGGCCATTGTCATAAAAAATCATGTTGACATTAAATATCAAAGGATCAATTCTCCTTTGATTTTCGCTATGCAGCGAGTAATACCCTGAAACCCCTTCCAGGAAATTTGCATTTATATTACCAGACCTGAAACGCCAGACAAACCGGAGAAATATCAATGACTTCAATGAAACCAATTTCAGTGCTGATTTTCGGTTCGGGGGCGGTGGGCACTTACGTGGGTGGAGCACTGGCATTAGCCGGGCATAAAGTGACATTTATCGAGCAACCTTCCGTGGCTGCGGAACTACGCCAGCGAGGGCTGAGGCTGGATTTATCCGTGGATAAATCCCGGAATACGTCCGGCACTTTGACCGTCCCCCCGACATCCATTGGAATTGCCTCCTCGCCTGAAGAGGCGCTGAAGCTCGGACCTTTTGACGTTGCCATTTTTGCGATGAAATCATTCGATACACCCGCAGCCCTGGAAGGGATCAAACCCATCGCCGGCAGGATGCCTCCGATCTTTTGCCTTCAAAATGGGGTCGAGAATGAACCTGCCATCGCTGCATTGCTTGGCGCCGACCGTGTTATTGCCGGCACGGTAACCTGCTCGATCTTCCGCAGGGCGGCCGGCGACATCGTCCTGGAAAAAGCACGCGGCATCGGGATCCATTCCGGGCACCCTTTCTCAAGGCAGTTGCGGGAGGCATTGAATTCAGCCCTGTTAAATGCCCGCCTTTTCCCCCGCCCGGCGGACATGAAATGGTCCAAGCTGCTGGCCAACCTGCCGGGAAGTGCCACGGCAGCCATCCTCGATATCAGTCCGGCGGACGTATTGTCCGATCCAGGGCATTGTATGAATTGGAGATCCGCATGGCGCATGAAGCCTTGGCGGTCATGGCAGCCCAGGGAGTCCACCCGGTAGAACCTGCCAAAAATGCCGGTGCAAGCCCTGGCTTTGGCCCTGCGCCTGCCGCTCTTTCATTGCCCACCCGGTATTGAACAAAGTAGTCGGTGGAGGCAGGGGCGGGAAGATGCCATCCTTCCATATCGACCTGCATGCCGGGCGCAAGGAAGAGCGAAGTGGAGTGGCTGCAGGGAGCTGTTGTGCAGATATGGTGAGAAATTTGGCGTACCCACGCCGGTCAGCCGCGTGGAGACCGAAACCCTGCTGGCCATGGTGCGCGGGGAGATTTCAATCGCAGAGTTTTCCCACCAACCGGAGAAATTGATCGGTCTGCTGGCAATGCCAAGGCAATAACATTAAAGGTTGCCAGTAACGCTGTTTTTCCAACTCCTCTCCAATATTTGTTGAAATGCATTCCGGTATTGATTCGCATAACTCACCCAATCGGCGGTGTTATGATATAACAGGCGCTGATTATTCAAACCAGAGCTTCGTATAAGGAGTCGACCGTGGAAAAAGAACCCTATATCCTGGCAATCGACCTGGGCACGTCTGCCCTGAAAACAGCCTTGATTTCCATATCCGGAAAGGTGGTCGGGCTGGGAAGTCCAGGAAATTCCTCTCATGGTTCTGCCGGACGGCGGAGCCGAACAGAATCCGCAGGATTGGTGGCAGGCTTTCCTTACGACCGCGAAACGGTTGATCCAAAAAGAGCCTGGTGCCGGTTGAAAGCATCATCGCCGTCTGCTGTTCATCCCAGGGGGAATGCACCGTCCCGGTGGATGCAGATGGCAACGCATTGATGAACGTGATCTCCTGGCTGGATATGCGCGGCGCCAAACATCTGCAGAAGATCACCGGTGGGCTGTTAAAGGTGGCGGGTTACAATGTTTTCAGGCTGCCGCGCTGGATCAACTTGACCGGCGGCGTACCCACATTGACCGGAACCGACCCGGCCGCACACATGCTGTTCGTCCGCTACGAATATCCTGAAATTTATCAAAAAACATATAAGTTCCTGACGGCACTGGATTACATGAACCTGTCTGCCTGACCGGGAAATTCGTCGCTACACCTGATTCGATCCTGACCTCCTGGGTAACTGACAACCGCGATTCTGAGCATATCACGTATCATCGCCGGTCTGCTCAAAGACAGCGGCATCGCCCCGGATAAGTTCCCGGAGCTTGTGCAATGCACCACGGTGATCGGCGATCTGAAACAGGAAGTTGCCGCAGACCCTGGGATTGAAAGACGGGGTTAAGGTCGTCGCCGGTGCGATCGATGTCAGTGCGGCAGCCATCGGAGCAGGAACGGTGAACGATTACGACGCGCATATTTATATCGGCACATCCAACTGGGTTGCCGCCCATGTGCCTGCAAAAAAGACTGACCTTTCCACCTTTATTGCCTCGGTGCCCTGTGCCATTCCCGGGAAATACCTGATGATCGCCCTTCAGACCACTGCAGGCGGCAATTTGAATTTTCTGCGTGACAAGATCCTGTATCACAAGGATGAGCTTCTGCAGGCGGAACAGGCTCCGGATGTTTTCCAGATATTTGACCGGATCGCTGGAAAAGTCCCACCCGGGAGCCATGGCCTGATGTATATGCCCTGGATCTATGGGGAGCGCTCCCCTGATGGACGACCGGAATGCCCGTGCCGCCCTCTTCAACATCTCGCTGGAAAACACCCGGGAGGATATTATCCGGGCCTTTATGGAAGGCGTCGCCCTTAACATCCGCTGGTTGCTCATGCCCGCTGAGAAATTCATGGGGCGTAAATTGACGACCTTGAATTTCGTCGGAGGCGGTGCAAAATCGGACCTGTGGAGCCAGATCATGGCGGATGTGATGAATGTGACCATCCGCCAGGTGCGCGACCCGATCCAGGCCAATGCCCGCGGGGCAGCATTCATCGCCGCGGTCGGACTGGGACACCTGGCGTATAAGGATATCCCGCAAAAGGTCCAGTTCAAGGCGACCTATTCGCCCAATCCTGAAAACCGTGCGATTTACGATAAGTTATTCACTGAATTTGTCCAGTTTTATCAACATAACAAAGGAAGTTACAAGAGATTGAATGGTCAAAATACTGCACGATCTCTCCATTATCCCCAGGATAATAATTCAAGATCGAACCTGTGTATTCATAAAGCCTTTGGATAAATAATGGGTAACCCAATGACTGAACAACAATCCGCCATCTCCGAATACCCCGATACCGTCGATATCTATGCGCGCCTGAAGAACCTGGTCAACCAACCCATCCGCCCGGTGCGACAGCGAAAGATGAAGGAATACCTGGATTATTTCGACACCAAATGCGCCCGCTCAAAAGCGCTCAACGAGGAAGCCCGCAAGCTCATCCCGGGTGGGGTGCAGCACAACCTGGCTTTCAATTATCCCTTCCCGATCGCCATCGAAAAAGCCGAGGGCGCCTACCTGTGGGACGTGGACGGCAACCGCTATATCGATTTCCTGCAGGCCGGCGGCCCGACCGTGCTGGGCAGCAACTATGCCCCCGTGCGCGAAAAGGTCATCGAGCTGCTGCAGACCTGCGGACCGGTGACCGGCTTGTTCCACGAGTACGAACTCAAACTGGCGCAGCTTGTCCACCGTTTTATGCCCTCGATCGAAATGTTCCGCATGCTCGGCTCCGGGACGGAAAGCGTCATGGCTGCCATCCGTGCCGCCCGTACGTTCACGAAGAAGAAGAAGATCATCAAGGTGGGCGGAGCGTACCACGGCTGGAGCGACTCGATGGTCTACGGTCTGCACATCCCCGGGGTGGGGCGCATGGAAGCCAAGGGCATCCCATTTGGCGCCACTGCCAATACCCAGGAGTTCTTCCCGAATTCCCTGGGAGCCTTGAAAGCCCGGTTGATCATGAACCGCCTGCTGGGCGGAACAGCCGCGGTCATCCTGGAGCCGGTGGGACCGGAGAGCGGCACCCGCCCGGTGCCCCGTGATTTCAACCAGAAGGTGCGCGAGCTGTGCGACGAATTCGGGGCGCTGCTGATCTTCGATGAGGTGGTGACGGGGTTCCGGCTGGGGATGGGCGGGGCGCAGGGCTATTTCGGGATCAAGCCTGACCTGACCGTTTTCGGCAAGTGCATTTCGGGCGGTTACCCGATGGCGGGCGGCGTGGGCGGACGGGCGGACGTGGTCCAATGCTTCGCGGCCGGCATCGGCGGGTCAGGGGAGCGGGCGTACGTCGGCGGCACGCTCTCGGCCAACCCGCTCTCGTGCGTGGCAGGCTACCATGCCCTGCTGGAAATGGAACGCACCAATGCCCCGGTCCTGGCGGGTAAAGCCGGCGACCGGCTGACGCACGGCCTGCAGGCCATCATCGAGGAGTACCACCTGCCGTTCGTGGCATTCAACCAGGGTCCGATCGTCCACCTGGAAACATCCGGGGTGATGCTGCTCGACCTGCACCACCCGTTCAAGCTGCTCAAGGAGATGAAACCACGCCGGCATATGATGGAGGAGATGGGCGCGGCTTACATGGCGAACGGGCTTATCACCCTGGCAGGCAGCCGCATGTATACCAGCATGGCTGACACGGACGAGGTGATCGACGAAGCACTGACCAAATTCGCAGCTGCCTTATCGAGCGTGGAAGGGCTGTAAAGTCGAACCTTTGTGTCTCTTTGAACTGAAATGTTGAAATATTTCAGCGACTTATATTGATTTTGCATACACTTAACCGACAAGTTTTCAATAGAGGTAAATATGGGACAAGGTGAGTATTGGAATAAAAAGGTGATCCTGGTAACCGGCGGTTCGAGCGGGATCGGGTTGGCGGCAGCCAAACAACTGGCGGCTGCAGGTGGGCATGTTTGGTTGACCGGGCGCCGGCGGGAGCTGCTGGAATCGGCGCTCAAGGAAGTGCAGGCTGCCCGCCGAGACCCATCCCAATTATGCGGGATGGCCCCCGCGGACGTATCCGACTCCGCAGCGGCTGCGGGGGCGGTGGAGGCAGTCACCAAAGCTGCTGGTACCCCGGATGTGATCATCAATTCGGCAGGCATCACCCAGCCCGGGTACGTCCAGGAACTTTCCCTGGATGTTTTCGAGCGGTTGATGCGCGTCAATTATTTCGGGACGGTCTACGTGACCGCCGCGATGCTGCCAGCCATGATCAAGCGCGGCTCGGGTCATATCATCAATATTTCTTCCATGGCAGGGTACCTGGGCGTCTTTGGATACAGTGCCTACGGTGCAACGAAATTCGCAGTTGCCGGGTACTCGGAGGTCCTGCGGGCAGAGATGAAGCCGCACGGTATCCGCGTCTCGGTGGCTTTCCCGCCCGACACCGATACGCCACAACTGGCATACGAGGAACCCTTCAAACCCGCCGAGACGAAAGCCATTTCGGGAAATGCGAAAGCGCTCTCTGCCGACACGGTGGCGAAAGCAATCCTGCGACAGGCAGAAAAAGGTACCTTCATGATCTTCCCGGGAAGTGACTCGCGCCTCTTCTACCTCATGTCAAGTAAACTGCCAAAAAGCCTGGTGTTCGCCGTCCTGGATATGATGGCAGGTTCAGGAAAGAAAAAGCAGGGAAATTAAATCCTGCCAATCTTTCTCCGGTAAATTCATCCATACAGGTATTCAAAGATCAGGTCCTTTCAAGGGAAGGGTACCACTCAGACACACGGGAGACACAGCATGGATATCTTCGAGAAATGCACGCAATATACCACGGCACGGGAAGCCATCGAGGGAGGCTATTATCCGTATTTCCTCCCGCTGACCGAAAATGAAGGCACGGAGGCGGTTTATCGCGGGCACCGCCTGATCATGTGCGGGTCGAACAATTATCTCGGTTTGACCACCCACCCCAAGGTCCGCCAGGCTGCGCTGGATGCCATCCAGCGCTACGGGACTTCCTGCACCGGTTCCCGGTTCCTGAATGGGACCATCGAACTTCACGAACAACTTGAAAAGGAAATTGCCGAATGGGTGGGCAAGGAAGCCGCGCTGGTTTTCTCGACCGGGATGCAGACCAACCTTGGGACGATCAGCGCCCTGGTCAGCCGGGAGGACGTTGTGATCCTCGATAAACAGGACCACGCCTCCATCGTGGACGGCGCCAAGCTCAGCTGGGGCAAGACGGTGCGCTTCCGCCACAATGACCTGGCGGACCTGGAGCGAGTACTGCGGGCAGCGGGAGAGGCCGGCAAGTTGGTGGTGGTGGATGGGCTGTACAGCATGGAAGGCGACATTGCTCCGCTTCCTGAGATCATCCCGCTCTGCAAGAAATACGGCGCCCGCCTGATGGTGGACGATGCCCACGCCACCGGCGTCCTGGGCGGCGGGCGCGGTACGGCGGCTCATTTCAACGTGACCGATAAAGTGGACCTGATCATGTCGACCTTCAGCAAATCCTTCGCCTCGCTGGGCGGCTATCATCGCTGGCGATGACGACATTGTCCACTATATCAAGCACCACGCCCGGGCGATGATATTCAGCGCCAGCATCCCGCCGGCCAACGCCGCCGCGGCCCTGGCTGCGCTGCACGTGATGCAGACCGAACCGGAACGGATCCAGCGCGTGAATGACGTTGCGGCGCACATGCGTAAGGAATACCGCCGCCTGGGTTTCGACATCGGCAAATCCGAAATCCCCGGTCATCCCCATCTTGATCGGTGATGACATGCGCACCCTGGCGATCTGGAAGTCACTTTTCGATGCCGGCATCTTTGTCAACCCGGTGATCTCCCCGGCCGTCCCCGAAGGGCGCCAGCTTGCTGCGGACGAGCTACATGGCGACGCACACCGACGAGCAGATGAGCCGCGTCCTGGAGGCCTTTGAAAAAGTAGGTAAGCAGGTTGGGTTGATTTCCTGATCCTGTTTCAATTAACCTGTATTCTTATGCGTTATGAAGGTCCGGCAGAATTCCCTGGAGTAGATCCACAGGATTGATAAGCTGGGAGATCCTATTTTTCTAAACACAGTAATAACCATGGCAATTTCAGCCATGGTTATTGTTTTAGTAAGAGATTCCTGGAATTAACGGCGGAATTTCGTAAATTTCCCGGGAAGCAGTAGAATTGGACAATTCTCAAATTGCAATGTACTGTTGATCCATCCTTTTAGGTCTGCCTGCCCGCACCTGGCAAAAAGAAGCCATTTAGACGATTTTGCGTAAATCAATAGTACCGATCCTGATAAATTCCAAAGGAACCAGATGCCTCCTTCTGCTTTCAACGATCCCTTGCAGTCCAATCCGCCCTTTGAGGATATTGTACGACGGTCTGGTTGGTGCCATGAAAGAGCTGTGGTGGAACTGCGACCCCGGTTCTGCTGATCTTGGACCTGTCTACAGCCTTGATGAGAAGAAAATCCGTGAATCGAAACTGGTGGACTGCCTGGACCAACTGGGCAGGGAATTGAAACAGGCTGCACTGGTTCAGCCGGACCGGCAGACGTTGCAGGATGCGTTGTTCCCGCTCGCAGGAGATTTCCTCAAGACAACCTTCAACCTGGAAGACAGGCACATAGCCACGTTGACTTCGTATGGCTTTGTCGAGCCCATCGAAGATTTCGTCCGCCAGGCGCGCCAGTTCGATCCGCATATTTCCGCAGCCGATCTTTACCAGGCCGGCCGCAATGCCTGGACGATGACTTTCCTGCAATACTTGCTGGGGCTGCCCATGAAGATGACACCTGCCATCCTGGCGTTCAGCCTCCTGTATCCTTACAGCGATAACTACCCTGGATGATCCGCATGTGTCAACCGGGACCAAAGCGGAATCCAGCCAGAGGTTCAAACAGCGGCTTGAAGGGGGACCGGTCTCTCCAATAAATGGGGTGGAGCAAAAAATATTCGACCTGGTGGCGATGATCGAAGGTCAATTCGACAGGGGGCAATACCCGCAGGTGTATACAAGCCTGATGTCAATTTACCGCGCCCAGGTGAAGAGCCTGGGCCTCCAGGATCCGCATGCCTCCCCTTATGAAATGGATATTCCCGGTCTGCTCTTTGAAAAGGGGGGAACATCGCTGCTGGCGGACGGGTACCTGGTTGCGGGGGACCTGACGCCCGCCCAGCGGCAGTTTTCTTTCCACTATGGTGCCTTCACCCAGCTCATGGACGACCTGGAAGATGTCGAGCTGGATCACCAGGCGGGAAATCATGACCATATTCTCCCAGACAGCCCACCGCTGGCCCCTGGACGCGGTCACCAGCCGGCTTATTGTTTTTGGACAGGGTCTGCTGGATGAATTGGCGCAATTCCAGGTCAGCGGGCTGGAACCGCTGCGGGAGATCATGGGCAGGTGCATCACTCCCCTGCTGATCAATTCGGCCGGTCGTTCGGGGCACCTTTTCAGCAGGGAATATCTCAATGAATTGGAACGTCATTCACCCTACCGCTTCTCCCGGCTTAAAAAGTACGCCGGCAGGTGGAACAGCGCTTTTCCGTGGAAGAGATCGTTTCATTGATCATTCGTGCGAATGATAAAAAACCCGGATAAAATTAACCAGCAGATAAAAAAAGAAGGCAGGTCATCACCATGCCCTTCCGTCCGGCTTGAGGGTACAATTCTCCTTGAAAAGACTTTTATAGAATCACCAGGAGATAATCATGAAACCATTGACCGACCGCCAGCGTCGACTTGCAGCCTGGGCAGGCATCATCGCGCCCGCCCTGTTTGTAGCGGCCTTTACCATCGAAGGCTGGTTTCGACCCGGCTATGATCCCATTACCACGTACGTAAGTGCGCTGTCCCTAGGCCACCGCGGGTGGATCCAGATGGCGAATTTTATTATTTTGGGATTGCTGATGCTGGTGTTTACCAGGGGAGTGGCAGCCGAGTTTCCATCCGGGAAGGCCTCGCGCTGGGGTCTGATCTGCCTGACGGTCATGGCCCTCCTGTTCATTGTCTCCGGGCCATTTGTTATGGACCCGATGGGTACACCCCTCGGTCAAACCACCATCCACGGTACGATCCATGGTCTTGCCGGGGGGATTGTTTTCATCCTCATGCCGGTCAGCTGTTTTATTTACCTGCGCCGCTTTCGTCAGGACCCGGTATGGCGCAATTTTCAATGGGTAACGCTTATATTGGGGATCATCGTTGCTGCGGCAGTACTCCTGCTGACCTTCACCACCAAGCTGCCATCATTACAAAGCATGTTCGTAGATTGGCTCGGGCTGATTCAAAGATTCATCATCATCCCGTTCATGATCTGGTTGTTCATCTTTGCTTTGGGGATTCTCCGACGGGTGGGATAGTTCAGGGAAGGACGCTCAACATGAGCAGGAAAGGACCGGTCATATGGCTGAGACGAAGCAGGTAAAAAAGCGGGATGGGCGGGTGGTCCCTTTTACCCAGGAAAGGATAACGAATGCCATTTACCGTGCGGCGGTCGCCGTGGGCGGACGCGACCGGGTGACCGCACGGAAGCTCAGCGACCAGGTGGTTGCCATGGTGGATGCGGCTTTTGCTCCCGACCGGGTTCCCACGGTGGAAGACATCCAGGATATGCGTCGAAAAGGTTTTGATCGAGAATGGTCACGCCCGGGTAGCCAAGGCTTACATTCTGTATCGGGATGAAAGGAACCGCAGCCGGCAGCAGGGGAAATCGACCTCGGAACAGAACAAGGAGAACATCCCCTGGGCGAAATTGTGGTCGGTGCTCAACTGGGCGGTGGACCACGGCGTGAACACGGTCGAAGGGTTGAATAACCGGATCGGTCGCGGGGAAATCCAGGACATCGTGATGGAATCGGAAACCGCCTATGCCCAGGATATTAATGCCGTGGAAAGCGCCATCCTGGGGAACCGGGCAGAGATCAAACTGGTGATCATTGCCGGGCCTTCTTCATCCGGAAAAACCACCACGACCAATAAGATTGCACTGCGGCTCGCCGAAAAGGGACTCTCCTTCCTCGAGCTCAACCTGGATAATTACTATTTCGACCTGGAGATGCACCCGAAGGATGAATTCGGGGATTACGATTTTGAGACCCCCCAGGCGCTTGAGATCGACCTGATCAACCGCCACCTAAAGGAATTGCTGGACGGCAAAGAGATCCAGATGCCGTTTTACGATTTCAAGATCGGGAAACGCGGCCCAAAAACCACCCCCACCCGCCTGTCGAAGAACGACATATTGCTGATCGACAGCCTGTACGGCTTTATCCGCCCCTTACGGAGGGGCTGCAGGATGCCTCATTTAAAGTCTATATCGAACCGCTGCTGCAGATGAAGTGTAAGGATGGAGAATATGTGCGCTGGACGGATATCCGCCTGATGAGACGGATGCTGCGGGACGCATCCTCACGTGCCTCCGATTACGGCCAGACCCTGACCCACTGGCATTACGTGAGGTCGGGAGAGCTGCGGAACATCCTGCCATATATCTCCTCCGCCGATTACATTATCAACAGCGGGATGCCTTATGAGCTGCCGGTCTACCAGCCCAGGCTGGTGGGATATTTCGAGAAATGGGTCGAGGAGTTCAAGGACGACCCTCTGCGCCAGGATGCGTATAACCGTGCTTCACGGGTGCGTGCCTTGCTGGAGACCATTTCCCCGGTGACGGACGAAACTGTCGTTCCAAAAAACTCGGTATTGAGGGAATTCATCGGAGGATTGGATTTAGCAAGCTGAAGGGGGAGTTGATGCAACCGGCGTACGGAGGAGATGACGGGAGTTCATAACGCCCGGTGCGGTGGGTTAACCCTTCCGCTCATCCAGGTTTATTATTCCTCAGATACCGAACTTTGAGCCTGAAACCTGCGCAGGGTAATGGCACCAAGCGCGGCTGCCAGCAAGGCTGCCAGTCCGCCCAGCGCCAGGCCCCAGCGCGCCCCGGCGATCTCCGCCACCCAGCCGACGATGGGACCGCCGATGGTGGTGGAACCAAGGAAAGCCACCGACCAGAAGCTCATCACCCGGCCGCGCATTTGCGGGGAACTCTCCAATTGCAGGGTGCTGTTGCCGAGCGAGGAAAAGTTGATCGAGCTGATCCCCACCAGCACCATCACCCCGCCTGCCAGCGCCAGGCTCGGCATGAAGGCTGCCCCCAGAACCGCCAGCCCGAACAGCAGCGAGGCGCTGACCAGCTTGTAGGGCACGATGCCCTTGCGGCTGGCAAAAAAGATGCCTCCCACGGCTGCCCCGAGTCCCATGGCAGCGGACAGGAACGCATAGCTGCTTGCGTCCCCCTTGAAGGTGAACTGGGCGATGAGCGGCAGGCTGACCTGGAATTCAAAGGTCAGCGTCCCGATCAGCGCCATCATCAAAAGGCTGGAGCCGATGACCGGCGTGGAGAGCACGTATTTAAACCCCTCCTGCAGCTGCCCCTTGGCACTGGGCACGGGCGGGGTGACGTTCAGTTCATCCGGGTGCATCATCCCGAGCATGATCACCACGGCGAAGTAAGAAACCCCAGTTAATGATGAAGCAGGGCGCCAGCCCAAAGACGGCGATCAACCCGGCAGCGATGGCAGGGCCGATGATGCGCGCCAGGTTGACCAGCGTGGAGTACAGCGTCACGGCATTCCTCAGGTTGTCAGCCCCCACCATTTCCACGTAAAAAGTCTGGCGGGTGGGGTTGTCGAAAACGTTGGTCATGCCCAGGCAAAAGGCCAGGATGTAAACCATCCAAACCTGTACCAGGTTGGTGGCCACCAATACCCCCAGGATCAAAGCCAGCACACCGGAAATGGATTGGGTGAAGTAAAGGATCTTTCGTTTTGAAAAGCGGTCTGCGATCACGCCGCCGTACGGACCCAGGACCAGGATGGGCAGGTACTGCAGGGCGGTGGTGAGACCCAGGGCGGTACCGGAGTTGGTCAGCTTGAGCACCAGCCAGGCCTGGGCGATGGACTGCATGAAGGTGCCGGAGGTGGAAATGATCTGCCCAATGTAATACAAACGGAAATTGCGCACGTGCAGGGATGAAAAGGTGTCCCGGCTGAAACGCTGCAGGTATCTGGATATTTGTCCCATGATTAATTGTTATTTCACTCTGAAAATTGATTAAATTTGCTGGAGCGCTATCTGGGTCCGTTTCTTCCACTTTGCTGTGGAACTGGGTCTCGTACAGGCGGGCATACAGGCCGCTCTTTTCCAGGAGTCCGCCGTGGGTGCCGCGTTCGACGATCTGCCCGCGGTCCATCACCAGGATCAAATCGGCTGCCAGGATGGTGCTCAGGCGGTGGGCGATGACGATGCTCGTCCGCCCGGCCATGACCCGCTTGAGGGCTTCCTGGATCAGCGCTTCGGATTCACTGTCGAGCGAACTGGTGGCTTCGTCCAGCACCAGGATACGCGGGTCCTTCAAGATGACGCGTGCCAGCGCCAGGCGCTGTTTTTCGCCGCCGCTCAACCGGTAGCCGCGTTCGCCGACGATGGTGTCATAGCAGGCTGGCAGCTCCATAATGAAATCGTGGATGTTGGCGGCCCGGGCCGCGGCTTCCACTTCCGCCTGCGTGGCAGCCTTCCGCCCGTATAAAAGGTTCATCAGGATCAGTATCGTGGAAAAGATAGGTCTCCTGGGTGACCATCCCGATCTGGGAGGCCAGGGAATCCAGGGTCACATCCCGCAGGTCGTGACCGTCGAGCAGGATGCGCCCGCCGGTCGGGTCATACAGACGCGGGATGAGATAGGTCAGCGTGGTTTTGCCCGCTCCGCTCGGTCCCGACCAGCGCCACGAGCTGCCCGGGTTCAGCCCGGAAGGAAATGTGCTCGAGCACTTCGTCGCGTGCCTGGGTATGGACTGCCAGTAGCCCGCTCATCGACGGCAGCTTCGCCGTTGGCTGGCTTTTCTGGACGGTCGCCGGAGAGCACGGCTTTATCGGTCATGCATCTGCCCGAAGCGGCGCACGTCTTTCAACACGATCTTTCTCGTCGCCTGCGTAGCGGAAGCTGACGTCCTCGAATTCGAGCTTGCCCTGCACGGGCGGCAGCACCAATGCTTCAGCGTTTTCCTTGATTTCCAGCGGCAGGTCGAGCATTTCGAAAACACGCTCGAAGCTCACCATGGAGGTTGCGAAATCCACGGGGGCATTGGTTAAATTCGACAGGGAGTTGTACAGGCTTCCCAGGTAGGCTCCCAGCGCCACGATGGTGCCGATGGTCATGCTGCTCTTGATCACCAGGTAGCCGCCGGCGCCGTAGATGAGAGCCACACCGACCGAACCCACCAGTCCCAGGCTGACAAAGAAAAGCGTACCCGTCACCGCCCGCTTGATATTGCTGTCGCGCACTTCTTCGGCGCGTGCATTGAAGCGCTCATCTTCCTGGGCGGTCCGCCCGAAAAGTTTGACCAGCAGCGCGCCGCTGATATTGAGCAGTTCGTTCAGGACGGCATTCATGTCTGCGTTCAGGTCGAGCTGCTGGCGGGCCACATCCCGCAGCCGGTTTCCCAGTTTGCGCGCCGCCACCAGGAAGAAGGGCAGGATCACGATGCTGAGCAGGGTCAGCCGCCATTCCAGGGTGAACATGACCGCCAGGACCGCCAGGCCTGGATCAGGCTGGTGACGATATTGACGAAGGTATTGCTGATGGCGCTCTGAGCACCGATCACATCATTGTTGAAGCGGCTGATCAATTCGCCCACCTTGGTGTGGGTATAAAAACTCAGCGACATGCGCTGCAGGTGGGCGAACATCGCCGCCCGCAGGTCATACACGACCCCTTCACCAACGCGGGCATTGAGCTGCCGCAGAAACACATTCAAGCCGCCGGTCAGGAGCGGGATGGTCAGCAGGGCGATCGCCAGAAGTACCAGCCGTGGCAGATCGTTGTTGGGGCAGGGTGGTATCGATCAGGTTGCGCAGGATCAGTGGGGTGAGCAGGGAAAGATCCGGCCGTGACCAGGGTCATCACCAGCATCCAGAAGATCGGCCAAATATATGGGCTGGAATATCCCAGGACGCGCTTTAATAAACGCCCAGGTCACCTTCGGTTTTTCGTCTGCCGCGTTGATCGCCGATCCTTAATCGGTTGCCGAGCCACCGCCTCCGCGCGATCATGATCGCATCCCTTCCATATAATTTTCCTCTCAGACGGTTCGAGGCCGGGCATGAACAAGACTGTGCAGCAATTTCATTGCCTGCGAAACCGTTTCACCTTCCTCGGGGGTGAGCTGGGAGAACACTTCGTTAAGCGGGCCTGGGTCCCATTGCGGGCTTTTTCAAGGATCGTGCCTGTCCCTGCGCGGTCAGGGTTAGCGTAACCATCCGGCGGTCTCGCGAGGAATTCCGCCCGTTTCACCAGGCGGTTAAGCACCAGCCCGTCCACCATCTTGGACACGGTCGGCGGGGTCAGCCCAAGGTGGTTTGCCAGGGTCAGCAGGGAGGAACCCGGGATTCCGTTCAATGAATAGTAACGACCTGAACTGGGGGATTGCCAGGTCGGCCGAGCGATGGTTGCGCATTTCCGCCCGGATCACCCGCATGATGACCGGGACGATGTCCAGGATTTCGCGCGCCACGCTGTCGGAGGAAGCTGTCCATTTGATTAGCCTTTCTAATAATTAGATTATCTAATTATACCATTTTTTGACCCCTCGGGTGTCCAGCGCTGCATGTGCAGTTTTTTTCTGCCATGCTATACTTAATTTTTGTGGGACAATTCAATTTCCGGAGCAATTGGAAAAGGAGACGGGCATGATACGCAAACTATCCGCGAATGAACTGCGACTTGTGTGCGATCCGAAGGTCATGAGCAACAAAAGCGGACCGAAAAATGCCTCGAACGGCAAAATCATCGGCCAGGAGCGGGCGGTGCGCGCCCTGCGCTTCGGGCTGGATATCCGCGAGAAGGGCTTCAATATTTTTGTCGCCGGCCTGCCCGGCACGGGACGTTTCACTGCCATCCAGCGCTTCCTCGAAGAGATCGCCGCCACCAAGCCCGCTCCCGGGGACTGGTGCTATGTTAACAATTTCGAGGATCCCTACCGCCCGCGCGCCATCCGCCTGCCGGCCGGGAGCGCCCATGAATTCCAGAAGGATATGGATGCCTTCATTAAATCCGCCACGCACGATATCCGGGATGCCTTCGAGGGGGAGCAGTATGCCGCCCAGCAGGAATCGACGCTGAAATCCTTCCAGGATCAGAAGGAACAGATCATCGAAAAAATGACCGAGTTTGCACGCGAAAGCGGGTTTGGGCTGCAGGCCACCCCCATGGGGATCATCCCCATCCCGCTCAAGAACGACAAGCCGCTCAGTGAGAAGGATTTCCTCGCCCTGGGGGAAAAGGAGCGGGACAAGCTGAAGGCGACCGAAGCCAAAGTCCAGGAATCGATCGAGGCCGTCATGCGCCAGACACGCACCCTCGACAACAGCGCCCGTGAAGCGCATGAGAAACTGGACCAGCAGGTGGTCCACTTTGTGCTCGATCACCTGGTGGCGGCTCTGCTGGAGAAATACAAGGACCTGCCCGATGTGCTTGCCCACCTGCGGGCGGTGGAACAGAACATCCTGGAGAACATCCCCCAGTTTAAATCGGACGACGATGAGAAAGAAGCGCCCACCCCAGGTCCGAAGCGCAACCCCACCGACAAGTACCGCATCAACGTGGTGGTGGATAACAGCAAGTTGAAAGGCGCGCCGGTCATCGCCGAGATGAACCCCACCTACAGCAACCTGTTCGGGCGCATTGAGCAGGAAGCCATGCTGGGCGCCCTGATCACCAATTTCACCCTGATCCGCGGCGGGTCGATGCAGCGCGCCAACGGCGGTTACCTGGTGCTGCCCGCCGAGGACGTCATCCGCAGCCCCTTCACCTGGGAGAGCCTGAAACGCAGCCTGCGCAACGACGAGATCGCCATCGAGGAGCCCTACGAGCAGCCAGTGTTTTCCGCCAAGAGCCTGCGCCCTCAGCCGATACCACTGGATGTCAAGGTGATCCTGGTCGGGCGCGGCGATATCTACCAGCTGTTGCTGGCTTACGACGAGCATTTCACCGAACTGTTCAAGGTCAAGGCCGATTTCGATACGCAGATGGAGCGCAGCGATGAGCACGTCCAGGAATACGGGACTTTCGTGAACAACCTGTGCCGGTCGCAGAACCTGACCCCGCTGGACCCATCCGGGCTGGCGCGCGTGGTGGAGCACGGCTCACGCCTGGCGGAAGACCAGGGCAAACTTTCCACGCGCTTCGGCGAGATCGCCGACGTGATCCGTGAAGCAAACTACTACGCCTCCCAGGAGAAAGCCAGCCTGATCTCGGCGGCCCACATCGAACTCGCCATCGATGAACGCTTCTACCGCTCCAGCCTGCTGCAGGAACGCATCCAGGAGATGATTACCAAAAATGTGATCAAGATCGACCTCTCCGGCTCGACGGTGGGACAGGTGAACGGCTTGTCGGTTTTGCAGCTGGGCGATATTTCCTTCGGGCAGCCCAGCCGCATCACCGCCAGCATCGGGCTGGGGGAGAGCGGCGTGGTCAACGTGGAGCGCGAAGCCGAGATGAGCGGACCGACCCACACCAAGGGCGTGCTGATCCTGTCCGGGTACCTGTCCCAGCAGTTCGCCCGGGACAAACCCCTCAGCCTGAACGCCCGCCTGGTCTTCGAGCAGAACTACGGCGGCGTGGACGGGGACAGCGCTTCGAGCACCGAGTTGTACGCCATCCTGTCCGCCCTGGCGGAAGTACCCATCAAGCAGGGCATTGCCGTCACCGGTTCGGTCAACCAGAAGGGCGAAGTGCAGGCCATCGGCGGGGTGAACGAGAAGATCGAAGGCTATTTCGCCGTATGCAAGGCGGGCGGCTTGAACGGCGGGCAGGGCGTGATGATCCCCGCCAGCAACGCCTCCAACCTGATGCTGAAGCAGGAGATCGTGGAGGCGGTGAAGGAAGGCAAGTTCCACATCTGGTCGGTGGGCAGCATCGAGGAGGGCATCGAGGTGCTGACCGGGGTGCCCGCCGGCAGGAAGGACGACGGCAGCTTTGCTCCCGACGGCGTCTTTGCCAGGGTGGACGCGCGCCTGGCGAAAATGGCTGTTGAGCTGGCGAAGTTTAATGTGGGCAGGGCGGCAGGGAAATAGAACGAAAAAACCTTTCAAAGGGTGATTTAAAAAATGAATCCCCAGTCTCCCGAACGCATCTCTCTAGGATCCACCGACATTCGCATCAGCCCGATCGGCATGGGCACGAATGCCTGGGGCTTCAGAAACCGTGCAGATCCCGAAAAAGGACCAACTTTCTCAGCCGCTGTTGAAGCGGGGATCAACTTCATCGACACCGCCGAGGTCTATACTTTCGGCGGTTCCGAGCGCACGCTTGGGCTGAGTCATGCAAAAGTCCCGCCCGGAAGTGGTGCTCGCCACCAAGTTCTTCCCCTACCCTTGGCGTCTCTCCAGATCCAGTCTCACCGCCGCACTGCGCTCCAGCCTCAAGCGGCTGAATGTCCCCCAGGTGGACCTGTACATCCTGCACTTCCCGGTCCCGCCGGTGCCGCTCGCAACCTGGGTCGAAGCCCTGGCGGACGTGCAGGCGGCGGGTCTCACCCGCGCCGTGGGCATCTCCAACTGCAATCTTTCCCAGATGAAAAGAGCCCATGCCGTCCTGGCAAAGCGCGGCCTCCCGCTGGCGAGCAACCAGGTGGAGTACAGCCTGCTGCACCGCAACCCCGAGCGAAATGGTCTGCTGGCGGGCTGCCGGGACCTGGGCGTGACCATGGTCGCCTACCGCCCGCTGGGTTACGGTCTGCTGACCGGGAAATACAAGCCTGAAGACCTGCCTGCCGTGCTGCACGGTCGGCTCATCACCAAAGGGGAGCTTCTGCGGGTCACGCCGCTGGTCGACCTGCTGCGCCAGCTTGGGGAGAAGCACGGCAAAATCCCCCTCGCAGGTGGCACTGAATTGGGTCGTGTGCAAGGGCGCGGTGCCCATCCCGGGCGCAAAGAATCCCACGCCAGGCTGCCGACAACGCCGGGGCGATGGGCTGGCGCCTGGACCCCGCCGAGGTCGAGGCGCTCGACCGGGTCAGCGAAGCGGTATCCCAATGAAATGCTCCCGCCGCCGTCCGCGGAGGCGGATTTTTTTTTATTCCTCATCTATTGTTCTGATTGTTAATTTCCCGTCCCTAAAGTTTCCCTTACATTTGATTATTTTTTGACTTCATGTTATACTTTTGTTATAAAATGTATAACAAAAGAGGTAAGCATGAACGTTAAACTTTCACAAAAAGGTTGGGTCGTGATCCCGGCGTCCATGCGGGAAAAATACGGCTTGAAGCCCGGGACTCATCTGCAGGTGGTCGACTACGGCGGTGTGCTGTCGATCGTGCCGATGTTCAAGGATCCTAGTAAAAGCTGGAGCCGGACTGATTAAGGGAGATACTTCTCTCACCGGCATGGTTGTTGAAGAACATCGCCGGGAAGTCGCACGTGGCAAATAAGCCGGCCTATCTTTTGGATGGGTATGCTCTGCTGGCGTATTTGAACGATGAGCCGGGCGGGGCGCGTGTGCAGGAAGTCCTGGCTCTTGCAAAAGGACGGAAGGTTCGCCTGTTGATGTCCCTGATCAACCTTGGGGAGGTGCTCTACATCACCGAACGCGGGCGGGGGATGGCGGCGGCACAGGCTGTCCAGGCATTGGTGGAAAGCCTGCCGCTGGAATTGCTGGAAGTCAGCCGTGACCTCATTCTGGATGCAGCCCATATCAAGGCACTGCACGCGCTTTCGTACGCCGATGCCTTCGCGGTTGCCTCTGCGGTCCGCGAAAATGCTATCGTTTTGACAGGTGATCCGGAATATGCAACTGTGGAGGATCTGGTGAAGGTGGAATGGCTGGGAAAGAGAATAAAATGATCCGTGTTCCTACCAATCGCACCCCCACTCATCCGGGTGAAATGCTCCTGGAGGAGTTTCTTATTCCAATGGGCATCACCCAGCGGGTTCTCGCCCAGGGCATCCATGTGCCCTATCAGCGGGTAAATGACCTTGTCAATGGACGCCGGGGCATCACCCCGAGCAGCGCTCTGCGTTTGCCGAAATACTTTGGCAATTCTCCGGATTTCTGGATGAATTTACAGTTGCGCTGGGATCTTTATTTTGCCCAGAAATCAGAGTCGAGGATCATTAAAAACATACACCCATATGTCAGCGCTACATTGAAACCGCAGTTCACCCGTCGATCGATACGTGACCTCTATATCCCGGTGTACTAAAACATACACCCATTTGTGCGCGCGCAGCGAAACCAGGTTCATCCATCAATTGATACGTAACCTCAATAGTTCGTGCAGTATGTTAAATCCAATAATTTACTTCCGATCAATCCAGGAGGCGACCATGGACGAACAGGAATTCCTGCACAACCTAAGCGTGAAAACGAACGTAAACATCGAATTATTGAAGGACCTGCCCTCGAATGAAAAATTCTGGTCCCTGGTCCGCACCGGCAAGGTGATCGATGCGATCCATGTGCTGCGCGACCTCCAACCCCGGGTCGGTCTGCGGGAAGCCAAGCTGGTCGTGGAAGCATTCATCGAACAATATAAATAATCGAAACCCAAACCGGGGGGTGGTGGGAGGTTTTTTTTACGTTCCTGCCGCCGGTCGGCCGTTTGCCCGCCCGGAAACCAATTGTATAAATAAATACTAATTGCTCGAGTCTTCCCTTGTTTTCGACAACGAGGTATCATTAATCATACAAATAGCATCTAAATAGTATATTATCCTGTAAACCGACCGTATGGTCGGGTAGTTATTACTTACAAAAAGATTGCATAAACATTCACAAGGAGGTCACCATGATTAAAAACGAAATGAGCATTATTTTCCACCGGCCTGTCCAGGAAGTGTTCGACTACCTCAGCGACTTCCAGAATAGCCCCCAATGGCAGGCCGGGCTCCTGGGGGTGGGGCGCATCACCGAAGGGCCGATCGGTGTCGGCACGCGCTTTACCTCGATGCGCAAAGCCATGGGGCGCAAGATGGAATCGGGCATCGAGTACACGGCTTTCGAGCTGAATAAAAAGCTCGCCATAAAAAGCTACTCGGGCAGTTCGCCGTTCAAGCAAACCTTCCTCTTCGAAGAGATCCCCGGCGGCACCCGGGTTAATATGGTGTTCGAACTTGAATTGGGCGGCCTGATGAATTTGGCGGAACCGCTCGTCGCTCCCAGGATCAGGCGGGAGATGAAGACCGATTTCGACAACCTGCGGGAAATTATCGAGAGCCGGGTGATCGAGGCTTTTCAACTGCTCGAGTGACCCGGGCGTATCGATTCAATTTTAACTGATTACAAATGAATATTGGCTGACTCGATTTATCAGTTTTTCCAAACCGACAGGTTTCGGGAGGATGTCTATGTGGAATATGCAACCGCTTGCTGATGAAAAAGTGGAGGGGACCCTGCGCGAGCCTCTATAACCTGGATCTCGAAAAGGACGGCTACGTCACCAACGTCACCCGCTCCTGGAGCTATCGCCCCGAGATGATGACTCCCTGGGTGGATTTCCTCAAATCGATCCGCTCGCACCTGCGCCTGCGCACCTACGAACTGGTCACGCTGGCTGCAGCCAGGGCGATGGGCTGCGAGTACTGCATGATGTCTCACGGAGCGGTGCTCCATAAAAATGGGTTTACCCCGCAGCAGATCATCGCCATCCTGGAAGACCACCACAACGCCGGTCTTACACCGGAGGAGGTCCATATGATGGACTTTGCCGACAAGATCAGCCGCGACTCGGGCTCCATCACCCCGGCGGATATCGATATTCTGCGCCGGGACGGGTTGAACGAGCAGCAGATCACTGACGTTGCCCTGGCAGCCGCAGCCCGCAATTTTTACAGCCGTTTCTTTCATGCCCTGGGTGCCCATTCCGACCCGGAACTCATCGCCAAAGAGCCGGAGTTATGGGAGTATCTGAAGGACAAGGTGGAAGCATAGTGCGGTAGTTTCCAGAGTAAACCCCTGTTCAATCTCTCAAAGAAGCTTTCAAGCGGGTGTGTATGGTTTGACAAACCAGAACATATGTACTAATATTAAATTGCACCTGCGTCACGAACGGAAAGGGCAAGATGTTCGACGAATGGATATTTCCATCCAGCTCATCTGTACCAGCGGATAATTGATTGAAGATTTTTCATTAAAAAGACTTTTAATCATTGATTGCCGACAACGAGTGAGTAAAATCATTAAATTTCCGCCAACGGATGCGCGGCGCTGCTCTTCAGTGCATATTTCCGGGACCTTAACATGTATAGCGTCTCGCTGGATCATTAAAGGGTGTCGCCTGCTCCTGAAGATTGGGGTTGGCTCCTGGAGGATTCTTTGTTTTGCCGTTCATTTCTCTTTGTAAATCTCGGATGGGAAAGCATTCGTTTGACCACCATGTTTGCAAAAATGACGCTAATTCAAGGTTCCTCGCATGTTTACCCTGATAAGATTTGATTATCTTTTGCTGCCTGCCCCTGCACGGGGAGGGTTACCTCGGTCGATGGTTTTTCCCCGGCAAGGTATTCGTTCCTCATTTATTGGTAAATCTGCACGCAATTATGCACCTAAACCTGCGAATTCAACACCCAAATTATTTGTCGATGGATGCGCTATAATGACGGCAGACAGTAATTAATGGGTGGATTGCCCGGTTCTCATGAGAAATAAAAGGTGGAAACTATGATCCGGATCAAGCGAGTCTATGAACCTGTGGAACCTGGTGATGGGGAGCGCTACCTGGTGGATCGCCTTTGGCCGCGCGGCATAAAAAAAGAGAAGCTGGCCCTCACTGCCTGGCTGAAGGAGGCGGCTCCCAGCAACGAGCTGCGCCGTTGGTATGGACACGACCCCGACAAGTGGGATGAGTTTCGCCGCCGCTACTTTTCCGAATTGGAGGGGAAACCCGAGACCTGCCTGGTTCTCACGGGAGCAGCCGCCCGCGGGGATGTCACCCTGCTGTTCAGTTCGAGGGAACTGGAAATTAATAATGCCGCCGCATTGAAGTTGTTCCTGGAGTCTCACCAATTAGACTAACGCAGATGACAGATCCTCGCGCAGACGCATTGGCAGCCAGGTTGGAAAAAGGCCGCCAAAAGACCCTTGAAATATTCGATGCACTAACGCCTGAACAATGGCAGCAGACGCTTTATCCGGATCCCACCTGGCAGGTTCGCCAGCTCCTGGTCCATTTCGTTTCGACGGAAGTCCAGCTGCTCGCCCTGGCGCAGGACGTGGCTGCCGGAGGTCCGGGCGCCCCTGCGGATTTCGATTACGATCGTTTTAATGCCGCCGAACAAATCCGGCTGCGAAGGATTGTCGCTGCCCGAATTGCGAGCCATGCTCGACCAGGCGCGTGAGCGGACCATTGACTGGGTCAGGACGCTGGATGCGGCCCAACTGGACAGGGTCGGGTACCATCCTGCCCTGGGGCAGGTTAACGTCGAGACCCTGGTCCTATCCATTTATGGTCACCAGTTGATGCACATGCGCGACCTGTCAAGGCGTTTGGGGAGTGTTGTATAATACCTGCGATTATTAGGATTTTCACAAGTACTTGCATTGAAAAAAACTTACAGGAGGAAGCTGCATGAAAATTGTCGTCTGTGTCAAACAAGTGCCCGACTCGACCGCCAAGATGTCCGTCGAGGGGGGCAAAGTGTCCTGGGGAGATGCCCCCCTGATCATGAACCCGTGGGACGAGTATGCCGTGGAAGCCGCGCTCCAGCAGAAGGAAGCGCTGGGCGGCACCCTCACCGCCATCTCCATCGGCGACGAAAGCACCAAGGAAGCCCTCAAGCGCGCCCTTGCCATGGGCGCCGACGATGCCATCCTGATCTCCGACCCCGCCCTGGGATACCTGGATACCCAGGCTACCGCCCAGGTCCTGTCGGCTGCCATTAAAAAAATTGGCGCGGTCGATATGGCCTTCTTCGGTCGCCAGGCCATCGACGCCGATGCCGGGCTCGTCCCGGTCCAGACCGCCCGCCTGCTGGGCTGGCCTGCTCTCACCCTGGCCTCGGTCATCAAGGTCGAGGCAGGCAGTGTGCGCGTCGAACGCGGCATCGAGGAAGGCCGCCAGGTCGTCACAGCCAAACTGCCCGTGCTCTTCAGCCTCACCAAGGATTTTGGCGAGCCGCGCTACCCGTCCTTCATGGGCATCCGCAAGGCAGCCCGCGCCGAAGTCCCCACCTGGTCGCTGTCCGCCCTGGGCATCCCTGCACCGCAATCGGTCATCGCCTGGACCGAGATCCTGAATGCCGCCCGTCAAGGAGGTCACCTGCGAGTTCATCACCGGGGGCAGCCCGGAAGAGATCGCTGAAACGCTTGCCACCAAGATCATGGCGGAGAAGGTCCTATGAACACCTTTGTATTTATCGATCATTTCAAGGGCAATGCCCTGCCCGCCTCCTGGGAAGCCGTCGGTGTCGGCAAAACCTTGGGCAATGTCACCGCCCTGATCTTTGGCTCGGGCGTCGAAGCGCTGGCCAAAACCGCTTTCGAGTTCGGTGCGGATGAGGTTCTCCTGGCGGACGACCCCGCCCTGGCAGATTACCGCGCCGAGGCTTTTGCAGCCACTTTGAGCAAGCTTGCCGCAGAGCGGACTCCCGACCTGCTCCTGTTCCCCACCACCACCCGCGGCCGCGAGCTGGCCGGCATGGCCGCCATCGACCTGAAGACCGGGGTGATGGTCGACGTGACCGCCCTCGAAGCGGCAGGTGACAAGATCACCGTCACCCGACCCATCTACGCCGGGAAGCTGCTTACCAAGGAAACCTGCTCGGCCAAACCGCAGATCATCACCCTGCGCGGGCGTGCCTTCCCCAAGCCGCCCCAGCAGTCCGGGAAATCCGGCACTCTCACCAAGGTCCCGGCTGTTGCCGGGGATTTTCCCACCAAGGTGGAAGGGTATACCACCAGCGAATCCGGCGTCAGCCTGGCGGATGCGAACGTGATCGTCTCAGGCGGGCGCGGCGTTTCGAACAACCCTGCCCTCACCCCGCCCGCCGGTCTGGACGAAAAAGCTGCCGAGATCTGGCGCGCCCAGCAGGGCTTCGCCCTGGTCAATGAACTTGGCTGCCGCCCTGGGGGCGGCCGTGGGCGCCTCGCGTGCAGCCGTGGACGGCGGTTACATCCCCTACGCCCACCAGGTTGGGCAGACCGGCAAGGTCGTCTCCCCGGATGTCTATATTGCCCTGGGCATTTCCGGCGCCATCCAGCACCTGGCCGGGCATGCGCACCAGCAAACTGATCGTTGCCATCAACAAGGACCCCGAAGCGCCCATCTTCAAGCTGGCCCGCTACGGCGTGGTCGGCGACCTGTTCCAGATCGTCCCCGCCCTTACCGCCGCCTTCAAAAAGAAAATGGGCAAATAACCTGGTCTTCACAACCCCCTTCCGAAAATGGAAGGGGGTTCGTCATTCCGCACCCATTCCCTGGAGATTAATGGTTGAGCAGGGTTTAAATGGAGCTGGATAATAAGAATATCCTGAAAATCGGTGCAGCCTATTGACTCTGAATTCCAATTCTGGTATTCTTATTTTACCGACCGGTCGGTAGACAAATGAATCGCGAAATGATCCTGGAAGCCTCCGCTCAGATCATCCGACAAAAAGGCTATCATGCTGCCTCCATGCAGGATATTGCCGACGCGGTCAACCTGCAAAAAGCCAGCCTCTACCACCATTTTTCGAGTAAACAGGACATCCTGCTTGCCCTGCTTGACCAGGCCCTGGACCTGCTGATCGAACGGGTTTCGGCGGTGCTCTCCACGACCGCTACCCGCAGATGAGAAGTTGCGCCAGGCGATGCGTGTCTACCTTGGGATGCCTGGAAGAGCACGCCGCCCTGGCATCCGTCCTGTTGCTCGAACACCGCTCGCTCGACCCGGAGTACCATGACCGCCACATCCCGCGCCGCGACCGCTTTGAAAGGTTGTGGCGCGACCTGATTCAGGAGGGCGTGGAGAGCGGGGTAGTTCCATGTCGCCTGACCCGGCAATGACGGCGCGTGCCCTGCTGGGGGTGATGAACTGGACGATCACCTGGTACCGCCCCGATGGTCGTTATTCCAGCGGGCAGATCTCGGATAATTTTGCAGCCCTGTTTCTCGATGGGCTGCATGGACAATCATGATGGCTGCCATCCCTGCCAAAACTCCTCCCACCTTCCGGTCATTCGAGACCTCCGGCGGGGCGCGCGTATACCGCATCCCCATGAAGGTCTTCCCTGACCTCTGGTCATACGCCTACCTGGTCCTTGTGGAAGATAGCATCGTACTGGTCGATACCGGATCCGGGTTTGGCGATTCCAATGCCCACCTGGAAGCCGGGATCGTGCAGGCCGGGGCAGATGCCGGGCGGAAGGTGCGCATCGAAGACCTGACCCACATCCTGATCACCCATGGTCACATCGATCATTTTGGCGGGCTGGTCTTCCTGCAGTGAACGAGCGCATGCCCTTGTAGGCATCCACGAACTCGACATGGGCAACCTGACCAATTACGAGGAACGGGTTGCCGTCGCTGAGAACCACCTCAAAGCCTACCTGGTGGAGGCCGGCGTCCCCGAAGAAGAACGCGAAGGCATCCTCAACATGTACCGTGTCAATAAGATGCTCTTCCATTCGGTGCCGGTGGATTTCACCTTTGAAGCCAGGGGGATGCGGCTCGGCGCTTTTGAGATGCTGCACGTACCCGGGCACTGCGCCGGGCACGTTGTCATCCGTCTGCACAACTTCCTCTTCAGCGGCGACCATGTGCTGGGCAGGATCACTCCCCACCAGAGTCCCGAGCGGCTGACTTACTCCACCGGGCTGGGTCATTACCTTGATTCGCTGGCACTGCTCGAAAAATGGGCAGGGAGTTCCAGAACTGACCCTGGCGGGTCACGACGACCCGATCCTGAACCTGCCCGGGCGTTTGGAAGAGATCCGGCAAAGTCATGCCGCCCGCTTGAACGTCACCTTGAATTCCTGTCCGAACCGCATACCATTGCCGACGTCTCGCAGAGACTCTTTGGAGGCGTGGACGGTTATAACATCCTGCTGGCGATCGAGGAGGCCGGCGCCCACGTGGAATACCTGCACCAGCGCGGTCATGTTGCGGATTGTCAACCTGGACGATTTCGAGAACAATGATGGTCCGGTGGTCACGCGTTACCGGCGTATTACCGACCCGGTGAAAAAGAAAGCCATGTAAAGGCAAAATGTCCCCTGCGTGCCGGGACCGTTGCGGAGCGCAATGAGAGAATATCGGCACGCGGGAGCAGTACCAAATCGATATTTGTTTCAGTCATAATGCAACCCTACACCAAAAGGAGGAGCCATGTATTCTTTCGAACCAACTGAAGAACAAAAAATGCTGATCGATGCCGTCAGCCGCTACGCATCCAGCGACCTGCGGACAGCAGCGCACGATGCCGAGGAGAACAAGGAACTCCCACCCAAGCTGATCAGCAAAGGTTGGGAGCTCGGCGTCCTGCAGGCATCCATCCCCGAGACCTACGGCGGGTTTGGGGAGCGTTCCGCAGTGACAGGTGCGTCTGGCTGCCGAGGAACTGGCTTTCGGCGACCTGGGCGGAGCGCTGGCGGTGGGCACACCCGGGTTGTTCGCCCTGCCCATCCTGCTGGCAGGCAGCGAGGAACAGAAGAAACAATACCTGCCCCCGGTCATCGAGGCGGATTGGAAAGCCTATACCGCGGCACTGATCGAACCCACCTTTGACTTCGACCCCAATGATATGAAGACGACCGCCAAAGCCGAGGGCGGTGAATACATTCTCAGCGGGGAAAAGACCTTCGTCCCATTCGCCGACAAAGCCGAAGCGATGATCGTTTACGCCAGGTTGGAGAAGCGACCAGGGCATTCATCGTCCCGAAAGGCGCTGCCGGATTGAAGGTTGCGGCGGAGCGGGAGAAATATATGGGGTTGAATTCCATCCCGTTCTTCAAGGTAACCCTGGAAGGAGTGAGAGTTCCGGCAGCCGCCCTGCTGCCCGGTGATTTCTCCCCGGTGCTGGCTGCCAGCCGGGTGGCGGTGGCAGCCATGGCAGTGGGGGTTGCCAGGGCGGCCTTCGCCTATTCACGTGATTACGCCAAGGACCGTGACGTCTTCGGGGTGAAAGTGGCTCAGAAACAAGCCGTGGCTTTCATGCTGGCTGAGATGGCGACCGAGATCGAAGCGATCCGCCTGCTGGTCTGGGAGGCTGGCTGGGCCATCGACAGTAAGAAGGAAGATGCCAGCCAGAAAGCCTACCTGGCAGTAACCGGGGCGATCGACATGGCGATGATGGTCACCGACCGCGCCGTTCAGATCCTGGGAGGCCACGGGTACATCCGCGAGCACCCGGTAGAGCTGTGGATGCGCAACGGACGCGGGTTCGCCACTTTCACGGCCTGGCGATGGTATAGCGCCAAAGGAGGATTACGATGATTGATTTTGAGATACCCGAAAAAATAGCCGGCACCCGGCTGGTCGTCGAGACGGTGGCGGTCAACATGATGCGCCCAGTCTCCCGTTATTTCGACGAGCACGAGCACGAGATCCCCTGGGATTACATCAATTTTATGCACACTGCCACGAAAGCGATGGGGGGCACATCGATGGCTGCAGGCGAAGGCAGGAAGGAAGGCCCGCGTTTTGGATTCCAACGACTGGCTGTGATGGTGGAGATGCTTTCCTGGGGTGACGCCGGGATTTACCTGGATACCCCCGGGGGCATGCTGGGTTCGGCGGCTGTCACTGCCACCGGTTCCCCGGAACAGAAGGAACGCTTCCTCAAGCGCTTCCGCGGCGAGAAGCCGGTTTTCGATGCCATGTGCATGACCGAACCGCAATGCGGCTCGGACACCTCCGCCATCCGCACATCGGCAGTGCTGGACAAGGCGAAAAATGAATGGGTACTGAACGGCGAGAAGATCTTTGTCACTGCCGGGCATAAGGCCATGCTCGACTCGGAAGGCTTTATCGTCGTCTGGGCGACAATCGACTCGTCAGCCGGACGTGCCGGGATGCGCCCGTTTGTGGTCGAGGCCGGAACGCCCGGCTGCCAGGTTGACGAAGATGGAGCATAAGCTCGGCATCCGCGCCAGCGATACCGTTTCCATCGTTCTGCAGGACTGCCGGGTTCCGTTCGAGAATATCCTGGGCAGCCCCGAGGTGGTCACCACCGAAAAGGCCACCACCGGTTTCAAGGGAGCCATGGCAACATTCGATGCCACCCGTCCCATCGTTGCCGCCCAGGCCATCGGTGTTGCACGCGCCACGCTGGAAATGCTAAAAGAGATGCTGGCCGAGCGGGGAGTCACCATCCGTTATGGATTACCCACGCCAGAAGTTGACCTCGGTGGAAAAAGATGTGATCGAAATGGAGATCCAGCTTGCGCTCCGCCTGGTGGCTGGTGCTCAAGGCGGTCTGGATGATGGATAACGGCAAACCGAACTCGCTGGAATCCTCCATGTCCAAGGTGCGCGCAGGGGACGTGGTCAACAAGATCACTCAGAAAGCCGTGGAGATCATGGGTCCGCTCGGTTACAGCCGGGAGTTCCTGCTGGAGAAATGGTTCCGGGATGCCAAGATCAGCGACATCTATGAGGGCACCGGCCAGATCAACCGGCTGGTGGTGGCGCGCCAGATCCTGGGCTACCACTCGAGCGAATTGAGATAGAATTTTCCTTCAACCCTTCTCTTCCATCATGAAAGGGTAGGGATGAAGAATGCGAGGAGGAAAAATGACTTACAAAATTCATTCCGCGGTGGTGGTGGGGGCGGGGACAATGGGCGCTGCGCTGGCGGCGCAACTTGCCAACATCGGCGTGCCTGTAACGCTGCTGGACATTGTCCCAGACAAACTCAAACCCGAGGAAGAGGCAGCCAAGCTGACGCTGAAGGACAAGACTGTCCGCAATCGGATTGTAAACGAAGGCTGGGACCGCTGCCTCAAAGTCCCGCCCGGCCAACCTGATGGCTTCCGACCTGGCGGACGTTCGTCAAACTGGGCAACCTCGAAGATGATTTTGAGGCGATTGCCAAAGCCGATTGGATCATCGAAGCCATTGTCGAAAACCTGAAGATCAAACAGGATCCTGATGAAACGAGTGGATGCGGTCCGCAAACCGGAAGCTATTGTCACCACCAACACCTCCGGCATCCCGATCAAGGATATCGCCGAGGGTCGCTCCAAAGGTTTTAAGCAGCATTTCCTGGGAACGCACTTCTTCAACCCGCCTCGGTATTTAAAACTGCTGGAGATCATCCCCACCGGGGATACCTTGCCGGCTGTGACCAGGTTCATGGCATGGTTCGGGGAATTCCGGCTGGGGCAAGGGTATTGTCCTGTGCAAGGACACGCCCAACTTCATCGGCAACCGGGTTGCCTTTGGGACGGGTGCCTTCGCTTTGAATTACATCCTTGAAAACGGGTATACCGTGGACGAAGTGGATGCCCTTACCGGGCCTTTGATGGGCCACCCCAAGACAGCCACTTTCCGGCTGATCGACCTGGTCGGCGTGGATGTTTGGGAGCATGTTGGCACCAACTTGAAGGAACTCATCCCATACGACAAATTTGCCATGCCTTCCCTGGTCGCGGAAAAACCGACCAAACTCGTCCATACCCTGATCGAGCGCGGCTGGCTGGGTAACAAGACCAAAGTCGGGTTTCTACAAGGAAGTCCGCACCGCAGACGGCAAAAAGGAATTCTGGTCGCTTGAATTTGAAAACGCTGGACCATGCGCGCTCCATCCAAGCCGCGCTTCGACTCGGTCGGAAAGGCAAAGGATATTGATGGCCTGGGTGAACGGTTGAAGGTGATCCTTGGTAGAATCCGACCGGGCTGCACAATTGATCAAGGACCTGACCTTCCAGGGACTCCAGTATGCCTCGGTCATCATCCCCGAAGTAGCCGACACCCCCAAGCCGGTCGACGATGCCGTCCGCTGGGGCTTCCAGCACGAAGCCGGTCCATTTGAAATCTGGGACATGCTGGGGGTGCAGGAAACCGCCAAACAAATGAAAGCCGCGGGTTTGCCCCTGCCGGTTGGGTGGCAAAAATGCTCAAAGCAGGCTGTGAAACATTTTACAAGTACAAGGGCGGCAACAAGGTCGGCGTCTACGATGTTAGCCAGGCAAAAATATGTTTCCATTCCCAAAGACACCGGGGCTGATCATCCTGAGCGAGTTAAAGAAAGACAAGAAAGTCATCAGTCAGAACTCCGGCGCATCCCTTTACGACATCGGTGATGGGATTGCGCTGGTCGAATTCCACACCAAGATGAATGCCCTGGATGATGAAATTTTCGCCATTGCGGAAGAGGCGCTTGACCGGGCAGAAAAGGAATTCGATGGACGTGGTGGTCGGTAACGAAGGCGAAGAACTTCAGCGCCGGCGCCAATATCGGCCTGATCCTGATGGGAGCCAAAGTCCCAGCAATGGGATATGCTGACCCAGGTGGTGAAAAGATTTCAGAACCTGAACATGCGCATGCGCTACTTCCCCAAACCGGTGGTGATTGCCCCGGCAGGGCTGACCCTGGGCGGCGGCTGTGAAATCACCATGCACGGCAGCCGGATTGTGGCGGCCGGGGAGACGTATATTGGGTTGGTTGAACTGGGAGTGGGCGTCATCCCATCCGGCGGCGGCACGAAAGAAATGATGCGCCGCATCATCAACCCGCCCATGCGCCTTCCGGGCGTGGATATCTTCCCATCCCTCCAGCGGGTCTTCGAGCAAATTGGGCAGGCCAAGGTCGCGACCAGCGCCGAAGAAGCCCGCCAGATGGGCATCCTCGGTCCCGCAGACAGGATCGTGGTCAACCGGGAGCATTTGCTGACGGAAGCCAAACGCGAGGCCATGCACATGGCTGCCTGCAGGTTATCATCCGCCTGCGCCGGAAATGATCTATGCCGGCGGGCGGGATGCCCTGGCAGCGTTGCGGATCGGCGCCTGGACATATAAAGAAGGCAAATACATCACCGAATATGATGCAGTGATTGCCGGAAAACTTGCCAACATCATGGCTGGCGGCGACTTGAGCCGGCCCACCTGGGTCAGCGAGCAGTACATCCTCGACCTGGAATGCGAGGCGTTCCTTTCCTTGTGCGGCGAGGAAAAGACCCAGGCGCGCTTGTTCAACATGCTCCAGATATGGAAAGCCATTACGGAATTAGGAGATAAAAATGACACGCGAAGCTGTAATCGTATCTGCAGTACGAACACCGGTTGGGAAAGGGAAACGCGGCGGGCTGGCGACGGTCCGCCCGGACGAACTGGCCACGGCAGTGGTCAAGGCGCTGCTTGCCCGGACTCCCGGGTTGGATCCAAAAGAGATCGACGATGTCATCCTGGGCTGCGCCTTCCCGGAAGGAGAACAGGGCTTGAACATGGCGCGCATGGTGGCGCTGCGTGCCGGGCTGCCGGATTCGGTCCCGGGCGAGACGATCAACCGCTACTGCTCATCCGGCGTCCAAAGCATCGCCCACGCGGCATATGCCATCCAGTCTGGGCAAATGGATGTGGCGATTGCCGGCGGGGTCGAATTCGATGAGCATGGTGCCAATGATGGGCTATAAATTCTCGGTAAATCCCTATTTTGCCGCTGAACTGCCCCATTATTACACCAACATGGGCTTAACAGCAGAAAATGTGGCAATGAAATACGAGATCAGCCGCGAAGAACAGGATGCCTTTGCCCTGCGCTCCCACCAGCGGGCAGCCGCAGCGGTCAATTCAGGCAAATTCGACCCCGAACTGGTTCCCATCGAGGTCGAAGTGAAGGAACTGGATGCGGACGGAAAACCGCTCAACGAGGAAATTCACGGTCAAACGGGATGAGGGTCCGCGGGCGGATACCAGCCTGGAAGCGCTGGCGAAACTCAAGCCGGCCTTCAAAGAGGGCGGCACGGTAACTGCTGGCAACTCCTCGCAGGTCTCCGATGGCGCCGCGGGGGTGGTCATCATGTCCGCAGAAAAAGCGGAGGCATTGGGGCTGAAACCCCTGGTGCGTTTCGTCGACTTTGCGGTCGGCGGTGTTCCGCCCGAGATGATGGGCATTGGCCCGGTGGTTGCCATCCCGAAGGCGCTCAAGATGGCCGGGCTGTCACTTAACGATATCGACTTGATCGAATTGAACGAAGCCTTTGCTGCGCAATCCGTGGCGGTTGCGCGCCAGAGTGGGTCTGGATATGGAAAAGGTCAACGTCAACGGTGGTGCGATCGCCCTCGGTCATCCACTGGGCTGCACCGGGGCCAAACTGACCACCCAGTTGATCTATGAAATGAGGCGGCGCAAGTCCAAGTATGGCATGGTCTCCATGTGCATCGGTGGCGGCATGGGCGCCGCTGCCATCTTCGAGAACTTGCAAAATTAACCAATAATCCATTCACCCGCCCCGGAAGCAGACCCGGGGGGAGCTGGGAGAAAAATCTCCCAGCTCCGATAAAAAAATATACAATAGGAGAATACATGGCACTAACTGTCGTTGAACTCATGTCCAAAATGCCGAAAGCCTTCCTTCCGGAAAAAGCCCCCGGGCTGGATGCGGTGATCCAATTCAAATTCAGCGGAGCGGAAGCGGGCGAATGGTTCGCTACGATTAAAAATGACAAATGCACTGTCGAACAAGGTACCTCGTCCCACCCCCAAGATGACCCTGTCGGCCGATTCCGCTGATTATGTCAAGATCTTTACCGGGGAACTGGACGGCATGCAGGCCTTTATGGCGGGCAAGCTCAAACTGGCCGGCGATTTGAACCTGGCCATGAAATTAATGACCATGTTCAAGATACGCTAAAGATCCCATCTCACAAATAGATCGAAAAGGTGGCGGAAGGATGCCTGAAGACATCCTCCCGCCACCGGATTAATTTATAGTGGCTTCATTAAGTATTAAGGATGGGTAATACAAATCTCCCGCTGGAGCTTGTATCCAGCGGGAGATTTATATTTATAGAGATCTAACGGGCAATTCCATTACCTGCGGTTTATTTCTTTGCTTCCTGTTCGCAATGCTGCCTGACCAATTCCCGGCGCAAGATCTTGCCAACGGTGGTCTTGGGCAATTCAGTGCGGAATTCGACCTGCCTTGGGACTTTATAAAATGCCAGGCTCTTTCTTGACCAATCCTTGACCTCTTCCTCGGTCAGATGTTTCACCGGGCTTGACCACGATCCAGGCTTTCACCACTTCGCCTCGTAAGGGAGTCGGGAATTCCGGCCACACCAACCTCCAACACTTTCGGGTTAGCGGCGATGACTTCTTCGACTTCCCGCGGCCAAACCTGTTCGCCGCCGGGTTTTATAAGTTCTTTTTTGCGATCGACGATATAGAAATAACCATCCTCATCCATGCGGGCGATATCCCCGGTGAACAGCCAGACCTTGCCGTCCTTCAATTTTCGCAGGGCAATGGCGGTTTCGATGGGCATGTTGTGATAGCCTTTCATCACCTGCGGACCTGAATGACCAGTTCGCCGATCTCCCCGAGCTTCATTTCCGTCTCACCATCTTCCAGGCTGATAATTTTTGCGTCCACATCCGGGAAGGGCATGCCGATCGAGCCGGTCTTATTCATGCCCACTGACGGGTTGCAGTGAGTGGCAGTCGGTGCTTCAGACAACCCATAGCCCTCGAACACCTTACCGCCACTGAAGCTTCAAAACGTTCCTTGGTTTCACGCAGCAAGGGAGCAGAGCCGGAAATGCAGGCCTTGATCGAACTCAGGTCATATTTTCCGGCGATGACATCGGGACGGTTGTCAATGGCGTTATACAACATGGGGATGCCAGGGAAGACAGTGGGGTGGAACTTCCTGATATTTCCAAGCAGATCCGGCATATCCCGCGGGTTGGGAACCATCACCAGCGGGGCGGCCATAGAGATCCCAAACAGCATCCCCACCACCATCCCATACACATGGAAAAGCGGGATGGCCATCAGCACAGTCTCTTTCCCCGATCAATAAATTGGGCATCCAGCCACCCACCTGCATGGTATTTGCCACCAGGTTGCGGTGCAGTGGCAATCGCCGCCTTGGAAACCCCGGTGGTGCCACCGCTGTATTGGAAAAGGGCGATATCTTCCGGCCCGATGTCCAGTTTTGGGCGATCTTCGGGTGTATATTTGGCGAGCAGGTCATTCAACCAGAGATCGCCAGGTTCGAAGTTCCACCCGGAAACCGTCTTTTTTCTCCTTTGCCACCGTGAATAAACGTTTAAGGACCGGCGGCAGAGTCTCTTTGATATTCGTGACGATCAGTGTCTTGATGGCGGTATCGGGCTGGGCAGTCTTCATGGTCTTGTAGAAGTTGCTCATAACGAACATGGTCTCGATCCCGGCGTCATTAGCCTGATGGACGATTTCCGGCGCGGTATAACGCGAATCGATCGCGACGACCACCCCGCCGGCTTTTAGGATCCCAAAGTAAACCATCACGAATTGGGGTGTGTTTGGCATGAAAATCCCAACCCGATCACCTTTTTTAACCCCAAGCCCGGTCAAAGCTGCTGCCAATTTATCAGTAATAGCATTCATTTCCCGGAAGGAAATTTTGGCACCTTTGAAGATGGTGCAGGCGCTGCTCAGGATATTTCCTTGCAGATTCTTCCAGGAAATGGAAAATGGGAACAGGGGGATAATTTATGGTTTGGGGAACGCCTTTATCATAGTGCTGTAACCACGGATGAGCATCCATTTTATTGTCTCCTCCTTATAGAACGGCGAAATCCTATATTAATAGTATAGGATTATTAATTCGAAAAGTCAATGATTTTTATATCTTTTATGGAATTCAGGTATTATTGAATATCTAGGATTCCTTAAAGAATTCTTGACTTCGAGTCTCCGCTGTGCTAGAATGTAATCGATCCCAAACTTGCGTATAGAAGTATCAATGTGACCAACCTTCGTCGTCCTCTGCGGCTCAACGTCGGATTCTTAATCAAATCGCCGATAGGTACGAGACGTGAATTTAATTTTGACTACGAAAAAATGCGCCTGGGGGAAGACCTGACCGTGCAAAATTTTTCCGGGAAGGCGTGTTTTGATCGAACACAGCAGGGGCTGCTACTCCAAGGTGATTTTGAAGCTGCTGCCGACCTGGAATGCGTACGCTGCCTGGAACCTTTTTCCCAACCCCTCAAATGGTCATTTTCCGACCTATATGCTTTCGATAAGCGAAATGTTACCGATTCCGGACTGCTGGTACCGGAAAATGCTCAAATCGACCTGGAACCATTGTTACGGGAATATGCATTGCTGGAATTTCCCATCAGCCCGGTATGTAAACCGGATTGCAAAGGTTTGTGCCCGGTCTGTGGTGAGAACTTGAACCTAACCGACTGCGGGCACCGGCTAGAGTCCAGTTCGCCTTTTGCGGCGTTGAAGGACCTGTTGAAGTAGGATGCGCATTATGAGGAGGGATATCAATGGCGCCGCTTGACAGAAGACATCGAAACCGGGAAGTATTGAGCCTTTTGCTGGAGAAAGCTTCGGTGCAGGGATATTTGACCACCGACGATTTGCTTGGAACTGACTCCCGAAGTAGGGGAAGATGCCGAGAGGTTGTCGGTCATCATGCTGGCATTGCGTCACCGGGGGGTGGATGTGCTGGATCCCGAAATTGCCGAAGCACCGCCAAACGATCTTGTCATTAATCCCAGGCCTGGAGCCATTGATCGAACCGGAACCGATAGTCAGCGACATCCTGGGCGATGATACCGTTGGGATGTATCTCAAGGAAATGTCGCGTGTACCCCTGCTTAAAGCGGACGAGGAATTCGAGATCGCGATACGTATCGAAGATGGCCGGAAAGCAAGAGGTGATCTGCTGCGTTCCCCCGGAGGCAAGCGCAACCTGGAACGCCAGCGGCTGGAATCCCTGGTGCAAGACGGGATCATGGCGCGTGACCACATCATCAAAGCCAACACCCGGCTGGTGGTCAGCATTGCCAAGCGTTACATGGGACGCGGCGTTCCTTTCCTTGACCTGATCCAGGAAGGAAACCTGGGCTTGATGAAGGCTGTGGAGAAATATGATGCCCATAAGGGATTCCGCTTCTCCACGTACGCCACCTGGTGGATTCGGCAGACGATAACACGCGCGATAGCTGACCAGGCGCGCACCATCCGAGTGCCAGTCCATATGAGCGACCGGATCCGGCAGACATACAAGGCCACCCATGATCTTGAACAGCGGCTGGGCCGCGTTCCCACCCCTGAAGAATTGGCGGCTGAACTGGGTCTCGATTTGCAAAAGGTTCAATGGATCCTGCAAGTATCATGGCTGCCGCTTTCGCTTGAAAGCCCGGTGGGAGACGATGAGGAATCCGAGCTGGGGATGTTCATCGAAGATGAATTAACCCCCACACCCATGCAAAGTGTCTACCAGTCCATGCTTAAGGACAAGATTGACGAGGTGCTGGGCACTTTAACCCCGCGTGAAGCACGGATTTTACGAATGCGATTTGGGCTGGATACCGGCACGCCATTTACCCTGGAGGAAGTGGGGGAGAAATTCGGGTTAACCCGCGAACGCATCCGGCAGATAGAAGGGAAAGCACTAAGGCGGCTGCGCCATCCCAGACGGGCAAGACAATTGAAGGAATATCTGTAGATAAACGACGAGGGCGAATTATCCTGTGGTAAATATCCCGTAATTTTAGTGAGAAACCAATAATTTTGTGCAACCCAATATATCAATGTGTGCCTCCCCATTTACGGGGAGGTTTTTTTATTAAGGATTGAGATTTCCTTGAACGGTGGAAAGCCTTCGGTACAACCCATCCTGGCGCATCAACTGCTCGTGAGTACCCATTTCGCGAATGGATTTATCTTCCAGCACCACGATTTTGTCGGCATTCCGAATGGTGGACAAGCGGTGGGCAATGATGATGGTGGTGCGCCCCTGCATCAGGCGTTCAAGTGCCTGCTGGATCAATTGCTCGGTCCCGGTATCAACCGAGGAGGTGGCTTCATCGAGAATGAGTATAGGGGCATCCTTAAGGATGGCACGTGCGATTGAAAGACGCTGCTTTTGCCCTCCGGAGAGCTTAACTCCTCTTTCGCCGATCAGCGTATCGTAACCTTCGGGGAGTTCGATGATGAATTCATGCGCGTTGGCAGCTTTTGCGGAGGCAATCATCTCGGCTTCGTCAGCAGTGGGGCGGCCAAATAAAAGATTCTCCCTCACCGTTCCATAAAATAGGAAAACATCCTGCAGAACGATGCTGATCTGCCCGCGCAGACTGTCCAGTGTGTAATCCCGTAAATCACGCCCATCAAGGGTAATCACGCCGCTGGTTACATCATAAAAGCGGGGGATAAGGCTTACCAGGGTTGTTTTTCCAACCCCCGTCGGCCCCACCAGCGCCACCACCGATTTGGCTGGGATCTCCAAAGAAATGTTTTCAAGGATCTGTACCCCCTGGGTATATTCGAAACTGACGTTATGGAAAACGAAATCGCCTCGCACCCGCCCAGTTACCGGTGCAGCCCCGCGGACTGTCTGTGGTTCATGGGGTTCAGCCATCAGGTCTGCCACCCGGTCAGCCCCGGCAAGCGAGGATTGGATAGCTTCCCAGGCACCGCTCAAGTTTTGAACGGGGGCATAGAAACTCTGCAGGTACAGGAAGAAGGCCACAAGGTCGGCGATTGGAAGCTTCCCCTGCAATGCCAGCCTGCCTCCGAAATAAATTACGATCAGAGTCCCAAGCGAAGAGGTAAATTCCACGAAGGGTTGAAATGTTGCCATCAACTTTAAGTGCACCCAGCTGTGATTTGCGATAATTCTCGATGCCTTCATGAACACGCTGTGCCTCTTCATTTTCACGGGTAAAGGCTTTTATCTCGCGGATACCTGACAAGTTATCGTTGAGCAACACGTTTAAGTCACCCAACACCTTCTGACGATTGCGGAAAGCCGGGCGAACATATTTGGCATAAACCCGCAGCGAAATGATCACGAAAGGGATGGGGATGAGGCTGAGCAGCGTGAGGGTCGAATTCAGGCTGAGCAGCACTGCCGTGACACCGATCAGGGTGATCAGGTTGACGACCACGTCGGGGATGGCATGAGCAATCAGTTGTTCGAAAAGGTCTGTGTCGTTGACTACATTTGACATCAGGTTTCCGACCTGTTTATCCTCATAAAAGCGCAGAGACAGGCGCTGCATGTGTTCGTAAATATACTCGCGCACGTCTGCCACCACTCCCCAACCTGCAACATGAGCCACATAAGAGCGGACAAACGTTAAACCCGCCCGGATGAGGTAGGCAGCCAGTACGACAATTGCCAGTATGGAAACGTAGTTCATATCCCCCAGGCCCGCCCCCGGAGCGGTGACCTCAGTGACCAGGAGCTTGACAATCCATGGGATGAGCAGCTGGATGGCGACTAAAACCAGCATACTGAACGCCGTTAGGACAAGAGAAAGGGTATACCTGCGGGCATAATTTAAAATCAATCGAAATGGCTTCATTATTTTCCTTGGTAAATATTTATTCACAGTAAGAAAGGACTGCCGGATTAATGGGCAGTCCTTGATAGATTAAACCACAAAAAAGCCAGGTAAAAATCTAAGTAAGAATACCAAGATCATTCAAGTATTTTTCAAGCCGATCTTTTTCCACCTCAAGTCGTTCTACCAGATTTGAGGCGGAGGTGAGATCGTCCTGCCTGCCAAGAGCTTCCATTTCGGCGCACAAATTGGTCACCGGAATGGCACTGAAATTGGCAGAAACACCTTTTAAATTATGCGCATGACGGCTGAAATCATTGGCATTATGAGTATCAAGGGCGGTTCTAAGATCCTTGATGCGGTCAGGAAAGCCAGCCATGTAATCGCGACTCATCTCATATAAAAATGGGCGGTCGTTCCCAAAACGTTCAAGAGCCCGCTCCACGTCCATCGGGAGCTCATCCGAAAGGGGCAGGGAGGGCTCGACGGGAGCGGTAACAAATTGGGGCGGCGGATTGGCAGGTTCTTCAATTCGGGTTGGCTGCAGCTCTTCTGTTTCAGAAGGTTCCATCCATCGATCAAGTACACCCAAAAGAATGCGCAAGTCGAGCGGCTTGGGAACATAGTCGTCCATACCGGCTGCCAGGCAGCGACCGCGGTCACCTTTCATGGCGTGGGCAGTCATGGCGATTATGGGGATGCGCTGCTCTTTACCGTTTTCCCATTCGCGGATGCGGCGGGTGGCTTCAAAACCATCCATCTCCGGCATCTGTACATCCATCAGGATGGCATTGTATTTCCCTTCCTTTGCTTTTTCCACAACCTGCAGCCCATTCTCGACCGCGTCGACGGAATAGCCCGCCTTATTGAGCAATATTGCCGCCAATTTCTGGTTAATGGGATTGTCCTCTGCAACCAGGACCCGTTGATTGGAATGCTGCGATTGCTCAGCAAGCATGTGACGGGTGATAATCGCCGGTTCCTTTTCCTCTTCCCGTCCCATGACTGCTTCAAGCGCCTGGAAGAGCATATGCTGTCTCACGGGTTTTAACAGGTAACCCGAGCAGCCCAATGCCTCCAGGTGGGAAGCATCACCGCGCTGACCGATGGATGTCATGACAATTATGCGGACATCCTTCAGGGCCGGATCACCCTTGAGAGCCCGGACGATTTGCTCTCCATCCATCCCGGGCATTTGCATATCAAGTAGAACAACCTGGTAAGGATCGCCATTACGGATAGCGTTGCGTAATATTTCAATGGATTTTGATCCGCTGGCAACGGTATCAACCCGGCAGCCGAAACCTACCAGGGTTTTTGCCAAAATGGTGCGATTCGTGGCATTATCATCCACACCCAGGATTCGCATCCCGGTCAGGTTAACAGGCAGCAACGTGAGCGGAGCGGTGCCGCGTTTTTCTGCCGGCTGCTTTTCAAACGTTACCTGGAACCAGAAGGTGCTCCCCATCCCAGGAATGCTCTGAACACCAATTTCACCGCCCATCGCCTCCACAAGCTGTTTGCAGATGGTCAGTCCCAACCCGCTGCCACCATACCTGCGCGTGGTGGATCCATCTGCCTGGGTAAAGCGTTCAAAGACGGATTTCTGCCGGTCGACCGGTATGCCGATGCCGGTATCCTGGATCGTAAAATAAACCGTGGCATGTGTGGCGGTTTCCTTAACAGGTTCAGCGCGGACGACAATCTCCCCCTGGTGGGTAAATTTTATGGCATTCCCCACCAGGTTGATGATAATTTGGCGGATGCGCCCGGGATCCCCTTTCAAATCGGTTGCCAGGTCCGGGTGGACCAGGCAGGCTAGTTCGAGTCCCTTGTCCTGGGCGCGCTGGGCAAGGGAGGAGGCTGCATCTTCCACCGTGGTGCGTAAATTGAAGCTGATTGTCTCCAGCTCCATCATTTTGGCTTCAATTTTGGAGAAGTCCAGGATATCGTTGATGAGTGCCAGCAGTGCTTCAGCACTCTGCAAGGAGATGTTCAGATACTCCCGCTGTTCATCGGTCAGGATTGTATCCAATGCAAGTTCGAGCATGCCAATGACACCGTTCATGGGCGTGCGGATCTCGTGACTCATATTGGCGAGGAATTCACCCTTGGCGTTATTAGCATCTTCCGCTTCCTGGCGGGCGCTGATCAACTCGGTGATATCGTGATAAATTGCCAATGCGCCGACTTTTTGCTCGGCGACAATTACCGGGACGGCCAATATTTCCACATCCACCAGGGTACCATTTTTACGCCGCCGCTTCCCGATCCCATGGATGGTACTGCCGGTGAGGGTTTGCTGCGTAAATTGAGAGGCTTCCTGGAGAGTTGCGTCGGTGGTGATCAAGGAGTCCAGGTTTTCTCCAGCTATTTCCTCACGTGTGTATCCAAACATTTTTTCAAAAGCCGGGTTGCAGGAAGTAATTCCTTCTTTTTCGTCAAGTACGATAATGGCAGCCGGGTTATTTACCACCAGTGATTCAAAGAATTTTTTCTGACGGGCAATATCATCTTCGATTTGCTTCCGCCTGGTAATATCATGTAATACATAAATCGAACGCGGCGGATCTTCGGAAGATACCTTCTCGACCAGAATTTCGAAAAATCCGCCCAGGCGGGAGATTTCCATTTCCCCGGGATTTAATTCTGTCAGTGCGGGTTGTTCATTACTGCGTAAAGCCTCAAGGAATGGAGTGCCGATTATTGCCTGGTAGGTGGTATTGAGTTTATTTATGACCGCCTTATTGCACCTGGCAATTTTTCCTGTTGAATCGATTATAAAAATCAGATCGGAAACGGCATCGAAGGTACTTTCCCATTCCTTTTTCCCCCGGCTGATAATTTCTTCAACCTGGTGAAGTGTCCCAACCTCCTGGTTTAGTTTCTTGTTTACAGTCTGCAATTCCAGGGTGCGTTTCTCAACCTTGACTTCCAATTCATTTGTCAATCGTGTCAGGCGATTTTCCCTGACACCCACCAGGATAAATACCGTCCCCAAGACAAATGGGGCGCAATCGATTATCCATAAAAGAGGCTGGTTTTGCTGCACCAATAAAATCGAGTGCAAACTAAACGGCAGGTTGTCAATGAGAATTTGAAAAAACGTTCCAATTGCAGGGAAAAGCAAACCAAAACCAACTCCCAGAAGAAAATAAAGGAATATTATCGGATGGAATGCGGTTCGGGTCTTCATAATTATGACTCCACGTCCAGTGACCTGTCCAAAACATCTCCAGATAAGTATTATAGCAACAATGCCACCAAAAGGTGAAGGTTTTTGATATTCGCCGCACCGGGTATTTTTCCACTTGCATCTTAGCGCACACCATAGTACACTCAACTGATGAGAAAAATTCAATCATTTCCGTCGATGAAGATGCCTATGGAAATGCTAAAGTTTTTTGGGACAGCCGCACCAAGAATGTGATCTTCACATGCGTCCTCAAAAGGCTGTCCGATTGATGGACAGCCTTTTTATTTGATGTTTGGTTAATGTTAAATATTGTAAAATTTATCAGGAGAAACCATGCCCGAGAACATATTGATCGCCATAGCCTGGCCTTACGCCAATGCCGAAATACATGTAGGAAATATCACCGGATCGCACCTGCCGGGGGACATTGTGGCTCGTTACCACCGCTTGAAGGGAGACCGCGTGCTGATGGTATCGGGCACAGATTCACACGGCACCCCCGTTACGATCGCGGCGGATAAGGAAGGCATCCCGGTCGAGGAAGTCTATAAAAAATATCATAACGGGTTCATTGATTTGTTTAAGCAGCTGGGGATCCAGTATGATCTTTATACCAGCACCCATACCGAGAACCACTTTAAAGTCTCACAATCCATGTTCCTGGCCCTTCAAAAGAACGGTTTCCTGTTTACACGAAAGACCATGCAATGGTACAGCCCGGCCGCCAAACGTTTCCTGCCGGACAGGTATGTGGAAGGCACATGTTATATTTGCGGGTTCACGGGGGCCCGGTCAGACCAGTGCGACCGGTGCGGAAATGTCCTTGAACCGGAAAAATTGATCAACCCGAAATCGAAAGTGGACGGTTCGACCCCTGAACTGAGAGAAACGGAGCACTACTTCCTGGAACTATCCAAACTAGAACCAGAGGTGACCGACTTCCTGCGAAAACGCTCCAAATACATGCGGGAGACGGTGCTGGGAGAATCGCTGGGAAAGATCGAGGCGGAAGGGTTGAAACCCAGACCGATCACGCGCGACCTGGATTGGGGCATCCCGGTCCCGGTGGAAGGCTGGGATGACAAGCGGTTATACGTCTGGTTCGAAGCTGTCATCGGGTACCTGTCAGCGGCAATCGAGTGGGCAAAACTCAACGGCTCCCAGGAGGCCTGGAAAGACTGGTGGGTGAACCCGGCAGCCAAAGCCTTTTATTTTATTGGCAAGGACAACATATTTTTTCATACGGCATTGTGGCCGGCAGAGCTGATGGGGGCCGGGGGTCAATTCCTGCAAATCTTTTCCGAGGAAGAAGGCGCCCTTACCATGCCTTATGATGTGCCAGCCAACCAGTTCATGAACCTGGAAGGTCAGAAGATCAGCGGCTCCCGTAATTGGGCAGTTTGGGGCAGGGATGCACTGACCCGCTATGACCCGGATGCCTTGCGCTATTACCTGACCATAAACATGCCGGAGAACCATGATTCCGATTGGGATTGGAAGGAATTTGTTGCAAAAAATAACGGAGAGCTGGTGGCCACCTGGGGCAACCTGGCGAACCGGGTGCTTTCATTCAGTTATAAAAATTGGGATGGATCGGTCCCAGCAATTGACATGGGTCAATTGCGATCAGCTGATTTAAACCTGCTGACTTCCATAGAAGCAGGTTTCCGCACTGTTGGGGAGTACCTCGAAACCGTTAAATTGCGGGCTGCACTCCAGGAAGCATTTCGTCTTGCAGCCACCGTCAACCAATACCTGGACCAGATGTCACCATGGCAGGCAATTAAAACGGATAAAAACTCGGCTGGTCTTACCATCTTCACCGCCTTGAAAGCCATCGACAGCCTAAAAATCATGTTCTCTCCCTTCCTGCCTTTTACATGTGAGAGATTAAATGGATTCTTTGGGTATAAGACTGCCTTATTTGGCAAATCCTACACCGAGAAAGTAGAAGACAGCCTGGGGGAACACATCGTCCTGAAATATCGCGGGGATGAGAAGATGCCGTTGGATACCAAGTCAATTAACGCCGGGAAGTAAACTCAATCAACCGGTCCCGTTGTTCAAGAAGTTGGAAGAAAGCGTGATCGAAGAGGAAAGAGCGCGATTGGGCAAGTAATATAGAATGGAAAGCGGCGCATCGATCATGCGCCGCTTTTTTTTATTTTTCACCCTGGATTTTATTTATCTCTTCCCACCCCCGGTTGAACCGTTAAACTGGAATTCATTGCACTGGTTTATTCCATTTGTCATCTTATATATTTTCTTCTACTTTACGACAAGCGCAGCCAGCCAGACCGGGAGCTGGTCTATACAATGTTTTCATGATCGACCGGGTGTTTTTATGGAACAGCTCAATGTTGTCATACGCCTCGCCTCCACCTGTGCCGACCAGGTCGGTAGACTCCGCGCAGGATGAGGCAGCGAACTCCGTTTTGTTTTGCCACCCAGGCGATGGCCCCCGACTCCCAATCTGCTGCAACCGCACGATATTTATTTACCAGGTTGGGAATGTCTCCCGGGATGATGTCCCGATCTGCCGAGACAAGCAAACCGGGTTGGACGCGGCAGGGAAGGGGATTGGGAAGCCAGGATAGATCGAGATCAGTTGAGTAATGGAATAGGGCTTCATCCGGATCCGACATCTGCTCAAAAATATCGTAAATGATCGTTTTGGTAACCAGAATCACCGTCCCACGCTCAACGCACCCTTCGAAACCACCGCAAGTACCCAGGTTTACCAGCAAGCGGGGATGGAAATGGTCAATGGCATATTGCGTTGTCGCAGCAGCAGACACCTTTCCCCAGCCGCCATGGAACCAGATTAAATCATCCCTGACGAAACTCTCTCCAAACGGCGATGATTGAAAATCAGCCGGGTTGAGAATTTCCCTGACCGCACGCCATTCAGCATTGGCTGAGATCAATACAAGAGCTGCCGGGCTAATCATTTTCCAATTTCTTATCCAGGTAATCCATAAGTAATTGCATTGCAGGCTTCCGCCGAGGATTGTTTGTTACCTCGCCGGTCGCCTGTCCAAACAAATTTCCGGGTCCAGTCACCATCGAGGGTCGAAAGACCAATCCAGGTTGTGCCGACCGGTTTATCCGGCAATCCACCTCCGGGACCGGCAATCCCGCTGACGCTGATCCCAATATCCGCCCCCAGGGCGGTGCGAACACCGCGTGCCATTTCAATTACCGTCTCCCGGCTGACTGCACCGTTGAGTCGCAGTGTATCCCACGAAACATGAAGCAGGACGACCTTGGCTTCGTAAGCGTAGGCAACCACCCCGCCAAGGAAGTAATCGGACGACCCCGGCACGTTTGTTATCAAGTCAGCGACCAAACCTCCCGAACAGGATTCTGCAGTCGCCAGCTTCAAGCCGCGGGAGCGCAATATGGAGCCTATTGTTTGTTCGAGAGGAATGCTCATGCCGGCAGTTATACCACGGCGAAGTGAATTGTTAAAGACTTTTTCTAACTTTTCAAGCTCAAATGGACCTGGAACTTCAAATTCCTGACGGTATTCCGGGATGGGTTAGTGCAGGGTGATAAAATTAGCATGATGGAGATTTCCGAGCACATCAAGGGTATCCTGGATACCCTGCCGCCCAAACCCGGCTGCTACTTGATGAAAAATGCCGACGGGACAATCATCTATGTCGGTAAAGCAATCAGCCTGAAAAACCGGGTCCGATCCTATTTTCATGCGGATTTAAGTCACGATCAAAAAACGCGCCGGCTGGTGCGCGAGATCGCAGAGATCGAATGGATCCTGGTAGGTTCCGAACTCGAGGCGCTAATCCTCGAAATGAACCTGATCAAGAAGCACCGGCCCAAATATAACATCCGGTTGAAGGATGACAAGCGTTACCCATATATAAAAATCCATTGGCAGGACCCTTTTCCGAAGGTTACCGTTACCCGCTTAATGCTGGATGACGGGGCGCGCTATTTTGGACCTTATACATCCGCCTGGGCAGTTTACCAAACCCTGGATGTGTTGCGACGGGTGTTCCCCTACCTGACCTGTGACCGGGTGATTACGGGTCAGGATAAACGTGCATGCCTTTATTACGATATCAAACTGTGCCTGGCACCCTGCATTGGCGTGGTGAACCAGCAGCAATACCGCCAAATGATCTCCGACCTCCAGGAATTTCTCAACGGACACTCTGAACCGATCATGCAGCGGGTCCAGCAGGAAATGGAAAAAGCAGCGGAAGAAATGCGCTTTGAAAAGGCTGCCGCCCTGCGAGACAGGTTGAAAGCGATGCAATCCATCGTTGAACGCCAGAAAGTAGTTTTTGCATCCGATTACAAAGATTCGGATGTAATTGCCATGGCACGCGCCGATAATGAAGCCTGTGTGCAGATCTTCTTCATCCGCGGCGGCAAACTGATCGGGCGGGAGTATTTTGTGCTGGAAGGTACAGAAGATGCAGCAGATAAAGAGGTTATTACCGAATTCATCAAGCAATTCTATACCGAGGCAGCGGTAATCCCTCAACAGGTGCTCCTGCCACAGGAAATCGAGGAAGCCCAAATCATCGGTCAATGGCTGCGCACCCGTCGCGGTGGGGAGAAAACAGAGATGGTGGTGCCTCGCAGGGGTCAGCCGCATGACCTGGTGTTGATGGCTGCGGAAAATGCCGCAGAAACACTGCAAGCCCTGCGAACCCAGTGGCAGGCTGACACGCACAAGCAAGAACAAGCCCTGGCTGAGCTGCAATCGGCCATGCAATTGCCCAATCCACCCAACCGGATCGAGTGCTATGATATTTCTCATACCCAGGGCGTGGCAACCGTAGGGAGCATGGTGGTTTTCACCCAAGGGGTACCTGATAAAAAGCTTTACCGCAGGTTCAATATTGAAGGGACGGCAGGTGTTCCGGATGATTTTGCGAGCATGGAGGAAGTAATTACACGCCGCTTCAAGCGCTGGAGATCCGCACAGGAAATCGACCCTGCCACTTCGACTGCGGCAGCACCAGGATCCAAACCGGATAAATCATTCTCATTCCTTCCCGACCTGATGATCGTGGATGGTGGTAAGGGCCAGTTGTCCAGGGCGATCGAAGTCCTGCAGGAATTTGAATTATTTGACAAGGTGCCGGTGGTAGGTCTCGCCAAGCAGAAAGAGGAGATTTTTTTCCCCAACAAACCCGATTCGCTGCTGCTGCCGCGTCACTCCCAAGGACAGTACCTGGTTCAACGCATTCGTGACGAAGCTCATCGTTTTGCGATCACCGCACACCGGGCCCGGCGCACGAAACAGGGATGGCCTCCGCCCTGGATTCCCTGCATGGCATTGGCCCGGTAAAACGAAAGGCCCTCTTGAATCATTTCGGTTCTGTGGATAAGATTAGGGAAGCATCGGTGGTAGAATTGAGCGCCGTGCCGGGAATTAATAAGGCATTAGCTGAAAGTATAAAGGCACAATTGGAATGAAAACCGTATGGATCGTTGATGATGATGAGGAAATGATCTATGCTGTCCGGTTGATGCTGAAATTGCTGGACTGCGAAGTCCGGCATTTCTTTTCAGCCCGCCTGGCAGCCCAGGCCCTTTTCGATGGGGGGCGGCCCGACCTTTTCATCCTGGATATCAATATGCCCGGGGTGAGCGGGATTGATTTCCTGGAATTTTTGCACCGCCGTCCTGATTTTGGGAAAATCCCGGTTGTCATGCTTTCCACTGAAGCCGCCGATTTGATAGTGGACCATGCCATGGAACTGGGTGCGGACGCATACGTGACGAAGCCAGTGGCAATGGAAGAACTGGACGCGGCCATAAAAAAAGCAATAAAAGCCCACAGCGAGGTTAAATAAGGTATCGGTGGGAAATCGATGAAGGATTTCATCACGCCCCAACAAATATGGAGAACTAAACAAAAATGGCAAAAGGCAAGAATGTAAAAAAAATTACCAGGGAGCAGCGCCAAACCCGCACATATCGAATCATTATTATTGTGGTATCGGCGATTGTTCTTCATTACCATGGTCATGTCTCTAACGGTTAAACGTTAAGCCAGGGATGGAAATCCTTGCACCCGCTGCCTGGTCGAGGCCTTTGGCTTGCAAGGGGAATTACTTTATGTACCGACCAGGTGAACAACTAAAGAGAAATTTATTACTTTCCCAAAAACAAGCGACGTTGGACCAGATCCGGATCGAAATTAGAATCCGTCAAATGATAAAAGGTGGATATGCTCGATAAATTGCCGGGATCGAAAAACGCTACGATGAACTCCATCGACTGCTCTTGGAAGTGGGTAACGATTATCAACGCGCGGCGGAATTGAACAAGGAACGACTTGACCTGGAACCCATGGTCGAAAAATCAAAGGAATATCGCCGGGACGTGAGGCGTTTGGAAGAAGCCCGGGGGATATTGGAGTCAGAGGAAGATGCTGAAATGCGGCTGCTGGCTGAGTCCGAAATCGCCGACCTGGAACCAAAGGCACAGGTACTCGAAAAGGAATTAAAGCAAATGCTGGTGCCCAAAGACCCACGCGATGAGAAAAATGTCTTTGTGGAAATCCGGGCAGGGACTGGAGGGGAGGAAGCAGCCATATTCGCTGCAGATTTGTTCCGCATGTATAACCGCTATGCCGAACGACAGGGATGGAAAGTGGAATTGATGGACTCGAATGCGATTGGAATCGGCGGTTTCAAGGAAGTCGTATTCCAGGTAAAGGGGAAGGGTGCCTTTTCGAAACTAAAATACGAGTCCGGAGTGCACCGGGTCCAGCGCGTGCCTGCCACCGAGTCATCGGGCCGGATCCATACATCCACTGCCACCGTAGCTGTCCTGGCTGAAGTGGAGGAGGTGGATGTGGAAATCCCCGAATCCGATATGAAAATCGATGTTTTTAGATCCTCAGGAGCGGGCGGTCAAAATGTTCAGAAAAATGCAACCGCCATCCGAATAACACACCTGCCAACCGGGATGGTTGTAGCGGTACAGGATGAACGCTCACAGCTCCAGAACAAGTTGCGGGCCATGTCCATTTTGCGGGCGCGGTTATACGAGATCGAGGAAGAAAAGCGACGCTCAACCCAGGATGCAGACCGCCGCTCGCAGGTGGGAACTGGCGAACGGTCAGAAAAGATCCGCACCTATAATTATCCACAGAACCGAGTGACCGATCACCGCATCAATGTCTCAATCTTCAATCTTCCAGCGGTGATGGAAGGGGGCATTGACCAGTTTATTGAAGAACTGTCTTCCCGCGACGAGGCAGACCGCTTGTCTGCAACCGGGGTGGAGGATGAAGACGAGTAATGTTGGGGGACAATCCATCGGGGAAACTCTCGATGGACTTTTTTTACGTTTGGAGAAGACCAGCGACATTCCAACCCTGGATGCCCAGCTGCTTTTGGCGCACCTGATGAACAAATCGCGTTCGTGGGTACTGACCCATACCGAAGCTTCCCTGTCCAGGGAAGAGGTTCTTGACCTTGAAAAAAGTGTGTCGCGCTTAGAGAAAGGTGAACCACTTCCGTACATTCTTGGGGTGTGGGAATTTTTCGGTTTGGAATTTGTTGTAACACCCGATGTCCTTATTCCCCGTCCGGAGACCGAATTACTGGTTGAACGGGCGTTATCTTGGTTGAAAAAAAACCGGGAACGGATCGAGAGAATTTAGCGTATTGGATGTGGGGACTGGCTGTGGATGTATCCCTATTGCCCTGGCAGTGAATGAAGCAGGTTTCACCCTGACAGCCACGGATATTTCCCCGGCGGCATTGAAAGTGGCACAAAAAAATGCTGAAAGGATGCATGTCTCAGACCGGATTGCATATGTTGAAGCCGACTTGTTCCCCAACCTTCCAAACCCAGATCGCTATTCGCTGGTTACAGCCAACCTTCCATATATTCCAACCAAAACCTTGCACGAAATTCCTGTTTACGGTCGCGAACCAACGCTGGCTTTGGATGGCGGCCCTGACGGTTTGGTAATCATCCACCGATTCTTAGAAATATCTCCAAAATGGGTTATCCCGGGAGGATTGCTCCTGGTCGAAATCGAAGCATCGGAGGGACCGGCTGTGATGGAAATCGCTTCCGATATTTATCCGGATGCAGGGGTCCAGTTGCATAAAGACCTGGCCGGTCATGACCGGCTGCTGGAAGTACAAACGTGAAGACTCTCATTATCCCGGTGCAGGATCTGCACGCACTCACGCGTGCACTGGAAGTTTTGGACTCGAGCGGACTGGTCGCTTTTCCGACCGACACCGTTTATGGTGTCGGCGCAAAGGTATTTGACCGATCGGCGGTGGAAAGTATCTATACGGCTAAAGATCGATCTCTTGAAAAGGCCATCCCGGTATTAATCGGGGATGTAGACGACCTGCTAAAGGTAGCTATTGCCGTCCCGGAAATTGCATTCAGGCTGGCAGCTCATTTTTGGCCCGGACCATTGACCCTGGTAGTCCCAAAACACCCGGAATTACCAGAGATTGTGTCGAGTGGGCCTACCGTTGGAGTGCGCATCCCGAACCATCCTGCAGCGCGTGCCTTGTTACGACTGGCAGGACCCATGGCGGTCACCTCCGCCAATATTTCCGGGCAGCCAAGCCCCATAACAGCCCAGGAAGTCTTTACCCAACTTGCAGGGAGGATCCCGTTAATCCTAGACGGAGGCACGACACCCGGAGGTGTACCGTCGACGGTGGTGGATTGTGCGGGAGGGGAACCGCAAATATTGCGAGCCGGGCCCATCCCCCAACGGGAAATCCTGGAGATAATCAAAAGGGAGCTTTGATTTCCATCCTTCGGAAATGAATACAGGTATTCAAGACAAAAATTATCCAAAATACTCTCATCTGCGTCTTAACCTTTGTTCATCCCCCTCTTATCTCGAAGCATATAATAATAAATATTCTCCTCCTTAACAAACCCCGTCGGGACTAGGGCCAGTCCCCCCAGGGGTTTGTGTTTTAAAAGTCAGGCGTTATTTTATGAATAGGGGAGTGAAACAGGGAAATAAGGAAGATTTAGGTTCGATTTTGCGTTATTTTGGTGGATCAACGATCAGGATAAGGGCCAGGTGGGTAATATATCGATTTCCAAGCCATCTGTATGACCGGATATGTAGCGAAAATATCCAGCCGAGGCGATCATGGCAGCGTTGTCTGTACAAAGCGATAACGGTGGGATATTTACAGGGAACTCATTTTGCGCCAGGAACGCGTTTCGGAGTGGCTTGTTTGCAGAAACACCGCCCCCAACCACAATTTGCTTCACCTTAAATTCACGGGCTGCGTTCATGGTTTTATTGAAAAGTACGTCCACAACTGCCGCCTGGAAACTGGCAGCCAGATCGGGTACTGGCAGGGTCCTGCCTTCCAGCCGCTTGGTTTCCTTGAGCACCGCAGTTTTAAGCCCGGAAAACGAAAAATTCCAGGTGCCATCCAACCAGGCACGCGGGAATTTAAATGCGGATGGGTCTCCGTTTTCGGCAGCCTCCTGAATTGACGGTCCACCGGGGTAAGGGAGTCCCAGCAGGCGGGCAATTTTATCGAAGGCTTCACCGGCAGCATCATCCAGTGTTGCGCCAAGGCGCTGGTAGGAAAGATGGGCGTTCATGAGATTCAATTCAGTATGCCCGCCCGAGACCAGCAGGGCGATCAGCGGAAAATGAGGCTTGGGGGCAGGCTTGTCATTTGGGTTGTAGACCCAGGCCGAGTAGATATGGCCCTCCAAATGATTAACCCCAACCAGAGGCAGACCTGCCCCGAGAGCAAGCCCTTTTGCAGCATTCAATCCGACTATCAACGAACCTGCCAACCCCGGTCCACGGGTGGCAGCGATGGCATTGATATCCGAAAGCGCCAGGTGCGCCTTTGCCAAAGTTTGTTCAATGACGGGCAGGATGGTCAGAATGTGCTGGCGAGCTGCCACTTCAGGGTAGACACCGCCGTAGCGCGCATGGATATCCATCTGGGAAGCGACCGTGGAAGCAAGCAGTATCCGGCCCTTTTCAATGACAGCCGCTGCGGTTTCGTCGCAGGAAGTTTCAATGGCAAGGACCCGGGCAAGATTTACATCAGTCATTGAAATGATTATAGCGTTATCCGACGGTAAGTCAACGCCCGGCAGAGGATAATGAAGCCATCCGAAGACATGGTGTTACGCAAGAGTACTTTCCCCATACCCGCTCAGAAGTTCCTGGTTATTTTTTCCAGTTCTTCATCTCCAAAACAAAATCATACGGATATTTGGCTAGCACTTCAATTTTCCCATCCGGCCTGACCCAGAGAGTATCCTCGATGCGGACTCCCATGCCTTTTTCAGGATAGTACAATCCTGGTTCACTGGTGATCACCACCCCTGGCTTCAGGATGTTATCATCTGTTGCGTTCAACCCAGAAAAAGGTCGTTCGTGGATATTCAACCCGACGCCGTGTCCGACCGAATGAACGTAGCCTTCCACTGGAGCGGGGGTATTCATGGGGGTCTGGTGCCCGAGTTTCTCAAACTCCTCGCAAACCAGGCGGTTATAGTTTTTAAAGGGGGCATTCAAGTCGAGATTCTCCTGCACCTTGTCAAAAACCGATTTGACTTCATCGTACAGCTTTTGCGCGGCAGGAGTGGCATATCCAAGGCTCCAGGTACGGGTGAAGTCATAAAAATATCCGCCACCAGCCTCGCATGGATAGATATCGAATACGATGGTCTGTCCCAGCCGCAGGAAATCCTGAGGGTTGCCGATCGAATGCGGGACACCGGCATCGCGTCCAATGGCAAAGATCGTTCCCTCCGGATTCTCCGCTCCCATCTCAGCGAGCCAAAGGTTAATCATGGACTTGACATCTGCGATGGTTAATGGGGTTTCATCCTCTTTTAGAAGAACCTCATCTTTTCGAACCTGGCAACTGGTGAGATAACTTGCGACGCGTCCCACAACTGTTGTGGTAATTTTTCCCATTTTCCGGATGCGGGCAATTTCCATTTCGTCCTTTGTCTCCATGACATACATGAAGAGTGAATTGTCAGGCGGTTCCCCTACCAATTCAAATTCCGGGATGAGGTCCTGCAATCTGGAAAAAATTGGGAAGGCAGATCCAAAGTCTGTGATCCCATAAATGCCTATCCGACCATGAATATCCTGGTCCATGAGCATATTTTTATAGCGGAGCGCGATGGCAAGTATCGGATCTCCCTGGGCTTCCTTGAGAAAGAGAATCGAAATTATAGGTACTATACGGAATCACCTTCAAACCTGATTTGGATCCTTCTTCCCGCTCCATGGGGTTGCAAAAGAGGACCGGCGGGTTGCCGCGTTTTTTTATCAGGGTCGCATTGGCAATATGTCCCCCGCCTGTCAGGTAATACATGGGCGGGTTATGCGTGGCATTGCCGATGATAATGATCGCGTCGAGGTTATTGGTTTGCATGCGCTGGTCGAGGTCGGATTTCATTTTTAGAGTGCTCCCAAGAACGATGGATTATGGTTTTTTATGACAAGATTATGTGATTTTTCTTGAAAAAGTTTTTGATAATTAATACACAAAAAACCCACCCCGAAAGGAACCGGGATGGGAATAACCGGAATTATGGTACCGTTCCGACGATTTTCAAAACCTGCTCGCGTGACAGTTTCCCCAATCCATTTTCAATTGCCTTCAAGGTACCTTCTGCCAGCAAAAGGGGTATCTCTACAAAATATCTAAATGAATTTTTAGGCATGGAAGTCAGCCCTTCCCTGGCGAGTTCTAGGTTCTTCCGGGCATAGTTAAACATGTCCTTATCCGACCAGCCTTCCGGGAAGAAATTCACGCCCCGGTCTGCGTCCTCTTTCCGGTTGCGCAGGATGTTTACTGCCTGGAGGCCGCGCCCAAATTGGACTGCGGATATACGGTCAATGGCAGTGCCGTCGAACCAGCCCCAAATATCGCAGATCAATAGCCCCACCGCACCTGCCACGCTGAAAGTGTAGCCATCCAGGTCGGCTTCGGTTTGAATCTGCCAGTGGTTCTCCACCCAGTACGCCATCCTTTCCGCCATGGCAATCGTGGCGTCCCAGACCCGCGGGGCAATATCCGTGGGCATGTTCAATAACCAATCGCCAATCCGCAGGGTCACCTCGGGGAGGACGGCGTGATAAGGGGAGAAAAAGAATTCCAGTTCAGCGAGACTGGCGTGGGCATTCCCCAAGCCGATCCGGGCTTGCAGGATCGGACCAAGACCGCGTAACAGTGCGGCTTTTTTGGCGTCATCCAGATCGGGATGATCTTCGATCTCATCGATGGCACGCATGCACAAATAAGCACTGGCGACCGTTTCCTGAAGCCTGGCAGGCAAACGGACGATGGGAATAAAAAATGTCCGGCTGTTTTCTTTTAGAACTCGGGTAAGGTCAACATGCAATGTCATTTTTCCATTTACCAATCTGGTACCAGATTCTAAATATGTTATTTGTATTTGCTAAAACTGAGGACGTTCGCCACATTTCCGATTAATTGCTCATCATGTTCAGGTAAAACCGTACGAGGATCGAAAAGGATACGATCATTTTCACAGCGGGCGATAACAGGGGGGTGCTCCATTCTCAATTTTTTCAAAAATGAGTTCAGGTCCTTTCACAGTCAGGGCAAGAACCCAGGTTGGCATGGATTCTCCCGGAAGGCTGCCACCCCCGACGGTGGATTCACTGGCAACCACTTCGCCCTGCCCGAGGTTGGCAGCCCACAACTTTGCCCGGGATTTCAAATTTTTGGGGGAAGTCGAGATCATTCGCCAAATCGGAATTTCACACTCAGCCTCGTCCCTGAGATAATGTTGTAATGTTGCCGACAAAGCAGCTAGGCTAAGTTTATCGATGCGCACAGCCCGGGCCAAGGGGTGCTTTTTAACCTTTTCGATCAACCCAGATTTGCCGACGATAATCCCAGCCTGGGGACCGCCGAGTAACTTATCTCCTGAGAAACAGACCAGGTCTGCGCCAGCTATGATGGATTCCTGGACAGTGGGCTCATGCACCAGGCCAAATCGTTCGGTGGCAAGCAACGCCCCGGATCCCAGGTCATCTGCAAATATAACCCCGGACTTATGTGCAAGGTCCGCTATATCTGCAATGTCCGGCTCATCGGTAAAGCCGGTCATTTTAAAGTTCGAGTGGTGAGCATGGATTACAAGTGCAGTTTGTTCAGCCAGGGCAACTTCATAATCAGAAAGATGCACGCGATTGGTGGTGCCGATTTCGACCAGTTTTGCCCCTGATTGCCTCATCACATCGGGGATGCGAAACCCCCCGCCTACTTCTATTAGTTGCGTTCGGGAAATGATCACCCGTTTTTTATTGGCGAGTGCCGAAAGGATCAATAAAACCGCGGCAGCATTATTATTGACCACCATTGCGTCTTCCGCGCCGGTTAGCTGGTTGAGTTGCTCACGGGCATGAGCCAGGCGGCTGCCGCGTCTCCCCGTTTCCAGGTCGAATTCCAGGTTTGAGTAGCCCTGGGCAATCGCCAGGACGGATTGGGCAGCAGCGGATGAAAGCGGAGCACGCCCCAGGTTGGTGTGAAGAATTACCCCGCTGGCATTAATAACGGGAAAAAGGGTTGGGGATGTCCACAAACGGAGCAGGGAGTGCCGCTTTTTCCAACAGGATCTTCCGATCTGGAAGGGCGGATTCCCGATCCTTTGAATTACGGATCCTCACCTCGCCAAGGGAAATGCGGATGGACTGAAAAGTTAAAGGGCGGCCGTAGCTCGCGATGAGTTCAGCCGCATATTGGGTTTGGAGAAGTTGTTCGACGGAAGGGAGTCCGCGCAGGTTCATTCTTCCGACTGGTCACTGTCCGCTGAAGCTTGTTCATTCGGAGTTGTCTCAATACTCACCGGAGGCTGCCAGCGCGCATTCTCACGCATGCGAACGAAGTACTCAATTGCGATCAGTCCCGCAGCCAAACCGAGACCGGTCCATATTGTGACCAGTCGTTCCTGTTGAAGCCAGATCAGCAATGCAACGTAAACGCCAAACCAGATTGCCTGGCGCATAATGACAGGTGCACCGGCCGGTGGATTGGATGGAAATCGGAGGTTCAAGAACCAGGTAATGGGGAGGGCAAGGCTGGTGACACCCAGGGTTGTGCCAAAGAATAAAAGCCAGCGTGCCCACACCGTGGGAGTGAGCATAAATATTGCCAAGGCTGAAGCACCCCATCCAATAATAAACAGGGTGATGCATGATGCCAGATAGGGACGAAATGATAAATTTGGCCGATTATCCATTGGATGAATTATACCCCAGCGGACTTTTTATCTAATTTAATGATCCCCAAGTCCTTGTTCCCCAAATGAAAATAAAGAGGGTTCACTTGCTAGGATGAGATTTTCCCGACATATTAAAGAAACACATAAAATTTAAAGTTTTCGATACAAACTTTGGGCCACGCTCACCGTTTGTATTATTTTATCTTTCGCTTCATTTCGTCGATCTGCTCCTGGGTCAGATCGGGGATTTCCTCGAGACGGGTGATACCGAGCGCCTTGCGCTGAGCCTCACGCCAGCGGGACAGCCTGTCCGATACTTCCACTTCGTAACCGACACTGGAAGGCTTATAAAAATATGTTCCGAGGAGTTCCTTAGGCAGGTACTGCTGGGGGGTGAAATGGTCTTCGGACATGTGCGGGTAGACATAGCCCTTCCCATGCCCGAGGGCGGCTGCGTCCCGGTTATCATCCTTTAAATGGTTCGGCACTTCCCCCACACCATCCTGCTCAATGCGTTCGAAGGCTTTGAAATAAGATGTGGCGGTGTTGGATTTGGGGGCAGTCGCCAGGTAAAGAGTTGCTTCCACGATGGGATATACCCCTTCCGGCAGTCCGATAAAGGTAAATGCCTGCATGGCGGAGGCCGCCACCACCACACCCATCGGATCGGCCAGGCCGATATCCTCCCCAGACAGGATGATCAGGCGGCGCAGAATAAAACGTGGATCTTCCCCTGCATATAGCATTTTCGCCAGCCAATACAGGGCGGCATCCGGGTCGGAACCGCGCACGGATTTGATGAAGGCAGAAATCGTATCGTAGTGGGCGTCCCCGTCCTTGTCATAAAGAACAGCACGCCGCTGGATTGATTCCTGGGCAACTTCCAGGGTTATATGGATCTGGTCCTGATCATCAGGAGGAGTGGATTCGACAGCCAATTCGAGCGCATTCAGCGCGTTCCGGGCATCGCCACCGGAAACGTCGATCAGGTGGTCGCGGGCATCAGAATCAAGAACAACCTGCCGGGTGCCATAACCTCGTTCGTCGTCAGCGAGAGCCCGGTCGAGGATAATACCGGTCTGTTCACCGGTCAGTGGAAGGAGTTGGAAGACCCGACTGCGGGAGACCAGGGCTCCAATAACTTCAAAATACGGGTTTTCCGTGGTCGCACCGATTAATAGTATGGTGCCGTTTTCAACATGGGGAAGAAGGGCATCCTGCTGAGCCTTGTTCCAGCGATGGACTTCATCAACAAAAAGGGTGGTCTTTTTTTGATACAAGCGCCTTCGTTCCAGGGCTGCATCAATGACATCCTTAAGTTCGGCCTTCCCCGCCAGGACCGCTGACAACGTTTCAAAATGAGACTGGGTGTGATTGGCAATTACCTGGGCAAGGGTGGTCTTGCCCGTACCGGGAGGTCCCCACAGGATGATTGACGAAAATAACCTGTCAGCCTCAATCGCACGTCTTAGAAGTTTGCCGGGTCCAATGATATGTTCCTGCCCTACATATTCATCGAGGGTGCGCGGGCGCATCCGGGCAGCCAGTGGGGCTTCCCTATTCATACGCTGCTGGAGGGCATGATCAAACAAGTCAGGCACGGAATAATTATAAACCTTCTCTAATAGAACGCTTACTTGACAAATAAGATATTATTTGTTATATATAAGCCAGCTTAACTAGTTTGGAGTTCGATGACATCCTCTACTGATCAATTATCAGAAGCCCTGCACGGGTGGGTCAAAATATTCATGCGCCGTAACGGGCAGGATTACAAGCAGTTTATGGATGAATCCGGCCTGTCCTTTTCGCAAGTGAATACCTTGATGCGCTTGCATTTTGCAGGACAGGCGGATATTTCGGACATAAGCCGGCAAATGGGTGTCACCAATGCAGCAGCCAGCCAGCTTGTGGACCGGATGGTACGACTCGGACTGCTTGACCGCATGGAAGATCCTGTTGACCGGCGTATAAAACGCCTGGTACTGACCTCACAGGGACACGCACTTGCCGAAAAACTGGTTGAAATGCGCAAGAAATGGATGGAACAATTCACGGCCTCACTTACCAGCCAGCAGCGCGCAGCCATATCGGATGCGCTGCAGGTGATGACGGATGCAGCGCAAAAAATCGAATATTAATAAATTGACTTGAAAGGATGTCAAATTGAAACGGAAACTTGCTCAAGAAGAAGGTCAAACATCCCCGAAGAACAGCATGGGACGCGCCGCTCAATATCTCTGGCATTACAAGGGACAGGCAGCGTTACCGTACCTATTCCTGACCATTGCCACGCTAGCCCAGCTTGCGGTCCCGAAGTTGATTGCCAACGTGATCAATGCCGTGACTAACGGGGTGATTGCCAAGACCATCCTGGACGCGCTGGGGAAAATTCCCACCGCATTCCTTTCACAAGCCTTGCCAGCCATCCTGAATTTCTTAACTATCCCTCGAGTTGGACCCAGCAGCAATTGGTTTCGCAATTGACGAACACCAAAACCAATGCTCCGCATGACCTGATCGTAGGGGGGATAGTGTTGGTGGTATTCGGGATCGTGTTCGGCGTTTTCGCATTCCTCCAGGCGTACTGGGCGGAAAAGAATTCCCAGGCGGTTGCATTTGATTTACGCAACGACTTGTTTGCCAAGATCCAGCGACTATCCTTCTCGTACCACGATCGAAACCAGACCGGGCAGCTGATGATCCGTGCCACTGATGATGTTGAAAAAGTCCGCCTGTTTCTTGGACAGGGATTGATCCAACTGGTGGGGGCCTTCATCCTTCTCACGGGTACTCTGATCATCATATTTTCAACCAATGCAAAACTGGCAATAGTCACGGTTTGGATATTGCCTGTTGCGTTGGTGTTGTTCTTTGTTTTTGGCAGTGTGGCCAGGCCTCTTTTCACGCGCATCCAGCAAAAGCTGTCGATCTTGAATACCACCCTGCAGGAGAACATGGCAGGGATCAAGGTCATCAAATCATTTCACCCGCGAAAAAAGTGAACGCGCCAAATTCGGTCAGCAGGCGGACCAATTAATGCGCCAGCAGATCGTGGTCTCCCGGGTATTTGCTTTCCTGATCCCCGTGATATTCCTGGTCGCAAACCTCGGACAGGCAACCACCTTGTACGCTGGCGGTATACAGATCGTCCACGGAACCCTGACCATCGGTGACTGGCAGGAATTCAGCCTTTACTTGATTTTTATGTTCCTACCGATCGCCCAGTTTGGGTTCATCATCACCCAGTTCAGCCAGGCATCTGCTTCTGCCACCCGCATCTTCGAAATCCTGGATGCAAAAAGTGATGTGACCGATAAACCTGAAGCGGTCACCCTTCCGACAGTGGAAGGCCATATAAAATTCGAGAATGTCGGGTTCCGCTATTTCGGAGCAGGAGACCCGGTTTTAAAGAACGTAAGCTTTGACACGCTCCCTGGACAGGTCGTGGCACTCCTGGGGGCAACCGGATCGGGTAAAACAACCATCATTAACCTGCTTCCCCGTTTTTATGATCCAACCGAGGGGCGCATCACGATCGATGGTCATGATCTGAGGGATTTATCGCTCCAATCCCTGCGTGCCCAGATCGGGATCGTTTTGCAGGAAACCACGCTATTCCTGGGGACGATCCGGGACAACATTGCTTTTGGAAAAACAGGATGCCACCCAGGAAGATATCATCGCCGCCGCAAAAGCAGCCGCTGCCCACGATTTCATCATGGAATTCCCGGATGGGTATGAAACCCGGGTGGGTGAAAGAGGGACGACCTTAAGCGGCGGACAAAAACAACGTATCGCCATTGCACGGGCGCTCCTGCTCAGCCCTCATATTCTCATCCTGGATGACTCGACCAGCTCGGTGGACCTTTCCACCGAAGCACAAATCCAGGAGGCGCTCGATAAACTCATGAAAGGGCGGACTTCCTTTGTTATTGCCCAGCGGATCAGCACCGTGATGAATGCGGACCTTATCCTGGTAATGGACAAGGGAAGGTGGTGGCAAGGGGCAGGCATGACGAGTTGATGGAGGAGAGCGAGATATACGCCGAAATCTATAACTCGCAACTGGTCGGCGACGTCACATCGGACATCGAATTGGCTTAGCCAGGTCAAATTTTCAATTTCGAAATTTCAGGAGATAAAAATGTTTGGTGGTGGTGGTCCAATGGGCCGGGATTTCCTGGCTTCTGAAGTGCGCAAACCGCAAAATACCAGTGTCACCCTGGGAAGGCTGGGGAAACGGTTTATTCCCTGGTGGCCGATGGTGCTGCTGGCGGTTAGTCTGTATTGTCATCTCCACATGGGCGCAGGTAACGACTCCGGCATTGACCGGGCAATTGGTGGATTGTTACCTGTCACCAACCGCGGGAAGCGGCCTGGGGAATTTCCCCGGGATTTCCAACCTGGTTGCCATCCTCCCAGTCAAGTTGCTGGCTTGCTCAAGGAAACAAGCCTTCAGGGTTGACCCAGACTTTGATCAGTAACGCCTTTTCGATCGGAGGTTTTTCCGGTCCAAAAACGGACGGCAGTAATATGGATGCGAGCGGACGGATCGCCGGCTTGCTGAGGATGATATTGATCCTGGTCGTCCTGTTCGTCATCAGCAGCGCTCTCACCGGGCTGACTTTTTTCAGCATGACGTGGGCTGGTCAGCACGTCCTGCGCTCTTTGAGGGAGGAAGTATTTGAGCACCTGCATCGACTGCCAATGAGTTATTATGCAGAACACGAAGCCGGGGATTTAATGAGCAGGATCACGAACGATGCTGTTGCCATCGAACAGGCGATCAACTTTGCACTGGTGAACGTGGCGGGCGGCATGTTATTGCTGATCTGGATCGTATACAACATGTTGACCACAAACGTGCCTTTTGCCTTGTTGAGTGTGGCTGTGGCACCCATCATGCTTGCAGCGACCCTGTTCTTCTCGGCCCAAGCACGGAAAATGTTCCGGAAAACACGCAAGTCGATGGGCAGCGTCAACTCCGAATTACAGGAAAACATATCGGCAGTGAGGGAAGTGCAGGCATTCAACCGCGCAGAAGAAAATATCGAACAATTCCGGGTGACAAGCGGAGATTATCGTGATGCAAACGTAGGGGCAGTGGCTTTTTCCGCAGCCCTGGCGCCGACCCTCCAGGCTCTCGGATACCTGGCGCTGGCGATTGTTACATGTGCAGGTGGAATCGCGCTGCTTGGGAACGGAACCCTTTTTGGTACCGCTGTTTCGCTTGGCCTGGTGATTACCTTCCTTGGCTACGTCCAGCGTTTCAACCAGCCCATCCAGCAAATTGCTGTGTTATGGACCAACATTCAAAGTGCGATTGCCGGAGCGGAACGCATTTTCGGACTGCTGGATGAAACCCCCGCCATACAGGATGCGCCGGATGCAAAAGCACTGGCGCCCATCCGAGGCGAGGTCGAATTCGTGGACGTGACTGCAGAATATGAGAAAGGCCAGCCTGTCCTTAAAAATATTAATTTCAAAGCGCAGCCAGGTCAGACGATCGCGATCGTCGGACCGACCGGTGCAGGGAAAACTACGATCGTCAATCTGCTTTCCAGGTTTTACGACGTAACCGGGGGAAAAGTGCTTGATCGACGGAACAGATATTCGGACGGTGACGGCGGAATCCCTTCGCAGGCAGGAAGGAATCGTGCTCCAGGATACATTCCTATTCAGCGCAAGCGTAAAGGAAAATATCCGATTTGGAAGACCGGATGCACCTGACCAGGAAGTGTTCGCTGCAGCAAAATTAGCCCACGCGGATACCTTCATCGAGCGCCTCCCGCAAAAATATGAAACCCAACTTGGGGAACGCGGTTCTGGATTAAGCCAGGGGCAACGTCAGCTTCTGGCCATCGCCCGGGCTGCCCTGGCCGATCCCCGCATCCTTATCCTTGATGAGGCCACCTCGAGTGTGGACACCCGGACCGAGCGCTTGATCCAGGAAGCCCTCACCACGCTACTGAAGGGACGCACCAGCTTTGTCATCGCCCACCGCTTAAGCACAATCCGCAATGCAGACATGGTACTGGTGATCAACGACGGGGAGATCATCGAACGCGGCAAGCACAAAGAGCTATTGGAGAAAAAGGGTTTTTATTACAACTTGTATATGAGCCAATTCCGACGAGACCCGCAGTTTATCGAAGCGCTGGAACAAAACCACAACGGGCATAAACCTGAACCAAAATTAAACCCCATCACCTCATAAAAAAATATAAACATTTCCGGAAGAATTTCTCCGGAAATGTTTATTAAAACCTTCATATGTTTCTTTCGATGCGGGGAATCCCATCCATCCTAAAACCTGATTACTAAATTACTTTGAGGAGATATACGGGAGAGCCGAGCGTTCAACTTTTTCAAGCGGCATTACATCTTCCAATTCATAGTCCCGGCTGCCAAGTCCGAGCGCTTCCCCGTATTTTGTGACCATGTAGGGGTCCTTGAGTGGACCATGGATCTGCTGGAAGGGGTGTCCTTTCCGGGTATGGATCTCGATCACCTGCGGCAGGTTTTCTTCGATCAACTTTAATCCCGCCGTGGCGTCCAGCACGGCGCATTCGATCGCGACGATATCATCCGAACCAAAGATGCCTACATCGGGCAGGATGGGCATGGAAGTGAATCCGAAGCAGTCGCAAACCGGGGTCATGTGAGTGGCGAGCGAAAGGTGGGTGACTTTTTTGGGATCGAATGTGGAGAGCGTGATGCTGGTCGAAATGGCACAGGCTTCCTGGAAAGTGTTGAAATTGGCCGCGTCGATTTTCAGGCTGCCGGCAGGAGCCACCTCGAGACAGCGACCGCACTGGTTGCATTGTTCCATATGCAGGTGCATCTGACCCGGTTGCTTTTTATCTTCCACAATTGCTTCAAAAGGGCAGGAGGCGGCAATTTTAGGGATCATCGACAGATCCGGGCATTTCTCGGGGAACCAGTACTGATCGAAATGAGTGGCCCGGTGCATGTCGCCGCGGGTGTCACCAGCCATGCAGCCAAGAGCCAGGTTTTTGAAGGCCGCGCCCAGGCTGCAGGACGGATGTCCTTTGACGTGGGAAAAATTAATCAGGAAGGAAGCATCGTGGATCAAGCCCGCCAGTTTCCATTTATTGATACTTTTATAAGGTTTTTCGTATTCGTAAAAATATTTTTCATCCGGGCCGGCAGCAGGATAAATTGGGCAGCCGATGGTTTCCTGGGTATAACCGCGTGTCTCAGCGCCGGATACATCCCAATTTACATCTGCTATGAAGGGTTTTCCGCCGCCATCCTTAACCGCCTGGACGACCCGCCGCACAAAAACCGGGTGGATGGTGGAGTAACCGATATTATTCCCGGTGTGCATCTTGATGACCACCATCTCATCTTTCACACGATCCCGGATTTGTAGTTTTTCAAGTACCAGATCCAGTTTTGCTGGTAAGGTTTCTTTTGCCTCCAGGCGGGATTGGTGAGCACTACCGAAATACACTTTGCTGGGCATGATGAATTCCTTTCGATATTAATAAATTGAATATTTATTTGAAGTGATATCTTAGCACGATATTATTGAAAGATGGCTAACCGGCGGGATCTTTTCCAACTTCAGTAAGTAAGGCCGGGATTTGTTGGAGTGCCGAAACCACCGCCTGGGGTTGGATTTCCAATTCACCTTCATCCGGCAATTTGATCCTGCGGGTGATCCAGATGCTGTAAATCCCGGCTTGATTTGCTCCCAGGACATCAGCATTCAGCATATCACCCACCATGGCAGCTTCACCGGGAAGGGCATGGAAATGATCCAGCGCCTCCCGGAAGATGCGTGGGTCCGGTTTGCGTATACCCAGGGCGGCGGAAGTGATAATGGTCTCGAAATATGACCGGAGCCGCCAGCGGTCCAACAACCCCTGAACGTTATTATCGTCTGAAGTATTGGAGATCAACCCTAATCGATATCCGAGTTTTTTGAGCTCTTCGAGGGTCGAAAGGGCGTCATCTTCCAGGAACCAATTCTGTTGTGTAACAGCATACATCGCAGCCAATGCACTGCGTAAAACCGGTTCAGCAGTATTCGAAAATCCTTTCCTGACCAAAGTATCTCCCAGGAGATTGAAAGTTGTATATTCCCGATTCTCCAGGTTGGTATTCTCGTAATATGTACCCAGAAAACCACGGGAATCAGTGTGAAAATCGGCAAGATCAAGCCGGATACCTGAAGATGCAAGGGCATTCACAAGTGCGCGATCTGCGCGTTCGTAAATGGGAGGCCAGGGTCTTTTTGATAAACAAGCGTGGATCCCAGGTCAAAGAGGACAACCTTAATCATGGGCATATCGGTGTAATTATAGTCTGCAAGGAATTGTTAAATAAACAGTGACCCAATCAGATAATAAAATATGAAGCATCTTCGGGACTAAACCCGAGCCTTTTACCCACCCTTCAAATAAATGCCGGTAGGATCCAAATCCTGGTGCAATATTTTCAGTTCCAGCTCAGTAACCGGTTCAGTAACGCGCAATTGGGCGGCAACCTTCAATGGCCAGCCTGTGTTTTCGATGGCTTGGTCCGAGGTTTTCCCGGGGTGCAAAGCTGTCAGGACCAATTCGCCGGTTTCGTCGGGTTCCATAAGACCGATATCCGTCACCACACCAACGGGGCCTTTGCCGCGTAAGCCTGCGATCTCACGTCCGCCTTTTCCTTCCAGGTATCCAGCAGATGTAATAAAGTCCACTTTTTCTGGAAAACGGCGTTTCTGGTGAGGGGTCATGATATAGCAGCGGTTGGCCCAGGCGGCAATTTCCTGTGCGCCGCCTGAACCGGGCAGGCGCACTTTTGGATGGGAGTAATCACTTCCGATAAACGTGGCATTGATATTTCCGTACCTGTCAATTTGCGCTCCCCCCAGGAAACCCACATCCACATTACCGCGCTGCAGGTAATTGGTGAAAATATCATACATGCTGACGACCGATAATGCGCCACTTACCAGAGTGGGGTCACCAATGGAAAGGGGCAGGCGGGCAGGTTCGGCGCCGATTACACCTGCTTCGTAGATCATGACCAGGTTCGGGGCGTGGGTGCGCTTGGCAAGGTTACAGGCCAGGTTGGGCTGCCCCACCCCCACAAAGACCACGTCTCCATCTTTGAGCATCCGGGCAGCGTTTACGATCATGAGTTCAGCGGAAGTCAATTCGGTCATAAATTCTCCTGCAAAAATTCCTGTATTGCCTGGTGGACTTCAGCCGGGCGTTCAAGCGGAACCAGGTGAGTGGATTGTGGGATGGTTACAACTCTCGCCTGGGGGAGTTTCCGAAGCACGCGGCGGGCGGTGGAAGCCCAAAAAGTATCTGTTTCTGCCCCACGAATGATCAAGAGCGGGACTTTCAGGCCCGGCAGGCCTTCCCAGATATCCATGTCGTGCCAGACGCTGGTGGCATAGATGTGCATTTCCCATTCGACACTGTAGCACAATTTGTAGCCATGTTCTGCTGGGCAGGAAATCCCCTCCACATAAGCATGCAGGGACCGGTCATCCATATATTTGAACACTGCTTTGTTCCGGTATCCATTGAAAAGCCTGTCCAAGTCATCAAACTGGCGGCGGCGTTTTCTGGCTGCCCTGACGAGGGGATGCATCTGGTATCCTAATCCCAGGGCACTAATCACCTGCCAGGAATGAATAATGAAGGGCGGGAAAAGAACCGGATCAATCAGCACTACCGCCTGGAAACGTTCAGGCTGGCGCAGTGCCGCCCGTAAAGTGACAATTCCTCCGACCGAATGCCCAACCCCGATCACAGGACCATTGCGGATGTTCGTCAAGAAAATACAGAAAATCATCGTAAGCGGATGCCAGTCTTTAATTTCTTCCGGCCGGGAGTCCGGGCCAAAGCGGGCGCTGGTGCATGGATAAAACCCGGTAATGTTCTGAAAGTTTGGAAATCAAGGGACGATAACATTCCGGCGGGTAGCCATTGGCATGGAGGAAGTGGAGTGGCAGGCCGGTCTCACCCAGTGCAATAAAAGGGAATGCTCATGCAGCACTAACCCCTAGTAATTCCCATAATTGACCTTGTTCGCTAAAGCGCGGTTTTACCTTCAACCGTTGTTGGTTTCGGAACCCAGTTTCTGCCAGAATTCAGCACGATCTTTCACACCATAAACCCATTCATCCAGGTAGGCTTTCACCAGTTCAGCGTTTTCACTGATCTTGTCCCACTTTAAATAGAATTCATTATCGCGATCGTAATACCCCTGGGCGTAGGATGGATGCGCCGCACCGGGCACATGGCATACTGCGCTGACAATAAAGCCCGGGATCATCGTCCGGTTCGGGTCGGAACGGATGACTGACTTCTTCCACGATTTCTTCTGCGGTCAGGATGAGGCGCCTGGAGGCAAAAGCCACTTCCTTTTGCTCTCCCAGAATCCCCCAAAGGTGGGCATTCCCATCCTTATCTGCGCGCTGGACATGGACAATGGCAACATCGGGATTCAAGGCAGGGACGGCGATCAAATCGCGCCCCGAATAAGGATCGGTTACCCTCTTGATCAACGGGTTGGCACGTTCCAAATCCACGGCACCGGTGAGGTTCATGGGCATAAAGGGAAGTCCCGCAGCACCCGCCTGGAGGCGTGAGATCATACCAAAATGCGAATATTCCTCCCATTCCAGCCGGCCGGCTTCGATTTCAGAACGGACAATCCGCAAGGAACCCACCCCTGGATTCCCCATGTACGAAAAGATGACCTTCCGGGCACATCCGGCAGCCACCATCTGGTCGTAGATCAGGTCGGGGGTGGCACGCGCCAAGGTCAGCTCACGCCTGCGCTGGCGGATGATCTCATGCCCGGCGGCAAAGGGGATCAGATGGGTAAACCCAGCCGCGTAAACTACGTCTCCATCTTGAACAAAACGGGATACGGCTTCAGAAAGCGGAATGAGTTTGGTCATTTTTCGTCGTCATCCTCTGATTGTTTATCTTCCTTGCGCTGGCGGGAACGATCCCTGATTTTCCGAATTGAAGAGAAACGTGTTGGCTCGGGGTGGGGAGCAATCCGGTGAAATGTAAATCCCAGGAAAAAAGTGGCTGCTGCAAATAAACAGATATAAAATATTAAATTCCCCGGAAAATATCGACCCCAAAAAAAGAACAAGGAGTCCACAACCCATCAGGATAAAAAAAGTGCCAAGACGCGGTAACAGGTGATCGTTCATACCGGCTTATTATAGATGATTCTCCCCTCTAAATGGTATAGAATAGGAAGGCTTGCACCGGAAATGAGGAAGGATGTCTCTATCTTTTACAGGATACGGTCATTACACTACGTAGTTGAAGCCTTTTCATCGACGAAAGGAGATTTTTATGCGGCTGTATGTAGATAATTCCAAGTGTTCCGGGTGCAATGCCTGCCGGGTGGCTTGCTCGCTGAACCTGTTTAGCGAGAATAATCCGAAGAAGGCAGCATTGGTCATTGAACCTCATTTCCCCGCACCCGGTGTATATAGCGTCAGGGTTTGCACCCAATGCGGTGATTGTGCCGCGGTCTGTCCCACAGAAGCAATTAAAAAGAACGATAAGGGTGCTTATTACGTGGACTTTGCCGAATGCAACCTGTGCGAAGCCTGCGTACCCGAGTGCCCCGAGGAAGTAATGTTCGTCCGCTCGAAATTGGCCGATACTGCCTGGAAATGTGACCTCTGCGGTGATTGTGTGGACGTGTGCGGCACAAGCGCCCTCTGGATCGACGAAATTGAAGCGGTGGCGGCTTAAGGAGGCAGACATGAATGGATATGCTGGAAAAATTCTGCGAGTTAACCTGACAAATGGCACCTTCACTAAAGAGCCGACCCCTGCGGATTTAGCCCGTGATTTTATCGGCGGACGTGGTTTTGGTATTTATTTCCTGCTTAAGGAAGTTCCCAAAGGCGCTGACCCGCTGGGCCCGGAAAATAAACTGATCATTTCCAGCGGACCCATCTCAGGGATGATGGTCCCTGGAGGTGGAAAATGCGACTGGACGACAAAAGCCCCTCTGACCGGAGGATACGCCAGCGCATCGATGGGCGGTCATTTTACGGCAGAGATGCGTTATGCTGGATTGGACAGTATTATTTTGGAAGGTATCAGCCCAAAGCCGGTCACCCTTTTCATTGATGACGATAAGATTGAATTACGCGACGCTTCCGACCTGTGGGGCAAAGCGACATTCGCCGTGGAAAAACAATTCAAGGAAAAATTGGGCGAAGAGTTCCAGGTGGCAGTCATAGGTGTTGGCGGCGAGAACCTGGTTCAATATGCCTGCATTAACCACGATTATGGCCGGCAGGCTGGACGCGGCGGCGTTGGCGCAGTAATGGGCTCCAAAAAGGTTAAGGCAATTGTCATCCATGGAACAAAATCAATCCCTGTTGCGAATATGGAAGCCTATCGGAAGGCAGGCAAGGCACTCTACAAAGCTTGCAAGGATGCCGAGGGATTGAAAGAATGGACAAAATACGGCACAGCCGGGGTGGCAGCCTGGTGCGATGAGGTGGGGGCGCTGCCCACCCGCAACTTTAGTGCCGGATCTTTTGAAGGCAGCAAAGGCATAAATGGGCAGGCCTTACGGAAGATTGTCGTTACCGACAAAGGCTGCTTTGGCTGTCCATCTCCTTGCGGTAAATATAGTCGCGCCAAGAAATTTGACAGTTTTGTCGAAGGTCCTGAATACGAGACCATCGGCCTGATAGGATCCAACCTTGGGATTGACGACATCGAAGTCGTGGCACATGCCAACCTGCTTTGTGATGACCTGGGAATAGACACCATCAGCACCGGCAACGCCATTGGCTGGGCGATGGAATGCTACCAGAAGGGGATTTTTACGAAGAAGGATACTGATGGGCTGGACCTGAAGTTCGGCAACGTGGAAGCAACGTTTACGCTCATTGGAAAAATTGCCCGCCGGGAAGGATTTGGCGCACTCCTGGCTGAAGGGGTCAAACGTGCCTCCAAAAAGGTGGGCAAAGGCACCGAGAAATTCGCCATCCATGTAAAGGGCATGGAGCAATCCGGTTATGCGACCCATAATGCCACTGCCATGCTCCTGGCATACATGACCTGCGACGTAGGTGCCCACCATAACCGCTCTTGGGCGATCACTTATGACCTGCAGGTGGGCCGGGAATTGGTCACCCCGGAAAAAGTAGCGCGTGTCATCTGGCTGCAGAACTTCCGCCCGATGTTCGATGTCCTGGGCGGCTGCCGCCTGCAATGGGTGGAACTTAATATTGACCGTGCCCTTTATGAGCCGGTTTTGGAAGCAATTACCGGCATTCATCGCACCTGGGCGGACCTCGAAAAGGTAGGCGAACGAATATGGAACCTGACTCGCCTGTATTGGGCTCGCGAAAATGAAGGTTTTGACCGAGGCTGGGATATGCCTTCACCTCGCTTCTATGAAGAACCCCCCACCAGCGGCGCCACCAAGGGACAGATAACCAAGGTTGAGGATGTCAACCGCCTTTTGGATATTTACTACGAGCAGCGCGGCTGGAAACCAGACGGCCTGCCCAGGCCTGAAACGATCGAAAGCCTGGGATTGAAAGCGATTGTTGCCTGAGATGACAGCTACTTTTCGGCTCGGTGATTTGCTCAAGAACCTGCTGGGAAGCAAGGGCGAATATACTGTCGATCCGGGACATAACGTGCGTGAAACCATCATCTCCCTGGGCATCAAGCCAGAATTGGTGGCGATGGTGACCGTTAACAACGAACTGCAAACAAAAGATTATGTCATCCAGGACGGCGACACCATCACACTCATGGCTGTGATCGGTGGAGGATAACCAAAAAAACGGGCGGCAGATAACCTGCCGCCCGTTTTTATTTTGGCTCTGAGACATTTCAATGGGGGAATATTCAGCGATTACCAAGTCTATAACCTTCTCAAATTTACCTGGAGTTGACCGGCAACATAAACCAGCTATCGGATCGTGGTACGGATCTGTTCATGCATATACAGGGGGAGATAATATCGTCCGCCGGAATTCTTCCCACTGGAACCTGAGGCTTTCCACCCACCGAAAGGCTGGAAACCAGGCCAGGCCCCGGTGGTTGCCCCTTGCGGGCGGTTGGCGTAAGCCACGCCGGATTCGATGTGGTCGAAGAACCACTCCGATTCTTCCTCACTTCCATAGAATCCGGCTGTCAATCCATAATTCACCTCGTTGGCGTGCTGCATGGCTTCATCGAGATTCTTAACCTTGCTGATGGTTGTGATTGGTACGAACATCTCATATTTCCAAAGACGGTGTTGGAGTGGAAGGTCTACAACCAGGGTCGGTTCACAGAACCACCCCTGGTCAAACATACCACCCGTTCGGACCTTACCTCCAGTCAGGAAATGCCCCCCGCCGGCAGCCATTTCTGCACAATATCCCTGGAATTGTTTATACGATGATTCGTTGATAACCGGCCCGATATAGACACTGCGGTCTGTCGGATCGCCGACTCCCAATTTCTCGGTCTGGGATCTGAGGCGGGCGATCAAATCATCGTACACAGGTGCCTCGGCAAATACTCGTGAAGCTGCCGAACATTTTTGTCCCTGCAAACCAAAAGCCGAACGGACGATGCCCAACGCTGCCCGTTCCAGGTCGGCGTTTCGCGAAACGATGGCGGCATTCTTTCCACCCATTTCAAGGATAATGGGACGCACCCAGTTGCAATCCGAAAAATCGCGCCAGATCTTTGAACCCACATCATACGATCCGGTAAAAGTGGCCCCATCCACCGCGCAGGTTACAAGCGCCTGTCCCAATGTGCTGCCGGGACCGGTGACAAAATTTACTACTCCATCCGGCAATCCGGCATCCCTGAAACATTCTGCCAGCAAGCGCACGAACCAGGCTGTATCGGTGGCAGGCTTGATAACCACCGTATTGCCAGCTACCAGAGCGGCTCCAGCAGGACCCGCGGTCAAGGCAGCTGGAAAGTTGAATGGACTGATCACCAGCCAGACACCGTAAGGTTTCAATACGGAAAAGTTGGTCGCATCATACCCCACCAGGGGGTCTTTGCCCATTTGAACCAAATATCCCTGGTTTGACTCCATTTGGTCGCAGGCATATTTGATCAAGTCCGCGGATTCCTGGAGGTCACCAAAAGATTCAATCCGGTTCTTTCCAACCTCAAGAGATAACGCCGCGCTCATTTCGAAAAACCGTTCTTCGATCAAGGCAGCCGCTTTACGCAGCAGAAGGACGCGTTCCTGCCATGGCGTGCGACTCCAGCCGGGAAATGCCTTCCGGGCAGCCTCGAGTGCCTGCTGGGCATGCTTTTCATTTCCCTTCTGCATCATAGCAAGTGTCCAACCCTTGTTGATCGGCGAAACGTCAGCCACTTTTTCGCTGGCAAATACGTCCTTATTATTGATGATCATCCCATATTCTTTACCCAACCCGGCTTTGACAGTCGTGAGTGCTGCATCATATTTTGCATGAAGGTCTTCCGGTGGATTAAATATGGTTGCATATGTGATCTTAAATTCTGTTTTTTCCATTTCCTTGAGTGTCATATGCACCTATCCTTTTATATAGAGAATAATTTTTAATAGTATAAAACAGGGAAGGTTTCATGTCAATGAAAACCGATAATAATTGTCTAATTTTTGACGTATCGTTAATATAACCAGCCCTGGTTGGGGGAATCTCTGCCAATTTATTTGTTCGTGACGTATAATTCCTGCCATGAAACCCGGGCGAATTGTTTCCATTGATCAATTTCGAGGATTTGCGATTCTGACCATGGCACTGGCGAATTATATGGATGTGATCATCATCATTCCCGCCTGGTTGAAACACGCTCCCGACATCGGGTTGACGGTGATCGACTTCATCGCCCCATTTTTCATATTTGCCATCAGTCTGACCTATGGGCTGTCGTTCGAACACCGGCTGGAAAGGGAGGGTGTTTTCAAAACATACAACCAGTTTTTCGTCCGGTACGCAGCGATCATCGGTTTGGGGGCAATCGCTTCAGCAGGGGAGACAGCCGTCGGCCAAAATCCCAGCGGAATTGATTGGGGGGTACTCCAATCCATCGGCATGGCTGGGCTGATCACACTGGCGGTAATCCGTCTTCCATCAATTTATCGCTGGCTTATCGGGGCAGCCATTCTTGTTGTCTATCAAATTATTCTGGATCATTTCGTGCTCAATCTGACCGTTCTTTCACCCAACGGAGGTCTTTTCGGTTCGCTTAATTGGGGCGCGATGCTTATCCTGGGTACGGCCCTGGCAGACCTGTTTCATGATAACGGTCGGATGAAAAAGTATTTTCCCTGGGCGTCGCTGGCTGTTTTGGTAGTGGGGATTACCCTGGCTTTTATTGTGCCTGTCAGCAAACACCGGGTCTCATCCTCGTATGTGTTGATCACCCTGGGTGCCAGCGCATTTTTATTCTTCCTGTTCCATTGGTTGACTAGTAGATTTTCGTGGAAAGGCAATTTCCTGGCTGCCTGGGGAAAGAATCCGTTGGTCCTATATTTCCTGCACTATTTAATCATCGGGATTTTCTTTGTCCCTGGCATTCCATTCATTTTTCAGGCAGCACCCCTCTGGTTGGTTTTGCTGGAAATAGTGATTCTTATCGGTGGAGTTTCAGCGGCAGCTTTCTGGCTGGACCGCAAGAATATTATAATTTCTTTATGAACCACAGGATTTCCGCATGGCTGGATTAATTAAAGGATTGCTAAACAGATGGGGGAGAGTAGCTCTCATCATTCTATTATTGGCAGGGATTAGCCTCCTTGCCAGCCAATTGGCTCAACCGGATCCTTCCGTTCCCCTTTCAGATTTGAAACCCCTCTCCCTTGCAGGATACCACCGGCTGCTCATCCTTGCCCCGCACTGCGATGACGAGACGCTCGGGTCAGCCGGGTTGATCCTTGCGGCAGAACGGGCTGGGATCCAGGTAAGGGTGGTGATTGCCACCAACGGGGACGGTTATCTTTTTGCTACAATGCAGGATTTTCGAAAACTATATCCAAAACCCGCAGATTTTATTCGCATGGGGGAAATCCGTCAACAGGAGTCGTTGAAGGCACTTGCCACTCTCGGAGTGAAAGCCGACCAGGTCTCCTTTTTGAGTTATCCTGATCGAGGCACACCCGCCTTGTGGAACAATAACTGGGCGGTTTCCGACCCATTTCGTTCGCCTTACAGCGGGGATACCAAGAGCCCCTACCCAATTACTTACAACCCGCAGTCGGTATATGCAGGTGCTGATTATCTTGCAGATTTAACCTCCCTGCTGGAATCATACCGTCCCGACCTGATCGTTTACCCAAACCCCGAAGACGTGCATCCAGACCACTGGGGATTAATGTTTTCTCCCGCCTAGCAATAACCCTAATTCATCATTCTGATCCATCATTCATGCCCACCCAACTTACCTACCTTGTCCACCGCCCTGATTTCCCGGAAATCAGGGGACTCAGGCCCCAAGGTAACCTGACACCTCCGGCAATAATCTATGCACTTTCACCCGATTGGTACCGGCTCGATCTTACTCCTGAAGACACCACAATCAAGGGCCAGGCTGTGCAGGCATACCGCAGCCAATTGCCGCTGCTCCGCAGCCTGCTGGAAAGCTTCGTGCGTGCCAATGAAACATTCGCAGGGGTTCATGATGCAACCCTGGATACCATCACAAAAGGAACCGTAACCAACCCTTCAACCTGGATAAATAATTCCGGACAACCGGTCGCACCCGTCCAACTGGATCCGGTGGGGGATTTCGCCACCCGCAGCTTTCTTCCCGGCGGCGACCTGACAGCGGTTTATGCTGCACAGGATTTACAGGGAAACCTCCAGGTCTGTGCACAAGTGCGGGAGGAGACCATTCCAGAAATCACCTATTTCCTGCGCTTGAAGGCATTGACCGCAAACGGGATCGTCGCTTTCCAGTCAAGGACAGGAACCGTCCCATCGGGATGGAATCCCGTCCATCGCTCAGGTGTCTATGCCTGTGCTTCGAGTTCCCTGGCTGCCTTGGGTAATCCGTGGGCGGTTTATGTGGGCGCCACTACCGAGGGCGGCGGACGAATCGAGGACCAGTCTGCCTGGCAGATGATTTATATCAACAGGCCATAAACGATGCCAGATCTCGTCATCCGCCCTTATAAACCGGCAGACCGGCAGGCAGTCTTCAGGATTGGAGGAGACACAGCTTTTTTTGGAGCTCCCATCGAAGCATACATGGAAGACCGCACTGCCTTCCTGGATGCATTCTATGCTTATTACACCGACTTGGAGCCGGAGCACACCTGGGTGGCCGCGGCAAATGAGGAAGTGGTTGGTTTTCTGACCGGATGCGTGGATACACGGGTTCATGACCGGAAAATCCAGAGGTGATTATCCCGCGGGTGGCAGGCAATTTGCTGCGCGGCCGGTACCATTTTGGGAAACGTTCCATGCGCTATTTTCAAGGCTTGCTGGCAGGCCTGTTTCATGGTGAATTCACTAATGTTGACCTGGATATTTATCCCGCCCACCTTCATATAAATGTAGATGCTGCCTGGCGGGGTTACAAGCTTGGATTCAGGCTGATGGAAGCCTACCTGGGACAATTGCGCTCTTTGCGAATACCCGGGGTATACCTGGATACCACCAGCCTGAATGAAATTGCCTGCCGCTTATACGAGAAAATGGGGTTCCGCTTATTGGATTTGCGGCCTGACCGGTTTTGGGGAAAGTGGTTCGGGAAACCGGTTGAAAACCGCTGCTACGTCCTGAAATTGTAAGCTAGAACGGATAGTGATTGAATTTTAGTTTGATGACGCCGGAATTAAGGGATCCGGCGTTTTATTCTGATTCGGTGCAGAATAAATATCAAGCACCTCCAAGTCCACCGGAATACCTTTCCTATCAGGTTTGCAATGGATAAACGGTTTTCATATTAAATGGGGGAGGGTTGGCAAGGTGGTCAAAAACATGACGACAAAAAGCCCACAAAATGGGATTACAAATTTGTTAAGTGACGAATAACATGGACGATATTCAATGCGCACGCTGTAATTTTTCCGGAATCTTCGAAGAAATATTTTCTGGAAAGCTGATGATCATCCTGCAACGGGAAAGGGAATAATGCAAACCCAACCAAGCACCATTACTCGAAGCTTTCCTTATCGTTCAACCGGTGAATTCGGTTTTAAATTCAGTTTTGCTTTTCAGCCCATTGTGGATGCCCACAGCCAGGAAATTATCTCTTTTGAGGCGCTGGTCCGGGGACCGCATGGGGAACCATCCAATTCAGTTTTCGCCCAGGTCGACCACCACGATTTTGGTCGATTTGATGAAATGTGCCGCCAAAAAGCGATCCACCTGGCGAGCAGGTTAAAAATTCCCAAAAGCCTGTGCCTGAACCTTTCTGCCCAGGGGCTATATCAAATAGATTCCAGTATCATCACTACTTTCCATGCTTCCATGGAAAGCGGCATCCCCACTGAAAATATCATTTTCGAAGTGCTCGAAACATCGAACCTTACCGATCAACATTCTTTGCTTTCATATTTAAAATTGATCAATGATTTCGGTTTTAAGACTTCCATAGATGATTTCGGTGCCGGGTATTCCGGTTTGAAGTTGCTCGTAAAATACCAGCCAACCTACATCAAACTTGACCGGCACCTAATTGGTGATATCCAGGAAAACACTATTAAGCAGAGCGTCTTTTTGGGAATCCAACAGATATGCAATCATTTATCCATTGAAATCGTGGCTGAAGGAGTAGAACAGGCAGCGGAATATCGCTGGTTGAGCCAGGCAGGTGTAAAAATCTTCCAGGGCTATTATTTTGCCCGACCTGCATTTGAAGCCCTACCGGATGTATCTTATAAGGCGTATGCAATCTAACGTTTTCAAATAACCAAACATAGTTCTCCACAGAAATCCCGTGTCTCCAGCATCCATAATTCGCGCTGGAGATTTTGCATCGCTGGTCAGGAGAAAAATGTCATGTATCAGCGCATTCAACCAGGTAGGGGATGTAAACATGCTAGTCCTCAACCCCTCACTATAATAATTGTTCTCAAATCTGGATGGGTAACCGACGGGAATGGGTTAGAATAGGATGAGTAATTAAAACAATTCTGCACATCCTTTGCGAATAAATTTCCATGCCCATCCTGACACTCACAACCGATTTCGGAAATAAAGACGGGTTTGTCGGCACACTGAAGGGAGTAATTTGGGGTATCAGCCCTGCTGCGCAGATTGCCGATATCAGTCATGATATTTCCCCACAAAACGTGCTCGAGGGAGCGTTCGCCCTTTGGCGCGCCTATCCTTTTTTCCCGGCTGGAACCATCCACGTAGGGGTCGTGGACCCTGGCGTGGGGACGAGGCGTCGTCCGATCGCGATGCATCTTGGTGATCAATTTTTCGTTGGACCGGATAACGGCCTGTTTACCCCGATGCTCGCAGACGCTGAAAAAAAAGGATGGTCTATCACTATCGTCCATCTGACAAATAAGAAATATTTCCTGGCCGACATAAGTCGGACTTTCCATGGACGGGACATCTTTGCCTCGGCGGCTGCCCACCTCGCCAACGGCGTTCCGCTTGATTATTTGGGACCGGTCATATCCGACCCTGTCCGGCTGCAAATGCCAGAGCCGGAAAAGACAGCCAACGGTTGGCGTGCACATATCACTGTGATGGATGTTTTCGGAAACCTGACCACTGACCTGCCATCTTCTTTATTACTCAACCCGGATACAGTCACCCTTAGTATAAAAGGACGTGAAGTGCATGGACTCGTGCCATCCTACGGCAAGGAAAAGCCCGGCGAATTGATTGCCCTGGTGGACAGTGAAAACTTTGTTGAAATTGCAGTCGTCAATGGCAGTGCCCAAAAAACTTTGGGCGCAAAGATTGGCGATATTGTAGAGTTAGTGACAAATTAGATCGTACAGACGGCTGACCTGATGAGCGATTTACCACTTGTTATTGAAAACCTCACGTTCCAATACAGACGCCGGTCCGAACCTGCCATTGCGAAGATCAATTTTTCTTTACAAGCCGGGCAGGTGATGCTAATTGCGGGATCAAGTGGGTGCGGCAAAACCACCTTGATGCGCTGCATCAACGGTCTTATTCCGCATACATACCAGGGAGAAATGACCGGCGATATCCGCATATTTGACAAATCGGTCATCGGAATGGGGCTGGCAGACATTTCACAGACTGTTGGTACCTTGCTACAGGATCCCGAGCGCCAGATCCTAGGGAGTTATGTGTTAAACGAAGTAGCTTTCGGGTTGGAGAGCCTGGGCATCCCGCGCGAAGAAATCACCCTCGGGTCGAGAAAGCGCTCTCCCGGCTGGGTATCCTGCATTTAAGAGATCGAGAGACATTTGGCACCTCGGGCGGCGAGAAGCAAAAAATCGCACTGGCAGGCGTCCTGGCCATGGAACCAAAGATTCTTTTACTGGATGAACCACTTGCCAGCCTGGACCCTGCCTCAGCACAGGAAGCTTTGCAGGCTTTCCGAAAACTGGCGGATGAAGGCATTGCGGTTATGATCGTTGAACACCGCGTCGAAGACGTGCTGTCCATCCACCCGGATATTTTCATGTACCTGGATGATGGAAAGATGACCTACCTGGGTGGAACGGATGGGCTGATGGATGTAGTCGATTACCGCCGCATAAAGCTGCCTGCCGGAGTGGTGCTTGAGCGCGCCCGACAGGATCCGGCGCCCGCATTTATTCCTGCTGCCAGACCCGAGATCAAACCAGAGACGCTGGTTCATTTCGAAGGAGTCCATTTTCGATATAATGAAGATGCTCCCGAGGTTTTAAAAAACCTTAATTTTGATATCAACGCCGGGGATGTCATCGCAGTTCTGGGTCATAATGGTTCGGGAAAGACTACCTTGGTCAAGCATGCCTTGGGATTGCTAAAACCGACCGAAGGACGCGTTTTGCTGGAAGGGCTGGAAACTCGGAAAATGACCGTGGCACAAGCGGCTCATACAGTGGGGTACGTTTTTCAAAGCCCATCGCAGATGCTGTTTGCCCCCACCGTTCGCGAAGAACTTTCGTTTGGCCCAAAGAATTTGGAATTTGCAGAAGAAAAAATAGTCCAAAACGTGGACTGGGCGATCGAGACCGTCAACCTGAAAAGTGAAATGGATACGCCCCCGCTGGCGCTTTCGTTCGGTCAGCAAAAGCGCATCAGCATCGCCGCGATCCTGGCGATGCGCTCCCGCATCCTGATGATGGATGAACCGACAGCCGGGCAGGATTACTGGAACTACCAGGCCTTTATGGATGCCATTTTGCAGATGCCGGGGTTTGACGCCGTGATCTTCATCACCCACGATGTGGACCTGGCGGTGATCTATGCCAATAGAATTTTGCTGGTATACAACGGGGAGATCGTTGCAGACGGCAAGCCCCAGGATGTGCTAAAGGATGAAAAACTCCTTCGATCCAGCCGGGTACTACCTACCTCTTTATTAAAATTGAACATGGAATACCTGCCCAGGACCGGCAGGTTCTATCGTGCAGAAACTCTGGCTCACTTTCAGAGTTAATGTATATGTAATCCCATTCTCAATTCTCAACAGGAGGAAGAAATGCTAAAGAAGTCATGGAAGTTCGGGACGCGGGAGGTGGTGTACGCGGCGATTGGTGCTGCATTGTATGCGGTTTTGAGCCTGGCCACCAACTGGATCCAATTGCCGTCGGCAGGCAACGTTTCATTCCGCCCAGCCATCGTCATCCCCATGTTCTTCGGCGTCGTCTTTGGCCCCATCGTCGGTTTTATTGCCGGATTCCTGGGCAATATCATCAGTGACCTGATTGCCGGCTACGGTTTCTGGTTCTGGTGGGACCTGGGGAACGGTATCATCGGGTTGGTACCAGGGTTGATCGCGGTCTGGATGACAACCTACATCGCCCTGAAGGACATTGTATGGGCTGAGGTGTTCTCGGTCATCGGGGTACTGGTGGGTATGGGGGTGGCCTCGATTTCTGAAATGTGGGTCTCAGGGGCGGATATGAGCACGGTGATCTTTGCCAATTACCTGCCAGCCATCATCCCTGACTTGATCAACGGATTAATTCTTTTACCAATTTTGATGATCGCCTACGCGGCCATCGTTAAACGGTCCGGACGTTAATCCATTTTGAGGAAATACTGGAGGCAGTCTGATTGATTGCCTCCAGCTCTCTGATTTAGTTTTTCCCATGTTAGTAACCTGGCGATACCGTCTCCGCAACGGATTGATGGAGAAGTTCGATCCGCGTGCCCGCTGGATCTTCTCCCTTGCCTTCCTTTTTGCGATCACTCTCTTTTGGGATGCGCGCTTTTTGGCATTTTTCTTTATCATCGCTTTCACTTGGTATTTTTCATCGCGGGCAAGGTGGAAAGAAACCCGGCGGGGTTGGTACCTGATTGGGTTCATTCTATTCATGATGATCGTCATCAACACCATTATCACTGGAGGGGGAGCCGGGGGCGTCGTCCCACCCGGTGGGCATCTTGTCTGGCCGCAGGGGGGTACCATACCGTTGGTCGGGTGGCAATTCCATTTTGGTCTTACATGGGAGCGGCTCTGGTTTGCCATCTGCCAACTCTTGAGGATCGGTGCGATTTCTGCCATTTTTCTGATTATTCCCTATACCATGGACCCGCGGGTATATGGGGTGACCTTCCGAGGACTTGGCCTCCCGGACCGATTTGCCTACTCCATGGAATTGGCTTTCCGCTATGTCCCGACCCTGGCTCGCGATTTCGGTACGACATTCGATGCCCAGCGGGCGCGCGGTTACGAGATCGAAAGAGTGAAGGGGGGGATTATCAAACAAATCGTGCGCATTGCACCCCTGATCGTCCCGGTGACGATGAACTCCATCCTTACTGGGGAAGATGTGACCAATGCGATGGATCTGCGCTGCTTTGGGACGCGCCCGCGCACCTGGCTGCAAAAATTGACTTTCCATTGGCAGGATTATGCATTGATCGCCCTTTCAATTATTCTGCTCGGGGGAGGGATCATTATCCTGTATGGTTTCCATTTGGGAAATTTTTGGGTGCCTGATTTCTGGCTGCGATTGGCGGGAAAATAAAAAAAGGTCTGCACTCTGCAGACCTTTTTGATTATTCAAGCAGCGTCTTCCAATCCAGCTTTTCTGCGGTTTTATGCAGCCGGTGGTCGTCATCGACCACTATATATGTCAGATGTGTAAAAACCTTTTCTGCAAGTTCCCGCGCTTCGGGAAAGATGGATTAGCTCGTCCCGGGTTCCCTGGACGATTGTTGTGGGAATATCAATTACAGCAGGGGGTATTTTTGTAAACGCCATCAAGCTTACTGCTGGAGCCAGTAACACCAACTTGCGCACCTGCCGGGGGTACTTGTATGCAAAAAGTGCAGCCATCAGCCCTCCCAGGCTGGATCCAATTAATATCCAACCGTCTTCCTTTCCGAGGATGGTCCGCAGCTGGGTCATGCGGGTTGATATTGGTCCATCAAAGTCAGGAGTTACAATCCTGGGAAACAATCCGCGCAGGAGTTTAGCCTTGTATGTCTGGCTTTTATCGCCCCCGGAACCATGGATAAATACGATGTGGGAATGGTCCATGGCTTGATTATAAAACACCCCTGGCTTATCCATGATATAAAGGGTTAACTTGACAAGCTGAACCAAGTAGGTGTATCATAAAGATGAACCCCACCCCCCAGGGGGGGATAGGAGCGATAAAATGAAGAATGAAGAATCCTTGAAACGACTAAAGATTGTCGAAGGTCACCTGCACGGGGTGATTCGTATGATAGAGGATGATGCCTATTGCATCGATGTGATGCGCCAGATCCAGGCGGTACAGGCTGCTTTGAACAAGGTCAGTGCGGGCATCCTGGAAGACCATCTTAATTCGTGCGTTACCACTGCTCTGCGAGGGGAAGACCCTGCGGAACGTGTGAGAGTCCTAAAGGAACTCACGGACGTGTTTGAGACTGCTACAAAAGTGTAGCAGTAACCCCATTATCCCTAAAAGGAGAAAACCATGAATACCGTTACATATCAAGTCCCCGCCATCAACTGCATGCACTGCGTGCATACCATCCAGACCGAAGTGGCAGACCTGGAGGGCGTCAAATCTGTCAAGGCAGATGCCAATACAAAGAATGTCGAGATCGTTTTTGATGCACCCGCCTCCGAGGAAAAGATCAAGGCATTGCTGACGGAGATCAATTACCCGGTGGCAGCGTAAATTTATAAAAATCTGGACACGGGATAACTAGCCCCAACCATTATTGGTGAATAATGACTGAAACAAAACAACTGACCCTTCCCATTACCGGTATGACCTGCGCCAATTGTGTGGCAACGGTCGAACGCGGGTTGAAGAAGCAGGGCGGCGTCCAGGCTGCAGTGGTCAACCTTTCATCCGAACGCGCCACGGTTACCTTATGACCCTTCCGCAGCCGGACTCCGGACCTTGTGGCTCGCGTGGAACGCGCCGGGTATGGGGTCGCGACCGGTGAAGCCGACCTGGTCATCAAGCGGCTTTCTGATGATAACGATGCCCGCAGGCTGGAAAAAGCCCTAACAAAACTAGAAGGCGTGCTTGAAGCCTCGGTCAGCATTACTACGGAACGGGCGCGGGTAAAATACGTGCCGACCGTGGTGAGCCAGGCGAGATCCGCGCGGCAGTTTCCCGCTCCGGTTTCGAAGCAGTGGAAATAGGTGGCGAGACTGAAGACGCTGAAGCCAAAGCTCGCGAGCATGAGATCAGCCGAGCAGCGACGTTTGCTGATCGTCGGTCTGGTTTTCACCGTCCCGTTATTCCTGTTCTCCATGGCGCGGGATTTCGATGACTGCTTGGGCAGCATTGGAGCCGCACTGGCATGCGCTGGGTGCAACTGGTACTCGATGTGGGCTGATTGCCACCCCCGTCCAATTTTATGTGGGCTGGCAATATTATGTGGGTGCATACAAATCCCTGCGCAATCGCTCGGCCAACATGGACGTGCTCATCGCGATGGGTTCATCGGTGGCATATTTCTATTCGATATTGGTTACCTTTGGATCTTATCTGAGCGGGCATGTATATTTTGAGACGGCGGCGGTCATCATCACTCTTATCCGCCTGGGAAATTCCTGGAGGCGCGCGCCAAAGGGCGCACCAGCGAGGCAATCAAAAAATTGATGGGCTTGCGCGCCAAAACTGCCCAGATCGTCCGCGACGGCATTGGAAATGGAAGTGCCGGTGGATGAGGTGCAGGTGGGGGACCTGGTGCTGGTCCGCCCGGGCGAAAAGATCCCGGTGGACGGGGTGGTTGTCGAAGGTCGTTCGGCTTTGGATGAATCCATGCTGACCGGCGAGTCGCTGCCGGTCGAAAAAGGTCCCGGCGACCCGGTCATCGGCGCAACCCTGAACAAACTGGGCATGCTGAAATTTGAAGCCACCAAGGTGGGCAAGGAGACCGCCCTGGCGCAAATCATCCGCCTGGTGGAGGATGCCCAGGGCAGCAAGGCGCCCATCCAAAAATTGGCCGACCAGGTTTCGGCCTGGTTTGTCCCGGCAGTGATCGGCATGGCAGCTGTGACATTTCTGATCTGGTATTTTCTCGTTCCGCAGCCGGTCCACCCGGATGCGGATATCACCGGGTTCACACGGGCCCTGATCAATATGGTTGCTGTGCTGGTGATCGCCTGCCCGTGCGCCATGGGCCTGGCTACCCCCACTGCAGTCATGGTCGGGACCGGGAAAGGTGCAGAAAATGGCATCCTGTTCCGCACCAGCGAAGCGCTGGAACGAGCCGGCAAGGTCTCGGTAGTGGTTTTGGATAAGACCGGGACAGTCACGAAAGGTCAGCCGGCAGTGACGGATATGGTTACGCGATGGAAAAATATCATGAGGCTGGACTTGTTGAAATTGCGCGGCCTCGGTGGAAAAAGGCAGCGAGCATCCACTTGGGCGAGGCGATTTGGGCGGAGGCCACCAGACGAGCGACTTGAACTTGGCTGAAATGAGCGGGTTCAAAGCCGAAGCCGGGCCAGGGGTTGAGGCGGAAGTAGAAGGTCGCAATGTGGCAGTTGGAAATCTGCGCATGATGGAAGCACTCGCAATTATCCGCTTAATGGCTTTGAAAGGAATCGAGACGATTTCAGTCAGAGGCCAAAACTGCCATGCTTGTTTCTGTGGATGGACAGGTGCGCGGGGTTATTGCCGTAGCTGATACCATCAAGGATGGTTCGAAAGAGGCCATCGCCGACCTGCACCGGATGGGACTAAAAGTGGCGATGATCACTGGCGATAACCGCAAAACTGCCGAAGCGATCGCCAGACAGGTAGGGATGGATACCGTCCTGGCGGAGGTGCTGCCGGAGGGCAAATCCAGACGAAGTAAAGAAGCTCCAGGAATCCGGCCTGTGGTGGCGATGGTTGGCGACGGAGTGAACGATGCGCCTGCCCTGGCCCAGGCGGACGTCGGCCTGGCGATTGGCACCGGCACGGATGTGGCCATGGCGGCCGCGCCGGTTACCCTGATCAGCGGCGACCTCCGCGGTGTGGCCCGCGCGATTTCGCTCTTTCGCGCAAGACGCTCGGCACGATCAAGCAGAACCTGTTCTGGGCGTTTTTCTATAACGTTGATACTTATCCCAGCGGCGGCCCTGGGTTTCCTCAACCCCATGCTGGCGGCAGGCGCGATGGCTTTCAGCAGCGTATTTGTGGTGACCAACAGTCTGCGGTTGCGAAACATCAAAATCCAATGAGAGCTTAGCGAGAAATGAATCAATTATCGTTGCATTTATCACCGGTTTAACCACGGGAGGTCTGTCCTGCCTGGCTGTCCAGGGAGGATTGTTGGCCAGTTCCCTGGAACACCAATTGGAACAACAGCTTGATCTGCAGTTGAACAGGGATCGCGGCCAGCAGGAACCGCCATCCGGAAAAGAAAACGCGAACCAGGTACTGCAGCATCCACAGCTGGCGCTGCCCATCCTGCTTTTTCTGGCTGCCAAACTGGTTGCATACACCCTGCTTGGGTTTCCTGTTTGGGAGCTGGGTTCGGTACTGCAACTTAACTGCGACCATGCGCGCCATCCTGCTGATTGGCATTGGAATTTTCATGGTCGGCAATGCCTTGCGGATGTTCGATGTCCACCCCATTTTCCGTTATTTTGCCATCGAACCGCCCAAGTTCATCACCCGTTATATCCGCCGGAATGCAAAAAATGGGGAAAGTTTCTTCGCTCCCCTATTCCTGGGTGCGTTGACGGTATTCATTCCCTGTGGTGTCACCCAGGCAATGATGGCGGTGGCGCTCGGCGACAGGAAACGCGCTTCAGGGTGCGATGCTGATGTTTGCATTCATCCTGGGCACCAGCCCGGTATTTTTTATCGGTGGCATACCTGGCCATGAAACTGGGTTCCCGCCTGGAAAGTGGTTCATGCGTTTTGTTGCTGTGGTGTCCTGGTACTGGGACTGGTTTCGGTAAATTCCGGGTTGACCTTGATGGGTTCCCCGCTTTCCGTGACGAATATGATCCAGGCTGCAAAGCTGCCAGCAGATCTCCTCATCCAGACCCGTCCCTGCCTCAATCGGATGGAATAAACCTTTATCTTAGCGCCGGGAATGGCGGTTATTCTCCACGCACTCTCCATGCCCAGGCGAGGTCGCCAATAACGTTAAATCTTGTAACGAACCAGACTTATTCGTGCTCCAGGTCATTTGTCATTCCCTCCCTGGGGGTGGAAAAATTGCTGCCTTCCATCGGGACTGCGACCATATCCATCCCGGCCCAGGTGGCAGGAACGATCATGCGTTTCTCTTGTTCGATGGGCATGTATACAGGCGAGATCGTATTCGACCAATAAGTGATAGATCAGGAGGCTCATATGGTAAAAAAAACTTATCCGTGTGGATGGCATGCACTGTTCCAATTGTGCAATGAATATCGAGGGCATCGAAGACGACTTGCCAGGGATCAAGCAGGTATCTGCCAGCTATCAAAAAGGGCAGATGGTGGTGGAATTCGATGAAGCGTTGGTAAGCGAGGCGCAAATCCTTTCGAAGCGGTGGTAAAACGAGGCTATCAGGTTTACCGGAATAAAAAGTTCATGCAAAATCAAATTGTTCCTGCCAAGTCATAAATGGTGGGGATTTTTCTATTAAAATAAGTCATGCAAATATGGGTGTATACTTCCCGCCTGCATAGGAGACCCATCGCATGAAAAAAGGGATTTGGTATGCCCTGGGGGCATATATAACCTGGGGATTATTCCCGATATACTGGCGGATTCTCGGGGGGATCCCTGCCTTGCAGCTTCTGGGGCACCGTATATTCTGGTCGTTCCTGCTCTTGTTTGGAATCGTGCTGGTTGCCCGGCCAGGTCAGGGTTTTTCGGCAAGTCATTGAATGGTCGGGTGCTGTTGATTTATTCGGTTGCGGCCGTACTCATCGCCATCAATTGGTTGACATATGTTTGGGCAGTGGGAGCGGGGTTTATTGTTGAGACCAGCCTGGGTTATTTCATTAATCCCCTCCTGGCGGTCCTGCTGGGGGTGATTTTCCTGCGTGAAAGGCTGCGTCCCCTTCAATGGGTCCCGATTGGTCTGGCAGCTGCGGGAGTGCTTTACCTGACATTTGCCTATGGTTCCTTGCCCTGGGTGGCGCTCACGCTGGCTTTTTCCTTTGCATTATATGGCTTGGTCAAGAAAACTGCACCTTTGGGTGCATTGCACGGCCTTACCCTGGAGACCGGCATCCTGTTGCTGCCCGCAATTGGATTTTTACTTTATTCTGAATTTTCCGGCACAGGAGCGTTCCTGCATACTTCGCTCCTCTTTGGATGTCATGCTGGTGGGGGCGGGGTTGGTGACTGTGGTCCCCTTGTTCTTGTTTTCCTCGGCGGCCCAGCGTCATCCCCTTAACCATGATCGGTATCCTGCAGTATGTCAACCCCACCATGCAGTTCCTGCTGGGCGTGGTGATTTTTAAAGAACCATTTGACCATCGCCGCCTGATAGGGTTTAGTGTCGTCTGGGTGGCGTTGATCCTCTTTGGGCTGGAAGGGTTACCTGGTGCAGCGCAGGACCAGGGTTCTGGCTGCCAGCAAATTAAATGAAAACTGCAGGACAAGTCAATTCGCCCGCAGTTTGTTTGTTTGCATGAAGGGATTAGTTTTCCTGTGGGTTGACGTTTTTTTCAACAAAGCTGAGAGAACCAGTAGGATTCCCAAGGGCAAGGACGATTGCTGGTCCGACCAGGCGAGTAATCCAGAGTGAAGTGACCAGGAGGGTGGACATTGCGGCGAAACGCCAGCCCGGCGATGCCGCACAGGATGATTCCGGCCACTTTCACTCCTTCAATCTTTTTAAACATCCCGATCAGCAGCAACGGAAGACCCACCGCGAATGGCTCAACCGTCCAAAGCACCGCCCAGGAACTCCACAAGCCCGGTGGCTGCACAAAATTGGAGAACGAGACCGGTAAGCCGATAATGGAGGCCGGGATGGTCAGCCAGGGCACCTTCAGGAAGATTGCCATCAGGACAAACCCAAGTCCAACGCTGATCACTTCCAGCGGCCACAGGTACGACCAGATGGACCAGTAACCTGTTACGCTGGCGAGGAAGAGCAAGACTCCCGTGGTCAGGGTGGGGATGCCAGGAATGAACAACCCGCTCAAACCGGGCACTTTGGTAAATAATAAATGGGGGCAGGCAGAACAGCAGCCCTGCGCCCACCACGAAAATTGGCCAGGCACGGAAACCCAGAAGGATTCCACCACCAACCGTCCGCAGGAGCAGGTTGCCAGCCAGAGCCAGCACACCCAACAGGATCAGGGTCACGCCGAAGAGAAGAGAAGTATTTTTTTGCATTCGAACCTCCTTTAGGTTCTGTATTTGATTGAGCCGCGTTTGAATAGATCCTGGCGGTTTGCACACCCAGATAATGCAATATTCTTAATTTGTATAAAGTTTGACCTATAAGACTATTGCTATTTGCCAAGTATCCCGATAATCAACGAGAGGACGAAGACGATCCCTGAAAGCACGATCAGGATATTCCCGATTCGGCGGGTCAACCACAGACCGGCTGCACCTCGTTGATTTAAGCAGGAAAGGTGCAATAATCGAGACGGGCTACGAGCAGGGGTTCCAGCGGCCATAGGAAAGTCCAATGCTGCCAGTATCCGCTCAGAGCATAATATGAAAATAGGAATCCGTTTCCAAGCACGATCCCAGCGGGGATCAGCATCCAGGCACTTGGCAGGGAACTCATTAATGCTGCCAGCAATATTCCGACCACCACTAATTCCATGGGCCAGGTGTGACCGAATACTTTCCAACCGAAGATCCCGCTCAACCAGAGCATCAACATATTGGCAATCACGATCCCTGCGACTGACAAAAGCACCGCTCTCCGTACATCCTGGCGCGGCACATCGGTCAAATCATCCGGAGGCGTGTACATCATTTTGGATTTGTTAATGATATCGCTTGTTCCGGTTCGGGACTTTGTGATATTCCTGCCGGTGGTAACATCAGTATCCCCGGAGGCAAAACCCGGCATCCGGGATATGTGCGACGTGCCGGGCCGGAAAAAACTGCAACCGCTCCGGCAGGGGTGGAATACGCTGCCATTCGCATGGGGGAGAGTAATCGTCTCGGGGATGGGGATACCGGCCTCCCGGGCGGCACTTGTCAAGGCTTCGGCCATTCGCAGCCGCGCTTTGGAAGCGGTCATCGGGGCGTTTTGCAAGGGCTTTGAGAGCCACTCGTTCGAAAGCTTCCGGAATGGTCGGATCAAACCGGCGCGGCATGGGCAGCGGATCGTTTATGTGTTTCATCAAAATTGCCAGGGGTGTATCGGCATCAAATGGAACGGTTCCGGTCAAGCGCCTCGAAATACGCGATTCCCAATCGAATAGATGTCGCTGCGCGCATCGCAATGACCTTCCATTCCCTGTTCAGGTGCCATGTAGCTCAGGGTGCCCATCAAAGCGCCTGCCACGGTATATTGTGTCCCACCAACTATCTGTGCAATGCCAAAATCGGTCAGCACAGCCTCACCATGCCTGGTTAACATGATATTGGCTGGTTTCAAGTCACGGTGGATGATCCCTTCACCATGGGCGTACGCAAGTCCATCCAACACATCGATAAAAATTCGCGTTGTTTCTCCCAGGGGCAGACGTTCGCCGTGTACCCTCAAGTTGTTTAAATAAGCCTTCAGGGTATCCCCTTCGAGCAATTCCATGACCATGTAGTAAAGGTCGTCGTGCACGTCGAAATCGAAAATTTGGACGATATGGGGATGGCGCAAGGCGGCTACAGCACGCGCTTCCCGTTGAAAGCGGGCCAGGAATTCCGCATCCTCCACCAGGTCGGATCGCAGAACCTTGATCGCCACGTAACGGTCAAGCTGCGGATGGTAGGCCTTATAAACCTGTGCCATCCCGCCTCGACCCAGGGGCTCGAGGATCCGGTATTTGCCGAGGTTTTGTCCTTCCTGGAATATGGGTGCCATATCGGTTTATCTGCGCGTGATTTGTAGCCATGGGTACATCCAAGGCAGATGATACCCGAGACCTCAGAAGAATCAACCTATCACTTGCTAATATTAGGCTACCGGGTTGCGATGAGGAGAATATCAAATCGTTTGGATCAGTTAGAAATCAGCTCATGCTTCGGAGTGGACTTATATCATTCAATCCGGGCAGGGATGAGCCGTAGCATCATTAGGCCGCCATCAATTTGTATCCCAGTCCCCGGACGGTGAAGAGCAATTGCGGGTTGGCGGGGTCGAATTCAATGCGGGTGCGCAACCTGCGCACCAGGTTTTCGATCTGATAATCAAATATCCCGCCTGCTTCGTACTCAGGCCAGACTGCCCGCCCAATATCATCTTTCGAGCAGACCTGGCAGCGGCGTTCGTAGAGATATGCCAGGAGCTGATATTCCTTGGGAGAAAGGAGACTGCTTTGCGATTCACGCGCACCACTCCGGCTGAGGTATCCACTTCCACGTCGGGAACGGGATTTTCCCGTGTGGTTGTATCCGGGTCGTGGAAAATAAAAATGACATCCCCCACTTTGATGGCGTCGCCATCACGCAGGTCCATTGGGCGCCAGGATCCGTTCACCATTCAGATAAGTGCCGTTGGTTGAACCCAAATCTTCCACAAACCAACGCCGCCCTTCTCTGCGGATGCGGGTATTCTCGCGTGAAATACTTTTACTGGCAATGACAATATCGCATTCACGTTGCACGTCCAATGGTGGCTATTTGCCCTGGCAGGCGATGTTCCTGGCTGTTTGGGTCGGTAAGAAATGGACCTGGAATTATCCAATGGCATGGGTTTCTCGCTCTTTTCTTGTAATTATACTCGCGAGGATTATAATTGCCGCCAATTGCACTCATAATCATATTCATAAGGAGAAGAAGATGGGCAAGAAAAAATCAGGAGTGATTGGCATCTTAACCGGAGGCGGCGATGTACCCGGGCTGAATCCGGCCATCCGCGCCGTTACCATTCGTGCAATCCGCGAAGGATACAAGGTGATCGGCCTGCGGCGCGGCTGGGCTGGAGTGACAGAGATCATCCGGGAAAAGGATGCCGATAACAGTGACAATTTCCAGGTCCTAACCGAGGAAATCGTCAATAAAGCTGGGCGGACCGGCGGCACCTTCTTGCACACTTCACGCACCAAACCAAGCAAGATGGCAAAAGGAGATGTACCCGCTCCACTTGAAGGATGCAGTACAATGCAGACGTGAATGATCTGACTCCCGAAGTGATCAAAAACCTGGACTGGCTGGGGGTGGACTTACCTGATCCCGATTGGAGGTGATGATACTCTCAGCTATGGAGTACACCTATACCAGGAAGGTCTGAAGGTTATTGCCATCCCGAAAACGATGGATAACGATGTGCCGGGTACTGATTATTGCATTGGTTTCAGCACCTGTGTCACGCGCACCATATCCCTGACCAACAGCCTGCGCACCATTGCAGGGTCGCATGAGCGCTTTCTGGTGCTTGAGGTTTTCGGACGTTATGCTGGGTTTACCGCCATGCTGCCCACCATGGCTGGCGCGGCACACCGCTGCGTGATCCCCGAATACAAATTCGATATCGAAAAATTAACCGACCTGTTGATCTTATGACCGCGCCCATAATCCCAGCCGCTACTCCGTCGTGCTGGTCTCAGAAGGAGCAATGTTCGAGGGCGGCGAGATGGTCTTTGCAGACCGCTCCACGGATGCATACGGACACGCCAAGCTGGGTGGGATTGGCGACCTGGTCGCCAGCCGCATCAAGGAACTTTCCGCGAAACACAATAACGGCAAGACGATCAATACCATTGACCAGAAATTGGGCTACATGGTGCGCGGCGGAGACCCGGACGCGATCGATTCGGTTGTCCCCATGGCATTTGGCAACCTGGCGCTTGACCTGATATTGAAGGGCATTCATGGACGACTGGTGGTGCTCAAGAACGGTCGCTACGACAATATGCCCCTGGACGTTGTCACGGGCACCAAAAAGGTTGTCGATGTAAATCATTTCTATGACACCGAGCGATACCGCCCCAAGTATGAGAACTTCGAAATGAAGCCTTTGTTTATTATGACAAGCGAAGGCTGACGAGTTTATTGATAATAATAAAGCGCCCCGAATCGAATTCGGGGCGCTTTCAAATTTACTTAAAGAACCTTGTCCCTTATGCTCTGGCGGCTGCCAGTTCCACCTGGGTATATTTCAGTCGTTCCAGAACGGCCGTTGCCACATTGCTCATCAATGCGAACCCAGAGCATTTTATCCACCTGCATCAATGCGCGAACGCCTACGCCGTCAATTTCCACCACCTTGACCGGGATGGTTGCCCGGGCTGAAGAAATATAAACATAAGGTTCGATGATCGATGAGACTCCCAGCATCTCACCCGGCGCGATCGGACCGACCAGGGCATTGGAGATGGCTCCTTCGCCTCCACCGCTGTAAATCAGGTCCACATCACCTTCCACCAGGAGGATAAGTTTCGTGGCCTGGTTATTTTCCTTGACCAGAAGAGTGTCCTTGGGATAGTTTTTTTCTTCGGCGATCATGGCAATCGCCTTAAGCTGGTCATCTGTTAGCATGGAAAAAAATGGATAACGTCGCAAAAGTTCAATGGAAATCATCTCTCTCTCCTTAATTCATTATATCAATTGTAGCACAGCCTCCACCGCAAGAGGCACGGCAGCTTCGACCGGGGGTGATAATGTTTCGGAGAAATCGTAAACATTTTCCGCTTCGATGGCGACAATCATGCACATCCTCATCGCTGGGCAGTGAGATATCCATGCTCCTGCCGACATTCAGTGCATTGCGCAGGGATGTGTCGTGAACGGCGGTGGTATGCCCGGAAGACAAATCGGCATCTCTGGTAAATGGAACTGGCTGACGGTGCCCATCGGTTTTTTTCCGCTGAAAATAGAATCCACCAGGATGACAAGTTCATAGCCGGTAAGTCGTTCCATCAGGCTCAACCCACCCAAGGAGGCGGTATCCACTTCCACGTCGTCTGCGGTCCGCTGTTTTGCGTGCAATTTCCTCCACCACGCGCCAGCCGACGCCGTCGTCGCCTAATATGGGATTGCCGAGTCCAATCACCAGTGTTTTCATAAGAGTGAATTAAAAAAATTGGAAGGTTGAAGCTTTCATGACTTCAACCTTCCAAATTGTATATTATTCGCAGAATTGTTTCATGACATTTACCGGGTTGCCATCCGCATCATGGATGGTGACTTCCAGCGGCATCTGCCCGGGCAGCGAATGGGTGGCGCAGCCGAAACAAGGATCATAAGCACGGAAAGCCATTTCGACCATGTTCAGCAAGCCCTCATTGACGTTGCCATTCTTGATCAGGCTGTCGGCGGCTTTTTTGATGGACATGGTGATCGGAGCGTAATTATTGGTTGTTCCGACGATCAGGTTGACCTTGGTCACCACCCCGCGTTCGTCGGTCCAATAATGATGGGTGAGCGTGCCGCGCGGCGCCTCGACAATCCCCACGCCTTCGGTGGGGGTGGCGGTCGGGATGGCATGGAAAGTTGGGTGAAGTAATTTCCGGGTCGGTGACCAATTCCACCCAGCGTTCAGCAGCATAAAGGAGTTCGATCAGCCGTGCCCAATGAATTGCCAGGCGCTGGTGGACAGGTTTGCCGCCCAGGGTGCTGTAGAACTTCTCATATTCCGCCTGGGCGAGCGGGGTCGCCATGCCGTCGGCTGCATTGAGCCGGGAAAGCGGGGTTGCCATGTAGACGCCGGAATCTGCTCCGTCTACAAAACCTTTCCAACCCACATTTTTCAGGTATGGGAATTTCAAGTAGGTCCAGGGTTCGACATGCTCGGCGATATTGGCAGCGTAATCCTTCGGCTCGTACTTGACGTATTCCTTGCCGTCCGGTCCGACAACCCGAACTTTCCCATCGTAGAAGTTAACCTTGTTATTTTCATCCACCATAGCCCATGTAATAGGTCTTATGGGTGTAGATGTCTCCGACGATCAGGTCCAGGTACGTTTTGTTGCTCAGGACGATATCGTTAAAGGCTTTCAGTGTGAACTGGGCGAACTCGATTGCCCAGCGGCCCATTTGTTCGATTTCCTTGCGCTGTTCTTCGTTAATACCTTTGGTCAAACCGCCAGGGATGGAGGTGCAGGGATGGACTTTGCGACCGCCGATCATCTCGACCACGGTATGGCCGTACTTGCGCATCTGGATGACTTTACCGCCGATTTCCAAGCCCACTTTGTGGATGACACCCAAAATATTGCGCTCGGCAACCGGGGCATCCGGACCCATGATGAAATCCGGGCCGCCCAGGGCATAGAAGTGGGTGGTGTGGTCGGTGCAATAAAATGCGCTGTAGAGCAATTCCCGCAACATCTTTCCTGTGCGCGGCACTTCCACGTGATAGACTGCATCCGCGGCCTTGGCAGCTGCCATGTGGTGTGCTTCGGGGCATACTCCGCAAATGCGGTTGGTTAGCAGAGGCATTTCTTCAACCGGGCGTCCCACGCAGAAACGCTCGAAGCCGCGCAGTTCCGGGATCTGGAAGTAGGTATTGGTGACATTCCCTTGTTCATTCAGGAAGATTTCGATCTTGCCGTGGCCTTCCAGCCGGGTGATAGGGTCAATTGTAATCCTTTGCATGTTCAATCATCCTTTCTGCGCGGACTTGCTGGAGCGCAACAGGGAACCAGCCAGGTTGAACCGATAGAATTGTCCGGCGGGATCCACCAGGCCGTCCAGAATTTTGTCGATCTCATCGGGCTTGTTGCTGTCGATGACCGAAGCGAATGCGGAGATCAGGCGTGCGCCATAATCCACCACACCTTCGGCAGGACCGTAGCAGCCGATGCACTGGGCTCCAGCTGTTGGGCAGCGGGCATTGCAGCCGCTGCGGGTGGCAGGGCCATTGCAGGGGATGCCCTGTTCAAGCAGGCATAGTTCCGGGTCGGCTTGGGTTAATTGGATGCGTCCAAATTCCTTGATGGTTTTGTCGTTACGTTTGCGCGGGCATTCGTCGCATACGGTGGAATTACCAGCGCCAATGGTGGCGCCCTTGGGGGGCAGTTCTGCCTTCCCTTCAGGGCGGCGATCACCAGGTCAATGACTGCCGCGATCTGGTGCGATTCAGGCGGGCAGCCGGGCATGTAGTAATCCACATCCACCACCTGGTCGAGGGTCTTCAAAACCGGGTTAAGGGTCGGGATGGTAATGATCCCTTCAGGCATGGCATAGCTGGTCTGCGGGCGGAGGTTTTCAGGGTTGTCAGTGGTGATAGTCGAGAAGGCGGTATCGATCACTTCCTTGATGGGGGAGAAGTTTGCCAGACCGGGGATACAGCCTTCACATGCGCAGGAGCCAAATGCCACCATGATCTTGGATTTCTTGCGCAGCAGATGGGCAATGTGCTCGTTCTCATCATTGCGAATGCCGCCATTAAACAGGGTAAGCATGATCGTCGCCGTCTTCCATGGCTTCGACATCCTTGTACTTGGCGTCCATGGCAACCGGCCAGAAGACCACATCAAAATTGGCATCCACATCCAGGATTTTCTCATGGATGTTCAGGACTGCGATTTCGCAACCGCCGCAGGATGCGGCCCAGTACATGGCAAATTTCGGTTTGTGCTCATGCTGTCACCTCCTCCTTGATTGGTGTAGCTGACCGGTTCCCCTGGCTTTGACCAATTCAATGGACCAAGTGCGCGCACTTCCTCGACAAACTTGTTGATTTCGTTGGCAAAGAATGGCACCTTCCGCCGCGCTTGCCCATAATAATTTCAGGCGTCCTGGTTCGATGCCCATCTGGGTCAGCACACGCGTCCATCAAATGGAAGCGGCGCATGGCTTTGTAGTTTTGTTCGACGTAATGGCAGTCGCCCGGGATGGCAGCCGGAGATTAATACCCCGTCCGCACCACCGGCGATGGCTTTGAAGACAAACGTGGGATCCAGTCGTCCGGAGCACATTAGGCGGATCAGGCGTACGTTTGGAGCATATTTCATACGGGCGGTGCCGGCCATATCAGCAGCGCGGTAACTGCACCAGTTGCAGGTGAAGCCGATAATGACCGGTTCGAAGGGTTTGGTTTCTTCGGTCATGGATTTCACTCTCACTCAACTATTCTACAGGTACCGCTGCCTTCGTTATGTTCAGCATGAGCAAGACCGTCGATTTGCGACAGGATTTGCTCATTGCTGAAGCCTGTGCCGCTGATGGCACCCGCCGGGCATCCTGCCACGCAAGTGCCGCAGCCCTGGCAGAGCGCCGGGTTGACTTCAGACACCATTTTATCTTCGTGGAAGAGAATGGCGTTGAAGGGGCATAAATTGTTGCAGATGCGGCAGCCGGAACACTGTTCCTCGTTAATTGTTGCCCGCACTGGTTCCAGGGCAATTTCTTTCTGTTGGATCTTCCCAGCACGCGTGCTGCAGCTGCTGCGCCCTTGTGCGACACTGGCTGGGATATCTTTCGGACCCTGCACGCATCCGGCAATGTAAACGCCCTCGGTCATGGTCGCTACCGGATCCAGCTTGGGATGTCGTTCGATATACCAGTTATCTGCGCTGCAGGAGATGCCGAATAATTTCGCCACTTCTTTGAATCCTGCCGTGCTTGCATTCCGGAGGAAAGGATGACCATGTCCACGGGGATACGTCGCTGTTTGCCAATCAGAGTATCCTCCACCTGGATGATCAGTTTTCCTTCTTCCTCGGGAATGCGTGGCCGCATTGGTGATTTCAGCCACCTTGCCGCGCACGAAACGCGTTCCCTCTTCGAGCATGCGCTGGTAGAACTCTTCATAACCCTTGCTCGGGGTGCGAATGTCGATATAGAAGTTGTATACTTCTGCGCCGGTGCGTTCATGGACCAGATGGGCAAATTTTAGGCTTTGCATGCAGCAAATGGCAGAACAATAGGCATTGTAGTTCTTATCCCGCGAGCCAACGCAATGGACGATTCCAACTGTTTTGGGAGCGGTCTTGCCATCGCGCAGGACGATATTGCCGCCGGTGGGACCGGCTGCGTTGCATATCCGTTCGAACTCCAGGTTGGTGAAAACATTTGCCAATTTACCATAGCCATATTGCGGGATACGCCGGGCATCGAACAGATCGTAACCAGTTGCCAGGATGATGTTTCCTACTTCGACGGTAGATCTCCTCCGTTTCTGGTTGAAATCAATTGCATTGGTTGGGCAGAATTTCTCGCAGGCTTTGCAGGTACCCTTTCAGATAGTAGGTGCAATTGACATCGTCAATGACCGGGTATTTTGGGACGGCTTGCGGGAACGGTACATAAACTGCTTTGCGGTTACCCATACCGGCTTCGAAGACTGTATCAACCACTTTCTTTGGGACATTTTTCCCAGCAAATACCGCAGCCTGTGCAATCTTCCGTCTTGATATAGCGGGGTTTCTTTTTGATCGTAACGGCAAAGTTGCCTACATATCCGTCCACTTTCTGGACCTCGGACCAGGTCAGCATGGTGATGTTGGGATGGTTGCCGACATCCACCATTTTGGGTGTCAGGATGCAGGCTGAGCAATCCAGGGTGGGGAAGGTCTTGTCGAATTGGGCCATGTGCCCACCGATGGAGGGTTCGCGTTCCACCAGGTAACCGGGAAATCCAGCATCAGCAATTTCGAGCGCTGCCTGGATTCCAGCAATGCCGCCACCGACAACCAGGGTGGCTGGATGGATGGGACTTTCAGCGGGGTAAGGCTTCATGGTGCACCACGCGTGCAACACCGCCCGAGACAATGGCTTTGGCTTTTTCCGTGGCGGCAACCTTATCTGTATGCACCCAGGAGTCCTGCTCACGGATGGAAACCAGTTCGCACAGGTAAGGGTTCAGGTCTGCGCCTTTGCAGGCATTCCGAAAGGTCTTTTCGTGCAGGTGCGGCGAGCAGGCCGCGACAACCACCCGGGTTAGTTTTTGCTCCTTGATATCCTTTTGGATCAATTCCTGGCCCAGGCTGGAGCACATGAACTTGTAATCGCGGGAGATTACTACGCCCTTGTCCGCAAGTTTTCTCCCGCCCACATGCTGACATCGGCAACATTAACAACTCCGGCGATGTTTGTGCCGCAGTGACAAATATAAACTCCAATTCTTTCACTCATAGGGTTTTCTCCTGTTTTGTATTTTGGGCTAAGGCAGTCATCGACGCGCCGGAAATTTGTGCTTTCCCGATCCCCAAATGGCCAGGGACTACTCCCAATGCCAATCCCATCAGTTGCGTAAAGTACATTACCGGGATTGAATATTCCGTGCCGAACTCTCGGTTTACTTGGCTTTGATAAACTTCCAAATTTACATTGCACATTGGACAGGTTGTGGCGATTACATCTGCATTATTTTTCACTGCGTCTTGCAGGAGAATTCGCACCATGTCTAGGGCTGCCCTGCGGTTCGTAATTATTAATGAACCTCCACAACAGCGGGCTTTGGATGAATAATCGACTGGATCTGCTCCCAGGGTCGCTAACAATCCTTCAAAATACTGAGGATTTTCCACATTCTCGTGATCTTTTCGAGGACGCAGGATTTGACATCCGTAATAGGGCGCAATTCGAAGACCTTTAAAGGATTGGAGACCTTGCTTTTAATCTCCTCAAATCCTACATCATTGATGAATACATCGATCAAATGCCGCACATTGGATGTGCCTGAAACATGCAAGTTATCGGCTTCCAACGCATAGTTGATGTGGTCGGCCAGATCAGGATCTTTTTGCAGGTAGGAATTTGTGAAGTATGCGTTCTTGTAACAGGCGCTGCAGGGTGCCACGAAGTCGAGGCCTGTTTTTTCGGCTTTCGCCAAATTCCTGGCTGTCAAGGTGTATGCCAGCAATTCGTCGACCGGAAAATAAGCAGTCGCCCCACAGCAGTTCCAGTCTTCGATTTCCTGGAGGTCAACACCCAGCGTGCGTGCCACTTCCAGCGCGGAAACGTTATAGCTCTTCCCCAAACTTTCCAGAGAGCAACCCGGGTAGTAGGCGTATTGTTTCATGACGTCTCTCCTATGGGGATGATTCTCTTCACCATTTTCTGGAAATCTTTCAGGCCTTTGATCTTCTTGGGAAGCAGGGGCATTTTTCCTGACAACACCAGCCCAGTAGCCATTAACCTTCCTGGATGATATCCCGAGCACTATATTTGGGAAGATAAGTGGCTGCCAGCAGGGGCTCGAAGGATCTCCCGGAGTTTACGATCATTTTTACAAACGCTTCAGAGAAGTCGGGACCGATCAAGCCTTCCTGGAATTGACCTTTCCACATGGAATAGCGTTTGAGGGCATACATCATATCTGCAATGTCAATTTCAGCCGGGCATCTGACAGTGCAGTTGTAGCATGATGCACAGGTCCAGTAGGTGTTACTCGCCAGTACTTCTTCCTTAAGATCAGCCCGGATCATCCCGATAATCTGGCGGGGTGTATGATCCATGAATTCCACTGCCGGGCATGTCCCGGAACAAGTCCCACACTGAAGACAATTCGTGATTGGCTCTCCGTGGGATGCATACATAAGGTTGGATACTTCATAACTAAAAGAAAGTTCATCTACCATTCAATTTACCTCCTTGTCTTCTAATATTTAAGATTTTTTCTCTTCTGCCAATTTCAGTAGGGAACTCACTTTTTCCAAAAGTAGTTTGGGTTCCACCGGTTTCTCTAACAACTCGTCAGTTTCGACGAAATGAGGATGGACCGGTTGTCCCGGAAAAAGAAAGGCGATTTGTTCCCTGATTCCGGTAATGATCAACACTGGTAAATCTCTTAGGGTGGGGTCTTTTCTTATCTTCCGAGCCAGGGCGACACCTTCTGCTCCCGACCCATCATGATGTCCAGGAGTAGCAGGTCATAATGTTTGCTTTGCAAAGCTTTAAACCCATCTTTCGGGTTGTAAGCCACATCAACACTATAGTTTGCGGTTCCTAGGATGGCCTTAATTCCTGATACGTAATCGGGATCGTCATCAATGATTATCAGTTTTTTTTGTGCATCCATTTCAACTCTCCTTAGAATATGGTATGACCAAATAATCGATCGTGGGTTCGAATTAAGTGTTAATAATTGCTGGCAGGCAAATTGTGAAGGTTGAACCTTTGCCCGGTTCGCTTTCCACTGAGACAGACCCGTAATGTGCCTCAATGATCCGCCGGGTTATTGCAAGTCCCAAACCAGTGCTTTTCTCGATCTTTTGACCATCTTTTCCAGTGAAAAAATCATTGAAAATATATGGAAGATCTTCGTTTGAGATTCCGATACCCTTATCGGTAACTGAAATTGAAATATTTTTTTCGATTTGTTCTGTGGTTAAATTGATTTTGCTTCCATTTCGTGAATATTTGATGGCATTTCCCAGGATATTTCCCAGGGTTTCAACCAGCGTCCCCTCGTCTCCATTAAACAGAAGTAAGGGTTCTTTGACTGATGAAAAAATTTCAATATCTTTGCGAATCGCAGTCGGCTGCACATTCTCAGTAGCTTTGGAGATTACAGTAGATATGGAAGTCGGTTTAAAGTTTTCCCGTATCTTCATCACGTCCACCGAAAGAACTCGCAGCCAGGTAAGGATAAGAGTGATAAGACCGCTAATATTGGTTTGCATCCTCGCAAAGCGATCTTTTTGATCTTCGTTGAGTTGGTTGGCCAATTCGCTTACCAATACATACAAATTTTGTTGAACTGCACCCAGAGGAGCTTTTAGCTCATGGGAAACAATGGCTGCAAATTGCTCCCTCAACATTTCTTTTTCTCTTCTGAGTTGGATGGTTTCCAGGATCAACCCTCTTTTATCCAGGCCTCTTTGGGTGATCAAGCGGAATTCATCCGGTGTAAAGGGTTTTGGTAGGAAATCATAAGCACCATTTTTCATTGCTTCAACTGCCGAGCTGACTGTTGCAAAACCTGTAATGACGATGACCACAATTGTCGGGTCGATGTCTCGAATTTTTTCAATCACTTCAATTCCCGAAATACCCGGCATCTTGAGATCGACATAAACAAGATCTGGTTGGAATTCCTTAACCAAGTCCAGGCCATTCTGCCCATTGATGCTGTGGCAATCTTGTACGCGCCATTTTTTAAAATCCGCGTACAAGAATCAAGGATGACTTCCTCGTCATCAATGATCAAAATTCTAGATTGCTTTTTCATCTTTCTTGCTTTCTTCTTCAGTTGTGACTGGTAACCTCACAATAAAAGTGGTTCCTTTACCGATTTCGCTCTCGACGGAAAGGGTCCCGTTATGTTCCTTGATTATCCCGTAACTGATCGCCAACCCCAATCCCACTCCGTGTCCCGTATCCTTGGTGGTAAAGAACGGATCAAATATTTTCTCCAAATTCTCTTTTGAATGCCATGTCCCGTATCAGTAAATCCCACTTCAATGTTTTTATCAACTGGATCAAACCTGGTATAATATTCAATTTTCCATTACTGTCCATGGCATCTGCGGCATTGACGATAATATTGATAAAAACGCGTTCGATTTGCGATGGGTCGATCACCGTCAGAGGGAATTTTCTCTTCCATATGTGGTCGTGATCTGTACATTGAGAAACAATGCTTGTTTTTCAAGTAGCGAAACACATTCTTTCAAAACGTTATTTACATCACATAAAGTTTTATCGGGTTTTCTTTGCCGTGAAAAATCCAACAAAGCCTCGAATAATGTCTCTGCTCCTGTTGGCCTGGATAACGATCTTTTCAAGGGAGTCTCTGTTCGGATCATCCTGTGGTAATTCTTCCAAAAGCAAATGGGAATAGGTGACAATTCCTTGCAGTGGATTATTTAATTCATGAGCCACATTTGCAGATAATTGTCCGATCAGAGCCAACCTTTCCGATTCCATGATTTTTTTTTTGGTAAACTCTTTTAATTTTCGTCCCGTTCTTTCAAGGCAGAAGCCATGGTGTTAAAGGTGTCGCCAGTTCTCCCAATTCATCATTGGAATTGATTGCTACCCTGTTTCCAGATTACCGTGGGCCACCTCTCCGGAAGCTGATACCAGCTTGTTGATAGGCTGTGAAATCCTTTTGGAAATAAAATAGCCAATACCATGGATACCAACGCACCGGCGAGGGTGATTCCCAGAAAGGTAAACAAGGTTTGTTGCTTGATATCCACATATTTTTGTTCGAGGATGCCCACGTAAAGATGCCGATGATTTGGTGATCAATATTTTTTATCGGCTCATATGCAGTAATGTACCAGTTGTTGACCACATAGGCGCGCCCGATATAGGGTTTGCCATTTACAACGACCTGGTTGTACACCTCTTCCGAAACCCGTGTCCCAATTGCCCTTGAACCATCTCCATTCTTTAACATTTGTGGAAATTCTCAAGTCATCTTGAAAGATCGTCGCTGTTCCGATGTCCTGGCCTTTATATTGCAGGTCCTGAAACACAGTCCGTTTGATTTCGTCGACAATCTCATAATTCCTATTCAATCAGGATGCCACCATACAAGATTCCGATCAGATGATTTTGATAATCGAAGATCGGAGCGGCTGCTCCCAGCATCATCCCGGAGGTTTCCTCGGTCTCGTTCCTTATTCGGGCCATTGGGGTATAGATAAAGGTGAAGTGCGCTTGCTCAACCAGAGTTGCTGATTTCAAGGATAATCGTCGATGGGATAATCATTGTGCCAGAAACCGGAACATTCCTTTCCATCACCGCCGTCGACAAGTTCATTATGTATTGGTTGTCTCCAGAAAGTGAATATTGTTAGCTCGTAGAAGAACATTTCCTAAAGGGTCAGTGATTGTTAATATATCCAGGCTTTCACTTAATTTGACGCGCTCCAGTTCTTGGGCAAAACTGTCCACATCTCCGGAAATCAACGCATCCTTTATATAAAACCTGTCAGCAGTCAGCCGGACAACATCATTAAGATGGTTTAACTTGCTCACGTAGATTTCCCGTGCCGAGTTTAGGTCGCGCCCGACTTTTTCCTGGGCTTCGGTCACAATCCGGTCACTGATTATTTGGACTCCGACGATGGTGAAAATCAGATTCGTCATCACAATAATTAATAGAAAGCTTAGGATGAGCCTGAGCGCGATCGGTATCCGAAACCTCCTTACTGACTGAACGAACTCCTAAGTGCTTATCGAATACTCAAAAATACTTTTCATATTTTTTTTGCCACCGACGAATGTCCGAATTTTTCTTACTATTTCTCATCTAAAGTGCCGCATGCACCAATTCGATCAAGTCTTTAACCTCAACAATTGTTCATTCCCGGTTGTTTTCACGGCATCACGGAACATCGTGACATCCTTGGGGCAGGCAGTGACAAAAGTGGACACCTTGCCGAGCCCAACGGCTTCGCGAATGCGGGATTCGCTGGGTCGTTCCTGGATTTCACCTTCTGCCATCCAGATCCGTCCGCCGCCCGCGCCACAGCAAACAGAACAATCTTTATTACGCGGCATCTCGATTATTTCGCAACCCGTAGCTTCGATTACTCGGCGGGGAGCATCGTAGATACCGTTGTAGCGACCCAGATAACAGGGGTCGTGGTAGGTGACTTTGTATCCCAGTTTCTTGCTGAATTTCAATTTTCCGGCGGTGATCAACTGATCGAGAAGTTCAGAGTAATGCAATACCTGACGTGGCCCATCGCCGTTTTCCGGGTATTCATTTTTGAGCGTGTTATATGTGTGAGGATCGGTGGTGACCAAGGTCTGGTATTTACATTTGCTTAATGCCATGGTGTTCTTCTCCACCAGCATCTCGAACAAGCCTTCTTCACCGACCCGCCGAACATCGTTGCCTGAATTCCGTTCGGCATCGAAAAGAATACCAAAATCCAGACCGGCCTTACGGAACACATCCGCGGTCTTGACTGTGACATCCGTCAGCGTTGGGCTGTACGAGGCATAATCACCGACAAACCATAGATATTCCACTGGTTCGCGGCGGGCATCTTTAATGGGGGGCTGGATCGGCTGAGTCCAGCGGGCGCGCATCCTTTCAGATTGTCCGAAGGAATTGCCGTAGCGACCAAGGTTCTCCAATGCGCCTTGGAGTTCGGTATCCATCCGTCCTTCAATGACCAGATAACGGCGCATATCTACGATGGCATCGACATGCTCGATTAGCACCGGGCATTCGCAGACGCAGGCGCCGCAGGTGGTGCATGACCATAGCATATCGTCGGTTAATTTCTCACCAATCAGAAACGCTGCTTTTGTATCTTTGTTGAGCAATCCCGGCCCATCCTGGCGCAGCGCTGCCCGCACGCCCAGTATCACTTCCTTGGGGGAGAGGGGTTTCCCGGCAGCAAAAGCCGGACAGGCATCCTGGCACCGCCCGCACTCGGTGCAGGCATCGCCCTCCAGCAACTGTTTCCAGGTCAGGTCCCGCAAGGTGCTGGCATAAATGGGTTCGCTTTTTGCGGTCTGAGGAATGGGAGCAAGCTGCCCGGTCGGTCTGTTCATCTTCGAGAAGAACACATTTAGGGGACCCGTCAGGATGTGAAGCAATGTACCCACTGGCAATTAGCGAGGGTGAAGGAAATAAGCAGCAAATGGAAGATCCAGAAACCGAGGTGCCAATTCAGAAGTACGAATCTGAAGCACCGGTGGCTATCCATGCTTGTGCCAGCAACCACCCCAGCGGCGACCATATACCCCAGGCGGGCTTTTCGACTGCCAGGCGAAACGACTCTGTGAACCATCCAGCCAGCACAATCAGGGTAATAAAAAAAAATGACCTGGTGAAACCCGGTTCCAGCGTTAACCGGCGCGGGCGTTGGATGAAGCGCCGGTATGCTGCCATCCCGGCACCGATCAGGAACAAGAGTGTGAACGTGTCCAGGACGAACTTAAAAACCAGGTAAACATTTCCCTGAAGGATCTTGAGAAAATGAGAATCGATGGTAGCCAGCGCTGTGCCCAGGAAAAAGGTAAAGAAACTCCAGGCCAGTAAAATGTGCATGATGCCCGGATATTTTTGGCGCAGTAACTTTACTTGAACTATGGCGTACTTGATCACACGCCATGCACGGATATGAATACGGTCCCAACGAACCTCGGGTCTGCCCACCCGCCACCACAATCTGGCCCGCTGGAAAAAACGAACAAGCAGGATGATACTGCCCAAAGCCATAAGAATATAAACATAGATCGAAGGTGAGCCCCAGGAAAATGGGATGCCCCAATAGTTAATTCGCTCTGGCATGTGGTGTACTCCTCATCCCTTATATTGAGCAGCTAACTGCCTTTGGCTGCTTTAACCTGCGCAGTCAATACTTCAACCAGGTCAAAGAGATCGATCTCCGCTCCATACTTGGCAATATTAAAAATTGGCGCAGCGGGATCGGTATTTATGGCGATGATGGTATTGCTGTCGGTGATTGCCTCAGCGTGTTCCGGAGCGCCGCTGATACCCAGAGCCAGATAAATTTTGGGTTTGACGTGTTTACCCGATTTTCCCACCAGGCGGGAGGTTGCCAGCCAGCCCTGGTCAATGACCGGGCGTGAACCTGACACAACGCCTCCCAGCGCTTGCGCCAGGTCCTCAGCTAGGGAGATGTTATCCTGGTTCTGGATGCCGCGACCGACTGAGACTAGGACCGGTTCTTTGGCGATATCCACATCGCCAGATTCTGGCTCGATATAACTGACCAGAGCGACTCGCAGCGCATCCAATCCTTGATGTTCAATTTGGGTTATAGCAGGTGCCTGCGAGCTTTGCCCCTGGTCGGCTTTATAACCGCCTGGGACAACTGTGACTAGGGCTGTCGGGCCAGGTAAATCCCCTTCCGCCATGATCTTTCCACCACAGATCTGGCTGATAAATTTACCATCAGCAGTGAAACTGCGGCAGGAACTTACCATTGGGAATCCCAATTTAACGGAAAAGGTTGCTTGCAAGATCTGTCCCGATGGATGTGCTGCCAAATAAAACCGCTCTAGGTTGATCAATATTGATGAGATTTGTTAGCGCTTTTTGATAAGCATCTGAAGTAAATTCAGCCAACGTGGGATGATCTAGATATAAGACCTTGTCTGCAGCCAGGTATTGACCTGAACCTGGAAGGATTTCCGGCCAGCCCCTGTGCTGAGTGACCAAGTAGAACCGCGACAACGTTCCCACCGGATGCTTTTGCAAGATCGTGCCCGCCTGCCAGCATGACAAAGGAAATTTCCGCCACTTGCCCTCGCAGATGCTCAATGACTACATAAATATCCTGATTCATTATGTTTCTCCTCTAGAGCACGCCCAGTTCTTTAAAGATACCCACCAGTTTGGCGGCAACTTCATCAGGGCTGCCGGTGAGCATCGTGGCCTTTTGACCAGCCTCAGTCTGGAACATGCGACTGACTGTTGGTCCGCCTGCCATATTTAGGCCGGAGTGCTCGTTCCTCGATGATGGAAGTCTTCATCATTTGTCGCACTTTACTGACGGCAACATAGCGGGGAGGCTGTTCCGCAGCCTGAATACCCAGTACTGCCGGTAGAGTTACGTCCATCTCAGCAATTAATCCACCAGGATATTCCTTATGAACCTTGGATTTTGCATCAGTAATCGAAACACCCGAAATATAGCCAACATAGGGCAATTCCAGGAAACCAGCTAACAGGGGGCCCACTGATCCATCCAGGTCGTTGTTCGCCTGAACCCCGGTGAGAACCAGGTCCGGTTTAAGTTCCTTGACAATCGCCGAGAAAGCACGTGCCAGTGCATGGTTGTTTACTCCGGGGAAATCTCCCTTGATCTTGATTAACCGGTCAGCACCTTTGGCAGCTGCTGTAAAAAGAACATCATCCACTCCCTCAATATCCGGGGCTACAACGGTGACTGAGCCTCCGCTTCGTTCTTTAAGCAAGATACCTTGTTCAATGGCATGATCATCGAATTCGTTAATGATCAGCTTAGCCAGGCTGTGTCCAGTGCAACTCCGCTGGGGGCGATTGTCAGTTCTTCGACCAGGTCAGGAACTAGTTTAGCCAAGATTACGATATTCATTTTAGCCTCACTAATTGTCCATTGCTTCGACAAGAGTTCAGCGATATCTCTCACTTTGAGTTGCCCGGCGTCCCTGACGGTCTTGGCTGCGTCTTCAAACCGAGGCGATTCATAAGGACAGGCAACAGCCAGGATCTCAGCGCCAACCGAAAGCGCCTCACTCACACGCCATTCAGAAAGGCGTACATGGGCTTTTTCCCATTGAAAACCATCCAACCACATTCCGCCACCGCCGCCGCCGCAACACAGACTGTTCTTATGGTTGTGGGGCATTTCCATCAGTTCCAGGCCAGGGATGGCTTGAAGCAATGCACGTGGCTGGTCATAGATCCCATTGGCGCGGCCAAGGTAACATGGATCGTGGTAGGTCGCCTTCGCTTTAATTTCCTGTTTTAACATTGGCTTGAGTTGCTCGATACGGTCTGCCAAGAATTCGGTATAGTGCCGGATTGGAAATTTGATCTCCAGTCCAGGGTATTCATTTTTTATGGCATTATAAGCATGCGGATCTGTCGTGATGATTTCATCGAATTCGTATTTATTAAATGCCATCCCATTCTTCTCAGCCAGCATTTCGAAGAGTCCTCGTTCTCCCGCTAGACGCTGCGAAGTCGCCATCGCTCGATTTCTTCGGTCCGAGGATCCCGAAATCCACCCCCAAGGCATTCAGTACTTTTGTCAAAGCTTTTGAAATTAGTTGAACCCGAGGGTGGTAGGAAGGATAATCACCTACAAACCACAAAACGTCCACTTTTTTTCTGATTTTCCCCATTATTTTTACTTCCGGAACGATCCCGTTAGTCCAGTCTCGCCCGTTTACGAGGGGATTCTCCAAGGGGATTTCCATATCGCTGGGAATTCTCCAGCGCACTTTGAAGCTCGGCAGGAACGTTGCCTGCGAGGATCAATTCTTCTTTTGTCCGTGCCATCAAGCCGGGAGTCAAGGGGATTTGAGACGGGCAAACTGCGGTACAGGCATAACAGGAAACACACATCCAGACGGTATCGGTATCCAGCACCTTTTCAAACCGGTCTGCCCGCAACTGGGCGATCATCCTGCTCGGTGGATGCACCATCAAGTATCCGAAGGGACAAATACCACTGCAGTCGCCGCATTGCAGACAAAGTCTCAGCCTTTCGCCGTCCGGTGTAGACTCTAAGCACCTGGTCGTAAAAAGAAGGTTCTTTTAACTCCATCGGCGGTCATAGATCACCTCTCTCCAAGTCTGAGAAGAGCTTTATTCGATTGATTGAAATCATGTTTCGCTCCACCTCGATATTAAAATCATGTTCCGGAATAATTACCAAAGATGGCATTAATCTCCCAATAGTATGTTTTCTTCGGAGTCAAATCACCAGTGGGGGAAGTCATTCGTTTGTGTGACAATACTCACAACAACCATTACATATCGAGTATAATCTGCCCGCATTCTGACAAGGAGAGAATGCAATGAATTTTGCAATGTGGAAAAAAGCTTTAACGGTAATCCCCAATGTTACCAAGGAAGAGTGGGACAAGTTGGATATTATCTCAAAATGGCTCATCAGCACCGCGCGCTGCAGTTTTGCTGATGACCTTGCTTTCTGCGGTGCTGGCCGGATTGTTTGCCTGGCACGACAATTTACACTTTAATCTGGGCACCTGGTTCATCCTGATTATTGGATTGGTGTTGGCTCATGCAGCCAATAACATCTTTAACGATTACACTGACTATACCCGCGGGGTGGATAAGGATAATTATTATCGCACCCTGTACGGCCCTCAGCCGGTGGCTGACGGACTTGTTGACCAAGCGGCAGCACCTGGTCTACTTTGCCATCACCGGGTTGTTGGCGCTGGCGTGCGGTATTGCCCTGGTGGTTATCAGCGGCGGAGGCTTGACCTGGTTGCTGCTTGCCTTGGGAGCCTTCTTTGTTTTATTCTACACATGGCCTTTGAAATATATTGCCTTGGGTGAGATTGCCGTGTTGATCGTCTGGGGTCCTCTCATGGTGGGGGGGGATATTACGTGTTGACCCATGTCTGGTCATGGAATGTAATTTGGGCAAGTTTGCCTTACGTGCTGGGGGTGACCACGGTCATTTTTGGCAAGCACATCGATAAAGTGTTGATCGACAAGGCAAAGAAAATCTTTACCCTACCCGTGCTTATCGGGGAGAAAGCGGCTCGTTACGCCGTGGTGGCAATGATGGCGCTGCCTTACTTGCTGGTTCTGGTCTTCATCTTTACCCGTTATTTCACCCCCGTACTTCTACTGGTTTTTATTGCTGTTCCCACTCTTCTGAAAATGGTTCCGCAATTCCTGAAACCCAAACCTGAGACCCGCCCCGAAGGCTTTCCCGACGGGCAGGGCGGCTGGCCGCTTTATTTGCCCCCAGGGGTTCGTGAATACTCGTGCCTTTGGCACCTGGTTCATGCTGGCCATGATCCTGGATGTCATCATCAGGGTGGTGTTCCCCCATTTTTGGGTGGCATAACAATCTGTCGGGGAATGCTCATCTGGGACAGTTGAGGATCTTCTCATTTGGAATTTAATGCTTTATTCCAATGATCTGTTTAAGGAATTGTTGGATTGGTACCATGCAGTCAGGTGCGTTTTGTTAAGATTGGTGTATAATGTTTGAAATTCCTGGAAGATCCAAATGAATCTATAATCATGAATGATGCCACGCTTCTGCTCATAGAGGGCAATCACGCAGACCATCCCTCATTCACTCCAGCCCTGCGGAAAAAAGGTTTTGTTGTTGAACTGGCCTCCAGTGGCACGGAGGCTTTGGCGCGTCTGGCTGATGGCTTTACTCCGGAATTGGTTGTAGTAAACGCCGCCACCCTGCGAAGCAGTGGAAAGCGGATTTGCCAATCTCTGCGGGAAAAAGCTGCCGGTCTTCCCATCCTGGTCATCCTGGATGAGGATCGCGGGGTGGAAAAAATCAATGCCGACGCCATTCTCTCCCTCCCCTTTACCGCTCAAAAATTGGTCAATCGCATCCGCCACCTACTCCCGGGGATGGCAAGGACAGCATCCATGCCGGACCAATTCGATTGGATACTGAAAAACGCATGGTTCGCTGCTCGGGGAAACAAGCCCGGCTGACCCCGCGTCTGGTGGATTTGTTGAAAATATTGATCGAGCATCACGGGGAAGTGATTGAGCGGAAGGCTCTTTTTTCAAAGGTCTGGGAAACGAATTATACCGATGACACCCGCACACTGGATGTGCATATATCCTGGCTGCGCCAGGCGATCGAGGTCGATCCGGACTCTCCCGCAATTATTAAAGACGATCAGGGGCGTTGGGTACCGGCTGGACGTTTGATTGAATCACAGATCCATCCACAGTGACAGCCCGCACGCAGACATTTGTCGGCGCGACGGGCATTTTTATTTCCAGGGGAATTTCAGCCGAGCGGTTTGAACGCCGGACCTGGAATGCACTCCGGAAGATTTTCCCGTCCCAGGCAGGATCCACTTCCCAATAATCCAGGGCTGGAGGATTTTTCAAGGAATACTGTATGGTTTGAAATGAGCGACCGCGCATTCCATGGTCATTGGATGGGATTGCGGCACGATATATTCACGGCTGCATCGAAAATGGCTTTTGTATGATTTCGAACACCCGTTCGCGTGTAGTATGGATTGCACGCCAGGAAACATCTCCTGCCAGGAAATCGCCGGTCGTGACGGGCAGCAGCCAGCGGTAGACGTTCCAGATCCGCAAAAGAAATCCGCCACCAGGTCGCCCGGGTTCGATGAAGCCAGGAGAATTCGTTCGATCAGGGCTTCAGGTTTTTGGGTCGGGTAACCGGTTCGCTCGTTATGCAGGCGGGCCACCACGGGAAAGTACCACCAGTCTTCAGGGACTTTACCGCGTTCCAGGTTGGGTATTTTTCCGAACCCGGCTTTGGGTGATGATGCAAAGGTTTTAACCGTGTTTGGATGGTATGGTTCCCTTACTGCATCGGCATTGAATGTATAGCCGTCCCCTTTGGTATAGACGAGGATGACATCGTGCTTGCGATTGAACGCTCGCCGGATGGGGGATGGCCCATGGTAGGTCCAGATGATTTCATTTAAAAAATGTTCTCTTCCAAAGATTTCATCGAGCAGGATCCGGGCATAAGCATTTGCGTGCCAGTCAAGGTGCAGGTAGAGGGTACCGTTCGGAGCCAACAGTCGGTACATCATTGCCAGGCGGGGGTAAAGGAAATCCAGATACCCATCCAGGTTTTCCCAGTGATCTCCATATCCTTCAGCCATCTGCCAATCCTGCGGGCGCCTAGAATCCTCACCCCGCCCAATGCGGGCTGGATAGCGCTTGTTGGTAAAAAAAGGGGGATCAGCGTAGATCAAGTCAACCTGGTTTTCATATTTTGGAAGCAAAGCGGCCATGATCCGTAGATTTTCCCCCAGGAATAAATGGCTTTCCGGCGCGTTATTTGGATACCCGTGTGCACCTGGGAATACCACCGAGTCGAGTATCAGGTCGGCAGGTTCAAGGTTAGGGATTGTTTTGGAAGGCCAGCTTAAAAGAGGCATTGATTACATGTGGATATCTACAACGGTCCCGTAACCCCGCACATCCAGGGTTTGTTTGTCGATCTGGTCGAACCCGGCTGAGGGCAGGCTCCAGCGGAAAAGCCATTTGGCTTCTTCGGTGCGCATATTTACGCAGCCGTGGCTCATGGGAAGTCCGAAATTATCGTGCCAATAGGTGCCATGGAAGGCATGCCCCTGTTCCGTAAAGAAGCTGCACCAGGGTACTCCTGCCAGCACGTTTTCCTCGTCGCTTGCAAAAAGGTCGCTGCCGTGCATGCGCCGGGAGGGAAGTTTATCCAGGATATGGAAGTGCCCGTGCGGAGTGTCATAAAGCCTGAACACACCCGTGGAGACATCCGCGGTCAAAACCGCCTGGTCTTTTTCGTAAGCCACCAGGGTCTGCGTGGAAAGGTTCACATCAATTCGTTTGTCCCTTGCAGGCACTTCCGCTGATAGTGGCGTGATCTCATCCGGTGAAATCGGCCGCAGTTGCGCGGTCGGGATGTAATATGTACTCTCATCCGCCTCATCCTGCAGGCTGTACCAGGCTTTTCCATCCGGGCCGGTGGCAATACCGGTGATCCAATGGATGGTGCTGTAATAACAGCGGTAATCGGTTGTCCAGCCGTCCCATTGATTGTAGCGATAGATCTGTGTAAATGGGACTGTCAATTCGGCAAGCTGTTTGGTCTCCGGTACACTCGAAAGGGGCGAGTTGTAATGGACGCGAACTTTTTGCAGCCGCTCCCGGTGCATATACCCGCCGAAGACCCGGTACCAGATCGGGTTATAGATGGGGGTGGCAGCCTGTACTGTTTCATACACATGCACCAGGTCATCCCGACTCCACGTGCCAACGATCCGGCTCTTATCGTCAGGTTCTGAATAATACGCTCACCGAGTGGTAAGCCACGCGCACCAGGTCAATATCTTCAAACTCGGTAAATTCCGGTAGGAATGGGGTGAAAGCCAGGCTTGCCAGTGCAAGACCTCCCATTTTTAGAAAATCTCGTCTAGAGATTGGTTTCATGGATGCGAATTGTACCTGAAAACATCCGAATTGGTGCAGTTCGGAGGAAAAAAGAAACCTCCGGGGTGTATTTGCACCTCGGAGGTTGTGAAGTTCTCGTTATTTACCTTCAACTTGCTTCCACAGGCACCGGGACCATATCTTTGAGGATGTAGTTTGTGATGGAAATCGTATGGGTGCAAATCCCCCGCGAGCGGAAATAGTCGCAGTCGCAATCCCATTTGTTGTCTGCAAATTTGACTACATGGGAATTGTTCTCGCCGTCAATTTTCACCGTGAAAGATTTCGAAGTGGAAGCGATGTGGTTCCTGAGCGTAACGCTTGGCTTTGTCGATCTTGCCGATCATTCCAGAGTCCATTCTCAATCTCCTTGGTCAAGAGATGGTGAAAGGCACGCGCAACACCAGCGTGCCTTTCAGGGTAACAACGGGTATGTGATAAAAAACACTCGCATAGGCAGGTACTCTAAGTCCAGTATAGTGCGGATTCCCGGTAAAGTCAATCTATTGTCGGGCATTTTACCAGGTCGTATGGATTCCGTCAGGCAGGCGTAGGGAAAGGGTCAATCGATCAAGGCTTTCGCTTGCATGTGTTCATCCCCGTTGTAATTACGCAGTTGCGGCCATTTCAGGACGATCAGTGCCGTACCGACGATGCAGCCAATTCCTCCCGAAATAATGGCGGCCGGGCACCCCAAAAAGGGCGGCGACGATCCCTGATTCCACCTCCCCAAACTGGGGGCCTCCCTGGAAAAAGATCTGGTTGACAGCCGTCATCCGCCCCCGAATGTGGTCGGGGGTGTTCAACTGGCGGATGGTATTGCGGATGATCGTGCTGACCGCGTCGGCAGCCCCCATCAGGATCAGTGCAACCATGGCGATCGAGAATAGCAGTGGTGGCGCCAAACAGTACCGTTGCGGCTCCAAAAATAACCACGGCGACGCAGAAAGGTCACCCCTGTTTATGCAGTTTTTGAACCTGCGATACCACGACCCCAGCGATCACCGATCCGATCGCCTGCGCCGACGAAAGCCAGCCGTAGCCGATCTCTCCCACATTCAGGATATCCTTGGCGACGATCGGCATCATGGTATTGGCTGAGGCGAAGAATGTGGCGACAAAATCCATCAACATGGTGGAAAGAATGATCGGCTTGGAAAGGATAAACCGGATGCCGTCCATGGCCGCGCTCAAGTGGATACCGGATTTCTTGGAATCCTGCATGACAGGTCCGATCAATGCCAGGGCAATGATCACCGCCAGGAACGAAACGGCATTAAAAAATAAGTGTATCCCTGCCCAAGCGTGACGATGACAATCCCGCTCAGTGCCGGTCCGATGATCGATCCGGCATTCTGGGCGATCGAGGACATGCTGAATGCACTGGGCAGATCCTCTGCCGGGACAATATTGGGGATCATCGCCTGGCGGGCGGGACCGTCGAAAGCCACCGCGGTAGCCTGGATGGCTGTCAGCAAATAGATGTACCAGATGGTGATTTGCCCGGTGAAGGTCAGGATCGCCAGCACCAGCGCCACCAACGCCATGGCGGTTTGGGTGACGAAAAGGATCCTGCCGCCGGTTTAGGGTATCCGCAACCGGACCCCCAATAAACGAGAAGACAATGACCGGCAGGATGCGTGCCAGACCGATTCCTCCCAGTGCCAGGGGTTGCGGGTTGCCGGTCAGGATGCGGATATGCCAGAATAATGGCGGCAATCTGCATTTGCGAGCCGGCGATCGAGATCAGTAATCCCAGCCAGAGATAGAGATATCGGCGGTTGCGGAGTGCTGGAGGGATGGAAAATTTCAAAGGATAACCTCTAATATCAAAAAGGTTTGAGGTTCGAATCTGGTCCCCAAATCTATTTAGCCGGTTGGATACAGATCATGTTCCCCAGTCGCGCAAGTACAGGAAATCGTACCCCACCGTCCGGCTGCTGAGCTTGGCGATCGGCGGCAGCACGCGTTTGAACTGGTTCCTGCGCACCCGTTCATAAACCTGGCGGACGAATTTCTCGTCGAAACCCGGCTTCCACGCATTCCTCGGGACGATAGCGCTGGTCGACCAGCAGGTAAAGCAATTTGTCCACTTCGGCATAAGTAAACCCAAGTTCCCCTTCGTCGGTTTGACCCATCCACAGGTCCGCGGAAGGAGGCTTGGCGATGATCGCTTCCGGGATTCCCAGCGCTCGCGCCAGTTGCCGCACCTGGGTTTTGTAAAGGTCGCCGATCGGATTGATCGCACAAGCCGCGTCACCGAAAAGGGTGGTATATCCCAGCAGGATTTCTGTTTTATTTCCCGTCCCCATCACCAGTCCCTTGAATTCTTCCGACTGGTCATAAGCCACGATCATCCGCACCCGCGCCATGATATTTCCCTTGCGTATATCCGACATCCCCGGTTCCATGGCGATCAACGCATCGGTCATGCCGGTGATTGGGATGGTCATGGAGGGACTCCCGAACTGGTCGATCAGGACCTGGGCATGTTCAAGTGAATCTGGGAGATGAGGTCTGGTATGGGCAGCGGATTGCCAGCACATTCCCGGGTCCCAGCGCTTCGACTGATAATGCATAAGAAACTGCCGAATCGATTCCCCCCGACAAATTGATCACTGCGTGGGAGAACCCGGCCCGGGTGATTTCCGAGCGGATGAATTCCGCCAAAATTTTGCGTACAAGTTCTGGGTCAATGGATAGATTGATTTCCATAATCTTCTCCAGGAATACAGCTTTCCGTGAGTAAGGACAACCGGGACGTTATTTATTGAGGATACGTTCCAGTTCTTTCAGCACCAGTTCGGGACGCTCGTCTCTCAACACCGGCAGGCGGGCGCGCGTGCGGTGTAATTGGTTCAGATCGATTTCAGTCTTTAACGAAAGCTTCCTCGAAATACGGACCCTGGCTGAGCAGTTTTCCATTTGGATCGAAAACGGTGGAACCGCCCATGAAATTAAGCCCGTCTTCGAAACCGGAGCGGTTGGAATGGGCTACGAAAATGGTAAAAAGGCTGGCATAAGCCTGGTTGATCAATTCCACCCACACCGATGTTTCCAGCCTTGACCCTGCCGTTCAAGCCTCGTCCCGGGGAGGCGGAAGATAATAAAAGCAAATCCGCCCCATCCAGCCACAGCAGGTAGGGTGGGGAAGCGTGCCAAAAATCCTCGCAGATCAGCATTCCAAAACGACCAAAGCGGGTGTCGAAGGCTCTCGCAGAATTTCCGGGAGCGAAGAAACGACCTTCGTCGAACAGGCCGTATGTTGGCAAATACAGCTTATGGTGCACGTGGATAACTTTCCCCTGGGACAGGTACGCTGAGCCCACATAGAACCGGTGACGTTTGTCTTCATCTACAAACCCCACCACCATATCGACGCCGCGGCTGGCATCCAGGAGATGCTTGAAATATCGGGTCAGATTCCTCCGGGCAGCAGGCGACGCTCGGTACAAGGTCCTGGAGAACGTACCCCGTCAGCGAGAGCTCCGGAAATACCAGCAAATCCATCCCGTCCTGGACAGCTTGTTTGGCAAGGGAAAGATGCTTTTCAAGGTTGGCCTGGGTATTCCCCAGCTTGGTGTTGATTTGGGCTAGCGCAAGGTTGAGTTTCATCATCGGATCCGATCAGGAATTAACAAACTTGATTATACTTGACGCCGTGAAACTTGATAAACGGTTCCTGCGCTGGCTCCCGGCAGTTGCAGTCATGCTTGTCATTTTTGGGTTTTCCTCCATCCCTTCCCGCGAAATGCCCAGTTTTGGATTGTGGGACCTGCTCGTAAAAAAGGGATCTCATATGCTCGGGTATGGCTTTTTGGCGGTGGCGTATTGGTTTGGATTACGCTTTGATAAACGCTTATGGTGGTTGGCGCTGCTCCTGTCTGTTCTTTACGCTGCGTCTGACGAGTTCCATCAATCGTTTGTACCCGGCCGTCATCCTAGTTGGGTGGACGTGCTGGGTTTTGATGGAGGAGGCGCTGCCCTGGCGATGTTGGCTTTCTCCTGGATACGCAAAAGGATGCGCTGGTAGGCGCATCCTTTATATTTATATCGATAAACCGTTATTATGGAACCGGCGGCAGATCGATGGGTGGTTCAGCTGGTGTTTCCATGGGTGGGGGCGGCAGTTTGCGCTGTCCGGAATCCCAGGATGAAAGCCAATACGATTAAAAGAATTCCAAGGAACAACGCCGGGCCGGTTATGCAGGCATAGGTGTAATTCAATGTATCGAAATTGGAATTGCTGTTATTCGCCAATACGCGCCACAGGATAACATCCAGCGAGCGGCTCGAGTCCCAGGAAAACAAATCCGATCAGGGCCAGGATCCCGGGCAGGGTCTTCCTACGAATGAAAAGAAAGATTGCTCCGCCAAATCCGACCAGCACACCCAGGCAGGCTACCGCATCTCTTACATAATATATGGTTTCGATATTATTCATCAGGTTCTCCTTCCGGGATTTAACTTATTCAGTATACAGCCAAACCGGTTGAAAATAACCGGTGGAATCTGTTTTCATTAGGAAATATTATTCGAATTCGATTTCCAGGTCTTCGCCGTTTCCCCACTCCTCCAGCCGCTCGATTTGAATTTCGCTGAACAAGCTTTCCTGCGTGGCAGCCACCCGGTAGCGCTTGACCAGTTCCAGGAGGGCCAGGAAGGTGACCACCACTTCCAGCCTGGTCGGTTTATCCCCAAGCATTCCATTGAAACTGGCATTGGATTTCTTTGCCAGGTGTTCTGCGATTAAGGTGATTTTCTCACGGATGGTGATACGCGGCGCGGATATGATCGTCCCCAGCGCCTGTTTCTCAGCCTCATTTGCGAATATATCCGTGGCTGCCGCCAGCAGATCATCCAGGGTGATGTCGGAAAGGTCGAGCCGACTTTCGACCCTGGGAGGTGGCGCAACCCGCAAATACGTGCGCAGGTGTCGGTTCTCCCGCTCTTCAAACCAATTGGAAAGCTCCTTGTAGCGCTTGTATATCCGCAGTTGATACGCCAGCGCCTCCCCCAGGTCTTCTTCGCCTGCTTCCCTGACCGGGGGTCTGGGCAGCAAAGCTTCCGATTTGATCTGGATTAATTTGGCTGCCACCACCAGGAACCCCGAAATTTCATCTGCTGGTACTTGCATCTGGTGGATGTATGCCAGGTACTGGTCGGTCACCAGCGCCAGGGACACGGCAGTAATATCCAGTTCGGCCCTTTCGATGAGCTGCAGGAGCAGATCGAGTGGACCCTCGTAAACGGGGGTTGAGACGGAGTAGCCGCCAGCCTGGTGCGGGAGTTGGGATTGTTCCAGGTTAGGTTCCATGGGATGTAGGAATTATATCATCCCCGTTCTTTGGGGATATCATCCCTGTTCTTAGGGGATATCATCCCGTCTTAGGGGATATCATCCCGGAACTTAAGGTATATCATCCAGGCACGATGGGGTTTTCATTCTACGCAGGGGTAAATGGTGCCGCGTAGCGGTATATCATACCCTGGGGGTATAATCGCCTCCTATGATTGACCAAATATATCTGGATTACGCTGCCACAACACCGGTCGACCCGCGTGTGCTGAATGCGATGCTGCCATATTTCAACGAAATATACGGCAATCCCTCCTCCATTCATCACTACGGGCAGCAGGCTGAGTCTGCTATTGAATCAGCGCGTGAGACCGTTGCGGCTGTACTAAATTGTCTTCCTGATGAGATCGTTTTTACTTCCTGCGGATCCGAGTCTGACAATCTCGCTCTGCGAGGGACGGCGCTGGGGATGCGCGCGAAAACCGGCGCGAACTGGATCCTTGTCTCCCGGGCTGAGCACCATGCCGTCAGTAAAACCGCGCAGGATCTGGAAGAACATTTCGATTTCCAGGTCGAATGGCTGGAGACCGATCAATTTGGCGCGGTTTCGCCGGAAGCCGTAGAAAATGCGATCTGCAGTGGCACTGCCCTTGTCTCTGTGATGCACGCCAATAATGAAATTGGCACAATTAATCCAATCGCCCAAATCGCAGCTGTGTGCCGCAAACACCATGTCCCCTTTCATACCGATGCAGTCCAGGCTGCAGCTTATCTTCCTGAGGATGTCAGAGCTTTGGATGTGGATTTAATGTCGCTTGGTGCGCACAAGTTTTATGGACCAAAAGGCGCAGGCGTTCTTTATGTTCGCAAAGGGACACCCATTTTCCCGATCCAAACGGGCGGCGGACAGGAGAACGGTCTGCGGGCTGGGACGCAAAATGTCCCCTACATCGTCGGCCTTGCCGAGGCTCTTCGCCTGGCACAAGCGGAGCGCGTCCAACGCACAGACCATGTCCGCCCGCTGCGTGATCGCCTCATCGGGACGATCCTGGAAGAGATACCCGACTCCCGCCTGACGGGTCATCCAATTGACCGTTTACCCAACCATGCATCATTTGCGTTTAAGGATGTGGATGGCAACTTGCTTTTAACTTTGCTTGATTCGGCTGGCTTCGCCTGTTCCTCCGGGTCAGCCTGCAAGACAGGGAATCCCGAACCCAGCGAGGTGATGAGCGCCATCGGGCTTTCCCGCGAATGGGGGCTGGGCTCCTTGCGAGTTACCCTTGGGGTCGGGACGACTCCTGCCCATATTGATCGGTTTCTTAAACGCATTACCTGGGTTGGTTGAAAATGCCCGGAAATTGACCAGGAATTAGCGAGCATTTATTTAATGTCCAAAATTATTGTTGCCATGTCCGGTGGGGTGGATTCCTCGGTCGCCGCGGCCCTGCTGAAACAGCAGGGTCATGAGGTGACTGGCATGATGCTCCGCCTTTGGAGCGAAACCGGCAGGGAAGAATCCAACCGCTGTTGCACCCCGCTTTCCATGGCGCTTGCCCGCCGCGTAGCGGCGAAGCTCGATATTCCCTTCTATGTCGTGGACGCAAAAGAGTTATTCCATTCGGTCGTCGTTCAATCTTTTATTGATGGCTATGCCCGGGGATTGACTCCCAATCCATGCGTGGTATGCAACCAGCGTATCAAATGGGACTTCCTGCTAAAGCATGCCCTGGCTCACGGAGCAGATTTCCTGGCAACCGGGCATTACGCTCGCAAGCAGATTCTCGAACACGGAAGTTGGCAGCTTTTTGCGTCTGCCGATCGCTGCCAAGGATCAATCCTATGTCCTTCATGTTTTGACACAGGAAAAATTAGCACAGGCACTCTTCCCTGTGGGGGAATATTCCAAGCCGGAAATTCGAAAGATTGCCGAATCCTTTGGCCTTCCCACCGCGGCCCGGTCGGACAGCCAGGATTTATGTTTCCTGGCGGGGGGATGACTACCGCGATTTCCTTCGACGCAATGCTCCGGAAATTGGCGTCCCTGGTCCCATTGTAGATCGTTCAGGGAAAATTATCGGTCAGCACCAGGGGCTGCCTTATTACACCATCGGTCAGCGCAAGGGATTGGGTGTTGTGTCTCCGACTCCTCTTTTTGTTCTCTCCAAAGAAATGGCAGCCAATACTCTCGTGGTTGGGCGCAGGGAGGAATTGGGTTTGCGTGATCTGGTTGCCGGCAATGTCAACTGGATTTCTGGTACCTTGCCAGAAAAACATTTCAGCGCAGAGGTCAAAACACGTTATACAGCCCGGGAAGCCCGGGCGGAGGTCACTCCATATTGGGATGCATCCTCCGGGATAAACACCTTTACCTTGAAAGTCCACTTTGAAACGCCCCAGCGGGATATTACCCCGGGACAGGCTGCTGTTTTCTATGACGGGGATCTTGTCCTCGGTGGAGGCACGATCGCTTAGTTGGGGGTTCTTCTGTTTCTGATATAATTCTTTTTACCGAGAGAATTATGACTTTCCCCGCTCATGGTTTTTGGAATTGTTCTGTCTTCAATCTACGGCACCGCCTTTCACTTCTGGAAGGGCGGCGGCTTTAACAAGCTGATTCTTTATATTGTATTATCCTGGCTCGGGTTTTGGATCGGACATGGCGTCGGTACCGCCATCGGCTGGACATTTGCTGCTGCCGGTCCCATTAATGCTGGCATGGCAACTTTGGGCAGCGCGATTTTCCTTTTCGTCGGCGAATGGTTGAGCCGGGTTGAAATTTCCACAAAGAGATAGTAATCCATTTTAAATAGGAAATCCCTCCCAAGCGTTGGGGAGGGATTTTTTTGGTTCAATTGAAAAATTACATGGGTTTTACGTGAGCTGCCTGAAGCCCCTTTGGTCCCTGTTCGACTTCGAACTCGACCGCCTGGCCTTCCTGAAGGGTTCGAAACCCGTCAGATTCGATGGCGCTGTAGTGGACGAAAACATCCGGGCCGCCTTCGCGTGCGAGGAAGCCGTAGCCCTTCGACGCATTGAACCATTTGACCGTACCGGTCACACGCTCTGCCATTTTATTACTTCTCCTTACGTGAAAAAAAAGAATAGGATGATGGTGCTCGGTATTCAGTGCGGTCGAGGTGTCCCAGCGATGATGCTCTTTAAAACACACCGACCCATGTGGATTGCTCTTGGGCCGGCTCCCTGCGATTCCAGCACGAACACTTACCACCTGCAGGTTCCATTTTATATGACGGGTAGAAATTCGTCAAGACTTTCGTGATAATATTAATTAATTCTTATTGAAAGGAAACCCACATGCCTCCCAGGATTGAATCTTTTTTATCCGCCCGTTTGCACCTTGCTCCCCAGCTTGCTGGCGACCGGATATTATTTTGTCAGCAATCTTTCGGGACACCTAAGTCTCTATGCCATGTATTATGGCGGATCAGTCCCCGAGCCGCTCCTGCCGCCCGATATTTCCATGCAAAATCCCGACCTGGTGGGAGGCTATTCGTTTTATGTTTTTCCCTCTCCTTGACCGGATCCTCGTTATGCTCGATCACGACGGGGACGAAAACTACCAGCCCATGGTCATTCCGATTAACGGCGGGTTTCCAGAACCGGCCTTTGATGGCGCCCTGTCAAAATACAGGGTGCACTTGTCAGACTGTGATATCGAAAAGAACATGGTTTACCTGAACGCGGAACGTACTGACAAGGCAATCCAGGAAGCTTATCGCGGCGACCTGCGCATGAATAAACTAACCAAGCTGGATCAATCCGAGTGGGGTGCCATCCCTTACACCCCGAATAAGGATCATTCCCGAGTTCTTCTTGGAGATGGATACTCTGCAGGTGATATCGTCATCCGGCTTTGGGAAAACGGGAAGAAGAGCTTGTTGCTCGGTAAGCCGATCGAAAAGCGCAAGGAAGGGGAAACGGTTCCCCTGAACGGGGTTGGAGCCTCGGCCTGGACCCCGTCCGGGAGTCCGGGGTGCTGGTCACCTGCGCCTTGTTTGATGATAAGTACAGCCTGGGCTTGATCGAACTTTCCAAACCGGGCAAGGTCCAGCCCGTCCAGTTAAAAGGCATTCAACACACGGGTATGGGGGAGATGACCGGTCTTTCGCATCTGAAAGGGACGCATTACCTGGTCGCTTTCAATATTGACGGCTGTACCTGGGAGTATGAGGCCGCTTACAATGAAACCCATCGCGTGATGACCTTGAAATACATCCTGGTGGGTGAGGGCGATCTCTCGGATGGCAAATTGGAATCGATTTATTACGACCGAAAAGACGATCGTTTCATCTTGTCATTTTCCACGGCGGTCAGCCCGACCCAGATTTATACGATCGAAGGCCGGGATCGGGAAATCATAGTCATGCACACCGAGGAACGCATATTGGGGGTATTGGAAGAGCATCTCGCCAAAGGAGAGGATGCCTCCTTCGTTTCATTTGATGGCACGCGCATCTCCGCCAGGCTTTATCTACCAGCCGCGGGTCTCGGTTTCAAAGGTCCGCGCCCTCTGGTCTATTACATTCATGGGGGACCGCAGAGCCAGGAGCGTCCTGATTTTGCCTGGTTTTCGATGCCCCTTATCCAGTTCCTCACCTTGCGCGGCTTTGCGGTTTTTGTTCCGAACGTGCGTGGTTCAACCGGTTATGGACTGGATTATATGAAACAGGTGAATGGTGATTGGGGTGGACAGGACCGCCTGGACCATGTCCACGCAATGACAAAAATCCTGCCAAAGGATAAACGCCTGGATGTAAAGCGTGCCGCTGTTGTCGGGCGTTCCTACGGCGGGTACATGACCTTGACCCTGGCCGGTCGTCATCCGGAGCTCTGGTCTGCTGCCTGCGACATGTTCGGTCCCTACGACCTGATTACTTTTTACGAGCGTCTCCCTGAGACATGGAAACCGTTTTTCAAAATTGACATTGGGGATCCTGCTACAGACGAGGGCCGCTCTTTTATGACAGAGCGATCTCCAAAGACCTATTTGGATAAATTGGCATGCCCGATGCTGGTAATCCAGGGGAGAAATGACCCGCGTGTGGTGGCAAAAGAATCCGAGGAACTGGCGGCGGATCTGAAAAAGAAAGGCAAGGATATCGAGATCCTGCTTTTCGAAGATGAAGGACACGACGTCCTGAAATATGCCAACCGTGTCACTTGTTACAATGCCATCACCGATTTCTTCGTAAAGCTTCTGAAACCATAAAGGAGAAAGGGATACTGGAACCGGAGAACTGGTGCGCATCCCCTGGCTCCTCGTTTCCCGCTGCATAAACCATGCCCTGGAATTTGAATACCACCCACGCCGCTGCAGGTGACCTCGCCTTGCTGGTCGGATTGCGCCACAAGCATTTCATTTTCCCCCTCCTCCCGGGCGGGACATACCATACTCACCGCGGCATATTGGTCCATGATGATTTGATCGGCAAGCCCTGGGGGTCGCAGGTGTTCAGCCACCAGGGATCGCCTTTTTTATGCTCCAGCCTTCGCTGGCCGACCTGCTCGTGGACCTGAAGCGCAGCACGCAGATCATGTATCCCAAGGATATCGGGTTTATCCTCACCAGCATGTCTGTCGGTCCGGGTCAAACCGTGCTTGAAACCGGGACTGGGTCCGGGTCGATGACCGTGGCGCTGGCGTATGCCGTTGGAGCCCTGGGTCGCGTGGTTACCTACGAAAAGCGGCCTGAATTCCAAAATCTGGCTCGCAAAAACCTCGAACGCCTGGGGCTGGAGGCACGGGTTGATTTTAAACTGGGTGATATTGGCGATGGTATCTCCGAAACCAATATCGATGCCTGTTTCCTGGATGTCCCCAACCCATGGGATTACGTCCAGCAGGTGCGGTCCGCACTTAAACCAGGGGGATTTTTCTGCAACCTGGTGCCCACCTTCAACCAGGTGGAGAGGCTGCTGTATGTGATGAGGCGTGAACATTTTGCTTTTGTGGAAGTCTGTGAACTCCTGCTGCGCTATTACAAACCGGAACCGACCCGGCTTCGTCCCACCGACCGCATGGTTGCTCATACGGGTTTTCTGACCTTCGGCAGGCGCATCGAACCGAGTGAAGATGAAAGGTCCAGGGATTTGTTGGAAGAACAGGCAGTTGGAGGTTCGGAAGACCAATCCCACTGTGCGACAGAAGATGTTTCCCAAATGATTGTTTGACATCGATGGATTGACAGGCTGGCAGTTACCATGTCCCCGCAATTGACAGAAGCTTCCATTTCGAAATCCCTGCGCCTTTCTTACCGGGAGGGAGCAATCGCATCCACCGATGGAACCAGGGAAATGTATGCGGGAATGCAATTGGTTTGTGCCGCCGTGTTGCTTCCCCTTGTATGGTGGAAAGAGGGATGGCACCTTGTTTTCACCCGCCGCACCGAAGTAGTCGAGAATCACAAGGGACAGGTCTCCTTCCCGGGCGGTGGTTGTGAAGTGGGTGAATCCACCCCGGAACAGACCGCCTTGCGCGAAGCCGGGGAAGAGATTGGTCTGGATCCCGCCGATGTCCGCTTGCTGGGGAAGCTGAATGAAGTGCTGACAATCACCCGCTATCGTGTTACTCCCGTGGTAGGGGTGATGCCCTGGCCTTATGCCATCCGACCGGAACCCGCCGAGGTGGAGCGGGTTTTTACCATCCCATTGGACTGGCTTGCCGACCCTCGGCAATTGGGACGAACGGTCAGTCTCTCCTCCCGGTGCTATCGCGCTCATTCCCTGTGATTTATTATCACTCTTACGATGGTGAGATCCTGTGGGGAGCCACAGCCAGGATGACTCAAATTTCCTATCCGTGCTTGGATTACTGGGCGGAAAGGAAATTTCCTATCCAGCCTCCAATTAGCCTGCATGCTTTTGCATGGGTTGACGGATGATGGTCCGTAGTTTCTCGGGTGCGGACCGGCGGGGGTCTCCCAGGTATATCTCGTGGTGTTTACCGGATCGTTCATACCCGCTGTCTTTGATGAATTGGTGCAGCTTCGCAATCGTTGGACCTTCATCGGCATAGGCGCCGAAATACATGATTTGCGCTGCCATCCCTTCGCAAAAGGGCTCCAATCGCAGGTGTGACAAGGCGGGGATTTCCTTTTTCTTGGCAGCTTCAGCCACCCCTTGTGAGAACAAGCCTGGCGTGACGATTTCCGGCTGCATGATCATCATCGTCCATTTCCACTCATCTTTGCGCGCCACACTGAATTCCCGCATATCGTCCATCCACCACAACCCTTCCGAAGCCATTACCGGGTAATCCACAGCCAGTTCTTTTTTTATCATGAACTTGAGCGTGTATGCCGCCGAATACAGGGCTTGCATCGCTTCGGCATATTCCGCGGAAGTGTTGGGGTTGCCCTGCCCGTCGATCATGATGAAGTTCATCGGATGGCACATCCACGACCGAAAACGATTTTGCGGATGGTCGATAGTAGATATTTCAGGTTTTTTTTCAGATCGATTTTTTCCATGATGCCCTCCAATTCGTATGATATACCCCCTGCAGGTCAAGAATTTGACTTGTTGGAAGAGTCTGAAAGATGAAATCCTGACAGCGATAATTTCACTCTCCAATTATCCAGGATAAATGTTTCAGTCCTTACGGGGCGATGGAAGCATAAAAACAGGGACGCAGAATCTGCGTCCCTGTAAGGTTTTCCAATGTTTGGGAAGTTATTTCTTCTCTTCCTCTTCCCCTTCTCCTTCTTCCTTCTTACCCTTCTCGAGGACTTCCGGTTCGGCGCCTTCTTCAAGTACGACAGCCTCAGGAGTAACAACTTCCTCGACCTCTTCCTTGGCAGGAGCGGTTGCCAGGACGATCATTTCATCGGGGGTATCCAGCACCTGCACCTTGTCAGAAAGGACGATATCCCGTACGTGGATGCCATCGCCAATTTTGACTAGGGTTCCGATATCCACGGAAATACTCGCCGGCAGGTCCTGCGGGAAAGCTTCCACTTCCAGTTCGTTCAAGCCGTTGATCAACATGGCGTTGAAGTCCTTCACTGCCGGGGAATTACCGGTCAGAACGATACCCACCTTGGCGTGGATCTTTTCGGTCAGGGAAACAACCATGAAATCCACGTGGATGAGGTTGCGCTTGATATAATTTTGCTGTTTTTCACGAACCAGTGACGGGTATTCCTTGCCATCCAGGTCGATCGTTATCAGGCTGGATGAGGATAACCGTCCCAGGACCCGCCCGGCCTCGCGGCCTTCCAAGGAAATACTGATCGGATCCACGTTATGCCCGTAAATGACCGCAGGCAGAAGTCCGCTGCGTCGCAGGGCTTTCACCTGCCGTCCTGTTGCGGTTCGTTTTGTTGCTTTTAAAACTACTTTCTCCATCTTTACCTTCCTTGAGCGCCTCTCACCCCGGTATAAGAACGGGTTCCCCCGTAAATCAATCGACCGTGCTTGCACTTACAGGTTGGGGCTACCTTCGCTCTCGAATGAATTTTCCAGCATTGCTGGAGGTTTACCGGCCTGTGCCGGAAGCGGGCGGAATTATACACGCCCTGCCTCGATTTGACAAGCAGACTGTCCACTACTCACGGTTATAATTCGCCCATGCGCAAATATATCTACTTTACCGTCTTCGCCTCTGGTATGACCAGCATGGCAGCCGAATTTGGCGCATCCCGGCTGCTTGGAAACATCTTCGGGACCAGCAACCCGGTGTGGGCGGTGATCATCGGGTTGATCCTGGTCTACCTGACGGCAGGCTATTTTATTGGCGGTCGCTGGGCAGACCGGACTCCGCAGCCAAAAATTATGTATGCTCTCCTGGCTTGGGGTGCCTTTACCCTGGGAATTGTTCCATACATATCCAGCCCGGTTTTGCGGCTGGCTGCAAATGCGTTTGATAACCTGCAGATCGGCATCCTGGCTGGGGCATTTACCGGCGTTTTGGTCCTTTTTATCGTCCCGGTCACGCTATTTGGAATGATTTCTCCGTTTGCCATCCGGCTCTCCATGAACGACTCCGGTAAAGCCGGAAATGTATCCGGTACCATTTATGGGATATCGACCATCGGCTCTTTCATCGGGACATTTTTACCGACCTTGCTGCTGATCCCCACCATCGGCACAACCCACACATTTTTGGTATTCAGCCTGGCGCTGCTTTTTGTTGCGTTGGCGGGGCTGGTAATAAGTTCGGGCTGGCGGGCGGTCATCCCTTATTCTCTCATGGTTATTGCATTGGGTTTGCTGGCATATTTTGGTGGCAAGGGCGGCATCAAGCAGACCAGTGGTCAGATTTTTGAGACCGAATCAGCCTATAACTATATCCAGGTGCTTGAACTCAACGGCACCCGCTACCTGCGCTTGAACGAGGGGCAGGGCATCCACTCGGAGTACAACCCCCAAACCCTGGAATATGGCGGACCCTGGCAGCAATTCCTGGTGGGTCCCTTCTTCTATGCAGACCGAAAGCCCGAGGATGTCCATCGCATCGCAATTGTCGGGCTGGCTGCCGGAACCACTGCCCGCCAGGCTGCCGCGGTCTTCCCGAATGTGATCATCGACGGGTTCGAGATCGATCCAAAGATTGTGGACGTGGGTCGGAAATATTTCGATATGAATATGCCCAACCTGAACGTTATCATTCAGGATGGGCGCTGGGGGTTGTCGAGCAGCCCGCGAGCGCTACGACTTGATCTGCGTGGACGCTTACCGTCCGCCGTACATCCCCCCGCATCTCACCACGCAGGAATTTTTCCAGATTGCCGCCGATCACCTTAACCCGGATGGGGGGATTGCCATCAATGTCGGTCGCTCTCCCGGTGACCGCCGCCTGATCGACGGGCTTGCCACCACCCTGGGGACGATTTTTCCTTCCATTTATGTAATGGATATTCCCAATACTTTCAACTCACTTGTGTATGCCACTCTTCAACCAACTGTCCCGGCAAACCTTTCAGCGAACCTTTCCGCCCTGGCAACTCGACCAGATACGAATCCGCTGTTGGTCAATTCGATCACGCTGGCATTGGACAACCTCCAGCCCGCACCTCAACGCACTGTGGTTTTCACCGATGACAAATCACCGATTGAGTGGATCACCAACACCATGATCTTGAACTTTATCCTGCAAGGCGAAATGGGTAATATGCAATGAAAACTCTTTATAAGGTGCTTTCATGGGGTGTCACCCTTATCCTTCCGCTGGCGTTGACTTTCCTGGGCGTACGCCTGCTGTTGACCCATGCCTTCCCGGAGGTCGAATATCGCCTTCCTGGTTTTCCTGTTGATGAATATGGATTTACCCTGCAAGACCGCTTGCATTGGTCGAAAATATCCATCGATTATTTGCTCAATAACGCGGATATTTCCTTTCTCGGTAACCTTAAGTTTCCCGATGGCTCTTCCTTGTTCAATGACCGTGAATTGAGCCACATGCACGATGTTAAAAATGTCGTCCAACCGGCTTTGTGGGTCGGGTACGGGGTATGGATTTTGATCCTGGGTTTGGGGCTGTGGGCGCGGTTCGGCGGCTGGTGGTGGGAATTTTTAAGGGGCATCCAGCGCGGCGGTTGGTTGACTGTTGGCTTGGTGGCGGTTCTCGGCATTTTAGCCGGGATCAGTTTCTGGCAGTTCTTTACGGTTTTCCACGAGCTGTTTTTTTCCGGGAATTCCTGGATTTTCCTGTATTCAGACACGCTCATTCGCTTGTTTCCCCTTCAGTTTTGGCAGGATGGCTTTCTATTCGTTGGCGTTTTGGATGTCATCTGCGGCCTGGTCTTCGGATTGACCCTGCCGCCGAAACGGAAATTAAGTGTTTAACCAGGTGATATAATTGCCCCTCTCTTAGGAGGTACCATGTCTGATTATCGTTCTGCTGGAAAGACTACCCTGACCCCCGATGTACTTCTAACCATTGCCCGCATGGCTGCCTTGGAAGTAAAAGGCGTCAAGCGCATGGCTCCCATCAAGGGCGGCGTGAACAGTTTGTTTGGTCGCGGTAACGATGGTATCCGGATTGTGGTTGAAGATAATAATGTTTTTGTCGACCTTTACCTGGTATTGGAAAGCGATGTCAACATCCGCGATGTCAGCCGGACCGTCCAGCAGACGGTCGGGCGCGCCATTTCCGAGATGACTGCCATGGAAGTTGGGCACGTCAACATTCACATAGAGGATATTGATTACAAGACCGAGGCGTAATTTTTTATGAAAGCTCGTACCAGGGCGCGCGGCACTGCTCTGCAGGCACTTTACGAAGTCGATATGGTGGGTCATCCCCCGGTGCAGGTCCTGCAGGACCGGCTGGAGGAGGAGCCATTTCCTGACGAACTGGCGGAATTTATCCGCCAGATTATTTTTGGTGTCATCCCCCTGCGTGAACAATTGGACCAGGTGATTGCCCGCTATGCGCCTGAATGGCCGCTCGACCAGATCGCTGCCATTGACAGGAATATTCTGCGTATTGCCACCTGGGAGTTTGCCGCTCAGCGCGATACGCCGGTTAAAGTGGCGATTAATGAAGCGGTCGAACTCGCCAAAGCCTTCGGATCGGACAGTGCCCCGCGCTTTGTAAATGGCGTTCTGGGCAGCCTGGCGGAACATGAAAATGAGGTCGTGCAATTCCTGTTGCCAAAGGGGAAAGAAGCCTGAACGGATGGTTTTGGTTTATTCCATAATCAGTTGAAAGCAAACAATAAGCATAATGGGGGAATGGAATTTGGAATTGGTTACAGATAAGGAATAATTTGTCCCTATCAATTCCCCCTTTTCCCTTGTAAAATACAGGGTGATTGCCTGTTCATTAACCCAAACAACTGACGCTGAAAGGAGGGGCATGCGCATTCAACCCATTTATCGAAACCTTCGCCGGTTGGTTCCTCTACTGGTCATCCTTGCTTTGTTGCTCAATGGTTGTACTCTTACGCTATTAAACATTCCGGGGATTAACTCTTCAACTGGCACACCCGTTTCTTCTTCAGGTCCCACCTCCACACCCATCCCCGCTGCCTCGGTTTCATTCAGCGTGGCACTGCCTTCACCATTGTTGTCTGGTGAGACACTTTACCTTTCAGTGGTGGACGAAGTCACCGGTCTCGGTTTGAATGCAGTCACTTATGCCATGCAGGGGATGGACGAATTGCATTATACGGCTGCCATACCCTTCCCTTTGAACAGCCTCGTAAAATATCGCTACATCCGCCAGGGGACGATTCCATTCATGGAGCATGATCTCTTTAACAAACCGGTACGGTACCGCCTTTATAATGTTACCGGTCCCGGCTCGGTGGATGATGTAATTTCTGCCTGGAGCGATGGCAGTTTCACCAGCCCATCCGGGCGGTTGATCGGGCGGGTGGTGGACGCATCCACCAACAACCCCATCCCGAATATCATGGTTGCTGCGGGTGGGCAGCAGACATTATCAGACTCGACGGGAGCTTTCTCGATTGGAAACCTGCCTGTCGGTACTCATAACCTTGTAGCTTACGCCCTCGATGGAGCCTACCAGCCCTTCCAACAGGGTGCCCGCATCGAAGCGGGACAACAAACCCCGGTTTCCATTTCCCTTGCCCCGGCGCAGATGGTCAATGTGGTTTTCAACCTTACAGTGCCGGCAGACACGATCCAAAATACCCCCATCCGGTTGGCAGGTAGTCTCTACCAGTTGGGCAACACCTTCGGCGATCTGCTGGGTGGCATGAGTACGGTAGCCACCCGCATGCCCGTTCTCTCTCCTCAGGCGGATGGCACCCTTTCTCTATCCGTGATGCTGCCGGTCGGAGCAGACATTCACTATAAATACACCCTGGGCGATGGGTTCTGGAATGCCGAGCACAATACCGACGGCACCTTCATCATCCGCCAGTTGATCGTCCCGGCTACGACTGACCCGGTCCAGGTACACGATACGGTCCAGACCTGGCACGCGGGAACATCCTCACCCATCCTTTTCGAAGCCGCCGTTCCAGCCAATACGCCTGTTACCGATACGGTGTCGATCCAGTTCAACCCTTATGGCTGGACCGAGCCCATTCCCATGTGGCCGCAGGGTAATAATAAATGGGTATACGTGCTGTACAGCCCGCTGGATATGTTGGGCAATTTTGAATACCGTTACTGCCGGAACGATCAGTGTGGTGTGGCCGACGATTTGCAGACCTCCAATGGTCAGTTGGGACGCCTGGTTTCCACCAGCCTGGTCTCCCAGGATTTACAGGATACTGTTTCCGCCTGGAACTGGCTGCAGGCGCCTGCCCAATCAACCGTGAACGGAGTGCCGGTAACTGCCCGCCAGGGCTTTATGGCGGGAGTGGAATTCCTTCCAGCATACGATCCCACCTGGCAGGCCTGGATGTCACTTGCGGTCCAGGATGTCAAGGGACGCAATGCCAACTGGCTGGTGGTTGACCCCACCTGGACCATCGGGCAGACTTCGCCATTTGTCTTTTCTCCCATCCCGGGAGTTGACCCGCTTTGGGCTGACACGCTGGATACCGTCAGCCGTGCCCGCGCGGTCAACCTGAATGTTGCCCTTTTATCCGTCTGTAAATTTGCCTGCTGACCTGGCTGACTGGTGGACATCCGCCCCTCGCGACGCTGACTGGTGGAACACCTGGTTCGCACGTTATACAGCCTTTGCCGATTACAACGCTGACCTGGCAGCGAAATCTGGTTCCCAGGCTCTCGTCCTTGGTGGGGATTGGGTGACACCTGCTCTCCCTGCTGGACAGGTAGATGGTTCCTCTTCCGGTGTCCCGTCCGATGCTGCCTCACGCTGGCAGGCGATCATTGCGGATGTGCGCACTCGTTTCAGCGGCAGTGTTTATTGGGCTGTTCCTTACCCTGGCAATCTGCAGGCTCTCCCCGATTTTGCCGCTTCCCTGGATGGCATCTACCTGCTCTGGTATGCTCCCATCCCGGGTTCCAGTGTGGATGAGATCCAGGCTGCAGCCGGGCAGTTGCTTGATAAAGATGTCCAACCAATGCAGGCGCACCTGGATAAACCGGTAATTCTGGCAGTCGCTTATCCATCCTCGGACAACGCTGCCAGTGCTTCCCTGCCGATCAGCGCGGTTTTCCAACCGGGTGGGTCGCAGGGTCCGGTCAATTTGCAACTGCAGGCTGATATCTACCAGGCGCTATTGCAGGCGGTGAACGACCGCCCCTGGATCGGCGGTTTCGTCAGCCGTGGTTACTATCCTCCCGCCGTGGTGCAGGATGCTTCGGCCTCCATCCATGGCAAGCCTGCTTCAGACGTTCTATGGTATTGGTTTCCGAGGTTTTTAGGAACCACCCCCTGAACACCTCGCTGGTTTGAAAAAAGAAAGGTCTCCTTTTCAGGAGACCTTTTTTGATTATTCGACTTCGTTCTTGACTTTTTGTGCTTTCATTTCCTGCCTGGTCTTTACCGCTTCGATCACTGCCGGCACGAAAGAAATCATTACGATGGCAATGATCACCAGCTCGAAGTTCTTCTGGACGAAGGGGATGTTCCCGAAAAAGTATCCGAGCGATGTGAAGACTGCCACCCAGGTTATTCCCCCCACCAAGTTCCAGGTGATGAAATGTCCGTACGACATTTCGCTTACTCCGGCAACAAAAGGTGCAAAAGTGCGGATGATCGGCACGAAGCGTGCCAGGAATATGGCCTTACCGCCGTGTTTCTCGAAGAACCCATGGGTCCGCTCCATGTATTCCTTCTTGATCCACTTAACTTCCCCGGAATATGCCTTGGAACCGACTGCGTGCCCGATCCAGTAATTGGCGGTATCTCCGCCCACGGCAGCAATGGAAAGTAATATAAACATCAGCCAGGGGTTGAGTGAACCTCGTGCCGCAAAGGTTGCAGCTGCAAATATGAGCGAATCACCGGGCAGGAAAGGCGTTACTACGAAGCCGGTTTCCATGAATATGACGAAGAATAACAAGCCATATGTCCAGGCTCCGTAGCGGGTGATGATGTCGTTCAGGTATGTATCCACGTGCAGGATGAAATTAATTACTTGTAGAATCCAGTTCATTGGTTTCCCTCGCGTTTGAGCTTGAAATCGGAGCGATTATATCAGATTTCGGCGCAGGTGGGGTCACACCTGGGATTGATTTTCGCAGCGCCCTGTTGATCAGGGGAAGTGCGCTGAGCATTACCAGAAATTCCATGATCAGCAGCCCGGCTCCCCCCACTACGAACAAAGCACTCGGAAGATCGAGCTGCAGGTTATTCTGGGACATGAATCGCAGTGAACCATATACAGCCATGAGGGCGGCTCCATTCCATAAACCGTGAATGCTTATGGAAGTCAGGTAACTTAATGCCAGGCGTCCGTAACGTTTTTCCAACCGGGCGGAAGCTATTCCCCACCCAAAAATGGCACTGGCGGAGATGTGCATCAGGGAAGCTGCCCCGCGTGCTGCCACGCCAAATCCCCATAACTGCGATGCCCCGCTCGCAGCCATGAGCCCTTCCAGCATGGCAAATCCTGCCCCGCATAATGCTCCCAGCAGGAACCCCTCAGCAGGTGAGCGCAGCCTTTTGCCAATGAACCAAAGCACTGCCGGTTTGGCAGCTTCCTCGATCAGGGGTGTCAACCCGGATGCAAAAGCCAGGATTGAAAGGATGATCAGGGGGTTGGTCAGGTAGGGAGCCAGGGTTGTTAACAATGATTGCATATCCCCGCCCTTGATATTCGCAACCTGGGTTCTGATCTGGTCGATCACAGCCCGCAGGTCTGGGTTGGATATTGCCAGGATCCCAACTATTAAAATTGCTGCCCCGATTACCAGGTATTCCAGCAAAATTGCCGCTGCCGTGCTCCCCACCAGCCCGTAACCGAAGACCGACCACAGCCTGCGGCGGGATCCGGCGGGGATGCCGCCGATGCTTACCCATAGCAGGCATAGGATGGGGAGACTGATGCCCGCCAGGAATAATGGGGCGGCTGCTGCCCAGCCGTAATTAAACACGGAGGTGAGCACTGTCCCGGTGATAATAACGACTACCCAGGTCGCCAGTATTACTGCCACCTGCCAGGGCTTGACCGGTCGGACAGTGGTGGCAGGTATGTAATTAATTCTAAGGTGCCTGATGCTGTAAACCAGCATGGGGATGAGCAACCCTGCACAGAAAAGCATCGCCAGGGCGTCAAGCAGGTTGGATTCCAGGCTTGATATATCAGCAGGATCAAATTGAATAATGCCGGTAACCGCCAGGTATCCGCCTCGTATCAGCAGTCCCAGGATGCCGATGCAGCTAAAAATGATCAAAACGCGATCGCGCCGCCGGTTGGGATTTGTGTTGGGTTGCATGGGATTGCCTACCGTTCCTCCACGCTGACGTTTACCAGTCCATCTCCGGGTGCCAGGTAACTGCCTGGTTGCGGGTTGCGGGGCGTTAGCGCAGATAATACATCCAGGCCGGTTAAAACCTGTCCGATGATGGTATATTGCCCGTCCAATGATGGGTTTGGACCCAGGGTGACAAAGAAACGGCTGCCGTTCGTCCCGGGTCCGTCATTGTCCATCGCCAGCATGCCTGCCTGGTTGAAGCTCAAGCCGGCAGCAACTTCAGTCTCGAAGAGATACCCGGGGTTGCCCAGCCCGGTCTCACTGGGGTCGCCGCTCATCACCCGGTCGCCGGGCAATACCCGGTAAAAGGTGATGCTGTTGTACCAGCCGCTGCGCGCCAGGAAAACGAAGTTGTTGACCGCCAGGGGTGCCTTCTCCGGGTAAAGCTGCAAGACGTCACCGCTCCCTTGCTGGTCTGCATGGTGACGATGTATTGTTTGAGCGGGTTGATGGTATTGGGAGGGCAGGCGCTGAATTGGCGCGCCACCAGGGCGTCCATTCGAACCACTGTATCCAGGCTGGCAATATCAGCCATCCCGGTGTAAGGCGAAGTGCTGTTGACATACAAAGCGCGGCGAAGGGAACGGTTGTTGTGCCACGGATTGGATGGCTTGCTGCAGGCGGTCATTTACGACAGCTCCCCCGAAATCGGTCTGGAACTGGGCTGCGTTCATACCCAAACCCGCAGCCTGCGTGACAGCCCAGGTTTCAAAATCCGCCGGTGCCATCGTGATCCAGGCAGACTGCTTATCGAAAAGCAGGTCGTGCATCTCCCAGAATTTGCCCTGCAGGTCGGCTGCTTCCACCGCCTGGATGGCAAGGTTGTCCTTGTCGTTCCCGGTTTGCGGTGCATGAAAATAGATGAGACGTACGTCGTTTGGGTGAGATCAATCGGATTTGTTTAAGACTGGCAGCCAGGAAGGCGCATTGCAGGCACTGGTAATCGCTGAATACGATGATGGTGACCGGGGCATCCGCCGGTCCGCTGACATGGCTGCGGCCTTCGAACTCTGCCCCCAGGGCGGCCTCGGGTGTGACCGGGTAATGCAGCAAGGTGCAAGTGATTGAGGCCGGTGTCGTCGCAGGTTTCGCCGGTGTGTCCAGGGCTGCCGGAATTTGAGTGTTGGTGGCGGGTGCAGGGCTGCACGCTGCCAGGAAAAAAAACAAGATCAGTAGAATGCCGATGGTTTTTTTCATTCGATTTCACCCTCCCGGTGATACCGCGGCCTGGAGTTGTTGGAAGGAGGACATTTGGGAAATTTTTATTAGGAAATCGGTCAGCGACGCACTTTTAGCTCGCAGGGCGCGCACTGCTGGTCCTACCGGGTCTTCACCGGCTGCCCCGCCGGGTACGTTCGCATAAGCTCCATAAAAAGCGAAATATGCCTGGTTGAGTTTACGGATCGCGTACCCATTATCAAAGAAGAACTGGCGGCGCTGTTCCATGTAAGCTTCCGCCTCGGTCACTTTTCCCTGGGCAAGCAGCGCGTCCACCTGGACCCGGGTGATGTGCATCTCGCGTTGAAATCGAAGAGCCTGGGGTGGGATTGAGTGGCAGGCTGGCATTTTGAATGATATACTCGCGAGCCAGTTCAGGATAGTATTTTTTCAAGACGAGCACGGATATCTCATCCCCGGAAATGGAGGCGGTGGTTTCGTTCATCGTGCGCAGTTCGGGAGTGGTATCGTAATTCAGGCCCGAGGGGGCGAAGGGCAAGCCAGTTATGGGTCCATTCGTGTGCGATGGTATTCGACAGCCAGTCCAGGGCGGTGGTGCGCTGATCATGGTGGGATACGACCCAATCCCTCCCACCGGCACCACCAGCGAAGAAACATTCAGGCCGGAATCCACCTGGTTTTCGAGGCTCGTTCTGTTGATCCACGCTCAAAGTCTGGGATAAGGGAGATCGCCGCGTCCTGCTCGATTTTGTCACGAGGGGAGATGATCAGATCGTAGGGCAGGGGGGATATGTGGAAAAGCACGGGCGGGAGCGGCTGTCCGCCGGTGGTTAATCCCAGGTCTGCCAGCGTGGCTGAAACCTGTTCCTGGAGCACGGCTTCTGCCATGGGAGCAAGCTGGCGCTGCCGGTTCGAGGCCGTCGAGCTGGTGCTGCAGCGGAGTGGCAGCCGTGTGGGGTTGCCACATCTGGGTCGGAGTACAACTGGTTGATCTTGTTCTCATCTGAAAGGATTGCATCCATCAAGTGCAGGTAATCAACCACGATTTGATGACGGGAACTTTGGTGTAATAATAGGGGGTGCCCAGGGCGGACTGGTCCAGTTTGACCGCGAAAGCTTCCAGCGTCCAGGATACATAATCGAACTCCACGGACCGGGTATAGCGCCTGGCGGTTTCGGATGGATTGGTGGACGGCGATCATGCTGCTGCCCCCCAGCAGACCTGTGAAGAAAATTGCGTAAAAGGTTATTTCAATCCCCTGCAGGAGGCGTAAATACCATGGCATGCGGGAGATTATAACATTCGCTTCCCCCACGTTCTTCGGGACACATTCCGGTTTAATCTTTTATGGTTTCCAAGGTTTTTTTAAGCCGTATAAGCCCCTGCTCGATATCGTTAGTTTCGTAAAAAACATGACTTATCCGTACATGGTCCTGCATCCCGTCCTGGCAAGAGAACAACGCTCCCGGTCGAAAACCGACCTTGAAGACCCTGGCTCGTTCCTGGATATTCGGCGGCATTAAGCCTGTTAGGAAGCTGCAACCAGAAGAAATAGCCGCCATCTGGCTTTATTAAATTTTATCCCGGGAAGATGTTCCCGCAAAGCTGTTATCCATGAAAACCGCCCGCCGGTGATAGATTTCCTTAACCTGGTAAGATTCTGGTCGAGGGCACCGCTCTCGATGACCTCCCGCACGATGCCGGAGGTGAATGGATTCATCCCTCCGCCGCTGTCGAGCAGTCCGCTGCTCGTGAACCGCTGGATGGTTTTCCCGTCCGATTGGATCCAACCCAGGCGCAGACCCGGGGCAAGGATTTTCGAGAAGGATCCCAGGGAAATTATGAACCCATTATTCGGAATTGGCGGCGAAAGGCCTCGGTGCTGATCCCGTATAATCTCAAACAGTGATAGACCTCGTCTGCAACGATGAGGAGACCATGCTGCTGACACAGGTTCACCAGTTGCTTGCGCCTGTCGTCGGGCATGGTCTGCCCGCTGGGGTTTTGGTAGGTTGGGATGATATACAGGAATTTCGGGTTGGCGTCAGCCAGCTTCTCTTCCAGGTCCGCGATGACCAGCCCACTTTCATCTGTGCGGATCGGCAAGATGCTGCAAATGGTGGTCTTCGAAAATGCGCAGCGCCAGGAAATAGGTCGGTTCTTCCACGAAAACCGTGTCGCCAGGCCGGGTAAACAGGGTGCAGGCCAGGTGCAGTCCCATCGAAGCCCCGTTGGTTATGAACAGGCTGTCAGGCTCGACCGGGTTTTTGTATTCCCGGGTTAGAAATCCAGCCAACGCTATTCTGAAATTCCCGTCGCCTCGTTCGTCACCATATTGCAGGGTTCGGGGGTCTTTTTTGTTGAAGCAATTCTTCCGCCGCCTCGCGGATAACCTCCAACGGCAGCAGGGATAATTGCGGGTCACCGAGCCCCAGGTCGATGAACCCGGGGGACACGGAATATTGGGTCACCTGGTTGTCCGGCTTCAAATTATCCTGCCCTGACGCGCTGGGCTTCCAGGACGTTGGGGAGATTTTCGATGCGCGCCAGCATGCGGCTCAACTGGCTGATGTCTCTTACTTCGATCACGATCCGCAGGTCCGCCAGGTTTTTACTGATGCCCACCTGCACGTCCACGATGTTCACGCTTTCGCTGTTAAGCAGGGTGGTGATATCGCTCATCAATCCCTGCCGGTCGAAGGCGCGGATGCGGATGGGAACCGGGTAGGTGCGCACATTTTCACCCCACGAGACTTTGACCAGGCGTTCGCGGTCCTTGATCCGCAGGATATTGGGACAATCCTGCCGGTGAATCGTGGCTCCGTGCCCGCGGGTGATGTAGCCGATGATCTCGTCCCCTGGCGTCGGGTTGCAGCATTTCGCCATGGCGGTCAGCAGGCCCTTTAATCCCAGGACGGTTACAGCCTCGGTGGGCACTGCTTCGCTGGTCGCCGGGACCACCACCAGGATATCGTCGCTCTCCTTGGCTTCCAGCAGTTTATTGACCACCCGTCCGATCGTCAGGTCACCGCAGCCGATGGCATTGTAAAGTTCCTCGGGAGTGCGCTGGTAGTTCGCCGCCAGCGCCTTCAACCCGTTATCGTCCAATTCTGACAGGCCCAGCCGCTGGATTTCGTGCTCGAGGATTTCCCTGCCCTGGCTGACGTTCTGCTCACGGTTCTGTTTCTTGAACCAGGCTTTGATTTTTGAGCGCGCCCTTTGGGTGTGTACCAGCCCCAGGTTTGGATTGAGCCAGTCCCGGCTGGGACCGCCCTGTTTTGCAGTCAGGATTTCCACCTGCTCTCCGGTCTTGAGCGTGTAGTCCAGCGGGACAAGTTTATTGTTAACCTTTGCGCCCCGGCAGCGGTCCCCAACCGTGGTGTGGACGTGGTAGGCAAAATCAATGGGCGTGGACCCGGCGGGCAGGTCGATGATGTCGCCGTGCGGCGTGAACACGTAGACGCGGTCCTTGAAGACGTCCGTCTTCATGCTGTCCACGAATTCCTGGGCGTCGTCCACGTCCTGCTTCCATTCCATCACCCGCCTCAGCCAGTTGATGCGTTCGTCGTATTTCCCCCGTTCCCCGCCTTCCTTGTACCGCCAGTGCGCCGCAATGCCGATCTCGGCGTTCTCATCCATTTCGTGCGTCCGGATCTGCACTTCCACGGGTTTGCCGTCGTCGTAGATGATCACGGTGTGCAGGGACTGGTAGAAATTATCCTTCGGCGCGGCGATGTAGTCGTCGAATTCCCCCGGGAGCGGCCGCCAGTGCATGTGGATCAGGCCCAGCACGGTGTAGCAGGCTGCCACATCCGGGACGATCAACCGGATGCCGCGCACGTCCCGCACCAGGTCGAAGGATTTTCCTTTTTCCATCATCTTGTGGTAAATGGAATAAATGTGTTTCGACCGGCCGGAGATTTCCACGTTGATCCCCGAGGCAGCCACCAGCTTGGAAATCGCCTTGGAGATTTCCTGGATCTCGGTCTTCGCGCGCTTCCCTGCGTTCCGCCAGTTGTTCCGCGATTTCCTTGTATTTTTCCGGGTTGGTATAGCGGAAACCCAGGTCTTCCAGTTCCCATTTGATCTGCCAGATTCCCAGCCGGTTGGCGAGCGGTGCAAAAATATCGAGTGTCTCCTGTGCGATCCGGCGGCGCTTTGCCTCCGGGAAGGCTCCCAGGGTGCGCATGTTGTGCAGGCGGTCGGCCAGCTTGATCAGCACCACGCGCACATCGCTGTCCATCGCCAGGAAGGTTTTTCGCAGGGTTTCCGTGGCCAGGTCTTTTTTTCGGGTGCGTTTGGCAGCTTCTTCATCCAGTTTCCCGTTGGCTTCGTCTGTCTTCCGCAGGGCTTCTTCCTGGTGCTCGCCCCTGGATACGCGCGGCAGCTGGGTCAGCTTGGTCACCCCCTGGACAAGGTTGGCAACGCTCTCCCCGAAATCCCTGCGCAGGGCTTCATACTTGATGGAGGTATCTTCGATCGTGTCGTGCAGCAGACCGGCCGCGATGATATCCGCCGGCATGGAATACTCGGCCAGGATCGCGGCCACGGCCAGGCAGTGGTTTACATACGGCTCCCCGGATGCACGTTTCTGGCCTGCGTGCGCTTTTTCCGCCAACCGGTAGGCGCTTTGGATTAACTCCCGGTCGGCAAGCGTGTAATTTTCCGGTAGTATATCCAGCAGTTCCTGGAGGGTAAGCGGTGAAGACGTTTTCATGGTTTCTCTATTTTACTTCATCCAATCGCTTCCATTTCCCTTCCCGGTTGGCATGCCGCTGAAATTCTTTCCAAAGGACCTGTCGTGGGCACAGGGAATAAAATATCATGGTTGCATTAATTTTCGAGTAAAATTCGAGGCGGATATTGCCTGTTCACCTGATCGGGATAGACCCATGCCTATTGTCAACAACGTCACCCGTTTGCTGGATTCAAAAAAAATCCCCTACCGGGCATTTGAGACCTCGCCGGTAAAACTCGGTGCGGCTGAAACAGCCCGCGAGCTTGGTCTTGACCCGAACCTGGTATTCAAGACCATTGTCGTCACCCGTCCAAAGGGAAAACCCATCCTGGCCGTCATCCCCGGTCCCAACCGCGTGGATTTGAAACTGCTCGCCGCAGCCCTGGGTGAAAAAAAGGTAAACCTGCCCAGCGAGCGCGAGGCCGAGCAGCTGACCGGGCTGCTGGCTGGCGGCATCTCTCCGCTGGCGCTGGTGAACAAAGGCTTCCAGGTGGTGATCGACACGGAAGCACGCAGCCGGTCTCAGATCCACGTTAGCGGCGGGCAGCGCGGGCTTGAATATCTCCCTGCCGGTTGAAAACCTGGCGCAATTAACCAACGCCCGCTTTGCGCCGATCAGCATTCCTGACACGGGGAACTCGTAGTCCAATTCTGTTGCGGTCAGCAGGTTTTGACCTATAATAGAACCTGTGTGGTTTTTCGAAAAACCGTTTGGTCAGAATCCAAATTGGGAGTAAATGATGATTGAAGTGACAGCCAGTGATCCGATCATAATTTGCCGCAATGTCCAGAAATGGTACGGACGCTTCCAGGCTTTGCAGGGTGTCAGCATGGAGGTAAATAAGGGGGAGGTCATCGTTATTTTTGGTCCTTCGGGCTCCGGGAAATCGACCTTCATCCGCTGCCTGAACCGCCTCGAAGATCACCAGGCTGGGACGATCATCGTGGATGGGATTGAATTGACCAAGGACATGCGCAATATCGAGAAGATCCGCATGGAGACCGGGATGGTCTTCCAGCAGTTTAACCTGTTCCCCCATTTGAACGTGATGGCGAATATCACCCTGGCGCCCATCCAGGTGCGCAAGTGGACGAAGGAAAAGGCCGAGGAAAAAGCCCGCGAATTGCTCGAGCGGGTGGGCATCCCCGAGCAGGCTGAAAAGTTTCCCGGTCAGCTTTCGGGCGGGCAGCAGCAGCGGGTTGCCATCGCCCGTGCCCTCGCCATGGAACCGAAGATCATGCTCTTCGACGAGCCCACCTCCGCCCTCGACCCTGAAATGATCAAGGAAGTGCTGGATGTGATGATCGGGCTGGCGAAATCCGGCATGACCATGCTGGTGGTGACCCATGAGATGGGTTTCGCCAAGGCCGTGGCAGACCGCATGTACTTCTTCGACTGCGGGCTGATCGTCGAGACCGGCACACCCACGGAGATTTTTACCCAGCCAAAAGAGGACCGGACGAAGCTGTTCCTGTCACAAATCCTGGAAAAGTGACCTAATCATTGGAAACCGGGAGCCGGAGGAAACCCTCCGGCTCTTTTTTGATTCTCGGTTCGGTCGCGGATTTTAGTTCATTGTTCCACGAATTCCCCCACCTGCTTGCCGTTGACCCACACCGTGTAATGCCCGCCCGGGAATTTCCCCAGCATCACGCTGAGGTCAAAGGGCTGGATGATGGTGATGCACATCTCGCCCGGGTTGATGACCGAGTAGGCCTCCACCAGGATCTGGTTTTGCGCGTTCGGGGGCGGCACCTGCACCCTCAACTGGTTGCACGGGGAGGGCAGGTTTCCTTTCAGGTCGAGGACGAAGGTGGCGGGGTCGCTGTCCAGGTTGCGCACGCCGGCTGAATCCAGGAACACTTCCTGGCGCAGCAGGGCGCTGTCACCGGGCTGTGGGGCGTAGGCTTGCTCGGTCGGCAGCGGAGTTGGGACGGTCGTGGGCGGGAGGCTGCCGCCAGGCAGGGAAGCGGTCGGCTGGTCCGTGGACCGGGGTGAGGGGAGGATGGATTGCGGCATGGGGTTGGTCGCCTGTGCAGCGCAGGCGGACATTATGAGTCCGGCAAAAATCATAACAGCGATAATTCGCAGCATGGCAACCTCTGCTTTCATTATATATATGAGACGAGCGGTCAGCCTGCTTTGTTTCTTCCAGCCTGGTGAAGGAATGGATTGCAGCGTTTCAGGAACTGAAACTGCCCGCCTGCACTCCGTTCACCCATACCGAGTATGCCCCGGCAGGGAAACTTCCCAAATTTATGCTTGCCTGCTGCGGGGTTGCCAGTTCCATCATGTTGCAGGGTTTGTCCTTGGGTGCCACGCTGTAAACTTCCAGCACGATGCGGTTGGCCTGGTCGGGCGGCAGGATAACCACCCGCAGGTTGTTGCAGGGGGTGGGCAGGCGGTAAGCCAGCGCCAGCGACACCTGGGGCGGCAGGCTTTCCGTGGTGATCACCGAGGCGGAGACGATCTCAACCTTGCTTTGCATCATCCCCGTGTCGTCGGGCTGCGGCGCATATGGATTGTTCCCTTGCGGCGCGGGGGAGCTGGGTGCCGGCGGGTTGACCCGTGCAGGCTGCCAACAGGCTCGCTGCGATCAATAACATAACTATAAATTTACCGTTAATGGACATATGGTTATCTCCTTTAATACCCGGAACAGCGGGTATGCAAGGAAGACGTTTCTGCCCCGGGAATTGTTCCCCTTTACCCCTTCACCACCGCCAGCGGACGCAGGCGCGCCACCTTGCGGGCGATCCCGGCCGCCACGACCGTTTCCACCACCGCCTCCACGTCCTTGTAGGCGGACGGGGCTTCTTCCGCCAGCCCCGCCAGGCTGCCGGCGCGCACCTTGATGCCGCGGCCTTCCAGCTCCCGCCGCAGGTCTTCGCCGCGGTAATCGTGCTTGGCTTTCGAGCGGCTCATCGTCCGCCCGGCGCCGTGGCAGCTCGACCCCCAGGAGCGCAGCATCGAGCTTTCCGTCCCGGCCAGCACCCACGAGGCGGTGCCCATCGAACCCGGCACGAGCACCGGCTGCCCGCTGTGCTGGAATTCGGGCTCCAGCCCGGGCGTCCCGGGACCGAAGGCGCGCGTGGCGCCCTTGCGGTGCACGCACACTTTGACCTGCTTCCCATCCAGCTCGTGGCTCTCCACCTTGCCCATGTTGTGGCAGATGTCGTAAACCTGGGACAACTGCCAGTTCTTCAGCCTGCCGGCGAAGGTTTCTTCGAAAGCCCGCCGGGCGGAAAACGCCAGCAGCTGCCGGTTGACGAAAGCAAAATTGGCGGCAGCCCGCATCGCCCCCAGGTACGCCTGTCCCTCCGGGCTGTCCATCGGGGCGCAGACCAGCTCACGGTCGGGCAGGTCGATCCCGTAGCGCCGCACCGCGGCTTGAAAATCCTGCACGTAATCGGTGCACACCTGGTGACCGAGCCCGCGTGACCCGCAGTGGATCTGCACCGCCAGGCAGCCCGGCTGCAGCCCGAACAGCGCCGCGGTTTTTTCATCCATGACCGAGTCCACCAGGTCCACTTCCACGAAATGGTTGCCGGCGCCCATCGAGCCCACCTGCTCGAGGCCGCGCCCCTTCGCCCGGGTGCTGACCCTGCCCGGGTCGGCGCCCTCCAGGCTGCCGTGCTCCTCGGTGCGCTCCAGGTCGTTTTCGCTGGCGTACCCGTTCCTGAGCGCCCAGCGTGCCCCGTCGCGCATCAGCCGCTCCAGGTCCGGGACGTTCACCTTCACCACGCCCTTCACGCCCACCCCGCTGGGGCAGTACTGGTCCAGCAGGCTGGCGAGCCGGTCCAGGTGCGGCAGTGCTTCCTCCAGTGTGATGGAAGATGAAAGCAGCCTGACCCCGCAGTTGATGTCGTAGCCGATCGCGCCCGGGGAAATCACGCCCTGCGGGAAGCGGGTGGCTGCCACCCCGCCGATCGGGAAGCCGTAGCCCTGGTGCATGTCGGGCATCACCACCACCGACCCGGCCAGCCCCGGCAGGGTGGAGGCGTTGACCGCCTGCTCCAGCGATCTATCCCCCAGGATCTGCGCCAGCAGGGCGCGGGTCGCAAATATCCGCACGGGACCGCGCATGTCGCCGCGAAAGTTTTTTGGGATTTCCCATTCGTAGTCGGAGATCTTGGTCAGGTCCTGCAGGCGGATCATGGGTTTCGCTTTCTCTAATATTTAATATACCGGTTAAACGTCGAACACCAGCTCCACCTCGCAGCCGCGCCCGGTGCGGCGGATGTGCAGGTTGTGGTAGGTGACCGCCTTGATGGCTTTATCCTGGCTCACGATCCGGGCGCCGCCCAGCGCCGCGGACAGGCTGCAGGATTGGGGACCACCATTCCGGATCTTCAGCTCGAATTCGTCGAACCCCAGCCGCTCCTGTTCGGCGATGAAAACCAGCTCCGAGAGAAAGGAGACCAGCAGGCTTTCCATATCCTGACCGGTGAACGAAAGGCTGCGGCGCAGGCGCGGGGTTTCCGCCAGCCGGGTGCCCGACAGGGCATTCATCCCTTTGGCGCACTCTTCGAAGAGCAGCTCCATGTCGGCTGCCCAGGCGTGCAGCGCCCAGTCGGCGCTGTGGGAAAGTTCTTCGTAGGGCATGAATAAATTGTAATCGGTTTTAAGGGAGCGGCGGGATGACGATGCGGAGGATGGAGGACGATACGAATTGAACCAAAAAGAGGAGGGGTAATTCCATTGGGTTCAATTCCCGGTGCTGCCCACTTGTAATTTCCTTGCACCTATTGTATAGTTTATTTTAATAAATCAATTGGTTAGGGAAGGAGGAAGTCGATATTATTTATCTCTAAACTCCAATTTACAATATTATATTCGAACTTATTTAGGAGGAGGAAATAATGATCAAGCTTATCCCGCAACATTCAATATTTTTCTTATCATGGTAATGCTCATTGCTGCCGTGGGGACAGTTTACCAGCCAGCCGCAGCTGCCGTTAAGGCTGAAGATGTCGGCGGTGACATGGCCTATGTCCCGGGGGAAGTGATCGTTGTCTTCCAGGAAGGCAATTCCTTGTCAGCTTATACCACCCAGGCCTCCGCGTTGGCAGCCGGAGTGAACGCCCAGGTGGCGAAAGTCTATAATAACTGGGCTTTGCTGAGCTTCGCCGAAGATGCGGATGTCGAGGCCCTGGCAGCCCAACTCGGTGGCAGCTGCAGGCGTATTGGTTGCCGAACCGAACTATGTGTGGGGCATCCCCGAGCAGGAGTCACAACTTGCAGCTTCCCGCCCGGAAGCGCCTACCAGCATCACCCGCCGGGATTCGAACGGCAACCTGCGGTCACACTTTCGATTGCCGAGCTCAAAGCCATGCGCACCATTAAAAATGGAAGGATTGCCGCGGCATATCCCAATGATCCCAAGCCTGTTTATCAATTGGGGTTGGCAATGGATCGGAGCGGACATTGTCTGGCCGAACACCACCGCCAGCGCGGGCGTGTGCGAGCTGGATACGGGCGTGGATTACACCCACCCCGATCTTTCCGCCAAGATCATCAAGGGTAAAGACTTTGTCAATGCCGATCTCGACCCGAAGGATGATAACGGGCACGGCACGCACGTGGCTGGCATCATCGCCGCCAGCATGAACAACGCCAAGGGCATCGCCGGGGTTTCGAACGGCAAGGTCGTGGCGGTCAAGGTGCTGAATGCCCAGGGCTGGGGTTCGCTTCTTCGACATTGCCGCGGGAATTAATTACTGCGCCAACCGCACGGACATCAAGGTCATCAGCATGAGCCTGGGCGGCGATGGTACCTCCACCTTTATGTACAATGCCATCAATTATGCGGTCAATACCAAGGGCAAGCTGCTGGTGGCTGCGGCAGGAAATAATAATTCCTCCACCCCCATTTATCCCGGCGGGTATTCAGATACTGTCGCTTACGGCTATTTACCGATAAGGTGCTCTCGGTGGCTGCAATAGACGATGGTTCCGACAACAACGAAGGATTGCCGGGCGTCTTATTCCAATTATGGAAGCTGGGTGTCGGTAGCTGCCCCCGGGACGAATATTTACTCCACCACACCTTACAGCTCGCCCTTCTACCTGAACTATTACGATGGCGTTTACCCGCAGTACGACTACCTGAGCGGCACTTCGATGGCCACCCCCTTCGTGGCTGGCGCCGCTGCCCGCCGCTGGGGCTATAAGCCGACCAGCACAAACGCACAGGTGGGTTCTGCCGTAAAGAACAATACTCCCTACCCGCTCCTGGCCGACGGCGGCTGCTGGCCCGCTTCGATGTCCGGGAAAAACGATGTCGATGTTGCCGCCCTGCTCGACCGGGGCGCTGCATACGGATACATCTATAATGCCAGCACCGGTCTGCCGCTCACCAATGCCCAGTTCCAGATCTACCAGGGCACCAGCTCTGAGGGGCAGCGGAATTGTTTCGGGCATTGAAAGCGCCTACGCTGAAGCCCTTAACCTGCCGTCGGGATTATCTACAGCCAAGGTCAATGCCACTGGATATACTGCCGGTTCGCAGTGGGCTTTCTGGCATTATACGGGCGTGAGCGATAGTAACATCTATACGGGAAGTTGGAAGTATTTTGGCCGCGCTTCCGTTCCCAACAAATCCGGGAATTTCGATGTGACCCTGGGCTGGATTAATGAAAGTTATGACCTGGATTTGAACCTCTGGCTGCCCAACACGCCCAACCCGCTTGACATCACTCAACCGGCGAATTTCATTGTCGGACCGGAGGGGAATACGTTCGGATACCTTGAGAACGATCCCGACGGTACCCTGAACGGCTTCCCCTTTGCCCTCTACGATCGCGAGGGCGGGTATATGGACTGGCTCCCGATCGTATCCATTACCATTATGAAGCGCCTGGCGCATGCACCGCTGGCAGCCAACCCGGCCCTGCCCTATTACCCGGGCAATTATTTTATCGGTGTCACCGATTATGGCATCATGGATGGCAGCGATACCGTCCTGTACAATGCCTACCCGTTTGTCTATATCTGGAAGGACGGGATCATGAAGGATGGCAGCCTATAATTTTGGTTGTAACGAGCACTGGTGGTTCCCGTTCGAGATCTTCAGCGGGATAGGCGGCTCGGTACTCTATCAATTTTGACGATCACCTGCGAGAGCGCAGCGGCTGCAAATCCATATTCGATTGGTTTCTCGTCGGCTTCCCAGGGAACCGGGGTATCCACCCTTCATAAGTAGTCTTATTGTGCAATACTGTTATTAGTGATTTCAGGAGCGGCACAATTCGTGCCGCTCCTGATTTTTATTCTTTCATTCACGGCATCATGACCGGGTAGGCGATCACACCACCCGATGTGCCTTGCTTTCGGGGGGCCAGCAGGAGATGAGCGTCAGGCTCGTTTCCATTTCACGGCATTATTTGATCACCCTTTTTTAAAGTATAAATCGACACACGACCGGTGACAACCACCTCGGACAGCGGATCGACATTTGGTGTAGTGGTAAGCAACACGGTGGGCACAGTGACCAGTGCGACTGCGACGCTGACGGTGAGCGCTGCGCCGGTCGGGCCCTCGATCACAACTTCACCCACGAATCAGACCGTGACGGCAGGGCAGACAGCGACCTTCACGGTAGTTGCGGCGGGGACAGCTCCGCTCAGTTACCAATGGCGGAAAAACGGCGCGAACATCGCCGGAGCTACCGCAGCGAGTTACACCACACCGGCAACAACCACCTCGGACAGCGGATCGACATTTGGTGTAGTGGTAAGCAACACGGTGGGCACAGTGACCAGTGCAACCGCGACGCTGACGGTGAGCGCTGCGCCGGTCGGGCCCTCGATCACAACTTCACCCACGAATCAGACCGTGACGGCAGGGCAGACTGCAACCTTCACGGCAGTTGCGGCGGGGACAGCTCCGCTCAGTTACCAATGGCAGAAAAACGGCGCGAACATCGCCGGAGCTATCGCAGCGAGTTACACCACGCCGGCAACAACCACCTCGGACAGCGGATCGACATTTGGTGTAGTGGTAAGCAACACGGTGGGCACAGTGACCAGTGCAACCGCGACGCTGACGGTGAGCGCTGCGCCGGTCGGGCCCTCGATCACAACTTCACCCACGAATCAGACCGTGACGGCAGGGCAGACTGCAACCTTCACGGCGGTTGCGGCGGGGACAGCTCCGCTCAGTTACCAATGGCAGAAAAACGGCGCGAACATCGCCGGAGCAACGGCGGCGAGTTACACCACGCCGGCAACAACCACCTCGGACAGCGGATCGACATTTGGTGTAGTGGTAAGCAACACGGTGGGCACAGTGGCCAGTGCAGCCGCGACGCTGACGGTGAGCGCTGCTCCGGTCGGGCCCTCGATCACAACTTCACCCACGAATCAGACTGTCACGGCAGGGCAGACTGCAACCTTCACGGCGGTTGCGGCGGGGACAGCTCCGCTCAGTTACCAATGGCAGAAAAACGGCGCGAATATCGCCGGAGCAATCGCAGCGAGTTACACCACGCCGGTGACAACCACCTCGGACAGCGGATCGACATTTGGTGTAGTGGTAAGCAACACGGTGGGCACAGTGGCCAGTGCAACCGCGACGCTGACGGTGAGCGCTGCGCCGGTCGGGCCCTCGATCACAACTTCACCCACGAATCAGACCGTGACGGCAGGGCAGACTGCAACCTTCACGGCGGTTGCGGCGGGGACAGCTCCGCTCAGTTACCAATGGCAGAAAAACGGCGCGAACATCGCCGGAGCAACGGCGGCGAGTTACACGACGCCGGTGACAGCCACCTCGGACAGCGGATCGACATTTGGTGTAGTGGTAAGCAACACGGTGGGCACAGTGGCCAGTGCAACCGCGACGCTGACGGTGAGCGCTGCGCCGGTCGGGCCCTCGATCACAACTTCACCCACGAATCAGACTGTGACGGCAGGGCAGACTGCAACCTTCACGGCGGTTGCGGCGGGGACAGCTCCGCTCAGTTACCAATGGCAGAAAAACGGCGCGAACATCGCCGGAGCTATCGCAGCGAGTTACACCACACCGGTGACAACCACCTCGGACAGCGGATCGACATTTGGTGTAGTGGTAAGCAACACGGTGGGCACAGTGGCCAGTGCAACCGCGACGCTGACGGTGAGCGCTGCGCCGGTCGGGCCCTCGATCACAACCTCACCCACGAATCAGACCGTGACGGCAGGGCAGACTGCAACCTTCACGGCGGTTGCGGCGGGGACAGCTCCGCTCAGTTACCAATGGCAGAAAAACGGCGCGAACATCGCCGGAGCAACGGCAGCGAGTTACACCACGCCGGTGACAACCACCTCGGACAGCGGATCGACATTTGGTGTAGTGGTAAGCAACACGGTGGGCACAGTGGCCAGTGCAGCCGCGACGCTGACGGTGAGCGCTGCGCCGGTCGGGCCTTCGATCACAACTTCACCCACGAATCAGACTGTGACGGCAGGGCAGACAGCAACCTTCACGGCGGTTGCGGCGGGGACAGCTCCGCTCAGTTACCAATGGCAGAAAAACGGCGCGAACATCGCCGGAGCAACGGCGGCGAGTTACACCACGCCGGTGACAACCACCTCGGACAGCGGATCGACATTTGGTGTAGTGGTAAGCAACACGGTGGGCACAGTGGCCAGTGCAACCGCGACGCTGACGGTGAGCGCTGCTCCGGTCGGGCCTTCGATCACAACTTCACCCACGAATCAGACCGTGACGGCAGGGCAGACTGCAACCTTCACGGCGGTTGCGGCGGGGACAGCTCCGCTCAGTTACCAATGGCAGAAAAACGGCGCGAACATCGCCGGAGCAACGGCGGCGAGTTACACCACGCCGGTGACAACCACCTCGGACAGCGGATCGACATTTGGTGTAGTGGTAAGCAACACGGTGGGCACAGTGGCCAGTGCAACCGCGACGCTGACGGTGAGCGCTGCGCCGGTCGGACCCTCGATCACAACTTCACCCACGAATCAGACCGTGACGGCAGGGCAGACTGCAACCTTCACGGCGGTTGCGGCGGGGACAGCTCCGCTCAGTTACCAATGGCAGAAAAACGGCGCGAACATCGCCGGAGCAACGGCAGCGAGTTACACCACGCCGGCGACAACCACGTCGGACAGCGGATCGACATTTGCCGTAGTGGTGAGCAACACGGTGGGCACGGTGACCAGTGCAGCCGCGACGCTGACGGTGAGCGCTGCTCCGGTCGGGCCTTCGATCACAACTTCACCCACGAATCAGACTGTGACGGCAGGACAGAATGCAACCTTCACGGTGGTTGCGGCAGGAACGGCACCGCTCAGTTACCAGTGGCAGAAGAACGGCGTGAATATCGCCGGAGCCATCTGCAGCGAGTTACACGACGCCAGTGACCGCCACCTCAGACAGTGGATCGACATTTGCCGTAGTAGTGAACAACACGGTGGGCACAGTGGCCAGCGCGGCCGCGACACTGACGGTGAATGCTGCCCCGGTCGGGCCCTCGATCACAACTTCACCCACGAATCAGACTGTCACGGCAGGGTAAACTGCAACCTTCACGGTAGTTGCGGCAGGAACAGCACCGCTCAGTTACCAATGGCAGAAAAACGGCGTGAATATCGCCGGAGCTATCGCAGCGACTTACACGACACCGGTGACGACCACGTCGGACAGTGGATCGACATTCGCCGTAGTAGTGAGCAACACGGTGGGCACAGTGACCAGTGCAGCCGCGACGCTGACGGTGAGCGCTGCGCCGGTCGGGCCCTCGATCACAACTTCACCCACGAATCAGACTGTGACGGCAGGACAAAATGCAACCTTCACGGTGGTTGCGGCGGAACAGCTCCGCTCAGTTACCAATGGCAGAAAAACGGCGTGAATATCGCCGGAGTAACGAGCCAGTTACACCATGCCAGTGACAACGACGTCTACAGCGGATCCAGGTTCGCCGTAGTAGTGAGCAACACGGTGGGGACGGTGACCAGTGCGGCTGCGACGCTGACAGTGAATGCGGCACCGGTCGGGCCCTCGATCAGAACCCCACCCACGAATC
>CAVUIO010000002.1:0-145670 GCA_963741635.1 uncultured Chloroflexia bacterium
ATTTTAGGAACCCAATTTCCGGTGCGGAAAGCGGAGCGAGCCGGGCGGCGGCACTCGTAAGCGTCAACACCGCCGCAATGGGGGCAAACCGGAGCGCCCTTCGTGTCAGCCCAGCGCACCAGCCGGAAGGTCTCTTCCGCCTTGCATCGCTCATGCGGAAGACTTGAGCCAAGCTCAGGGTCTTTGCCGTTTTCGATAGAAGGAAATGCTGTGCCATGGCCGTTACCTCGTTTCCTGGGTCGCTAGAGGACACCATAGAATAGGTTGTCAAGACAGAAAGGGTCGTAAATGATCCTTTTATGACAGGAGCGAAAACCATAGGCCTAGCCCAAACCGAAGAAGAATCGCAGACCGCGCACCCGCTTTCATCAAAGCAAAATGCAAGAAATGCGCAAAGGTCACTTACGCCAAACTAGTCAGGCGCCTGGAAAGGCATGGCGTCAAGGGGGAGACCGAAAACTCAATCAAGTTGAAGCTCAAGCGGGGACGTTCGCCGCTACCTTCCTACTGGCAACGCTGGCGGCGCTGGAATTGGAAGGCATGAGACTGGAGGACCTGTGAGCTATAGATTCAGAGAAGATCTTGGCGCATGGCTAATAACGTCATCGTTCAAGTTTTGTCGATATTCTGTCATTGGTGTCAATAGTTTGCTTGACGATGGCGATTATTATGGCGGTCCACTCACCTTCGCTGTCCCCATACCATCCACATCATCAACAGGAGCAGCATCCGTTAAAAAAGACAGCTCCAAACACAGCGAAAATGAATGGGACAAATTCTGGCGGAAGACGGCGGAAGACCCGGTTGCCTATTTCACTTTCTGGCTTGTTATCCTTACAGCCGTGCTCAGCGCTGCTTCTGTTTTCCAATTTATCATGTTGATCCGTGCCGATATAACTTCTCGCCTCGCCGCAGAAGCGGCTAAGCGAGCCACCGAAATCGCCAATAGTACTTTGATCGAGACGCAACGAGCATGGATTAAGATTGACAGCATTGATATCCCCCGTTGGTATAGCTGGAGGCGGGATGACTTTCGGCTATGACTTGGTGAACATTCCGATCTGCTTCAGGATTGCGAATGTTGGAAACGCTCCCAGCGCTTAAAGTAAAGCTGATGGCCCAAATGGTTGCGGTGACGCTCTCAACCATGCAAAAGCCATTTGATGTACAGCGGAAGCTGTCTATTTCCGTAAGAAATAGCGGCTTCAGCGTTGGCATGACCCTCTTCCCAATGAGCACTTCCCCAGGAGCGCCAACGAAATATGGAGCCAGGATTCGCGTACAAAGAAAAGAAATAGAGGCGCGCTCGATCCGAGAAATTGAAAGCTATTTTGCTTTTCTACATAGTTGGGTTTATTGAATATACGTTTCCAACCGATACGTCCAGGCATCATCAAACCGGCTTTATTGTCGAGTTGCATAGGAAGGACGGCTTGGCATTCAACCAAGCCGAAACATTTATCCCGGCTAGCGAACTGGTGCTTAAAAATCCTCCCATGGGAATGGGATGGTATGCCGATTAGGAAGGCATAGAAAATTTGAAAAGCGGCCGCCGCCGCCCGCCTCTGCCTTTACGACGCGCGCCCCTGCATTTCCGTCTTTGTGACGCCAGAATTGCCACGGAGGAAATCCTCCTTTATCAAAGGAGGTTTACATGACTTATATGGGCTCTATCCAGGCGGCGATTGGAAGCCTCAAGGCGGCCGGCGACATCGCCAAGGGTTTTATGCAACTCAAGACGACTGCCGAAATTCAATCGAAGGTCATTGAACTCCAAAGCGTAAATCTCGCCGCCCAAAGCAGCGCACTGGCGGCCCAGTCCGACCAATTTTCTTTGCTGGAGGAATACGCAGCTTAAAACAAGCGTGGCTGAGATAGAAGGCTGGGAAAACGAGGCCAAGCGTTACAAGCTCGCGGATTACGGCGGGGGAACGTTCGCTTACCTTCTTAAAGAAGGCATGGAGCACGGGGAATTGCCGCGTCTCTTTGCCCCAACTGTTTCCAGAACCGAAGAAAGTCCATCCTTCAAACCTTGGGGAATCCCAAGGATGGCGACAGCAGAAAACGTGTGCTTTGCCCATTCTGCGATAAGCGCTTTCCGCTTGGAAAAGTCCCTCCGGGAAACTTCTCCCTCTAGGTGCGCGTGGGAGGTCATAGCGCACCCTCCCCACCCGTCGCGGGACCAACTGAATGAGTGTTTTCCTCTGTGGCGTTTGCGCCATAATACCGGAAATCCGGTTAAATATACCCATAGCTTTCGTGTTAACCATTCCGGGTGCCGCCGAGATCGGGCAACGCAACAAATATCATGCAGCACAATCAATGCGTTGCCCGAATTACCGCTTCCTCAAATCGCGTCTGCTAAATTACTTCAATGTCGAAAGGCGCGCCGGCCGCCCGGACAGCCAGCGAGATCGTTAACAACGGAGCGTCTTGCACCCACTTTTCCACATCCGCGGCCTTGCGCCAGCCGTCACTGCGCGCCTTGGGCTGAGCTTAGCTTGGAACCATGAGACAGGAAAACGACAGCATGGCCTGCCGTACCCCAGGAAGCTTGACCTCCGGCACCCCGTGGCTTTCGCCTCCGCGCCGGGCACGCCAGCGGTTGCAGGCCCGGCCGCGGCACGCCCAAGCTAACGGGTGCCAATTTCCCTTCGAATCAGGTAGCTTGCAAGGCCGATTGATTTATTTTTAAAGACCAGGATACGGACCGCGAAACCATGACATTGCCGCTCAGAAGCGCATCGACACTGCCACAGCCGGGCCTCGCCCGCCTGAGGCCGCTGAACGCGCCCGAAGTGCTGGCGGCATGGGTCGCGGCCCAGCCAAGGGGCGAATGTGCGGGCGAAGCCGCCGCCAAGGCTCTGGCCGAAGCCGTGCCTTATGAGGAGGCATTGGCCCAGGCGATCCGGCTCGGCCTCGTTCAGGAAACCTCTGGCATCCTGGCCGCCAAGCGCGAAACCTTCGCCAAGGGCGGTCCCCTTTCCTCCGCCTTTACCGGCCGCGATGCGTTGCGCGCCCTGGCCGTGATGGCGCTGAACGGCCCGGCAGGCGGCGCGAAACGCGGCCGCGATCTGCGCGCGCTGGCGCTCCGGCAGCTTTTCGGCCTCGACGAGCTTTCTCCCTGGCCAACCGGCCAGCAAGCGCGCTGCGCCATCCTCTCCCGCATTGTCGCTTCTTACGGCGGCGCTTTCGGAGACGCCGCAAAACGGCCGCTCAAGGCCTTCAAGTTCGACGAAATGAGCCGGCGCATGTACCTGGCCTTGGCCGGAGTTCAACGGGGGACCGTATTGCAGGCAGACGCAAGCCTACTGTCCAAGGGACTCGGCGGTCCGGCGGATACCGTGCAGGCGCTCACCGCAACCATCATCCGCGCGGCGATGGCGGCCAGGATTCCGGCGCCCGCGCCAATCGTCCACGCCTTCGATCTTGAGAGCTTCGCCGGCTCCGTGCGCAAGCTCGCCGGCCGGCTGGAAACCAAGCCCTATGCCGGCAAGGTCGCCATCGCCCAAGTTTACGACGCAGGGCTCGCCCAGGGGCTGGTCCTTGGCAGCCTCGACGAGTTCAAGGACCATCTGGCCGAGGCCGCCCGCGAGGGCCTGCTCGACCTGGAACGCTATGACATTACCGGGCCATTCGATGCTGGCCTGAAAGAGAGGTCGCGGCTGAGGCTTGGGCGTGACGAACGGCACTTTATCGTCAATCAGTGGATTTAGGCGTTTTAAATCATGGATTTACGACTTAAGGCTTTTGAAAGCCCAGAATTTGATCGAGTCTTTGGAGCGGTGGCGTCCCTCGCGGGCGCCGCCGACGAGGAGCGCCTGGACGTGCCCGGCATCGAGACCGGGGCGGACGAGGCGCTCAACGCCATCGCCACACAGGCGCTCAGGCAAAATCCGGACCCGGCCTTCCGCGTGCTCCTGATCAAGGGCGCGACCGGCACGGGCAAGACCCATACGCTTCTCACCGCCATCCGCCGCCTGCACCAGGAGGGCGGCGTCTATGCCGCGCTGTTCCCCATGGTGGATCTGGTGGCCGAGAAAGACCTCGATGCGTGGCTTTTGCGCGCGCTGGTCTCGCGGCTTTCGGAGCGCTACCTCGTGGCCGCGGGCGCGCCGTCGCCGCTGGCCCGGCTTGCGCAGACCGTGCTTGCGCAGGGGCAGGCCGATCTCGCCAAGACCTTCGCGAAGGATGTCTTCGCCGATGGCGGCGATATCCGCGACTTGGACCTGCGCCCGCTGATCGTCTCCATCCGCGCGCGGCTGCAAAAGCTGTCGCACCTGCCGGTTCCCTCCGAGGCGTTCATCGCGGCCTTGCTGGGCGCGGCCGCGGGCGACGACGACTCCTTTTCCTATCTGCGCGGCCAGCCCATCAATGTCAGCATCGGCGGCGTGCGGCTCACGCAGACCGAGGGCGACCATATCGCGCGCGGCCATATCGATGCGCTGGTGAATGTGATCGGCGCCACCGGCGGCGCGCTGATGCTGGCCTTCGACCAGTTGGAACAGAGCCGCGTTCAGGGCTGGGAGGCGCGGCTGCGCCATCTGTTCGGCCGGGGCGCGCTGCTCGCCGAAACACTGCCGCCGCTTTGCGTCGCCTATGCGGTGCTGCCATCGCTCTACGACACCATCGCCGAGGGCATCGACAGCTCGATCCGCGACCGCATCGAGCGCTTCGGCGCGATGCCCGTGCGGCTCAAGCCGCTGGCGCGCAGGCAGGCCGAGGCGCTGCTCAAGCGCAGGCTCTCGGAGCTGTTCGAGCGCTGCGGCGCCAAGCCCGACGCAAAAGATCCGCTCTATCCCTTTCCTGGCTGGATGACCGACGAGCTTGGCGGGCAAACCTCCCGCTATGTGTTCGAGCTGATCCAGCAGTTCCGGCGCGTCTATCTGGCCACGGGCGCCGTCCCCGCGCTTGAGGACATGCCGCCGCCGCCCTCCATTTCGAGCGACGCGCCCATCGCGCCCGCCGCCAGCGCCGCCGCCGGATCGATCAATTTCGACGACAAATGGCACGGGGAGCTTACCTCGCGCACGGTACAGCCCGCCATCGGCAACGGCATCCAGCAGGCCGAAATTCTGGAGTGGGCGATCCAGGCCGCCGCCATCGAGATCGACGGCGCTAACCGCCATCAAGACGCGGCGCACGGTGCGCGGCAGGGCTGGCACGGTCGTCATCGAGTGCGACTTCCAGCAGAACGGCCAGAGCGTCGAGCGCCGCGAGATCGCGCTTTGCAACGAGGGGCGCGGCGCGCCGCTGGCCGAGGAGATCCGGGTTTTCCTGCGCGGCGTGAACGGCGCGCGGCCCGTCATCGTGCGCCCGCGCGGCGGCAGGCTTCCGCGCTCGGGGCGGTTCATCGCGCCGATCATCCGCGACGCCGAGGAATTGCAGTCCATCATCGTGCCGCAGGTCGAGATGCTGGCCTGGGAGCGCCTGGACTCCGCGCGGCATTTCTTTCGCAATTTCAAGGATGCACCGGGCTTTCAAGCCTGGCAGCGCGATGCGCGCCCGCTTACCAAGGTGATGGCCTTCGCCGATATGGTGCAGTTCCCCTACTTCAAGGCCGCGCCGGACGAGGACGAAGCGCCCGAAGCCGAGGCCGCGCCCGCGCCTGCTCCGGTCCCGCGACGCCGCACGCCCACGCAAGACGCCGTGATGCTCGGCCGCCACGAGGACGGCGGCGAGGTCTACTGGGCGCCGTTCGAGACCGAGGCAAAGCTCCTGAACTTCGGCATCCTCATCACCGGCGATCCTGGCTCCGGCAAGACGCAGGCGCTGAACGTGCTGATCGAGGGCGTGGCCAACATGGGCTTCCCGGTCTGCATTTTCGACTTCAAGAACGACTATGCCGAGCGCGACTTCGTGCGGGCCATCGGCCTCAAGGTGCACGACGTGCGCCGCCACGGCATCCCGTTCAACCCGCTGATGCCCAGCGCCAGCGAGGACGGGCAGGCGCAGCCCATCGAGCACATTTTCACCATCACGGGCGTCTTGAAGCGCGTGTTCGGCCTTGGCGACCGCCAGACCGCCACGCTGCGCGACGCCATGAAGGAGGCGTTCGAGCGGCGCGGCATCAATCCGCAGAAATGGGTGCACGCCGACAGCATCCGGCCGCCGAGTTTCGACGATGTCGTCGCGATCCTGGAGGAGCAGAAGGAAGCGAAGAACCCGCAGGCCATCAGCTTGCTGGACCGCATCGCGGCGCTGTTCGAGCTTGGGCTGTTCCCGAAATCGGACGAGTTGCCGGTGCCGTTCGAGGCCATGCTGGACGAGCGGCTGGTGCTGTCGCTGTTCGCGCTGCCGACCGACGAGATCAAGGCCGCGCTGGCGGAGCTTATTATCATCCGGCTGCACGGCGTGCTGCTGCGGCGCGCGCAGCCGCGCAAGCTGACGCGCCTGCTCGTGCTCGACGAAGCCTGGCGCGTGGCCAGCAGCACGCATCTCGAAAACCTCGCCCGCGAGGGCCGCGCGTTCGGGGCGGGCATCGCCATCGGCACGCAATATCCGGGCGACCTGCCGCCCGATCTTTCCGGCGCGCTCGACACCAAGATCTACCTCAAGAACCAGCAGCCGGATCACAAGAAGGCCGTGGTGCGCGCGCTTTGCGGCGCCAATTCCGGGCCGGAGGCGGCGAACCTGCATGGCGTTCTGGAGCGGCTGACCCAGTTCGAGGGGCTGATCCAGAACCAGCAATATTTGCCCTATTCGCGGTTCAAGCTGCTGCCCTACTTCGCGCGCGTGGAGCAGCAGACGAAGGCGGCATGAGGCGTCCTCTCTCCCATAGGGACAGGGGTAGGATCGTGGGAGTGGCGATCTACGTGCTGAGGATTTGGCACACGAAAGAATACCGTTGACCGCTGGCAGGCTGACTGCCAGTCGCAGTCTCGGCCTCGTTTCGCGCAATCGCATTTTCGCGTGCGCCCCGCTAAGCAGAGTTTTCTGGCTTCCCCAACACATAGCCTTCCCAGGCCTTAGCGGTTAGTGGGCTAAATTTGGCGCATAAGGCCGGTGGCGGACTTTGATGTCCGCGCATAGCGGGTCCGCTTCCAAGGGCTAAGCCCTCCCGGTGAAGATCGGCCGATGGAGCTTCGCCCCGAAAGGGCGGCGGCGCCGCCGCCTGAATTGTCGCGCCTTACATTACTGGTTGCGCTACGCGTCGTTCACCCGCCGCATCTCCACGCAGAGCTTAGAACCGAATTTTCACCCCGCCGGCGCCGCCATAGCTATTGCCGCGCTCGGAGAACTCCCCGTCGAAGCTTGCGAAGGCGCCCCAACTGCCGAAGTCGAGTTTGAAGCCGACGTCGACCTTGGCCGCATCCTGGGCCGCCGAAGCGCCATCGACCCTAAAGCTCGAAGCCGGCAGCGACAGCAGAAATGCTGTCTCCGACCTTGTGGGGTTAAACTCGTGATCCCACGCCGCGCGCGCGAAGGAGGTCAGCATCCAGCCATTGCCGAGCGCCGATGTGCCGTCAATCTGAATGCCAACGAAACTCTGCTCGCTGTTGAGGGTCAGCGCGTCCACATGCAGGCCCGCGACGCCCGCGCCGCCGCCCGCAAGGCTGCTCGTCTCGGAGAAGGCGCTATTAGACAACGTGGCCAGTTGGAAGCCCGCGAACGGCGTGACGTTCAGCCTGGCTTGAATTTCTTAGCCCGCCTCCATGCGGCCAGCTCACTCGTCGCCTCCGAACGAGCCTTTACCGTACTTATTGAATGCGCCGCCGGTGTTGAGGTTATAAGCGATGGTGCGGGTTGTTGTGTCGTTGTAATGGGCATAGTCCGCTGCGCCGGCCACATAGAGCCCTCCTGAGCGCGCCACGCCATAGACGCCGCCATGGGCTCCATCGACGGCCCCGCTCGTGGCGCGATCCGCGACGCTGAAGGTCGAGTCCAATAACCGCCGCAAACCCGAAGAGGAAGCCGGGGGTGACCTGATAGTCGAAACCGCCAGCCGCTCCAGCAGCGTTGCTCGAAAGCGATGCGCTGCCAGGGCTACTTGGCTGGCCGGAGAGGTCCGCATAGTCGGCATAGCAGCGCGTGCTGACACGCGGAGGTTAAGGCGTATGGTAAATTTCGCCGCTTCTGGCGCGCTTTGTGCGCAAATCAGGCGGATTTCGAGCGTATTCGCGCGGAAATCCGCACTTCAAAAACCCCGTTAATATTATAATCTTGCGCGCGGTAACTATAAAACCATACTTGGATTGCGCATATTTTTGCCGATTTTACGAATAATTCATATTTGAAGCATAGTGCGTTCACGAACTGTTAAAGGGCGCTTGGCGAAAATTGCACCAATCCGGGGAGCATGCCGGTGCCGTATTTTAATTTGATACATATATCAGTGTGTCCTTGAGGCAACGGAAACCGGACGCGTGGCATGATCGATAGCGCCCCCCTGGCACAGTTCAAGCCGCTGGCGGAGGGGCTGCTGCGGCCGATTTATGCGGATTACTCCTTCGCCAACATCCCCGCGACGATCCACTATCTGCTCACCCGAGGCGGAGGGCGGCTAGCAAGCTGGCGCGCTCCTGCCCGCGAGTTGCTTCGGCGGCGCGTATCCGAGCCCCAGCAAGGTGGTGCTGTTCTTCATCGACTCCTTCGGCTGGAAATTCTGGCAGGAGCATCAAAGCCGCTTCAAGACAACGCGCCGCGTTGCGGAACAGGGCGTTGTGACCCCGATCTCGGCGCTGTTTCCGAGCACCACGGCCGCGTCCGTCGCGACGCTGAGCTACGGCGTTCAATTTGTGGAGCGCGTCGAACGGCGTACGGTGGAGCAGAAAAAAGCCACCGCAGCCGCCGAGGAAGAGCGTGTCTCTGCTGCCCGGGCAGAAATTCCCATTACCGCTTTTGATCTGGGAATTGAAGCGCTTGGTCTTGCGGATCATACCTTTAATATCCTCACCGAGGCAGAGCATCGCACGGTGGGAGACCTGATGCTTACGCTGAAGTTAAATCCCGATAGTGTCCTGGGTTTGGCGGGTATCGGTCCAAAGTCCATGGAAGCCATCCAAAAAGCGCTGCAAAATGTGACCTTCCCCGAACCGGAACCGGTCGTTGCTCCTGCTCTTGAACCAGCTATTGAACAACCGCTTGAGCAGGTGGCTGGTGTCCCAGCGGAGGCAGTTTCAGAGGCCGCACCCGTCGAGGCGCAGCCCGAAGCGATCGAAACCGGAGTTGAACCTGTTCCTGTTGGAGAAACCCCCGAAGAAAGCGTTGCCGAGAAGCCTCTCGAGGAGATATTCACGTTACGTCCCGATATGCTCCAGCCCGTAGCGGTTGCCGCAGACGATGAAGAGGATGAGTCCGACAAGAAAAAGGGCAAAAAGAAGAAAAAGAAAGTTGTCGAGATTGTATACGACGAAGATCTCGATAAGGCCATTGCGAAGAAGAAGCACAAGCGTGGCGATGAAGGTTGGGAAGAAGACTAGACGAAGGAATAATGTTGAGATGTCTTCCCAGGTGGTAGATTTAACCCTATAATATTGACTGCTTCGCACTGCGCATAGCAGTGAACTCGATGGATTGCGTGATTCCAACTATTGAGCTTTCAAAGTTCACAGATGGTGCAGGCGACAGGTTTGGGATTGAAGGTGTCTGGCAAAACAGTTAAACCACTCAAGCATATTCCACAGCGCACATGTGTGGGCTGCCGCACGGTACTACCGAAGCGCTCATTGCTCCGCCTGGTGCGCCGTCCCGAAGGTGTGCAAGTGGACCCCACCGGAAAATTAGCCGGGCGCGGCGCATATTTGCATAATCGCCGCTCCTGTTGGGAAAAGGGCCTGAAAGGACCATTGGCGCATGCCCTCAAAATTACGTTGACGGCCGCCGATACGCAGTTCCTCCGCCAGTTTATGGAAACCCTGCCCGAAGAGGTTGGGGATGCTGGAGGGGGCATGTAAGGCCCAAATGGACTGATTAACCGCTGAACGTTCAACGGCAGGCTTGAGGGTTTTGGCTGCACCCGGTCAGCTCATGGGGATTGCCGGGCTGGTATATTGACTAAGGAGATGCCGTATGACCGTTCCTGAGCGCAAGAAGATTGAACTTCCCGCAAATATTTCCATTCGCGATTTTGCCCAAATTATCGAAGTCAGCCCCATCCAGATCATTAAAAAATTAATGAGCAATGGTGTCATGGCAAGTATCAACCAGACCATCGATTACGATACCGCCGCCATATTGGCTGATGAAATGGGTTTTGAAGTCACCTTGGAGACGCAGGTTGCTCCGGTGGAAAAAGAAGTTGGTGATGTACCTCTTTGGCGGCAAAAGATTGCCGACGAAAAGGAATCCTCGCTTACCCCTCGTCCGCCGGTGGTGACCATCCTGGGGCATGTGGATCATGGCAAGACCTCACTTTTGGATGCCATTCGAAAAACGGATGTTGCCGCTGGTGAAGCTGGCGGTATCACCCAGCATATCGGTGCGTACCAGGTGGAGTTAAAAGGCCGCCAGATTACATTCCTCGATACTCCCGGTCATGCTGCTTTTACCGCCATGCGCTCGCGGGGAGCCCAGGGTGCGGATATTGTCATCCTGGTGATCGCTGCCGACGATGGTGTCATGCCTCAGACCAAGGAAGCCATCGCACATGCCAAGGCTGCCCGGGTACCCGATTATCGTTGCCCTTGAATAAGGTCGACAAGCCTAATTCCAATCCCGACCGGTCAAGAAACAGCTCGGGGAGAACGAATCTAATGCCTGACGATTGGGGCGGCAATACCATGGTCATACCTGTTTCCGCCAAACAGAAGCAAGGGATTGAAGATCTCCTGGAAGCCATTCTTTTGGTGGCTGACAATACGGATATCCGCGCCAATCCCAAGGGTGAAGTCATCGGGACGATCATTGAAGCAGAGTTGGATAAATCCAAAGGCCCGGTGGCAACGCTGCTTGGTCCAGAATGGGACTCTCAACACGGGCGATATCGTTGTGGCTGGGAACACCTATGGTCGCCTGCGTGCCTTGTTCGACTTCCGCGGTCGCAAGGTCCAGAAAGCCGGACCCTCCGTCCCGGTTTCTGTAATGGGATTAAGCTCCCTGCCTTCAGCAGGTGATGTTTTCAAAGTTGTGGCAACAGAGAAGGAAGCCCGCCAGGCTATTTTGGAGCGCCAGTCTGCCAATACAAAGCAGGCAGTAGCGGCGAAAAAGATTACCCTGGAGGAGCTGTTTTCCAAGATAAAAGCCGGCGAAGCCCAGGAGCTAAACCTCATCCTGAAAGCCGATGTGCAGGGCTCCCTGGAACCCATTATCAACGAGATCAACAACCTGGGAAAAGGGGAGATCAGGATCAATATTTTATACGCAGAAACCGGTAATATCAGTGAAAACGACGTCCTGCTTGCGCTCCTCATCCCAGGCAATTATCTTCGGGTTCAGCGTCCAGGCGGACGTGGCTGCCCGGCGGCTTGCCGATACTGAGGGCGTTTCCATCCGATTGTATGACATCATTTACCGCCTTATAGAAGATGTCGAAAAAGCGCTTAAGGGCATGCTGGCACCTGAATATAACGAAAAGACCCTTGGCAAGGCGGTTGTGCTCCAGGTTTTTGCCCTTTCCAAGGGATCCAAAATAGCCGGATGCCGTGTCACCGAAGGAGAGATCCGTCGTAATGGCAAGGTCCGTGTGACCCGTGGCAAGGACATCGTCTTTGAAGGGGACGTGAGTTCGTTGAAACATGAGAAGGAAGATGTACGCGAGATGCGCACCGGTTTCGAATGCGGTATTGGTCTGAAGAACTTCAACGATGTCCAGGTCGGTGACGTTATTGAGTGTTACTTGTTGGAAAAGAACGACTCAGAATAAGCATTGATTTTATAGGGAGAAATTAGAATTATGCCATCCGGAGTCCGTCTCCAACGCATAGCAGACCGTATTCGCCAGGAAATCTCGGAAATGCTGATTCACGGGATCAACGATCCGCGCCTGCACCAGATTTTTATTACCGATGTCAAGGTTGATCGCGAACTGGCGTTCTCCGATATCTACGTTTCGGCGGTCGAAGGATCCACCCGCAGTGCTGATATATTGGCAGGCCTCGACCATGCCAGCGGCTTCCTTCGCCATGAACTTTCCGCCCGCATCGAACTGCGTACTTTCCCGCGCCTGCGGTTCCATTGGGACCCAACGCCCGAGAACGCAGACCACATCGAACGCTTATTGGCAGATATACGCAAGAATGAACGACCTGCAGAAAAAAATTAAAAGCCGCATTCAGGCGGCACAGCGCGTACTGGTCACTTCCCATGTTCGTCCGGACGGGGATGCCATTGGCTCCAGCCTGGCCTTGTCCCTGGCACTCATGGATGCCGGCAAACAGGTCCAAGTGGTCCTTGCGGATGGACTTCCTGACGGGTTTAAGTACCTCCCGGGCGCGGATCTGGTTAATACGCCACGGTGAGGGTGAATTCGATCTGATCGTCAGCGTTGACTGTTCGGATTTGGATCGGATCGGTGCAGCCCTGGACGGTTACCATGCCCCCGATATTGTCATCGACCATCATGTGACGACCGAAGATTTTGGTACGCTTAACCTGGTTGAACCCCAGGCAGTTGCCACCGCCTCGGTTTTGACCGACCATATGCCGGAGTGGGGGTTGAAAATTACCGCTCCAATAGCCGCTAATCTAATTACTGGCCTGGTAACCGATACGCTCGGTTTCCGAACTTCCAATACCACTCCCGCTGTTCTGCGCCAGGTTGCTCACCTGATGGAAATTGGTGCCGATTTGAGCCAGCTGTATTACCGCAGCATGGTTCGTCGAACATTCGTGGAAGCCAAGTATTGGGGTGCTGGTCTCTCAAGTCTTCAGCGGGAGAATGGGATTGTGTGGGCAACGCTGACCCTCGCTGACCGGAAGGCATCAGGTTATAACGGCAAGGATGATGCCGATCTGATAAACATCGTTTCATCAATTGATGATGCAGACATTGCAATCATGTTTGTTGAACAATCTTCAAATAGAACAAAGATCTCCTGGCGCGGGCTGAAACCGCACGTGGACGTTTCGCAGATATCCCTTCAGTTTGACGGTGGTGGTCATAAAGCCGCCTCGGGTGCGGAATTGTCCGGCAGCCTGGCCGAAGTACAGGAGCGTGTCCTGGCAGCAACGCGCAAAATTCTAGGCCAGACCCATTAATAGATGGGATGGCCCTTGGAGGAATGAAAAATGGAAAGTCAGGATATTAAAAACGCCATCTCCGGAATCCTCGTGGTGGATAAACCTGTCGGTTTGACCTCTCACGATGTGGTCGATCATATCCGCCGCGGCACGGGCATTCGCCGGGCCGGTCATACCGGAACCCTATGACCCGCGTGCTTCCGGGGTGCTGGTGATTCTGGTTGGACCAGCAGTCCGTCTAAGCGAGTTTGTTTCAGCTTCCGATAAGCGCTACCAGGCAATTTTACGCCTGGGGAATGCCACCGATACCTATGATGCCGAAGGACACTTTACCCGTGCTCCTTCCACTACTCCCGTGGATGTGACCGAGGAACAGTTCAACGAGGTTCTCCAACGCTACATCGGGGAGATTGAACAGACGCCTCCAGCGTTTTCCGCTGTGAAGGTCCACGGGCGGAAGGCATACGAGATGGCCCGCCAGGGTGAGGAAGTTGATCTCGCCCCTCGGAAAATCAATGTGTATCATCTCGAAATATTGGAATGGGCTCCGCCCGAGGTCGTAATCGACGTGCATTGCTCATCGGGTACCTATGTCCGTTCGCTCGCCAATGATGTCGGAGTGGCATTGGGCTGCGGCGCCTACCTGGTCGGACTCCGCCGCACAAAATCCGGACGTTTCAGCCTGCGGGATGCCACCCCCTTGCGGAAACTTGAGGAAGCGTTCACTGCCGGCAACTGGTACCAGTACTTGATCCCCGCTGCAGAAGCCCTGGCAGAGTGGCCTGGCGTGGAACTATCTCCCGACCAGGTCGAGGAAGTCAAGCACGGACACCGCATCAAGGCTGCACCCGAGACCAAGCCTGGCCTGGTTCGTGGTGTGAGCATGGCCGGAGAACTGATCGCCATTCTCGAACTCGATGAAGTTACCATGGAATGGCAGCCGAAGAAAGTTTTCTTCTCGTAGAAAACCATTCTTGTTCTGAAGGTATATGTCGGAGCATCCTTTCATCGATTCGATCTTATGAATAGCACACTAAAGCGGCTTCATTATTTCGCATATACAAATGAGTGTGCCAAGTATTCCGGGGTTTGTTTATCTTCTGATCATTTACCGTGATTAACTCTCATTCCATTAACGACCTTTCGCTCAAAAACGCCTGGCTGACCGTCGGCATCTTTGATGGTGTCCATCGCGGTCATCAAAAAATCCTGCGGACGCTTGTCTCTGGTGCTCACCGGGAGGGTGTCCCTGCGGTGGTGCTTACATTTTCTCCTCACCCGGCGGTCGTCCTTGGGGGAAAAAGGGATTTCAAGTACCTTACGACCCCGGAAGAACGCCTTTCACTATTGGAGGAGCTCGGGGTTGATTACGTGATCACACAGAAATTTGACCGCGCCTTTGCCGATCAGACCGCAGAAGATTTTATGGCGCAGGTGGTACATGCCCTGGATCTGCGCCATCTCGTCATTGGTTATGATACAGCCCTCGGTCGCGGCAGGGAGGGGAATGCTGCCCGCCTCAGTGAACTCGGAAAAGGATTGAACTATACCGTCGAGGTTATTCCTGCACTTTCGGACGAATTCGGGGTTATTTCGTCCACTCGGATTCGCTCATCCATTGCCTCCGGAAAAGTGAAATCTGCTGCCGTTGATTTGGGACGCAACTATGAAATATCCGGGGAGGTTGTCCATGGGGATGGACGCGGTCACCGGATAAATATACCCACTGCCAATATTTCAATCCCAAACGACAAGGTAATCCCCGCTTATGGCATCTACGCCTGCCGGGCATATCTTGAAGCAGCAACCCCGGACATGGGGAAACCCGTAAAGAACCCTGAAAATTTCCTTGCCGCAGTTAATGTTGGAGTCCGTCCCACTTTTACTCCTGATCTTCCGGCTCCTGCAATCGAAGCGCATCTCCTGGATTTCAACCGCGACATTTACGGACAAAAACTTAAGCTGGAGTTTGTCGATTATCTCCGACCGGAGGAAAAGTTTGCCACAGTGGATTCCCTGGTGGAGCAGATCCGCCTCGATATTACCGACACTCGAGATATACTATCTTGAGAGTGTTTAGAACATTTTCTTTGAGTCTTTATGGAATTTTCCTTCATTTCACTTCAACAATTTCATTCCCCCATTGCTTATTTTGTTATCTTCGAGACCTTTGTTTCTTTGCAGTAAATATTTTATATTCATGAATATTAGAAATTTGTTTCATCCCCTTGCAATCCTCTTGCCCCTGCCTCTTGAGTGCGCTATAATGTGCCGCCAGTAGTTGAGGATAATAGGAAGTTCGAATGCCAGTTTACACCTATCGCTGCTCCAATTGCGGAGTCCAGTTTGAAAAACAACAATCATTTTCCGACCAGTCGCTTATCAAGTGCCCGGAATGTGGCAAACGCGCATTAAAAAAGGTCTACCTGCCGGTAGGGATCGTTTTAAGGGGTCCGGCTTCTATGCCACCGACCATCATTCCCCTTCAGGGATGGCCTCCATGAAGGCTGATGAGAAGGCGGAAGCAAAGTCATCAGATAAAAAAGAAACCAAAGACGGCGGGGACGGCAAGGAACCGGTGGCGAAGGTCGACAAAAGTTCCGAAAAGACTGCCGAAAAGAACGCCGAGAAGACCGTAAAGAAAGATTAATAAGACCCAAAAAGCAGAAAGCGCACCGCGAAGGTGCGCTTTTTTATTTATCGGATTTCGATCTGAGCAATAAGTATCCTCGCTGAGGATTTGAAACTTCGATTGAGCCTGCTCTCGAACCCCAGTGATTATCAGCTCAAGCCTGGATAGGGGACATTAGATCTCAATGGAACCTTCCATCCCCATCCTTTTTCTAATCATTTAATCCCTTGCCGTTGAGAATTTGCGGCATATATTTTTCGATCCTTGACTCCCGGGTTTTGGATTGTTTGGGTGCAGAAAAATAAAGAAGGTATGCTCTTTGCCGTCCCGGAGTCAATGCATCAAAAGCGTCCTGCAGCCCAGGAACTTCCTCCAACTTATTGATAAATTCTTCCGGAACGCTGTATTCCGTAGCTTTTTTTAAATTCACTTTCAAACCGGCTTTTTCAACTTCGATTGCTTCATGAATATAGGCTTTCAGGACGGGTTCCACCTCAACGATTTCCCGAACATTGGTGAACCGGACCTGGCGCCCCGCCTGCACATTCTCCGTTTGTTGGATGAGAATACCCTTGGCATCCTTTAACAAGGCACCTTTAATGAATAGAATCGCACAGTATTCTTTAAATCCATGTATTAAAACAATGTTACTTTCCTGAAATGTGTAACAAGGATGCATCCACTTATATTCCTCGGTCAGCCCACAATCAAGAATGATCGTTCTTAATTTCTCGTATTCATCATGCCACTTTGTGGCATTACTAAAAAAAGCATCAACCTTTGGATTCTTGCCATTCATTTATTTATCCTCCGATAAAGATATATGAACTCTGATTACCAGGTATTTTGTATTTTTTTGATTTTAGACCGGGTAATCTATCAAAGGGGCTCCGATAACAATAAATTCTTCAATAAAGCGAAGCTCAAAATGGCTGACCGCAGTTTTCAGGAGCGATTAAGCGTGGTTGGTTTTTTATCTCGGCAAGACACCCTTTGGTTCAGCCAGTATTACGATAGGAGCCTGATGGAGTTGCGGTTGTTTTTTTGTAACCCTTGCGATCAACCCTCAGCTCACCGCTTTCTTCACGAGGGCGGCGATCCTTGCCTCTTCGGTGGGGGTTATTTCCTTCAGCGCAAAGGCGACCGGCCACAGGACACCATCGTCGAGGTTCGCTGCATCGCTAAAGCCGAACGTCCCATACCTCGTCTTGAACTTCTGCGCGCTTTGGAAGAAGCAGACAACCTTGCCATCCCTGGCATAGGCGGGCATCCCATACCAGGTTTTCGGCGAGAGGGCTGGCGCGCTGGCTTTGATGATCGCGTGGAGTCGCCTGGCCATGGCGCGATCCGGTTCCGGCAGCGCGTTGATCGCTGCAAGCACTGCGCTTTCCCCTTCCGCCTTGTCCTTATCCGCGCGCTTCTGCCTTCATCTCCCTGGCGCGCTCTTTCATGGCTGCGCGTTCCTCGGCTGAGAATCCACTGGAGGGCTGATTGACCGCAGTAGTACTGCTGCCGGACTTTTGCGTATTCTTCTTGGGGCTCATGGAAACCTCTTAATTAGATTTTGTTGGTCGTTGAAGCCTAGGTTATTACCACCCATCCTGGAAGATTACCAAGTAAATTGGTTTTGCTTAAATCGGAATTGCCAAGAAAGAATTATACATATAAAAATGATGTACACATTAAAACATGTACTTCACCGGAAGACCAAACGCTCCTCTACTAACTCGTTATGAAAATAATCGATATGTCCCAATAACCAAAAGGTCGCACACGACACTCAATGTAAATAGATAACTGTTGTTCTTCCAATTGATCCTTAGTAAATAGCTTGCTCTCCAAACCATCAGGAATAACAACAAAAGTACAATTATTGCCACAGTATATGTTCCAAGGCCGAGAATTGCCGATATTATCGCTTCATCCTGCTTTGCAAATCCACCGACAACAAGGGACAAAAATCGAAGAACGAATTGAAAAAGAACAAAAGGATAGGCAACCATGGTTTTATATTTTTCGATAATCAGTAGAAAAAATAGTGATAGAAGGATCGTAAATGCAGGTCCACCAATACTAACGTATAGATCATTACTTGCAGTAATATAGTGCCCACTTCTGGGCAATACATTATTCAAGCTATAGACCATATTGTTTCCTAAAATCTCTCCGATAATCCAATGTCCAAATTCATGGAAAAGATACGAAGCAAATGCTACCGGAATGAAAAGCATCATGAATTTCAGACTTTAATTTGTTTTCAGTGTTTGTTATCATATTATTTGCTTGAATTTTAAACAAGTTTACCCTCTAATCAATATTCAGTGACCAACAATGATTAATTATTAAATTTTAATGACATTTGAATCCGTATGAAAGATAAATCCAATATTGGAAAATCTTCTTTATCAAATACGCCCATTTCAAAGAGCTGGATGCTCTTTACTCAGAGTTCGGTGCCGAATTTCTTTTAATAAATGGAATAAACAAAATAGCGATGCACAGTATTAAAGCGCATCGCGGAAGGCTTAGAAGCTCCTCGCCGAGGATTTGACACCCCTGCGGGTGCTTACCTCGAACTGGCGGTCTGAGATTTTATTCTTTTATTCTTAATTTGGTAAGCGGGGAGCTGTTAACCCATTGGATTAATGTTCAATTCCTACCGGAGGTCAAAATGGGATAAAAATAGCGATGCACAGTAATAAAGCGCATCGCCAAAACCCTAATAGCTCCTCGCCGAGGATTTGAACCTCGAACCTAGCGGTTAACAGCCGCCCGCTCTGCCGTTGAGCTAGCGAGGAAGGCAGGCGGGATTATATAAGGAACACGATACTCTGTCAAGTCGCTTGTGGATTCGAGCCCAATATTGTATAGTTTTACTACCTTTTATCCATGGAGATCCCATGAACGAACCCTCGAAACCCTCTTCCCGCATTGCCGATCTGCCCGCAGACGAACGCCCCCGCGAACGCTTGGACACGCTTGGGTCCGCAGGCGCTCTCGAAACCCGAGCTTCTTGCCATTCTCTTGCGTGTCGGCGTAACCGGGGAGAACGCAGTCCAGGTCGGGCAGCGCCTGCTGAACGGAATATAACAAAGCCTAGCAGGGTTGCACCGGGCTCCGTTTGAAGAATTGTGCAACCAGCGCGGAATCGGCGAAGCCAAGGCTGCCCAGATCAAGGCTGCCATCGAACTGGGCACGCCGAATGGCGCCGAGAACCTGCCGATGAGCGTACCACAATCAACAGTCCCTTCAGATGCCGCCGCACTGGTCGCCTACGATATGTCTGCCCTCGAGCAGGAGACATCTGAGCGTAATTCTGCTCGATATCCGCAACCAGTTTATGGATATCGTCGAAGTTTACAAAGGCTCGGTGAATTCCTCCCAGGTGCATGTTGGGGAGTTGTTCAAACATGCCATCCGCCGCAATGCATGCCGCCTTGATCGTTGTCCACAACCATCCCAGCGGGGACCCCACCCCCAGCCCCGACGATATTGCCGTTACCCGTGCCATTGTCCAGGCTGGAAAACTATTGGATGTGGACGTGCTCGATCACATGGTCATCGGGCAGAAGGGAAGTGGGTGTCGATGAAAGAACGTGGACTGGGCTTTGGATAATAAAACTGACCGGCAAAATCGATTGCCGGTCAGTTAATCTTAATTTCGAATTGGACTTTGAATTTATTCAATTTCAGATTTATATACTTAATCCCTCAATCATTAAAGGGGTGAAATAAGGGAAGGTTCTTTGTCCATCATTTTAATTTTTGGGGTTTGGGTGGTTGGTTTCCCAATTTTCCAACTGTGCTCACTTGTAATTTGCCGCCAGGTAGGCCATTATGGTCTGCTCCTCCTGTGGACTGAGTTGCGCTCCATGGGCGATCATCCGGTTAACGCTGACTGTCCATTGGTCTGAGGTTTTTTGTGCCGTAGTCACCCGGTCCAGCGAATGGCAAACCGAACACCGCTGCTGCATCAATGTTTGACCGTCCAGTGTGCTCCCGCCTGAAGTGTTCGGTGTTGAGGCAGCTGTGTTCCGCAGGATAACCAAAAGGACCCCAAGGATCAAGACAATAAAGAAAACACTGAATGCAGAAATGGACTTGCTTGTTCATCAGAGGCTCCTGGCAATTATCAGTTCCTTCAATGGACCAATTATATGCAGGTCAGATTTTTTGTACCTGATTTTATTCCTACGTTGTACTTACGCTGAACTTTTAAAGTCGCCCTTGCGCTGGTTCCCATTCGACCTTGGCCTCATCCACATTCCCGGCACGCGGGCCCTTTTTTATCGTTTCCGCAAATCTTTCCAGCTTCCACGCGGACCTTCCGCACGGTTTCCACTTTATCATACCCCACATTCCGCACCCAGCCTTGAGACTCCAGCGCCATTCCTGCCTGTTGGGCGAATGCCCGAAACCCCACTCCTTGAACGCGGCCCCTGACCCAGATATGGATCCGAGTTGTTTCATTCTCTTTTGGTACTGTCATCAATTTTCCTAACGTTTAAAATGCCAAACTTTTATGGTTTTTATTGGGAAGATTTATCATCGCCCGAGAAAATAGAGTAAAGGGGTCAATGTCAGGGGGCTCGATAATGGTACCTGCAAAAACAATCGCCGTCACCAGGAACTATCAAGATTATATTCGTTGGCAAGCACGGTGGTCATTACTGCCGAGGGCATTCCGGCTTCGGTGATTCCATCCCTGCTGGCCATTTTATTCAACCCAAAAAGGCCGCCATCGCAATTCCAATCATCGGTCCTATCAGGAGCCGGCATACCACCGGAATGCTCAAAGCTTTCAGGTTATTTGTCCATTCAGCCTTCTGCAGTTCCAAGCCCGAGCAGGATGATCATGGCAGGCACGGCTGCCCCTGCTGTCAGTTCCACTGTTTTTTGGATGGGGGCAGGAAAACTCCAGCCGGTCTGAATGAAAACCACCGCCAGGAGGATGGCATAGATGGCCGGTACCTTTAATAAGCCCAGCACCGCATCCTTAAAGCGCAAATGGCCAAGGCTGGCGATCAATACCCCCACAGTGTAAAGCAGCAGGGAATTCGTTACGAAGTAAATGCTGGCGTATGCCAGGGCTTCCTGCCCGAAGGCAAAGGAGATCAGCGGTAGCCCATAGTTGCCGTTGTTGGCGAAGAAACTGGTGAGCACGACGATGGTCAGAACGTTCTGTTCCAAGTCGCAATATTTTGCCCGCTATAAAAGCAATTCCTGCAATGATAATCATGGTCGATGCCGCATAGCCCATCATCAAAAGGATGTTTTCCACAGCCAGCTTGCTGCTGGTAAGAATTTCAAAGACCAGTGCCGGGCTGAGGATGTAAAAAATCACCCGTCCCAGCGGGCGTGAAGTCGAGTTTGAGCGTTCTTCCCAATGCAAACCCGGCTCCGCTAAGCAGCAGGATCGGCAGAAGGTTGTTGACAAAAACATTCAGCAACGCCATAAGAAGTTATTAGGTTTTGCAATACAGGTTGAATTGTCAGGTGAATAAGTATTCTACCGGCGGATTTGTCCGGTTTTACTCTTCTTCGTCCGGTTCCTCTTCGATGAAATCCACATCGTCGTCCACATCGATCAGGGAGAAGTTTCCCATATCTTCGGTGAACGACAGGGTATCCAGTGCTTCTTCGATAAAATCGGCTTCTTCATCATCTTCTTCAAGTTCGAGCAATTCTTCAAATTTTGCCCTGCACGCCCTCCCCGCCGATCTTGGATAGCGCCCAGATGAGTCTCCCGTCGGACTTCCAGGTCTTCTTCATCTTCGAGCAGGTCGAGCAAAACTGCACGGCTGGAATCAAGTTCCAGTTCTCCGCGGCGTGGATTGCTTCGGAGCGGATGTCTTCATCGGGTGAGTTGGTCATTTGTGCATAGGACTTGTTTTTTCCAGCGGTTGTCACTGGAGCGTCCCATGGCAAACAGGGCGCTGACCACCCATATCGGGTTTACTCTCCTGGTAAGCAGCTTCGATCAGCGGTGTGACTTCTTTCCGCCCCGAATATCCCAGCGACTCCAGCGCCCGCCTTCGGATCAATGTTTCGTTGGAGGGATTCGTGGCAGCCAGCAATTGGTCTTCGATATCATGGTGGAGTTCAGAAGGGATCTTGTCCAAGTTCTCCCAGGTAAACAAATTGTCCCAGGGCATTAGCTGCCGCTGCCCGCACTTCCACAGCCTCGTCATTGGTCCAAGCATGTCAAGATAATACCGGGATGAGTTTTACATCTTCGCATTCCCATAACAATCGGATGGCACGAGTCCGCACTTCGGGATCAGGGTCGTCGAGCAGGGTGCGCGCCAAGTCATCGAAGGAGGTCAGCGTATCTGCCTCTGCCAGGTCTTCCAGGTCTTCGAGTAAGGTATGTTTCCGGCGGGTCGAGACTTCCGGCCACGACTTTTTTAGTTGTTTCAAATCGTGCAGGCTCCATATCAGAAAAACGATGTAAATAACGCGCTGGGAATGGGTTGATATCGTCGAGCAGGGCGTCTATGACAGTCAGAAAAGGTGCATTCTGAGGCATACGGTGTTATCTTCCTGGTTTAAGGTAAGGTAAAGTTCACCGGGCTGATGATATCTTTTAGATAAAAGAACCCAAGTAGGCTGACCAGGATGATAAATCCGATCCCGTTGATCATGGCCTGGTATTTGGCGGGGATGCGCGCGTCGAATAAGATTTCCGGAAGGTCATAAAAATACGCCCACCATCAAAAGCCGGGATGGGCAGAAGGTTGGCTACTGCAGTGGTGACTGTTATAGAGATGATGATCAGCAATGTATAATTGGTCGGTTTTGTGGAATGTTCCACTGGAAGCCGCAGCTTCGCGGCTGGTTACATCCCTGGATACAGCTTGCTGGAATAAGTTCCATACGGTACGCGGACCGCCAATCTGGGCAGCTTGGGGGGAAATTGTCCCGGCAATCAGCCTACCCGGGAGTGCAAGCAGGCTGTCCACATCCTGGACTGTTGCGGAAAATGCCGCTGGAATGGTGGTAACCCAGGATGTGACCGGCAGGAGCGGTTCGCCCGATACTCATTCCCATTGGCCCCTGCGTGGAAGGATAAACTATGCGGGGGGTCACAGTAATTTGCAGCGCTTTTGCCATCCCTCAGGATTACGAGTTGAAGAGGCATCCCCAGGTTATTATGGGTAATATCTGGGTAAGCTGGGTGTACCCATAAACCGGCTGCCCACCCGCGGCCACCACGATATCCCCAACCTTGCAGCCCGGCTTGCTGGGCTGGTGAAGCCGAGATCTACACTGGCGATGACAGCCGTATGGGCGTCTGGAATTCCGACCTGGATAAAAGAAGAAGGTGTAAACCACCACGGCAGTCAGCAGGTTCATGCCGGCCCCTGCCACAAGCACAGCCAAACGCTTCCAGGGATTGGCTGCTGCCATCCCTCCAGGTGTCTCGGGGTCGTCCTCCCCTTTATCTTATTGAACCCTCCCAGGGGGATCCAATTCAAGCGTGAACTCTGTCCCAGGTCTGATTTCATTCAGGGTTCCACTCAAAAGGATTTCCCCGGATTGAGGGGTTGGGGTTGAATTTGATACTTCGATAGGAGCCGCGATGCTCCCATTTGTCGAAGGTTCGGATTCCAATTTCGTTACGGGTAGCGCCTGTCCATTCTGCGTTATCTGCAATGGTTATCGAACGGAGCACAAGCTTGTTACGTTTGGAAACCGCAACAATATTTACCTGTCGATGAAGGGATTGCTTTGGATCGATGGTCAGGTCGAAATTGATGGGGATAACAACCCGGTCTTTCCCAACGAGGATGGATCCCCTGCCGCGCCACAACCTCAGCAGGCGTGGAGGAAACCCAAATCCAAACTCTTCCACTTCGATTTTCATTAACCTTGCGACGAAAAAATGCCCTAATTCGTGGACCAGGATAATTCCAGCGAACACTACTACAAAAATAATTCCACCAAGCAGACCAATATTCATATATGAACCTCGTAAACATTAAACCGCGCCTCCTGCGAGGCGGTTAAATCGATTATATCCGTTTTAATCTGATAAAGGTTATTTTTTGGACAATTATTATATAAATCTAATCATGTTTTGGAAGTGGATTTTCCAGGATTTTTGCCGGTCCTCCAACCCTGGAAAGGCGGACTTCCCTGGACTCCTGGAATGTCCTCGACCATTTTGACGGTTTCTTTGGCGATCGAACCGCTGCAGATCACGTGGATGTTTGGACCGGCGTCAATTGTATAGCAGACCGGCATTCCCTTCGCCCGCGCTTTTCGGATTTCCTGCATTACCACGAGGGTGCTGGGCTGCCAGTAAAACAAGGGCGTGCTGGAGGTCATCATCACCGCGTGCATCAGGTTTGAATCCAATTCCACGATCTCTGACAGGGCTTCAAAATCCCTGGAAAAGATGGCATGCCGGCAAATATCCAGGCGGCGAGGCGCGTCGCTTACCCGTGCTTCCTGTAAGGGGGATGTAGGAGCAAGCTCGTGGCCCTCTGTTGAGCCGATGGATTTTTGATCGCTGCTGATGATCGCGATGCAATCAACCAGGTCCCAGGATTGAGGTGAGGCGATCGAGGCTGCATATGAATCTGCGTCACCAGTCCCTTGATTCCATTCTACGAACCCACCGGGGACCGACCTGCACGCCGATCCGGAACTCCGGCGGGCCAAACGGGATAAATCCGCCTCATCCAGTAGAAGTCCTGCGGCTCTTGTGGAGGCCAGGGCAAGCGCAGCAAAAGCTGACGCTGAGGAAGCGATACCGGCACCTATAGGGAAATTGCTCTGGCTAACCACGTTCGCAAACAACTTAATCCCTGCCAGTATTCGAACTTCATCCAGCATTTTTATAACCCGGGCTGCAGCCTTGCTTCCGGCAGTTTTTCCGTTGATTTTGACAACATCCGACTTCAAGCTCTCTTGAAATATTACAGAGGTTTGCGTTTCCAGGCTATCCAGGTTCATGGAAATTGACCCATTCGCTGGAACACGCAGATCATTATCCCGATTTCCCCAATACTTGATGAAGGCGATATTTGGATTTGCCCCGGCTGTGAAAAGCTTCATAATCAAAGTTTATCACAAATGAATATATGAAAAAAATTGAGAACCGCTTGCCAGGCGGTTCTCAATGATGGTCTTCATCCGCAATTATTTACTTCGTGAAGACGTATTTTTTAACGAAATGGACGACCAGGAGCGTCAAGCCGACTGGTGCCAGGAAGGCGACTACTGATGTGAACATGCCGGTAATATATTTACCCACGGCTGGGACTGCGTTCAACGCACTGGCAACTGCGAAAAGCAGGAGGAAGCGGATGGCGAAGTTGACTACATCCTCAAGATCCAGGAACAGGATCGCTGCCAGGATTCCCATCAGAACCAGGATCAGTGACAACCATAAGTATGATAGGCTGAACAGCCCGGCAATAACCGCGATCAGCAGGCCGATTAGGTAGAGCCACTTTCCAATTGTCTTTGACATATTAAATCTCCTTTGGCGGATATGAGTGAATAATTTGGAGCTCCAATATATATAACATCCATCCAACTGGAAGGTTACGCATGATATGTAATAAAAAATGGGGGAATTTAAAATAGAAAAACCAGCAAGTGTTCCCCCTTTAAAAAAATCTACGGTTGATATTTCATCCGGAGATAGGCTGCATCTTAATCGGATGCAATATCCAGCACAGCTGCCCCCACCAGGTCGCCGTTCCGTAAGCGTGCCAAAGCCTCCCCGGCTTGTTCCAATGGGAAGATCGTCACATCCGGTTTTATCGGCACCCTGGGAGCCAGCGCCAAAAACTCCTCGCCGTCCTGGCGGGTCAGGTTGGCTACTGAGCGGATTACCCGCTCTTCCCAAAGCAAATTATAGGGAAAGGCAGGGATATCGCTCATATGGATGCCGCCGCAAACGACTATGCCGCCTTTATTGGTGGCCTTCAACGCAGCCACCACCAACGGCCCAACCGGGGCGAAGACCAGGGCTGCATCCAGTTTTTCAGGTGGAGTCTGGGTGGAATCCCCTGCCCAGTCCACCCCTAGTTTTACTGCAAACTTTTGTGCGCTAATATCACCCGGACGAGTGAATGCATAAACTCTTCTCCCTTCAAATTTTGCCACTTGCGAAATGATGTGGGCTGCTGCACCAAATCCGTATAATCCGATTGATTTGGCTTCTTTGCCAGCCATACGATAGGTCCGGTACCCAATCAAGCCAGCGCATAACAACGGAGCAGCTTCCGTGTCCGAATAAGATTCCGAAATGGGAAAACAAAATCGTTCATCGGCGGTTGTATATTCAGCGAACCCACCATTAATATCGTAGCCAGTAAAAGAAGGGTGATCGCATAAATTTTCCAGCCCGCGTTCGCAGTAGCGGCAGGTCCCGTCAGTTCCCCCCAACCAGGGAACACCGACTCTTTCCCCGGGACGGAAGCGCTTTGCCAGGGGTCCTCCCTGGATTACTGTCCCGACGATTTGATGCCCGAGCACGAGGGGTAAATTTGGTTTATTTAATTCGCCGTCCACAATATGCAGGTCGGTATGACAAACGCCGCAAGCACGTACTTTAAGTCAATACTTGTCCCGTTCCAGGTTGAGGTATGGGTAAATCGGCCAATCTTAACGGCTTGCCAACAGATTCGAAAAGCATGGCACGCATTGAATCCATGTTTCCTCCTTTCACGGGACAGGCAGCGGCGGCGTCACATTATGCCCGTCCCGCCAGGCAACCAGGAACGGATAAGGGTCCACCACGCCGCGCCTGGCGTGCCAGTCACCCGGCGTGGTTGGAGGCGAAATACCGAAATGAAGATGCGACGGTGTGTTGCGGGCATCGCCGGTATGTCCCACGTACCCCAAGATTTGCCCGGCGGTTACCCGCAGCCCGGGTCTGATTCCCGACACAACCGCCGACAGGTGCGATCCATAATATCTGACGCCATCCTCGCCGATGATGGCAACACATAAACCGCCTCGCAGGGCTGGATCATCTTCATCCGGGTTCCATTTGTCTTCTGTTGAGACAAAATCGACAACCCCATTCGTGACTGCCACAAACTTTGATCCTTCCGGTGCAAAGATATCCGTGGCGGGGTACCCATGCCCGGCTGTACCCTCGGAGAAATCCGCGACGCCCGTTGGTTGGACTGGAAATACGTATGACCAGGTAATGGGAGTCAACGTTGGGGTTTCAGTGTATGTAATGCCAGGTGTTATGGTTGGGAGGTCGACGGGTGTTTTAGTATCCGTGGGAATTGCGGGAGGAGTGGGAGTATTTCCCGCGGGAAGGGGACTCTCAGTGGGTACCTGAAGAGTCGCCAAGGTCGAGGAGGGCTGAACCGCCAATACTCCTGGTTTTGGAGAACACCCCAATAGAATTACCCCAATTAAAAGCCAGCACTTGTTCATCTGACCCTTCTACTTTTTCTTATACATTTTGTCCAGGTCAGGGATATCTTCCGCGGCCCGACGGAGAAGGTCGAACGCCGTATCGGTCATTAAATCCAGGCGTGTCTTTGAGATGGATTCCTCTCGCTCACTTTGTTCAATTATCTTTAATGATATTGCCGCGCAATCCGCTTGCCCGTCGCGCCCAATGTGAGTCTGACTGACAGCCGCTCCAGCCGCGTGGCAAGCAGGCGTAGAAGGTCTAGTTGCTTTTGATATTCACTCACGAGGGTATTATAGCGTAAGGCGACCCATCGTCAGAAAGGATCGCCTATAACCCAATATTTTAATACCAGTACCTGGGGATTATTCGTTGATTCCAGCGAGTAATTTCTGGGTGGATTCGATCAGGTTCGAACGCACTTTTCGCGCATCCAAGCCGGTTTCCTGCATGGCAAGGACGACCCCGCCAACCACGGGTGGGACGGTCAGGCGCACCAGCCTGGCTCCGGGAGCTATTAATTGGATGGTTGTTCGCATACTCTCGGTCATTAATGGATGTCCGTCGTACAAGCTGCCGATCAAAACAACGTCGAAACTTTCTTTTTGCAGATCAAGCTGGTTGACCACGCTGACAGCCATCATTCCCAACTCATTTCCTGCCCAGCGGATTACTTCCAGGGCTTGAGCATCCCCCTTCCTGGCGATCTCAAAAACCAGTAAAGTCATAGCTGGATCGAAATCATATTTACCCAGGTACATGCCTTCCACCAGGTCATCCAAATCTTTTGCACCGGTTTGCTGCAAAAAAAAGGGGGTGAGCGCCGTTGCAGGCCCTCTTCTTACCCACTCAAATGCCACGGCGCGCATTGCCCGTGCCAGGATATCATAACCTCCTGCAGCTTCCCCGGACCAATGATTTGCTCCTCCAACAACCCGCCCTTCCCTCTGGTGGTCCCGGCTCCATCCACGACAATTGCACCCGGTACCAGAAACAACTGAGATGCCCCATCCTTCTTCAGCACCTGCCAGGATTCCCAAAGTTGCGTCATTTACGATCTCGAGAGGGCATTCCAGGTTTAATTTCTTTATGGCATCCAAATGCGCCTGCCGCTGACTGGGCCAGTCATACCCAGCCAAGCCCATCCCGCTACCGGAAATTTGCGGGATTTCAATTTTTGCCATGTCTCCAGCCTGGGAGGCGGCATCCAGCAGGTTGTCCGCAAGCCCATCGTACCCTACAGACTCCCAGTTTCCTGGTCCGGCAAAGCCGAAACCGATTGCCTTGCCAGTCTCATCCGTGATCAACGCATGGGTTTTTGTTCCACCAGCATCGACACCTAGAAAATATCCCATCAACTTCCTCTCTCGTTAACAACTGCCCGGCATGTTTATTTCCAAAATTGGGGAAGATACTCACGGTAGCTGGATAAATAATCATCCAATATCTGGTTTGCCAGTTCGAAATCATTTACCACCGGGTCCAGGAGCAGGCATTGCAGTGCTTTTTCCCGGGACCCTTCGATGGATGCTTCCACACACAATTGTGCCACGGTCACTTCCCGTCGCAAAATTTCAGCAACCGGCTCCGGCAAGGCTCCAATATGGACCGGGTGGATGCCGCCACCATCCACAACAACAGGCGTCTCCACGGTCGACCCTGCGGGTAGGTTGGTGATTTGTCCCTGGTTGTTCAAGTTGGCTGCCAGGTGATAGTGGGTACTCCCCCCCGCCACATTCTCGATCATCTCCAGCGCTCCTTCGGAATCAGAATCTTTCAGGCCGTCGATGGTCGCCTCGCCATCTGCCATGCTCTTTAACCTCTCGTGTTCGAACTCTCGTACTGCGGCATTCAGATCCCAGTCATACAATGGAAGATGATATTTCTCCCAGGGCCTGGTTGCCGGGTCGGAGACCCACGGCAGGTATTCGCAAAGATGGCTGTCGCCGGGAACAGGGAATAACCCAAAGGCGCTGTAAGACTCTCCTGGTCAGCGGCTCAAATTCCGGGTCAAGTTCAAAAAAGCGCTTGCGGAAGAGCGGATAAAGGTCTTCACCGGTTTGGCGGTCGTGGATCGAGATGATCCAGGAGAAATGGTTCAACCCTGCAGCCCTGATATCCACGCGGGGGACGATCTGCGTTTTAACCTGGTTGTGCAGCGGCGCCTGCATCGGGTCAGCATGCATCCCGGTAATTCCCTCCGGGATCGAGATGCCCAGGTCTTTTGCGAGCGCAATTCCCACCATCGTGTAGCCTATATAGATCTGGTGGCATAGTCCCACTACTTTGATTTTACTGAACCGGTTGATTGCATCACAGATCCTGATCATCGGGTTCGTAAAGTTTATGAACCACGCATCCGGGCAAGCTTTTTCCATATCGTGGACGATTTGCATCACGGGACCTATGTTGCGGGCGGCGTGGGCAAAGCCTCCCGGTCCTCCGTTCTCGGCATATGGTTGTCTGACGCCATATTTGAGCGGGATGTCGAAATCTTTCTTCCACAACCCCTCGCGCGCTCCCACTTCGATCGCTGAAACAACAAAACCGGCTCCATCCAGGGCGTCCTGGTAGTGGGTGTAAGCCTTGATCGTCAGTCCCGATCCCCATTCCCGGTTAAGCCTTTCAGCCAGCCGCTTTACCGTGTCGAGAGTCTCTGAATTATGATCGACCAGGGACAGCGTGCTGCCGTGCAGCTTTTTACTGCCGACAAGGGCGGAAAGTGTATTTTCCCCAAAAGAAGCGCTGCCAGCACCTATGACAACAATTTTCGTCGGGAGGGTCATTTCCATCACCATTATTAGTAAACACTGAATATTCCGTGTTCTTCGCGACCGGAATTATTTAATTTGGTCGCGGTTTCAAAATATGCATTTGATCCAGGTTTTAACCGATATTTTTGCGATTTCAAAGACCAGATGGGATTATATGTATTTTCCAATCACGACCAAAGACAAGTTGCTTTTGGATCCGTGGAGAAATGTCAATTATCCCTTGATCCCTGAAATAACCACACCCTGGATGAATAATTTTTGGGCAAAGAAGAACATCAAGATCGGCGGTATGACCATTAATGTGGAAGCCGCCATTAATAGGTTACCCTGGTTGGTATACACGGCGTTGAACGATTGCAACCCAAGCGCCAGGGTCCAGTGCTGTTGGTTCTGCAAGTATATCAAGGGAGCATAAAAATCATTCCAGGCGTACAGTACGGAAAAAATCGTCACCGTTGCCAGCACCGGGTAGGATTGGGGAATAATAATATGCCAAAGGATTCCAAATGGTCCACAGCCATCGATGCGTGCCGCGTCGTCGAGTTCGGTTGGCAGGCTCATAAAAAATTGTCGCAGGAGGAACACATCCCATGCATTGGCGAAAAATGCAGGGATGATCAATGGCAGCAGGGTATCATACCACCCGATCTTTTTAAACACGATGAATGTTGGAATCAACGTAACTTGCGGGGGCAGCATGATGGTGGATAAGAAGAAGAAAAATAAAATTGGCATGAACTTCGAACGGAACCGGGCAAAACCATAGGCGACCAATGTGCAGGAGATCACTGTCCCGATGGTTCCGAAAAATACCACGATCATGGTGTTTAGCAGGTAGGTGCCAAAGGGTACCTTGGTAACCGCCAGCAGGAAATTTTCCCAATGCAGCTTGATTTCGGTCACCCTGCTGCCGGATGCCACCGGAAGGGTCGTAAACCTGGGAAGGATTATTGGGGTCTGACAAATTCACCATTGGCGCCCTGTTTATCGATCAATGCCAACTGGAGAGTCTTCTCCATCCACCGGGATATCATACAAAAAATACTCCTGCCCGTTGATGGTCACCTGTACCTGGTCCATCGGAATCCACTGCGGGGGGAAAGTGTTGACCGCATCCCTTGGTTTGAGGGCCGAGACCATCATCCAGGCCAGCGGCGTGAGGACGACCAGCATTCCAATCGAAAGCAATATGGTTGAGATGGTTCGAACGACGGTTTCATTAACCTTCTTACTCTGCCTCATGTTCACGCCTCACTTGTTCTGGAGCTCGCCTTCATAATATACCCAGGTGGCTGAACTGCGGAAAACCAGTAATGTAAGCAACAGCACGATGATAAACAGCACCCAGGCTAATGCAGATGCATACCCCATATTCATATACCGGAAGGCATTGCTGTAAAGATAGACGTTATAGAACAAGGTGGATTTTGCCGGGCCTCCCACACCTCCGGTTAAACTGCTGGTAAGCACATAAACTTCTGTGAAATATTGAAATGTTCCGATAATTCCGACGATAAGATTATAAAAAATAACCGGGCTACATCAGGGGAACCGTAATTCGGAAAAATTGGTGCCAGCCATTTGCGCCGTCGAGTTGGGCGGCTTCGTAAAGCGTGGTCGGGATGCTTTGCAGACCGGAGAGGTAAATAATCATCCCTCCCCCAACGCTCCACAGGCTCATCAGGATCAATGCCGGCACCGCCCAATCCGGGCTGGAGAGCCAACCGGGACCATTGATACCAAACAAACCCAGGAACCAGTTCAGGATGCCAAATTTTGGATTAAAAATCAGCCCCCATAGGATGGCGACAGCCACTCCGGCCAGCACGGAAGGGATATAAAATACTGTGCGCCAAAAAGCCAACCCGGGTACTTTTTGGTTGAGCAGGAAGGCAAGCGCAAATCCGAAAACCAGGTTTAAGGGGATGGCAATGATTGCATACTTGGCGGTGATACCCAGGGATCGCCAAAAATCCGGATCGTTAGTGAACAGCTTGATGTAATTGGAGAAACCGAAATTTGTTGGAGCACTGACGATGTTGTAATCAGCAAATGAAAAAACCAGGGAGGCGATCATCGGCCCGACGGTAAACAGGATGAAATCCAATGATCCACGGGCTGATAAAAATGTAGCCCCACAGCGACTCTCGTCGTCGTAATGACATGGGTTTGGAGGCTTTTTTCATGGAGTTTCCCGGTTGCGATGGACGCAGTTCCCCCTGCCAATATGGAAGAGGGAACTGCGTAATGAATATTTCGTTTTATGGATGTGCGGCCCAATACTCATCCAGGTAGCCCTGGACTTCCGCTTGCAGGTCATCCATCACCTGTTGGACATTACTGCTGTCCCCGCTCAAGATTCGACTCATTGCATTTTCGGTGGCATCCCAGACCTTGGAATAATTCGGTACCCAGGACTCATTATTTGGGGTGGCATCCATATAATCGATTGAATTGATGAATACCTGGAAGTCAACATTGGGATATTCCGTGCTCATTTTGTTGATCCAATCCGGTGGCCAGCGATTTCCTGGATGGGATGCATCCGAAGATGCCGCACAAGCGGCTCTGCATTTCCGGCTGCATCAGCCAGGTAGCCACCTGCCAGGCCTGGTCGGGATGTTTGGAATGAGCGGGGATTGCGAAGGTATCCGCATTCACCGGCGAAACCACGTCTCCGTGCGGCCCGGCGGGCACCGCGGCCACATTCCAGTTTCCTGCAGTGGTGAAATTGGGGAAGGCATAACTGGCCCAGCTGAAACACTCGAACATGGCAACCTTGCCGCTTTCGAAAGTGAAATCCATCCCGGTAAAAGTGGAGCCTTCATCCACGCTGGAAGGTCGGATATGTGAGGTATAGATCGAATCGTAAAGGAACTGCATCCCCTCGAGATATCCACCGGTATTCATATCCGCATGTTTGTAGTCCGCGCTCATGCCCAGCGGGTTGCCTCCGAATTTCCCGGTACGGTACGGAATGGTCCACACCACCCGCCCCAACCCCATTGCGTAATCTTGGTGGGATCAAAATTTGGTGAAGCTGCATTATTGCCATTTTGATCGAGTGTCATTTGTTGGCCAATCTCTACCATTTTTTGCATCGTCCAGGTTGCATCCCCATACGCCTGGGGCGGATAAGCCACATTTGCGGCATCAAAAAGATCCTCATTAAAAATGTCACCGAGGGATATACCCCCAGCGGCAGACCGATGGTCTTGTCATTGAAATTTAGAAGCTTTAACGAGGGTCCATAAAAGTCAGTGGTATCGTAATTATCCTTCTGAATATAGGGGCTGACGTCAATCCATTCATCGTAGAATTCTGCGATACCCTGGATGCCGATCGGGAAGGCGAGGTCGGGAGCCAGGTCACCGGCCAGGAGAGTGGAAAATTTGGAGGTGTGCTCTTCCCAGGTGGAAAACATGAATTCGATTTGGATATCCGTGTGACTGGCATTATATTCGTCTGCGATGGTATTCAATGCAGCCATGGAATCCGGATCCGAACCGGCACCGAAACCGACGAAGATAGTTATCTTGACGGGCTCGGTACTGACCACCGGCTTGGGGGCACATGCTGTAAATAACAACAACCCCATCATCAAAACTGCAAAAACAGGGTACAAACGCTTCTGGTGCATCTTCTCCTCCTTGATTATCGAAAGTGGTTGAGGTTATATTTGCGAAGGGACGGTCAATAAATTGATTTTATTCTCCTCCTTTTTTATGGTTTGCATCCGCAAGACTGGCGGATTGCCAATTCAGTGGGTAATACAATGCGACGATCGACTGGCTCGCCGTGGATAAGCCTAACCAATTCAAAAACTGACCGTTTGCCGACGAGTTCCGTGGGTGCCCGGACAGTTGTCAAAGGAGGGGAGAGAGTCCCTGCGAAAACCGAGTCATCGAAACCGACCACGGCAATTTCTTCCGGCACTTTTTTCCCGGCCTGCCTGAGAGCCTGGAGCACACCGATCGCTGATTTGTCGTCTCCTGAAAACCGCGTCAAAAGGGACTCCCTCTGCCACCATTCGCTGAATGGATGCATACGCTTCATTTCTATCAAAATTCCCCCGCCCAATGAGGTGTGGATCAAACGGTATCTGCCGGGCATCCAGTGCCTGGCGATATCCTTTTTCCCTCCAGGTTGAGTTTTCGTGGCCCTGCGGGCCTTTTAGGAAAACTATCCGGTGGCGGCCATGAACTTCGATGAGATGTTCCACGATGTTTCGTGCGCCTGATTGATTTTCGATCGTTATTCCGGGAATTTTCAGGGATTTTGGTGGTGCCTGGTGAAGTAATATGACCGGAAATCCGAGCCCGTACAGGCGCGCAAGCTCTTTCTCATCCAGGCTTTCGGTAAAAACCACCAATCCATCCGTGTTGTGTTCTCCCAGGGGTCGATGGGGGGCGTTTTCAGGTCTCGATTGTGTTGCATGGATGAGCAGGTCATATCCTGCTTCGCTGACCCCTGCCTCCACCCCCCGTAATAACGGTTGGAAGAAAGCCCCGCTAATTTCTGGCAGGAGCAATCCAATGGTATTTGTCCGGTGGCTTGCCAGTGTCCGAGCGGCAGCATGAGGAACATAATTTAGATCAGCCACGGCAGAACGAACTCGATCAGCGGTCTCTAAATCAACCGGAGCGGTGCCATTCAAGACGCGACTAACCGTGGCGATGGAAACGCCGGCTCTTTGGGCAACATCGGCAATAGTGAGACGGGAAGGATGCATGCTATTGGGGCAAATATAAAGAATGAAAGCGTTTTCTGAAAGCGCTTACATAGTATAGCGAATTCTTGCCCCCCGAGTTAACCAACCTGGAGAATTCTTTAAGGTTGTACTTTCGAATTGATTCTCCCACGTATATTCTTCCAGCCTCTGGCAAAACTTCCTGCCATTATTAATTATCACGAGGATGCTTAAGGATATAATCGTCTCGATGAGCGATCCCGCGAAAGTCACACTCGCTGAAAAATTAAAATCAATGGGAGTAAAAATCGGCGCTGCTGATCTCCAGCCGCAGAGTGTAAATCGGAAGATGGAGGTTGCCATTCAAGGGGTTGTCGAAGGTCATTTCATTTCCACGCGCCAGGGGGAAACATTTGTCGCTGAACAATCCTACCCGGCCGATTACCGTCATGGTGCCATTCCTTTGCGTATAACCGTTCCGCTACTGACGGTTGCACAATGGGCACACGATTCCCGTCTTGCAGGCCTGCCACTGGAATCCTTCGCATTCCTTGACATCGAGACTTCCGGCCTTGCGGGCGGGACCGGCACGTATGCATTCCTGGTCGGGGTTGGACGGTTCGAAGGAGATGCATTTCACCTGGTCCAATATTTTATGCGTGACCCGGCGGAGGAATTTGCAATGCTCGAGGGGCTGACGGATTTCCTGGCGCCCGCCGCTGCCCTGGTTACTTTTAATGGAAAGGCTTTTGACGCGCCTCTTTTGGTGACGCGGTACCTGCTGCATGACATGCCGGTGCCTTTCCGTGAGTATTCCCACCTTGATCTACTGCCTCTTGCCAGGCGCCTTTGGCGTGACCGGCTGCCCAGCCGGGCGTTGAAATACCTCGAAGAGAATGTCCTTGGAGCTCCCCGAACCATTGACGAAGTACCCGGGTATGAAATCCCTTATCTTTACTTTGATTATTTGCGCAGCGGTGATGCCACGCCCCTCAAAGGTGTGTTTTACCATAACGCCATGGATATCGTCGCGCTGGCAGCATTGATGAACCACATGGCATCAATCCTGCATACACCTTTTGATGGGCAGGTGGAGCACGGACTGGATTTCATTGCCCTGGCGAAACTATTTGAAGACCTGGACCGCGGCGAAGAAGCAGCCCGCCTCTATGAACGCGGCCTCGAAATGGGTGTGGATCAAACAGACTTTGGTGCGGCTGTTCAAAGACTCTCTGCCCTGCAGCGCCGTCGAGGTGACCTCGAAGCAGCCGTGTCCTTATGGCAAAAGGCCGCCTCCCAGGGACATGTTTATGCCCTGATTGAACTCGCCAAGTACTATGAACATACCCGCCGTGATTATGGAGAAGCGATGAAATGGACCATGGCAGCCGAAGAATTGGTCAAATCGCGCGATCTGCCACGCTATGAATACCGTCACTGGATGGACGAATTGGATCATCGAAAAAAACGACTGCAGGAAAAGATCCAAAAGTGATCGGCTGCCAGGTTTTGTATATATCCAAAACCCGGAGTAAATTGGTTTAAACTTGACAAACAATTAGGGGGTGACTACAATTGAAAATCATTATCAATAACAACAGGAATAAAATGGCTGGTCCAGAAGGTAATTGGTTCGAATTATTACAAAAAAGCGGCTGCCGCCTGACTGCCCCCCGCAGGGCGGTAGTTGAGACCATGGTGGGAAGTTCGCATGCGCTAACGCCCGTGGAAGTTTACGATTTAGCTCGCAAGTCTTTCCCCGGGCTTGGGTTGGTAAGTGTATACCGCACTCTTGAAAAGCTTGAAGACCTGGGCTTGGTGCAGCGTGTCCACCAGACCAAAAGTTGCCAGGCATTCATCCGGTCGGGGGACGGTCACCAGCATCTTATAATATGTACTCATTGCGGTAAAGCGGTTTTGTTTGAAGGCGATCAATTGGAACCTCTATTCAATGTTGTTTCTAAAAATACCGGTTTCCAGGTTGAGAGCCATTGGCTGCAAGTCTTCGGGTTGTGTCAATCATGCCTTTCGGATCGATAGGAAGCCTATTATGTGTATATGCTGTGTAGCTGTTCCGGTCGCTGCTGCGACCGGGTTATCCATGGATAAGAAGCAGCGTACGAATGCCCGGAAGATCGGGCTTGAACCAAAGCGAGCCCGTCCTTTCCTAATACTCACCGTGATCGCGATCCTGCTATTGAATATCGGGTCAGTGATCATCCACACCCGTTTTTCCCAGCTCGGGTTATAAAAATCGCAGGATGATTTACATATTAAAGGTTCATCCGCTTTGAATAAAGTGTTCAATTTTCTAAACTATTGATCGAAATGAAATCCATCAAACTATTTCTAACCTGGAGTGGGCTGGTAGCCTGCCTGTTCATGTCAGCATGTCAACCTGCTGCCGCCACGTCTGGATTGCCAGTCGTTATGGCGACCGAGACTTTTCTCGGAGATATTGCCCAGAATGTGGCTGGAAGCCGCATTTCAATCGTTACGCTGCTGCCGGTGACCGTTGATCCGCATGAGTACCAGCCCAAGCCCCAGGATGTCACCAGGCTTGCCCAGGCTTCGGTGCTGATAGTTAACGGGCTTGGGTATGAAACCTGGCTTCAAAAAACGCTCGACAGCCTCGGTGGTCAACGCCAGATTATTACTACAACGAATGGTATTGCACCAGACCCTGACCCAACCGGCGTTCACCCTCAAGGTGACCCGCATATGTGGATGAACCCCCTGGATACAATAAATTATGTGACCCAAATTCGAGACGGTCTCATCCTGGCAGATCCTGCCGGAAAGGATGTGTATACTGCCAATGCCGCTGCATACATTACCAAACTCCAGTCCCTGGACCAATGGGTAAAAGCCCAGGTCGCTCAAATTCCTGTAGATAAACGCCTGCTTGTTACCAACCATGATGCCCTGGGTTATTTTGCCAACGCCTATGACTTCAAGATCATCGGCGCGGTTATCCCGAGTGTCACCACCGATGCATCTCCTTCAGCGCAACAGCTTGCCGGGTTGATCAACACAATTCGAAGCAGTGGTGCCCCCGCCATCTTCCTGGATATTGGTGAAAATCAAACCTTGGCTCAACAAATCGCCTCTGAAACCGGTGTCAAGGTGATTACCGGGTTGTACGTGGAAAGCATTTCCGGACCGACCGGACCTGCACCGACCTATATCGATATGATCAAGCTTGATGTGACTGTGATATTGGGTGCATTAAAATAATATGGAAAAAATATCTGAATTGCCAGCCCGCCTGGATGTTGACAATATCTCTGTTGCCTATGACGGCACACCGGTTCTGCTGGATGTTACTTTTCAAATTCCTCATGGAGCACGCGTCGCTGTCGTAGGACCAAATGGTGCCGGGAAATCCACCTTGTTTAAAGCCCTGGTGGGTCTCCTGCCGCTGCGTTCAGGCAAAATCTTCATCCATAACCTGCCGCTCGGTCATCACCTGGATTGCGTGGCTTACGTTCCCCAACGGGAAGAGGTGGATTGGCACTTTCCGGTCACGGTCAAGGACGTGGTTCTGATGGGTAGGTTTGGACACCAGAAGTGGATGCAGCGCTCCAGGAAGATTGACCGGGAAGTGGCGTGGAGCAGCCTCCAGCAGATGGGGATGGCTGACATGGCCGACAATTCCATCAGTGAGCTGTCGGGCGGTCAGCAGCAGAGGGTGTTCCTGGCGCGTGCGCTTGCCCAGGAACCGCACATCTTCCTGATGGACGAACCGTTTACTGGGGTCGACGCCACCACCCAGGAAGCAACCCTGGCACTGCTGGACCATCTGCGCCAGAAAAAAGTCACCGTTCTCATATCCACCCACGATCTGAACCTGGCTGCCAGCCGGTTTGACTCGGTCCTGCTTCTAAACCACCAGTTGATCGCTTATGGCGATCCGAAATCAGTCTTTTCACCTGAAAACTTGACCAGGGCATTCGGTCCGCAGATGTTGAAATTGCCCGACGGCACAATCCTGGTGGACGATTGTTGTCCGGCAGAGAACGAGTTCGATCAAAAGGGGAAGGTTAATTGAACTGGCTGCTCCAGCCTCTCCAATATGAGTTCATGGTGCGCGGCCTGTTGGCCTCGGTGATGGTCGGCGTAATCTGCGCTGTCATGGGCACCTACGTTGTTTTGCGAGGCATGGCTTTCCTGGGGGATGCGATGGCGCACGCCATCCTGCCGGGAGTGGCGATCGCTTTTCTATTACATGGAAACCTGCTGGTGGGGGCGGTTATCGCGGCAGTGATCATTGCCCTCAGTATCGGTTTATTCTCGAAAGGCGGCGTAGTCAAAGAGGATACTGCCATCGGCATCCTGTTTGCAGCGGCCCTCTCGCTGGGAGTGGCGTTGATCAGTTCCATCCAGACTTATGCCGTGGACTTGAGTCATATATTGTTCGGCAATGTCCTGGGTGTCAGCGTAAGCGATTTATGGTTGACTGCCGGGTTGGGTCTATTGGTGCTCGCATCTGTCGGATTGTTCTATAAGCAATTCCTGGTTATTTCCTTCGACCCGATCCTGGCAGCCACCTTGCGCCTGCCTGCGGAACTTCTCCGCAATTTCATGCTGGTCCTGTTGGCTCTGACGGTGGTGGTCTCTTTGCAGACGGTGGGGGTGGGGTTGGCAGCCGCCATGCTGGTTACCCCGGCAGCCACGTCCTATCTCCTTACCCGCCGTTTGTGGCCCATGATGCTGGTTTCGGCAGCCATCGGAGCTGTTTCGAGCCTGGTGGGATTGTACCTGAGCTATTACTTGAACATTGTTTCTGGATCCGCAATAGTTTTGACTGCAACGGTAATTTTTCTTTTAGTATTTATTTTCCAACCTCGCCGGGGACTTTTGTGGAAAAAAAGGTAAATATGCCGCGATGGTACATTTATCCTACCCTGGCATTCATTTTCCTTCTTCCTTCCTGCACGGGAACCGGTATGTCGGGGCAATTATCCGGGGTGCCAACAGTTTTATCCTCCCCGGTCCCAACAAACACCCCCAGTCCCGACGCCGCATTTCCAGTAATATCGGGTATTACTCCCGCTTTTCCAATTTCTCCTGGTCCAACCCAGTCTGTCCAGCCTGGCTCCGTCCATCCGTTATATACATTGGACGCCAGGCTGGACTATGTTGCTCATTCCCTTGCAGTGGATGAGACCATTTTGTATCAGAATAATAACGGAGTTATCCTTACTGACCTGGTATTGGCAGTGGAACCGAACTTATGGAAGGGTTCATTCGTTTTGGGAGGGTTGCTTGTGAATGGGCAGGATCCTGGAAAGCTGGACCTCTCGGGTGACAAGCTGCTTGTCCCCCTGGAAACCCCGTTAAATCCCGGTGCGGGGCTAACTCTTTCCCTTCAATATGACCTCCATTTACCTCCCGCAGATATCCACCACGTATACGGCTTTAACTCCCGCCAGATAAATCTTGTGGATTGGTACCCGTTTATTGTCCCCTATTCGGGCGGTTGGATCCTGCACCAACCTGCCAACGTTGGGGAGCACCTGGCATATGATGTTGCGGATTTTAATGTGACAGTGACACAAGTGGACCATGCCGCTCCCGTTGTACTGGCTGCCAGTAGCCCCGCAGAGTTGAGCACAGCGGGTTGGCGCTATTCCCTGCAAAATGTTCGCACGTTTGCGCTTTCAGCCAGCCCTGACTACAAAACACTTACCACCACCAACACGGGCGTGACGATAACCAGTTATTATTTTGCTGAAGACAAAATTCCTGCAAACGCGGTTTTGGATGCGACTGATAAGGCGTTAAAAACATACGGTGAAATTTTTGGCCCATACCCGCATTCAAGCCTTGGTATTGTCGAGTCCCCTTTCTTTGATGGAATGGAATATGACGGCCTGTATTTCTTAAGCCAGGATTATTACGCTTCCTACGATGGTACCGGGCTCAACAACCTGGTCGATATTGCCGTCCATGAGACGGCTCACCAGTGGTGGTTTGGCATGGTGGGGAATGACCAGGCGATGGAACCCTGGCTGGATGAAGCACTGGCAACTTATAGTGAAGAGTTATTTTATGAAAAGAACTATCCGCAAATTTCAACCTGGTGGTTTTTCCGGGTGGAGTCGTTTTCCCCGGCGGGATGGGTGGATACGGATATTTATGACGGCATCAATTTTCGGACCTATGCAAACGCAGTCTATTTGCGCGGCGCTCAATTCCTGGAAGCCCTGCGGATAAGAATTGGTGACCCGGCTTTCTTTGCCTTTCTTAAAGATTATGCTTCCCAGATGTCTGGGAAAGCTTGCGACGGGAAAAGATTTCTTTAGGATTCTCAAAACCCATACAAATACAAATATAATGGATCTAGTTTCATCTTACTTCCAGCATCTTTAATTAAAAAAGACCCCAAATGCCATCACAAATATTTCCAGAACCAACAGTCGGGATTTTGATCTTCAATCCAAAAGGGGAAATCCTTCTCCTGAAATCGCATAAATGGCCGGATCATTATGTGGTTCCCGGTGGTCACGTGGAGCTGGGCGAACGCCTGGAGCAAACGGTCATCCGGGAAGCGATGGAGGAGACCGGGCTGAATGTCCATGACCTGCATTTCCTATGCTGGCAGGAGTTCATCTATGATCCGGCATTTTGGAAACGGCGACATTTCATATTTTTCGACTTTGCTTGCCAGGCTGAATCCCAAGATGTGCGATTAAACGACGAAGCCGAGGATTATATATGGATCAGCCCCGAGAAGGCAATTGACCTTCCACTCGACACCTATACCCGGAACGCCCTGCTTGAATATATAAAAACGATCCTCGAATTGAATTGAAAAAACCTCCTGGAGACATTCAGGAAAGAAAATTGAAGGAGAAATATATGGATAGAATGCCTCTGCTTTTCGTAGGTCACGGAAGCCCGATGAATGCCATTGAAGATAACGAATTCAGCCGTGCCTGGATAGCTATGGGGAAATCCCTGCCAATTCCAAAAGCCATTTTGTGCGTGTCTGCCCATTGGGAGTCCATTGGAACGCAAGTAACTGCCATGGAAAAACCTCGGACAATTTATGATTTTTACGGTTTTCCCCCTGAATTATATAAAAAGAGTTACCCTGCACCTGGGGGTCCCGACCTGGCCAGGCATATCAACGAGCTGGTCGGTAAGGATAAAATTTCGCTCGACATGAAATGGGGTTTGGATCATGGAACGTGGTCGGTTTTGGCACGCATGTATCCCAATGCGGATGTACCAGTCCTCCAACTGAGCCTTGATGTAGAAAAGAATGCCCAGGCTCACTACGACCTTGGGGGACTGCTCAAGCCCCTGCGCGAAGAAGGCATTTTGATCGTAGGCAGCGGCAATATCGTTCATAACCTGCGCATGGTCGTCTTTGAAGATATTGCGTATGACTGGGCGGTTGCATTCGACAGCCAGGTTAAACAATGGATACTCGCCGAAAACCACAAATCGATCATCCAATACAACAAGCAGGGTCGCGAGGCCGCACTTTCGATCAATTCTGCCGAACATTTCAAACCTTTGCTATATGTCCTGGGAGCGCAAGACAAGGGGGAACCGGTCAGTTTCTTTGCTGAGAAAGTATGGGGAGGCTCGGTTTCCATGCGGTCTCTCCGAATTGGATGATCATGTCTGAACCAGTCATCCATCTTCACGAGTTATGTAAAACTTACCGGGTCCCCGAACGCGAGTCCGGGATGAGTGCTGCCTTGAAATCATTGTTCCACCGCAGGATGCAGGAGGTCAAGGCAGTGGATGGCCTGACCTTCGATTTGTATCCGGGCGAGATCGTTGGTTTCCTGGGACCGAACGGTGCCGGTAAAACGACCACGCTAAAAATGCTATCCGGGCTGTTGCATCCCACCGGGGGTGAAGGGACGGTGCTTGGGTCCGATTCCATGGAAACGTGAGCGACCTTTTCTTACGACAGATCACCCTGGTAATGGGTCAACGCAACCAGTTGGTTTGGGATATTCCTGCGGCCGATTCCTTCGAACTTAATCGGGCTATTTACCGACTCCCGGCTGCAGATTTTCAGCGAACAGTGAAAGAGTTGACTGAATTGCTTGATTTAGGCCCCCTGCTTAAAAAACCGGTTCGCAACCTGTCGCTGGGGGAACGCATGAAATGTGAAATTGCCGCGGCCTTGCTGCATCGCCCCCAGGTCGTCTTCCTGGATGAACCCACCATCGGCCTGGACGTCACCATGCAGCGGCGCATTCGCGCTTTTATTGCTGAGTACAATACTCGCTATGGTGCCACTGTGTTATTGACAAGCCATTATATGGCTGATGTGGCTGCCCTTTGCAAAAGGGTCATAGTAATCCATCACGGTCGGTTGCTTTTCGATGGCGATCTTTCCAGCCTTGTTCAACAATTCACTGCCCATAAAACCATTGTTGTGCAATTGGAGGACTGCCAAGCTGATTTGCACACCTACGGAGAGCTGCTGGATTGTGCGGATGGGCGTTTTACTTTGCGGGTACCTAAAGAGCAGACTGCACGCGTAACCGAGCGCCTGCTCGCAGACCTGCCTGTGATCGACCTGCTGGTGGAAGATCCTCCGATCGAAGAGGTCATTGACCGGGTTTTCACCCAGGAAAGCACATAAGCATTATGCACGAAATCCGCGCCTTGTGGCGTTTGTATGCTCAACAGTTTAAGACCACCTTCGCCAGCATGGTCCAGTACCGTGCCTCGCTGTTCATCTGGATGATCTCCCAGGTGCTTGAACCCCTGGTATATTTGATCGTGTGGTCGACAGTATCCAACAGCAGTGGTGGTTCGGTTGGAGGGTATACTGCCCAGGGTTTTGCTGCTTATTACCTGGCCTTGATGTTGGTCAACCAGTTCACGTATACCTGGATCATGTGGGAATATGAATACCGGGTGCGCCAGGGCTCCTTATCGTTTGCGTTGCTCAAGCCGGTCCATCCCATCCATTCGGATATTGCCGATAACCTTTCTTCCAAGGTTATTACCCTGCCGATCCTGATGGTCGTGGCGGGGGGGCTGGCGTTGCTCTTTCATCCGGCGGCTGCGTTCAACTGGTGGTCCGGGCTTGCATTCATTCCTGCCTTGATATTGGCATTCCTGGTTCGTTTTCTCCTTGAATGGACAGTGGCGTTGTCAGCCTTTTGGACCACACGGGTGAATGCCATAAACCAGGTGTACTTTATTCTGATGCTGTTCCTGGCAGGGCAAATCGCTCCCCTGACCCTATTCCCGTCATGGCTGCAGATCGTAGCAGATGTACTGCCCTTCCGCTGGATGCTTGGGTTCCCGGTTGAGCTTGTCCTCGGCCGCCTCACCCCAACCCAGGCTTTATTGGGGCTGGCGAGCCCAGGCTGCCTGGGTTGTAGTCAGCCTGGTATTGATCCGGGTGGTGTGGCGGGCAGGGGTGAAAGTCTATTCGGCGGTGGGAGCATGAATACCCTGCGACTGATCTACGTCTTCTTCAGGGTCAGTGTCCTCAATGAGACCGCCTACCGGGTGAATTTTTTCGTCCAACTATTTCAATCCGTGCTAGAGCTGGGTACTTCACTGGCTGGCTTGGCGGTTATATTTTCTTATACCCAATCCCTGGGAGGCTGGCATCCCGATGAAATGCTGGCGTTGGTCGGCGTCTATTTCCTGGTGGGGGGAATCATCAGCCTCGTGATCCAGCCGGGAATGGCGGCACTGATCGATTCGGTCAGGGATGGAACCTTGGATTTTACCCTGACCAAACCAGAGGATGCACAGTTGTTGGTCAGCATCCAGCGGGTGGCAATCTGGAGCCTGCTGGACCTTCTGATGGGCATGGGAGTTTTAATTACGGCACTCATCCTCCTGGGCAAAACTATTGGGTTGGGAGAGGCGGCTCAATTCATCGGCATGCTGCTGGCTGGCGCTGTGATTGTTTACAGTTTTTGGTTGATCCTCGCCAGCCTCTCCTTCTGGCTGGTCCGGGTTGAAAACCTGCTCGAGATTTTCCAAAGTATGTACCAGGCTGGGCGCTGGCCTGTCAGCTTATATCCAGGTTGGCTGCGCTTCGCCCTCACGTTTATCGTCCCGGTTGCTTTTGCCACCACCGTCCCTGCCGAGGCATTGACCGGGCGTTTGGGTGGATCCACCCTGCTAGGCGCGATAGGGCTGGCAATTGTTCTGTTTGCAATTGCCCGCCTGGTTTGGCGGCTCGGTCTCCGCCGCTATTCGGGTGCCTCAGCTTAATACATTTCCAGTAAATGCGCTGTGTAAGTTAGTGGGGGGGGAGAATACATGGTCCAAACAAATCTTCATAATATTTGATTCCGATTATTTCAAGTAAGTTTTTGCTTTATGGGATTGACAAATTTTCCATTCCAAAATAAAATAGTTTCGATAATTAATCATTAACAATGTTAACCATACTCCCGGCAGGATGGAAAAATGGAATCAACGGTTCGTTCATCAGAATTGCTCAAACGTGCAGTGGATGTTTTCTGGGAAACGTGTCCTCCACTTTGGAGGATGATCCAGGCTCATATTCGCCAGGTGGCAGTGGAGCAATTTGGCATCAGCGTGGATCAATTTCACATTCTTCGCCACATTCGCAGGGGGCGCAACTCGGTAAGCGAACTGGCAGAAGTTCGGGATATAAGCCGTCCGGCGGTCAGCCAAAGTGTTGACCTGCTGGTTTCCCGTGGATTAATTTTCCGCACCACCGATATCCAGGATCGCCGCCATATTAAACTGGACCTTACTGCTGATGGGAACACCTTGCTGGATGAAATATTCGGGAATACCCGCCAGTGGATGATTGAAAAGTTCACAGATCTAAGCGACGACGAAATCCAGGCGTTCACTATCTCAATGGACTCTGTTAAAAAAATTCTATAAATTATGAAACAAGTAGCTAAACTCTTCCGTTTTCTAAAACCTTACTGGAAACTCTCGGTCATTTCATTGGTACTTCTGACTGCAGTGGTTGCCATGGATCTTGCTATTCCACGCCTGGTCCAGCGTGTCATCGACCAGGGTATCAATGCGCAGAATATGCAGGTGGTCATCAGCACATTCTTCATCATGCTGGGCATATCCGTGCTTGACACTATCTTTGCCATTGGAAACAATAACTACTCAGTCCGGGTCAGCGAAGGGGTGGGTCGTGACATGCGCGAGGCGATCTTCCTTAAGATCCAATCCCTATCCTTCGGTAACCTTGACCGGTTGAAGACCGGAAATTTGATGGTTCGACTTTCCAACGACTCGGGGGTTGTGCAGCGCCTGTTTCAGATATCTTTGCGCATAGGCACACGCGCTCCATTATTAATGATCGGCAGCATCATCCTGATGTTCAATACCGCGCCCCAGTTGGCGCTTATCATGCTGCCTCTCCTGATCATTACCTCTGCCATAATCGCGGTCTTCAGTATAAAGATGGGACCGATGTTTTTATCGATGCAGCAGAAACTCGACAAATTGAATACCGTCCTTCAGGAGAATATTGCAGGGGTACGCGTGGTCAAGGCTTTTGTCCGGGCCCGGTATGAAGGGATGCGTTTCGAGAAAGCCAATGAGGATTTCACAGAGCGCAATATACGGGTGACCCAGCTTTTATCGATCTTAAGCCCGATTTTGACCATGGCATTGAACATTGGCGTTGTGATAGTTGTATGGTCCGGGGGATTGCAGTCCATCCGTGTTGGCAACCTGTCTACGGGGCAGATGGTTGCTTTTGTCAACTATCTGCAGACCACCATTGTTCCGCTGATGAACCTGGTTAACCTTGCGAATATTTGGGCGGCTGCAATTGCTTCCGCAGTCCGTGTTAACGAGGTTTTGGATGCCCAGACCGAGGTCCAGGATGCCCCGGATGCCATCGCCTTGCCAGCTTCATACCGCCCCCAGTGTCACTTTTGAGAATGTTTGTTTCCATTACAACGGTTCAACGGACGGGTCAGTCCTGCAAGGCATTAACCTGATCGTTGAACCGGGACAAAGGGTGGCTATCCTGGGCGCCACGGGGTCAGGAAAATCCACTCTGATAAACCTGATACCGCGATTTTACGATACATGTGAAGGACGGATCCTGATTGATGGGATTGACATCCGCAAAATTCGGCAAGATTCACTTTTATCTCAAATTGGGATTGTTCCCCAGGAAACAGTACTTTTTTCCGGGACGGTCAGGGATAATATTCGCTACGGTCGCCCCGATGCAAACGATGAGGCTGTAATAGCCGGAGCAAAAGCAGCCCAGGCTCATGAGTTCATACTGCAGTTACCCGAAGGATACGATACTCATGTGGAGGAGCGTGGCACCAACCTTTCTGGTGGGCAAAAGCAGCGTATTGCAATTGCCCGTGCGCTCCTGACCAATCCTTCCATTTTGATTTTGGATGACAGCACCAGTTCTGTGGATGTGGAGACCGAGACGAAGATCCAATCTGCTTTGGATGAAGTTATGAAAGACCGGACAAGTTTCGTGGTTGCACAGCGCATAAGCACAGTATTGAAGGCGGATAAGATCGTGGTGATCGACAAGGGTCAGATCGCTGCCGAAGGCACCCACCGCGAATTCCTGCAAATCAAGTCCGATTTACCAGGAAATATTCGCTTCCCAGTTGGGGAACGGGGTCAACGGAGCATAGCCATGGCAGAGCAGCCCACTACCCAACCGAATGCCAGTGAGATCCGCTCCCAGATGATGCGCGGTGGTCCGGGTCGACCCGGCAAGATCGAGAAAGCGCGCAACCCGCGCCGCGCCCTGGTTCGTCTCGTGGCTTATCTAAAACCATATGCACTTATCTTGTCCTCGTTTTTGAGATTTATCCTGGCTTCCACCGTGCTGGCCCTGGTCGGTCCTTACCTGATGGGTCAGGCGATCGATAAATTTATAGCGGTCAAAAAGATCTCCGGGCTGGCGACTGATTGCCTTGTGGATGCTTGTCGTATATATCCTTGGGAAACCTGTGCAATGCCGCCTCGGGCTGGATCATGGCGAGTGTTTCCCAGAAAGCGCTCAAGGGTTTGCGACACGACCTGTTTGGGCATTTGCAGACGCTTTCGATAAAATTCTTCGACACGAACACTGCCGGTGAATTAATGAGCCGCCTGACCAATGATATTGACGCCATCAACCAGGCTGTTTCTCAAAATGTGGTCTCTCTGGTGGCCAGTGTCCTGTCGATGGTTGGCATCCTGATCGCAATGTTCATTATGGATGTTTGGCTGACCCTGGCAGCCCTGGCGGTGGTGCCGCTTGATGTTCTGGTTTACCCAATTCGTTGCCAGATATACCCGCAAGGGTTTCCGCGAGCTGCAGAAAAACCTTGGTGAAATGACCAGCGTCACCGAAGAGGCGATCAGCGGTCAGCGCGTCATCAAGGCTTTCCGCCGCAACGATTCTGTGATCGAAGCATTTCCGGAAGAGCAACCAGGATGTTTATAATGCGGCAATTTACGCCAACACGTATGCCCTTCTGTTGATGCCGCTTATCCAACCAGCTTGGGAATTTATTCGTGATCACCATCGCCGGGCTGGGCGGGTATTTGGCGCTCAAAGGGTTGGTAACCATTGGGACGATTGCAGCATTCATTAGTTATGGACGTGCTTTTGTCAACCCGCTGCAGCAATTATCGACTATTTATAACGCCATCCAGGGGGCATTGGCAGGTGCGGAGCGTGTTTTCGAAGTGATTGACACCCAATCTGAAATCGATGATGCTCCCGAGGCTGCCGCCCTGGATCGAGTTAAAGGACATGTTACATTTGAAAATGTCCAGTTCAGTTATGACCCGGAAAAGCCGATCATCAAGAACCTGACTCTGGAAGCGAAACCGGGCGAGATTGTCGCCCTGGTTGGTCCGACCGGGGCTGGAAAAACAACCTTGGTAAATTTGCTCACTCGTTTCTACGAAATCGATGCCGGGCAAATCTGCATCGACGGCAAAGATATCCGACAGATACAGAAAGATGACTTGCGCCAGCAGTTGGGATTGGTGCTTCAGGATACTTTCTTGTTTTCAGCCACGGTGATGGATAATATCCGTTATGGTCGGTTGGAGGCCACTGATGAGGAAGTCATCGATGCTGCCAGGATGGCGGATGCAGACCTTTTCATCCGGAAATTGCCGCAAGGCTATCAGACCATGCTTTCTGAACGTGCCAGCAACCTGAGCCAGGGTCAGCGACAAATGTTATCCATTGCCCGTGCCATCCTGGCTGATCCCTCCATCCTGATATTGGATGAAGCCACCAGCAGCGTGGATACCCGGACTGAGGTCCGCATCCAGGAAGCCCTATTGCGATTAATGAAAGGTCGCACCAGTTTTGTCATCGCGCACCGGTTAAGCACCATCCAGGATGCCAACCTGCTGCTTGTAATTAAAAATGGTGAGATTGTCGAGAAGGGCACCCACCGCCAATTGCTGGATCAGCGCGGGTTCTACCATCACCTTTACTTGAGTCAGTTCAAAGGCGAACAAATTTAAAATTTATTCATCCGAGATCGTTGAAATTGGATAAATAAAACCACCCGATTTTTCCAAGGGTGGTTTTCGCTATCTTTAAATGTAAATGTATCGCTAATTCTTATTTCCCCTGGATGCCATCCAAATTCCAACCAGGATCAAAACTGCTCCCCCGATTTTTGCCCACCCGGGCTGCTTCCTGGAAGATAAAATATGCGAGCACGGTCGAACCGACTGGCTCCCCAAGCAGGGCAATGGAGACAAACGAAGCGGGCAGGTATTTTAATGCCCAATTAAAAGTCGAATGTCCGAGCAATTGGGGTAACAATGCCAGGAGAATGAACCAAAGGTAAGCCAATAGGGGGTAGACCGACCGGGCTTTCCCCCAATCCCAGCATGATGCCAATCAAGACGATTGAAGCCATCCCGTACACGATAAAAATATATGGGATTAACTCCATTTTTGCCCGCAGCTTCCGCCCTGCCAGGATATATCCTGCTGCCATCCAGGCGCCTATTAAAGAAAGGAAATCACCCAGGGCGGCTTTCCCGGCAAAAAAGGATTGGAGCGGTGGGCAGGATAATGCTCCCGATTGCCAGCTGCATGTATCGCTAAGTCCAACAACCGTTCCACCAGCCAAAGCCAGGATTAATCCCATCCCGGCAGCCAACCCAATCCTCTCATGCAGCACCAGTGGGGCAAGGATTGCCACCCACAACGGCGTGGTTGAAACCAGCACGACCGAGCTCGCAACGGACTGTAAACGCCAAGGATGAGATCCAGCTGCCAAAGTGCAGTGCCAGGAAAAAACCCGAGAGCAGTGCCAAAGCCCATTCCTGCCGGGTCAACCGCTGCAAATCCGCCCGGTAACGGGTCAGTGCCAGGGGAGCCAGCACCAGGCTGGCAATCGTCAGTCGCGCCGCGGCAATGACGATGGATGGCGAACCTTCCTGCTGGGCGAAACGGATAAAAATAGCAGCTGTGGAGACGATCGCCACCCCTCGCCAGTAAGGCCAGGGTCAGTGTGGTTCGTCTCGGTGCCTGGAATTCACTCATAATCTACCAAGTATACCGCTTGTGTATTTTTGTATTAGCAATTTGTAAGAACTCCAGTCCCACGCTTGACCGAAAGAAATAAAAAGTACAATATAGACAGTTTTTATCTATATATAATAGCAAACCTGATAAGGAGAAAACAAAATGTCATTTCAACTTAATCCCCTCCCATATGCTTACGATGCATTGGAGCCATACATTGATACGCTGACAATGCAGATACACCATGACAAACATCATGCTGCCTATGTCACGAACCTGAATGCTGCCATCGAAAAGCATCCAGAGCTTGCCGGCAAATCTGTCGAAGCCCTGCTGATGGACCTGAATGCCGTCCCGGAAGACATCCGGACCGCAGTTCGTAACCATGGCGGGGGAACGTGGAACCACGACTTTTTCTGGCAGGTTATGGCTCCCAAAGCAGGTGGGGAACCTCAGGGTGACCTGGCGAAGGCGATTAATAGCACTTTTAGTTCATTTGCCAATTTCAAAACAGAATTCGAGAAAGCTGCCACTGGTCGGTTTGGATCCGGTTGGGCGTGGCTTGTCAGGAAGGGCAGTGGGCTTGCAGTCATGTCGACAGCCAACCAGGATACTCCCATTTCCGACGGGATGGTCCCACTCCTGGGGGTGGATGTATGGGAACATGCATATTATTTAAAATATCAGAACCGGCGGGCGGAATATCTTACCAATTGGTGGAACGTGGTCAATTGGCCCGAGGTTGCACGTCGATATTCATCAAAATAATTGCCATGGGTTAATAAATCTATGCGCCCGGGCTTATGTCCGGGCATAATATTGCACAAATTTACCAGCTTCGTTATAATATGCGTATCTGGAAAATAACTTTCCAAAAGGAGAAACCAAATGACGCATATTATTACAAGCTTGTGCTTGCGCGATCGTGGGTGTATTGAAGTATGTCCGGTGGAATGTATAATCCCCGGAGAGCCGGTTGAAAAATTTCCCTGGATGTATATTGATCCGGATACCTGCATAGATTGCGGAGCCTGCATCCCGGAATGCCCATACGCAGCCATCTTCCCGGAAGATGAAGTTCCGGGAGCATATACCGCCAAGGGAGGGGAATATATCAGCAAGGTGGGTCTGACCGGTCATTTTGAGGGCACCAACCACCTTGGCACGCACATCGCCATAGAGACTGTAAAACAGTTGGCTGCAGGTGAAGTTGTAAACTTGCGGGACGATATTCAGCCCAATTATGATTTCTTCAAATCTGGTCCGGGTTACGGAGCCAAGGATCAGGATACGGGAATCTAGGGATTTTGTCCCATACAAAATAACCCAACCAAAACCCGGTTGTTTCACCAACCGGGTTTTTCTCATTTCCATTCGTCCATTGGCATTCTTAAAACCCTATTTCTTTTTTATGGGTATAATTAATATATAATAATCGTCAGCTTTCCTACTTTTATCCTTTTATCGTTCATTATTACCCGGTAAATTACCACCCATCAAAGTTGGGTCACTTATTCCGGATCGTTGCGGATCAGTGGGAATCAAGCAAATGTGCGAATATGAATTTAACATCGAAATATTATTTATAAATGAATTCTTGGGATTATTGCGTCCGGAGGTACCATGCGTTTTGACCCTACATTTCTAAGCGGTTTTACACTGGTGCTGACAGGTTTCACGGGAGCTTTTATTGTTGCATTGTGGGTGGCCCTTATAGTTTGGACTTTTCGAGATATCCGTGCTCGTCATCGTGATCGCCTGGTTCACTTTCTTGCGCCTGCCCTGGTGGCATTGCTTAATCTGCCCGGCGTGCTTGTCTACCTTGTTCTGCGTCCGTCACGCACCCTGGAAGAGGAATATCAGCAAACTTTGGAAGAGGAAGCCCTTTTGCAGTCCATTGAAGACCAGTCGGTGTGCCCCGGATGCGAACGGCGCATTAAGGATGACTGGATGGTATGCCCAACCTGTCAGACCAAATTGCGAAAACCCTGCCACTCTTGCGGGCGCCTGATGGAACTGCCCTGGAATATTTGCCCCTACTGCGGGGTACCTGCGCCTGGAATGAGAAAAGAGGGTGGGACTATGGATGACGTGGTGCGAGGCTTGCAGCCTGAAGAGGATATTTCCTAACGCATCTATAAATTGCTAAATTCCGTATTTCGATAATTTAAATTTGGAAATTGCGATAAAAAATCCCCCGCTTTCCCACTTCACAATTATGTTGGTGCAATTATTAAGCATGGATTTTTACTGTATAATGCTTATATCAACCCGGGTCGGAAGGAGAATACCATGAAGCGTGGACGTGTTTTCATTTATTTGGCCTTGATAATTATTATTGCAGTGGCTGCCGGGGGAGCGTATTTATATATGCATCGCATCCCCGCAACTACACAACCTCCAGTATCACAGACAACACCGCAAATTAATGCAATCGGAATTATTACCGCTGGTCAAAATATTCCGCCTGGAACCCTGATTACTGAAGAGATGTTAAGTTCCATACAGATCAATCAAACTGACCTGGTTCAGGGTGAATTTGTCAACAAAGCCGACCTCGTAAATATGTACGCCAAGTATGCATTAACCCAGGGAGTTGTGATTACCGATTCGATGGTTTCATCAACTCCTGGAGCCAACTTGCCCGGCTCTTCGTGGGCTCCGGTTATCCCCCAGGGCTTGACCGCTGTCGCGGTACCATTAAAAGGTCTTGGATCCGTTGCATATGGAATTAGCGATGGTGATTATGTTAATGTTATTGTTACCATGCTGCTCGTGGATGTGGATCCAACAAATCAGAGTATCCTGCCAAACTACACGGCTAGTGTAATGTCTCCAGGTGCCACACAAAATGGGACCCTCCTTACCGCAGTAATATCTTCGGGTGGGGAAGGATCGAGAGTGGGAACCACGCAATTGGATGAAACTCTTAACCAACCCTTATACCTTGTTCCCTCCGAAGGACAACGCCCACGCATGGTGACGCAAATGATCATGCAAAACGTGCAGGTCTTGCATGTGGGCTCTTTCCTGGCACCGGGCACCGGAACCACGGTATTAACTGGTGCGGCACCTACTGCCACACCTGCCCCCGGCGGATCGCAAGCCCCCGTTATAGTCCCAATCCCTGATGTCGCAACCCTGATGGTTTCTCCGGATGATGCGAATACATTGGTATACCTGATTTACAGCGGAGCCAAAATCACCTTGACCCTTCGAAATCCAAACGACACTGGCCCAGCGGTAAAAACCAACGCTGCCATGCTGGAATACCTTTTGACCCAATATAATATTCCGGTGCCTGCCAAGTTGCCATATGCTCTCCAGCCTCGCCTGGATGCCTTGCCGGATATTAAAATCCAGGGCGACGCGACGCCAGCGCCATAGAGAAATATTTGAATACCCCAATACTGTTTATGGTGAAGACTGATGGTTGAAGGTGAAAAATTTCGCGTCCTTATCGTGGATGACGTTGCCGAAACACGCGAAAACGTGCGTAAGTTATTGCAGTTCGAGTCGGATATCGATGTTGTTGCTGCCGCTCGAACTGGCCGCGAAGCAATCCAATTGTGCCAGGAGGCTAACCCTGATGTTGTCTTAATGGACATCAATATGCCTGACATGGATGGGATCGCGGCAACGGAAGCGATTCGGCAGAAAATGCCTGCAATACAGGTGGTGATCCTTTCTGTTCAGGGGGATCAAAATTATATGCGGCGCGCCATGCTGGTGGGAGCCCGCGATTTTCTCACCAAACCACCGATGCCGGATGAGCTCGTTGCTGCCATCCGTCGCGCGGGAAAAATGGCCCGTGAAGAACGCGCCAAATCCACCCAGGTTTATGTTGTTGCCCAAGGCAGCCCTAATCGTGCCACAACCACCACGTTGACCACTCGCGGAAAAATCGTCCTGGTTTATAGTCCCAAGGGAGGTACAGGCTGCACGACGATTGCAGTAAACATGGCGGTTGCTTTGCAAAACGAGGAAACACGCGTTTTGATCGTTGACGCAAACCTTCAATTTGGGGATGTTGCCATCTTCCTGAACGAGCAGGGAAAAAATACAATTATCGACCTTGCCCCGCGGGTTGATGAACTTGATCCTGAAATTGTGGACAGTGTCATGATTAAGAATGCAGCCACGGGCGTGCATGTGCTGGCATCCCCTTCACGTCCCGAGAATGCTGAAAAGATAAATGCAGACCAATTCTCGAAATTGCTGCGCTATTTACGTCAACTCTATGCTTACATAATAGTGGATAGCAGTGCATATCTTACGGATGTGACCTTGTCCATTCTCGATGTTGCAGATGCCATAGTTTTGATTGCCACTCAAGACATCCCTTCGATCAAGAATAATCGATTATTCCTGGACTTGCTGCTGACATTGAATATTCCGGCGGACAAAATCGCGTTTGTAATGAATAAGTTCGATAAACGCATTGCCATTTCTCCGGAGAAAGTTGGCGAGAATTTGAAACAACAGGTGGTCGCAGTAATTCCTCTCGATGAGCGCACGGTGATACCTGCGGCTAATCGAGGAGTACCATTTATGCTTGATAATAAGGCTCAACCGGCTTCCAAGGGGATTTATACCCTGGTCGAAGCCCTGCGAGCCAAACTGGTCAAACGTGAAATGGAAGAATCTGAGGCAATGGCTAAACGGTAAATATCGATGAGGAGGTAGAATGTCTTTACTTAAACGTATTGAACAAGGGCAGGGGAAACCCTCCGAACAATTGCCTGGCGCCCCTCAGGCTCCTGCTGCAGATCAATCCCGGCTTTCGTCACTGCAGGCACGCCGCGTGAGCGCTCCCAGTGCCACCCCCCAGGCAGGCACATATTTTGATCTAAAAACGCGTGTTCAAAACCGGCTGCTGGCAGAGCTGGATCCTTCGATGGATATCACCAAGACAGAAGATGTTCGCAAGACCATCCAGGGGTTATTTGAACAAATCCTGAGTGAAGAAAATATCGTCCTTTCAAGGCCCGAACGCGCTCGCTTGTTTGAACAAATTACGGCGGAAATTCTGGGGCTTGGTCCCCTGCAAACTCTGCTTGAGGACGAGACTATCACGGAAGTAATGGTTAATGGGGCAAAGAATATCTATATCGAGCGTAAAGGGAAGATCCATCGTGTTCCGGTAACATTTGAAAGTAATGACCATGTCATGCGCATAATCGACCGTATTGTGGCACCCTTGGGCAGGCGTATCGATAAATCCAGCCCATACGTGGATGCAAGACTGGCGGATGGTTCCCGTGTGAATGCGGTTATTCCTCCCATTTCCCTGGTCGGTCCCACCCTGACCATCCGTAAATTTTCAAAAATACCGATTACTCTTGAGCAGTTGGTGCAGTTCGGCACCATAACTCCGGAATCGCTGCAATTTCTTAAAGCATGTGTTGAAGCCCGAATTAACATTGTTATTTCAGGTGGTACCGGTTCCGGCAAGACCACACTGCTCAATATCCTTTCCAGTTTCATTCCAAGCGACGAACGCATCCTTACCATAGAAAACGCAGCCGAATTGCAACTCCGCCAGGAGCACGTGGTGACCCTTGAGTCCCGCCCTGCAAATATCGAAGGTCGTGGCGAAATAACCATCCGAAACCTGGTTGTCAACGCCCTGCGCATGCGTCCAGACCGGATCATCGTTGGAGAAATCCGCGATGACGCCGCGCTGGATATGCTTCAGGCCATGAATACCGGTCATGATGGCTCGATGACCACGTTGCACTCAAACTCGCCGCGTGATTCTCTGGCTCGTCTCGAAACTATGACCATGATGGCTGGCATGGAACTGCCGGTTCGAGCCATTCGTGAACAGGTTTCATCAGCTATAGATTTGATTGTTCACCAGGAGCGTATGCGGGATGGCTCGCGCAAGGTAACATTTGTAACCGAAGTAAGTGGTATGGAAGGAGATGTCATCACCACAACTGATTTGTTTGTTTTCGAACAGACCGGCCTGGAGAATGGTAAAGTTCTGGGACATATGCGTCCCACTGGTCTCCGACCGAAATTTATGGAAAAGATTGAGGCCGCGGGCATTCACTTGCCTCCTTCGATCTTTGGCGTTGGTAGCAGGCAGCGTTACTAGTAACGGGAGCCGGATTGATTTACGGATAGGTGATAAATGACTACGACTTTGCTTATTGGCGGCGGCGTCCTTGCGTTGGTTTTGCTGGTTGTTGGATTGGTAGTTTCAGCCACCGGTGATAAAACCTCCATGGATGACCGCATTAACAAGTATTTGGAAGAAGACAAAAAAGCGGAAGACAAGGAATCCAAGGGTGCTCTCACCGACTGGGTAAACAAACGTGTCGAAAAATCATCCTTCGGCGAGCGCATGTCCCGCGAACTGGCCCGTGCCGATTTGAAATTTAAACCTGGCGAATACATGGCATTGTATGTCATTGCAGTTATCGGCGGGGCATTGATTGCCTTTTTATTGGGTGGCAGGATTATTATTTCAGCGGTTATCGGAGCAGGGATAGGCGCATTGCTGCCCCGCATGTATGTAAAAAACCAGCAGTCGAAACGACTGACCCGTTTTAACGATCAACTGCCCGATATGTTGAATTTAATGGTAAATGGTCTTCGGGCAGGCTATTCCACGCTTCAAGCGATGGAAGCCGTGAGTAAGGAGTTGCCCCCTCCAATATGCGATGAATTCAGGCGGGTGGTACAGGAAATGCAATTGGGCATTCCCATGGAGAAGGCTCTTGCCAACTTACTTCGCCGTATCCCCAGCCAGGACCTTGATTTTTTGGTGACTGCCATTAATGTGCAGAGGGAAGTCGGTGGTAACCTGGCTGAAATCATGGATGTGATATCGTACACGATCCGTGAGCGTGTTCGCATCAAGGGGGATATTCGGGCTCTTACGGCGCAAGCCATGTATTCAGGTCGCGCACTGGCTTTAATGCCTATCGGTCTCTTATGTATCTTGTGGTTTTTAAATCGCAGTTATGTAATGGAATTCTTTAATAAGGATAATCTTTTGTGTGGCGGCATTGCCCTGGGAGGGGCAGGGATGTTAATTGCCGTCGGATATTTCGTAATGACCCGTATTGCCAATGTAGAGGTGTAACATGCTTACAACAATTATTATTATCGTGGTAATCATCGGGGTGATTACCGGCGCGATAATCCTGGTCGTGGCTGGTGTCAAAAAATCGAGATCCCAGGAAACGGATCCCCTGGCTGAGCGCCTGGCTGAATATAGTCAGCGCGGGGAAGCGGTTTCACTCGAGGAATTGGAATTGGCCCAGCCTTTTTCTGAACGCGTGGTTATGCCCGTCATGCGTCGCCTGGGTGAGATGTCGTCCCGCTTTACCCCTCAGCATGTCGTCGAACAGACGCGCGTCAGGCTGGAACTGGCCGGGAACCCGGGCCGGATGGATGCATCCACTTTCATGGTCTTGCATTTTGTTTCTGCCGGGTTGTTTGGTGGAATGGTTTTCCTGCTCTCACTTTTTTCGCAAACTTTTACGCTCCCCGTAAAATTGTTGATCGTTTTGGCTTTTACTGTCCTGGGGTATTTCTTCCCGGATTTGTGGGTCAGATCCAAGATTTAATGGACGGCAGAAGGGTGTTCGGAAAGCGATGCCCGATGCCCTCGATTTGTTAACCATTTGTGTTGAAGCGGGTCTGGGATTTGATGCCGCCATGTCCAAGGTAAACGAAAAATGGGACAATGAGTTATCCCTCGCTTTTGGGCGTGTCATTCGGGAGATCCAGCTGGGAAAATTACGCCGGGATGCTTTAAGAGACATGTCTGATCGATTGGGTTTGGCTGAAATGACCAGCTTTGTCGCCGCAGTCATTCAATCTGAAATGCTGGGGGTAAGCATGGCAAAGGTGCTGCGCATTCAGTCCGACCAGATGCGGATCAAACGTCGTCAGCATGCAGAAGAAGAAGCCCATAAAGCCCCAATTAAAATGATTTTCCCCATGGGTCTCTTTATTTTCCCGGCGCTGATGATCGTTTTGCTCACCCCTGCCGGCTTCCGGCTTTATGGTTCATTGAAATACTTTATTTAAATCTTCCGACTGGACGGGTATTTGAAATATTGGTTAATCCAGTGGATGTGGGCTGGTCTGGACTGGCTGTTTCCTCCGCTATGTGGGGGATGTAATCAGGCAGGGAACCGCTGGTGTCCGGATTGCCAAGAACAGGTTCGGACCATTCCTGAACCTGTTTGTCGGACCTGTGGTGTACCCATTATTCATCCTGGTCAATGCTCCGCATGTAAACTGTCCCCACCCCAATACACCATGCTCCGTTCGTGGTTGGTCTTTGAAGGACCAATCCGTAATGCGCTGCATAAACTAAAGTATCGCCAAAATATGGCACTGGGTGAGGCGTTGGCAAAAAACCTGGCTGAATATGTAGGCACGTTGGGATGGAACGTCGACCTGGTCGTCCCGGTCCCCTTGGGTAAGGAACGGATAAAAGATCGCGGCTATAATCAGGTCGGATTGGTGGCAATGCCCCTGGCGTTGATTAACAGTTGGCGGTACAGACCTAAAGCCCTGGTTCGCACTCGTGAAACTCGAACCCAGGTCGGATTGTCCATTATCGAGCGAAAGGAAAATGTCTTGGGCGCTTTCCGGGGGGATCCCGCCCTTGTTAATGAGCACAAAGTCCTGCTCATGGATGATGTTGCCACTACGGGAGCCACTCTTTCGTCATGCGCTGCCGCATTAATGGATGCAGGCGCAAAAGAGGTGTATGCATTGACACTTGCCCGTGCATTAGCTCATCATGGTTTAAATATTGCTTAAGTTTTAACCCCAATATTTTAAAGGAGGAACTATGACAGTTGAAGTTGAATTGTTTGCCAGGAACATGGAATTGGCGGAAAACTTGAAAGAGTACGTCACCAAGAAGGCATCCAAGTTGGATCATTATTTAAATGAGGTCGAGCACGTTAGAGTGGATCTCACATACATCAAGTCGGCACGCAGTGCCTCTGATCGAAACGTTGCTCAAATCACTGTACGAGTAAAAGGCGGGTTTGTGCGTGTCGAGGAGCGTGGGGACGACATCACAGCTGCAATTGATACGGCTATAGACAAAATCCAGCGCCAACTTGATCGCTACAAGGGCAGACATACTCGAGGTCGTGGAGATGGTCGCTCTGCCTCCGAAGTTGTACCGCTTCCCGTTCCCGTTGAGGCAGTTGAGGAGGAAGCCCCGGTTATCGCCCGTCATAAAACCTTTGACCTGATCCCGATGAACGAAGCGGAGGCGTTGGAACAGATGAAATTGCTCGGTCATGACAACTTTTTTATCTTTTTCAATGTTGATACAAATTCGATCAACGTTCTTTACCATCGTCGCGATGGAACATACGGGCTGATCGAGCCCAAGATCGGCTGATTTTCGCGGACCAATCATTCTGGCTCGGAAGATTTCCGGGCCAGTTTTCTTGAAAGAACCCTATGGAATATATTGATTTTGACGACAATACTGCCGATGAGTTGGCAGCAAAAAGCAAGATCGACATGAAGGAAATTCAGGCAGCAGTCAGAATAATCTTGCAGGCCGTCGGGGAAAACCCGGAGCGGGATGGTTTGAAACGCACACCCGAGCGGATAGCCCGCATGTATGCAGAGCTGTTATCCGGCTATCAGACGGACCCGGTCGCGGTCGTAAATGAGGCTCTGTTTGAAGTCAAATACGACGAGATGGTCCTCGTTCGCGACATCGAATTTTACAGCTTATGTGAGCATCATTTATTGCCCTTCATGGGGCGCGTTCACGTGGCATATATCCCGGATGGTAAAGTGCTTGGTATATCAAAAATCCCGCGCATTGTGGATCTTTATGCTCGCCGGCTGCAGGTTCAGGAGCGTATGACACGTCAGATCGCTGACTTTATCCGCGATTTGCTCCACCCGCAGGGAGTTGCGGTGGTTGTCGAGGCATTGCATCTCTGCATGAGTATGCGTGGCGTTCAGAAACATAATGCCCGCCTGACAACTTCTGCCATGCATGGAGCTTTTCGCGCCAACCTGGCTACCCGTCAGGAGTTCCTTGAAAATATCAGCCGGGGTGCGTCACCACTTCAAGTTTAACAATTATTCCTTGGAAATAAAAATGTTCCGTTGCTGTCGATATTTCCCGGATTTTTGCTAATATATATTCTTTGATTTATGACCACTGGTTTGCGAGAAAGCTGGGATTCCATTCTCGACAATATATTCAAAATGCCCGGCGTTTTGGCAATGAAGGGTTATTTGTATTATTCCAAAACACAATGTTATAACTGAGTAATCCCTTCAGAATGCACATTCCACTGAGAGAAAAAACCCTCACGAAAATAGAATGTTTTATGAAAAAGCGTTTCGCAATATTTCCACTCCTTGTAATTAAAAATCAACCTGGAAATACACCTCATATCCTTGTTGCATTAATTTCCATTTTATTCTAAACTATGCTTAGTCGATTCAATTTCATCTGGTAGCCAGGGTTCTATGCAATCTGCCAAAACAGCATACATAGGTATTGACCTTTCTGGAGGACGCCAGCCATTTACATACGCGGTCCTGGATGAATCCTGCCAGTTGGTAACTCTATCATCTGGCGAGGTTGAAGAGGTACTCGCCTATCTTGGCGATCAAAAGGATATCCTTATTGCAGTAAATGCGCCCCATTGTCCAAACCTGGGGCTTGTTCGAAAAAAAATGGAAGACCAGAGCCTCTCTCCCGGTCATTTACGCGGGGTGGATATGCGTCTGGCCGAGCACGAATTGCGGGGATATGGTATTTCGATATCGCCGACCCCTTCCCGGCCTGAAACCTGCGCTGCCTGGATGCAAACGGGTTTTGATTTTCATGGAAAGCTGAATTCGATGGGATTTAGACTATTTCCCGAAGAAGGTTCATCCCTTCTGTGGCTTGAAACTCACCCTCATGCCGCCTTTTGCGCTCTCCTTGGAAAATTACCCTTGCCAAAACCAACCCTGGAAGGTAGATTGCAGCGTCAATTGGTTCTTTACGAACAGTCAGTGGGGATCAAGGATCCGATGAATTTTTTTGAAGAAATTACGCGCCACCGCTTATTAAAAGGGGTTTTGCCCGTGGAATTTATATATACCCCCGAAGAATTGGATGCCCTGGTGGCGGCATTCACCGCGTACACGGCTGCCAGCCAGCCCGGTAAGGTTACCTGGGTGGGTAATAAGCAGGAGGGGCAAATTGTCCTTCCGGTGCCAGCGTTGAAGGAATCTTACTCGTAGGGTTGTTTTACTTTGATAATCCAAATGCGGCAGTTCATCATTGACTGCCGCATTTTTTTATTTTCAAAACTATAGTCCGATGGCATTATGTTACAACAATTATCTCAAAGCAACAGTCTTGCCCCCATCCCCCTGCATGGTAAAATCAGTTTAATGAAATTTGGAACTCATGTCCCCGCACTATGGTGTACGCAGGTAAATCCGGAAACTTTGAGCGGAGAATTCAAAGATGAAAATTGCTGTTGCCTGTGATCACGCTGGCTTTCCCCTTAAAAAAGCTGTAAAAAAAACCATTCATGCTGCAGGTCACGTTGTGATCGATCTTGGAACCGATAGCGTCAAACCTGTGGATTACCCGGATTATGCTGAAAAACTTGGGCGTATGATCCAGGCGCGAAAGGCAGATCGAGGAATCTTATTGTGCGGATCCGGTGTGGGGGCATGTATTGCCGCTAATAAAATTATTGGGGTTTATGCTTGTGTCTGTCATGATACCTATTCCGCTCATCAGGGTGTGGAACACGATAACATGAATGTTTTGTGCATTGGTCCGCGTGTCATTGGCCCAGAACTGACGAACGAAATTGTCGCTTCTTTTCTCGCGGCTCGTTTTGTTGGCAATGACCCGGGACAGGAGCGGCATGCGCGCCGGGTGGCAAAAATTCATAAATTAGAGGAAAATAGACAATAATTGTCGTATAATTACAATTTGGAAATGCAGATTTAAATCCAATTATTTTCGAGGTTTCTTATGAGTTCATCAATCCAAAAACTTCTTGAACTTGGACAATCTCTTTGGTATGACAATATCCAGCGCCGCCTCCTGGTAAAAGCCGCTGACGGAACGGATGGGGAAATGGCTGCTATGATCGAGAGGGGGGATATTCGGGGAGTAACTTCCAATCCGACAATTTTTAACAATGCGATCTCCAAGACAAATGATTATGATCAGGTGATTATTCCACTCGCTTGGGCGGGTTGGAATGCCGAGGATATATTCTGGCAGCTAGCCATCGAAGATATTCGCGATACCTGTGACTTGTTTTCTTCACTTTATCGCGCTTCCGAAGGAGCCGATGGGTATGTGTCACTCGAGGTCATTCCAACTCTTGCGCATAATACTGAGGGGACCCTGGCCCTGGCGAAACATCTTTGGGAAAGGGTCTCCCGTCCGAACCTGATGATTAAAATCCCGGCGACGCCCGAAGGTCTTCCAGCCATTCGGGATGCGATCGCTGCAGGCATCAATATTAATATTACCTTGATCTTTTCGATAGAGCGTTATCGTTCTGTAATGGATGCCTACCTGACCGGTCTGGAGATGCGGATCGCATCAGGGCTTTCGGTGGACCACATAGCCTCCGTTGCTTCCTTTTTTGTTTCGCGCATGGACACCAAGGTGGATCCTCTCCTGCCGGCAAATTCCCCGCTTCGTGGAAAGACCGCCATCGCCTATTCCAAGCTCGCCTATGAAGAATTCACGAAGGTTTTTAATGGGCAGCGGTTCGCCCGCTTGCATGCATCCGGCTGTCGGCTTCAGCGTCCGTTGTGGGCGTCCACCAGCACCAAGAATCCCGCCTACGCAGACACTTTATACGTCGATAGCCTCATTGGTGCAAACACGGTGGATACGGTTCCACCGCAAACTCTCCTTGCCTTCAAGGACCACGGCAAAGCGGAACCCACCCTCACCTCTCATTTGGACGAGGCGCGCAAAGTTATCCAGGATATCGAGTCATTGGGCATCTCAATGGAAAAAGTGACTGCGGAATTGGAAGATGAAGGAGTTAAAACTTTTTCTGATTCTTTTGTAGCAATGCTTAAAACGATCGATGAGCGCCGTTCCAATGCCGTCAAGTCGTTGGGAACCATGGCTGACCCGGTCAATCGCCGGGTATCCGGTTTGATTGCAGATGCTGTGCCGGATCGCCTCTGGTCCCATGATCCCACTCTCTGGACAAACGATAAGGCGGGGCAGGAGGAAGCCCGCAAACGAATGGGTTGGCTGGATTTGCCGGTAAGCTCGCGCGCTGCTCTGAAAGAGATTTATGATTTTGTTTCAGAAGTGCGAGCAGATGGGTTTGCCCACTTCTTATTGATCGGTATGGGTGGGTCATCACTCGCTCCCGAGGTTTTATCTCAATGTTTCCCCGCGTCATTGCACGGGGGGATTGAATTTTCCATATTGGATTCGACTGATCCGGGACAAATTCTTGCTGCAGAAACCGCATTTCCTCCTGAAAAAACAATTTATATCATCTCTTCAAAATCCGGAGGGACGGCAGAGGTCAATGCCCTGTTCAATTATTTTTGGGAACGGAGCGGGCAGGCTGCCAGTCATTTCGTGGCGATCACAGATCCAGGGACGTCCCTTGAGGCGCTGGCGAATGCCCGTGGTTTCCGCAAGATATTCCACGCTGATCCTTCCGTGGGGGGACGCTATTCGGCTTTGACCCACTTTGGGCTGGTACCTGCAGCATTGCTGGGTATTGATCTTGAACGTCTGCTTGGACGGGCAGAATGGATGATGAGCCAGTGTTCGTCGGATATTTCCGGTGCCCGCAACCCTGGCCTCGTCCTTGGGGCAATCCTGGGTCAATTCGCCCTGGATGGACGTGATAAGTTAACCTTCCTGGCTGATGAATCGGTTGCGCCCTTTGGTACTTGGCTGGAGCAGTTGATCGCTGAATCGAGCGGGAAACTGGAGAAGGGCATAATCCCGGTTGTGGGAGAGCAAATTGCGGGCGCCTCCCCGATCTCGCCTGAAAGTCTTAAGGGTTATGGATTGGACCGCCTGTTTGTATATCTGCGACGCGAAGGCGGATTGGATGATGCTGTAAAATCGCTCCAGGAGGCAGGTCATTCTGTGCTGATTTTTAACATCATGGATCCATATGACCTCGGAGCGGAGTTTTATCGTTGGGAAGTTGCCACAGCGATTGCCTGCTCGATCTTGGGTGTTAACGCCTTTGACCAGCCTGATGTCCAGGATTCGAAAGATCGTACTAAATCTAAAATTACAGCGTATAGCCAATCCAAAAACTTGGACGAGGACACACCAATCTGGAAAAATGATGGAATTCAAGTATTTTCAACCCAGCATTTAACCGAATCCAGCCTGGCAAAAATTATTCAATCATTTTTAAAGTCAGCGCGGGAAAATGATTACGTTGCCATCAACGCCTACCTGCCTCGCAACGCCGAAATGACCGCAGCTCTTAATGAAATTCGTTCAATTATTGGTTTGAAGACAGGTTGTGCCACCACTTTGGGTTTTGGACCGAGGTTTTTGCATTCAACCGGACAATTGCATAAGGGCGGACCTGATTCCGGCTTGTTCCTGCAGATTACAACCGGTCCGGAAAGGGATTTGGATATCCCCGGTCAGGGCATGAGTTTTAGCATATTGGAAAGAGCGCAGGCGCTGGGTGATTATGAAGCATTGGCAGCCCGCGAAAGACGGATTTTGAGACTTAACCTTCCGTCTCCTGAAAACATTAATTTACTGGTAAAAGCACTAAAATAACAATTTATTATCCCCGGGAGTTCTCAATTCGATATTATTGGCATTCCACTTGGGGCCTCTCTATACCAGGCCCCTTTGATTTTTAATTATAGGGAATTTTGTTTCAACTTTTTCTTTAGTTCGATATTTCCCAATTTATCGAATCCTTTCATAAGCAGTGGGGAATTCGCAAGGATGCCCAACAGTGCCCCTTGCGCTTGTTCGAGCACCCCTGGAGGTTCTGGTAAGCGGATGTGGGGAGCAAAATCCACATCATGATCGCCGATCTGGTATGAAGAAGGTCCAACCTTTTGGATTTTGGGCTGTTTTTCAAGAAATGCGAACATTGCAGATCCGCTCCTCCTCAGTAAGCCAGGCAGGGATATCCGAGCTGGCTTTGAATTTACAGATATTGGACAGATCTTGAAGAAGGTTTTGTTGTTCTGGCGATAAATTATTTTGACGTTGGGAGAAATAAACAACATCCGGATCGGTTTGAACCAAAGCCTGCAGCCACAAGCGGTTGAATGTTGTTCGTATGGCATTGCGTACCCCGGGTATGGCGAAATTTGTCAGCAATATGTCGTCTCGTTGAGATTTGAAATGCCCGGCAACATCCGGGCCGATCCGCATCCCATCACACAGCCCAATGGATGGCAGGATGGGCGCCCCGCAGGTTAGAAAGTATGCATCCCCCAGGGCTTCCCGAATGGTCTTGAGCCCGTTGCGGTAGGCCGCTTCGCGTGGCATTTCCACCGTTCGCTTGCCTGGCAATGCGCCTGCGTAGAGAAAATCCAGCTTAATATAATCGTATCCCCAGCCGCGAATTTTCTTCATCAACTTATCCAGCCATTCCAATACGGCTGGGTGGGTGGTATCCAGTGCGTAAAGGCGCTCACTCCAGTTGAACCCTGCCGGCACGAGTTTCCCTTTCTCATCCTTGAGCAGCCATTTTTTATGTTCCTGGAACAGGCGCGAGGAAGGGACCGCAAGCAGGGGAGCCAGCCAAAGCCCTGCCTTGCGACCCGTTTCTTTTATCATTTCAGCGAAGCGTTCCATTCCTGATGGAAATTTTTTGTTCGGTTCCCAATCGCCGATTTTGATTTGCCATCCGTCGTCGATTTGGAATATGTCGAAAGGATATCTCCCAGGATCGCCTTTTCCTCCCAGGTCTTTAAGGATTTTGAAGAGTTGTTGTTCGTAAATCTCCGAGTATAGGGAGTACCAGGAACACCAAACCCGCGGGTTTGGTTTGTCGGTTCCTTCCCCCCAGCGGTCTCCAATTAAATGGGCATAATTGGACATTATTTCGTTTTCATCGCCAAATGCAATGAACCATTCCCCGTCCCCCGTTTCATAATTGCCGATCAACTCTTGTCCATCCAATCTCACGTGACTCTCGAACCCCAGAGCCCCCAGAAAAAACATCCTTCCATTGCTGAATTCCACACCACCGTACCAGGACCCATTTGGAATCCTTTCTTTGGCGTGGACCGGATCGGTCTGCATGGGTTGCATAATACTCGGGCGCATCGGGTGGATTGGGCGGTTCACATCCACCCAGCCAGTTAATGACCAGGACTGCCAGCCTGAAATCAGGTAGCGCGCAGGTGCCAGGGGCAGGCTTAACGTCACATGTGTTGCGGATGCAATGACCCCGCCGTTGGTGGGATGGATTTCGGTTGCGTTGCAGGGCAGGGTCAATCCGTCGAACTGGATGTTCATGAAGGTTATCCTTGCGGGAGAAGAGTCATGCTATTATAATTCAGGCTAACTTGGAACGAATAAGCGATGATGGGAACGAGTATGCCTGTTTCACCCAACAGCGAGCCTGGGAATTGTGTGAGCCGGGTTGGTATGAATGGCTGAAAATCATCCCGTAGCTGCAATCTGAAAACCTTGAGCGAGTAAGAAAGCCGGAAGCCGTCCGTTATAATGGCAGGGTATATACCGTTTGGTAGTACCTGTGAGCGCCCGGTTTTTGGGAATCAGAGTGGCACCGCGCGAGTCGATCGACTCTCGTCTCTGGGATGAGACGGGAGTTTTTGTTGTTTTAGGATTTTGAAAAACGATTTTTGAGGTGTATATGTTTAAACCAGTAAATTCCAAACTTGATGTGAGATCCATGGAAGAGGGCATCCTAAAATTCTGGAAAACCCAAAAAATCTTCCAAAAAACCACAGAATTCCGCAAGGGTGCGCCCGAATATGTCTTTTTCGAAGGACCTCCCACTGCCAATGGTAAACCAGGCGTGCATCATGTGGAAGCGCGTGCCTTCAAGGATCTATTCCCGCGTTATAAAATTATGAATGGATTTCATGTATCACGCCGCGGCGGTTGGGACACCCATGGTCTTGCCGTTGAAATTGCTGTCGAAAGAAAACTTGGATTTAATAACAAGCAGCAGATAGAAGAATTTGGAATTGAGAAATTCAATGCTTTATGTAAAAAGTCTGTCTTTGATTACATCCAGGATTGGGAAAAATTGACCGACCGTATCGCCTTTTGGGTGGATTTGGGCGATGCTTATGTGACCTACACAAACGAATACATCGAATCGGTCTGGTGGATTTTGAAGACGTTTTGGGAACGTGATTTACTTTTCAAACGCTACAAGATCGTTCCGTATTGCCCGCGCTGCGGCACTCCGCTCTCGGACCATGAAGTCGCCCAGGGTTATGCGGATGCAAATGACCCCTCAGTTTTCGTGCGTCTGCCCCTGGTGGATAAACCCGGGACTTCCCTCCTGGTCTGGACGACAACACCCTGGACCTTGCCTGCGAATGTTGCCGTTGCCGCCGGGGCTGATGTTTCCTATGTTACTGTTGAACGTGCCTTGCCCGAAGGAGGCACTGAACGCCTCATCCTGGCTGAAACATCTCATTGAAAAAGTCTTCCGGGGTGAGAATGTCAAAGTGGTCGAGAAATTTAAAGGGAAAAAATTAAAAGGGATGAAATATCACCCGCTTTTCACTTTTATGCCGCTGGAAAAACCCGCACATTATGTTGTTTTGGGTGATTTCGTTACCACGGAAGATGGGACCGGGCTGGTCCATATCGCTCCCGCCTTCGGTGCCGATGATTTGGAAGTATCTAAAATATATGATTTACCGCTCCTGATGACGGTTGGTCCGGATGGAAATTTCCTGCCGCAGGTCACTCCCTGGCGGGGAGTCTTTATCAAAGATGCCGATCCTTCCATTACCGCTGATTTGGATAAGCGCGGCCTTTTGTTTCGTTCTGAAACGATCACACATACTTATCCTTTCTGCTGGCGTTGTGACACACCGTTGATGTATTTCGCTCGCGATTCCTGGTACATCCGCACCAGTGCCTTCAAAGATCGATTGGTTGCCCTAAACCAGCAAATCAATTGGGTTCCTGAGCATATTAAAGATGGACGTTTTGGAAATTGGCTCAGCAACAATATAGACTGGGCCCTCAGTCGTGAACGTTATTGGGGCACACCGTTGCCGGTCTGGGAATGCCCGGAATGCAAGAATCGGGAATGCGTGGGATCGATCAAGGAACTCTCTGAAAAAGCCGGACGAGACCTGTCGTCGCTCGATTTGCACCGTCCCCATGTGGATAGCGTCACCTGGGCTTGTACTAAATGCGGCGGGAAGATGGCGCGCGTCCCCGATTTGATAGATGTTTGGTTCGATTCGGGTTCCATGCCCATGGCACAGTGGCACTATCCCTTTGAGAACAAGGATAAATTTGCCAGCCAATTTCCTGCAGACTATATCTCTGAAGCTGTTGACCAGACCCGCGGCTGGTTTTATACCCTGCATGCCATCAGTACTTTGCTTTTCGACCAGCTGGCCTTCAAGAATGTCATTTGCCTCGGTCATGTCGTTGATGCGGATGGCAGGAAAATGTCAAAGCACCTTGGCAATGTAGCTGATCCCATGGGAAGTACTGGACCAATCCGGTGCGGATGCCTTCCGCTGGTATTTTTACACCTCTGCTCCGCCCAACGCTGAACGGCGGTTCGCGCCTGGTATGGTGACGGATGTGGTCAAGAATTTCACCCTTACCCTCTGGAACGTCTATTCCTTCTTCGTCACGTATGCCAACCTGGATAACCCCGAGTTGACTCGCAAAATGAAACCGGCTAACGATCTCGATAAATGGTTGCTTTCCTCGCTGAACACCCTCGTCAGGGACGTAACGAAAGCTTATGAGACATACGACGTCCCCGGCGCAACCCGTCCCATAGAAGACTTCGTCGAATCCCTTTCCACGTGGTATTTGCGGCGTTCCCGCAGGCGGTTTTGGAAATCCGAGTCTGATTCTGATAAACAGGCTGCCTATTACACGCTTTACACCGTTTTGGTGACACTATCGAAATTACTGGCTCCTGCCATGCCGTTCCTCGCCGATGAAATGTACCGGAATCTCGTCTGCTCGATCGATGCGAAGGCACCGGAATCTGTGCACCTGTCAAAGTGGCCCCAAGCAGATGAGTTTAAAATCGACGAAACGCTTAACCGTGAGATGTCGCTTGTAATGAAGCTGGTCTCCCTCGGTCATAACGCCCGCCAGAAAGCCAACCGCAAGGTGCGCCAGCCGCTCTCGGAAGCCGCTTTCGCACTGGCGCGTCCCGAAGAACGGCACGCTGTTGAAACTTATGCCTCCCTGATAACCGATGAGCTGAATGTCAAGAAAGTCCGCCTTCTGGATGCCTCCGGTGAAGCGGTTTCTTTCGCAGTAAAACCTCTATCCAGGCAGCTCGGTCAGAAATACGGAAATAAATTCCCTGCTTTGGCGAAGGCCATCACCGCGCTCGATCCGGGAATTGCAGGTCCCCGCTTCCTGGATGGACAGTCCGTTAAAAGTAACCTCACAGGGCCTGGAATACGAAATCATGCCTGAGGAAGTGGAAGTAATGGCCCAGGCAAAGGAGGGTTTTGCGGTTGCGAATGATGGGGCATATCTTGCTGCGCTGATCACTGACCTGACCCCTGAATTGGTCCGTGAAGGTTTGGCACGCGAATTCGTTCGCCGGGTGCAGGACCTGCGTAAAACCGCGGACCTGGATATCGCTGACCGGATCCGGTTATTTGTCACATCATCCGAAGGGTTGAAACAGGCCATAGAGGCGAACCGCGACTATGTCATTGCTGAAACGTTAACTGTTGAGTTGAACTATGCCACTTCCCCTGATCCTGCTGTAAGCGTCACAGATGAATTTGATGGCGAAAAAGTCACGGTTGGATTGAAAAAAGCATAATCATATTATGCGAAGATAAAATGCGGTGCAAACGATAATGCACCGCATTTTAATAATATTGTGGAGCTTTTAATAGTTGGAATATAATCTTATCGGATAAAATGATTCTTGGATAAAACTTACCACTTACCTTTTTCTTGAAGAAGGAACATCGGTTGGCCTGATGCCTCAAAAACTACCCTGCCATGTAATAGAAATCCTGGACCACGGCGACCAAGTCTACAGCATTATTTTAAAACCGGAAAACCCTGCCCCGCGCTTTCTTCCGGGTCAATTCCTGCATTTGGCTTTGGATGACTACTCTCCCGGTGATTTCTGGCCTGATTCGCGCTCTTTTTCAATTGCCAGCACCCCTGACGATCGCGGTCTGTTGCGTATAACTTACGCGGTGAAGGGGTTATTCACCCACCGCATGGAGTCTGAATTGCGACCTGGCAAAGAAGTATGGATTAAGATGCCTTATGGCGAGTTTATCGTCAACCCTGAGAACGATGTCTGTCTCCTGGCAGGGGGCACCGGCATTACCGCATTCACCGCCTTTCTTGGCGTACTCTCTAAAGAGTTCCCGCATTCGGTATATTTGTTTTATGGTGCCCGTTGTCCCGATCTGTTGATTTACCGGTCCCTGGTGGAGGCAGCCCGTCAGAAATGTTCCCAATTAAAGGTTTGGTTTTTTGCAGAACAAGATGCTGAAGGCAGTGATCGTATTTTAGGACGTATCGATTCCGAGGCGGTATTGAACTCTATCCCCGATCCGTTTTCTCGCACCTATTACCTCGCCGGTCCTCCCGCAATGATCTCCGACCTTTCCTCTGGGTTGCTTCATCTGGGGGTGTCTTCTGATCGTATTATTGCTGATGCATGGTAATGGCATTTTCTATTGGGAAGTCAGATTTATCTAATCAGATAGGGAAATTTGTTGAGACGGAGAGTCTTTTTTAGTTGAGAGAACGTGGGAAACGTCTGGACAGTTTTTAAGTAAAGTTTGGATGATACAAGGGGAGAGGAACACCTGCTAAATAATCAAATGGGTTGCTTATACCGAAGTCTTTCCCACTATATGTTATTTAAAACAGGTGTGGGACGAATCCGCTATGATTGGTTTGACAGCTTTTCAGGGGAGTTGCATATTTCTAAAGGTTTTATCGCACTTATCCCGTCGTAGCCCGGCCGATCCCAATATAGGTAAACCCAAGAGCTTTCAAATGCTCAGAATCCCATAAATTTCGCCCATCCAGGATGACCGGGTTGCGTAAAAGCTTTTTTATTTCCCCGAAATCTATTTGCTTGAACTCGTTCCACTCTGTGGCTAGCAGTAGCGCGTCTGCTCCCTCCGCCACTTGGTAGGGGTTTTCGCATAGCTTAACGCCTTTCAATACTTTTGCCGCATTTTCCATCGCCTGTGGGTCATATGCGCGGATATGTGCGCCTTCGTTCTTAAGAAGATATATGATCTCCAGCGCTGCCGCATCACGCGTATCGTCTGTATTGGGTTTAAACGATAACCCTAAAACGCCAATGGTCTTTTCGTTCAGCGACCCCAATGCTTTCCGTAATTTCATGACTGCCCGCCGACGTTGATTCCGGTTGATTTCCATCACGGCCTGTAAAAGCTGGGGTTGCGTCCCATTTAAAACAGCCATATGTTCCAGAGCTTTCACGTCTTTTGGAAAACACGAACCTCCCCAGCCGAGTCCTGCATCCAGGAATGCATGACCGATGCGCTTATCGTAACCCATCCCCCGCGCAACTTCTCGCACGTCAGCTCCCAACTCTTCGCAAATGTTTCCAATCTCGTTGATAAATGAGATGCGAGTCGCCAAAAAAGCATTTGAGGCATATTTGATCATTTCCGCCGTTCGAACGTCTGTGATGATGGTCTCACACCGCAGTGGTTGGTAGAGTTCAGCCACTTTCGAAGCTGCCTTCTTGTCTTCAGATCCAAGTACCACCCTGTCGGGGTTCATAAAATCATTGATGGCTGACCCTTCTCTTAAAAATTCAGGGTTGGACACCACGCTGAAAATCAGGGATCGCTCGCCTCGCCGCCGGCGGATGACATCTGCCACCCAGTCTCCGGTTCCCACGGGAACCGTTGATTTGTTGATCACTATAATTGGCCAATCCACAATGTCGGCAATGGATTCTGCTGCTGATTTCACATATTGAAGGTCAGCCTCGCCATCCACCCCTGATGGGGTCCCAACCGCAATAAAGGCATATTCTACGTTTTCCAGGGCTTTCTTGTATTCTGTTGTAAACTGGAGTCGTTTCGCCAGTACATTCTGTTTTACTAATTGTTCCAGGCCGGGTTCATAAATGGGCATCTGATTTTCGTTTAGATTCTTGATGCGTTTCTCATCGATATCTAAACAAGTCACCTGGTTGCCGAGGTCGGCGAAACAGGTTCCAGTGACAAGGCCCACATATCCCGTTCCAATCACACAAATCTTGCTCACGATCTCCTCCGATAATCTGAGTTCTATTCCGCATCTATTCTACCATGACGAAAAAATCCCATGCATTTCATTACTTTGAATGGAATTCTACTCATATGTTCCCTGTATTAAGACCAAATTCGCCATCATTTCTCGAGGGGATTTGGTTTATCGATTGTGATTGACTTTTTTTGAATATTGGAAGCTCCAATCCTTGGTTGATGCCCCAAATGACTGTTATTCTCGCAAATAGATGCCTCTTGGCAATAATCATGCCTTTTGAAGGGTGTGATAGAATGGTGGGGCGGTAGGAAAATGAGGGTGCCATATGAAAACAGGCATCCCTTGCTGGTCTCATCCTGAAATATTTAGCTTCCCATGAATGATCGTGAATTCACACTTTATAACCCTGTAGAGCGCATCCTTTCCCGCTGGTGGATGGTGGTTGCGTTTATGTTCGTGGGGGGACTTTTTGGTGCTGGTTTCCATATATTTTTACCACCGATATATGAAGCCAATGCTGTCATTTCGATCAATTTGGATTTCCCGAAAGCCCGCCTGACCCAGATCCAGGAAGACAATGCTTTTGTCTCCGCCAGTGGAATCATTAACTCTTCTGCGGTAATGAACCAGGTTATTGCAAGTGCTCAGGAAAAAGGGTTTACGGTCACTGCATCCCAGTTTCATAGCGATTTTTATTTGGAAGGCAGGCTCTCAGTTTGGGACCTAATCGTAAGGAATCGAGACCCGAATACTGCTGCTGTTCTCGCCAACATCTGGGCGCAGACCTCCATGGATGCTCTGGATACTGCCCTGGCACATGCTTTGCAAGCTGATCAGCTTCAGATCCAAATTTACGGGTTGGAAAATTGCCTGGCAGGAGTTCTCCCTCGTATCGTTACGGTTCAAATTGATTGCAAGGGGCTTTCCCATGATGTCATTCAAAGCATGTTGGTGGACCAGACTGCTTCAATGATAAATGAAAGAAAGTTAAGTTTGGGGATTCTATCCATCACCACCATGGGGTTGACGGATCTGGCGGTGGCACCAGCGAACCCGGTCCTATACGGGCAAGCGGGGCTGGTTTTGGCGGGGGCTTTTTTTGGATTTTTGGTTTCTCTGTGGGTGGTCAATCTGCCGAAGGTTTCCCGTCGTGCTCGAGAAATTTAAACTTTTAACCCGTCGATCCCTCGATGTTGCCTGGGCGGCAGTTATCTTATTGCTGCCCCTCACCAGCCTGCCCCTGTTGTCCAGATTGGCAGGAAATTCGATGGTCGCTCCTGCCTCGTTCATTCCCCTCTTATGGATCGTTATTTTTTGGTTATTTTATTATTTAGTTAAACGCGGCAGTTTTCCCCGGGAAACACTCCCTTTCCTGTTTTTTATTACAGTTTGTTTCGTTTCCAGTGCTTACGCCTTTTTTTTGAATACTCCCCCTTTCAAGGATGGAAATCCCCTGGGTGAAGAAATTCGAGCGCTCTTAACCCTGGCGATCGGTGCTTCTTTTTATTTGGTTACATCCAGTTTTCTTGCTCAATCCCGCACAAGGGTGGAAGCGACGTTAAAATGGATCAGCATTAGTGGCATTATTTTGCTGTTATGGGCATTAATTCAGGCAGTAATAATTTATATTTTTCGTGGGAGATATCCCGATATCGTGGAGAATTTCCAGCGATTGGTCTCCTCTGGCAATCTCTTTGCCACCCGGATCACCTCCTTTGCGTTTGAACCCTCCTGGCTGGGTCAACAACTTAATTTGCTTTTTTTACCTTTCTGGGTTGCAGCCACCATTAACGGTTGGTCTGCTTTTCGTTTCCGCTTGTGGAAAATCAGCCTGGAAAATATTTTGCTCGGTTTCGGGGTGATTGTATTATTTCTTGCATCCCGGGTGGGCACCCTGTCACTTCTGCTGGTAGTTGCGTTTTTATTAATTAACTTGAATGTCTTTCTTGCCCGGCGCATCCATGCGTGGAGCGTTGTTCGTTTTGGAAGGGTTCCTTCTGCCATTCAAAAATTAATGCGTGGCCTCCTTCCAGGACTGATTGTGGTTGGCTTCCTCGTTATATATGTGGTTGGTGCGTTGGCTCTGGTGTGGATTCTTTCCTATGTGGATCCTCGTTTTGCGGCATTTTTTAAATATTAAATCTTCCATCCAGTTAAAATTTGTGACAAGTAACATCTACGTGCTATTTAATTACCTTCAATTTGCTGAACGCTATATATACTGGACGGTTGGATGGAACATATTCAATACCCATCCATTCCTGGGTGTTGGATTGGGGAATGCAGGCTTTTATTTTCCAACCTATCTGCCATCTTACGGCTGGTCACTTCCCGAAGTGATGCAGATTTATTTCCGGGAAGCCGCTCTTCCCAACATAAAGAGTCTTTGGGTCCGTTTACTTGCCGAAACAGGTATTGTCGGTTTTTCTTCATTCTTCGTCTGGTGTTATCTCATGGTTCGGACCGCATGGTCGCTACGGGTAAGTTCGGACCGGATCTTCAAAGTGGTTGGGTGGTTTGGGTTATTTGTCCTGGTGGCATTTATCACCGAAGGGTTTAGTACCGACACCTTTGCGCTGCCGTATCTCTGGGTGTCGCTCGGAATTGTCAGCGCAGTGGGGGCATTGTTGCGGAATCCAAAAACTGCGCCCTGATTTTAAATTTGGTTTACAAGCCTCCTCATGGGGTTTGAAGGGAGGCAAATATGACTGCAGCGTCATTTAAATTCTGGGCGAATCCATAAATGTGGATGAGAAATTTATGGTTTTCTGTCCTCCCATACAGATTTGTACGGTTCCAACCCCTTTTCCAATTCTCATGGGTTATCGAATATAATCTTATTGGTCTATAATTACAGATGAGGAGAATCTATGAAAGTAGCCATTCTTGCGGGTGGATTGGGAACAAGGCTGACCGAAGAGACTACGATAAAGCCCAAGCCGATGGTTGAAATTGGGGGCATGCCCATCCTCTGGCATATCATGAAGATCTACGCCGCATATGGCTTCAAGGAATTTGTGATTGGATTGGGATATAAGGGGGAAGTGATTAAAGACTTTTTTATTAATTATCATTATCGCTCTCGCAATATTACCGTTGAATTGTGCACCGGCGATTTAACCATCCATGATGGCGAAAGCGAAGATTGGAAGGTTCACCTTCTGGATACCGGTCAGGATACCCAGACCGGAGGTCGCATTAAGCGTATAGCCAATTTCATAGGCAGCGAACCCTTTATGTTGACTTATGGTGATGGCGTTGCCAATATTAATATTCCTGCGTTGCTCGAATTCCACAAAACCCAGGGAAAATTGGTTACTCTTACTGCGGTCCGCCCTCCGGCTCGCTTTGGTCAAATGGTCATTGAACATGGAAGCGTGGCGGAATTTAAAGAAAAACCTCAGATTGGCGAGGGTTGGATAAACGGTGGGTTCTTTGTGCTCGAGCCCGGGGTCGCTGACTATATCGACAGTGATCAAATCGTTTGGGAGCGGGAACCGCTGGAACACCTTGCAGCGGATGATCAACTAAATGCTTATCAGCACCAGGATTTCTGGCTTTGCATGGACACGTTACGGGATGTGCAGATGCTGGAAAAACTATGGGCGGGAGGATCACCCCCGTGGCGAATATGGAAATAAACAACTCCTTTTGGCAGGACCGTCCGACATTTGTCACCGGCGGCACCGGTCTGGTCGGTAGTTGGCTGGTTCGCCGGCTGGTGCAGGCGGGTGCGGATGTAGTTTGCCTGGTACGCGACTGGGTGCCTCAGAGCGAGCTGGTTCGTTCCCGCCAGATCGAGCAGGTGACGGTCGTGCGCGGAGATATCCGCGATCGTGACCTGTTGGAACGCATCCTGGGTGAGTACGAAATCGACACGGTCATCCATCTCGCTGCCCAGACGATTGTCACGATCGCCAATCGAAACCCGATCTCGACTTTTGAGACGAACATTGCTGGAACCTGGAATCTCCTTGAATCTTGCCGTCGCAGCCCTCGTGTCAGGCAGGTGGTCATCGCCTCGTCCGATAAAGCTTATGGCGACCAGGAAACCCTTCCATATAATGAAAATACCTCTTTGCAAGGGCAGCATCCCTATGATGTCAGCAAGTCAACAGCAGACCTGATCGCCCACGCCTATGCGGTCAGTTTTGACCTGCCGGTCGTGATAACGCGCTGTGGTAATTTTTACGGAGGGGGTGATTTGAATTGGAACCGCATCGTTCCTGGTACCATCCGCTCCATACTCCGCGGGCAGCGACCGGTCATTCGCTCGGATGGGAAATCTGTTCGCGACTACTTTTATGTCGAAGACGGTGCTGCCGCTTACATGCTGCTGGCAGAACGATTGGCTGATTTACCCCGGCTGCGCGGCGAGGCATTCAATTTTTCGTATGGCAACCAGGTGACGGTCCTGGAGCTTGTCAAGCGCATCCTCATTCGCATGGGGTCGGATTTCCAGCCCGAGGTTCTGAATGAGGCCGGGAATGAGATCCTCATTCAATATCTCGACTCCGCCAAAGCCAGGAAAGTATTGGGCTGGTCGCCTCTCTTTACCCTCGATGACGGGCTTGATAAAACCGTTGCCTGGTACAAAGAATTCTTATCCAAGACAACCTCAAAATGAAAAAAGATGCTCGCCTCCGGGCAGATATTCTGAAACTCGTGGAGCAGTATTACCAGGAACGGTTTGCGGATCGCTCCTTTGACCCGGGCAGGGATACGATTTATTATGCCGGTCGCCTCTTTGACGCGGATGAGTTGGTCAACCTGGTGGATTCCAGCCTGGATTTCTTTCTTACCGCCAGCCGTTATGCGGATCAGTTTGAGAACGACTTTTCCGAATACTTCGGTCTCCCCCATGCCTGTCTTGTCAATTCCGGTTCATCTGCCAACCTGGTTGCTTTTACTGCGCTGACTTCTCCCAAATTGGGGGATCGCCGCCTCCGTCCTGGAGATGAAGTGATTACAGTTGCCGCCTCGTTCCCCACCACGGTGGCGCCAATGGTTCAAAATCAACTAGTCCCGGTTTTTGTTGATGTGAACCTGGGTGATTACACTGCCATACCGGACCGGATCGAGGAAGCCGTTGGTCCACGGACGCGCCTGATTGCAATGGCTCATACCTTGGGCGTCCCGTTCGATTTGGATACGGTCATGCGTCTCGCCCGGGCAAATAACCTGTGGGTGATCGAGGACAACTGTGACGCTCTCGGTTCCCGCTACCGTGGGCAGTTGACAGGGACTTTCGGCGATATCTCCACTGTCTCGTTTTATCCCGCTCATCACATCACTATGGGTGAGGGTGGATGTGTGCTCACGTGTGACGAACTTCTCGGTCGCATCCTTCGCTCCATCCGCGACTGGGGTCGGGATTGTTACTGTGCTGGCGGCGAGAACAACACCTGCGGAAAAAGGTTCAGCCAGCAATTTGGCGATTTACCCTTTGGCTATGATCATAAATATGTCTACACCCACATTGGCTACAATTTGAAAATTACTGATATGCAGGCTGCGGTCGGTGTCGCCCAGCTTGGTAAATTGGATGGGTTTATCGCCCGTCGCAAAATTAACTTTCAAAAATTGCACCTCATGCTCGAACCTTACCAGGACCGCCTGATCCTTCCCCGAGCCACCCCCAACTCAGACCCTTCCTGGTTTGGGTTTGCGATCACAGTTCATGATAATGCCGGTTTCTCCCGCAACGATTTGACCCGCTTCCTGGAAGCCAACCGCATCGAAACCCGCCCCTTATTCAGCGGCAATTTGCTGCGCCAGCCCGCATATAGAGACATTGACCACCGTGTGGTCGGCAGACCTGGTGAACACCGATGCGATCATGGACCGCACCTTTTTTATCGGGGTTTACCCCGGCATCGATGATCCGCGCTTGGAATACATTGGATCTGTTTTTGACCGTTTCATGCGCGGCGAGCGGGCAGGTTGATAAATATAAGCTACCCGGAGACTGCGAGTGGCTCTCAATGATGGCGAATACATTATTTTGGATTCTTGAATCTTGAACACTGGCTATCGACAAACGATTTGGTTATTGCGGGTTGATAGAGACGTAGATCTTAAATTTTGCGAATGTAGTGGCATCCTTATGTTTTAAAGAAGGAAAGAAATGATCCCAACTGTTGTCGCTCTTGCAATCCTGTTCGGTTTTTCCACCCTGGTCTTCCGCATAATTATTTCCCACAGGCCGTTTAGAATCAAAGGGCAGGCTCAGGTTGTTCTCCCCATGGTTTTGGGAGTTAGTCTTTGGGTCTTGTTTACCGCCTTATTGATTGCGAAAACAACATCTCTTAACAACCTGGGGTGGGATATCTTATGTGGGATATTGATCTTGCTGTGCGCATTCTGGTGCAATTATTGGATTGGCAACCTTGCCGGGGATTTAGGGTGCAAATGCAGATCAACCTTGCAGACCAATCCTCCCCGATCACACTTGGAGAATGGATGTCAAAATATGACGGGAGAGGAATGGATGCTTTCCTTGCGGATCGAATGAAATCCATTCTAATTTCCTGGAAAATTGTGACCATTGAAAAGGACCGGGTCCAACTAACCCAGGGCTGGGGATCGTTTTATGGGAATTTGATGAATATTTTAAATATCATCCTTCCAACCATGAGGAATCGATAAGAATGGCTGCAGCATCCTTTTTGATCGGTATTGCAGGATTTCTCGTGTTTGTTTTACTTTTTGCCATCTTGTTGCGCATTGATTTAATGATGGGTTGGTTTACTCTCGAAATTGCTGCAGGCTTCACCGTTCATATTCTTTCTATAGTGGCAGGATTTTATGGGTGAAAGGATTTGCGTACTGGTATGGTGCCTCTGTGTACGCTTTCCTCTGGTTTTGTTTTTTCTTTGGAAGTAGCATCTATAGTGTCTCAGTCTCCCTGGGAATTATCCGCTTCCTTTTCGAACAGCCCGGCAAAAATGCTTCGCTAAAAGAAATCTATGACCATTGCATCCAGGTTCCTTTTCAGGAAAGAGCGAATTTTTTGGTTGCAACCAAACAAACCAAATTAATAGATGGGTTTTATTCCATCACACCTGCCGGTAAATTGACCGTGAAGCGTCTTCGACTGGTCCATATGATACTTGGGATGGAAAGCCATGGGTTCTATTCGGCAGCCCCGGAAGGGATTGAAATCGGTCTTCCCGGAGGCAGCAATCATTGATTAGGTTTTTCCGAAAATTTCTTGTGATATTTTTTTGCTTGGGGATTGCATTTGCATTGGTCCTCGGCATAATTAATTTGTTCTCGATATTATTCCTGGCGCTCCCGGATCCATACCAGATTATTCTTTTTATCGGACTTGGAATTGCACTTTTTCCCATAGTATTCATTCTTGGAAGTGCCACCTGGAAACGCTTTTTAGCGCTGCCCATCCTGACGGGAAGGGTCTGGAGTGGAGTAACCCTTGTAATGGCAGCAGGGTGGATTTTTACACCTTTCGTACTTTTATTCCCGCAAGGGGTACCCCGGCTTATCCCTGCCATTGGACCCCAGGTTGTTTCCATTATCCTTATTTTGGTCTTGTGTCTATTATTCTTTGGGTGTGGGGTTTGGCTGCTTACCCTTTTCTGTCACCCAACTTTTTCGGGCCTCAGCTTATCTACAATTTCCGGGAAAATTTCACCCATTCATATAGGCTTGCTCTTTGGAATGAGTGTTTTGTTCAGCTTGTTGGTTACCGGCCCTGGAGTATTCCATCCAGAATTGTACGTCCGTTTGCCTGCCCATATCTCAGGCAAGCCAATCCTGCAAATAATTTTTGACGCACAAGCGATGAATATAGGTTCATGGGAAGCACGCCAGTTAAGTTTCCTGTTTGACGTGATCGATGGCAATTTTGTGGCATGGTGTATTAGGTCGGGAATACCAAATTTCCGCTCAATCACGCAATATGTGTTTACCTTGATAATTGTAGGGTATTTGTGGGTCTCATTCACCAGGCACATGAAAATGGACCGCCTGGTCTCCCTTTTTATGATCTCTTTCCTTTTGACGACACCCAGCTTTGTCTATAATGATTATTACCGGACGTCAAAAATCGGGGCAACGTTGATGATGGTTATCCTTTTAACCGAAATGTACAAGGTGCTATCCAAAAGGACTCATCCTGATATCAAACTTTGGAAACCGCCCTTGCTGTTGCTTTTGTTCTTTATTGCGGCACTGGCATTAACTTTGTTTGATTTCCTGGGAGTTTTACTGGCGGGAGTTTTTACAGGATATTGCTTTATCGTTTTAATGTTCAAACCGGATAAATATAAGGCTTCGATGGTTTGCGGTTTGGTCCTGGCATTGATTGCCTGGGCAATATATTTCTTCTATCTGGGACCTGCACTTACACTGGCTTTTTCAGGTGTACCGGTTGACTCCTCATACATTACACAGGCGAACCTGATAAACCTTCTTCCTTTTTTGAAGCGGGAAATCCCCATTCTTTTGTTGGACATGGTTCGCACTTTGTTCGGATTTGGAACCCAACTCCAGGCATTTTTTATAACCCTCTTCTTTGCGGTTGTTGCATTGTTCCTTGGGTTGGGACCTCGCAAAGCTGGGAAAGATCAACTTTCGTCCGGCAGGTTTCGCCGGAAATGGATGACCACAACCTCAGCCGCCTGGAGGGGACGAATTTGGACCTGTGGCACGCGCTAACCATTTTTTAGCCTTCTGGTGCTTCTTGGTGGGATTTTGGTTGTCTATGATTTTCTGATCACCCGCTGGCCGCCCATCCTTTGGCCGGATGTCCGGTTTGTATATTATATAATGCCTGCCCAGGCAATCTTGCTGTTTGGAATGGCTTATTCCTTGCGCGTCCCCGGCTCCAGAAAAAAATTCTCGACCCAAAAATTTACCCGGTAATAATCCTTTCCCTCCTTTTTTATTGACAGGAAATATCGTCGGGGTAATCCGGATCAAGCCCGTCATCGAAAGCGGTTTTCTGGCAGTCGGCTTATCAATATGCTCCCGTTTTGTTGGATGCACTGAAGCACCTGAATTCTAATGGTTACATCCCTGGAAAAACAGTTTTGGCGGACCCAATCTATCAATTATTTCTGAATTTTCGCCAACAACATTAATATTTTTAAAACTTGGAGCGTATCTTTGCCTACTCTTTTCCCGGCTGACCTTAACCACATTCTGGACCATACCCGCTCTCTATGGGATGAGATGCGCCATGAACGCATATTTATTACCGGCGGGACTGGTTTCTTCGGCTGCTGGCTTTTGGAAAGTTTCGCCTGGGCCAATGATCGCTTGGGTTTGGATGCTTCCGCTTTGGTTCTCACTCGCAACCAGGATGCTTTCCAAAAAAGATCCCCTCACCTTGCTAACCACCCTAGCCATCCATTTCCATTTGGGGGATGTCCGCTCGTTTGATTTCCCTTCCGGCATTTTTTCTCACGTCATTCACGCCGCCGTGGATTCCAGCCTAAGACTGAATGCTGAAACACCGCTCACCATTTTCGATACAATTGTTGAAGGTACTCATCATACTCTGGAATTTGCCCGGCAATGTGGTGCTCGAAAATTCCTGTTTCCCAGTTCCGGTGCGGTTTATGGCAGGCAGCCGCCAGATCTGGCCCATCTCCCCGAAGATTTTCCCGGAGCTCCCCAATACAGTCGATACTCACTCCGCCTACGGGGAAGGTAAGCGCGCCGCTGAAACACTGTGCACACTTTATTCTAAGCAATTCAACCTGGAGACTAAAATCGCCCGCTGCTTTGCCTTTGTAGGTCCACATCTGCCGCTCGATGCCCACTTCGCTATCGGGAATTTCATCCGTGATGGCTTGAACGGAGGCCCGATCGTGGTCTTAGGAGATGGGATCCGCGTCGTTCGTATTTGTATTCTGCTGACCTTGCCATATGGCTGTGGACAATTTTATTCAAAGGTGTCCCCTGCCGCCCATATAATGTCGGCAGTGAAGAGTCGCTCTCCATTGCTGAAGTCGCTCATCGGGTGGCTGAACAATTTCCATCCAAAATCGCGGTCGAAATTTGTGCATTGGAAGATCCACATAAACCATTGGAGCAATACGTGCCTGATACTTCACGGGCGGAAGATGAGTTGGGATTAAGAGAATATATCCATATTCGTGAGGCTATTGCTCTAACCTGTCAATGGAATTCTAATTAATATCATAATTTTACTGAATTGGTTATTAGGAATTATATAATATTCCTAAATATTTATTAATCTTACAAATATCAATAGCTAAGATTTTGATTATTTAAGGTTTTCCAATGTCCAAAGATAGAAAAATATCAACCTTGATTTTAATAATTTTGGTGGGTTTTTTCGTTGCTGTTGTTTATTTTTATTTTTTAGGTGTTTATGGAGGGTTGGGTTATCCATTAATACATTTTTGTCCCTGCCCGTTGACCAGTTTACTGATTTTTTCCAGAGTCATATATTATAACTACGACCTAAATCCATATTTAGGGCCGAACCTCCAGCTTCAGTACCCATTCCTCAATATTGTTGGATATATATTTTCATTGATTCCCCCAGCGTTTGCTTATTTAATATTTGTTTTATTGGTTACTGATTTCTTGTTCCTCGCTTGCATATATTCTTTGAGAATTGAAAATCAACCGACAAATTGGGTGAATGTTATTATCCTTACTCTTTTTACATATCCATTTCTATTGGATATCGACCGGGGCAATTTCGACGGGATCATATTTATTTTTCTGGCAATATTTATGTATTTCTTTATGAAGAAAAGATTTCTGGTAAGCGCAATTTTCCTTTCTTTTGCTATAGCCCTAAAACCCTTTCCAGGCATTTTGTTGTTGCTTTTTACTAACGAGAAGAAATATAAAGAGGCTGCAATTGCGATTTTGTTCACCCTTATCTTAACAATTTTCCCCTTGTTGGTTTTCAAGGGAGGCTTTCTGGCTAATTTTAGGGTTGCGATATCGATCCCAAGTTTTCCTGGTGCAAATTCTACAGGGAGTTACTTTGCAGCCAATAACGTTGACTACCGTGGTATGTCATTATTCACATTTATAAAATTTATATTTATCGAGGCGGGGGTAATTCAAAATATCAATATGTCAATATTTTCTGACATTTATTTTAAAAGTGTTCTCCTGGTATTAATCCCGATTGTTCTTTATGTCTTATTTATCGAAGAAATCCTTTGGAAACGCGTAGCAATTTTATCGATCGCCATGTTGATTTTTCCTCAATTTTCTGTTGGCTATCGTCTAATGTACATGTTTGTACCTTTATTCTTGTTCTTAATGAATGCTGAAGAATCAAAGTTTGATTACGTCTATATCATATTATTCGGCCTTTTACTGATTCCTAAAAATTATTATATATTTCCTAATATTATTTCCGACACCTTTAGGATAGATTTCTCCGTTAATGAACCAATCAATACATTGATTTTAGTGGCAATGCTTCTCACTATTATGATCTCTGGAATAATTAAATCAAAAAGATTTGCGTTCATAAAAAAAGGGAAACCGCTCACAAAACTGGAATGTTGAGATTCGTTATTTTGCGTTATCCTTGCTAAATCACAAGTTTTGCATTCGGCTGTTTTCGACTTCAAGCCATTTATAGGATTAAATGATGGAGGGATCTTTGACTATCAAATTATCTGATTATGTTTTTCATTTTATTGCTGGACTTAATAGTGAAGCATGTTTTTATGGTCCCTGGTGGGGGTGCCATGCATTTGAATGATTCGCTTGGGCATTGCCAGGGGCTTGAGTTCGTAAGCAACCATCACGAACAGGCCAGCGCTATTGCTGCTGAAGCCTATGCCCGTGTAACGAATAACCTCGGCGTCGCCCTGGTGACCACAGGTCCTGGCGGGACGAATGCCATAACAGGTGTGGCCGGGGCCTGGTTGGACTCAACTCCCTGCTTATTTATTTCCGGACAGGTAAAACGGGCGGATATGGTGGGAAATCGGGGGATAAGGCAGTTGGGTGTTCAGGAGATCGACATTGTCTCCCTTGTCAAACCCATCACCAAGTACGCGGTTACTATCATGGATCCCGTCACCATCCGCTTTCATTTGGAGAAAGCTGTTCATCTTGCCAGGTCGGGTCGTCCTGGTCCGGTTTGGATTGACATTCCCCTGGATGTGCAGGCTGCAATGATTGAACCGAACTCCCTCGAGAAATTTATACCCTTGGGTGAAGAAAAATTCGAACCTAAAAAAGAAGAGATTCTGGAAACGATCCGGATGCTGAATGAAGCCGAGCGCCCCATTATATTGGCAGGTAACGGGATCCGGCTGGCCGGAGCCCAGGAATCTTTTGTTCGATTGATCGAGCGGCTGAACGTGCCTGTCTTGACCACCCGCTTGGGTGTTGATCTAATTCCGGCGGCCCATCCATTGTCGATGGGCATGCCCGGTTCCCTTGCCCCGCGCAGCGCTAATTTCGCCCTTCAAAATTCCGATTTTCTCCTGATCCTGGGTGCACGCCTGGATATGGCTCTGATTGCCTATGCTCCCGAACAATTGGCGCGTGAAGCCAAAAAAGTGATGGTCAATATTGATTCTTCTGAAATTCAAAAAGTCGCCTCCATCATCGATCTAAAAATCCAATCGGATACCAGGTTGTTCATTGAGCGTATGCTGGAAGAAGCCCCCGCCGTCCTTCCTCGTGACCGCTCCCACTGGCTGGAACGCTGCCAGGCTTGGAAGCAAAAATATCCATTCGTACTGCCCGAACATCATTCCCAGAGTGGGCGGGTTAGTCTTTATGCTTTTGCAGATATTATTTCTCAGGAAATTAATGGGGATTATGTAATATTGCCGGGAAATTCCGGGAACGCAGCCGAAATTTTCCTGACCGCTTTTTCGGTAAAGGCTGGTCAGCGCGTTTTTCATAATAAAGGCACCGGTGCTATGGGGTTTGGACAGGCAGCTGCAATAGGTGCCTGTCTGGCAAGTGGCAGGAAACCCACCATTTGCGTTGATGGCGATGGAGGTTTTCAGTTAAATATCCAGGAGCTTGAGACGATCAAGTATCTTGGATTGCCGGTAAAGTTCTTTGTTATGAATAATGGTGGCTACGCTTCCATACGCGGTTCCCAGCTGAATTACTTCGGTAGGTTGACTGGCGCTGATTCTGCCAGTGGGATGACTTTGCCCGATGTTGTTAACGTAGCAAAGTCATACGGGTTGGAATCCTTGCGCATCGAAACCGGATCAAACCTGCGGGAACAGGTTCGGGCGGTGCTCGCCATGCCGGGTCCTGTGGTCTGCGATGTGCTGATCATCCCTGATGAACCGCGGACACCCCGCATTGCCTCACGGCAACGGAGTGATGGTTCGATGGTTTCAACTCCTCTTGAAGATATGTTCCCTTTCCTCGACCGGCAGGAATTTTTTGAAAATATGATAGTTCCACCATTGAAGGAAAATTAGCACGGTCGCCGAAAAAAATCCTGGATATGGCGTATTATGGGAATTATCCCAGCTGATAACTGGAAATTCCTGCCAGGTATTTTCCAGTGAGCATCTGAGATATGAATTTTGGGAATTTGTGTGATATGCATTTCCCGTAAAAATGGTCAGGGGTGATTTATTATCTGGGTTATGGAAAGGACCTGATATGGATAAAAAAATCAGTATAGTTACTCCATGTTTTAATGAAGAAGCAAATATTCAGGAACTATATGATCGCATTAATCAGGTGATGAAAGACAATCACTACGATTATGAGCATATATTTATCGATAACGCCTCTCTTGATCATACTGTTGAAATCCTAAGGAAATTGGCATCGCATGATCGTCGCATTAAAGTTATTCTCAACACACGCAATTATGGCCACATTCGTTCGCCGTATCACGCCTTGTTGCAATCCTCTGGTGATGCAGTGATTGGAATGGCTTCTGATTTGCAGGATCCTCCGGAATTGATCCCAGAGTTTATAAAAAAATGGGAGCAGGGATATAAAGTTGTTGTGGGTGTAAAAACTAAAAGTGAAGAATTCGGGTTGTTTTACTTGTTGCGTTCGATATACTACAAGGTCTTGAGGCGCCTGTCCGATACAAAGCTGATAGAAAATTATACTGGGTTTGGCTTATACGATAAACAAGTGGTTGATATCCTCCGCAAATTTGACGATCCATATCCCTATTTTCGCGGTCTGATCGCTGATATTGGCTTCGATTATGCCCACGTTGAGTTCACCCAGCCGCGGCGCAAACGCGGCATAAGCAAAAACAACTTTTATACGCTTTATGATATCGCCATGTTGGGGATAACCAGCTATACGAAAATTCCACTTCGCCTTGCGACTATGCTTGGCTTCCTCTCTGCTATTTTGAGTTTTTTGGTCGGGATGGTATATCTGGTATACAAATTAATTGACTGGCAAAATTTCTCTCTTGGACTAGCCCCGGTGATTATTGGATTATTTTTTATGGGTTCAATTCAACTATTCTTCTTGGGGATTGTTGGGGAGTATATCGGATCGATTTATACATTGGCAGTTCGCCGGCCCCTGGTCATCGAGAAAGAACGGATAAACTTTTAAACTTGTCCACCTTTCCGCCTGAGGTAAACGATCGTTCCGTAACAAAAAGACGGTCCTATTGGGTACTTGTTTTCGCCTTCGCGTTGGCGGCAGTACTCCTGTTCCTTGCTTTGCGTGGTCTCGATTGGGCTTCCTTTTGGATTACCATTAAAAATGGTCATTATGGGTTTCTTTTTATCACAATTCCAATATCTTCGATCAATTTTTTTATACGGGCAGTTCGCTGGAGTATTTTCGTCCGATCCGAAAAAAAGGTTCCTCTCTCTCAAATCTTTTGGGCAAACATGGTGGGATATATGGGCAATGCGTATTTACCTGCCCGGGCAGGTGAATTGTTGCGCTCGGTTGCCCTCGGAAGGAAAAGTGGCCTCGGCACCAGCTTTGTTTTTGCCACGGCGTTGGCCGAAAGGGTTCTGGATGCAGTTGCCCTGGTTTTGATCGGCTCAGCTTCCCTGCTGTTCCTCGGGATCGGTTCCCCTTTGCTGATAAGCGCAGTCCGATTAACGGCAATTGGGAGCGTTTTATTTTTGGGGGTGATCTTTGTTGTTACTTTCCGGGAGACTCGATTTCTACGTTTTTTCCACCGGTTGCCTCTCCCTGTCGGGCTTTCTAATAAAATTGCTGTGCAGATTTCCCGGTTCCTGGATGGGACACGAATCACTCCAAAATATTCGCAGGATGTCGGCATTTTTCTTGTTGACTGCCTTGATATGGTTGATTGATGCAACAAGTACGATCATCGGTGTCCGCATCATCTCGCAGACCCTTAAATCTTGGTCAGGCCCTGATCCTGCTCGCCGCCCTTGGTTTATCAAGCGCCATTCCATCCACACCCGGGTACGTGGGGGTCTATCAATTTGTAGCTGTCACTATTTTGGTCCCTTTCGGCTTCCTGCGATCGGAAGCATTGGCTTATATCCTTATTAGTCAGGTTGTGGGCTATTTGCAATATGGTTTCTGGGGGCTTCTGGGTCTGTGGCAGATAAATAAAAATCAGTCGCGGAATGAAATCATCCACTCAAGTGAAGGAAAAATTACCTGATCCAAATGAAATCCATTAACAACTTTTTTTCCTGGTGTTGGAGGCGTCAAGCTGCCTGATCGAAGCTAATTACCGCATAATGGATGGAAGACAAGGGTCGGTAAATGGTGATAAACTAAAAAAAGTTCGCAGGCAAATGACTAACCGCTAGTCCCTTATATTATTTTGGAGCTTTATTGACCCAGGGCAGCATAAACATCCCCACAAAATGGATCATCCGGATCAGTTTTATATATTTGCTGGTCCCTTTTTTGATTTTCTGCCTGGGGTTTCTAAAACTTTATGTCTCCATCCCCATCACCCTTGCTCTTCTTTGGACAATCTATAAAATTTGGCGGAGTCAAAATCAGGCAGTCGCATTTGTTTCGATCTCGAAACGAGTTTTGGGGTTTACATTATTCATAGTGTTACTTTGGGTGGCGCTCTCGGGTATTGGCGGTTTTGCCTTTCAAAACACGGATTTTCATATTCGCAACGCAATTTTCCGAGATCTGATCACTCATCCCTGGCCTGTCAAATACTTTACAAACCCAGCCGATCCCTCCATTGCCTATACTCTCACGTACTATATTGGCTTTTGGCTTCCTGCCGCTCTGGTCGGTAAAATTGCCGGCTGGTTGGCTGGAAATATTGCCTTGTACATCTGGTCCGTTTTGGGGATTCTCCTCACTTTGTCTCTGCTCGCCTCCAGGATCAAGCTTTCACTGATAAAAATTGCCCTGGTGCTGATTTTCTTTAGCGGCATGGATGCCCTTGGCACCTTGCTGGTGATGATCGCAGTTCCAGGTACAGCCAACACCCTTTGGCCCCCCATTTTCCACCTTGAATGGTGGTTGCCTGGTTTCGATTTCCAGTATTCTTCATTTACCACCCAGCTATTTTGGATTTTTAACCAGGCGATCCCTGTTTGGTTGTGTATGGCATTACTGATCGTATCCCGTGAACGAAAAAATATGTTTCTTACCTGGAGCCTGTGCTGCTTTTTTGCCCCGCTTCCAGCCTTGGGCATGTTCCCGTATGTCGTTTTTCAAATACCGGACCATCTTTTTGATGCGGAGAATATTCTCGTCCGTTCGAAATTTCAATCGGTCCGTGATTTCCTTCTGCGGCTTCTCCAGGATATCCGTGCGCTGTTTTCACTGGAAAATATCGTCGGCGGCGGGTTGGTTTTGGGGATTACGCTTTTATATTTCCTTTCCAATGTCCAGGCTTCCAGCACATCTTCATCCCGGATCGAAGGGGCTGGTTGGCTTCTATATGCCATTTTCTTGCTTTTCGAAGGGTTGCTGATTTGGGGGCTCTTGATTCGCCGCTACAAAGCGAACCTTAATTGGTATTTGGCGGGGATACTGGTGATTATTGTTCCCCTGGTCAATATCGGTGCCGCGCGCGACTTTGGGATGCGCGCCTCGATCCCCACTTTATTTATGCTCATGCTTTGGTCTGCGGAAACGCTGTCCATCCCCCGCCTTGGGATCAAGTCCGGCTTGATCCTCCTGCTGTGCATTGGTGCCATCACTCCTCTATACGAGATCAACCGCTCGGTTTATCGTACTGCCAGCTACGTTTTCAATCCTCCCACTCCCGCCGAAAAATTGATCGGGCAGCAGGTGGATATTTACATACCTTCATCGTTCGAATTTGACCATCCTTAGACGTTAACGGCTGATTTATTCAAATCGCTTGCAAATTACGATCCTGATGCGCTCCCAAATTTCCTTGCCAGGCAGAACCAATCGTTTTTTGAGACCTGGCTGCTAAAATAGGGTGGATATTTTATGGAACACCTTTGCCACCTGTAACGCGAAAACATAGGTGCAGATTAACTTTCCCGAACGCTCCCCAGTTATCGTATCCAGGCCCCCTTCCTGTAAGAGTAAATCTAGTTCCTATAAGATAGTCGATTTGCTGCAAGGGGGTTTGGGAGCGGAGTTGTTTCAGACTAATTTTGGACATCCCGCCTTTGCATGGGTGAGTAGATCTGGCTGACAAGTATCTACTCACAATGTCATTGGCAATGGAATAAATTTGCCTCTTGTAATGCGAAAACCGGGGATGGGCGGCTCGTCAATATATCCTTTCTGGACACCCTGTCATGGAATATCATTTCCGTTAGGTCGCGAAACAGGGCAGCGGAGGCGTCCTTTGCCGAACGCTGCCCTGTTTTCGTAACAAACCCCCCTTCCCGTACGCGGAAATCTGATTCGCATGAATAAATCAAAATAACGGGAAGGGGGTATGGGGGATGGGTGACGGATGGAAATATTCCTTCTGGGCACCCCGCCTTTGCGTGGGTGAGTAGATTCGGTTGACAAAACAGAATATATGTTCTATAATAGAGGAGGATAATTGGGATACACGCTAATTCCGGCTGCTTGTCATTTATAAAAGCTTGCCTTCAACATGAAGGTTCATTACTTCTTGGAGCATAAGGAAAATGTTTCACGCGGTCTCTTAAAAAACTCAGGATTGGTTTCGATAAGTAGTCTGCTCTGATTTTTGTACCTTCAAAACCAGTCATTCGTTTGTGTTCGTTTTATCACGCGATTTTGCTCAAATGGGATTAATCGCTTCACGGTAGTCGGGATGTTTCACAGGACATTTTTATATATTCAATCCCCCACCACCTTTATCTTTGTGAAATCCAGGGTTGCGAGTATTGGTCTGATGTTTTATTGAGCACCGGGTATTAAATGCAAAAATGAATTATGATTTCCTTTTTCCGGATTTTCCCTCCTGAAAGGAAGGTAGGTCCACCCATGACTGACACCGTTAGCTTTCCCCTTACCCCCGCCCGCTGGGCTGATTTTGAGCAGCTTTTCGGTCCTCGCGGCGCCTGCGCCGGCTGCTGGTGCATGTATTGGAAGCTTCCTCGCAAGGTGTTCACAGCCAACCAGGGGGAGAAAAATCGGCTCGCGCAGCAGGAAATCGTCGCTTCTGGTCAGACGCCTGGTCTGCTCGCGTATGCGGATGGGATCCCTGCTGGATGGATCGCGGTCGAACCCCGTGAAAACTACCCCGTCTTTGAATAATTCCCGCATCTTGAAACCCCTCGACGATACTCCCGGTCTGGTCGGTGCCTTGTTTCTTTGTTGCGAAAAAATACCGAAACCAGGGGGTGTCGGCTGAGTTTATTGAAAGCCGCGATCACCATGTGACAAAAATGGGTGGAAAGGTTTTGGAAGGCTATCCTGTGGAACCACGCCAGCCAGGGAAAGATCCCCCGGCATTTGTCTACACGGGGTTGGCTTCGGCTTTCAGGCAGGCTGGATTTATTGAAGAAGCCCGCAGGTCTGAGACCCGGCCTATCATGCGCTTTAATTAAAAATAAAAAATCCCGCAAGCTTTTGGGCTTGCGGGATGGGTATCTTATTCCAGGTCTTCGACGAGTTCTGCCGGCATTACCGCAGTTCCAACGATACCGGGTCCGGTATGTACTCCCAGCACGGGCGAGATGCGCAGGATTTCCAGCTTCTTGATGTTCAGCCGTTCGCTCATGGATTTCGCCAGGCTAGTCGGCGCTCTCTGCAAACCTTCCGTGCAGTACCGTCGCCCATAATGGGATCGCTCCGTACATATCCGCAATGTGGTCCACGATCGTCCCCAGGTTTTGGGATACGGTGCGGCCCTTCCCAACGGTACTGTATTTTCCGTCCTTGTGGTCCACCCGGATGATCGGTTTGATCTTGAGCACTGGATCCCATTAAAGCCTGCACCCGTCCGATGCGCCCGCCGCGTGCCAGGTATTCCAGCGTTTCAAGCGTGTAGATGACCTCGGTATTTTCCCGGATCTTTTCCAGCCGTTCCAGGATGGCTTTCAAATTCCAGCCGGCTTTGGCGGCTTTGGCGGCCGCCAGAACCTGGAAACGCTCCCCACCCGAGAGCGTCATGGAGTCGAACAGTTCACACTGCTTCTTTGATATGTTCCGCCCCCACCCGTGCCGAGTTGATCGTTCCGCTCAGCCCGGATGATACATGGATGGACAGGATGTTTTTGCTCGCTTCGCATATTTTTTGGTATATCTCATTGAACAATCCCGCTCGAAGGTTGTGCGGTGGATGGGATGGCCGGTCGCATCGCTTCCAGGCGGTTATAGAATTCATCAGCGCTAATGTCTGCCGAATTCACCTCCCCTTCCGGGAATTGAATATACAGCGGTGCTTGGATGATATCCAGCGATTTTAAGTTCTTCATTGGGAAGATCGGCTGCGCAATCGGTCACAATTTTCATTATTCTGCTCTCTTTCAGTAATTTTGATAATTATAATCCAAATTGAATGTCGATTATTCAATGCCAATTCCATTTTCCCTTGGGATAATCTAGTTCTAATTGAGTACCCTGCTGTTTTGATTTCCGTTAAAAATTAATCGCTATCTCAATTTACATATTGCTGAAAGAAGCAGTACAATCGCTCCCATGCAAATTCACCAGCCCGTAACATCCACGGTCAACGGCGACGTTCGAGCAACCTGGGTCGAAGTCAATTTGACTCGCCTGACTTAAATTTACAGGCCATCCGGACCCGTGTAGCTCCTGCAAAAGTGATGATTATTGTAAAGGCGAATGCCTACGGTCATGGGCTGCAGAAGTGGCACAACATCTTTCCTCTGCTGCGGACTATATCGGCGTTGCTGTCCTTGAAGAAGGGATTTTCCTGCAGGGAATTGGGAGTTACGGCTCCCATTCTCGTCCTCGGCGGCATTTGGGGTGACCAGGTTCCCCATTACCTCCAGCACAACCTGACCCTCACGGCCTCTTCGGTGGAGCGCTTGGAACAGATTGATATGGTCGCCAGCACATATGGGTGTAAAGCCAAAAGTCCATATAAAAATCGACACCGGTATGGAACGAATTGGCGTTCATTATTACAACGCCAAATCGATCCTGGAAAGTTCCCTGAAATGTCCAATGTCGAAGTGGAGGGGATTTTCTCCCACTTTGCCAACGCCGATTTAAGGGACCTTTCTCACGCCCGCTTGCAAATGGAGCGGTTTAATGAAGTTCTGAGTTTCTATGATGACCACAGTCTTGCCAATGCCCATTCGCCATATGGCGAACTCCCCGGCCATCCTCCAGCTTCCAGATAGTTATTATGACATGGTGCGCCCCGGGATTATGCTATATGGGGTTTATCCGACCTCGGAAATCCCTCATACGTTGCTGTTCGGCCTGCGCTCTCTTGGAAATCACGTGTTGTCTATTTCAAGGTCGTCAATCCTGGTCATCCGGTCAGTTACGGCTCCACCTGGCAATCTGACCACCCTGTTCGGGTGGTTACCCTTCCGGTCGGTTATGGAGATGGGTACTTCCGCAGCTTGTCGAACAAAACCCAGGTTCTCATCCGACGGGAAGAAATATCCGCAGGTCGGGCGTATTTGCATGGACCAGATGATGGTCAATATCGAAGCAGACTCTGCCTTACAACGGGGATGAGGTCGTACTCATCGGGGAAGACGAAAGCGAGGCGATCGCCGCTCAGGATCTGGCCGATTGGGCTGGTACAATACCTTACGAAATATTGACGAACATAAACACCCGTGTCCCACGAGTTTACATAACGGAGGAAAATAATTAATGGAATCTCCCCAGCCAACGGTAAAATCAAACAAATATACCCTGGGAACCTTGCTAAACTTCTTTAAAAATCATTGGTTGGATTATTTAATCCTTATTTTGATTGGTGGGGCCCTCATCGGCCTTGACCAATGGACGAAGGCTCTTGTGCGGTTAAATGTCCCGCTGGGCACCGATTGGCTGCCTGCGGGATTGGCATGGTTGCTTCCATATGCCCGTGTTCGCCATTGGTATAACTCGGGGGCTGCTTTCGGGATTTTTCAAAACGGCAACCTGGTCTTTACTATCTTGGCGATTATTGTCGTTATTTTGATATTGTATTATTTTCCGCGCACCCAGCGAAATGACTGGTGGCTGCGAGTGGCAATGGCCCTGCAGTTTGCTGGTGCAGCCGGAAATTTGATCGATCGGCTGTATTTTAAGCAGGTCACTGATTTCATTTCTGTGGGAAATTTTGCGATTTTCAATCTTGCCGACGCAAGTATTTCTACCGGTGTTGTTGTTCTTCTAATCGGTGTATGGCTGAAAGAAAGAGAAGAAAAGAAACAGCAGCGGCGTTGCCTCCTTTATCCCAGGTGATCCGAGGGATTCGAGCGAAAAAAACGAGGATGATCCGGAAGAAAACGAGGTAAAGGGTGGGTGACCGTGTCGAAACATTTCAATTACCTAAACGAGAACAGTTTAAGGTTGGATGTTTTTATAACCTCCCGCCTGCCGGAATATTCCCGATCACGAATACAAGGACTTATAAAAGACGGCTTCGTCAAGGTGGGTTCTGAAACAGTGACCAAGACTGGATTGACCTTGGAATCCGGCGAGCAAAATTGAAATCCGGATTCCCCCTCCTGTCCCAAGTGGGCTGGTTCCGGAAAATATCCCTCTGGATGTAATTTTTGAAAACTCGGATTTAGTGGTGGTAAATAAACCTGCTGGCATGGTGGTTCATCCTTCCCCGGGTCATGATCAAGGCACACTTGTCCATGCCGCTCTTGGGTATATTCCCGAACTTGAAGGGATTGGTGGGGAGGAACGTCCTGGGATTGTCCACCGGCTCGATAAAGACACTTCAGGCATTATCGTAATTGCTAAAAACGATCTGGCTCATCGTTGGTTGCAGGAGCAGTTTAAATCCCGCAATGTTGAAAAAATCTACCTGGCGTTGGTGGATGGCAAGCCGCCAACCCCTGCAGGGCGGGTGGAAGCCCCGATTGGGCGCAACACCACCCATCGGAAGCTTATGGCAGTTGTACCATTGGAAAAAGGTCGCCAGGCGGTCACCGAATATCGCACGCTTGAAAGTTTCCCGGCTCATACCTTGCTGGAAGTGCATCCGCTGACGGGTCGGACGCATCAGATCCGCGTCCATTTGGCATTTTTAAACTGCCCGGTGGCTGCAGATATGGTTTATGGAAAAAGAAAACCAACAGTGGCACTGGAGAGGCATTTTTTACACGCTTATAGACTAAAGATTATCCTTCCCAATGAAAAAGAGCCCAGGGTTTTTGAGGCGTCTCTCCCGGCAGATTTGGAAATTGTTCTTGATAATTTACGGAAAAAATAGGAGTAGAGTATGGAATATATTGATCTTACGGTCTGACACGGTAACCAGGCCCACTCCCGCCATGCGCGAAGCCATGGCTAATGCCGAGGTAGGAGACGATGTCTATGGCGAAGACCCCACTGTCAACCGCTTGCAGGAAATGGCAGCTGATTTGATGGGCAAAGAAAGAGGTTTATTCGTTGCTTCCGGGACAATGGGGAATTTGGTGGGTGTTTTGGCGCACTGCCAGCGTGGGGATGAGGTAATTGTTGGAAATAAAGCTCATACTTTTTTATATGAAGCGGGCGGGATATCGGTTTTAGGCGGGGTTCATTCCTGCCAGCTGCCCAATCAGCCGGATGGCTCACTTCTTCTGGCAGATATCGAAAGCGCAATCCGCCCGGACGACCCTCATGATCCAGTCACTCGTTTGATTTGCCTGGAAAACACCCATAACCGTTGTGGCGGCACCTATCAGACCCCTGAATACACCAAGCAAGTCAGCAATTTTGCTCATGCACGCGGCTTATTTGTACATTTGGATGGGGCCAGGATATTTAATGCCGCTGCTGCCCAGCAGATTAAAGCTAAGGAATTGGCTGCCCCTGTTGATTCCGTAACTTTTTGTCTCAGTAAGGGCTTATGCGCGCCGGTCGGGTCAGTCTTATGCGGCTCTAAAGAATTCATTCGGAAAGCGCTCAGGCTGAGGAAGATGGTGGGTGGTGGAATGCGCCAGGCTGGGATTTTGGCTGCTGCAGGGATTGTTGCTCTCGAAAAAATGATCGGGCGCCTTTCGGAAGATCACGCTCGGGCCCGGGATCTAGCCCGAGGGTTGCGACAGATACCTGGAATAATCCTTGATCAGGAATTACCTGCAACGAACATGGTCTTCTTGTCGCTCGATAGCGATGTGGATTTCAATGCTGCCGAAATTGCGGATAAATTAAAATCGTTGGGGATCTTGGTCGGCGATATTGGTCCCCGCAGTTTCCGATTGGTCTTGCACTATTGGATATCATGATGCTGGGGTGGAACAAACCATTGCCGCATTCCGTTCGGTTGTCCATTAATCTTCCACTATGATCGACTTTAAGTTTGGATAAATAACGCGGTATATCTTCTCCGAATTTGATAAACTTAAAAGAATGTTTGGCCTTGTTTCCGGCTAAACATTCTTTTAATCTAACTCAGCTCCCCAATTCTTAACGAACATTCCCCAGACCGAGTTAAGATATAATTCTTTCGACAAAAATAAATTCGGGACATTTGGAGAACTGAGATGCAACTAACAATGGAGATGATTGACCGTGTGGCACAAAGTATCCGTTCAAAGAAATGCGACCAAGCCGCGCGTCGGATTAATATTGGGCACAGGTTTAGGTGGCGTGGCTGGCACGATTAAAAATGCCACGGTTATCCCTTATCACGAATTCCCGGGTTGGCCGGTATCCACTGTGGTGGGTCACACCGGGCAGCTTGTGATTGGTGAGTTGGAAGGGCAGCCGGTTTTCGCCATGCAGGGACGTATTCATTATTATGAAGGATATTCGATGCAGCAGGTCACACTTCCGGTTCGGGTCATGCAGCGCCTTGGGATCGAAATATTAATTGTAACCAACGCAGCCGGGGCCATTCATCCGGATTTCGTTCCCGGTGACCTTATGTTGATCACGGATAACCTGAATTTGGCAGGTATGTCCGGACTTAATCCGCTTATTGGCCCTAACCTGGATGAGTTTGGACCCCGTTTTCCGGATATGAGCCAGGCATATGACCGGCAGTTATGTGCCCTTGCCCGAAAAGTTGCCACTTGAAAATAACTTGATACTTGCGCGAAGGGGTTTACGCAGGACTGAGTGGTCCTTCGTTTGAATCACCTGCTGATTTGCGTTTTTTACGCGTCGCTGGCGCAGATGCCGTTGGTATGTCAACCGTCTCAGAAGTGATTGTTGCCCGTCATGGCGGCACTCGGGTTCTGGGGTTCTCAGGGATCAGCAATAAGGCCAACCTGGACGGGAACACGGTTACTTCTCATGAGGAAGTTCTTGCTGCCGGTCGAACTGATTGTTCCCAAGTTGGAAAAAATAATTCGTGGGGTATTACGTTTGCTTTAGTGGGCAGGATGACAATTATTCTGAAATTTTTTAATAGTTATTCCATTCTCATCTACCTGTTGCTTGTCATCGGGCTGATTTTCTCGATCCGCGGTCTTGCCAAGGCGCGGCATGAGATGCAGGGATCGTTGTTTGGGTTGGAGCGGGAGACAGCTCACCGGCATGTAAGCCAGGCAGTTGCAGGGTTGGCATTGGTCATCTTTATCGGCGGTGGCGGAAATGATTTTGAATGTTTTTCTGGCTCCGACAATGCCTGCTTTTTCATTGATGGTCACTCCCACCCTGAACCCCCTGATGACGACAACAGGAATCATTCCCCCTGAATTGCTTGCGACCATCAGCGTAAATTCGGCTCTATCCACTTCTGATTCCTCAAGTCACAGGTTGCATTCCTGGTCAGATAATGATCACTACGCCAAAACCCGCTGATATCGTTAAGGGTCAGGTTGAATTGATGGGTACTGCTGACATCCCCAATTTCGGATTTTATAAGTTCGAGTTTTCTCCAATGGGATCGGATGTTTGGTCTACTATCGGGGCGGATCGGAAAATTACCAGGGATTCTCCATTGGGTAATTGGGACACCAGTCAGGTTACTCCAGGCGATTACAATCTTCGCTTGGTTGTCACAGATAATCAAGGGGATTCTTTTCCCCCTTGTATTGTTCCGCTGCGAGTTGCAGCTCCATGAGGTGATACATGCCAGAAGTCCAAATTCGAACCGCTGTGGCAGGTGATTTATCCGTTCTTATGGCAATTGATCATTCTTGCCAGACGGATTATGTCTGGCAAATGGATGTTTTACATGAGGAAGGGCAGATGGGTGCAGTTTTCAGGGAAATTCGGTTGCCCCGTACGGTCTCAGTTGCATACCCGCGTCCGGTGGCAGGTTTATCCGAATCCTGGAACCGCCGATCTGGGGTGTTGGTGGCTGTTATCGGTAAGCAGGTTGTAGGATATGTTCGCACAACCGATTCGATCCTGCCTCGCACTGCCTGGATATTGGACTTGGTTGTGTCTCCCCGTTTTCGACGCCAGGGGATTGCGAGTACATTGGTGTTGGCGGCTCAATCCTGGGGAGTGGACCGGAAAAATTATCGTGCCATGCTCGAAATGCCTTCGAAAAATAACCCGGCTGTACACCTGGCGCAAAAACTTGGATACGATTTCTGCGGGTATAATGATCAATATTACGATACACAGGATATCGCACTTTTCTTTGGGCGTTTCCTAAGGTAAGTTTAAGGAAGGTTTGCATGTTTAACGGTTGGATTCAGGATTTGTTGGCGGGGATAAGAACAATTAATGATATTCTCACTGCCGGGATCGCCATCACGGCTTTTTCGTTATTTTTATATGCGTTGTCGTTCAATTTGCGGGATAGAGTCGCACGTTCGTTCGCCATCATCCTTTTATGTGTTGTAGTTGTATTTACATCAGAAGCATTGGAGAGTTCGGCCACTGCTTCCAATATAATTATCCTTTTCCTGCGGCTGGAGTGGTTGGGGATCATATTTTTGCCTCCCGCTTATTTTCATATGTCGGATGCCATATTAGTAACGACAGGTCGGCCTTCTACGGGGCCGACGGCGGATCGCCGTCCGGGCAATGTATTTGATTTCCACATTATTTCTCCTTCTATTGGGGTTGGGATATTTGTTGGGTCCGATGGTTATGACCGGTCAACCGGCACCGCATTTGCAACGTACCATTTGGACTGAGATATTTACAGCTTATTATGTGGTCACCATGGTCCTCGCCTGGGTAAATTTTGGGCGTGCATACAGCCACACCCTGACGCGCTCTGGTCGCCGCCGCATGGTTTACCTGCTGGCTGGAGCCACTGCACCAGCTTTGGGATCCTTCCCCTATCTTCTCTACGGCTCTGTACTTGCTGAAATCACACCCTTATTTGTTCTGGGGAATTGCGTTGGTCAGCAACCTTTTGGTGGGGGGGCTGATTATTTTAATGGCTTATGCAGTGGCATTTTTTGGCGTTTCATGGCCTGACCGCGTGGTGAAAAGCCGGCTGTTCAAATGGATCATGCGCGGACCGGTAACCGCATCTGTTGCGCTTGGAGTCATGACCATTGTTCGCCGGGTTGGAGAAATGTTTGGAACGGTATATTCCGGTGCCGTTCCCGCTGCTATGGTTGCATCCGTCCTCCTGATGGAGCACACCATTACCTTGGTGGCGCCGCTCTGGGAACGATTGATCTTTTTTGGGCATGATCAGTCCGATTTGGCACTTTTGCAGAATTTTGAAGAACGTCTGATTACCCAGAATGATTTACGCCAATTCTTGGAATCGGTCCTCGCGGCCGTACGTGATCATTTACAATCACCGGCTGCCTTTGTCGCCGCACTCGATGGAGATCAACTATCATTGGTAGTTTCATCGAGAAATTTGCCGCTTTTAAAGGAATCCAATCTTTCTGAAGCCCTGCAAGTGGTTACTCATGAAGGGAACGGGAATGAAGATGAATATATTTGGGGGGATTATTGGTTATTTCCCCTGCACCAGCCACCGGAAACTGTGGAGGGTGAACCGGCCCTGTTGGGGTTGCTGGGCGCTGTCCGCCTCCCCGATCAGGATATTCTTAATGAGCAGCGCCAGGCTCTCAAACTTCTGATCCGACGGGCTTCCCTGGCTTTGCAGGATCGCCGGTTACAAAAAAGTGTTTTTCGATCCCTCGAAGATCTCCGTCCCCAGGTGGATATGTTCCAGCGGTTGCGGGCTGTAGGCAGATATAACAGTAAGGCCAGCTTGCTTGAAGAGGCGCTGCCTCCTGAATCGGATATGGCCGAATGGGTGCGGGACGCACTCACTCATTATTGGGGTGGTCCGAAATTGACCCAAAATCCGCTTCTAAATCTTCAAATTGTCCAGCAGGCCTTGAATGATCATAACGATAACTCTGCCAATGCCCTTCGGTCCATACTTCGCCAGGCCATGGATAATGTCCGCCCGGAAGGCGAAAGACGTTTTACAGGCGAATGGATCTTATATAATATCCTTGAAATGAAATTTGTCGAAGGTCGGAAAGTGCGGGAAGTTGCAACGCGCCTGGCCATGTCAGAAGCTGATTTGTACCGGAAACAAAGGGTGGCGATCGAAGAAGTGGCACGGGTGATACTCGATATGGAACGCCAGACACAGGAAAAGGATTTCGGGAAGGAGGTTGGACAAGTAGATGGTTCATGACCAATTATCGGAAAAAGATGTGCCGCTATATGATGACGGGTGGTGGGCATCGGTATTGGCGGAGGAAGAAAGTAGATCCATTCAACCCATTGTTAAATCAACTGCGGTCGAGGAATCTTCAAAACCTTCAATTGATTGGGATCGGGCGATTTCCCTGTATCAGCAGGATGGAATTATTGAGTTATTAGTTACAGGATATAACCGGGGAGGGTTGCTGGTTGAAGGGGAGGAGCTAAGTGGTTTTGTTCCCTGTTCCCATCTGCTGGATTTACCGATTCAACCTGCGGAAGATCGCCGCGAAGAGTGCCTGGCTGTCTATATTGGACGGAAATTAAAATTGAAAGTGATCGAATGCGTTCCTGATGAGGCTCGCATGGTCTTTTCAGAACGAGCCGCGCGGGCAGAAGCTGGCAAACGCCCTGCTCTTTTTAGCACCATACAGCCTGGTCAACATATTTTCGGCGAGGTGACCAATATTACCGAGTTTGGCGTTTTCGTGGACCTGGGCGGAGTTGAAGGTCTCATCCATATTTCTGAGCTTTCATGGGGACGCGTTGCCCACCCTGGACAAGTTTGTCAGGTCGGGCAACAGGTTGAAGTCCAGGTGATGGAAGTTTCGCCAGAGCGTTGCCGGATTGCGCTAAGCTTGAAACGGCTTCTGTCAAATCCCTGGGAAACTGCTCAAGAACGATACCCGGTGAATGGGGTTTTCCCTGCAACGATCACTGCCCTTGCTTCCTTTGGTGCATTTGCCCGCCTGGAAGAAGGACTGGAAGGATTAATTCACTCTTCGGAAATTCCCCTTCCTCCCAATTCGTCAATGAAAGATGTCCTTTCTCCCGGGCAGACTGTACAGGTGCGGGTGCTTCAGGTGGAGTCTTCACGACAGAGACTCGGGTTAAGTATGAAGATCGATTGAAATGCCGAACTCTCCCCGGAAATCAAAACCCCCCTCTGGTGAAACCCAGATCAAAAAGGACCGTCCGCCCGATTGGGTGGATCGCCTAGCCCGCCTGGAAACACATTTCGGTCGGTTCTTATGGGACATCCTTGGCGTTCTGCTATTAGCGTTCGCATTAATGACCTTGCTTGGTATTTTAGGTTTATCGAATGGTACTTTGTTGGAATTTTGGATAACCTTGCTCGGGAATTGGCTTGGGTGGGGGAGCATTCTTGTAATTCTCGCCTCGGTGGCATTAGGGCTGTTGGCTTTCAGGCGGAGTCGTCACCCTATGAAGGTGCACTGGGGACAGGTGATTGGGGTGGAATTCGCAATCTTTTTCTCGCTGGCTGTTCTCTCGGTTCTGAGTGGCAACCGGTTGTCCCAGGGAACTTTATGGGGCGGACAAATCGGCTGGGGTCTTTCAATGCTCGTTGTTCGATTTTTAGGCCCCATCTGGGGTGGTATCATCATTTTTTCCTGTTGGGTTCTGGCCTTATTGACTTCTTTTCGATTTTGGCACCCCATAGAAGTATGGCTGGTAAAACAGTCTGGTGAACCACTTGATCATGACTCAGGGATCGCCGTCCCCGAAATTCCCATCGTGTCTCCTCTTCCCATGGATAAACCTGCAGAGGGGATTGTGGGTGATATCCGGAAACCTTCGAAGAAACTACCCCCTGAATTTCGAAAATCATTTAAGATCCCTGAAAAACAGGACGACCGCCCGACCACGCTTCCACACCGCGGGGAACGCTTGCCGCCTCTCAATGTCTTGTTGGGCGAGCAAATTGCCCGCCCGGACGAACGCACGATCAACCAGACTGCAGGTCAGATTGAAAAATCCCTCTCCGAATTTGGGATTCCCGCAAAAGTAGTTGGCTTTCGAATTGGGCCTACCGTTACGCAGTTTGCCGTCCAGCCTGGGTTCATAAAAAAAGGCACAGAAGAAGATGCCCAGCAAATGAAGGTTCGTGTCGCCCAGATTGCAAACCTTCAAAAGGATCTCGCCCTTTCCCTCTCCGCGGAGAGATTGCGTATCGAAGCCCCGGTACCCGGACGAGGTTTCGTCGGGATCGAAGTACCCAATCCTCGCTCGTCCGTGGTGCGATTGCGCCCGCTGCTCGAGACCGAGGCGTTTTTCAGGTCTGGATCACCGCTTACGATCGCTCTGGGTCGGGATGTTTCTGGAAATCCACTCGTGGGTGACCTGGCAAGAATGCCCCATCTGCTTATTGCCGGGACAACCGGGTCAGGAAAATCAGTTTGTATCGCATCGCTTGCTGTATGTCTCGCCATGAATAATGCCCCCGAAGACCTGCGTATGGTTATGATTGACTCGAAAATGGTCGAGTTGATCAGGTTTAATGGACTTCCACATTTATATGGCAAGGTCGAAACGGATGTACAACGCATTTTAGGAGTACTGCGCTGGGTTGTGGTGGAAATGGAGCATCGCTATAAATTGTTGGAGGCTGCGAAGGCTCGTGATGTAGATGCATATAACCGTCAAAGCCACCGTCGCAAGGATCTGCAGACCATGCCTCGCATCATTGTATTAATTGATGAGATGGCTGACCTGATGATGTCTGCTCCCGATCAAACAGAACATAATCTGGTCCGCCTGGCGCAGATGGCTCGCGCTACCGGGATCCATCTTGTGGTTGCCACCCAGCGTCCCAGCACGGATGTGGTGACCGGTCTCATCAAGGCAAATTTCCCGGCACGGCTCGCATTTTCTGTTGCCTCCGGAATTGATTCTCGGGTTATTCTCGATTTGCCTGGCGCTGAAACCTTGCTGGGTCGTGGCGACATGCTTTTCTTGAATCCTGAAGTTGGCAGCCCTGTCCGTGCCCAGGGAGTATTGGTTACAGACCAGGAAATTGAACGTGTGATTTCTCACTGGCAAAAAACAGTACCTCAAAAGGATACACGCCCCCCTTGGGAGTCGATGCTGACCGAGACGGTCGATGAAGGTGGCGATGATGTCTTGATCGAACGGGCAATTTCGGTGCTAAAAAAGGAACAGCGAGCCAGTGCCTCCATGCTTCAACGCCGATTAAGGATCGGTTATCCACGGGCAGCACGTCTGCTGGACCAGTTGGAAGAAACGGGTGTGGTGGGACCCTCCATGGGTGGTGGACGCGAACGCGAGGTCCTGATTGAACCTGATGAGGAGAAAAATCTCCCACTGCCGATCAGGAATCCTAGTATGGTATGATAACCGGGTTTTTACTCCCCTAATAAAGGAAATACATTGACCCAACCATCAGAACAAAAAAAATTGACCTTTACCGATAAAATGCGAGTTTGGTTCAAATGGTATCTGGACCCGATTGCTGGTTTCTTTAATCGTCTGGGTATTCGACCAAATACGGTCACTCTGTTTGGTCTCGTAGGAACCATTGGTTGTGCCGTATTGATTGCATATGGAAAAATGACCTGGGCGGGTATTTTACTTTTATTAATGGGACCGGTGGACGCGATGGACGGGGCATTGGCACGCCTTCGTCATGAAGCCAGCGAATGGGGGGCTTTCGTGGATGCAGTAACTGATCGATATTCAGAACTATTCCTTTTCCTTGGGTTTATGATCTTCTATTTACTTAAAAGGGAGTGCCACCGGGGTAATATTGACTTACCTTGCCGCAGCGGGATCCGTATTGGTATCATACGTTAAAGCCCGCGCCGATGCCTCAAAATTGGATGCGAATGTTGGTCTGCTTACCCGGGTGGAGCGCTATATTGTTCTTATCCCCGGATTGATTTTCAACTTGCAATTTCCTGCTCTTATAATTATTGCCTTCCTGGCGAATTTTACAGCTTTGCAGCGGATTTTTCGTGTACGGCGGGATGCACGGCGCCGCATTTCACAATCTCAGGAGTAGCTCATGCCCACCTTGCCTGATGGTTTTAATATCCCCATCCCATTTTTAAACCAGTCGTTTCATATTTATTTTTACGGAATTTTAATCACTTTGGGTGTTGTAGCCGCCGCATTTCTTGGACAAGCGGAAGCAAAACGACGGGGCATGAACCCTGAATATATATGGGATACCCTTTTTTGGGTGGTGCTTGCTGGAATTATCGGCGCGCGGATCTGGCACATCCTGACCCCTCCACCATCGATGGTTGCGCAGGGGATTACCACCGGGTGGTACCTGATGCATCCATTGGATATGATCAACATCCGGAATGGCGGTTTGGGGATCCCGGGAGCTGTTATCGGCGGTGCGCTGGCATTATGGATTTATTGCCGCAGGAAGAAAATATCTTTCCTGACCTTCACGGATGTGGTTGCTCCAGGGGTTGCACTGGCACAAGCCATTGGGCGTTGGGGAAATTTCTTCAACCAGGAACTTTATGGGTTGCCCACCAACCTTCCTTGGAAAATCTATATTGACCCCCTTCACCGGGTGGCAGGCTACCAGAATTATGATTATTTCACACCTCTCTTTTATTATGAGTCGCTGTGGAATGTAATGAACATGGCAGTTCTACTCTGGTTGGCCCGCCGCTTTTCAAAATGGCTGAAACCTGGGGATATCTTCTTCATCTACTTGGTCATGTATTCGATAGGTCGTTTCCTGCTGGAATTTCTTCGATTGGATGCCGCCCAGGTTGGGGGAATTAATTTCAACCAGACTTTTGTAATCATTGTTGCTGCGGTGGCAGGATTGGTTTTATTCTTCAATCACCGCCTCCGACGTGCTCCGGTTGAACCGGAATGATCCACACTGAAGATCTGAGTAAACAATTCGGCGATTACTGGGCGGTGGATGGTGTCAACCTGGATGTTTTGCCGGGGCAGGTTTTGGCCTTGTTGGGGCAGAATGGAGCCGGGAAGACAACCACCATCCGCATGTTGACCTCTATTCTGTCTCCGACGCGTGGCGGAGCAATCGTTGCCGGGTTCGACGTAGTTAAATCCCCCCAATTGGTGCGAAGTTCGGTCGGCGTTCTTACGGAACAGCATGGCTTGTACCTGCGCATGACTGGACAGGAATACCTGGATTTTTTCGGAAAGGTTTATGGTCTCAACGAGTTGACCCGTCAAAAACGCAGTAAGGAATTGATGGGCTATTTTGGTCTGGCTGAAGTCGCCAGGCACACAATTGGTCAATATTCAAAGGGGATGCGCCAGAAATTGGCACTTGCACGCACATTAATTCATGAACCCCCTGTGCTGTTATTGGATGAACCCACGTCTGCCATGGACCCTGAATCTGCCCAGTTGGTGCGGAACGCAATCGTCAGCCTGCGCACGGAACAGCGGACAATAATTATTTGCACCCACAATCTTGTGGAAGCTGAAATGCTGGCAAATAAAATTGCCATCATATTTCGAGGTCGTATTATTGCCATGGGGGCAATGGATGAACTGAAAAGGGAATTGCTTGGACCTTCAGAATATGAAGTCCGGTTAAAGGGTAGTTGGCCGCATGGGTCCCTGCGACTGCCGCCTGGAGTGACTCCCATTGCTGATGGAGCTAACGGTCCCCGTTTCCGCGTTGAAAATCCCCAGGTTTCGAATCCCATTTTACTGAAAGAATTGATTAAGAATAAAAGCGACGTAGTGGCATTCCAGGAATTACCCCGTACCCTTGAACAGGTCTACCTGGCTGCCATGGCGAGGGTGGACCATGACTAAACGCTGGAATGATGACCTTCGTTTGGTATGGTTGGTGGCATGGCGTGAGTTACGCGATCAATTGCGTGATTGGCGGATTATTTTTCCTATGTTGGTGCTGACCTTGGTTCTACCTTTTTTGGCAGATTTGGGTGCCCAGGCAGCGATAAACTTTACGCAACAATACGGGACTCCTCTGATCGCTGAAAGGCTGGTGCCATTCCTGCTGATGGTGGTGGGATATTTTCCCATCACCGTTTCCCTGGTAATTGCTCTGGAATCATTTGTTGGTGAGAAAGAACGCGGCACGATTGAACCGCTGCTTGTTAGCCCGCTCAAGGATTGGCAGTTATTTTCAGGTAAATTAATTGCCGGTACTGCTGCACCGCTTGTGACCTCTTATATCGGAATAACGGTCTATATGATTGGTCTTTATTTCCAACGCATCCCTTTCCCTGATATCAACCGCATGATGCAGACCCTGATACTCACAACTGTCCAGGCTCTGCTCATGGTTAGTGGAGCCATTTTGATATCCACTCAGGCCACATCTGTCCGCGCTGCCAACTTGATGGCTTCATTTATCGTTATCCCGATGGCTCTCCTGATCCAGGGGGAAAGCATTTTGTTATTCTGGGGCAACGACCAGGTCCTTTGGCTGGCTGTGGTTGGAGTCGTGATCCTGACGGTATTATTGGCGCGGGTTGGGATCGCCCATTTCCAGCGCGAGTCATTGTTGGGACATGAAATTGATGTCCTGAATATTCGCTGGATAGGCCGGACTTTCTGGCGGGAATTTAAAGGAGATGCCACCTCGTTATTTGGCTGGTTTGAAAGCGAAGTCCTGAAAACTCTGCGCAAGCAGTTTCTGTCCATAATTCTTACTGTTATTATCGGTTTTTTGGCAGTCGTGGCGGGATATGCCTGGGTTGCATCGAACTCCCCGAAAATCCTGGATGGCTATAATACAGGTGATTTATCCAACATGTTATCGTTTGGTATGGGTGTCCCCGTGGCAAGTGTCGGTATTTCCTTCCCAACGATTTGGGGTCATAACTTGCAAGCGATTATCATAATTCTCCTTTTAGGCGTTTTTTCTTTTGGAGTATTGGGCGCTTTGGTGTATCTTCTAAATATGGGTATTATCGGGGCAGTTCTGGCCCTGGTTCAGGTAATGGGAGAATCTCCCTGGAAAGTAGGCATATATGGAATTCTTCCCCATGGCCTGTTTGAAATTCCAGCCCTGATATTGGCAAGTGCAGCTATCTTGTACATTGGAGTTTTACTGGTGACGCCTCGTCCACAGCGCACACTCGGTGAAGTCCTTATTGAAGCGATTGCCGACTGGACAAAAATCGGGCTTGGTCTCGTACTGCCATTATTGACCATTGCTGCAGTTATCGAGGCGTGGGTTACTCCGCTTCTCTTGCTATCCGCTTTTAAGTAAGAACCAAAAAAATAATCTCGTGTCTCTCACGGATTTAACTAAAAATCCCCGTTTGTGCAATTCACAATCGGGGAATTTTTCTTTTACCATCCATGGATGAATTGCTCCCATTCTGAGTTTTCTTCCAGGTGCCTCCCAAAAATGTACTTGGCACTGGCGGGGGGTTCCTTGGGGGTATGCAGTAAAGTCATATTGACTTCGTCGAGCTTCCTTCCACCCTTGCGGTGATTACATGAAGGACAGGCAGCTACAACATTTGTCCAGATATGTTCACCACCGAGATGCTTTGGCCACACATGATCCACGGTAAGATCGTTTGAGTGCCTCCCGCAATATTGGCAGGTAAACCTGTCGCGCCGAAAGACCTCCCGGCGGGTTAATTTGACCTGCAGACGCGGGCGGTGTATCATCTGTTCCAGGCGAATAACTGAAGGGATCGGGATGATTTGTTTGACCGTTTGGATTGTGCCGCGGCCGTTCATGACCAGGTCTGCCTTCCCTAAAAAGATCAGGCCTAGTGCGCGGCGTGTATTGCAAACATTGATGGGTTCAAAATTAGCGTTTAGTACCAGAACTGGCGCATCCATGGCGCCTCCACATTGGCGTGAATTATACTCCACACCCATAAGGATTTATGAAAGGAATTAGCTATGCGTATAATCATCGCTGGTGGAACCGGAATGATTGGGACAGCATTGGCGAAAACCCTGCTATTGGATGGAAATCAAGTCTGGATATTATCACGAAATCCATCAACCGCAATCCTGCCAGAAGGAGCTCGGGGGGTTGCGTGGGATGGTTGTACGACAGCCGGATGGGAACCCCTGGTGTCCCAGGCGGATGCTATCGTTAATCTAGCAGGAGCGAGCCTGGGGGCAGGACCTTGGACCAAGGCACGGAAGAATGCAATTTTATCCAGCCGGGTGAATGCTGGTAAAGCGATAACTTCCGCCATCTCCAGCGCAAGCCCTCGCGTAAAAATCCTGATTCAAGCATCAGCAGTCGGCTACTACGGTCCCCATGGATCTGAGCTGGTTAACGAAGATTCTCCCATGGGTCAGGGATTCCTTGCAGATGTTTGCGATGCCTGGGAGGAATTCAACACGTCCCGCGGAGGCGCTGGGAGTTCGCCGGGTGGTGATTCGGACAGGCGTGGTCCTTTCGAAAGTTGCAGGGGCAATGCCGCGTATACTCCTGCCCTATCAGTTATTTGTCGGGGGTCCCATCGGGGATGGAAACCAGGGATTCCCTTGGATTCACCCAACCGACGAAGTAATGGCCATCCGATTTTTAATGGAGAATGATCAGGCTTCGGGTGTTTACAATCTGTCCGCGCCGGGACCGGTCTCCAATGCAGAATTTGGACGAGCTTTATCCCGGGTCATCCGACGTCCTAACTGGTTGCCAGTTCCGTCTTTTGCATTGAAGCTGCTGCTGGGTGAAATGTCCGCCTTGGTTTTGGAGGGTCAATATATGCTTCCCAAGCGGCTCCTGGAACTTGGATATGGATTTCGATTTGAGAAAGTCGAACCCGCGTTGACGGATTTGTTGGCATGAATGTTTCGGTATAAAATGGAGCGTTGTTGACCCTACCCTAGACGGAATGATTCTGGCATGGTAGAATACCGCCCGCTGGAATTGGGGGCTCGTCCAATGGCAGGACGGCTGACTCTGGATCAGTTGATAAGGGTTCGAATCCTTTGCCCCCAGCTGCATGCAAGCCCTCGCTAGAGCGAGGGCTTTATGTTTGAAATTGTGATTATTTCTGGGCTGGTATTCGCAGGGTTCTCTTTTGGGAAAAGTAAAAATAAAGACAATGGAATTATAATAAAACCCATAGGGATCATCTGCCTGGATTTAGCAAAGATGCCAGTGATCAAATGGGCAATCACAAATAACGGGACGATCCAGAACATTGCCTTTAGGAAGTGCGGGGATTTCCGATATCCAAGCACCGCGAAAATCCAAAAGATTGTGAAAATTTGAAATGGATTTGCGGCCTGTTTTCATAAACCGGCTTGATGGGATACGAAAGTATAGCATCATCTCAGGCAAAACTGTAAAACAAAGTCAATCGCCATTAAATTTTCATTTCGCAGCATCATTTTCCGATTTGCGGAATCCACTAAATCACTTGATCGGCGATTGAATTTGGTCTTGTGTTCAATAATGTTTTCTTGTATATTATGAACAATAACCATCGGATTTACTTTATCGGCGATGGTGTAAGATTGCGGTAGTCCATTTTTAAGGAGAATTCTTATGACAGAATCACTCAAACCTCCTTACTTGACGCGTGATGAAACCAGGGGCGATTACCAGGTATGGATTGTGGATGGCGCTTACATCCGTGGACATTTGGATGAAGAGTTCACCAACTTTGGCCAGCATTACCGATATCCATACATCCCCGATAAGGAATTCTGGATCGATAAGGAAGCCGAGCATGATGAGCGTAGTTTCTTTATCGACCACTTGTTGGTGGAGCATGATCTCATGGCGAAGGGTGCAACCTATGCCAATGCGATCACACAGGCTGACCAGGTTGAGCGCAAGGAAAGACGGCGTGCGGAGGATTTCCGCAAATTGACCCGTGTGGGGGATGGGTTGCCGGATGGCAGCATGGTTCACGAATTTTTGTGGAAGAAATTGGAAAATGGCATTAGCGTATGGATTGTGAATGGTCGGTTGGTCCGCAGCCTGTTTGATATCGATTTTACTGCCGGCGGTCATGATCACGTGTATGAATTCGTCCCCACGGGGGAAGTCTGGATAGATGACGCGATTGAGGAAAAAGAAAGAGGGTTTGTTCTTCTCCATGAACTGCATGAAAGGAACCGCATGTCTGCTGGAATGCCCTACAGCCAGGCTCATAACGAATCGAGCCGATTGGAATTCCATTGCCGTCACCATCCTGACGAGTTGCATGATTCCCTGGCTGTTGAAGGTTGGGCTTGAAAATTTGCCTCCAGGGTTTGGGTTCAGATCTCGTTGTTAGGTAAAAAAACTTCCGAGGGGTGCCTCGGAAGTTTTACTATCAGATTGTTTCTGCTTCTGGTTTTCGGCGGAACCAGGTACGCCACTCTTTATTTTCCCATACCACCAGGATGGGCGATGCATTAAAGATGGACGAGTATGTTCCGCTGAAAACGCCGATAAGCAGGATGACAACAAAATGGCGGATGGTTAATCCTCCAAACAGAGCCAGTGCCAGCAGGGTGATCATCACGGTAAGTTGTGTGTTGATGGAGCGATCCAGTGTTTGCACGATCGAGTGGTTGACTACGGTCTCGTAACCCACCCGCCGGTAAAGGTTGGAATTTTCACGGATTCGATCAAACACCACGATGGTATCATGCACGGAAAATCCAATCACGGTGAGCAATGCGGTTAAGAACAACGAGTCAGCCTGCCAACCCAGGAAATGACCAATGATGGCTTCCATACCGATCACTACCAGCACGTCATGCAGCATGGCAATGATCGCCGCCGTACCATACCTGAATGCATGCTGAACTCCCCGGAATGCTATCGTAATATAAATCAGGATCGCCAGGGCTGCCAGGGCAACTGCTCCCGCAGCACGGACGGCAACTTCTTGTCCGATCACCGCGCTTACCTGGGTGAAGTTCGTAATGACAACGTTCTGTCCACCCCCGTACTGGGTTTGCAATGCAGTGACGATCTGGCTTTTCAACGCATCGTTCATCTCTTTGGAACGGATGGAAAGCGAATCGGATCCGACGGGTTGCACTACCGGGTTGGAGATATCCACTTGGGGAGTGGACAACTGGTTGTATAAATTAACTACATTGGCTATCGCTGGCGGATTGCCCGAAGCAAATTGCACTTCGAGAAGGCTGCCACCGGTAAAATCGATCCCCAGGGGAAGTCCCCACAGAATTAAGGCAATGATCCCCGGGACGATTACCACCAGTGAGATGGCGAAGTAGAGATAACGGAATTTAATGATATTCATCGCGGGTTCTCCTAAATACCGAACCAGCGGGGATGTTCGGTGGATTTGACGGTATCAAGCACTACGTGCAGGAATGTCCGGCTTACGATAATGGCCGTGAATAGGCTTATTAATACCCCCAGGGCCAGGGTAAGGGCGAAGCCTTTTACCACGCTGGCTCCGAAAGTGCTTCCGAACCAGAACAGGATGATGCAGGTTATCAGGGTGGAGGAGTTGAAGTCACGGATGGACGGCCAGGCTCGTTTCCAGCCCAGGTCAATCGCCTGCCGCAGAGTACGACCGGCACGCAGTTCTTCTTTCAACCGTTCGAAAATCAGGATGTTTGCATCCACTGCCATCCCGATACTTAAAATGAAACCTGCTATTCCCGAAAGGGTTAGCACGACTGGGATGAGTTTATACAGCATCAGGCAGATTAATGTGAATGAAACCAGCGCCACGTCAGCGATCAACCCGGGCAGCCGGTAGTAGAACCCCATGAAAACGACTACCACCAGAAGCCCGATGATGCCGGCGATCAAACTCCGCTTCACGGATTCTGCGCCAAGCGTTGGACCTACAGAAAGACTTTCAACTACTTTGACCGGGATTGGCAGGGAGCCGTAGCGCAATTGGATTGCAAGGGTATTGGCGCTGTCTTGCGTAAAACTGCCCTGGATGATTCCCTGTCCACCTGTGATCTGGTTGCTGATCGTTGGTGTGGAAATCACCCGCTTGTCCAAAACGATTGCCAGGTATTGGTTGATGTGACTGCCGGTGTAATCGGCAAACATGCTCGACGCATCTGCTTTCAACGTGAAGGCGATGACGAAACCGCTAAGTTGCCCGGCTTGCACGTTGACTGAACTAAGGGACGCGCCGGTCATGACCGTATGGTAAATGGTTGGAGCTGGAGTTGCAGTTGGACCAGGAGTTACTGCTGCACCGGGTGTTTCGGATGGGTTGGTGGTTGGAGTTGCAGCCGTTGTCGCTGTTGCGCTGGGTGTATCGGTTGCAGCTGTCGAGGTTCCCGAAGGTGTCCCGGTTGTTGTAGAAGAAATTGAAGTCCCGTAATCTGTTTCAATGATCGTTCCCGGAGCCACTGGAGAAGTCCCCATGTCTACAAATTCGAGCAGCCCGGTTTGCTGTAAAGACGCAATTACCTGGGCAGGGTCTTGCAGTCCCGGGAATTCTGCAACGATGCGGCGTGGCGGAGCAACCTGCATCACTACTTCACTTACTCCCAGGGCGTTGGCTCGGCTTTCCAGGATCTGCCGGGTTACATTCAAGTCATCCGTACTGACCGTGGCACTGGAAGGAAGGTCAGCCTCCAGGAGCACTTGCAGACCCCCGCGCAGGTCTAGCCCGAGTTGAATATCTACATTTCGGTTTATGAGACTTGATTGGGAGTTAAAGGGGTTTGGGATGTTGATTTGCTTGCTTGCATCCACCCAAATTGCGAGTGCGATTAAAGGGATGATAAGGAAGAGCCAGTTATATTGGCGACAATTTATAAAACGCTTCTCCAGTCATAAAAATGCCAGCCTTTGGCTGGCGGCGGGGCTGATTATACTCCGATTGATAAGTCGTGGGTAGGGGAGTCGTCATTCGCCCGGGTTTTACGGAATCCGGCTTTTCAGGAACTCCAAAACAAGCTCCATTACTTGATCAATTCCAAGCGGATCAGTGTCCAAAAGAAAATCGGAATGCTCTCGTGCATGTCTCAGCCTTCTCTGCTGCTCCTCCCATTCAGATTCGGTCCAATTCAACCGGCGTCGACTTCCGCCCACCAGGCAGGAGGCCTGTAAAAAGATCAGGACGTCGGGATTTGTGATGCGCCGCCACATGTCTTGTACGTAGGAATGTTCCTGGACGATTGCACGCGCCTTGTAGCCCTTCCGGCGCAGACCTTCAGCCAGTGTTGTTTTTCCCGCTCCACACGGACCGACGATCCCTATCAGGGAAGTGGGATTTCTATTATTCCCCGGGTTATCTGGATCGATCATATTCACCCGATTAAGTTTATAAAATCATTACCTCTCAAAATCGCATGCAGGTTTCTAAAAAAATATATATTATATAGAAGTGGTCGGTAACTAATGGATGGGTTGGTTGCTGCCTTCATAAGCCAGCTCGAGTATTTTTTTTGGTGGAATTTCTGGTTGCCGTGATTAATCAGTGTTTATTGGCAACCTGACAGTCATGCGGCGGACGTTGTCCCCCCGTCGTTTTAGCACTTTTAGAACCACAACGCTGATATCATCCGTGGGTCGACCTTCATCCAAATTGACCGCTTCTGCCAGGAGTGTATCTGCTATCGCTTGCGGGGAAGGTTCCTGTTCCTCGAGCATGGCTTGCAGTGACGTGCATACGTCCATCGGTCGACCGGTTCGTTCCCCGGCATGGATAAGTCCATCAGTATAGATTACGATCACCAACCCCGGTTCTACCGGTATTTCGCTGATTACTGGTCGGGTACTCCGGGCGGTCCCGATGGATTTGGATTCTGTGCCAATACTGTCAATCTCTTCGCCGCGTGCAATAAAAAATGGTGCCGGGTTGTTTCGCGTGATCACCACCGTTCCGGTGTGCAGATCCACTGAGACGATATTAAGGGTGGATGTCACTTTCCCTTGTTTTTCGGTATAAAGCAGGTCTGAGGCAGCCCGGGCTGCTGCTCCATCGCGTACCCCTTCTGCCAGTAGGCCGATGACTTTGCGCACAACCATCATCGAGACTGCTTTGGCACCTCTTCCCGAGGTTTGACCGTCTGCCAGTACGACGGAAAGACCACCGTTGGGTCGTTCCACTACTTCCAGTGTGTCTCCGCTTTCGGTGACTGCGTACTTGTTGGTTTTTGCCACGGCGATCTGGATTTCCATGCCCCCATTTTACTCTGATTACCCTATCATGCGGGGAAAAAGGACGGCGCTTATATTTTTTTAGCCACTATGAGCAGGACCTGGCTCCCTTTTAATTCAATGATTTCACTTGCCACGTCGAAACCTGCCTGGATGATTCTGGATTTTGCTGGTGGCGGCAAATTTCGTGGCTTTCCTGGTGCTTCCCCGGTCACTCTGAATACACATGCAGTCAGCCGATCCACCATTCGCCTGCCTGTGATCCAGGCGGTTGGGATGATGATTAACTCTCCACCAGGTAAAAGCAGGCGGTGTATTTCTCTTAGTGATTGCGGATCGAAGATGTATTCTGAAGGGAATGTGGCAACTACAGAATTGAACACTCCCGTGGCAAAGGGAATAAACTGCGCGTAGCCACGCACCAGGTTGGGAATTTTCCCAATTCTTTTAAGTCGCCTGGCAGCCTGGCAATTTATTTGTGGTGACTCGTCCAACCCGTAGGTTGGGAGATTTTTATTAACCAGGGATATCTGCAGATGCCCGGGTCCAAATCCAATTTCCAGGACACGGCCTCTAAGGTGCGGGAGTGCAGTTGAGATCCAATCCTGCCATCGCCCCAGGGAGACAACTTCGGCAACCAGGTCGTACGTCCACGAGAATTGATGGTAAAGCAGATAAAAGATCGGTCTTAGCAGGGTTTGGATCAGGCGCATATATCCTGGATTCATTCCTGATCTGGGATCAGGGCCAGCCTGAGCGAAATAAACACAACCAGCGCCACCAGGATCAATAATAATGCGATTGGCTGGGCAGCATCCAGGCCATACCCTTCAAAACGCTCAAATACCAGCACAGGTACGATTTTGGGGTGGTACGCCAGGATGACCACCGCTCCGAATTCGCTAATTCCCCGGGCCCACATCATTACCGCGCCACCCAGCACTCCCCGCCATGCCAGGGGCAGGGTGACTGAAAAAAATGCCTGCCATTGACTTGCGCCATCGATAAGTGCAACTTTTTCGAATTCTTCATCCACTAATGCGAACGACTCACGGCTCAAATTAACCAGGAACGGCAGGCTGACGAATAACATCGCCACTACGATCCCCGCTATATTGTCTGTAAAAGTTATCCCAAGCGGAGAGAACCATTGACCAAGTAACCCCCGCCTGCCGAATACCAGAAGCAGGGCTATTCCCGCTGCCGTATGCGGGATCACAACCGGCAGGTTGATGATCGCTTCCACCAATCGCTTTCCCTTGAATTTGCGGCGTGCCAGCAGGTAAGCCAATGGTATCCCGGTGACCATTGCCAGCGCGGTGGCAATGGCGGCCGCCCCGAAGGTAAGCGCGATCGACTGTAACACTTCTGGATCACCAAATGATTTAATAAAATCTGCGGGAGTTGTTGAAAGCAGCGTGCTGACCAGCGGCAGGACAACGAAAATGACGAGCAATCCCCCCGCCAACGAAAAAACCAGGTTAAAAAATAATTGTTTTCGGTTCACGGATTTCCCGGTGCAATGCAGTACGATTGCAGGCTGGTTGGGATATTTGCGAAATTATCGCCGATGGCAGGCTCAAACACGGGGTGATCGTCTGCCAGCATAATGGCCCTCCCCTCGCTGCTCAGCAGGAATTCAATGAAAAGTTTCGCTTCTTCCGGGTGCGGTGAATTGCTGGGGATGGTTATTCCATACCCGATCCGTTCGCCTCGAAATACTGGTTTTACTGAGGCAAAGCGTTGGGAATCTTCATTCACCTGCACAGTGTTGTAAAATTGCTGGTTGGCTTCCTCTCCAAGGTTCAGGGAACCCGGCAATGAAAGCATCGACAGCCCATGTTGGTGGATTACGCTTTCATATTCGAATGCATAGTCTACATCCCCCGATTCGAGTAGTGCGATTATTTCCATGCTGGCGCCTCGTAAGATGACATGTGCGCCAGTTTTCGTCTCCATGATCTCGGGGACGCTAACTGTTGTCAGACCGTTTTCATTGAAAATACCCAGGGGGAAATTAAATTGCCCCTTGAACATATCTGTAAAGATGGTCGGCTGGTGATAGTAATCGCGCGCCAATGCAAAGGTCATCAACGCTCGATAACCCACAGCATCAAATCGTGGATCGGCCAGACCTACCCTGACATCTTCCCGGCTCAATATTGAGTACCAGTTATCGGCATTGATTTCGTTGGCATACAAGCTGTTTGGCTGGTAGGCAATCGCCAGGCGATTACTGGCGAAACTGATGAACCAGTTGGCGTACGGTAAGCCCGTGTCAGGATTATTTGTTGCATACATCAACATGGGAATCAGGGAAGCGTCTGCCGTCGCGACCACATCGATGGGTTCGTGCAAATCCGTGGAATGCCGCATTACCTGGATACTACCGTGATATTGTGCCTGTATATCAATACCGGGATATTTATTTTCAAACGCCTTCTCCAAATCCCCAAATGGGATGATCAAGCTTCCGGCTGCAAAAATTACCAGGGGAGTCTTCCCTGAACTTGCAGACGGCTTATTCGCGCAGCCGGCATTCAGGCTTGTCAGGCAAAAAATGGCTGCGAGAAAAATTGATGGAATGGGTTTCATCGATGCGGGAGCTGTTGAGAAACAAAAAATTTTGGGACGAGCCATGCCCTGATATGTCTCAATTATAAACGAGACGGAAAGGGTGGGCTAATTGCCAGCCCACCCTTCGAAAATCAAATTGCCCGGTTTACTTTATTGTGATCGTAACCAGGCTGTTAACCCAAGCCTTGCCGGATGTTTGCCCCGGCATGGCAAGGTTGTAGACGCCTGGGGTGGTTGGGTCGAAAGCCACCATGCAGTCCGTACATGCCTGTACGGTTGCGAGGTCCAGATCGTTTGAAAATCCATCGCTGGCGGTAAAGGTCACGGTCGCAGCTCCTGCCTGGATGCCGGCCTCGCTCAGCAAATCGCTCAGGCGAACCCCCGTGTAATCTGTCGCGCCATTTTTCGGGTGGACCAGGTTGAGGGTAACCACCGTCATCGCATGCAGAGCTGAATCGGTCAGCTGAAGTTCATGGTTGACCAGTCCGTTGACTGTCAGGGTAACGGGTTCCGGCACAGATAAGGTAATGCTAACCAACCCTTTGACCCAGGCCTTGCCGGAAGTTTGTCCGGCCATCGCCAGGTTGTAAACGCCGGGGTTGGTTAAGTCGAAAGCGACCAGGCAATCTGCACAAGCTTGTACAGTCGCTAGGTCAGATTGGAATGTAAACCCATCGTTTGATGTAAAAGTTACCACCGTTGCGCCACTCTTGATGCCGGCTTGGGACAGCAGATCGTTCAGGCGCACACCGGTGTAATCCGTTGGGCCATTTTTTGGATGGACCAGGTTGAGCGTGACTACCGTCATCGCGTGCAGTGCCGCATCTGTCAATTGTAGTTCGCTGTTTACATCACCGTTGACTGTCAGGGTCACCGGTCCAGGTGTTGCAGTCGGTGGCACTTCCGTGGGCGGTACAACCGTTGGCGGGACGGAGGTGGGTGGTTCTGGCGTGGGGGTCACCGCCGGACCGCACGCGGATAGCATGATCGCAGCCAGGGCGAAAAGGGATAGGACGAGCAGAACTGTACGATTTTGTTTCATATCTTCTTCTCCTAAAAAAGTTGAATTGGTTCGTTTTCCGGATTTCTCTGCGAGGCCTTAACTCCTGATTTATGTGAACAGGCACGGCTTGGAATTTGCTTGAGAAAGGTCGCCTATTTTACCTCGATTGCAATTACATTTTTGACCCATGTGCTTGTGGGCTGGTCCGGGAGAACGATCATGTAGGTTCCCGGAGTTTCCATGAACGCTAACAAAGCCTTGGGACAACCCCGTACGTCCGATAGGTTCACATCGGCGACGTAATTATCGGACGCGGTAAAGGTCAGTTTCGTTGCTCCAGCTTTGATTCCGGCCTGGTCGAGAATTGGGTTCAGGAGCACACCCTGGAAATCCTGCGGTCCATTTTTACCGGTTGCATTAACAGTGACGATTTCCATGGCACGCAGTTGTGCATCCGTAAAAGTTATTTCCTGGTTTACCATTCCGGAGATCGCCAGGCTTCCCGAATTTTCCGGTGCAGGGGCCGAAGTGGGGGTTGCTGCAGCCGGTACATTGACGATGATGCTGGCTATCTGTCCCACCATTTGGCCGTTTTGCAAACCGCTGCCTACCAGGCGCAATGGGAAATACTGCTCGGGGAGTTCCCCGTCATTGACCATGTTTGCAACCAGGATATCGTTATTCTCTTTTAGTGTCTGGCTGTTCAGGGTTACCTTGTATCCGTCTTTACCGATAATATCGATCGAATATCCGGCTGCTGCCAGGTCGTGGTTATATGCATTTTCAGTGTGGCTGTCGCTGTCATCCACTTCTCCCACCAGCAGCCAAAGGGGTACTCCCACCCAGGTCTGTCCGTTTTCATCCTGCCAGGTCGCCCCGTGACAGCTTGGTGAACCGCAGGATTGAAAAAATCCCGGGTGACTGGCGAAGATATTGCACCTTTTAGGTCGAGAGTCCAGGATTGCCCCACCGGTTTGACCTCCACTTTGTTCACCCATTTCACCGACCAGTGACCGTCGACCACCTGGTCGTTGGTCGCGCTCACTACCACTAACCGGAGAGTCCCCTCTTCAGCGGTATTTAACGGTTGTCCATTGTGTTCATAAGCAATGATCGCGGTCAGCGGGTCGTGTGTGGTCATCTCGTTTCCCATGGCAGGGTCATATGCAGTGAATGCACCGTTCATCACCTGGTCATAGGAAAAGGTCATGCTGTATCCGTCTTCCGCAGTGATCACAACGCCCATTGATGCGTCAAAAGGCACTCCCAGGCTTGCGACCAGGTCTTTTATCGCCACACCCTTGAATGGCTCGGGGATGGTGATCTGGCCGGTACTGCTTTTAATGCCACCCTGTCCTTCGGTAACCGGGAGGGCTTTTTAATTGAGACATGTTAAACACGTGTCCGCCGTTTGGAGCCACCAGGGTCAGGATGGTGCCCGATGGTTCTGAACTTACCGGTGTCTCTGTTGATTTCGGACCGCAGGCTGATAGGGCCACGCAGAGGATAATAAACACGGTCATGGTGGGGATGGATATTCGATGATGAATCATTGCGGTTCCTCCTCAAAGTGGGATTTGTTCGCCGGTGTGCTTCGTATCGTACCCCGTAAGGGCTTCCACACCCCGGCGGAATGTTTTGGTTTGGATTGCATCCAAAAGGGGGGCCAGCAGGCTGCCCTCTTCCCGTGAAAAAACAATATCGTATCGTTCGTGGAACAGGGGAACAAAGTCAAGCCCAAATTGGTGTGCGGCTGCTCGTAATCCAAGCGCTACGTCCGCGCTGCCTGCCTGCACCTGCCGGGCACATTCGGTGTGTGTACTGACATGGTTCGTGTAACCGTGAATATTCGCACCAGGAATGCCTTCTGCCTGTAACTGGCGGTCGAACCACAGACGTGTCCCCGAACCCGGGTTCCGATTGATAAAAGTTACCCCGCTTCGGGTCAGATCTTCAAGGGAATGGATTGCCAGGGGGTTGCCGGGTGCAGTCATCAGTCCCTGCTCGCGGTGCGCCAGCGTCACCACCTGCATCGATCGATCTGGAAAGAAATGGCGCACGAAGGGCAGGTTGTATTCGCCGTTCGGATCGAGCAGGTGTGTGCCCGATAGGTTGCAGAGGTTTTGGCGCAATGCCACCAAGCCATCCAGGCTGCCCACCGGCAGGGTCCGCACATCGAGATGATTCGAAAGTCTCGTTGCCAGGTACTCTACAGCCAGGTCGTGGCTTCCTGAAAATACGATCGAAGGGCGGGACGGGTTTTCCGGCAGGATGAGTTCCTGCACCAGGAAACCACTCGCCCGTGCGCGGTAGAACTTTTCAACCACTCCGGATTGGATACGTGTCTCAACCAGTTCCACAAGTCCGGCAGTTTCCAGTTTCTTCAGGTGATGGCGCACCCAGGCCGGGTGCTCGCCCAGTGCCTTACCCAGCATGGTCAGGGAAGCAGGTCCTGATAATAATTGACGTAGGATAGCCAGCCTGCGCGGGTCCGCCAGGAGTTTGAGTTGGTCGAAACTCTGAAGAGGTTGGATGGGCAGCATGCCGTTAAATTTTTCCTTAACGGCTTTGAGTTTAGCAACAGAAGAACGTTTTGTCAATGAACATTAATCATGGTTGCCGGAAAATAATGTCACCAACGTTTGCATCTCCGTTCACCTGTCTGTATAATACGGTTGCACCTGTTATGAGGGTGTGGATCGTTTTAGGAGGTAAGCCTGATGCCTGGTGATATTGTCATCACTGTAAATGGAAAACAACATACCGTCCAATCTGCTTCGGATACTCCCCTCCTGTATGTATTGCGCAATGAAGTCGGTCTGAGTGGACCGCATTTTGGTTGTGGTGGAGAAAAATGCGGTGCATGCATGGTCCTCGTCGGGGCGGAACCGATGCTCTCCTGTCACCTGCCTGTTTCCGAGGTTGGACATGCCCGCATTACCACGCTCGAAGGTTTGATCGAAGAGGGTGAATTGCATCCGGTTCAGCGCGCCTTCATCGATGAACAGGCCACGCAGTGTGGTTACTGCGTAAACGGCATGATCATTTCCACTGCTGCTTTATTATGGAAAAATCCGCACCCCAGCGACGAACAGGTTCGATCCGCGTTGGAAGGAAACCTTTGTCGATGCGGGTCCCACCTGCGGATTCTTCGTGCTGTCAGGCGTGCTGAGAATTTGATGTCTGGACTGGGGAGCTTATGATGGCGGATCGCGGCAGGCGTAAACAATCAAAACGCGGACGCCAGGGGTCTGGTCGGCAGGAGGCAACCTGGGGAGGGCAATTAACCAACTGGCTGGATGATTGGCTCGAAGTTAATCCCGATGGCACTATCACCGCCTTCAGCGGCAAGGTGGAACTGGGCACCGGGGTACGGACTGCCCTTGCCCAGATTGTCGCTGAGGAATTGGATATTCCCATCGAGAGTGTCCGCATGGTCATGGGGGATACGCAGCGAACGCCCAATGAAGGTTATACCGCAGGGAGCATGACGATTAACTCGAGCGGAAGTGCTTTGCGTAGTGCTGCTGCATATGCCCGTTACGTATTGATGGATTTGGCTGCCAGGAAGCTTGATGCAAATCTCGATCAGCTGGTTGTGCAGGCTGGTGAAGTTTCTGTGATTCTGGATCCACAGCGAAAGGTATCTTATGCAGAATTATTGGGAGGAGAAAAGTTCGAACTTGAAATTCCCGATGGCTTTCCGGTCAAGGATTCCCGGAACTATTCGATTGTTGGCAAATCCTCTCCACGGGAAGATATTCCCCGCAAGGTGGCCGGTCAGCCTGCCTTTATCCAGGACTTGCGTGTACCCGGTATGCTCCATGGGCGCCTGGTTCGTCCTCCTAGCGCAGCCGCTGAGTTTATTTCGATGGATGAGAGTTCGCTAGATGATGTGCCAGGTGTTGTCAAGGTTGTTCGCCAAAATAATTTTATCGGAGTCGTTGCGGAACGCGAAGAACAGGCCATTCTCGCCGCCGGGAAACTCAAGGTGGAATGGCGCGAGCATGCCGCCCTGCCTCCTATGCAGGATTTATATAAGACCCTGCGCTCCAGCCCCACCCAGGATAATTTGCTGGTTGAACAGGGTGATCTTGAAACAGCCTGGGAGCATGCTTCCCGCCGGTTTCACTCCACGTTTTACCAACCTTACCACGCCCATGCTTCGATTGGTCCTTCTTGCGCGGTTGCAGATGTGCATGATGATCAAATCACCGTCTGGGCCAGCACACCGGGACCATACCCTTTGAGTGGAACACTGGCTAAATTGCTTGATGTCACCCCTGATCGGGTCCATTTAATTCACGTGGAGGGTGCGGGTAGTTACGGACAAAACGGGTCTGATGATGCTGCAGCCGATGCCGTCATTCTTTCCAAGGCTGTCGGAAAACCTGTCCGCTTGCAGTGGTCGCGCCAGGATGAATTTGTTTGGGAACCGAAGGCTCCTGCCATGGTCATGGAAGTGAGCGGAGGCCTCGATGCGCAGGGGAATGTAATAGCCTGGGATTATCATGTCTGGTCGCCCTCGCATGTCGCCCGCGCCCATTCTCCCGAACAGTTGGTTGCTGGACAATTACTCTCGGGTCAGGCTTCTTCGAAGTTCGGGTTTTCTTTTGGAGCTGAGCGTAACGCCCCAACAAACTACTCATTTCCGAACCAGCAAGTGACTGTCCATTACATTACCGATTCACCCTTGCGCGCCTCTTCTTTCCGCAGCCTGGGTGGTGCTGAAAACACCTTTGCTAATGAATCGTTCATGGATGAACTAGCCTCAGCCGCAGGTGTGGATGCAGTTGAATTCCGTCTTCGCTATTTGCCTGATGAGCGTGCTCGCCATGTATTGAATTCAGCCGCCGCGCAGGCTGGGTGGGATGCGCATCCTTCCCCAAAGCCGAGGGGGAATAAAACTGCAGAAGGTCGTGGAATCGCTTTCAACTGGTACGAAAATGACCAGGCTATTGTGGCAAGTGTAGCTGATGTCCAGGTGGATACCAAAAGCGGGGTGATCAGGGTAAAGCGAATCGTCGTCGCCCACGATTGTGGTCTGATTATCAATCCCGATGGATTAAGAACCAGATCGAAGGCAATACCCTCCAATCTTTAAGTAGGGCGCTCAAGGAAGAAGTGATATTTGATGAATGGCGGATCAAAAGTGTCGATTGGGAATCGTATCCGATCCTCACTTTTTCCGAAGTACCTGAAGTGGAAATCGTTCTGATAGACCGCCCCGATCAGCCGGCCCTGGGAGCTGGGGAACCATCCACCACCACGACAGCTGCCGCAGTTGCCAATGCTGTTTTCGATGCCACGGGTGCCCGACTGCGCCAGGTTCCTTTCACTCCGGGGCGCGTTATGGCAGCTTTGGCCTGATATATATATAATTACTATTGAACGTACCTCATGGTTTGTCAGTTCGTAAAGTAGCATTTATACGTTCATATATCTGAGGGAGAATTTATGACCAATACGAAAACGATTGCCCAGTTCATCCACGCCATTCGGCAGCTTCCCTCGGATGCCCCGGTGGATGATCCTCACGTTTGGTACAAGACTCAAAAGGAACATTGGATCGGGTGGTTGAAAGGATATTCTGGTCCGGGAGCATACGGTCGAAAAGTGGAAAAGGAACGGGACGCCAGGTTTGCTTACAACCATGTTGTAAACCCGGAAATGCTCCACTGGATCATATCTGCCAGTGGGGTCAAACCGAAATTAGTCAAAGCTGCTCATCGCGCTTCGCTTCATGGAGCTACCCTGCAGCAAAAATCTGCAGCCATTCGAAGAGTTGTCCCTTGGGAGGAACTGGTCGCCGCTGTATGGAAATGATGAAATCATCTCATGGCAATATTCGCTTGAGAAGGAACCCATGTGATGATATGGTCCTACCGGGAGTTTCAATTCTCGATGACCGGGATGGTGCTACAATAGGGTTGGTACTTTCCGCTGTTCTTTTTGAAATTTTAGGAGTAGGTCATATGAGTAAAAGTAATGAGGACGACCTGCGCGATATTTTAAACAATACGGCTCTCGAAATTGCACAAATGTATCCCAACCCGCGCACCTGGCAGTCGTGGATGGTTTATTTGATGGAGCGCCTCGAGGCAAAAGCGGTTGAAAACCCCGCCTATACCGAATCCTTCAAAGAAATGATCGTTTCCCTCCAGGATGAACTAAGGAACCGTGTAAAAACCGGTGGTTGGTAAGTAAATTCCGATTATATTGGCTTGACAATGTTAAGCTTATGTTTAATATTGGTCGTGTGGCAAGGGATGAACCTGGTTTTCCTTGCCGCTATTATTTAAATAAATGTGCAAATTGTTCGGTTATGACTGTATTTAATCCGCTTACAAATATTTATCAGGATGTTTTTATCCTTGGTACGTATTCGTTCCTCGCGAATTGATAAAGACGCACAGATTTAATATTTTGTTGGTTTATTTCAGGACTTTTTAAACGATTTTTTAAGATGGTAACGTAAACCCCATTGCCATTACAACAAACACCAGATTTATAGGATAAAATTTCCCCCTTTAAAATAAAATCGGCAAGTATCAGGTTCCGCCTGCCACCCGTATACCCTGCCAGACGCAGCGCTAAATCGTGAAAGCGTACTCATTCCTGTTCGTAGGTATGAATCCCAATACTTATCTGACTATTTTCACTTCAGTTATTTCTGCGTAGCCAAAAACGCAATTCATATCTTCCTATATTGGAGATACACAAAGCCATTTTCAAATTTTCGCAAATCCACCAGCTTTAGCTTGCTGTTAACGTCTAGCGGTAACCAAAAATTGCCACTGCCGATTATTTGGGGAACAACGAATTGATGATACTCGTCGACAATACCGGCCTTTATTGCTTCAGCCGCTAAATGCGGTCCGCCAATACCGAAATCTTTATCTGACTCTGCCACTAATTTTTGTATGATTCTTGGGTTAAAAGACCGCTCAATCGTCGCGTTAGCAATTGTTACATTGGAAAGCCAAGTGGAATAAACTATTTTCTTTGCCGCCTGCCAAATTTTAGCGAAGTCATTCATCGCTTGACTTGGCCCGTCCATAAATTCACTTATCCCGTCTGTTGGAATAGTATCCCAAACCTTCATGGTCTCGTACATGTTGCGTCCAAATAGAAACGTACTTGCATTGCGTACAATATCATTTACGAAAGCATGTACTTCTTCACTTGGCTTAGCCCATTCAAAATTACCATTTTTATCTGCCACATAGCCATCAAGCGATGTCGTTATAGAGTATATTAATTTGCCCATTTTTATATTATACTTTTCCTGATTACCTTCCGGTTGTTATCAATTTATGGGAGAGGGACCTATGGCAGTGGATGGTTTAAGCCAAAATGTGCTTTCTTCGAACCTGGAGCAGGAACTTGCCCAACGAGATGCTGAACTCGGGATCCTGAACAGCATCCAGCAGGGGCTCGCTTCCCGGTTGGAAGTCCAGGAGATATATGATTTGGTCGGGGATAAAATTCAAGGCTTGTTTAATGCCCAGGTGGTGATGATTTCCACCTATGATCCCCAGACTGACACGATAGAACATCGATATGCCATCGAGCGTGGAGAACGCGTTTACGTGCCGGGGCACTTTCCAAACCGGGGGTTTCGCACGCAAATTGTACAAACCCTCAAGCCGGTCCTGGTCAGCTCCAATGTCGCCGAACAGGCTGCCTGCCTTGGTCAGCCCACCTTGCCCGGCACTCTAACTCCCAAAACCTGGCTCGGTGTGCCCATGCTGGTCGGCAGTCAGGTAACCGGCATTCTAAGCCTTCAAAATGTGGAACAGGAATACGCCTTCGATGATTCCGATGTCCGCCTCTTGCAAACGATGGCAGCTTCCCTAAGCGTTGCCCTTGAAAATGCCCGCCTGTTCGATGAGACCCAGCGCCTCTTGAAGGAGTCTGAACAGCGTGCCACAGAATTACAAATAATTAACCGTGTGCAGGAAGGCCTGGCTCAAAAACTGGAGATGGGTTCGATTTATGAATTGGTTGGCAATAAAATTCGGGAGGTTTATCAAAATGCGGATCTTTCCATTGGCATCTATGATCCGGCAATTGACCAATTATCCGTGCCCTACCTGGTTGAAAATGGTCTCCGACGCGAATTCACGCCGTTCATTGTTGCCGGGAAGGGATTTATAGGGGATTTGCTGAAAAACCCTCATACCTTGTTGATCAATGAGAAAATGGAGCAGGCTGTTACCCGCTACCAGAGTAAGGACGTTACGGGTGCCGGGTTGCCAAAATCTGCCCTTTATGTACCGCTAACCATCGGCAGTTCTGTTCGTGGTGAGATCGTTTTGGCCGATATGCAAAAAGAACACGCTTTCAACCAGGCCGATGTGCGCCTGCTGGAAACTCTGGCTGCCTCGATGAGTGTTGCCCTGGAGACTGCCCGGTTGTGGGAGCAGGAAAAAAAATACCTCATGGGTCTCGAACATGAGTTTAAGGTGGGGCGGGAAATTCAGGCAAGCTTTCTGCCGCGTGTCCTGCCTCAACCCGAGGGCTGGGAGATCGCCGCTTCCCTCCACCCGGCACGCGAAGTCGCTGGTGATTTTTACGATGTTTTCGAATTGCCAGGTGGGAAGATCGGGCTGGTTATTGCCGATGTTTGTGATAAGGGGCTGGGCGCAGCCCTCTTCATGACCTTGTTTCGAAGCTTTATTCGCAGCGTGTCAAATATTGATTTTTATGCCTGTACGAATTCCACCTACGGGGATACTTCCGGGGAAAGGATAATGCAGGCTATCTCTCTTACAAATAAATATATTATCGAAACCCACGGAGATACGGGGATGTTCGCCACGATATTCTTTGGGATATTCGATCCAAAAACCGGGTTGCTGACATATATAAATGGTGGTCACCTGCCGCCAAGACTGATAAATAAAAATGGGATCAAGCATATGTTGACCCTTACCGGACCTGCCATAGGTGGCAGGGGAGATGCTGAATTTAACCTTCGGGAAGTAACGATTGAACCAGGTGATACATTTTTCGCTTATACCGATGGCTTGACGGATGCGGAAAACATCGCTGGAGAAACCTTTCGGGAGGATGGCGTAATCGGGCTATTTTCACAGGTTCGGACCCTGCCTTCCATCCTGGCTCAAATTCATAACCAGCTCGATACGTTCTCTGCAGGCACCCGGCAAGTCGACGACATCACCATGCTTGCTGTTAGACGTGGGAAATAAATCATATTAGGTGCCAATTTCCTTCATATTTTTTCCTGCTTCAAAACCGGATTAATTATGAATTATTTTTTACCTCTTGCGCGAAGTGCCATCTTAATGGACAATTGCGTGATGTTGAAATTGACAGCGGAATCGCAATCCTTGCATTCTCAGTTCAACAATGGAAATGGTTTCTCACCCGATTATTGCACTAAAGGATTATTGATAAAAAAGGAGAGCCTATGGCAAAAAAGTTCGTTCCGACCAAGTTGAAAATTGTTCGTCCGGTACCTACGGATATTGACATTGCCCAGGCATCGGACATCAAGCCGATCGCCCAGGTCGCTGAGGAAGTCGGAATACTTCCGGAAGAACTGGAATTTTATGGCCCTTATAAAGCCAAAGTTAAACTGGAAATACTTGAACGATTGAAGGATGTTCCCAATGGAAAATATGTAGATGTAACTGCAATTACCCCAACTCCACTGGGCGAAGGCAAGACCACTACCACGGTAGGGTTGTCACAGGCATTGGGTGCACATTTGGGACGGAAGGTTTTTACCAACATTCGCCAGCCGTCCCAGGGCCCAACCTTTGGGATCAAAGGTGGTGCAGCCGGAGGCGGCTATTCCCAGATCATCCCAATGGAAGACTTCAATTTGCATCTGACTGGCGACATTCACGCCATCACGGCTGCCAACAACCTGTGTGCGGCCGCCATCGAGGCTCGCATGTTCCATGAAAGCGAGCAGACGGACGAGCAACTCTTTAATGCCCTTTGTCCTCCCGACAAAAAAGGACAGCGCAAATTCTCTCCCTCCATGTTGCGTCGCTTGAATAAGTTGGGCATAAAGAAAGATAACCCGAACGACCTGTCTCCTGAAGAGCAGAGCCGCTTCTCACGCTTGGATATTGACCCCGCTTCCATTACCTGGCGCCGGACGATAGACACCAATGACCGTTTCCTGAGGGAAATTGAAGTCGGTCTTGGACCTGAGGAGAAGGGGAAAACCCGCCGCACCGGGTTTGACATCACTGTAGCGAGCGAGATCATGGCGATACTAGCCCTGACCTCCGATCTGCATGATATGCGCGAACGACTTGGACGTATGGTGATTGGGACAGACCGAAAAGGAGGCGCTGTCACTGCCGAGGACCTTGGAGTGGCTGGTGCGTTGACCGTTCTTATGAAGGACGCTATCAAGCCCAACCTCATGCAGACTCTGGAAGGCACTCCCGCTTTGGTGCATGCTGGTCCCTTCGCCAATATTGCCCATGGACAATCCTCCATCATAGCTGACCGCATCGCACTGAAACTGGTAGGTCCGGATGGCTATGTCATTACCGAGTCGGGCTTTGGGGCAGATATTGGCATGGAGAAATTCTTCGACATTAAATGTCGTTATTCTGGCCTGGTTCCCCAGGTGGTGGTGCTGGTTGCCACCGTTCGTGCCCTCAAAATGCACGGAGGAGGTCCAAAGGTGGTTGCTGGAAAACCTCTGGCTGCTGAATACACTGACGAAAATCTCCCGCTCCTGCGCCTGGGTCTTCCCAACATGGCTCGCCACATCAAGAACGCACTGAAATACGGGGTCAATGTTGTCGTCGCGGTAAATTCATTCTCCACCGATACCCCTGCTGAGGTGGAAGTCGTCCGTGAGGCTGCCCTCGAGGCTGGAGCCATGGATGCCATCGTCTCAACCCATTGGGCGGATGGCGGTCCGGGTGCGATCAAGTTGGCTGAAGCTGTAATCAAGGCAGCTAACCAGCCCACTCATTTTAAGTTCCTCTATCCGCTGGATCTATCCATTAAGGAAAAACTGGAGCTCATTTCAAAAGAGATCTATGGTGCGGCTGGCGTTGAGATCATGCCCGAAGCCCAGGCTAAGATTGATCTTTACACCAAGCTTGGCTTCGACAAGCTACCCCTTTGTATGGCGAAAACCCATCTTTCATTTACTGCCGATGCTTCCATTAAAGGTGCCCCGGTTGGTTTCACCATTCCTGTCCGTGACATCCGCGCATCGGTGGGTGCCGGGTTCCTCTACCCTCTCCTGGGTAAAATGAGCACCATGCCTGGTCTTCCCACCCGTCCGGTTTTCTATGATGTGGATTTGGATCCGGATACCGGAAAGGTTCTTGGCTTATTCTAGCCTGGTTGGGCGGACAGATCGTCCGCCCAATTTTTTTATTCGTGATTTTCTAAAAAGTCATAGGGAAAAAATGGAACCTGATCTTACCGCCCTCACCTTGTCCGCTGCCCTGCAGGCATTACGCAAAAACGATTTTTCCTCACTCGAACTTACTCGGGCCTGTCTCCGACAGATTGAAAAGTTTGATCCTTCAATAAACGCCTTTATCACGGTCACCCCGGAACTTGCGGTCCAGGCAGCCATGCAAGCCGATGCGCTCCAATCCCTGAACCCATCAAATTTGAACGAAATTGCTCTTCTTGGTATACCGGTGGCAGTAAAGGATCTGTTCGAAACGCAGGGTATACGCACCACCGCAGGCTCCAGGTTTTTTACAAGATATGATCCCGGGTGAAGATGCCGAGGCCGTCCGAAGGATAAAACTGGCCGGCGCGGTTATCACAGGAAAAACGAATACCCATGAATTTGCTCTGGGTGTGACCGGTGTTAATCCTCATTATGGAGCGGTAAAAAACCCCTGGGACCTCTCCCGAATTACCGGCGGTTCCTCCAGTGGGTCAGCTGCAGCTGTAATTTCTGGAATGAGCCTGGCTGCCCTTGGGACGGATACCGGGGGTTCCATCCGCATCCCGGCTTCCCTGTGTGGAGTGGTTGGAATGAAGCCCACCTTTGGACGGGTGAGCACCCGCGGGGTGATCCCGCTTTCATGGAACTTGGACCATGTCGGGATCCTGGCACGCGCAGTCCGGGATGCTGCTGTCCTGCTTCAAGTCCTGGCTGGATTTGACCCTCATGACCCGGCTTCCGTGGATTTGCCGGTCGATGACTATATAATTAAATTGGACGATGGGGTTAAAAATTTGCGCATTGCGCTTGCTGCCGGGGAATATGTGCAGGCTTGCGATCCGGAAGTATTATCTGCGGTGGAGAGTGCCGCTGACGTTTTTAGTGACCTTGGGGGACAGGTTGAAAGAGTCGACATTTCCTGGATCTCAGAGCTGGCCCTTGCCAATTCCCGCATGACACAATCTGATGCAGCTGCATTTCATCGCGAACGGCTGGTCTCCCACCCTGAAATGTTTGGTGAGGATATCCGGCAGCGATTGGCGACTGGTGCCGCCCTGACTTCCAGTGAGTATTCGCTGGCTCGACGAACCCAGTCTGAGGGTCGTCGCCGTTTTGAAATGTTCTTCACGAAATATGACTTGCTGTTTTTGCCCACCACCCCCATCCCTGCACCTGAAATTGCCGGGACCGCAGCAATTGAAGCTGCCCGCCAGCTCACCCGCTTTACCTCACCTTTCAATCTAACTGGTCTTCCCGCACTATCTATTCCTTGTGGTTTTACCGGTCATGGGCTTCCCATCGGTATGCAACTGGTATCGAAACATTGGTACGAGGCCAGGGTTTTGCAGGCTGGGCAAGCATACGAGCAAGCTACGGAATGGCACCTGCGTCGACCGGATTTAGTTAAAATCACAAACGGGATGAACAGTTTAGTTTGTTTTATATATGTGGCATAATCATCCCCGAACTTGTCCAGGCATTCCCGTTCATCGGCAAGTGCGGTTGCAAAAAGAAAAGCCGATGCCACCGCCGCGATGCACCCACCTAAAAGTGATGGTGATTTAAAGAAAAGACCCCAATCTAAATAAAGTAGTGAAGCGTAAAGAGGGTGACGGATATACCGGAAAACGCCGCTCCGGACTAATTGTGTTGTTGCTTCGAGCGCATCCGTTGGTTTCCCTCCTTGTCGGAGCAGGATCACTCCCGTGAATAATGGGATGAGCGAAGTAAATAAAAGTATCCACGAAATGATTTGATACCAGTCGAATGGGTTTTCAAACCAGCGGGGGACATTTACCAGGAATAAGCCCCATATGCATTCCCATGCAAAATATCGATAATACCCATGCGAGCCTGGATGGCGTAGGGAAGGAATCGATATCCAGCAAATAAAAATGGATCCTGCGATAAATAAAACCGCATTGATCATGGCACTTTACTTTGCAAGCATGAGATGATATTTTGAACATCGGTCTGAGGATCTGTTTTGGTCAGCACAAGCACCGGCACAGCCGCGGTGGTGAACGTATCCAAAACATTGCTCGCTTTCCAATGTCGGGTCAGGATTCCGACCGCATTAACATCATTGGCGATGGCTTGCGCCATTTCATCGGGATTTGTTGCCAGGCGTGCTGTAGAAGTTACCGGGCTGCCATCCATGGCTGCCTTCTCGAATACCTGTTGGATATCTTCGCCCGATGCGAAAGCCCAAACCTGTATGCTCCTGTCAAGACCACCCACTTCTTTCCAGTTCGAAATTTGACCTTTAAACAATCCCTTCACTTGATCTGCAGTCAGCACCCTTACCGGGTTTTGCGGATTTTCGATCACCAGGATTTCTTCACTCCCGATTTGAAAAGCGGATGAGCCCAGGTTATCGGGCTGCCCAACTCGAAGGCTGATGTCATAGGATTGAGGATCCTGGAAATCAGCTGCAACCTGCTCGGAATTGATCGTATTTCCGCTCGCACAATCGGTTATGTCTGCCAGCCATGGAATGGATGCAGCCGTATACTCCACCGAGATGGTTTGGGATGTGGCTGCCGGTATTGTTGGACCACAAGCAGTGAGCAGTATTACTGTAAGAAATATACCTTTTGTGAGCAGTCTCATTTCCTACCAATCCCGAAAAATTGCGCATAGGAGTTTTGTTCTCTCGACCAGGCTTTCTTTTATTATATATTCCCGTTCGGAGTGATAATCTCCTCCTGCCGGCCCAAGACCGTCCAGCACAGGGATCCCAAGCGCTGATACAAAGTTTGCATCTGAGGCACCGCCGGTACCACTGGCTGTAAGTACGATGTTTTCTCTGGCTGCAATGTCTTTTATCTTGTTGAAATGTACTTTTCATAGCGATGCTAAAAGGCATGGGTGGACGGTTGAGTGCACCAGTTACTTCAAGCGATGTACCTGCGGTTGCTGGTTTTAGGCCTTGCATCGCCAAACCGATGCGTTCTGCTTCGCCTGGCATCATCACCCGCAAATCCACCTCGACACTGGCTTCGTCTGGAACGACATTGCTGGCAATCCCGCCCTGGATCGTACCCACGTTCAGGGTGGTACCCCGGTCGTAATCGGTCATTTTCTGGATGGCGATCACCTGGTGAGCGATTTCTTCGATCGCATTGCGGCCCTTTTCATGGTCGCCTCCGGCATGTGCTGCTCGCCCGTGTGCACGAACAATGAATTCGCCTACACCCTTCCTCCAGGTCTTCACCGCCCCGTCCGGCATACCTGGTTCGAGCACCAGAACCAATCCTGCCTCGGCAGCAAGTTTTTCGATTAAAGCTCGGGATCCCAGCTTCCAATTTCTTCGTCGGATGTGAATAAAATCGTGACCGGGTGGATCAAGTTTTCGCTCTCGATTGCTGCTTTTAGTGCCCCGAAAGCCACCACAATTCCACCTTTCATATCCGCAACGCCCGGTCCGAAAACTTTGCCTTCGTCTTCGTAATAGGGCATTTTTACCAGGGTACCCACCGGGAAGACAGTATCCATATGTGCTAGAAGCAGGATGCTTTTGCCTCTTCCCCTTTTTCACCTGTTGAATCGGTCTTTGATTTTCTCGGTGAAGAGGTGGAGCCAAATCGTGCTTCGATCAGGTTCCCGATCTCTTTTTGTGGGTGGACAAATACACGTGCTCCCATCCGGCGGCATTCACTTGCAATAAATTCTCCCATCCGGTCAAGTGCTGACTTATCATGCGAGGGGGTCTCGATCTCGACCAGCTGTTTGAGAAGGGTTAATTGAAAGGGGATACTTTCATCGAAACTTAACATATGCTGGTCCGGTTAGATCAAGGAAATAATAAGACAGAACGCTCCAGCGATCGCACAATATATCGCGAATATATACAAAGAATTCCTGCTGAGATATCCCAAGAGCCACCTGACTGCCAGCCAGCCTACCAATGCTGCGACCGTAAACCCGATTGCCAGTGGGAGCAAAAAGGATCCTACACCGTTCATTTTGAGCAGCTCAAGGGATTGGTATCCACCCGCTGCCAACATCACTGGCACGGACATCAGGAATGCGAAGCGTGCTGCTGCCGTTCGGTCGAATCCGCGTACCATTCCGGCACTGATGGTTGTCCCGGAACGGGAAGCGCCTGGGAAAATGGATATTACTTGCGCGATTCCGATGATTACAGCATCCACCCACTTCATTTTTCTTAGGCTGCGGTTGCGCTTGCCAGTCCATTCTGCCAGCACGAGGACAGCCGCCGTAACAAGCAGTCGGATCGCAGCTTCCACAAGAGGAGTTTTGAATAGGGTTTCGACGGCAGATTTAAGCAGATATCCGAAAACCAGGGCGGGGATTGTGGCAAAGATAATGAACCAGCCGAGAGAATTTTCCGGCGTCGAAAAGGGCCGGGCGAAAAATGCTTTGATCAAATTCACCAGGTCCTTCCAGAAATAGACTATCAGGGAAAGAATTGTTCCCAGTTGGACGATGACCAAAAATGAAAACATGGCATCGCTTGCAGGGATACCAAGGATTTTCTGCCCAATAAGCAGGTGTGCAGTGGATGAGACCGGGATGAATTCTGTCAAGCCTTGAATTATCCCCAGGATAATCGACTGAAAGATGTTCATTGATTCTCCTTAATCGGATAAAGGGTTGAGTTATTTTGAACGATTATTCCGCGACCCGGTTTGTTAAATTCTTTCGCCGGGTGGGTTGGGTTTGCTGCCTGATACTCTTTCCGCATTCCCTTTCCATCGGGTAAGCCATTCAGGTATCTTGCGTTCGAAAGACCCATCCATGATGGCGAGGCGCATGTCCTTGACCAGTTGAATCAAGGCGTGCAAATTATGGATGGACAAAAGTGTACCTGCCAGCAGTTCTTTTGCCACGATAAGATGGCGCAGGTATGCACGAGAAAATTTTTGGCAAGTGTAACAGTTGCAATTCTCATCGATCGGCCGCGGGTCCCGTGAGTAGGTGGCGTTCATCAGGTTCAGTCTACCTTCGGACGAAAATGCTGCATTGTGACGAGCAAGCCGTGTAGGCAGGACGCAATCGAAAATGTCCACTCCCAGGGCGACCCCGTTGATCAGGTCTTCCGGAGTCCCCACTCCCATCAGGTAGCGCGGTTTTTGATCAGGGAGGGCTTGACAGACTAAATCGATTATTGCCTGCATTTCCTTTTTAGTTTCCCCCACCGAGAGCCCTCCTATGGCGATCCCCGGAAATGGAAGGGAGGAGATGAATCTCGCAGACTCGGTTCTCAATTCCGGGCTGATACCACCCTGGACGATTCCAAAGAGTGCCTGGTCTTTCCGGCTTTTGGCCTCGAGGCACCGCTCAGCCCACCTATGGGTTCGCTCCATTGCAGTCTTCGTGTAGGCATGCTCATTGGGATCTGAACATTCGTCGAAAGCCATGATGATATCTGCACCAAGGTTCTCTTGAATTTGGATGGATTTTTCGGGGGTAAAACGGTGTGCAGATCCGTCGATGTGGCTCTTGAATGTCACGCCGTCGTCATCAATTTTCCTAGTTTGAGCCAGCGAAAACACCTGGTATCCACCTGAGTCGGTCAGCATGGGTCCATGCCATTGCATGAATTGGTGCAGTCCACCCATCTCTCGTACAAGTTCATCGCCGGGACGAAGGTAAAGATGGTATGTATTCGAGAGGATGAGCGTCGCGCCAAGGTCTCCCAACTGTGCCGGTGTCAGGGTTTTGACAGTCGCTTGTGTACCAACCGGGGCAAATATCGGCGTTTCAAGATCTCCATGAGGAGTCTTGAACACGCCTGCGCGCGCCGCGCCAACATGAGCGGAGATTTCGAAGGAAAACATGCGGTGATTATATGCGATATTCGGGTTTACTCTTTAAATTCATTTCCTTAGGGAGTTTCCACTTGCAATGCACATGGTTTAGATTACCATCCAATAACCGGTTCGGATAAGAGTTTGAGATCCTATGCGTGTTGATACCGTTGGGGGAGATTAATGTTATGATAGGCGCTTGTGATTTAGGCTCAAAAAAACCGGATTTTGAGGACACGATGAACAATACGACCGCATTAATAACCGATAGCACCTGTGACCTTCCCCAGGCATTAATCGATCAATACCATATTATTGTTATTCCCCAGGTTGTGGTTTGGGGGAATGAACTCCTTCGGGATAGGGTGGATTTGACACCCGAAGCTTTCTATCAACGCCTCGAAAAAGACCCAATTTGGCCCACAACCACCCTGCCCAGTCCGGCTGATTTTGAAAAAATTTATCGGGAAGCGATTGCAAACGGTGCACAGGAGATTGTCGTGATGACGGTCAGCAGTGCCATGAGTGGTACTTTCCAACTGGCAGAGCAAATTGGTCACCAGGTGGAAGTGCCTGTTCACGTGGTCGATTCCAAGGGTCCAACAATGAGTTTGGGATGGCAGGTGCTTGCCGCTGCACGTATCCGTGAACTGGGAGGTGCCGCGACCAAAATGATGGATGCCGCAGCTAAAGTTCGGGATCGCCTGGTGCAAATTGTTTGCCTGGATACCTTGGAATACCTCCATCGAGGAGGTCGGATAGGGAATGCCACCCGTTTCATCGGTAGTTTGTTGGATATTAAACCGCTGGTACAAATTAATCACAGGACCGGGCTTGTGGAATCCGCAGGACAAGCGCGGACCCGCAGGAAATCCATTGATACTTTGGTAAATAGGTTTTTCGAGCAACTCAAACCGGGCGCGCTGAAACGTATTGCTGTTATGCACGGAAATGCCCTCACCGAGGCCCAGGCATTGGCAGACCGAATAAGAAATGATTTCAACCCCGTGGAGCTTCTTGTCAATATTACTGGGCCTGTTTTAGGTATCCACACTGGTCCTGGAGCGTTGGCCCTTTGCGGTTATTCCGAAGATTGAGGAATGATCATTGTTCTGGAGAATTCTGATAGGCTGGCGCAATTTTCTCGTTTCAGGTCGAAGTTCTGTTTTTTTGATTATCCCCAAATTTTTGGACGCAGATACCAATGACACTTTAATTAAATAACTATATATTCAAGTAGCTGGTTCAACGACTAAACAATAAATTTCATCGCCCGGGTTTTTTTAACCAGGGCGATATTTTTAGTTTTGACAGGAAATTTATCTGTCCCTCTTTTTTATAAATGAACGAAATATGCAACTTCAGAAGCTGATTTACCTCCTGCGAAACCGACTTCCTCGAGGTGTTTTTATGTTTTCAGATTTTTCCATCTGAGTTGAGGGCAGTGCAATTGGCGCGTGCAGTGTCTGCTGATAATAATCATCCAGGAGCATGGCAATGATCGGCAGTTCTTCTTCGCTATCTGCCAGGCTGCGGGCAAGTGGGGTAAACCTGTGCGATCTCTCGGATTGGAGTTTATCCCGTCCTCGAAGGCGAGTCTCGAGCAGCGCAGTTGTACGCTCTGCAACTACACCAGCCACGTCCGCGTCTGTTGGAATGTTTCTTTCTTCGAAGGGAATGCTGAAGGTTTTGGCGATTTTATCAAGCGTGTATTTTTCCAACCGGTTTACCAGGGAGATGGCGATTCCACTGGCGCCGGCGCGTCCAGTCCTTCCAGCCCTGTGAATATAGGCTTCAAGTTCGTCTGGTGGTTCGTATTGGATGACATGCGAAAGTGCCGGAATATCCAGCCCGCGTGCCGCTACATCCGTCGCCACCAGGAATCTAAGGGTGCCCCGTCGCACCCGGTCCAGCACTTTTTCACGGTCTGTTTGGGAGAGATCGGCGCTCAGTTCGTCTGCATCGTATCCGAACCGCTGCAAGACCACCGAAACATAGTGGACGCGTGCTTTGGTGTTGCAAAAAATGATCGCTGACGTAGGGTTTTCAACTTCTATTAACCTAACCAGGCTGCGGTCCTTGTCCATTCCCGGAACGATATAAAATATGTGCTCGGTATCTGTAACGTGGATATGGTCGGAACTTAAGCTAAGGAATTCCCCATCGTGGATAAATTCTTGCGCAGTTCTGAGTACAGAATTGGGGAATGTCGCCGAAAACATGCAGGTATGCAAAGGATGTTTTGGTAAATAGCGCTGGATTTCCCGCATGTCCGGGTAAAAGCCCATGGAAAGCATGCGGTCGGCTTCATCGTAAACAATGGATTTTAACTTGTCCAATGAAAAGGTGTGTTTAAGCAAGTGATCCAGAACCCTGCCTGGAGTGCCGATAACTATATGTGATCCTGCTTTGAGGGCCGCGGATTGTGCTGAGTACCCAACGCCCCCGTAGACTGCGGTCGCGCGCAAGCCGGTGTCTCCGCATATTTTCTCTGCTTCCTGCCATACCTGTCTCGCCAATTCCCGGGTAGGGACCATGATGAGTGCCTGGCAGGATGGATTCGATTTGTCGAGCCGTGTCATCAAGGGTAATAGAAAAACACCGGTTTTTCCGCTGCCGGTTCTGGCTTGCAGCATCATATTCCGTCCAGCTAATAAGTAGGGCAGTGCGCGTGCCTGCACTGGTACCAGGGAAAGCCAACCGGCACGTGCAGCTGCTTCGCGTAAAGGTGCCGGTAATTCCTCAAAGCTGATCTCAGCTAAAGGATTTTTCGGGTCGCTTGATTTATTGGGAAAATTTGCATTCATAAAATTCTCGGTTCTCGCATAATATTGTACGACATCAGTATATCAAATGATATTCTCTTCAGGAGGGATTGGAAGGTGAACAAAATGGTTTTCTTCCTTTTCATGAGCCTGGAGGGCATACGAAACCGGATCTGTTTTGTATTCCAACCACCCTTGTGAAGATAGGACAAAATATTTTTAATCCACTTTCATTTATTTTATCGATATTATTTTTATAACCCGCGTCTTCAAGTAATATTTTTCCTGGTGAGGATAAAGCACGAAAATTTACTAATATTTCATTTCAAAAAACCTCATCCAGGCATTTTTACTGAGTTCCACTTGTTGGATGGCTTTTTCGATGAGCTTGGATTCTATTCCTTGCTGGCTTAGAATGCCGTTTTCGATGGCTTCTTCTAATTCCGGGAGCAAATTCTTAGATCCTAACTGAATAATTTGGCATCCCAAGCCAAATTGATCAGCAAGACCGGTGAATTTCGCTTCATAATAATCCGAACCCGTTAGCGCAACCACCGGAATACCAAGAGCAAGCGCAAATACGGCTGCGTGATAACTTCCGGTTACCAAAACCCCGCACCGATTTATTTGATTGGCAAGATCTGCTGGTGATTTGATTTGTAATGCTTGCTTATATTCTAATTCCTCAATGTCACACAATTGAATAATGGACGAAAGGTCTGAATTGGTTTGGTTTGTCTGCACTGGGATTGGAATAATTGATGCATTGTGTGAATTTGAAATGTCCTCTATTAGTCTACCTATTTCTGGGAATAAGTAATCAAAATTTCCAGCATAATAAGCCTGTCGAACATTAAGTCCAATATGTTTCATCTCGCTGTGATAAGCGACTTGGTTTATCGCAATTTCAATTAAATCATCACCAGTAACAAGTATGCGGTCTTGGGGAACATTAAATATTTTTCCGAATTCAAGACTAATAATATGTTCCCGCAATCCAAGGATCTTCAACTTTGGGAGAACTCGTTTTGCTTTTTTGATTACAGCTTTGTTCTCCAGTGGTCCAATTCCTTGCCCGAACATTGCCGTTGGTTTACCCAACTTTTGGGCAAGGTTCAATGTGTCCAGGATCCCAAGGGCATGATTTTTAAAATGGTCCGTAATAAACCCGCCCCCGCTGACTATAACCATGTCAGCCTCATGAATAACAGTAAAGTATTCACAATAATGATTGTTGTTGAGATCTGCAGGAAAAGCTGTCAGCCGCCTCAAATAATCAGCGAATTCTCGGGAATCGGAATTTTAGTGCCCCTTCTAAGTTTAACCAACCTAAGTTTCCAGGGTTCTGGTAGGAATCTTCTGGGAAATGGGATTAGCTTTGCATCGACCCAGTCTTTTCTTGATTGTGGCAATATTGGGATTGCCCCCGGGAAGTATTTTTCGAGGTTTTCTGTCGAACTCGTAAAAATGTATAGCTTTGCATCCGGGTAGCGTTGAGTTATGCGGAATATTGCGGTCTGCAACATGGCAAGATCGCCTAAATTGGTAAGGCCGTACCCACTTTGCTCAACAAGAAATCCTTAATGATTTTTCTTTTGAATGCATTAGTGTTATCGTGTCTTTGTTCCTTCAACGGTTTTATAAACAATGGTACGGGTATTCATATGTTTAAATAATTACCTGTATCCAAAAACCAATTAATTACCTTTATAATCCGAATATTATATGAAAAAACTACGCAGATGTTCTCGCAGGGATGGGTGAAAATACCTTTCCAATCGCTTTTCTAACATTCGCACCCAATGTTCGTTCTTCAATCCCTTTTTTATGGCTTGATCCAGTATGGATTGAAAATTCGCGGCAATATTTATACCATGTATGGGAATAGATAGGATTTGCTCGTTTGACACGTCTTTGTCAAAGCACGCAGGTAATTTGCCACATGTCACCCTGTAGTCCAGAATTGTGCGCATACATTTTTCACAAACCCCACAATTTTTTGATGGATCGGATCCTTCCCAACACACTCTAAGATTTAAACTTGCCGCTTCCCAATCCGCTATTAATGCTACTTTTTCAACACGTGTAAATGAACCTCCGTCAGAAATGATTTTAAAATCCCCGGAAGATAACATGGGGTCAGTTAGAGGGTTTGAACCCCAGACAATTTTTTTATACCCGATATCTCCAGTGGCCAATATCCCAAGAGAGAAATCATTTTGCAGGAGACTTAATACGGATACTGCAGCAGTAGCATGACAGTCTTCCCAATCTTAAGAAGCACTTGCCAAACCTGGATGTTCGAAATTTATCCAATTTAAGTGCTTGCATGTCAAAAACCCCCTCGAAGGGATATCAAGAGAACGATCTCGTAGAAGTCCAATATGGTATTTCTATAACCCCTTATTCGAATTCGTAGGATGCATCGATATAGCTTTTCATGCCTTCCTGCAGCATCGTTCGTCCATCGGGGCTGGCGCCTAAACCATACAAATAACCCGTCTTGGGTGTATTGTAGGGAGGATTTTTTGCGAAGCTGACGCCATCTGCCAGGTCTTTGACAAATCGCTCTGCCACCCCGGGTAGGGTTTGTGGAAGGGAAATACAAAAATGAAACCCCGGGGGATTTTGGCAGCCGTTCATCCTCCAGCCTTTGGACGATATATAGTCATTAACGAAATAAGGATTAACCACATCAGAAGTCAAGCTGATCAGGAACGTGGATTTTCCCATGATGCGCATTTCGGGGATCTTCGCAATTCCAGCGCGCATTTCATCGGAAGCTTTCATGATAGCCCTGGCTGCATTAAGATACCCTTCCTCCCCCATTAAAGCCATGGCAGCCCACATGGCAGCACTCAACCCCGCCGATCGGCTGCCCTGTATGGTGGGTGTAGCATAGATCCCGCCCGCCCAATCCTCCTGGCTGAAATACATATACCTCCGCAAACCCTTGTTTCGGAAATTGATCGTTGAAGTACCTTTAAGTGTATATCCATATTTATGCGTGTCACACGAGACCGAAGTAACCCCCGGCAGGCGGAAATCAAAAATAGGAACGGGGTAACCCAGTTTTTCAATCCACGGCAGGATAAAACCTCCCAGGCAGCCGTCTACATGCAAACCAATTTTATATTCCTGCGCCAGGTCGGAGAGACTGCTAATCGGGTCAACCACGCCGTGTGGGTATGTCCCTGCAGTCCCAGCTAATGCGACAGTTTTCGAGGTGATTTGACTCTCCATGGCTTTGACATCTGCTTCAAAATCGCCATTTACCGGTACACGGATAACTTTCATGCCAAGATAGTGCGCGGCTTTCAGGTGTGCTGGGTGAATTGTCATCGGGGCGACTACTTCTGGCTCATTGATCCCTTTCACCGCTCGTCCCCACTCGCGATATACATACATCGCATGGTAGATGCTTTCAGAGCCACCCGATGTAATTGCGCCAGCTACCTTATCGGAAGGGCTGAATTTCTCCACCTCACCCCCATGAAGCATTTTTGCCACCATGGCAAGGACTTCTCCCTCGAATTTGGTGCCGCTCGGGCACATGTCCCGTTGCATGATACTGACGAAGGAGAACATATTAAATACTTTGTTCAAGAAGTCGTAATGTTCCTTCCCGCCATGGTAAATGGTGCCGGAACACTGCCCACTTTCCCATTTTTTATTTTCTTCCTTTGACATGTATTCAAGCTCATTCAAGATCTCTTCCTCTTTCATGCCTTTTTCAGGTAATTCCGAAAGGACCTTGAATACATCGTTGTATGGATGCATGTTTCCAAATAAACTCGGGGACTTTTGGTCTGTAGACATCCGTTTCTCCTGGAAATGCTGTTGAAAAAAATATATTGGTTGGGATCGAAATTAGTTTATGTACTGTTTCAAAACCTCTTCCATATATTTTTCGGTTTCAGCAGCAGTTTTAAGTTCTAATGCCTGCCTTGCGATTTGGCGGGATTGTCGGTCTTTTAGTTTTTGGATAAGGTATTTTGCTTCCGGGATTGACCGAGGGTTCATGCTGAACTCATCTAATCCGAGCCCCAACAAGATTGGGATGGCCTTCGGCATTCCGGCAAGTTCCCCACACATTCCCACCCATTTTCCTTTACCATGCGCCAGGTCGATTGTCTGTTTAATAAGGCGTAAAACAGACGGGTGCAGTGGCTGGTAAAGGGCTGCGACTTTTGCGTTGCCTCTGGTCCACAGCCAGGGTGTACTGGGTGAGATCGTTGGTTCCAAGGCTGAAAAAATCTGCATCTTCTGCCAGCATATCCACGATCATTGCCGCGGCAGGTGTCTCAACCATGATGCCAATTGGGATGTCGTTGGCATACTCTTTACCTTCTTTGTCTAATTCAACCTTTACTGTATTAATAACTTGTTTGGCATCCCGTAATTCGTCCAGGCTGTTAACCATGGGGAACATGATGCGTACATGGTGTCCTATTGCCGCTCGCAGGATCGCCCGTAATTGAGCCTTGAATAGATCCGGACGCTCCAGGCTGATGCGAAGCGCACGCCACCCCAGGAATGGGTTCATTTCCTTGGGGAAGGTTAGGTATGACGGCGGCTTGTCCCCCCCGATGTCAAGTGTGCGGACGATGATGGGAAGGTCTCCCATAATCTGAAAGATCTTGCGATAAATCTGGTATTGCTTGTCTTCACTGGGAGGTTGAGTTTCTTCCAAATAAAGAAATTCGGTCCGTAATAAGCCCACTCCTTCAGCGCCGTTATTAATCGCATCATGGGTGGATTCAATGTCTCCAATATTGGCAGCCACCTCCACCCTTCTGCCATTTGCTGTCCTGGCTGCTTCTAACGCGCTTGCTCTGATCTTGGTTAATCGATCTTCACGTCCCTTTTTAATCCCATGTATTGCTGGATGGTTTTATCGCTGGAATGGATTATTATCACTCCTTCATTTCCATCCAGGACCAATTTGTTCCCATCTTGCATCGAATTGATGAAAGATTCTCCCAGCGCCACGACCGCTGGAATGCCCATAGTTCTTGCAAGGATGGCGCTGTGCGATGTCAACCCTCCCAGGGCTGTGCAAAATCCTAATGTCATCAGTGGGTCCAGGTTCGCAGTGTCCGAAGGGCTCAGATCATTTGCTGCGATTATCGACGGCACCCGGATGTTTCTCAAAGACGTATCTGGAATTCCAAGCAGTATGCGCAAGATACGTCTGCCAACATCGCGCACATCCGCTGCTCGTGCTGCAAATAATTCGTTGGACATCTTGGCGAGCATATTCGCAACCTCTTCGATCGCGGTCCCCACCGCCTGCTCGATAATCTGTCCATCTTCAACGGCTTTCCTTACCTTCTTCGCCAGCATCGGGTCGATCAGGACCATCTGATGTGCTTCGAAGATTGCCGCCTCTTTTTCGCCAGCCCTTTTGGATACAAGTTGAAGAATTGTTTTTAATTCTTCTTGCGCCTGGTCGATGGCTTTGGAAAAACGTCCCATTTCTTGATCAACTGGTTGCCGTTTCCTATCAGGGATGGTCAATGTAGGCGATATGTAGCAATAAACCGGCCCAATCGCAATGCCGTTGCTTGCAGCCACCCCTTGCACTCGGAACTCTTCATTTACCTTTGTCACTTTTAGTTATCACCGAAATTACTTTGAACCAACTGGTATAGCGCTTGGACTGCATTCTCGGCATCCGGACCTTCTGCCCTTACCAAAAGCTCATGGTTTTTAAGCACGCCGAGAGTCAAGACCATGATGATGCTTTTGGCATCTACACACTCACTTTCAGTCGATATGTTCTGTACATCGATTTCTGATGCGAATTTGTTGGCAGTTTGAACAAACAAAGATGCTGGGCGGGCGTGCAACCCGACCTCATGCGTAACCACAACCCTTTTTTCAACCATCCTGCACCTCAGTTTTTTCGAATACCTATTTGGCTTTACCCCGACCCGCAGAATAATGACTGCGGGAATTATGGTTGCAATTAATGATCAATGGTCTCCTGGATATCCCAAGGAATGTTTTTCATCCACCCTGCATTTTTGCACGGATGATATCTACTGTGGCTGGTGAGATTGTATGAGGTTCCACACCCATCATCCTGCACGTAACCAGGATTCTGCACGACACCTCGATCATATCAGTCACTTCGGCTGCCCATGTTAAAGTAGGTCCAGCAACGACCAGTCCGTGATTTTGGATTATTACGAAATAACCATGTTTATCCAATGCCTGCACCACGGCTCTGCTCGATTCCTCGGTACCGGAACACCAATCAATGATGGGGAGCCTGGTAAGCATGGCTATTTCTGCATTGACTGGTATAAATTTGGTTTCTGTTAATGCAAGGATGGTTGTATTTATTGCGTGGGTGTGGACCACCGCATTGATATCACTTCGAGCCCGATAAATCCCAAGGTGAAATGGAATCTCAGTGGACGGTTTCAATTTTCGATCATTTTGGATTTTCCCTTGGAGATCGACTATCAGCATATGTTCGGGTTTGAGCCTTCTTTTGTATATGTGGGAAGGAGTGATGATCACTTTGTCGGGTTCGTCGGGGCAGCGCATCGAAATATTGCCACCCGTTGGAGTGATATAGCCCTTTTGATAAAATTCGTAATTTATATCCAGTAATTCTTCCATTAAATCCTGATATTTTTCCATTTGTTTCTCCTCGAATTGCGTATTTTTATTATTGAAAACTATTGATTTTCATCAAATTCAATCTTGTGGTCCTTCAAACAATCCTTTACCCAGCGGGGTGAAAATATTAACCTTCCCTTCACATTATTAACATTTGCCAGGATCGGTCTGAGCTCAGATTTGTCTGGTATGAAAAGGGCGGTTTTTTTAATCATTTCGCACCACTCGGGGTATAAAGCTTCGTACACCGCCTCGTAGGATTTCATTAAATTCCCGTCTATCGCCCTTTGTGCATATTTCAAGACAATTTCGATGGTCTTCTTTCTCAACAATCTATATTGGATCGTCCCGGCTACAAAAAGGATATACCAAAGGACGAGTATATAGAAGCAAATCGCTATCGTGGTCCGAATACTCATGTTGTCACCGGTCGGTGCGCGTGGATAACATTAATTTACGGGAATTAGCGATAAAACATATTCCCATGCTTTGACAGTCTTATGAAGCGCGTCTTCGTCATGCTGCATGCAGCAGTAGAACCGGTCTCCAAGCGGTACAATTCCCTGGGTTAAAAGTACAAGTGCATATTCGGTGATAACCTTATGTCGATCAAGGACCTCTTGCACTCTTGAAAGTGGATTCTCTATCAACGAAATGCCGTTATAGCAAGCTGTCTCAATGTGCATGACTGATTGGATATTGTATACAAAAAACGCCAGGTCTTTTCGTGTAGAGAAAAGATCATTTAATGCTTTGGTTAGACGGGTGGCATAATCAGCGGCTTTTTCAACGGCATGATATTCTTCCATTAATTTTAGGGCATAATATCCAGCCGTTACTGATATGGGATTTGCAGTCAATGTTCCGCCAGTGAACGCTTCTTTGCCATTAATATTGCTTGGGTGGCAGCATTGCATAATTTTGGCTTTTCCGCCTACCGCACCTGCGCCTGCGTACCCGTGCGTGATTATTTTCCCCATGACGGTAAGGTCGGGCGTTACCCCATAATATGCCTGGCCTCCACCTAAGGCTAACCTGAACCCGGAAATGACTTCATCGAAGATTAGCACAACCCCATATTTATCGCATAAGCTGCGCAAGGTTTTTATCCAATCGGGATGT
>CAVUIO010000003.1:0-269655 GCA_963741635.1 uncultured Chloroflexia bacterium
TGGCGGACCGCATCGGCCTGTTCCGCCGGGCTTATCTGATGCTGGCTGGTCCCAGGGTGAGGCAACGCTGCGCGCGAACCATGGATGCAGCTTGCGCAAGGTGCCAAAGTCGCGCTGTTCGAGGGCGCTCAGATGGCGTCGCGCTTCCCTTGGTTGAACACTGCAGACCTGGTGTGCAACCTCGGCCTGAAGCAACGAAGGCTGGTTCGATGCCTACAGCCTGTTGCGCGCGGTGCGCGTCGGATGCGATCGCGCGCGGTGCCCGCTATATGCACGATGAAGGAGTAGCGATCGAGGTCGGCGGCGGGAACGCCGACGCGGTACGCACCGCAAGCGGCGAACGGATCGCGGCGGACCAGTCGTGATTGCCGCCGGCCCGTCTCCGGCCGGGTCGCGGCGCTCGCTGGAATCCCGCTGCCGGTCGAGCCCCGCAAACGCACGGTGTTCATGATCCGCGCGCCGCTCGACAGGGCGGGCATGCCACTGGTGTTCGATACCTCCGGTATGTGGATCAGTCCGGAAGGCGAGGGTTTCATCTGCGGCATCTCGCCGCCGGCGGAGATGACCCGCATCCCGGCAACGACTTCAACCCCGACATGTATCTGCTGAGGAACCGCTCTGGCCGCCTGGCCCACCGCATCCCCGCGCTGGAGCAGTTTCGTCTGCAGCGTGCCTGGGCCGGCCACTACGACAGTGCCTGCTGGACCACAATGCGGTCATTGGTCCGATCCCCGACATCCCCAACCTGATCGTCGCGTCCGGCTTTTCCGGACACGGCGTGCAGCACGGACCAGCGACCGGCCGCGCCGTCGCCGAACTGATCCGTTTCGGCGGACTACCGCACGCTGGACCTCACGCCGCTCGGCTATCACCGCGTGCGCGACAACCAGCCGATGCCGGAAAGCGTGGTTTACTGAGGCGGCTTGCCACCAGTGCGGCGCCGCCAAGTTCACTGCGCGCCGACTGCAACACAATCCGGGGGACTGATGCCTTCTGCTCGACTTGCCGTCGATATCGGCGGCACCTTCACCGATCTCGCGCTCGAGCATGACGGCAGGCGCACCACGATCAAGGTCCTGACCACGCCGGCGGCGCCCGAGCAGGGCGTGATGGCGGGCGTGCGCGACATCCTGCAAGCCGTCCGGCGTCGCGGCCGGCGACATCGGCATCGTCATCCACGGCACCACGCTGGCCACCAACGCGGTGATCGAGCGCAAGGGCGCGCGCACCGCGCTGCTCACCACGAGGGCTTTCGCGACGTGATCGCGATGGGCAACGAAAGCCGCTACGACCAGTACGACCTCAACATCGTGCTGCCGGAACCGCTGGTGCCGCGGCATCTGCGCCTGCCGGTGCCCGAACGGCTGGACAACGAAGGCAACGTGCTGCTGCCGCTCGACGACGGCCGCGGTGCGCGCGCTGGTGCCGGTGCTGCAGCGCGAACGGCGTCGAAAGCATCGCCGTCGGCCTGCTGCACGCCTTCGTCAATCCGGCGCACGAACGCCGCGTGCGCGACATCCTTGCCGAGGAGCTGCCGGACATTCCGGTGTCGCTGTCCAGCGAAGTCTCGCCGGAGATGCGCGAGTGGGAGCGCTTCTCCACCACCGTCGCCAACGCCTACGTGCAGCCGCTGATGGCGCGCTATCTGCGCGGTCTGGAGGACGGACTGCGCGAGCATCGGCATCGCCGGCGCCGGTGTTCCTGATGCTGTCGGGCGGCGGCCTGACCACGATCGAGACCGCGTGCCGCTTCCCGATCCGCCTGGTGGAAAGCGGGCCCGCCGGCGGCGCGATCTTCTCCGCCACCATCGCGCGGCAATGCGGCATCGCCAACGTGCTGTCGTTCGACATGGGCGGCACCACCGCGAAGATCTGCCTGATCGACGATGGCAAGCCGCAGACCGCGCGCGCGTTCGAGATCGCGCGGGTCGGGCGGTTCCGCAAAGGCTCCGGACTGCCGCTGCGGATTCCGGTGATCGAGATGGTGGAGATCGGCGCCGGCGGCGGCTCGATCGCGCATGTCGATACGATGGGCCGCATCGCGGTCGGGCCGGAAAGCGCCGGCGCCGATCCCGGGCCCGCCTGCTACGGCCGCGGCGGCACGCAGCCCGCGGTGACCGATGCCAATCTGTCGCTCGGCCGCTACGATCCGGCGCGTTTCGCCGGCGGCACGATGCGCTGGATACCGCCGCGGCGCACGATGCGCTGCTGGCGCGCGTCGGCGGCAGGCTGGGCCTGACGCCGGAGATGGCGGCGCTCGGCGTCATCGAGATGGTCGACGAGAACATGGCCAACGCCGCGCGCGTGCATGCGATCGAATCCGGCAAGACCTATGAAGGCCGCACGCTGATCGCGTTCGGCGGCGGCGGCCCGGTGCATGCCTGCCGCGTGGCGGAGAAGGTCGGCATCAACCGCGTGCTGGTGCCGTCCGGCGCCGGCGTCGGCAGCGCGATCGGCTTCCTGCGCGCGCCGGTCGGCTACGAGGTCGTCCGCAGCCTGTATCAGCGCTTTTCCACATTCGACGTCGCCGCGGTGAACGCGCTGCTGGCCGACATGGAAGCCGAGGCGATGGCCGTCGTGGCGCAAGGCAGCTTCGGCGCGCCGATCGACGCAGAGCCGCATCGCCTACATGCGCTATGTCGGCCAGGGCCACGAAATTCCCGTGCCGCTGCCGCCGCGCCCGCTCGGCGAGGAAGACGTGCCGCAGATCCGCGCCGCCTATGACGCCGAATATACACGGTTCTACGATCGGCCGGTGCCCGGCTCCGATGTGGAGATCATGAGCTACGCCGTCGTCGTTGCGACGGTGCCGCAGGACGAACCCGGCGCGCCGGTCGCCGGCGATGATGCGCGTGTTCGCGCCGGACGCCGATCGCCGCGCGCACGCAACTGGTGCGCGACACCACCACGGGCGAGGTCTCGCCATGGTCGGTCTATGATCGCGCGGCGCTTGCGCCGGGCGTGCACATCGCCGGCCCGGCGATCATCGCCGAGGACGAAACCTCGACCCTGGTCGGCCCAGGCTGGCAGCGCAACGGTGAACGGCCTGGGCTACATCGAACTGACGCAGGAGACTGCCTGATGTCGCACGAAACCAACGCGCTGGCGCAGATCCATCGCCAGATCATGTGGAACCGCCTGATCGCCGTGGTGGAGGAGCAGGCGCAGACCATGATCCGCACCGCGTTCTCCACCACGGTGCGCGAGGCGGGCGATCTGTCCGCCGGCATCTTCGATCTGCACGGCCGCATGATGGCGCAGGCGGTCACCGGCACGCCCGGCCACGTCAATTCAATGGCGGAAAGCGTCGGCCACTTCCTGCAGAAATTTCCCGCCGACACGATGCAGCCCGGGCGATCACTACATCACCAACGATCCCTGGCTCGGCACCGGCCATCTGCACGACCTCACCGTCGTCACGCCCGCCTTCCATAACGGCCGCATCGTCGGCCTGTTCGCCAACACCGCGCACGTGATCGATGTCGGCGGCCTCGGCATGGGACCCGAAGGCCGCTCGGTGTTCGAAGAAGGCATGTACATCCCGATCGTCAAATGCTTCGACCAGGGCCGCGCCGAACGAGACGTTCTTCGACTTCATCCGCGCCGGCTCGCGCCTGCCGGTGGAACTGGAAGGCGACATCTACTCGCTGTGCGCCTGCAACGACGCCGGCGCGCAGCGGCTGGTCGAGATGATGGACGAGTTCGAGATGGACAGCCTCGACCCGCTCGCCGAGTTCATCTTCGAAAGTTCGCTGCCGCGCCACGCTGGCCGAGATCGCCCGCATCCCGCAGCGGCACCTACCGCGCCGAAATCTGCTCCGACGGCTATGAGGAGCCGGTCACGCTGAAGGCCGAGATGACCATCCTCGATGACGGCATCGAGGTGGATTTCGCCGGCACCTCCGGCCTTGTCGTCGCGCGGCATCAACGTGCCGCCGGCGTATTGCCGCGCCTATTCGTGCTTCGGCATCAAGTGCGTGGTCGCGCCGGAGATCCCCAACAACTGGGCGAGCCTCGCACCGTTCCGCATGAAGATCCCCGAAGGCTGCATCCTCAACGCGCCGCATCCCTACCCGGTCTCGGTGCGCCACGTCATCGGCCATCTGCTGCCCGACCTGATGATGGGCTGCCTGCACCAGGCGGTGCCGGAACGCGTCACCGCGGAAGGCGCATCGGCGCTGTGGAACCCGCCGTTGCGCGGCGGCTCGTCGGTGTCCGGCCAGGCGCGCGGCAACCGGCCGGTGATTGGCGATTTCGAGATCATCACGTTCAACTCCGGCGGCACCGGCGCGCGTCCGACGCAGGACGGACTGAACGCCACCGCCTTTCCCGTCCGGCGTGCGCACCATGCCGGTGGAGGCGACCGAGAACGTCGCGCCGGTCATCTTCTGGCGCGAAGGAACTGCGCCGGATTCCGGCGGCGCCGGGCGCACCCGCGGCGGCACCGGCCAGATCATGGAGATCGGCGCCAAGGGCGATCTGGAATTCGCGGTGAACGCCACGTTCGATCGCATCGCCAATGCGCCGAAGGGCCGCGAGGGCGGGCTGGACGGCGCGCCCGGCGTGGTCGCGCTGAAGTCCGGCAAGACGCTGCGCACCAAGGGATTCCAGGTCATCCCCGACGGCGAGCGGTTGATTCTGAAACTGCCCGGCGGCGCCGGCATGGGCGATCCCGCGACGCGCGATCCCGCGCTGGTGGCGCGCGACGTGCGCGACGGGCTGGTGTCGGCGGAAAATGCCCGCGCGCTCTACAAGGTGGCGGTCGGCGCCGATGGCACGCTGGACGAGACTGCGACCAGGACGTTGCGTGACTGACAGGTTCGGACCGGCATCAGCGATGCCTGCTCGAGCACCGGCTAGACTGTCCGTCTAGTTATCAAGACATCGAGCCACAACGCGCCGCGCCGGTCATCACGGGCAGATCCGGGAGAGCCGATGGACGACGCCATCGAAAAATCGGCGATGCGCAAGATCTACTCTGCGCCTGCTGCCGTTCGCGGTGCTGAGCTATTTCCTCGCCTACATCGACCGCATCAACGTCGAGCTTCGCCGGCCTGACCATGCGCGGCGATCTGCGGCATGTCCGCCACCGCATTTCGGTTTCGCCGCCGGCACATTCTACTGGGGCTACTTCATCTTCGAGGTGCCCAGCAACATCGTGCTGGAAAAGGTCGGCGCGCGGCATGTGGATCGCCCGCATCATGATCACCTGGGGCATCTTCGCCGGCGCTGACCGCCTTGGTCGACCGGCTCCAACCAGCTTCGCCGTCGTCCGCTTCCTGCTCGGCGCCGCCGAGGCCGGCTTCTTCCCGGGCATCGTGCTGTATTTCACCTATTGGTTCCCGACGCTACCATCACGCCCGCATCGTCTCGGGATTCCTGATCGGCCTGCCGATCGCGGTGGCCGCTCGGCGCGCCGATTTCCACGGCGCTGCTGGGCCTCGACGGCATGTTGGGCCTGCAGCGGCTGGCAGATCATGTATATCGCCGAAGGCGTGCCGACCGTGCTGATCGGCTTCGTCACCTTCTTCGTGCTGACCGATAAGCCGGAGCAGGCGAAGTTCCTGACCGACGCAGGAAAAGGCCTGGCTCAGCGCCAAGCTTGCGTCGGAGCGCAAGGCCAAGGAAGCGGTGAAGAAATTCAGCATGTGGCAGGGGATGTTCGATCCGAAGGTGCTGCTGCTGGCGCTGAACTATTTCGGCATCGTCGTCGCCAGCCTCGGGCGTGCTGTTCTTCGTCCCGCAGATCATCAAGTCGATCGGCGTGACCAGCAACATGACCGTCGGCTGGCTGACGATGATCCCCTACATCACCGGCGGTATCGGCCTGGTCGGTCTGGGGCCGCGTCTCCGACCGCATGAACGAGCGGCGGTGGAACCTGCTCGGCGCCTGCGTGGTCTCGACGATCGGACTGGTCATCGCCGGCACGACGATGGGCACGTGGTGGGCGATGGTCGGCCTGTGCGATCGCCACCTTCGGCTTCTACGGCTCGAAGGGGCCGTTCTGGTCGATGCCGCCGATGTTCCTGACCGGCACCGCGGCCGCCGCCTCGATCGCCTGGATCAACTCGATCGGCAATCTCGGCGGCTTCTTCGGCCCCTGGTATGTCGGCGTGATGAAGGAGCTGACCGGCAGCTACGCCGGCGGGCTGTATGGCTTGGCGTTCCTGTGCCTGATCTCCGCGGTCGTCTGTGCGTTGTTCCTGCACATCCCCAACCCGGTGCGTTCATCGGCGCTCGCCACCGGCGCACAAGCAAACTGATACCTCACGCCTGTCGTGGCCGGGCTTGAACCGGCCATGATGGGTTGGGTGCGCTGTGCCGTCGCAACTGTCAGCCGTCGACCGGCAACTCCTCTCTCGCAGGGGATTGGCCCGTGCGCACAAGAAGTTGCTCAAACTCCACAGCCGCGAGTGCCTTCCCGAACAGAAAGCCCTGTACCCTCACACCCCTCGTCATTCAGCATCACGGCTTGGCGTTCGTGCTCAACACCCTCCGCATTCACGCGGATGCCCATCGCATGGCTCATCTGCAGCACTGCACGCACGATCTCGGCAGCCTGCACATTCTTCCCCAGATCGCGAACGAACGAGCGATCGATCTTGATCTTGTCGAAGCGGAACTTCTGCAAATAGCCCAGGCTGGAATAGCCGGTTCCGAAATCGTCCATCGCGACTGCCACCCCCATCGTGTGCAGACGGCGCAGCGTGGCGAGTGTCTCCTCGGTCTCGTTCAACAGCACGCCCTCGGTGATCTCGACCTCGAGACGCCGTGGAGCAAGCCCGGTCTGGCTCAATGCGCGCTGTACCTGATCGATAAATCCAGACCGGCGGAACTGCACCGGCGAAACATTGACTGCCATGCTGCACAGTTCCGGCCATGCAGCCGCCTGCCGGCAGGCCTCAATCAGTACCCACTCTCCCAGCGCGACGATCAGCCCGGTTTCCTCTGCCAAGGGAATGAACTCTTCCGGCATAACCTCGCCGCGACGTGGGTGTCGCCAACGCAACAATGCCTCTGCACCTGTGATACTCCGGCTGTGCAGGTCGTATTGCGGCTGGTAGTGCAACCTGAATTGTCCCGTCTCCATCGCCTCCAGAATATCGGCCTGCAATGCTCGCCGCTCCAGCAGGCGTGATTCATCTCCGACGCAAAAAACCGGTAGGTTCCTCGGCCCTCCTCCTTGGCGCGGTAGAGTGCCACATCGGCTTCCTGCAATAGAGTTCCCACATCGCTCTGCGAGACCACCAAGTCGGTCATGCTGCGCAACGCCACGCCAACACTGGCACCGACGGTGACCTTGTTCCCGTCGAGGTTGAACGCCTCGTTCATGACATCGATCAGACGCTCCGCCAAAGTCTCAGTATCGGCGATGTTCCGCACACCAACCTGGACGATGGCAAACTCATCGCCGCCAAGCCGCGCCAGCGTATCGGTATCGCGAACGCAGATGCTCAACCGCGCCGCCACGTCCATCAGCAGCCGATCTCCCGCGGCATGCCCAAGAGTGTCGTTGACCTCCTTGAAGCGATCGAGATCGAGGTAGAGCACCGCCAGCGACGAACCTTCCCGTCGCGCCCACGCCAGATGCTGCTCCAGCCTGTCCTTGAACAGCGCACGGTTGGGCAGGCCGGTCAGCACATCGTGCGTTGCCAGGTGTGTCGACCGTGCGATAGCCCGCTGCAAAAGTCGCAGCGGCAGCGATCGCAACACCACGAAAGCCAGCACTCCAAGCATCGTCGAAAGCAGCGCGATCACCCCGGTCATCGCGACCAATTCGCGCAGCGCACGTCGTATCTCGACGCGTCCGATAACGGCGCCGGAATCATACACCGGATTGACCGCCGTCATGATCGGCGATGGTAAATCCTCGCCCTGCCCAGCCACCAGGCCACCGCTGGCCGCGAAGACCATGCGTTGCTCCCCCTCAGGCAGCGGACCAAGCATGGCAAACAGGCCACGAATGCGTGCATCCTCAAATATCCAGAGTTCAGGGTTGACGCTGGCAAGCTGGGAAATACTGACGGCGGCAAGCTTCGCCTCAGCGCCGATTGCGGCGTATTGCGTCGCACGCTCCGACACGAAATACGCTAAGGGGAGTGCAATCGCGAGTGCCAGCGCGATCGCGCCGGCAAGTGCTGTGACCATGCGAGCCAGTGCCGGATCGAAACGGTCAGGAGAATTGTTCACGTAGCCTAACCGAGAAGCGGGATATGGCCGAGTTGGATCAGAATCTGGCCAGATTGCTCCGAACGCAGGAAAGCGAGGAACTGCTCAATCTCGGGCCTCGGCCGCTGGCGCCATATCACGTAGAGCGTTCGCGACAATGGATAGTGTCCGGCAGCCAATTCGGTGACCTCGGGTGAATGCCCGTCGAGCCTCAGCGGCGCGACATGTCGATTCTCCGCGCGCACCTGACCGATAGACATTGCGCCGAATGAGCCCGGCAGGCGTTCCAGCGTGTCAGCATTTTCCTGATCGGTCGCAACCGTCAGCAGGCCTGGACGTCCCAACGCAACCGACACTGCCGCCGACATGTCGGGCGATAGCGTGCGCAGCATGGTCCAGTCAGCATCGGAAGGTTCCCGGCGTACCAGTCGAATTCGGGTGCCGTCAGGCCAGGCAAGCAAACTCCCCGTCAAAATCCGTGCAACGTCGGAAAGGGTGGTGTCACCGACAGCAAGCGCGGGATGAGTGACGAACGCTATCGGCGTTCGCGAATAGGCAAAGCTTAGCAGACCCCTGGCGTGCTCGGCATCGGTCAGCGGGCGCGCCGACAAAGCAAGATCAATCGCCGCTTCCGACACCGCCGCAATACCACCGCCGGTGCCCAGCTCGGCAGCACCTTGAGCGTCGTCTCGGGCCGCGTCGCGACAAATCTCTCGCCGATCAGCCGAATGGTAGCGAGCGCCATCCCGGTGCCGCCGATGCGAAGCGTTTCCGGTTCGACAGCCGAGGCGTGGTATATCGTTCCGGCCAAGGTCAGCAGGGCAGTACCGCCAACCCCGGCAATGACGTCGCGGCGCCGCACGCAGAAGTCCATGTTCTGGCCCCCAGTGAGATGGCAACAACTCTGGGCCAAATCTCTCAACGGCCAGTAAAGTCGGCCGCAATCTGCGATCAACCGGCTGGCCTACCGAACGTGCGGGAAGCCAAATGGACGCGACGCTTTCGTATGGACCCGCCTTCATGCCTCTGCGCTGCGACCTGATCATCCGCGACGCTACCGTCTTCGACGGCACCGGGCGGCGCACTTCAAAGCCGATGTCGGCGTCACCGGTGACCGCACAACGGCGTCGGTAGTCTCGGCGCCGCGGCCGCGACCCGCGATGTCATCGCCATCGGTAAGGCCGTCGCGCCCGGTTCCCTTCACAAGCGCGTGCTGCTCGGCGCGAGCCTCGGCAGTGGTCGACGATCGCGCGGATGCCTCGGACCTCCACGTCGAGTTGGTAAGTTCTGTTCCGCGCGAGTAGCCGCTAACCGCGATAATTGCGATCTGCGGCTCTGGCCGTCGGGCGGCGGGGCCACGCTGATCAGGCATGCGCCGCCATGGCTGCTAACCTATAATTATCAGACACCTGCGCCCCCAACCTCAATCCGCGCTTCCGACGCGGCGACGATCGTGTAGAATCGGCGTCAGAGGGGTCGGAGCGGTCGATGGCGTTCGGACGAGAGGTGAAGCGAAGGGCGAAGGCGGCGGTCGCGCCGCTGATTTTTCTTGCGCTTGTCGGCTACTTCGGCTGGAACGCGACCCAGGGTAATCGTGGCTTGGTGGCGTATGCACAGCGCCAGGACCTACTGGCCCAGGCGAAAGCGGATCAAGCCAGGGTACAGGCTGAACGCGACGCATGGGAACGCAGAGTTGCCGGCCTGCGGGCCAACCACCTCGACGCCGACACGTTGGATGAACGGGCGCGCATGATGCTCAATCTGGCCGATCCGGCGGATATTGTCGTACGGTATAACCCGCAGGATCGACTATTCTGAACAGATCGCGCGGCGGCTGTCTGATAGGATGATTTGAGTACTGGCGAGTTGCACAGGCAAAGCCCGATATTGGCGACTACCGCCCCGCCTTCGAACCAGGGAAGCCGTCGAGGCATGAAGAACCAGGACTGGGAAATACCGCCGAACCTTCAACCGGATCCGGACGACTACTCGTTCGACCTGGAGCGCTCGTTGAAGGCGGTGGTTAACCTGAAGACCTATGTGCCGCCCGATGCGTTCACCGCAGGCACGCTCGGCACCGAACGGGCCGGCAGCGGCGTCGTGATCCGCGACAGCGGGCTCGTCGCCACCATCGGCTACCTGATCACCGAGGCGGAGACCATTTGGATCACCTCGTCGGATGGCCGCGCCGTGCCGGGTCACGCCATGGCCTACGACCAGGAGAGCGGCTTCGGCCTGGTTCAGGCGCTCGGACGGCTGGACCTGCCGGCGCTCGAGATGGGGAGTCCGACCGGTTGAAGGTCGGCGATCAGGTCGTGTTCGCCGCCGAGTGAGGGTCCCCATCAACTCGCGCGACTACACTCAGGCCGCTCTTGACTTGGGTGCGCAAGGCGTGATGGCTCCCATGATCGACTCCGCCAAGGATGCCCTGCGCGCAGTCGAGTTTTGCCGGTATCCCCCAAAGGGACGGCGCGGTTTTGGACCGGTACGCGCCAGCCGGTACTTGAGAGATATGGAGGAGTACAGGAGAGAAGCCAACGGGGAGATTGCGCTCTTTGTACAAATCGAAACCCCGGAGGCGGTTCAGAATGCCCCTGAGATTTTTGGAAGTGCCGGCGTGGACGGGGTGTTCATTGGAAACGGAGATTTGGCCAGTTTCATGAACCATGGGCAGGCTGGGTCCGACGAAGTGCAGCAGGTCGTGAACCGCCTGATCGACATGGCCCGCAGCGTCTCAATGCCGACCGGTCTGCCGGTTTGGTCCGGAGAAGAATGCGAAGCTTACGTGCGCCGCGGCGCATGCCTGCTTACGGTTGGCAGTGACCTGGGTTTCCTGGCGAATGGGGCGCGCGCGGACTTGTCCAAAGTACGTCGATTCGTGGAAACAGCAAAGAGAACAACCAGTGAGCCCTAAAAAATAAATCTCATCGAGTGAGAATGGCCGATATCTCTACCACTCCGTCGCGTGACCCGCTGCCTAAAACTTTACTACTCGTGTCGGCTCTGCTAGTCCTCTGGACCGCCGCTCCCCTTGCGCTTCGCTCAAGAAACAGAAAATGGACTACTTCATGTCGGCGGCTTCCGCTGCGCGAGCGTCAAACCGATTCACAACGACGCGAGCCTGGATCTCTATAGAACAGGCTACTGGAACTACACCGGATTCCGCATGCAAGTCTGGAGGCGGCTGGGCGTGCCATTCTGGTATCCGAAAGGGACCGGGATTGTACGCGTGGCAGGCGAGGGTTGGCATCCCGAATTGGGTGACGATGTATCGAGCCAGGAAGCCGGCGGACTAGCCGCCGAATCCGGAGCCTCCGCTGCCAGGCCAGGAATTGATCCGCATGAGGACGAGCAGGGAGCCAACAACATCAACGATGGCGATAAGTCGACTTCCTGGGAAGCGAAGGAGGGCGAAGCCAGCGGAAAGCTGAGCATAACGTTTGCTTCCTTAGCCCGAATCCACAAGATTCGCTTTTTGTCGGATGGCGCGCCTCACAACACACCTCGCGACTATTCGGTGGGTTTGATTCTGCCGGACGGGTCGATCCAGGAAATTGCCTCAATCGCCGGCCAGTCCAGCCTGGGCGGAGAGTGGCATGAATTTGCCGTTCCCGGACACGGAAGCTAAAGGAATCTATCTGGACATCCGTTCTTCGAATGACGGCAAGCATCCGCCGGTGATCAATGAATTTGAGGCGAAGGGTAAGTTTATATCGCCGCCCGCCGCCGAAGCAGTTATCCCTCGCAAGTAGTCATTCCCGATGGGCGGCTATGCCGGAACCGACCTGTATTTCATTGGCAACGTGGGCTCGGGATTTCCGGTTGCGCCGGACGTGGAGACGCCGGTTGGCGAGTACGTCGTCCATTACGCAAATGGGCAAACCGAAGACGTCCCCTGATCGCAGGCAAGAATGTCGCCGACGTGCGCTATGGGCATTTCGTTCCCGACGCGCAGTTCGCCTACGGTCTGAAGCCGCATGATCCGGCGGCAGGGGGAACTGTCCTATCACCTGGAGCAGATGGTGCCGGTGGAGGCGAAGAGCCAGTTGATGTCTTTCACTCACACCTTGGCGCATCCCGATTGGCCCGTGCAGTCCATTGAGTTCCGCTGCACGCGCGCCGGGCACTTCGCTGCTGCTTGGCGGCAGTGACTCTGCAGCAGTCGGGTCCGCATATCAGCCCGCTTTTCTACAACGGCAAGATGGTGAAGCCGTATCCCGGACGATACGCCCGCATGTTCCGCCTTCGCCGCTCGATGCTCTGAAAGACAAATCGCGCGAAATTTCGCTGGATGGCGATTGGAAATATGACAACCGATCCCGGCGACGAGGGCATTCGCAAGCAGTACTTCAGCCCTTCCTACGATGTGTCGTCGTGGAAAACGATGGCCGTGCCTTCGCAGTGGTATGTGAAGGGTCTGGATTACAACGGCGTGGTCTGGTTCCGGCGCGAGATCCAGGTTCCGGCGTCGTTTCGGGCCGGTAGTCGAGTTGAATTTCGGCGCGAGTGGATTACGAAGCGCGGGTCTGGGTGAACGGCGTTTACGTGGGACGGCACATCGGCGCCTACTCAACTTTCAAAATCAATGTGACTTCGGCATTGCACAAAGGAGCCTCGAATCTTGTGGTGGTTCGCGTGGATTGCCCGCTTGATCCCGGGTTATGAGAGCGAAAAGACCATCGATCAAGGGCAACACGCATGGACGACATCATGATGCCCTATGGCCAGGAAGGTTCCATGGGCGGGATTTATCGCTCGGTTTCGCTGCGGGCCCGCGGCGACGTCGGGCATTGACGATCTCTGGGCCGTCACCAATTGAGCGAGGACCTGAAACATGCAGACGTGCAGGTGAAGCTGAATCTGGAGAACTCCGGTCCTCGGGCAAAGCCGAGGTGCGAGCCACCTTGACTGAACCGGAACATCCCGGGCGGAAAACCGCGCAGCTTCCGCGCCAGCAAGGAAGTCAAGCTGGAGGGCGGAGCAAATTGCCGTCGAATTGCCCATCAGCGTGGAGAATCCGCTGCTCTGGTATCCCTGGGAGCAGGGCACGCCTTACCTGCACATCCTGCAAGGTTGAAGTGCGTGCAGAACGGCCAGGTTCTGGATCGCCAATTCATCCGGGTGGGCTTGCGGCAGGTGGAGTTCAACGACAAAGATCACTATGTCATCGTGAACCATCACCGCATCTTCCTCAAAGGCGTGCTCAATGACGACATTCATTGGCGGTCGCTCATGGACCGGCGCGGCTATGCCCAGCGAATCAAGATGCAGAAGGACGCGCAACATCAACATCATTCGCATGATCGCGCCACCAGTCTTCGCCGGAGATGTACGACCTGTGCGACCAGATGGGCATGATGATCTGGCAGGAAATGCCGCTGCAATGGGGGTATTCGCGCACCGAGCCCATCCGCCAGGACATTCTGGAAATTGTGCGCGAGACCATTAAGCAGACTCGTTCCCACGCCGCGGTGGTGGGTTGGTCGGCCTGGAACGAAGGCGGGCAGCCCGAGTTTTCCGATCAAATTACGGCCATGATTCGCGAGCTGGACGGCACCCGGCCGATAACGCGCGCCTCCGGTCACGGAGAATTCGATATTCATATTTACCCCAACATGAGTGACGGCCTGCAGCGGCGTACCGCCTTATGGACGGGCTATTCCCTGAATTTCGCCAGTGAAACCGGATCCTATGGATTGTCATCGCAAGAAGCTGTCAAAGCCATGGCGGGCGACGATTACTTCCACTTCGATTCTGTGGATCCTATCTGGGACAACTTCGATTCCTACCGCTGGGTGGATGATCCTGTGTTCCCGGATTCTCCGAAACCCGCGGTATGGCCGATCCAGAAAATCAAGGAGTACTATCTGGCCAAGATCAAGCCCAGCGAGCGCTTCTACGCGCAGATATCACAAATTTCAGTACGAGAACTCCCGCGCCCAGCGCTTCGCGCCCAAGCACTGCGCTCATTCATTGCCGCTTCGACGACGCTTATCCGCTCGCCTATTCCGGCGCGCCGGTGAACTTCAACGGCATGCCCAAAGCCGGCGTACTTTGCCATGCAGAATGCAAACCGGCCGGTGCTGCCGATTCTGTTCTTCGATTTTGCGGGCGCCAAGGATGTTCGCGTGGTGAACGATTACTGGTTCAAATCCTGGAAGGGTGCCAAGCTGACTTACCGCTTGCGCACCCGCGACGGCAAAGTGGTGAAAGACATCGACGCGAACTTTCGATCTGCCGTCCGACTCCGCCGTCTCCGTCATCCCCGGGCAAGAAACGGGAGATGTGTGGCATGTGCCCGGCGGATTCTTTGCCGACCTGACGGTGACCGATGCTGACGGGCAAGGTGCTTTCCGAGAACCACTACGACTTTACCGAGTGGGAAGTGCAGACATTTCCTGACGTCGGTTTATCCGCTGGCCCCGGTGCGGCCCGCTCAATTCCGTCGTTCTTACGGCCGAACAGGCGACCGAGGTTCGAAACGTTAGCAAGAGACCGAGCGAGGGCGGAACCTACAGCAAAGAACTTGCTGCAAACGGATCCACAAGGCGCGAAGCCGCAGATTGAATTCGCGGCCGATCTTCCGGAAGACAGCGACTATTACATTCGCGTATCGGCGAGTTCCGGCAAGGCGGCCCATGAGCTTGATTTGACCATTGATGGAAAGAAGGCGGAGCTGGAAACCTACGACGTGCTCGACCCCAACGAGCACCTTACGCGCGACGTTTACAACACGCCGGAGATTTCCTGGTACCCGGGATGGCACATGCACTTAAGCAAGGGCAAACACCACCTGGTATTTACGGTGCCGGACTCCAGGCCCACGCCCGAACTGCTGCTCGATGCTATTGCGTTGCAGAGTTACAAGGAGTTGCCGGACCCGTATGTGATTCCAGGGGTTCGGGATATCAAAGCGGAAGAGGCGTTAGAGGACCCGGCTCCCGGGTCAGAAAACGGGAAACACTGAATCCGATTCATTCGCCTTGTGGAGGGAGGATGGCTGAGCCGAGAAATCGGATTCCAGGATGATCGAAGATCAATTTGGCGGCGGTGAGCCGATTTGGGTCGCTCCAGCAGCCCCGGACGGCGTGTCTCTGCGCTCTAACAAAGCGCTTAGCCTAGAGGAGGCATTATTCGATTTCCAAGCGGGATATTGATAGATAAGCGTTTAGATAACACGGCGTTTTTTTCGCGATTTGCGGTTGACACTTATCTATAACCCGTGGTATTCCTTGCCCACAATCGGGATGCCTCGAACAGCGGCACCCCACAGAGGATGGCTGGGTCAACCCAGATTCAAAAAGGAGATAAGTTTATGAGACGTTTATGTGCGGCCGGAGTGCTGTGCCTGTTTCAACTTTTCTGCATCTCCCTCGTTTACGGACAAGGTGGTCGAGGCACGATCAATGGAACAGTGGCAGACCCGAGCGGCGCAGTCATTGCCGGGGCTCAGGTAGACGTTAAGAACACGCAGACGGGCCAGGTGACCTCTCTCCAAACAACTTCCGATGGCAACTATTCGGCACCCTTTCTGCAGACCGGAACTTACCAGATTTCCGCCAGCCACTCAGGTTTTGAGACGCAGACGCAGACCAACATAACTTTGACGACCGATCAGGTGGCGAGCGTCAACTTCACGCTGAAAGTTGGCGCGCAGACTACGAAGGTGGAAGTCCAAGCCACGGCCACGCAGATTGACACCACCACGGGAGCCCTAGGCCAAACGATTGAGGCGAAGAGCATTACCGAGCTTCCGCTGAATGGCCGCAATCCCGCGGTGCTGGTTGCGGTGGCGCCGGGCGCAGTGGACAGCACCCAGGCAAACGGAATTCCCACACCCGGCCCCGGCAGCGGATCTCCCAACGAGACTGCCGCTTCGGTGAACGGCAGCCGTATCGGCGGCGTGATGTATCAACTGGATGGTATTGTTCACATGAACAATTATTTCCAAACCGCTGACCCGTTTCCGAATCCCGATGCTACTCAGGAATTCCGCGTCATCAGCAATAATTTTGACGCGCAGTACGGGTACACCGCCGGAGCCATCGTGAGTATCGCCACCCGCTCGGGCACGAATCAATGGCACGGCACTGCTTTCGAGTTCCTGCGCAATAACAAGCTGAACAGCAAGGAATACTTCACGCAGCAGGCGGACCCGCTGAAGCGCAATCAATTTGGGGGATCTCTGGGCGGACCGATCATCAAAGATAAGCTGTTCGTTTTTGGCAACCTGCAGTTCACCAGGGAGCGGCGTTCCGCCAGCGACAGCACCACAGGGTACCCACAAACGCTGAGCTTGCCGGCGATTTTTCCGGCATCTGCGCGACAGGCTTCACGGCCGGGATCTGCAACGACCGGGATTCCGATGGCAACGTGATCGATCAGCTCTACAAAAGCTGGAGCGGGAGTCTCCCCGGCAATACTGGGCACACGGCCGCCAATGCCTATCTCAACAACCAAGTTGACCCGTCGACGTTTTCTCCCTTTGCGGTCGCGTTTGAGCAGGGACTTCCCAAGACAGACACGCCGGGCGGGCTGGTGAACGTCCTGGGCATTGCGGAAAAACCTAATGTCTACGAATACACTCTGCGCGGCGACTACAACATCTCCCAAAGCCAAACGTTGAGCGTGCGCTTCTTCTACGACAACTTCAATCGTCCAACCTTCAGCGGGCAAGGTAATTATCTGGCCGGCGGCGGCAATGCACGGTCCGAGTTGGACAAAGTCATCAACGCAGAGGTCAGCCACATCTGGACCATCCGTCCCAATTTGGTCAATGAATTGCGCCTCGGTTTCAGCCAAAACAATAGCGCAGCCCTTACCGGAATCCAGGCGGTGGGTGGCGGTCCTTTGACGTTTCAAACGCCTTGGTTCGAACCTCAGCGAGATCAGTAACTTCATCGGATACGTAAATGTGGATAACAAATTCGGAGTCTCCGGGATCCCTGTAGTCCAGGGACGTCATAACTGGGTGCTGGACGACATTGTTTCGCTGACAACTGGAAAACACACGGTGACGGCGGGCTTTACCTTCTTTTCCCAGTACGGCCTGGAGCAAGCGACGTGGGAAGGCGACCCGCTGGTGGACTTTTCCGGCGCCGTTACCGGCTATTCGGTTTCGGACTTCCTGCTTGGCTTGGTGGATAACGTTCAGGCATCCGGCGGAGAGTACAACCGCTACACTGCCAACAACTACGCGGCTTTCGGGCAAGACAGCATCAAGTTGAAACCGAACCTCAACGTTAACCTGGGACTGCGTTGGGAACCGCAGATTGCTCCCATCTCGGTGGGGAATCACGTCGCCGACTACTTTCCCGGCGTACAGAGCACTCGTTTCACGAATGCACCCGTTGGCCTTGTGTATCCCGGCGATCCTGGAGTACCCAAAGGCGGCTGGGCAAATCAGTGGGCCACCTTTCTTCCTCGCATAAGCGTGGCGTGGTCTCCCAAGATGTTGCCCAACACCACCATTCGCAGCGCATTTGGGCTCATGGCTATTCCTTACGACTACTCCTTCTATAACCATCAGAGCGCAAACGCCCCGTTCAGTCCTTCTTTTGTGCTCCGCTATAACCAGGTGGGTGATTGCACGCTCAATATTGCCGATCCATTTGCCTGCTATGCACCAACCAACTTTATGGATCCGTTCCCTCCCTTCGCAGGTCCGGGGTTCAAATCCAGCGTCCGATGTTCCGATTATCCAGCCGGTCAGCCTACAGGCAGTTTTCACCCCCGGCTTCTGGTCGATCGTGTTGGTCGCCATTGGTGGTCAGGCGATCGGTATGCGATCCATGTCCATTTATGAATTAAATGCGGATTATGTAAAATACAGCCGTTTCCTGGGAATCCCGGATTGGAAGATCGTCGGCTATGTATTTAGAAATGCCATGCTTCCGCAGGTGACCGGCCTGGCTTTATCGATCGGAACCATGGTCGGCGGAGCGCTGGTAGCGGAGATCGTCTTCAGTTATCCTGGGCTTGGTACCACGCTCCTGCATAGTATTTTGGGGCAGGATTATCCGCTCATCTCAGCTTCCGCATTGATCGTAACAGTAATGGTGCTGATTGCGAATTTTGTCATCGAACTCGTATACGGTTTGATTGACCCGCGCATTAAAGCAGCCCAGGCTGATTAAGGATAGATGCTGATATGAAACATACCCTTCGACAGGTTTTTCACTCGGGTAAATTTATTTTTGGTTTTTGCATTTTTGCGGCATTGCTGCTGATCGTTTTCATTTATCCGTTGTTCGTCACGGATCCTCCGTTGACGATCATTGGTCAGGGGACTTTCTTTCCGCCTGGCATCTATGTGAATACCTTTGACAGCATTAATGCGCCTACTACCTACACCCTTATGCTGGATGACGCCGCTGCCAAGCGGATTGCTATCAAGCTGAGCAATGACGATCGCCTCGCCATGAAAGAATGGCTGGTATCTGATGGCATCCTTGATACCAAAATAGACACATCGGACATCGTCTCTCTCCTGGATCTATGGCAGGAAAATTATGACCCCAACAAAAGTTTCTCGGGGATGACCTATGCAAAACAAAGGTATTACCAGAGGGTCAATACCTCCCTCCAGGGAATCCTTTCAACCGAAGGTTATGCTATTGCAGCGCAAAACCCGGATACGGGAGTTCTGGAGCAAACGGGTGTTGTCAAACAATCTGATTACGTGAACATCAGCAATGTTGCGAATGTACGTTTATTACTCCTTGGAACCGAAAACTTTGGCAGGGATGTGCTGACGGAGCTGGTTAAGGCTGCCGGCATATCACTGGAGATCGGCCTTGTCGCCGGTATTATTGCAACCTTGATCGGGTTGACCCTGGGATTGCTGGGGGGGTATATCGGCGGATTTGTAGATGACATTATTATGTTCATCACCAATCTCTTTACTGTTATCCCCAGCCTTGTGTTATTGATCTTGGTTTCATTCAGCATCGGTCAGGAGAAACGCGGCGCAGTCACGATTGCTGTGGTGATCGGGTTCACTGCCTGGGTGTGGACAGCCAGGGCGGTGCGGTCTCAGGTGATATCCCTGCGTAACCGCGACCATGTCAACCTGTCGAAACTTTCCGGGCACTCTATCGTTCACATCATTGTTGCAGATATTCTGCCTTATATCGCTTCCTATGTTGTTATGGCGTTCATTCTGCAGATCTCCTCGGCAATCCTGGCAGAGGCTCAGTTGTCGATCCTGGGTTTGGGGCCAAGGACAAGTGATGTCCCCACGCTGGGTTTGATGATGAACTGGGCGTTGATCTACCAGGCAGAGATCCTGGGAAAATGGTGGGCTTACTTGCCGGTGCTCGTTACCATTGCGTTAATCACATTTTCGATGAATTTAATGAATACCGGTCTCGATCAGGTATTCAACCCTGCCTTGCGGGACTAGGTGATTTATATGAAAAGAGTAATACTAGAAGTAAAGAACCTGACCACAAAATACATCACCCGGTTTGGTGAGGATGTTTACGCGGTCGACCATGTATCATTAAAGGTAGAAGAAGGGAAATCGGTGGGGATCGCGGGGGAATCTGGCTGCGGAAAGTCGACGCTCGCGCTTAGCCTGATGGGGTATTACTTCGCTCCGCTGCACTATACGAGTGGAGAGATCATCATTGATGGGCATCAATTTCTGGAATGGCCCCTGATGATATTCGTCGGTCGATATTGGGTACGCAGATTTCTTATATTCCACAATGCGCCATGGATTCGCTCAACCCCACCCAAAAGATAATCAGGTTTGTCGAGGATGTAATTAAAGCGCATCACCCGGAAATTTCCAGGAAAGAGATTTACGATCTTGCCAGGGAACGATTTGAGATCCTTGGGCTTCCTGCGGAGGTTCTGCAAAAATACCCGGTTGAACTTTCTGGCGGGATGAAACAGCGCACGGTGATCGCGATTTCCGTCATCCTTTTACCCCTGGTGTTGGTTGCGGATGAGCCTTCATCTGCTCTCGATGTCACTTCGCAAAAGATGGTCATAAAGATGCTGCGGGATTTGATGGAAAAAGGTTACATCAAAGCCATGATCTTTATTACACATGAACTTCCGCTGTTATACAATGTAACCGATGATATTATGGTCATGTACGCAGGGCAGATCGTGGAGAAAGGCACCGCAAAGGAAGCTGTGTTTGATCCTCTCCACCCATATTCAAAAGGTCTGATGGGCTCGATCATTGTTCCTGAACAAGGTCTGCGGGGGACAAAACTTGCTGCCATTCCTGGAGTTCCTCCGAACTTAAAAATCCGCCAGCAGGATGCCGGTTTGCTGAACGATGCCCATATGTTAAGGCAGAATGTAAGACTAATTCCATAGCTCTCCGTGAAGTTGAAGACGGCCGGACTTACCGCTGTATATTTTCTGAAGAACAATTGAGAGAGGCATATAAAAATGGCTGATGAAAATACACCTTGTCTTAGTGGAAAAGGACTTACCAAGGTTTTTGGCTTTGGCAGTCAGAAATGCATCGCCGTTGATCATGTGGATTTTAATTTTTGCAATGGCGAAATCGTTTCGATTGTGGGCGAATCGGGCAGCGGAAAGACCACTCTCGCGAAGATGCTTTTGGGATTGATCAGTACCACCGAAGGTGAGATTTTCTTCCAGGGGAAGAAGCGTGATATCAGCACTCAAAAGAAGAAACAGGAGTATTGGAAAAACATCCAGGCGATCTTCCAGGACCCATTCTCTTCCTACAATATATTTTCAATAAGATCGATGATGTGCTTTTGGATTGTATTTATATGCGCGGCGGTCGTCAGCTTCCCGCATGCAAAAAAATTGGAGTTGATGACAGAAGCTTGCAGTTTTGTGAATTTGAAGTTCGCGGAATTGACCAACAAGTATCCCTTTGAGCTCTCCGGTGGTCAGATGCAGCGTTTGATGATTGCCCGGATCTTCCTGCTGAAACCAAAGATCCTGCTGGCTGATGAGCCTACCTCAATGATCGATGCCTGTTGCCGCGCCACGATCCTGGATATGTTAATGGAGTTGCGTAAAGAAACCGGGATGACTCTTATTTTCATCACTCATGATATTGGTTTGGCGTATTTTGTCTCCGACACTGTTTATATTATGGAACATGGGAAGTTTGTTGAAAGTGGATCTGCCGATAAAGTGATTCTTTATCCAAGTCAGGCATACACGCGGCGCTTGATCAGTGATGTTCCCAAGATCCATGAAGAATGGGATCTCTCTACTGTGGAAAGCATTCCCCGCTAATGTTAGATTCAAGTCAAATCCCCTGGTGCACTGAATATCGTACAAATTTTACTACATAAAAATTTATAAAGGAGTGGCGACCGGGACGTCCAATGCCAAGAGAATAACCTGTCAGTTGAAGGCAGGTTGGTGAAAATTGGAAGGGCTGTTTCAATCGTCCCACGCACAATTAAATATCATGACGATCATTCAACAATTGACGGGGAAATGGCAGTTTCATCAAGAGGGAAAAAAAGAATGGTTACCCGCCACTGTTCCTGGCGGTGTCCATACCGACCTCATGGCAAACAACCTTATCCCGGATCCATTTGTTTCCGATAATGAGAAACGCGTCAAATGGGTGGCTGAATCCGATTGGGAATACCGGACCAGCTTCAAGTGCACAAAGTCAATATTTTCTGAAGAGAAGGTATTCCTTGTTTGCGATGGGCTGGACACTCTGGCTGAAGTATTCCTCAACGGTCACAAGCTTGGTTGTACGGATAATATGTTCCGTCGGTATCAATGGGAAATCAAATCAATATTAAATGAAAAGGGATCAAACAACCTGCTAATAAATTTCTCCTCGCCTGTGAAATACGCGGCAGAAAAGCAGTCGTTGCGATCCCTGGCAGGAGTACTCTCAGGCGATTCCCGGTGGTTCACATTTGCGGAAGTCACCTTGTCAATTTGGCTGGGATTGGGGACCGCAGCTTCCGCCGATTGGCATCTGGAAGGATATACGTCTGGAAGGGCACAGTTTGGCGCGCCTCGAAGAGGTACATATCCGTCAGGTTCATAACCGGGGGCAGGTCACGGTCGAGGTACGGGCAGCTGTCCAGCGCTGGGGGGACGAGCATCTTGCTGCGTGGGTTCGCATCGTTACACCCGCTGGTGAAATCCTTGAAAATATAACCGCCATAAATTCTGATGATGAGGTTGTTGTAAAGGTACCGATAAACAAACCTGATTTATGGTGGCCAAATGGTTATGGCAAACAGCCGCTCTATCAAGTGGAAGTGTCTCTCAACCGCAATAATGGTTCCGTGTACGAAACACTTGACATGCAAAATTATCAGATCGGGTTGCGAACCATTGAATTGCGCCAGCGCGAAGACCAGTGGGGACGCTCTTTCATATTTGTTGTCAACGGCATTCCGATATTTGCCAAGGGATCAAACTGGATCCCTGCTGATTCTTTCCCAACTCGCATAACAAGAGAGTCGCTGGAAGGTCTCATCCGTTCAGCAGCTGAAACGCATCAGAATATGCTTCGTGTCTGGGGAGGCGGTTTCTACGAAGAAGAAGCGTTTTTATGATTTATGTGATCGTTATGGGATTCTTGTCTGGCAGGAGTTTATATTCTCCTGCAGTATTTATCCCTTGGATGATCCAGAATTTCTTGAAAACATCCGGCTGGAAGTGGTGGAGAATATTCGCCGCTTGCGCCATCGCGCCAGCCTTGCCCTATGGTGTGGCAATAACGAAATGGAATGGGGTTGGGTCGATTGGAATTGGAAGGCTCCCGAACTGCAGGATTTAAAAGCTGCATACGATCATTTTTTCCATCATACCTTGCCTGAATGGTGCAAGAACGAGGATCCCGATCATTCCTATTGGCCCAGTTCACCCTCTTCTGACACTCCATTTGAAAATCCAAACGGTCAGCATCAGGGAGACTCTCATTACTGGGATGTTTGGCACGGTCGCAAACCCTTTACCTCCTATCGTGACCAATACCCGCGTTTCATGAGTGAATTTGGTTTCCAGGCGCTTCCACCCCTGGCGACTATCAGAACCTATGCAGATGAAGTCGGACTGGAATATGACCTCCTACATAATGGAGATGCACCAGAAGAATGCCAGTGGCAACTCCATTATGGTGGGACAGATGCTTGATACATTCCGCCTGCCAAAGGATTTTGAGTCGATGGTTTATTTGAGCATGGTGCTTCAGGCAGAGGGCATCCGTTATGGTGTCGAGCACTGGCGGCGTCATCCCGATCGCGTCGCAGGCACCTTATATTGGCAGCTAAATGATTGCTGGCCTGTTGCCTCATGGTCCAGCCTTGATTACTTCGGGCGTTGGAAAGCATTGCATTATGCCGCACGCCGCTTCTATGCCCCTCTTATGCTTTCGATTGAAGATAAACCACCACAGCAAACCGTGTTTGTTACCAATGACTTGCTTGAGCCTTGGGAAGGGGAAGTTCGATGGTCGCTTGAAACACTTGCCGGTAAAGTCCTGACTTCAGGCAGGGAGCATGTCAAAGCTGCTCCGCAATCTGCTACCCAGGTATGCCAGCTGAATTTTTCCGACCGTATCACAGAAGAAAACATTCGCTCACTTGTATTCATATGCGATCTTTGGCAGGGAAAACATTTTATTACCCGGCAAGTTGCAGGTTTTTGCTCCATTAAACATTTATCCCTGAAAAATCCGGCAATTTCCGTGGATCTTCAGCGGGAAAAGGGTAATTTGAGTTATTGATCTGATTTCCCGGTCTCTTGCTCTTCTGGTGGAAGTATCTTTGACAGGAGCAGATGTCGTTTTTAGCGACAATTATTTTAACCTGCCATCCGGGAGACCCGTTCGGATTTCCTGTCCGTTTCCTGTTGGCTGGACTTTGAGCCAGGCGCGGAAAGCATCTCCATATCCGATCTGTATATGAATCGTATTCAAATAACAATATGGGTAAATAATTCCCATAATTTTTTCTTATCACTGGATAATATCAAATTACCGAAATCACTAATACCTTTGCCCGTAGATAAGGATCCTGGAAAGGTCAAAATCATGGCGAACACTAACGAGTTAATTAAGAAAATGACAATTGAAGAAAAAGCTGCCTTATGCACCGGCGCCAGTCCTTGGACTACAACTCCGATCTCCCGGCTTGGGATACCTGAATTATCGGTTTCGGATGGACCACATGGGGTGCGCCGTGTTACAGATGTCACTACATTTATTAAAGGAAGTCTGCCGGCCACCTGCTTTCCCACCGCTTCGTGTCTGGCGTCCACATGGGATGTGGATTTGATAAAAAAATGGGTCAGGCTCTTGCAGATGAGTGCATTGCCTTAAAAGTTGACGTCGTTCTCGGACCTGGAACGAATATGAAACGTATTCCCCAGGGGGGGCGCAATTTTGAATATTTCTCTGAAGACCCCTATCTTGCCGGGCAAATGGCTGCCAGCTTCATTACAGGTGTTCAAAGTAAAGGGGTCGGTACTTCATTCAAACATTTCGCTGCCAATAACCAGGAAACCCATCGTTTCACGATCAGCGCCGAAATTGATGAACGTTCCCTCAGGGAGATTTACCTGCCTGCATTTGAAACTGCCGTCAAAATAGCTAAACCCTGGACGGTGATGTGCGCCTACAACAAACTGAATGGCATATTTTGCTCCGAGAATCACAGGTTTCTGGTGGATATCCTAAAGGATGAATGGGGCTTTGATGGGTTCGTTGTTTCTGATTGGGGTGCTGTCCATGACCGGGTGGCATCGTTGAAAGGCGGCTTGGATCTGGAAATGCCTGGTCCGAGGGAACAGCGGGTAAAGGCGGTCGTCGATGCAGTCCGCTCCGGAGAACTGAGCGAATTTGTTTTGGATGAATCAGTCCGCAGGATCCTTGAAATCGTTTTCAAAGCTGCCGAGATTTCCAAAGGCGGTTCGTTTGATGCCGCTGCTCACCACGCCTTGGCTCGCCGCATTGCTGCAGAAGGAATGGTTCTGTTGAAGAACAATGGGATTTTCCCTTTGAAAAGACAGCAGCATATTGCTGTCATAGGTCGTTCAGCGAAGGAAGCCTACTTTCAAGGAGGAGGCAGTTCGCATATCAACCCCACTCAGGTGGATAATCCGTATGAAGAACTTCAAAAAATAGCAGGGATAGACAGGCTAACATATTCAGAAGGGTATCCAGGCAGGCAATGTTTTCGACCAAGCGCTTATCGACGAGGCGGTTAAAAATGCCTCTTCTGCAGAGGTGGCTCTGCTTTATATTTCCCTGCCGGTTACGAAAGAATCGGAAGGTTACGACCGGCCTGACCTCGACTTAACCGAACAGCAAATCGCGCTAATCAAAGCAGTTACCGCTGTCCAGCCAAATACTGTTGTTATCCTGAATAATGGGGCTCCAGTGGTGATGGGTGAATGGATTGACCGGACAGCAGCTGTCCTGGAAGCTTGGATGATGGGGCAGGCTGGTGGCGGGGCAATTGCCGATGTACTTTATGGGAAGGTCAATCCTTCCGGCAAACTGGCTGAAACATTCCCGTTGAAACTGGTGGACACACCCGCACATATTAATTTCCCCGGAGAAAACGGAAAGGTGCGCTACGGTGAAGGCATATTTATTGGTTATCGCTATTATGATGCCAAAGAAGTGCCTGTTCAATTCCCATTTGGACATGGGTTGAGCTATACCAAATTCACTTACACCAATCCCAAGGTATCAGCTGCAACTTTCAGGGATACGGACGGAGTGACCGTTTCTGTTGATGTGACGAACTCTGGCAAGGTAGTCGGCAAGGAAGTCGTCCAGGTTTACGTTCATGATCACAAATCCGCTTTGGTCCGACCGCCCAAGGAGCTCAAGGGATTTATAAAAGTTGAGCTCCAGCCAGGTGAAACCAAGACTGTGTCCATGCCGCTCGATTTCCGCTCATTCGCTTATTATCATCCGGGTTTTCAGCAGTGGATAACCGAAAATGGTGAATTCGATATCCTTATCGGGGCTTCGTCCGGCGATATCCGTTGCAAACAAACAGTCACATTGGAATCGTCCCTTGAACTTCCCTGCCAGTTAAACCGGGAATCGACTTTACGCGAGTGGATCGAGGACTCACGTGGGAAAAGTGTTATTTCTCCGCTTATTTCAGCAAATGACGGCTCAAATGCGAACTGCTTTTGGCGGAGGAGATGAACAAGAGGAAGCAACAATGGGATTTATGATGGAAATACCTTTGCGCAATGCACTCCACTTTCAGGAAGGCGCTTTTCCAACATCGCCGGAAAATTTGGTGGATGGCTTGCTTGCTCAGGTTAAACAAATAAAATAGCTTTAATATGGTTTGGGTATATTTATTAGCATGATTGGTTATTAACAAATTTTAGAATATTTTGTCACATCAATTAGTTGCATATATTATTTTTCCTCTGAAATTCTAATCTGAGGATGAGGTAAAAATGAAGTTCGGCTATCTTCGATGACACGCGCCATGAATATGTAATAACGCAGCCGGATACGCCTTTACCGTGGATTAATTACCTGGGTTGTGAGAATTTTTTTGGAATAATCTCTAACACTGGGGGGGGATATTCTTTTTACCAGGATGCTCGTCTTCGCCGGCTCACACGCTATCGTTATAATAATGCCGCCCTGGATTCCAGTGGACGATGCATATACCTTAGGGACGACGATTCGCAGGTGCCCATAATCTGGTCGCCAACCTGGCAGCCGGTTCGCCATCCGCTTGAAGAATACGAATGCCGGCATGGAATGGGGTACACGGATATTAGCTTCAAAGTTGCGAGGCATTAAAATCCCAGGTAACGGTTTTTCATTCCCCTTGGCGAAAACCTGGAAATCTGGGAACTGACTCTCATAAACCGCGGGATCAACCAGTAAACCTGTCGGTCTTTTCTGCAGTGGAATTTTGCCTTTGGGATGCCCAGGATGATGCCACCAATTTCCAGCGAAATTATTCCATCGGGGAAGTTGAAGTTGTGGACAACGTTATTTATCACAAGAGTGAATATCGCGAACGCAGAAACCATTTTGCTTATTTTGCCTGTTCCGAGCCTTTGACAGGTTTTGACACTCAGCGCGATTCATTCCTGGGCCCATATCGGGGATGGGAATTACCTCAGGCAGTTGAAAAAGGGACGCCTGAATAATTCCGTGGCCGCTTGGTTGGCAGCCAATTGGTGCTCACCATGTCAAGCTGCATTTATCTACAGGGGAGCAAAGGAAGGTTATTTTCATCCTTGGCTACCACGAAAACCCGGTCTCTGAAAAATTTGAATCACCGGGAGCGCTAATGATCAATAAGCGCCTCGTAAAACCGTTAATTGATCGATATTTACAAGCAGATGAAATTGCACAAAGCGTTCGATGAATTGAAGGTTTATTGGGACGGGTTGTTGGGTCAATTGCAAGTACATACACCGGATGAACATACGAACCGGATGGTTAAATATTTGGAATGCATACCAGGTCATGGTAACGTTCAATTTCTCCCGGTCAGCCTCGTATTTTGAATCGGGTATTGGGCGGGGAATGGGGTTCCGGGATTCAAACCAGGATTTACTCGGTTTTATGCATTTGATCCCTGCGCGGGCGCGTGCTCGTATCCTGGATTTGGCTGCCACTCAATTGCCCAATGGAGGGGCATACCATCAATACCAGCCGTTGACCCGCCGCGGGAATAATGACATTGGCAGTGGTTTCAATGATGACCCCCTATGGTTGATATTATCTGTAACTGGATACATCAAAGAAACTGGTGACTGGGATATCCTCGCTATCCCAACTCCCTATGATGATCAGGTCGGTTCAGAAGAGACCTCTTTTCCAGCATTTGCAGCGTTCGATCCAATACACATTGGACCGGATTGGTCCACATGGCTTGCCTTTGATAGGACGCGCTGACTGGAACGATTGCCTCAATTGAATTGCTTCTCTGAACAGCCGGGTCAATCTTTTCAGACAACTACGAATAAAGATGGAAAGATAGCTGAAAGCGTATTTATTGCAGGTTTATTTGTATTGGTTGCCCGGGAAATGTTGGAACTGGAACATAAAATGAAAGGTTTCGGGAAATACGCATAAATTTTGAATATTGCCGTTTTCGAATAACCTCCCTCAGCTCTTGAGCATAGCATTGCCGAAATGGAAGAAGCCATCTGGAATGCTGGATGGGACGGCGAATGGTTTCGGCGGGCTTATGATGATTTTGGCGACCCGGTCGGATCCAGAGTTGGAAGAAGGTCAAATATATATTGAACCCCAGGGGATTTGTATCATGGCTGGTCTTGGCGTTGAGGATGGCCAGTGCAGAACAGGCTCTGGCATCAGTATCGGATCGACTTGCCACAAACCATGGGATTGTATTCACCAACCCGCTTACACCCGTTATTATCTTCAACCTTGGAGAGATTTCCTCCTACCCGCCTGGATATAAGGAAAATGCGGGAATTTTTTGTCACACCAATCCGTGGATAATGATTGCCGAAGCGAAAATTGGACATGGCGACCGTGCTCATGATTATTACCTGCGGATCAATCCATCTGCACGGGAAAATTTAAGCGATGTGCATCGTTGCGAGCCCTATGTCTATGCTCAAATGATTGCCGGAAAAGATGCTCTAACTCATGGTGAAGCGAAAAATTCCTGGCTGACAGGCTCTGCTTCCTGGAATTATGTTGCCATCACGCAATGGATTTTGGGTGTTCGCCCAACATATGATGGGTTGGCGATTCAACCCGGTTGTTCCATCCAGATTGGAAGAGTTTAAATGATCCGAAATTTTCGAGGAGTCCGTTACTTGATTACCGTGGAACGACACGGACCGGGAAATGGGATCCAGGTTGGAGGTGGATGGGAAACAGGTTGAAGGGATAACTGTGTCATTCCAATCCCTCCCGGGGACAAAAGAAGTTCAAGTGATAGTGAGGTTGGGTAATGCAATACGGATATTTTGACGACCTGGCCAAAGAGTATGTAATCACTCGACCGGATACTCCTCAGTCCTGGAGTAATTACCTGGGGTCTACTGATTATGGCGCAATAATCACCAATAACGCCGGAGGTTATGGGTTTTACCAATCAGGAGCACGCGGCAGGTTTTTACGTTTGCGATTTTAATAGTGTTCCGATGGATCAGCCAGGGCGTTATATCTATATCCGTGATCGCGAGAATAAGGATTATTGGTCGGCTTCCTGGCAGCCGGTCGGAAACATTGGACGAGTACCAGTCCACCTGTCGACATGGGACGGCGTTACACGGTAATCGAATCCCGATATTCCGGGATTGCTACTGAAACAACTTATTTTATCCCATTGGGGCAAAGGTTTGAGTATTGGAAGGTAAAGAGTCACAAACGAAAGTGACCGACCCCGTGATCTCTCGCTATTCACTTTTTGTGAATTTACCAACCAATGGGACACTTTCCAGGACCAGGTCAATCTTGCAATATTCTCTTTTCATTATTCGCGGGGAAAAGATTGATCAGTAATTTATTACGCATAGCCATTCAGGATAACCTGACCCCTGCACATGGAGGTTTTTTTATTCACGATATTGCCGGCATGTGTGGATGGGACTTGTTGGTATCCCTGTGGAAAGCTTTGATACCAGCCGGGAAGCATTCCTGGGTCCTTATAGAAGCTATCATGCTCCACTGGCAGTCGAGACGAGGTTATTGTTCCAACAGCAAAGCATATGGGGACAACGCCTGTGGCAGCCTGCACATGGAATTATCGCTTCAGCCCGGGGAAAGTCGCGAATTATTGGTCCTGATGGGAATTGGTGATGCCCGATACGATTGGGAAGAAAACCCTGGCAGAGTTTGGAACCATCGAACGTGCATGAGAATGAATTTCGGAAGAATTAAATCTCATTGGCATAGAAAAATTGGGGAACCTGATTGTCGAAACACCGGATGTGGAGTTCAACCACACGATTAACGTGTGGGGAATTTATAATAGTCTGGTTGCATTTGCTTGGTCGCGTTCTGCCAGCTTGGTCTACAACGGCGAACGGGATGGGTTGGGATTTCGCGATTCGGTCCAGGACATCCTGGGAGTTGTGTCGGCAATTCCGGAAGAGGCCGGCAAACGACTTGAATTAATGTTGACTGGGCAGGTTTCAACCGGGGGGGCGATGCAGATCATCCACCTTTTACTCATAATCCCGGGTCATGAAAAGACCCCTGCCTCCCGAAGATTATCGTTCAGACGATTGCCTGTGGTTCTTCAACTCTGTACCAGCATATGTAAACGAAACAGGGGACCTTGATTTCTATAACAAAATATTGCCTTATGCAGATAAGGGTGAAGATACAGTTTTTAACCATTTAAAACGTGCTTTGTATTTAACCTGGAGCGGAGCGGCAAGCATGGTCTCCCTTGCGGTCTTGCTGGCTGACTGGAATGATTGCTTGAAATTAGGATACCATGGGTGAGAGCCTTATTTGTCGCGTTCCAATTAAGGTTGGGATTATCAGTATATGCAGATATTGCTGTCCGTTTGAACAAATTGGAAGAATATGAATGGGCGATTGGGAACCGGGAAAAGTTGGATTTAAGCATTCAAGCCTTGCATGGGATGGAGAATGGTTTATTTGGGCAATCGGGGAAGATGGCACATTTTATGGGACAAAGGAATATGCAGAAGGTCAAGTCTACCTCAATACCCAGGTCTGGTCGGTTATCAGTGGTGCGGCCACACCCAACCAGGCGGAAACATGTATGCGAACAGTAAAGGAAAGGCTATCCACCCCTTTCGGATTAATGCTTTCTTCTCCGCCATTTATTAATACACCAATTGATGTTATGCGCGCTGTGGTCTTTAACCCCGGTATCAAGGAAAATGCTGGCATCTTCAACCATACCCAGGGTTGGGGAATAATGGCTGAATGTATGTTGGGGCATGGAGATCAGGCCTACCAATATTTGCTCGCATCTCTGCCAGCCGCATACAATTCCCGGGCGGAACTTCGCCAATGTGAACCTTACGTGCAGGCGCAAACTACTTATTCGCCTTTTTCGCCACGACCAGGCAATACTCGCACACCCTGGCTGACTGGTGCGGCAGCCTGGTCATATTTCAGTGCCACGAATTACATCCTGGGATTGCGCCCGGAGATGGATGGTCTTCGAATTGACCCTTGCATCCCTTCCTCTGGAAAGGATTTTCTGCGGTCCGAAAGTTAAGAGATCAAGGAATTTCGTATATCCGTTAATAATCCTGATGGTGTCTGCAAGGGTGTGGTGAAAATGATGGTAAATGGTGCATCTTTCCCGGGAAATCTTATTCCTTTTGATTTGCCGGGAAAAGAAAAAATTGGTGGAGGTATGGCTGGGTGGGAAGCCTTGACATATTATGGACACAAATATACTTGAAATACTTGATTTTGCTGGCGAAGGGTATAAACCACTGGTGGATTATGAAGAATGGCGGGTCGCTTATCTGCGTTATATTGACAACCTTCATCCTGCCCAGGATCAAGGAAATGGAAAGCCATACTCGCGACAGACGAGGTGTTTCGTTTTAATTCGGGGACAAGGAGTATTACTGTTGGGAGAAACTGGAACTCACATTGACCGCGATTTATCCACAAATCTTGGAATATGGAAAAATCTATAACGTCAAAAGGAATGTCTGGCATGCCATTTTACTCAGTAGGGACGCCACAGTGTCTATTAGTGGAAAACAGTAATACCGGCAGGGACAATTCTGAATATTACCAACTTTCCACGATCAGCGCACTACAATCAAAGCAGCAGCGGTTCTTTTGGAGCTTCAAACCATTGAATTCACTAAAATTTTTTGATTTACGTCGAACATCTTAAACCACAAAGGGCCAATTTGTTTTTCAATTTGTAGGCGTAGTTCGCGCAGCACTCAAACCCCTTATTTTATAAATGCCTCTTTGATTCTTTAGGCGTGGTTCTTGAAATAATCGAACCCTTAAATCACAAAGGCCGTAATGTTCTTTTAAAAGTGTGGGCGCAGGATTGCCGAAGCACCTCGAAACCCAAAACTAAAAGACTTTTTTAATCTTGTGGGCGCGGAGGGGCTCGAACCCCCGACCTCATCAATGTGAGTGATGCGCTCTAACCAGCTGAGCTACGCGCCCGGAGTGGTCGAAATTATAGTCGAGGTCACAATGCTTTTGCAAGGATTCTTAAGGCGCGGGCATATAATCCAGAGGATTTACATATCCAAGCGTTTTATTCATTAACTCGAAGTGCAGGTGTGGGCCGGTTGAAGTTCCGCCGGTCATACCTACCAATCCGATCAAATCTCCTTGCCCCACGTTTTGGCCGCAGGAGACATTAATCTGGCTTAGGTGGGCGTATAGCGATTGCCAGCCATTACCATGATCTATGATGACCAGGTTTCCGTATCCCCAAGTCATTCCAGCCGGAATATACCACTGTTCCGGCATCCACTGCGAAATACACCATTCCCTTCCGCCCCTGCAAAATCCACTCCGAAATGTCTTAGATCCGGGCGATATGGGGTTCCGGAGAGCCAGTGTTCGGTCGTGGGATAAACGAAATACCCATATCCAACTTGAACAAAACTGATTCCTGTGCAGACCCCCGGGCCCCAGACGAAAGTCGATGGGTTATCTTGCACAAGTTGCGCAGGTGCCGTCCATGACGTAAATTCCCGTGTTCCCCCGGGCACGATCAGCCATGTGCCTGCATGTGATGTTAGGATGGTTCAGATCCCCAATGGTATCCGGATCCAGGTGGTTGCCGGGATAATTGATGATGCTCTCTGGGTCAACCCCAAACACCTCGGCAACTTTTGTCAGGCTTTCGGTTCCCTGCCACTGATAATAGGTACCATCTACCGGCAAAATATTGAGTTTTTGCCCGGCTTTAAGTAAGTCAGGTGAATCTTTCAAGATATTATAATTTCCAAACAGGATCGTGGTCGGTTTCAAACCGAAATTATCAGCGATCTTAAATATCAAATCACCTGTTTGGACCGTATATACTGTAACATCAATCCGTGGGCGACTGGGGATGATGGTATGCAGTTCTGCCTGGCGGGGAATTCCATCCAGTGATACTGCAATTTCTACTGGAAGTTGTGAAACTGGCAGAAGTGGGAACGGGGATTGTATTTGATGTCGATGAAACGGGGGTTGGTCCGCCAAGTTTCGCTCTTTGAAGCAGCCATGACAACAGCACCAACCAGCAATATCGCGAGGAGGTTTGTTCCGATGCGGGACGAGATTTCACCCAGGCCCAGGTGGGCCAGGCGTTCCATCCATCTTGTAAACAGATTGGGTTGATGTTCAGATGGATCTCCCCCTTTTTCCTCGATTGGCTGAGGAAATTCCTCCAAAGGCTTGTCATCCATAGGCGCGCCATCATAACATGTCCCCAAATGACAGTCAAGCGACCATTTAATCGAGATTTTGAGCGAATGAGTATCTAATTGGATTAACGCGGAAGATGCACTCTGCTTGATCATTGCCGGGCTGTTCACCAGAGTCGAAACGGGGTAAGCTTCCATTTCTTCGGTCGGGTAAGGGACTAGCAGGTTTTGCAAGCGGGTTGGCAGCCTGTGGCGGCAGGATCAATCCATTGCGCGTAGGTATTGCGCGGTAAAATAACTGGCATTCTGTTATGGAGGGTTGCCATCAACTCATTTGGCTCAGTTGTAATGATCGTTGCTGAACGTACTTCCGATCCGTCAGGTGACTGCCAATGTTCCCACAAGCCCGGCAAAAGCAAATGGCATCTCCTGATTTTAGTCGGATGAAATGGGGAACTTTGGATTTTTTCCCGGGTTGGGCCTGCCATTCGTAAGAAGCCATTTGCAAAAATTAAGCAGCGGTGATATTTATATGCAGACACGGAATGCTGGTTTCTCAGACAAGGTTTCAGCCCGGGCATTGATCATCCTGTTTCCGATGGATGGGTCTTTTGCCCAGGAAGGAATAAGCCCCCATACAAAAAAATCTGCTTGATTTGTTCCATCATTGGGTAAGAGCCAGGATCGGCTGGCTGGGGGCGATATTGTAACGTGGTGCGCCCTTGTTCCGGGAATGCAAATTCCGGGAAAGCAGCTTGTAAGATCCCCCGGGTCAATGGTTAATGCATATCGTCCACACATGGCTATTACTCCTGATTTCTAAGGTGTCGGGATATCCCCTTCCCGCACCGTCATGCCGATTGCATCCAGGTGCTCAAGCAAGGGCTGGACATACTTCCGGCTGGTTTTGAGAAGATCACGTACCTCGGCCATGGATATTTGTTCCTTTATGCTCAAGGGTTTGTTGGATTTGGTCCACCATGATCTCATAATCTGTTTTTCTGAATACGATCTCGTCGGATACAGCCACCAATTCTCCTGAACTCCTTCAAGGCACTTAACACATCTTCTCCGACTGCGACAATGGCATTCTTTTACTGAGGGTGGGGAGTGGGAATTGCAGCGAATAATCCTAATAGTTTCTCCACTTTTGACTGCTGGAACGGTGAAAAACTGACTTTATGTTCAGGGAGTGCAACCCATTTTGAGCCTTCAACCAATAGCCCTTCTACCACCATTCTCGGTCAGGATCAAGTTGAAAGTGTGTGGAGCGACTTTTAGCCGGTTTTTAAGCTCCTCCGCGCGGCATCCCATGTCGGAGCGGAAAGCTTGGTGATACGTAAACAATTCGGTGATCGTTGCTTCTTTCAGTTGGGCCACAGTATTGCCGGAATTAATGTGTCCTCAAGCAGGAGACATTGTTCGCTTTCCTATAAGTTCCTGCATGGCAATTCAGCCACAGGGCTTTCCAATCCTGAATGTGAGATACATCCTTCACCGGTGCTGGCCCGAGGGCAAGACTTGCCTGCAATAAAATTTCTGAAGGAGATCCCTGCAGCCATGGCTTGGAGCGTTTGCAATAATCGATTGTCGAATCGTTTGTGTCTTCCCTTTGGATGCGGGTCCACTACCGTTCCACCCCCAATTGTTTCTGCCGGAGATGGGCGGCGCAGAATAAAACGGTCGCCGCGCACTGCAACCACAGGCGAGTGCAAGTCAAGTTGAAACCAGCCGGTTTCTCCCGGGTTTAAAAATTCTTCGCCGAGTAAGCGGATTTCTCCAACCGTCTCTGATGTCCGCAATATAGAATTTGACTTCCGTGTGGTGTCGCAATGGGTTGGAAACACCTGGGAAGCATTCGGAAGCTGAGATCAAGCCGTTGGGTCACTTGGTATTCCCGGGATGTGTAACCACATCTCCTCGCCTGATTTGCTCCAAGTCCAAACCGGAAATATTTACTGCGGTGCGGCTTCCGGGTACTGCAGTTTTTCATTTTTTTTATGTGTCTGCAGACCGCGGATTCGTCCACGCATACCCGGATGGCAGGATTTCCACTTCCTCTCCTGTGGTAAGCGTCCCATCTGATAAAGTGCCGGTTACAACTGTGCCAAATCCGGCAATGGTAAAAACTCGATCAACAGGTAGACGTGGTCTCCCTTGATTGGATCGCGGCGGAATGTCTCTCAAAATGATCGCAGGCTCTTGTAAAAGATCTGGAAAACCTGCCTGGGTGACCGAGGAAACGCGCTGGATGGGTGCATTCTTAATGAAGTTCCCTGTAAAAGTTTGCGTATATCCAACTCTACTAAATCTACCCACTCGGGTCTTCAATCAGATCAATTTTGGTTAATACCACAATTCCAGTTTGTATCTGGAGCAGGTCAAGGATGGCAAGATGCTCGCGCGTTTGCGGCATGATCCCTTCGTCAGCAGCAATGACTAGGAGAGCGGCATCAATTCCTCCCACCCCTGCAAGCATATTATCGATGAAGTCGCGGTGTCCGGGAACATCGACAATCCCAATTTCCTCGCCGTCTGGCATGGTCAGCCAGGCAAACCCGAGGTCAATGGTCATTTCCCGTTCTTGCTCTTCCTTTAGACGATCGGGGTTTGTGCCGGTAAGTGCCGCGACCAGGGTGGATTTACCGTGGTCCACATGTCCGGCAGTGCCAATGACGTGCATGGAACCTCAACTTTGATCAGATGCTTTTTTGTTTTTGCAAAATATTATTTCGTGCTCATGATTCGTTCATAAGCAGTGAGCAGTTCATGGAGTTGTGCGACCATCCCCTGGAATAATTGCTCGTTCGCGTCTTTCGTTTGTTGAAATATGTCCTGTTGGGTTTGGGTCAGGTCTTCCAGGGTTGTCAGCCGCTCTTCAATTTTCGCCATTTCACTGTGGGTTTCTTTATGAGTTTCATCCTGGGACAGCGTGAAGCTTGTCCAGCGTTTTTGGTCATCTGCTTTAAAGGTGACCCATTCCTGGCGAAAGCGATCTTCGACCAGCCGCTGCATTTCTGTTATTTCGTTGATCCGGCGCTCGAATTTCTGGACCATTTCATCATATTTTTCCTGGGTGCGTTTTATTGTACGTTGCGTGACTTCCCAGTCCTGCAAATTTTTGTCCAGGGTTTCTGATTGCTTGTGCAGGGCATTAACACTTAATTCCCATTCTTTCCATGTCCGCTCACGTTCCACCTGCAGCCGTGATTGCGTTTCGATGAAATTGGTTTGAGCTTGGCGGCGTTCCGCTTCATTGCCCATAATTTCGTTAAGGCGGGTCTCGATCCTCCGGATACTGTCAGTAAATAGATCGATTTTTTGCCATGATTCTTCCAGGCGTTTGCGAGCGCTGCTGAGTTCCCCTTGAAGATCAGCCAGTCGTTTGGTGTCTTGACGGCGTGGTTCTTCAGTGGCCTTTTGCGTCCGTTGAATTTCTTCGACGGTTTTTACCATCGTTTGCATACGCAGTTCCCAATCAGCCACTAGTTTGCTTCTTCGAGTCTCCTCATCTGCCCGCGATTTGAGCTCGCGCTTGATCTCTGCGATTGGTTCTTTCAATTTTCGTAATTCGGTGATTGATTTTTGAATACCCCCAAATTGGATTTGATAACGCTTATCGATTTCAGGTTGTTGGTCCTGTCGTTTGGCATCCAGGTCATCAATGTATTTAACGATTTCTGTTCGAAGTTGCGCGAGGGCATTATCGAATTGCTCGATGCGTGCAGGAGCTGTCGATAAATTGGATATTTGGGAGGTGAGTTCCTTGATTTTTTTATTGGCAGCTTTCAAATCCCCTTCAAGATTGCTTTCGCGTTGTATGAGAGTTTCAATGGAACTTTTTTCGCTCCTGTGCTCTTCATCCAACCAGTCCAAACGTTTAATTATTTGTTCGAATTCCATCTATTTCCTCCGATGGGAAGGGAATTTTTTTGAGTCGATTTTTCTGATTTGATTATACTTCCAGTCATAAATATCTCAATGGCTGAGACTTTCAGGGAAACTGTGTATAGGTAAATTTAGATTCCCCCCAAATAGTTTGGGTCATTGTCCCAAATGGGTAAAAATAGCTGGAAGGTTAGTCCATAGTGGCAGTACCCATTGCGGAAAAAGCCCTAGTAGGAATAATGCAAAGAATCCAATTGTTAGTAATATTCGCTGTGGACCAGTTTCGTGAGATTCCCAAGGAGCTCCTTCCGGATTGGCCGACATGGCTATCATCACGCGAATTGCACTTACTAACAAACCCATACTCCCGATAAGAGCCCAAACTGCGTTGGACAGGGATGTTGTCGCGAGTCCTTCCCAGAGCGCCTGGTGGGATGGAAAACCCGCAAGGATTGGCATGCCAGCCAAAGTGAGGTTTGCTAACACCATTCCTGAAGCAGCAAATGGTAAAGTACGGAATAATCCTTTGGTATCTTTCAGGAAAAGCGTCTCTGATTTCCCCTTTAAAATTTGTATCGATAATGCCCAAACGACAAGGCAAAGTGTCCGCGGGACCAGCGTCATATAGAACACATTCAATCCGGCGGTTCTCCCCAAGTCAATAGTCAGGAGGGATACACCCGTCTCCACGATGACAGCATATCCTAAAATTCGTCCAAGGTGCTGTTGAAAGACGGAAAGGATTCCCCCACTGACGACCATGAGCAGCCCAACGGAGGTCAAAACATTGTCTAACGCTGGGGCATCTCGCAGCCAGGAGTAATGATCTAGGAATCCTAACCCAAAGAATAAGGCAATTGTAGGGAACATCCATAGCAAGAACCCAACCGTGATTGGGGCAGATTCTTCCGCGATGAGCGGTATCCAACTGTGGAATGGGAAGATCGCCAGGAGGAACGTAAATCCCAGGCCAATCAGGATCGCTGCTTGTTGTACTAATCCTAGGTCTCCAGGGTTGGCATCTATACCTGCTAATAACCATCCTGAAAAAAGGATGAAAGGCATGGCGAAAGTTTGAAATATGAGAAAACGAATTAACCCTCTTCCTGGACTTTTCCCTGGGACGTAAAGTAATGGGATGGACAGGAGTACAGCCATCTCGATTAAAAGCGCAGCGTATAAAAACGGTTCAACAACAAGGGCCGCGACCAACAACCCTACGATTGCCAATCCTAATGAGTTTAGTCGGCGTGCTGATTCGGGTAACGGATGCGGCAGCAAACCAGACCACCGCTGAACCGTATATGAGGGCGAGGAGGGAAAGGTCGGCAGGACTGATCACCAGTCGCCTGCCAAGAATATCCACCGAAGAGACAAGCTTGAATGACCAGCTTCCGATGGTCATGACGGTATCGATTGGAAGTAGCCAGGCGGCTAGGGTCAAAAAAAATGTAAAAATCAATGCAATCAAAGTGATAACTTTTTGATTGCGTAGGAGCAAAAGTAATCCTGCAACAATGAATGGGAGGAAAATCCATAAAAATGGAGCGCTCACGCTTTTTCCTCTTGGGACATGTTTATTAAGGTATGCGCCGGTTAAAGCCAGGCTGAGGTTGATTGCTGCCAGCAGGGCTGCTACCAGTGTGGAACTTTCTACTGCCGCGTAAATGATTTCAAAACCAGAAAGAACTGTCAATAACCCCAGGACAACCCGGAATGGTTGTGCACTTGTTCCCAGTTGAAGTAGTCCCATTCCTGCCAAAAGAAGACTCCCCATGCGATTGGGAGACTGAGCCCCAACCAGCTGGAGGCTCTCGAAGATAATGCAAAAGTCGCGGCTGTAATAATGCCCGCTGTAAAGAGGCGAAATAGGCGGCCTTGCGGCCATGCGGTTTCAGCCTCTTGAGTGGTATTTCTGCTAAGTTGTGCCATCCCGAGTACAGCGCAAGCCATCCATCCTGTCACTAGTTTTCCTGCTGCCATTGAGATCGGCCAATGAGTCTGGACCAGCCAAAAAATACTCAATATATTGAGTCGCCAAAAAACCCAATCCAACCCGCCAGTCTCTTTGAAAGAGTAATCCGACGGATGTAATCAGGCTGATTATTAATGCAATCCAATTTAATAGGTTGAACATTATTACCGGGCTTGGGTTGACAGGATTGAAAAAATTAATGCGAGCAGTAGTAATGACCAGAGTAATCCACCTTCACCTTCCAGTGAAGATGTAATGATATCTGCAATCTTGCAGAAAAATTCATAAATGGCTGTCAGTAGTGGGAAATAACCATTCCAGTCGAAAAATTCTTGTCCATTGATTGGATGTGCTGGAAGTTGGTAATCGAACAAGAATTGTTAACGCTAACACGGTGAATCCAGCAACCATAATATTGGCAGCTATGGCAGCCCATATTTGTCCGATATTTTGTGCTCCGCGCCAGCCCCATATTCCCAGCAGGAATATGGTTGCACCAAGAAGCAGCAAGCCCGGTGGGATACAGAAATTTTGTCCATCTTTCCTGTGATTCAAAGCTGGTCTCTCCGGGATGCAAGCTGTGCCGGATAATCCCGGTGGCAAGCAATGCTTGAGCAGGAAGAAATGGGATAATAAATAATGTCGATATGTGGTTCCCCACTTGCCAGGCTGATGCAGTGGTAGAGAATGGAAGAGTCAGACATTCCCCACAGGCTTAGCAGCGGCACCCAGATGATGCTCCTCTGTCTGGCCGAAAATAAGAATAATATGCCTCCACCCAGAACAAGCATAATCCCCCACCCGATGCTCCCGATCGGATTGCCAAGCAGGCTTCCGGCGATGGCCAGGGAAGCCATTCCGAGCACCCAAAATGGGCGTCCCACTATTTCGTCAGACGCACGCAGCCACATCCAGCCAGCATAAAGACCGCGAGCGCGCCAAAATGATTAAATATGGCAAAAATGAAATATTTATAGCACTTGCTGGGATCCGGGCTAACAAGGATAAGCTGGCTGCTGCTGAGGTCAGCCGCAGGGAAGTCCCGAACCCACGGCGGAAGGTATTTTCCTTCTGATAGGGTAGATGAAGTGGAAAAACACCCAAGTCGAAGACCTGCCGCGAGTAGCAGATAAATTCCTGCGCCGTTTGGGATGATGCTGAAATTTATTGGATTGCCAGCAGCTAATGAGACCAGGCTGCCCCAGATCACCAGACCAGTCCCTGCTACATGCGCTGCAAATGCAATTACCACGCTGCGACTTTGTTCTTCGCCTTCCGTTGACCGGAGCATGGTAAATAACTCGGTAAGATCGAGGGCAGACCAGGCCAGGATCAGCGTCAGGGGATTTTCTGCGGTGACTGCCAGTATTCCAAGGGCGGCAAGCAGAGCGTCCCAGCCCAGGCAGCCGGGTCATTTTCACGCCCTTACGATGGATGTCCAGACGATCGCGGCGCCAAGGGCTGCTAATGCTAAGGCATATGGCCAGGATATACTGTCCGCTAGCCAGGTGGGGGAAAAAGAAGAAAGGGCTGAGGGTTGCCACGTCGCTAGCGAGATGTTTTGGGGCAGGTGGAATTGCCAGGCGAATACACCCACCAGTGGCCAGGGTTGCCCCTCCAATGGCAATCATCCAAAAATATTTAAGTTGCGCCGCATAAATCGCACAATAACAAGCGTACAACTGCGGTTATGAACATCAAAACGACGGGAAAAAGGATAACCATAGGTTCGGAATATTGTATCAGAAACGTTGCCTCTTTCTTGGGGTTACAAGTAAAATACAACATACTCTACCTAGGAGAGTGTTTCATGCCCCGTTGCTTGCTGATAGTAAATCCTACTTCTGGTCGGGGATTTGCTGGACGTTCCATTCCATTGATGGAACAGGAATTATTAAAAATATAGCCTGGATTACAAATTGGTTCTGACCGAACGTCCTTGGCATGCTGCTGAGCTGACCGAGCAGGCTGCTCGCGAAGGATACGAAACGGTGATAATTGCCAGCGGGGATGGGACTGCCAACGAGGCTCTGAATGGATTGATGCGTGCCAGGCTGGCAGGGTTTAATAAAACTGCCATGGGACAGATTGCAGTTGGAACTGGGAATGATTTTGCCTTTGGTATGGGCATCCCCGGGGGGGTGGAGACAGGCTGTAAAATTCTCGCTGAGAATTACCGGCGCAGGATGGATGTGGGTATTGTAAGGGGGGGGATTATCCCGATGGTCGGTACTTCGGCAATGGGGTCGGGATTGGTTTTGACGCTGCCGCAGGTTTTGTCGCCGCCAGGATCCGCTGGACACGCGGGCTGCTCCTTTATCTCATTGCTGCCATCGAAACGATCTTCGTTTATTACAAGGCGCCTACCGTCTCATTGACCTACGATGACAACAACAATGGAATATCTCACCGTTGATGCTTTCGATCATGAATGGCAGGCGGATGGGCGGTGGCTTCTTTCTTTGCCCCCAATGGCGACCCAGCCGATGGAAGTTTCGACCTGTGCATTGCCCGGACTGCCAGCCAGTTGCGCATTTTCGGTCTTATTCCTTATTTCATGAAGGGCACCCAGGCTACCCAAAAGGAAGTGACCATGGCCCAGGCGCGCAAGGTGCACGTCTCCGCCCTTCCAGGGACCCTTCCGGTCCATTGCGATGGTGAAACAGTTTGCTATGAAGGGAAGGAATTTCAGTATAGAACTCCTTCCTGCACAGATCGAGTTTATTACTCGGAAACCTGAATGAATTCCTTTTACCGTTGGTTTTTGAATCATGTCATTCGGTCGGGACGGATATTCTTTGCCGGATCGATAAGTCCGAATCCCAAAAGTCCCTGCTCACGGTCCCTTGATTCTGGTTACCAACCATATAAACTCGCTTGAGGTCCCATTGTTGTTCGTTCATCTTCAACCCCGTAAAATGATCGGGCTTGGCGAAAATCGAAACATGGAACAACAAATTTATGGGTTGGCTTTTTGATTTGTGGAATGCCATTCCCATTCGCCGCGGGTACACTGGATCTGGAAGCGTTTCGAGCCTGCTTGGGTGTGCTTGAGGCGGGAGATATTCTCGCCATTGCCCCGGAAGGAACCCGCTCTTATGATGGAAGTTGCAGTGTGGTCAGCCTGGTAGCTGCCTTGATCGCGTTGCATGCCGGAGCTACCCATCCTGCCAATTGCTCACTGGGGTGGGGAGTCATTTGGTTCAATTTGAAGAAACTTAAACGCACGGATTTCCATTTTAGGGTGGAAAACCATTTTTATCTGGATGCCCGTGGCGAGAAGGTGAATGGAAAGATTCGTCAGGGAATGGCAGATGAAATCATGTCGCAAATTGCACTTTTAATGCCGGTGGAATATCGGGGGAATTATGTGGATTGTGATCCCCCTCCACAAAAATATCTTCGATTTTGCCTGAAAATATCGCAGGGTGGAGACGCACCCGTAATGATCCTTGCATGGAGTGTATAATCCCTGGCTGCCCGACCAGTGTCGAGTTTGTTTGGAGTTTTATGGTTAAATTTATTTTCCGCGATCAAGGAATTTGAAGTCCGTCCAGGCATGACTGTGTTGGATGCCCTGAAGAAAAACGACATCCTTCCTGAAGGTGTATTTGCACCCGGAATGGTGAGTTGATTACCGGAAGATGAGCAGGTTAAGGAAGGCGACGTAATAAAACTGGTATGCTGTAATTTCCGGAGGTTAAATTGAAGTGCCGGGCTTGCGGTCAAAAAGCCGTGGTCAACATGCGCCAGCATAAATTGGCGCTCTGCAAGGAGCATTTCCTTGAATGGATTCCGGAACAAACGGAGCGATTCATAGGGAAATATCAGGATGTTCACTCGTTCCGAAAAAATTCTTATCGCTGTCTCTGGCGGTAAAGATTCTCTCTCTTTGGGATATTCATTCACCGGCTGGGATATCAGGCTGATGGGTTATATATTTGCCTCGGCATCGATGAGGGCCTGAATTATTCGATCGAGTCGCAACGCCTGGCCGAGAAATTTGCCGCAGAACGCGGGCTTGAAACTCCATATTGTCGATATTCAAAAGGAGTACGGGTCAACCGTTCCGCAATTTTCCCAGAGATCCCATCGCGGTCGGGTCAAGCCGTGTTCGGTCTGCGGGTTGGTTAAACGGCATGTCATGAACCGTGTCACCCGCGATATGGGTTATGAGGTTTTGTGCAACCGGTCATAACCTGGATGATGAGGCTGCTGTTCTTTTCGGGAATACCCTCTCTTGGGCAGGGGAGTACTTGCTTCGACAGGGACCGGTGCTTCCCGGAAGCGTCCGGGTCTGGCGCGGAAAGCCAAACCCCTTTTCCGTATTTACGAGCGGGAGATGCTGGCTTATGCCCTCTTAAGCGGGATTGAATATATTTATGATGAGTGCCCTTCTTCGGTGGGTTCGACTTCGATTTATTACAAGCAAATGCTGAATAGACTTGGAAAATGACCGTCCTGGAGCAAAACAGTCGTTTTATTTATCCTTTCTTGGAGGCTCGAAAATCCGGTTTGTTTGCTCAGCCGGGAGATCGATCCAGGCAGAACTTCATCCTTGTTCAAATTGCGGGCAACCGACTTCCGCCCCGGGGCTTTGTTCCTTTTGTAGGATGGTCAGCCGTTGAATTTGGTGAATATGGACAGGCGCTACCGCTATCTCGATTTGATCATGGCTGTCTTCGTGACGGTTTTGGTTGTCAGCAATATCGCCTCGTCTGCGAAAATTGTGGATTGGGGGTTTAGCATCTTTGGTGTTCGCATGGCTTTTGATGCCGGTACCTTCCTCTTTCCGGTTAGTTATATTTTTGGCGATATTCTCACGGAAGTATATGGCTATAAAAATTCCCGGCGGGTAATTTGGGCTGGATTTGCCTGCTTGGCACTTAGTGCTCTAATATTCTGGATTGTAAGCATTCTTCCAGGGGAAGCCCAGTGGCAGCAATATGCCGGGAATGCAGCTTACCTTGCCATTCTCGGCGGCATGTCTAGTGGTGGGATCGTCCTTGCCAGCCTGGCGGGATATTGGTCAGGAGAGTTTACCAACTCATTCGTTCTGGCAAAAATGAAGATCTTGACCCGTGGGCGATGGCTTTGGACGCGTACCATCGGGAGTACGATCGCCGGCGAATTGGTGGACACGCTGGTATTTATTGGCATTGCTTCATTATTTCACAGTCTTTCCGTGGACTTTGTTTTTAACGTTGCGTGATGACCAATTATCTGTTTAAAGTTGGTGTCGAAGCTTTAATGACCCCGGTGACTTATGCTGCTGTTGCCAGGTTGAAGAAATCAGAAAATGAGGATTTTTATGATCGCGAGACGAACTTTAATCCATTTCACGTGTAAGCATATATTGTGATTAAGGACTGGGAATTGAAGATAATTCATTATTGGGGATGATGCTTTCAATTGATTATTAATTTGATCCATGCGAATAATAAAACAGCGATCGTATCGGGTACCGATCGCTGTTTATATTTCCTTACTCAACCCAATTATTTATTTAGAGCTTGAAGCGTGTCATTATTCTTGGTTATTGTCTACGCTGTCTCAAGATAGTGCTTTACTTCCCAATCTGTCACATTGATTCTGAAAAGCATCCCATTCATCCCATTTGGCACGCGGAAAGGCTTCGTAAAGGTTCTCGCCTAAAGCAGAGCGGACTACCATATCTTTTTCCAGCTCTCCCAGGGCTTCAGCCAGGGATCCCGGCAGGGATGCGATCCCGAGTTTGGCACGTTCGGCTTCATCCAGGTGATATACATTGATGTTGTTTAGCGGGGTGGGGGGCGTCAGTTTGTTGTCGATACCGTCCATGGCTGCTGCCAGTATGACGGCAAATGCCAGGTATGGATTTGCGGATGGATCTGGGAACCGAAGTTCGGCGCGCATCGCTTTGATTCGACCATCAGTAAATCGGGGGATGCGGATGAGTGCGGAGCGGTTTATCTGCGCCCAACCGATATAAACCGGTGCTTCATATCCCGGCACGAGTCGCTTGTAGGAATTGACTGTTGGAGCGACCACCGCAGCCAGGGCTCGCGCGTGGCTTAACTGGCCGGCAATAAACCCATATGCCAATGGCGAAAGATGATATTCGTCTTTGGCATCATAAAACAGGTTTTTTCCTTCCCGGTCGAAAATTGATTGGTGACAGTGCATCCCGGATCCATTGATTCCGAAAACAGGTTTAGGCATGAATGAGGCGATTAAATCGTGCTTGGCGGCAATCGCTTTTACAGTGTATTTCAGGGTCAGAACATTGTCTGCGGTGTGCAAAGCATCCGCGAATCGGAAGTCGATTTCATGTTGACCAATTGCCACCTCGTGGTGCCCAACTTCTACCTCCAAACCCATGCTGTTCAATGCGTCCATTAATTCGGTCCTGACGCGCACTGCTTCGTCGTCCGCAGAAAAATCAAAATAACTCCCCACATCATGGGGTACCGGATGAATCCCTTCTCCCCCATTTCGTCTGAACAGGAAAAACTCGGGTTCAGGGCCAACGTTATAAGTCCACCCTCTCTCCGTCACCTTGGCAAGGATCCGCTTCAATGCCCCGCGTGGATCGCCGTCGAATGGCTGCCCGTCTGGGGTATATATGTCGCAGAATACGCGCGCCCGGCGTGCCTCTGTTGGACTCCACGGTAGTACCGCATAGGTATCCGGGTCGATTACCAGGCGCATGTCGCTTTCCTGGATGCGAGCAAACCCTTCCACTGATGATCCATCAAACCAGACACCATCTTCCAGGGTGGATTCAAGTTGTTTCACCGGGGCATCCACGCTTTTTACTGACCCGGTAACATCGGTAAATTGATAAGAAATAAATTTGACTTGGTCAGATTTTAACTCGGCTGATTAATTCTTTGGGTTCCATTTTTTCCTCTTATGATGACTTATGAATTTTGAATTATTTGAGTGTATATATGAAAGAATCTTTGCGACAATCTGGGGAAATTTGCCGGACAGCATCAGGTCTGAAGGCAGGGATATGCTGTGTTGATCCCTGTCTCAAACCGGGTGAGCCGGCCTGGGCTGGATATCAGTTGCACAGGAATAGCGTTGCCCACGATTGCTGCAGTTGTAAAACTCTAGCTTAATCTCCATCCAATTCTCCCAAATAAAAAGGCATGCCTGGTGGGCATGCCCTTGGTGCGTAAATATAAAGTCGGCAGCCCTTCCATGTTTTAAAGCAGGCGATCTTTTGCCTGACCACTGCGCTGACCTTTGTCCTGCCCGTTGCCGGGTAGTTTTGGGTCTTGGCAACAAACACAGTTTTTTTAAACCGGTTATTGCCGGGCGCTTTTCCTGGAAGGGAGAAAGGAGTCTGTGATCAGGCTCCGGAGGCATCCGCTGATCTATCCGATTTTCGACCTTGTCCCTAATTCCTGTTTTATGATTCGATAAGGATTGTAGGAAAGATCTTAACCTCTGCTTGCGCTGAGGAACCTCCACCTCGTACTCCCGAATTTTCCGGGAGCCAGCCGCTGGTTCTCCATATTCAATTGTTTAAGATAACCCCGCTTATGCCGTGTGCTGCAAGGTTCTGAACCTGCTTTCGCAGGTCGGGGCTCTACCCGGCAAATCAGCCTTGGCCGAAGCCTATCGCATCTTTGTCGCGAGATTGGACCCCTTTTTGTGGGTGTTGGCTCAGAACGGAGGTGCAGCATCGCGAGCACAGCAGGGTGAATGTTTTATACCATAAAGTAAGGGGGGTGGGTAGGGAAAGATTAAGGGACTCTGGAAGCCACTCCGGGTTGTAAAAAAAATTGATGGTCAATAATATTAATATCCCATCTCCGCATTCCATTCATGATCTATGGATATACTCGCTTGATCATGCGTGGGAATGCAATGGCTTCCCGGATATGTTCAATTCCGCAGATCCACGCCACCGTTCTTTCCACCCCCATTCCAAAACCTGAGTGTGGCACAGAACCGTACCGTCGCAGGTCCATGTACCACTTATAGGCAGCTTCGGGCAATCCGTGCTCGTGGATGCGCTGGAGCAGTAAGTCGGGACTGGACATTCGCTCCGAGCCGCCGATGATCTCTCCGTACCCTTCGGGCGCCAGCAGGTCCACCGATTTGCATACCTCGGGTCGGCCCGGCCAGGGTTCCATGTAGAAAGCCTTCACTTTGGTTGGGTACCCATATACAAACAAAGGCTTTTCGTGACGGCTGGTCAGGAGCGCTTCGTGGGGGGCACCAAAATCCATGCCCCATTCGAATTTAATCAATTCCTTTTTCTCGGGATCGGTTTCTTTTTCATAACTCTCCTGGATGATTTTGGCTGCTTCGTCATAGGAGATCCGCGGGAATGGTGCGGCAATATTTATCAGCTTGGATGGGTCGCGTCCAAGGCTTTTTAGTTCAGGCGCACGCTCTCTCAATACCCGCTTGACAATATGTGTGACGAACTGCTCTTCTACTTCCATTAAACCATCCAGGTCGCAGAAAGCGATCTCCGGTTCGACCATCCAGAACTCGGTCAGATGCCGCCTTGTCTTGGATTTTTCTGCCCGAAATGTCGGTCCAAAGCAGTAGACTTTACCAAAGGCCATGATGTTCGCCTCGTTGTAAAGTTGACCCGATTGGCTCAGGTATGCTTTCCCTTCGTCGAAATATTCGGTCTCGAATAATGTGGTGGTCCCTTCCACGGCAGCCGGGGTCAGGATGGGCGTATCCATATTGATGAACCCGTTTAATTCAAACCACTCTCGGATGGCAGAAATGACCGTTCCTCGAATGCGCAAAATGGCCCATTGGCTTGGCATGCGGATCCATAAATGGCGGTTATCGAGCGAGAAATCCACTCCGTGCTCTTTGAGAGCCATCGGGTAATCCTCGGCTGCAGCCTGGATGATTTTTATTTCCTTGACGCCGATCTCGTATCCTCCTGGGATGCCGGGTGCACGTTTGTCTTCACGCACCTCGCCGCTTACGATCACCGAAGATTCCTGCGGCAGGCGGGTAAGTTGGTCGAAAATTGTTTCTGGTAGATCGTCCTTGAATGCTACACATTGTACAAACCCGCTGCCGTCCCGCACCAGCAGGAATACCAGTTTTCCTTTATCGGTGCGGCTGTAGACCCAGCCTTGGACGGTGACCTGCTTCCCTGAATACTTGGCGATTTCTTCCACGCGAATGATCGACATTTCTCTCTCCATGTTTGACACGGTTATTGCCTCAAACTAATCGGTAATTTTTATGTGCAATTCCTTCAATTGCCTTTCGTCGGGGTATGAAGGTGCATCAGCCATCACATCTCGTGCGGCCTGGTTTTTGGGGAATGCGATCACTTCCCGGATATTGGGCTCATCAGCTAGGAGCATGACAAGCCGGTCTATGCCGGGAGCGATCCCACCATGGGGTGGGGCACCATATTCGAACGCTTCCAGCATGTGTCCGAATTTAAATTGGGCCTCTTCATCTTCGATCCCGAGCAGGCGAAAAACTTTCGACTGGATGTCTCTCTGGTGGATACGGATCGATCCCGAAGCCATTTCATACCCGTTGCAAACCATATCGTATGCCTCGGATAAAATTGTGGAGGGATCGGTCTCGAACCGGTCAAGGTGCTCCAGGCGCGGCATCGTAAAAGGATGATGCGCTGCATCCCATTTTTTGAATTCTTCATTCCACTCGAACATCGGGAAATCCAACACAAAGGCAAAAGCCATCGTATTTGGATCGACCAGGTTTAAGAGCATCCCGGAACCAGTTTCGCAATACGCCCAGCACTTTATGGGCAGTCTTTGCGGTGTCTGCCACGAAAAGGATCAGATCTCCGGTTGCTAGCGCCCGTTAATTGGGTCAAGGACTGCAATTTCCTTTTCGCTAATGAACTTTGCCCCGGATCCTTTAGGCCCCTCCGGGGATAATGCCAGTGTTACCAGCCCCTTCGCCCCTAATTCTTTGGCGGTGTTTGTCAATTCATCGAGTTGTTTCCGGGAATACCCGGCGCAGCCGGGTGCAACAATGCACTTTATGACGCCCCCGCTTTCCAGCGCTGATTTGAAAATGACGAACTCGCTTCTTTGAAAAATCTCGCTTGCATTGAATAATTCCATTCCAAACCGGAGGTCGGGTTTATCGGTGCCAAATCGTTCCATGGACTCGGTGTAGGTCAGACGCGGCCAGGGAGTGGAAAGTAATTTTTTTTGGGGAGCGACTTCCGGTAGCATGGCAGTGATCAAGTTCTCCACCAGGTCAAGGACATCATCCCGGTGGACAAAGGACATCTCAAGGTCTAGTTGCGTAAACTCTGGTTGGCGGTCGCCGCGGCGAGTCTTCGTCTCGGAAGCAGCGTGCAATTTGGAAATATCGCTCTACTCCGGCTACCATTAACAGTTGCTTGAGTTGTTGAGGGCTTTGCGGTAGAGCGTAGAACTGACCTGGATATACCCGGGAAGGCACAAGATAGTCGCGCGCTCCTTCGGGTGTGGTTTTAAACATCATCGGTGTTTCTACTTCGATAAACCCGCGTTCCGATAAAAACTCTCTCATGAATAAAACTACCTTGTGCCGCAGGATGAGGTTTCGTTTCATGCGTTCACGCCGCAGATCAAGGTATCGGTATTTTAGCCTCAGGTTCTCGTCGATCTCTTCATCGTCCCGGCTTACCACGAATGGCATGGCTTTGGCTTCGTTTAACACAGTTACGGTTTGCGCTACCAATTCTATTTGACCGGTTGGCATCTTGGGGTTGAATTGATCTGCTGGGCGCATTCGTACACTGCCGGTTACTTGCACTACCCATTCGTTTTTCAACCCCTCGATGGTTTTTGCGGCGTCCGGGAATTTGTCCGGGTTGGTGACAATCTGGGTAATGCCAAACCGGTCTCGCAGTACCAAAAAGACCACGCCGCCAAAGGTGCGGAAGTTATGTACCCATCCGGCCAGTGTGACTGTTTGCCCGGCATGACTGGCACGCAGTTCCCCACAAGTATGAGTTTTATACATCTGTTTCTCCTTTGTCTTTTACAAAGCAAATCGCCCTCCGCATTGGCGTTGGGCGATGTGGTTTTATCGAGGCTTCATTATCCTTGCAATCTTCGCCCAACGACGGGAGGCCGGTAATCATGATCGTTATTATTATTGGCGAAGCGGATTGCTGTCATTCTTGCCTCAGGTTGCCGGTATTATAGCACATATTATCTACTGAATTAAAGCAGGAAAATGTTGTTCTATCTTGCATTCTTCGACCATTTCTTCTGGCCAAATCCCTACTTGCACCTCTCCGATGTGGGCCTTACGCAGGAAATACATGCACAGCCGGGATTGTCCGATCCCGCCCCCCACCGAAAGCGGCAGTTCATCGTTTATCAAGCGGCGGTGGAAATATAGATCTTTTCTTTCCAATGTGCTGGTTGCTTCCAATTGCTTCAGGAGCGCAGCGGGATCGACGCGGATTCCCATGGATGAGATCTCATATGCACAGTTCAGAACGTTGTTCCAGATGATAATATCGCCGTTTAAGCCTTTGTAACCAGGCTTGGTTTCTGTGATCCAATCGTCATAGTCCGGCGCCCGGCCGTCGTGCTGGATGCCATCTGCCAGGGGAGCGCCTATCCCAATAACGAACACCGCTTGGTATTTGCGGACAACTTCTTCCTCTCGCTGTCTCGGGTTCAGGTTTGGGATATTCTCGTAGCAAATCCTCCGAGTGGATGAAGGTGATCTCATCCGGTAATTCTGGCTTGATGAAATGATATCGGTCTGACAGGTGGAATTCGGTCCGCTTGATGACCCCGTAGATCTTCCGCACGATTTCTTGCAGGAAAGAGATCGTTCTTTCTTCAGGGCTGATCACCCTTTCCCAGTCCCATTGGTCAACGTAAAGTGAATGCAGGTTATCCAGATTCTCGCTTGGTCGGATTGCGTTCATATCGGTGTACAGGCCGTACCCGTGCTGGATGCCATAATCTGCCAGCATCATGCGCTTCCATTTCGCCAGGGATTGTACGATCTCGGCTGTCTGCCCGTTCATATCGTCGATTGGAAAGGAAACTGGTTTTTCGACTCCGTTCAGATCGTCGTTGATTCCGGTTCCTTGCAGCACGAACAAAGGTGCAGTCACACGGCTCAACCTCAGTTCTGCAGCCAGGTTGATTTCAAAGAAATCCTTGATCAGCTTTATGGCTTGCTCAGTTTGTTTTACATCCAGGTTCGGATGGTAACTGGATGGGATCAGCAGGTTTTTCATGGGGTCTCCTTTGCATGAAATAATGATAATAAAAATCGCCCATCCGCATTTGCGTTGGGCGATGAGGAAGGTTTGATAATTCCTTATCTATGCATGCTTCGCCCAACGGCTTTTGGCCGGTTATTATTATTGTTATCATTGTTATTGGCGAAGTGGATATAGGTTCATTCTTGCCTCAGAATTTCGGCATTATAGCACAACTTGTTAATTATTAGTTTCCTCATTGTGCTAATTTTCTTGGAAAGATCAAAATTTCCTAACTACCAGGGTCACTGCTCTATTATGATGCATAGGTTTATTTTCGTCCCTGAATTGTCAATGTAAGGTAGAATTCCTTCGGAATGTCCCGTACCCTCAATATCATTACCACGATTACCCTGGTTATTCTCGCTGTTGCCATGGTTGCTGGGCTGACATGGGCGAATACTCGTTTCGCTGGGCAGCAGCCGGGCGAGAAGGATTTTTTCGTTCCCTGGTTGGCTGCGGGCACATTTCTTCAAATATGGCAATAGTCCTTATGGCTTGCCGGCAGCCCAGCGTGCCCAGGTGGTCTATTACGGTCAACTTGCCGCTGCAGGAGCAGGATCCGCTTCGACTAAGTGTTCCATTTCCCGGTCGAACTATTTTATTTTCCCTTTGCATTAATTTCAGATTATGCCCTCGCCAGGGGACTTTGGATGACCTGTCCTTGAAATAGCTTTGGTAGCCTTGGTTGTCGTTTCTCTGAGATTGACAGGCTGGAAACCAGCCCGTCGTCTGATCCCATGTATTCATGATTTTTTCCGTGCTTTGGATATATGGCTTTCTGCCTCTTGACCGGTGGTAGTGCGGTTATTTTTTCTGCCTTGGCAATCGTTGGGCTTCTCCTGGCAATTCGTGACGGGCGGGATGAAATGGCAGGTGCATTGCTTGTAGTCCCTTTCTTGCAGCTGGACATTTCGATTCTTTTGGTGATGTTTATCCTTTGGTGGTCGCTTTATCACCATCGCAGTCGACTCATCGCAGGTTTTTTAATGACGCTCACGATCCTCCTCGCAGCCTCATTTTTTATTCTTCCGAATTGGTTTTTACCCTTTATCGCTGGAATGATCTCCCATATCAATCACCTGCCATCCCTCTCTCCTGGCGGCATCTTTGCATCCTGGTGGCCGGTGGTGGGTCCTCGCTTGGGTTGGATGTTAACCGCCTTCTTGCTGGTTGTTTTTTTCTCGAATGGCGGGATGTTCGCAACAAGGATTTTCGTCATTTTCTTTGGACTTCCAGTTTAACCCTGGCTGTCACCCCGCTTCTGGGATTCCCGGTCATTCCCCAGTATTATACATCTCCTTTTCTTTCCTTTGGTTTTGTTCCTGTCCATTTTGGCTGAACGCTGGTCCCACCCGGTCGCTGGGGGTTGTCTGCGTTCGTCCTGATTGCGATCTTTTTTGGTCTCTGGGCAATATTTATTGGTCTGTCTATTATCCATTCCTATACAGCGCTTTCTGAAGTTCTCGTGCTGGGTTTTCCAATCCCTGCTGGTCGTTGGTTTGTATTGGATGCGGTGGTGGGCTGTTCGTCCCCCGCGTACATGGAGCGATAGTCTCCCATGACCTGGCGGACTTATTTGCTCCTGGCGTTGATTGGTCTGGCTGTCGTCGACTGCGGTCGCCGCTCTTCAACCATCCCCAGGCTACATGGATGCAGATTATTATTTATGCCGGGGGATTGCAATTGGCGGCTGGTCATGGCTTTACTGAACCATATCTTTGGAATTATCTTGATAACCCGCTGGGGTTGCCCCATCCTTCGAATGCATATTGGATGCCTTTGGCGTCTGCTCGTGGCTGCTGCTGGGTTGGTCTTTTCGGTCTGCAACCTGGGTTGCTGCCCGGGTTGGTTTTATTTTGTCGCAGCATTGATCCCGCCTATAACTGCAGCATTGGCATGGTCTTTCTCTTCCCGTCGTGACTTGGCACTCACATCCGGTTTGCTGGCGGTTTTCCCGGCTTTCTATCTTCCATTTTTGCCGGTGACGGATACTTTTGGCTTGTACATGCTTTTTGGGGGACTTTTCTTTCTCGTTCTCAATCGAAAACCGTCCAATCCTGAACCCTTTCTGCTTGGTCTTCTCGCCGGTTTGATGCACCTTACCCGCGCCGATGGTTTGCTGTGGCTGCTGTTTGCTATTATTGCCAGCGATCTTTGTGTTACCCAAACACCGCATCAACGAAACCGTCATGCGATTATTGTTTTTCTTTCTGACCATTGCAGGTTATTTGTTGATCATGACTCCCTGGTTTATTCGAAACACTCTAGGCATTTGGCGCGCCGTTTGGCCCCCGGGAAGTTCAAAGACGCTTTGGCTCACTTCTTATAACCAGTTATTTGCATACCCGGCCAGTCAAATTACATTTTCAGCCTGGTGCAATCGGGTTTGTGGGCAATAATCCGGGCCCGTCTTTGGGCTTTGGGGCTTAACCTTATCTACTGTGACTGACGGTTCAAGGGGAGGTTATTCTGCTCCCGCTGGTAGGGTTTGGATTTGGTATTTGCGCAAAAACCGGAGTATTCAATTGGCTGGCATTGCCTGGTTTGTGATCCTTGCAGCGATGACCATCGCCTTCCCTTTTGCCGGGAGCACGTGGCGGTTTCTTTCATTCCGGTGCCGTCTTTGCAGCTATTATGGTGGGCGCTCGCACCCATTGGTCTTGATCGGGTGATTGTTTGGGGGGCAGGGTTCGCTCTTGGAACCTGGTCCGGTCGGGAACTATTTTCCGTATCTGGCTCGTGGTGGGTATGCTGGCATTATTTCAGCAGTGTGATTATCTTCGAACGTCGTGTGGGATGGGTGGCGGTCAGCCGGTGTGGGGACAGGAAAACGCTGCGTATAACCAAATTATACTCCCTGAATGGTTTCAAAGGGAATGACTGCACCAATCGGTTGTCATGGTCGCCGATCCCCCCGGGTTTTACTTGGCATCCGGTAATCCAGTCCATCGCCGTTCCGGATGGGGATGTGGAAACTGTGTTAATCGGTTGCGAGGAGGTATGGACGCAAGTTATCTGATTTTGGAAAACGGAAGCATTCCGGCTGGCTTATACCAGATATACGACAACCCCCTGGGGTGGGCGGGATTGAAATATCTTGGCGATGTGGAGGCGGCGCGTGTTTTCTCATCCAGCCCTGAATCAGCCCTAAAACGCGGGATTATTTGCTGTTATTGATCACTATGGCGTTGATGGTCCCGCTTATAGTTGCTGCTCTTCAGCCGGTACCCGGTTACATGGATGCGGATTATTATTATGCAGATGGTACCCAGTTGGCGTCGGGACAGGGATTTCAGGAGCCGTTTATCTGGAATTTTCTTGATCACCCGCAGGGTCTGCCTCATCCTTCGAATGCATACTGGTACCCAATGGCCTCCCTGGTTGCGGCAGCTGGCATGGTTTTTACCGGGACAATAAATTTTATTTCCGCTCGTATTGGCTTTATCTTAATGGCGGCTCTTGGCGCCGCTGGTTAACATGGCGCTTGCATTTCGAATTAACCGGACGGCGGTCGTTGGCATTGTTGTCCGGCGCTCCTTGCAGTTTTTTCTGGTTATTATCTCTCATTTATTGTTACGACAGATAATTACAGTCTATATCTCCTTATTGGTGCATTATATTTCCTCATCCTCGACCGGCTGACCTTACCAAAATCGTTATTGCTTGGTTTACTGGCAGGGATCCTCAACTTGGCGCGTGGAGATGGGTTGCTTTGGCTTCCATTAACGTTGTTGGCTGTCGCGGTTATCACGTGCCGTCAAACAGTTTTCCAACTCCTGTTCGCACCCGGATACTCCATTCCCTGCTTTCCGGTTTTACTGGCATTGGTGGGTTTTTTCCTTGTAATGGGTGGCTGGATGATTCGCAGCTTTCAATGTTTTTGGTTCAGTTCTCCCTCCCGGAAGCGGCTCCACGCTTTGGATGACGAATTACAACCAGTTGTTTTCCTTTACACCTGGAATATATACTTTTCAAACATGGATTGCACAGGGATGGCAGGTGATATTAAAAGTCAGGGCGGAGGCACTCTCTCCAAAACTTGGGTACTGCCTTTTTTGCACAGGGTTTAATATTTTTGTTCCCTTTGATTGTGATCGGCTTATTTCATCATCGTCGCATGCTTCGTGTCCAGGTTGGGGTTTTTGGTTGGTTTCCTTTTGCTTGTTGTTGAAAGCTTATTATTTCCCTTCGCCAGTGTAAATGGAGGATTTTTTCATGCTGGGACGGCATTTCAGCCGTTGTGGTTCGCTCTTGCACCGGTCGGTTTGGAAATCCTGATGGTCCGCTTCTCTAAAGGTGGCGAATTGCTTCCTCAAAAGGCCTCTCTTTTTCGATATTTTCTGGTCCTTATTGTGGTGGTATTTAGCGCGATGCTTGTCAAAGATTCGTGTCATCGATACAGGGTGGAACGAGGGCGAATATCTCTATCAGGGCGTCGATAAGGTCCTTTTAGATCATGGTGCCGGCCCGGGACAAATCGTCATGACTCGCAACCCACCCGCCTATTTCCTTATGACAGGTCGATCTGCAGTCATTGTTCCGTACGGAGATGTTCAAACGTTGCTTGACGCAGCGGGTAAATACGACGTTACGTATGTTGTCCTGGAACGCAAGGGCGCTGGCGGAAATCTTGCCGATTTATATGCCCACCCGGAACAATATCCTGCCTTTGACTATTTGGGAATGCTGGATGAAACCATTATCCTCCGTATCAACCCTACCAGGTAACAAACTGATTGCACCTCGCACCTGGCTGATTCTCGGTCTGGCGGCGTTGATAAGCGTATGTTCTTATTTGGCATTTAGCGCGATTTCATACCGCATCGGTTTCCCCCTGGATGATTCGTGGATTCACCAAACTTTTGCCCGCAATTTGGCACAACATGGGGAATGGTCTTTCATTCCGGGACAGCTCTCTGGCGGATCTACCTCTCCGCTTTGGTCAGCGCTTTTGGCGATTGGTTTTTTGCTTCGTTTATCACCTTATATATGGACCTTTTTCCTTGGCGGGCTGCTGCTTTTTTCCCTGGCAGTTGTTGCTGAGTTCAGCATGCGTTCCTTGGTTCAAGACTATCATGGGATTATCCCCTGGGTGGGATTGTTGTTTACATTTGAATGGCACCTGGTTTGGGCATCGGTCTCAGGAATGGAAACCCTCCTGCACGCGTTGATCGCGTTAATTTTGTTGATATCCTTGGTAAAGGGCTCCTCCTGCTGGTTGGTGTTGGGAGCATTGGCGGGCATTAGCGTTTGGGTCCGGCCGGATGGGTTAACATTTCTGGGTCCGATAATTTTCATCATTCTTTTCACATTGCCAGGCTGGAAAATAAAGCTCCGTGCCCTGTTTTCATCGCTCTTTGGGTTTGCTGTTTTCTTTTTACCATATTTGCGTTTTTAATTTGGTCCTTGCCGGTACTGCTTTTCCCACAACTTTCTATGCCAAGCAGGCAGAGTATTCCAACTGGCAGGCTGGTTTGATTTTTCAGAGGATGGGGGAAGGTGCATCTGCAGCTTTTAACTGGAGCAGGGATCGTTCTTTTACCCGGTGCGCTGGTTACTGCGTGGTGGGCAATCCGCAATAGAAAATGGGGAGTTTATTGCTGCACTGTTATGGGTGATTGGGTATATCGGTATTTACTTTTCCGGTTGCCAGCCTATCAACACGGTCGATATTTGATGCCCGTCATGCCTGTATACTTTTTTATGGGTTTGTTTGGGTTTTACCTGGTATATTTTAATAAGGGAGCTCTAAAGAAGGTTCGCTGGTTGGTGAATACTGCCTGGGGTTGCCGTAATTGCATTGGTATCCGTCGCATTTTGGTTTTTGGGGATGCAGTCATATGCCCAGGATGTTCGCATTATCGAATCGGAAATGGTCGATACGGCAAAATGGGTGGCCGCTCACATTCCCTCGAATGCATTGATTGCTGCACACGATGTCGGCGCTCTTGGATATTTTGGGGATCACAAATTGGTGGACATGGCTGGGCTGATTTCTCCGGAGGTTATTCCATTTCTTCGTAATGAAGCCGCTGTTGGCAGATTACCTCAACTCCAAGCGAGTGGACTACCTCGTCACTTTTCCGGATTTTTATCCGCGTTCTTACTTCTGGTCTGCAGCCGGTTTTTTCGACCAGGTGCGCCATACTCGCCTGCCAAGGTGGCACAAATATGGTGGTATACCGTTGGTTGGTGCCGTAAGTGTCTTAATCAGGGCTTTTATATTTTCTTCAGCGCTTCTATTTTGCCATTTCTTTGCACAGAAAATTGTCTCCTGTAGGTTACCTGTGCTATACTTTGATGGACCATTTCATGGCAGGGAATGTGATGGAAGAAATCACGATCGTAGTCGTCGATGATCACCCATTATTTCGGCAGGGGGTTGTCAACACGCTTTCTCTTGAACCGGGATTTAAAGTCATTGGTCAGAGCCGAAGATGGTGATGAAGCGTTATCGATGATTCGGACCATGCACCCGCAGGTTGCGGTGGTGGATATAAATTTGCCGGGAATGAATGGACAGCAAATCACCCACCAGGTGGTTCAGGATAAACTTCCCACCCGCATTGTCCTTTTGACTGCTTATGATGACCACGAACAAATTATCCATGCTGCCTGGGCGGGTGCTGCTGCTTATTGTGCCAAGGATATCGATCCGATGCGGCTGATCCAGACCGTAAAGGAAGTTGCCGACGGGAAATTTGTCATTGAAAACCATGTTTATAGTCAAAAGGAGTTGGATCAGCTGGCTTGAAAGCGAGATGGAAATTGCCCGGCGACTTATATAGCGAACCGGGCAGTCCTTTCCATCCATTATCTGATAGGGAAGCGGAAGTCCTTTCCTGTGTGGTAAAGGGTATGAGTAATAAGGAGATTGCTTCTTCTTTAGGCATCAGCCATCAGACGGTAAAAAACCACGTCACTTCGATCTTACGTAAGTTTGGTGTAGAGGACCGCACCCAGGCCGTTGTCTTTGCCCTGAAGCGTGGCTGGGTAAAGCTGAATGATAATATTTCGCAGGAGTGAACTATGACAGTCCCTGAATTAACCCCACCACTCATCCGTAGTGCGAAGATCCCACATGATTGATCCAATCTGAGATGGATGATACTAACCGTGCGTTGAAAGAAATTACCTTGATGCTGGAACAAAGCCGGGTGGAAGTCGGCAAATTGACCCAGCGCAACGCTACCGTGACAGCCAACTTGCAGCAGATTCAGGGGCAGATTGGAAAAATCCCGGGTGAAGAGGTCCGCACTGTTTATGACACTGCCATGGAAACCCAGCAGCGTTTGTTCGTTATGCGCGGCCAGTTGGAAAAATTGCAGGGTGACCAGACGCACTTGGAACGATATGTGGGCATGCTGGAACGCCTGAAGAATGCGGTCAGCGCTGAAGTGCCGATAGTGCCGGGAAGAGTGACCGCAGCGCTTCGTCGAGTGTGGAAATGCTGGTGAATGTCCAGGAAGCTGAACGTCAACGCCTTTCTCGTCAGATGCACGATGGTCCCGCTCAGGCGCTGTCCAATTTTATCTTGCAGACGGAAATTGCCATGCGGCTTTTCGATATCGATGCGGTCCAGGCACGCAGCGAATTGGCGCAGCTTGAAAGTTGCTGCGATGAGCACATTCCAAAAAGTGCGCAACTTTATTTTTGAGCTCCGCCCGATGATGCTCGACGATTTGGGGCTTGCCCCTACTCTCGCTCGCTACGCCGATATGTTCAAGGAACAGGCTGGGGTGGATGTGAGCGTTACGGTAACCGGCAGCGAACGCCGCATGGAGTCATATGTTGAAGTGATGGTCTTCCGCGCCATGCAGGAATTGTTGAGCAACGCTGTCGACCAAAACCAGGCTACCCTGGTAAAAATCCAGTTGGACCTGGGCGATACATCGGTTAAATTGTCAGTGGACGATAATGGCAAAGGATTTGATACCGATGCCCTTGGCAAGGACGAAAACCTGGGATTGAAATTGATCAAAGAGCGGACCGAAATGCTGGGTGGAACGTTTGAGATCAATAGCTCTCCCGGGAAGGGTGCCCGGGTACTTTATCCATCCCGCTCCATGGTTAAGCGGCTAAAAATTGCAAGGTAATTGTAATTAATATATTCTGGTTTCTCATATCTGAACTGTTATATAATATCGGTATCTCTGAATTGGCATTCAGCGAAATCCAAAAACGGAAAGGAGGTGAAATCCAATGTTATTCGCCCCGAAAGAAAAAGGCCAGGGCTTGGTCGAGTATGCTTTAATCCTTGTTTTAGTTGCAGTCGTCGTTATTGCTGTTTTGTTGATCCTCGGCCCCGTCATCGGCAACGTATTCAGCAAGATTAATAACTCACTCACTTCCGTTCAATAACTTCCTCCTTTCATCACTTCGATGACAAATGGTACTCTGGGTTTCAGGGTACCTTTTGTTTTTTATCCGGTCATGTTGGTAAGTTAATAAAATAACTGTAAAGTTACTGTAATGAATTATTAGAGCTTCCTTAAAGGAATTGTTATATAATATTTATATCTCTGAATTGGCATGTCAGGGAAATCCAAAACGGAAAGGAGGTGAAACACCATGTTATTCGCCCCGAAAGAAAAAGGCCAGGGCTTGGTCGAGTATGCTTTGATCCTTGTTTTGGTTGCAGTCGTTGTAATTGCTGTTTTGTTGATCCTCGGCCCCGTCATCGGCAACGTATTCAGCAAGATTAATAACTCACTCACTTCCGTTCAATAACTTTCTCCTTTCATCACTTTGATGACAAATGGTACTCTGCCTTGCAGAGTACCATTTTCTTTATTTATTGACATCGCTGGATTATCCCATTCTTTGGGCTGTTTTCCGCCATTGCACTATAATTGGATAATCCGGTTGGCATTATAAATCACCTCAAAAAATCCAGTAAAGGTACCTGGAAGGGAATACATGCATCTTGAATTCTATCACTCTCCACCATGTGAGCATGCCGTTGGTTTCCCCTTTCGAAACCTCCTTTGGGCGGTCGGTTGATCGGGACTGTATCCTGATCTCCATCCAATCTGAAGGAGTTACCGGTTTTGGGGAATGTGTGGCCGATCGCGATCCGGGATATTCCTATGAAACAACCGGGACCGCTTGGCACATTTTAAAGGATTTCATCGCCCCTCAGTTGCTCGGTCAAAATGTATCGGATGCCTCCGATTTTCAAGATCGCGTTTCGCATATCCGGGGTCACAACCTGGCTAAAGCCGGGATGGAAATGGCTCTTTGGGATTTGCGCGGGAAACTTGAAGGTCGTTCATTGCAACAAATGCTGGGAGGTGTTCATTCCCGGGTACAGGTGGGAGTTTCTGTTGGGCTGCAATCCTCTCCTTCCGTCCTGGTGGAAACTGTCAGAAAATATCTCGAGACCGGTTATGGGCGCATTAAAATCAAGATTAAACCCGGGCGGGACGTGGGCGATGCTTCTGCGGTCCGCCTAGCCTTCCCGAAAATAAAACTCCAGGTCGACGCCAATTCTGCTTATTCGTTGGACAATTGGCAGATCTTAAAACCTTTGGACGATCTGGATCTTTTGCTCATCGAACAGCCGCTTCATGAAGATGATATCTGGGACCATCATAAATTGCAGAAAGAATTTCACACTCCCATTTGTTTGGATGAGAGCATCATCACGCCTCGCCATGCCCGTTACGCTCTCGAAATGGAGGCTTGCAGAATTATCAATGTCAAGGCAGGCAGGGTCGGCGGAATTAGCCAGGGAGTAGCCATCCATGATCTTTGCTATGGAAAAGGTGTACCCGTCTGGTGCGGAGGTATGCTTGAGACCGGGGTGGGGAGGGCTTCGAACTTGGCGCTGGCTTCCCTACCGGGATTTATCCTTCCCGCAGATATATCGGCTTCTGACCGTTATTATGTCGAAGACATTACACGCGAGCGTTTTGCTCTCAACGCTGACAGCACCATTGATGTTCCCGCTGGGCCTGGGTTGGGGATAACCTTGGATCAGGCCGCCTTGAAAAAATATACTCTTGCGGAATTACGGCTGGATGCGGAGTGAAACGGTCACGATTTTCCCGGTCTGATCTACCCTTTTGGCGGTTTGCTTCTGTGACCGCTGCCCTGGCATTAACCACCGCCTGTGCTTCCCTTCGGCCCGCCTCCGTGGATTTCGCCGCTAATTCATCACCGGTCGCAATTTCTGGGACATCGTCTGCAACGCCCTTTCAACCGGAAAACAACCTTCCCTCAATAATCCCCTCCTCAACTCCAAATCTAGGCACCCCCTCTCAAACACCAAAACCTTTGGGGATTTGGGTTTCTCCTGCCGTTCCGGATGCTCTGCGTCAATTTGTATTGGGACCCGGTTACATATTAGTCGATGACCCTGGTCTCGCAGCGCTTCATTTGGACGAGACTCAATCGCCTGGGTCCAATTCCTCGGTTTGGATTTACGCTCTGGTTGCTCCATTTCCCACGATTTCTGATGGCGTCTCCCTGATTGATATTAAAAATGCCTGGAACGGTACTCCTTCCGGGTCATTCGTAGGGCGTCCATTATTCCTGGACGGATCCACATTGGCTGCGTTTAGCACGCTATGGGGACCGCCGGCTGTCGGATCGGTTTTCGTGGTTTCAGCAGACCAGTTGGTCGATTCAGCTTGGGCAAACCGTCCCTCCTGGGCTCTTATCCCTTTCGAATCTCTCGACCCGCGCTGGAAGGTTCTCATGGTCGATGGGGCAATCCCCAGTTCATAATGATTTCAATCCAGAGACATATCCGCTAAAGATTAATTTCAGTTTGGATATCCCGGCTTTTTCTCTTCCGCCAGGCAACCGCGACCCCAATAAACTGACCGTCCTGGCAATGACCGGCACCACTGCCTTGGTTCGCGCTACTGCCGACCGCATGGAACGCCACGGTGTTCTTTACCCGGGCGAAGAGATTCGCACCAGTATTAAGGGCAGCCGACATAACCCACATCAGTAATGAAGTGTCTTTCAACCCTGGTTGCCCGCCCCCGGATCAATACACGGATAGCCTCCAATTTTGCAGTGACCCAAAGTATATTGCCCTCCTTGAGGACATCGGCACCGATGTGGTCGAATTGACCGGGAACCATCTCAATGATTATGGTCCTAAACCATTTCTCTCCACTTTGGATATGTACGATCAGGAAGGGTGGAGTTATTATGGTGGAGGGCGTGATTTGACTGCTGCCCTTTTGCCCGCCCTCATGGAAGACCATGGTAACAGGTTCGCCTTTGTTGGCTGCAATTGGGTCGGTCCTTCTTGGGATTGGGCAACTGCTGACGGTCCCGGTTCGGCTCCGTGCGATCTCGACCAGTTGTCCGTTGAAATTCGAAGTTTGCGTTTGGCTGGTTATCTTCCGATTATGACCTTCCAATATAGCGAGTATTACCAGTCCAATCCCACCGATTATGAGCGCCGCGATTTTCTCAAGATGGCAGATGCCGGGGCGGTGGTCGTCAGTGGCAGCCAGGCTCATTTTCCCGCAGCCATGGAATTTTCAAGTGGGTCTTTCGTTCACTATGGCTTGGGCAATTTATTTTTTGATCAGATGTCGCATCGTATGCCCGATGGAACTGTGATATATGATACCCGCCAGGGGTTTGTGGACCGTCACGTTTTTTATGATGGGCGTTACATTAGCACGGATCTGGTAACCTATATCATCGAAGATTACTCCCGTCCTCGCTTGATGACAGGTTCCGAACGCCAGGAATTCTTGCAAAAAATATTCTCTGCAGCAGGTTGGTGATCCACCAAATATGGAGCTATGCATGAAAATTTATGATATTTCCCTCCCCATTTCTCCTGCGCTGCCCGTCTGGCCTGGTGACCCGCCGGTGGTACTGGAACGTGTTTCATCAATGGATGCCGGAGCACATGATAATATTTCACGCTTGGCATGCAGCGTCCACACCGGCACTCATGTGGATGCCCCTCATCATTTCCTTAATGATGGCCGCACAGTGGATACCCTGTCGTTGGATATTCTGACTGGTCCGGTGCAGGTGCTCCAGGTGCCGGATCAGGTAGGCTTGGTCACAGCTGATATTCTTGAACAGTCGGGCTTTCGATCTGGAACATTGCGCCTTCTAATAAAAACCCGCAATTCCAGCATATGGGAAAGGCAACCAGCCAAATTTGTCACGGATTTCGTGGGGTTATCTGAAGATGGTGCAGAATGGTTGCTGCATAATGGTGTGAAGCTGGTCGGGATCGATTATCTGTCCATTGCTCCATACAAACAGAGCATCCCCATTCACTGCCGCTTGCTTGAACCGGGCACGATAATTTTGGAAGGGCTGGATTTGCATGCAGTTCCTCCCGGATTTTATACTTTGTATTGTCTCCCCTTAAATCTGGTGGGGTCAGACGGGGCTCCGGCGCGCGCCATTCTTGTTGAGTAAAAAAATCCCGCAGGTTCTCCTGCGGGATTTCGTTTTTCTAATATCTGCGTTGTCCGCCGCTGTTTCCAGGTCCGCGGCGACTTTTACCGCCGCCACCAGGACCTCCACGGCCGTATCCACCCCCGCCGCCAGGACCGCTGCGTCTGTCGCCATATCCGCCGCCGCCAAAGCTGCGTTCCTCTTTCGGACGGGCCAGGTTTACTTTCAATGGGCGGTTTCCCAGGGTATAGCTGTTGAACATCTGGATCGCCTTTTCGGCCTCGGCCTGGTTGCTCATCTCAATGAACGCGAAGCCCTTGGATTGGCCTGTGTCGCGGTCTTTGATCAGGGCCACCGAAGCAACCGTCCCAGCCTGTGCAAAAAGCGTCTTCAGGTCGTCTTCCTTGGTATCATAGGACAGGTTGCCAACATAGATTTTTGTTTCCATCCTTATATCGTCTCCTTGTGAATTGGGCGGCAGGCTATGAAAAAGCCGCCAGCCTTGTTCAGGTCTGGCGGTTTATCCACACGCAAATCCTACTGCAAGTATCCTCATTCTAACACAAAAACATGGGATGGTTTTGGCAAATTTAGTCCGCTCGCAGGGTATACCCACCGTCCACGGTGATCACCTGGCCGCGGATCATGCTTGCCGCTGGTGTGCACAGGAAAGCCACTACTTCCGCCACATCCTCTGGTGTCACCAATCTGCCGGCTGGGGTTGCAGCCACGGCTTTTTGCAGGATGCTTCCATCCCCTATGGCTGCGAAATGTTTCAAGGCATCGGTCTCGACAATTCCGGGCGAAACGGCGTTGACTATGATGTTTTTGGGGGCTAGCTCCACTGCCAGGTATCGTGTCAGGCTTTCAATGGCAGCTTTGCTTGCTCCCACTACCGCGTAATCGCTCATGACCCTGCCTGCGCCCGGACTGGATATGCTGACAATTTTTCCTCCGCCGCTTTTTTCCATCAGTGGAACAGCCCGTTGAGCCGCAAATAACAGGGACCTGGCATTGATGTTCATCGTCCAATCCCATCCCTTTGGTTTTTGTTCCATCACTGGTCTGTTATACCCGGAAGCGGCATTATGAACATAAATGTCCAGCCTCCCAAATCTCTTTTCTGTTTCGTCGAAGCAGACGGTTCAGGTCGCCCAGATCCCCCACGTCGGCTTTGACCACCAGTGCGCGGCGGCCCAGTTTTTCGATTTCTCGGGCGGTTTCTTCCGCAGGAGCCCGGTTTCGGAAGAAATTGACCACCAAATCTGCTCCGTTTCGAGCAAAATTCAGGGCAATGGCGCGCCCGATTCCGCGCCCCGAGCCTGTGACCAGCGCTACCTGTTTGTCGAAAAGGGATTTATCAGCCATGGATTCTCCTTGGGAGTTGCTGCCGTGTAGAGTATAACATGCTGCCAATTTCATTAAATCGAAGGATTTGGCCGGTTGGTTGTTATGGTTTTAGCCACCCAAAACTCAGGCCGATCCAGAATGTTCGAACTGACTTATGCCCAGGAGCGCATCCAAATTTCTGTCTCGCGAGGAGATTTGAAGTGTTTAACAAATTTTGAAGCGGCTTCGGGAGTGGAAATGAGCTGGTTGTAATTTTGTTTACGCCTTTTGTAGGTCTTTAGCGCCCATAGGAATAACGAGTCCTTGCTGAAAAATTGAGGCCACAGTCTTTCCTGGTTTGTCCCCCACAAGATTTCTTTCGTTATTACTCGTTTCCAGGTTCGCTTCCAGAGCTGCCATAGGATCAGCGCTAAAGGATAATCCAGCCAGACTACTGCTTCCGCTCGCGGCCAGGTCAGGTCTCTTATCGAGCTGTAGTTCCCATCCACCACCCATGCCTCACCCATTGTTGCCTGCGCTGCTCTCTGGCGCAGTTCCTCGTCGCTGCAGCCTGTCCAGTTCGGACCCCAATACAGAGCATCCAATTCCACGTGCGGAATCCGTTTTCGCCGCGCCAGTTCGCTGGCTAGGCGGCTTTTTCCACTACCGGTCGTGCCGACCACGCAAATGCGCTGGTAGGGAAAGCGATCGTTTTTGTTCATAGCTTGGGTTTCACCTACGCGTATTATAATCAAGATGATCGTTGCCTTAAATCGGAAATTTCTATCCAAAATCATCAATCTAAAATCTTCTATTGACCGAGGTTCTCATGTTCGATCTCCCCGATGATGAAATCCTGCCGCTCTCGAAAAAACATGTGTTTTGGACTTGGTCTGCCCAGGCAAAAGTCACTCCTATACCCCTCGACCATGCCGAGGGTGTCTATTTCTGGGATACTTCTGGCAAACGCTATCTTGACTTCAACTCGATGACCATGTGTGTCAATATCGGTCACGGCAATCAGCGTGTGATCGAAGCCATGGTGAACCAGGCTCGTGAACTGCCGTATGCCGCTCCTGGGATGGCAACCAGGGTCCGGGCGGTAGCCAGTCGCATGGTCGCCGAGGTGACTCCCGGTGGTGCCCTCACCAAGGTTCTTTTTACACTCGGTGGGGCGGATGCGAATGAGAATGCCGTCAAGCTCGCTCGCGGTTATACCGGTCGTTTCAAGGTTCTCACCCGCTATCGCTCCTATCATGGCGCCACTGCCGGTGCCATGGCTCTTACCGGTGACCCTCGTCGGGTCGCTTGGGAACCGGGTCTGATGCCGGGTGTCGTCCATTTCCTTGACCCCTATCGCTACCGCTCCACCTTCCATCGCACCAACCCGGATATTTCTGATGCGGAGTTTTGCCAGGACTATTTGAATCATCTGGAAGAGATCATCCGCTACGAGGGACCGGAGACCATTGCCGCGATTTTGATTGAATCCGTCACCGGTACCAATGGCATCATCATCCCTCCCGATGGGTATATCCAGGGGGTGCGCTCCTTGTGTGATCGCTTTGGGATCGTCATGATTGCCGACGAGGTCATGAGCGGTTTTGGACGCACCGGGAAATGGTTCGCCGTCGATAACTGGGGCGTCATCCCTGATATTATGACCATGGCAAAGGGACTCACCTCTGCCTACGCTCCTCTTGGTGCAGTTGCCATGAAACCTGCAGATCGCTGCTGCCTTCGACGAGCATGCCTTTGAAAGCGGTCTTACCTATACTTCCCATCCGGTCTCGTTGGCTGCCGCCGTCGCCAATATCCAGGTGATGAAGGATGACGGTATCGTCGAAAATGCCGCCTCCATGGGACCGGTGTTGCACAATCTTTTGGCAGACCTGGGCGAGACTCACCCTTCAGTTGGTGATGCCCGTAATATTGGTCTGTTTGGGATCATTGAACTGGTGCGGGACCGAAAAACAAGGGAGCCCATGGCTCCTTGGAACGGTTCTTCCCCCGAAATGGTCGCCTTCCGTAAATATTGCATTGACCATGGGTTGTATGTTTATACCCATTGGCATACCGCATTGATCATTCCGCCCCTAATAATTTCTGAGGACCAGTTGAAGGAAGGGTTTGCCATATTGGACAAAGCCTTGGAGATAACCGATAAAGCCGCCTTCTGATTCTTTCTCTTTGATATTGATCCTTCGTCCCCAAATATAAATTTAAGAATGGATGGAAAAATGAAAAAACGACTCACCCGGCAGGGATTGTATATTACGGTTTTGTTGATTATGTTAATTTCTGGATGCAACCTTGTCAGGCCCGTATCACAAACTGCCATCCCACCGGCTATCCAATCCACCCAGGTTGTTCCTCCTCCGGTGGCGACCGGCGCCTCCAATCCCTCCACCGCCCCTGCTTCCACCTCGAATTTGGCGGTTTCAAGCGCTATGCAAATTAGTTTCACCAATCTTGTCGAAGGTGGTTCAACAGCTGCCTCGTTGAATCCTGACGGCACTCCTTTGGTAAAAGTTCAATTTCAGGTCACCGGTTTGGCTCCCTTGTTGGTAACGCTTAGCGTCAATGGACTTCCGGCTGTCGATGCCCAGGGACATTCGGTCCAAGCCGATAATACCGCTGGGATATCGCCGTTCATCGGTGAGATACCTTGGATTCCGGCGAATGGAGGCGGGCAGTACACCCTGGTCGTCACTGCCATGACAAGTGATAAGCAGTTCGCCGAGGCGACTGTTCAAGTCACGGTAACAGGGCTGGCTGCCTTTACCGCCACGCCGCCTCCCCTGGATTTAGCCGGAGCCCAGCGCCGTATTTCCGAACTTATCCAGGAGAACTTTAAGGTTGTCATCCCAAAGCCTTCGGTCTATCGCTTCGACTCTTCCCAGAACCCCGCTATGTCTCGTTGGATCGGAGACGCCTACTATCAAGGCACTCGCTACTACATTGATTTATTTGACGATACTCACTACACCTGGAGTAACGCTCCCTATGCCGATCCTGCCCATCGCACTGGGGGAGATAATTGGGTACTTTGCCGCCCCTCTGGAGCCTTCCGCGTCCTGACTATATTCGTCGATTATGGCAACACCGGGATCGATAAAAGCACGGCTTTGGCAAAAGTCCCACAGGTGGTTGCTTGGTTGAACGGTCTGTATGCAAGTTTTGCTCTCAGCCATGGTCAATCCCAGCCTTTCATGCAGGTTACGGCTGACGCAGCATATGTGTCTCCGCCTCCTTCGCCCGGCGATTTCCTCACTGCAGCCCAGGTGCTGTCCCTTACAGGCAAGGATCCTTCTGCTTACGACTTTCTTATGCAGATCGACCTGGATGCCAACGGTACTTTGGTGCACCGGGTTTTTTCTGGAGTTATTGAATCCGGTGGGGGGGTCGCTCTCCAGGGTTGTGGGTCGGGGAATAAAAATGGCATAATGAATATTTATTCCAGTATTGCCGATCCCGGCGATTTGGTGGGTGGTCTCGGGATGGATTTCAACCATGAACTCAGCCACCTTTTTGGCATGATGGATAATTGGCCCAGTATTTCTGCAACCGGACCGGATGGCTTGGGCACCCAGGATTGGATTCCCTATGTTATGTTTGGTTGGACGGATTCAGATGGAGATGGCATCCCCGAGATCATCGACCCCACTCCCTACGGCATAACGAATTAATTGTAATAGCTAGCCAAATAGCTCGATCTCCGTGCTCTCCCCATGACTTTCATAGGGGGAGCATTCTCAATATTTGGAGCAATTTACCACCTGCTCTTGGAAATTAAAGATTGAATTGATCGACCATTTTGTGAAGCTTTTGTGGCTTGGTGCCTTTGTGGTTATCATTTAAGCCGTTATGCTCGCTTATTTCGGATGGATCATATCTTCCGGTCTCACGTACTTGTCGAATTCCTCCTCGCTCACAAAACCACCACCCACTGCCTCCTCCCTCAGGGTTGTTCCGTGCTTCAATGCCAGCTTCGCGATGGTCGCTGCCTTGTCGTACCCGATGTGCGGGGTCAGGGCCGTCACCAGCATCAGCGATTTCTCCAATAACTCGGCGATCCGGTCGAGGTTTGGTACGATCCCTGCAACACAATTATCCGTGAAACTCGTCGCCGCATCCCCCAGCAGGCGGATCGACTGCAGCACGTTATAGGCGATCACCGGTTTGAAAACATTTAGTTCCAGGTGCCCCTGCGCTCCGGCAAATGTGACCGTGGTGTGGTTCCCGATTACCTGTGCACATACCATGCTCATTGCTTCACATTGCGTCGGGTTGACCTTTCCGGGCATGATCGAAGATCCCGGTTCGTTTTCTGGCAGGGAGATTTCCCCGAACCCCGAGCGCGGACCTGAAGCCAGCAGGCGGATATCATTGGCGATTTTATTGAGGCTTGCTGCCAGGGTATTCAAAACCCCTGAAATTTCCACCATGGCGTCGTGGGTTGCCAGTGCCTCGAACTTGTTCGGCGCTGAGCGGAACGGGAGGCCTGTAAACTTTGCCACTTCCTTGGCGAATTGTTCTCCAAACCCTGGCTTTGAGTTCAGTCCGGTGCCTACCGCGGTGCCTCCCTCTGCCAGGGGATAAAGTCTCTTCAGGCTGTCGTTGATCCTTTCCATTCCCAATTTGATCTGTTCCGCGTATCCCGAAAACTCCTGCCCCAGTGTCAGCGGGGTGGCGTCTTGCAGGTGCGTTCGACCGATCTTGATGATCTTTTTCCATTCCTTTGACTTATCGAAAAGAGCTTTATGCAGGTGCTCCAGCGCTGGTAATAGTTCATGTTCCAGCTGTTCGACGGTGGCAATGTGCATCGCGGTCGGGAAGGCATCGTTGGTAGATTGGCTTCGGTTGACGTGGTCGTTTGGATGGACCGGCGTTTTGGAACCCATTATTCCCCCCAGTCTTTTGATCGCCAGGTTCGAGATCACCTCGTTTGCGTTCATGTTCGATTGGGTTCCTGATCCGGTCTGCCAGACCACCAGCGGGAAGTTGTCATCCAGGTTGCCGTCGATCACCTCCATCGCAGCTTCGGCGATGGCATTCCCGATTTCCTCGTCGAGGGTTTTCATGTTTACGTTGGCGATGGCTGCACAGCGCTTGACGATTCCCATTGACCGGATCATGGGTCTCGGTAGTCGTTCGCCACCGATTTTAAAATTCTCGAGCGACCGCTGTGTCTGCGCCCCCCAGTATTTATCTGCCGGCACCTCGATTGCGCCAAACAAATCGGTTTCTTTGCGCGTGGTCATTAATTTTTCATCCATATTCATCTCCGCTCGGCGATCTCGAACAAAGCATTCACGGTTTTCCAGTTCCTGGTTGTTGCTGAAACCTTTACCTTTTTCTCGAAAAAGGTGTTCGAGAATTTTGTCTTCCCATACCCGTTGGGGCAGAATAGATAGACTTCTTTATCCCTTATTATAAATTCATCTGCGATATATTTTTCCCCCGTCCCAAGCTGAGGCGGCTTCAAGCCGCCATCAGCAATATCGGCGCCATGGGGCGTCGAGGAAGGGCGGGGGACAGGGGCTGGGGATGTCAAATTATTTAAAACCACGTCAGATGGTGTGTCAGATAAAAACGTGACATATAGTTGATCTGGATTCGCATTTCTATCACTCAGGAATGGGTTACTCTTCAGGATCTTCCCCAATTCATTCTTATCGCGCAGGATCACCCGCACATCGCTTTCGAATAATTTCTTAATTCCTGCCTCAATAATTAGTTCAATTCTGCTGGTCTCTTTCTCTGCATAATCGAAAACCACATTCCCGCTTTGGATGTACGTCACCACGTGGATCATGCCGAGCGATTCGTATAACCGTTTAAGCTCCGGCATAATTATCCTGTTTTGCCCGCTGACGTTAATGCCTCTCAACAATGAAATATAGGTATCCATTAGTACGATAAATATTACTTATATGGTTGCAGTTATGGTTTCATTTGGTCGGAAATATCATCCAGCACCCCCTCGATGTCGGTCATAACTCGATTATTCCAAAATCTGATCACTTTATATCCTTTCTTCTCCAAATAATTAGTTCTTTCTTTGTCATACTCGCCATTCTCGACATGAGGGCTTCCATCAAGTTCAATGATCAATTTTGCCTTGGGTGCGCAAAAATCAGTGACGTACTTTCCAATTGCATGCTGCCTTCTAAAATAAACCCCTTCCAGATTATTTTTCCGTATATACTCCCACAATTTTATTTCAGCAGGAGTGGGTTCTTTTCTCAATAATTTGGCGTGGTCGTACCCTGAAGCAGTGGTTCTTTTAGCAGGCATAAATTGATTCTACACTAGTAAACAACCAATTCTTAGCCTCCCCCAAATACGACAACCAAATCTTTGTTAATCAAACAAAATCTAAATGTCGGATTTGGGGGAACTTGTACCGCGGAGGTGCCGAAGGCGGTGGGGGTTCTTTTCCCGGTAACATTCATTCCCCGAAACAGCGAATTCAAAAGAGTTTCATCGCATTACCATCTTCTGATATTTAGCATTTCTATCATCTCAATTACACCGAATTCACAATCGTTCTACCAGGGTGTCCTCCCCCAAATACGACAACCAAACCTTTGATAATCAAACAAAATCTCAATGTCGGATTTGGGGGACATTTGTACCCGTCAGGGTAGGTGCCGAAGGCGATGGGGGTTCATATGCCAAACCTTATATCTTCAAGGAAGGAAAATATTACTTTTTAACCTTTCCCCTCAACTATTACTATTGGTTACTTTGCCACATTCTCCCTCACCTGGTTCCCGCCTTCTTCCGTCATTGCCTTCCTGTCTTCCTTGCCTCTCACGAATGAGATTCCTGCCGCGATCAGGACTAATACTATGGAAACCCAAAATGCGCTGTGCATCCCTGTCACGAAAGCCTCCATCGGTGCCGAACCCATTGCCACATTGGTACCTACGAACAATTGCATCATTACATCTCGAGGCAGGCTGCTTGCCGCTACTGCCAGGGACAGCGCAAAGCTGGTCACCATCCCCGCCTGCCGCAGTGTCGCTAGCGTTCCTGAGGCGATTCCCAGCCTGCCTTTTGGCGCTGCGTTCATTGCCGCGCTGGTGTTCGGCGGGTAGAACAGTCCTCCGCCCAATCCCATAAACCCGAGGCCTATCGCGATCTGCCAGTAGGGCATGGCAGGCGTGATTCTTGTGAACCACAGCAGTGCTGCCCCCTGGATTAGCAGTCCCACGGTTGCCGGGATGCGCGCCCCGATTTTGTCCGCGATGTTGCCGCCCCACGGCGCGATGATCGATGTCATCACCGGCAGGGGGATCAGCAGTAGCGCTGCCTTTAATGGATCGTAGCCCAGCACCCCCTGCAAATAAAAGACGATCAGGAAATTTACCGCGAACAGAGCCAGCGACTGCATCATTGCCGATAGTACCGAGAAGTTATAGACTCGGTTGTTGAACAGGGTTAGATCGAGCACAGGGTTGTTGGCGCGCCGCTCCCACCACAGGAAAAGGCTCATTCCCGCCAGGAACACTGCGAACAGCACCACGATTGGGGTCGATGTGAAACTGTACTCGATTCCCAGCGTCAATGCGATCAGCAGGGACAGCAGGCTTACGCTGAAGCTGGCTGCCCCGATCGCGTCGAATCGCTCCCCTTTTTTCCTTTCGGACATCTCACGCAGCACCCGGTATCCCCAGATTGCTCCGATTAACCCCACTGGTACATTGATAAAGAAGATCCAGCGCCAGTCGGCTAATGTCAGGATCAGTCCGCCCAGGATGGGTCCCGCTACCCCTCCTATGGAGAACGTGATTGCGTTGATTCCCAGCGCCTTGCCCCGTTCGTTCGCTGGGAAAACCTCCGTGATCAGCGCCACGCTGTTTACCACCATCATTGCTGCTCCGCTGCCTTGTACCAGGCGGAAAAGGATCAACTCGGTTGCATTGGCTGAAAAACCGCATAACGCCGAGCCTATGGTGAAAATGACGAATCCCAGGTTGTACATTCGCACCCTGCCGAACATGTCTGCCACCCTGCCAAAGGTCAGCAGGAATACCGTGCTGACCAGGATATATCCCATGATCACCCAGATCATCTCGATCAGGTCTGCGTGTAGCTTAACCATCATATCGGGCAGCCCCAGGACGACGATGGTGCTGTCGATGGCAGCCATCAGTGCTCCGATCGTCGTAACGCTCAGGACGATCCACTTATAGGCAACATTTTTCCCGAACAGGGAATACTCTTTATCCATTTTATTTTATTCACTCCTTTGTGGTCATGGCTTTTACACCGGTATTACATCCTTTATTACGGTTCAGGAATATTTGATTTTTGTTCTAGCATGAATAATTTCTTCATAACGTCCATTGCGGTCTCGATCTGGCCTCGCTCTTTTTCCGTGAGCTCTGAGAATTTCTCGGTGAAGTAGGTTTGCGTATGCTGGTAAGCTTCGTCCAGCTCGCTTTTGCCTTTTTCAGTCAGCGACAGGCAGATTTTCCGCCGGTCTTCCCCGTGCATTTCGCGCTTGATCAGGTTCATATTGACCAGGGCATCCACCAGTTTTGACATTGAGGGCAGGCTCAACCCGATGGCTGTTGCAGTGGCGGATAGGGAAGCTCCTTGGTTGGTATTCACGAAGGTCAGTGTCCTGAATTGCACCATCGACATGCTCCCCGTCCGCTTTTCCCGGAATTTTGTCCGCAGGATCCGCATCAAAAGGGGCACGTTGTCCATCACGATTGCTGCCGTTTGTTGTGGGGAGCTCATATGATTGTTTCCTTTGCCAATAGTTGCAAAAAGCAATTATATTTAGGTTGTGTAGGAAGTCAATATTATTCCCACGTTTCTCATACAATATTCAGACGAGCCTTAAAGCATTTCCTGCATTTTTATGTGTGGGATTGGACTTGATTGACAAACCAGAACATACGTGCTAATATATATTTGCATTTGCTCACATAGTCTTCGGCAATGGTTTATCAAAGCTTTTTAATGAATATACCTAGATCTATTTTATGGAACACCGTTGCCGCTTGTCCTCCGAAAACAGAGGAGCGGAGGCGTACTTGGCCCCCGGTGTGGCATTAATTCGAACCTCACAGATGAGGGACTTTCCTTTGTAGTCTGGCTTGTGTGGTCTCCGCTCCCTGCGACTCCGGCGAAAACATTCGTTTTTACTCTTTTTATCGAAAAGTGCGCATATTTCATCGAAAAGTCATGAAAATGCAGCAAAATGCATCAAAATTGCACTTTTCACTAAAATGAACCCTGGATCAAAAATGAAACCGTCTTTCGCATTATTTTTCCTTTGTTGTTCATACCAGGATCCGGAAAAACCTCAGTTATACAATCAGGTCAATATATACTCCAGATGGAAAACGAAAACATCTGCTGAACCGAGACGGCGACACGGCAATATGAGCAGTGTACTTTGTCCCAGTTCTTTAGGGAACCTCTTGGGGATGGCCGCCCCGCTGATGCAAATCCGCGGGGTAAATCCCGCCAGCAATCGCACTCGATTGCATGATCTAAAATAAAGACCTTAAGTCCTCTCATTCGTTTGTAGTCGTTTTCGCGCAGGAATTTTGGCAGATCACCATTTATCGGAATGAGACTTCTGTCTCTCCCGATGGGGTAAAATCAAGGGACTTGAATTTCTAAGGAGTAGTTAATGACCATTACCCTCGACGGATCTTCCCTCACCATCGAAAAACTCGTCGCCATCGCCCGCTTCGGTGAAAAAGTGGAATTGGCACCCGCTGCCCTTGAACGCATCCGGGTCTGTCGCCTCATGTTGGAAGAGAAACTCGCTGCCCATGAGACCATGTATGGCACCAACACCGGCATCGGCGAGTTTTCCGAGAAGATCCTTTCCGACGAGCAGGTCAAGGAATTTCAGAAATATCTCATCTATAACCATGCCGCCGGCATTGGTGATCCGGTGCCTCAGGAGCAGGTTCGGGCTGCTCTAGCCGGGCGTATCAATGTTCATGCCCACGGGAATTCAGGCTGCCGCCCCGAGATAACCCTTACCCTTGTCGAGATGCTCAACCAGGGGGTTACTCCGGTGGTTTGCAATAAAGGTTCGGTCGGTGCCTCCGGTGACCTTGCTCCCATGGCACAAGCCATGCTCCTCCTTTTGGGGGAGGGGGAAGCCTACTTCAAGGGCGAACGCCTCCCCGGGTCGCGAAGCCATGCAGCGTGCCGGCATTCCTGTCCCCGGGCTCCAGGCACGTGACGGTCTGGCTGCCATAAACGGCTCCAACCTCCTCACTGCCATGTCTGCCTTGCACATTTACGACATGCAGCGCTTCCTCAAACAGGCTGAGATTGCCGCTGCCATGTCCATCGAGGCCCTCTTGGGAAATTTGAAACCTTACAATTCCATGCTTCACGAATTGCGCGGGTTCAAAGGTGCGGTGGCTGTCTGCCAAAAATCTGATGAAAGTCGTTGCCGGGTCTGACCTGACCACTGGGAAAATGAAGACCAAGGTGCAGGATGCCTACTCCATGCGCTCCACACCCCAGGTCGTCGGTGCCGCCCGTGATGCCATTGCTTACGCCCGCTCTCAGGTGGAGATCGAGCTGAATGGCGTGGGCGATAATCCCATCTTCATCCCAGACCTGAAACTGACCCTTACCGGTGCCAACTTTCAGGGCTCTCCCGTCGCTCTTCCTATGGACATGGCCGGCATAGCCGTTACCATGGTTTGTGTTATGGCTGAACGCCGCCTGAACCGTTTGACAAATCCGGCTCTTTCGGCAGGGTTGCCCGATTTCCTGGCTCATAACCCCGGTTTTTATTCCGGGTTGATGCTTAGCCAGTACACCGCCGACCATCTCATTGTCGAGCAGCGTATTCTTTCTGCTCCTGCCAGCATCCAGTCCATCCCCGCCGCAGCCGACCAGGAGGATTTTGTATCCATGGGCATGAATACCGCCCTCAAAAACGGGCAGATCCTGGATAATGCCTGGGGGATTCTTGGCATCGAATTCATGGCGGCTGCGCAGGCACTGGATTTCCGCACATTTACTCCTGGCAAGGGTACCCAAAAAGCCCGTGAAGTCATTCGAAAGCATGTCGACCATCTTGAAGAGGATCGCCCCCTCTATCCCGATCATAATGCCATGAAAGCCTTGGTGAGGTCGGGGGAAATATTGGAAGCCGTTGAAAAAGAAATTGGAGCACTCGAATAGGGCCGGCTCTTGATGCGTAAACTTTCGAGCCTCACCCGCATTTCGTTCATGCTTGCGTTTTTCTTTACCTTTGACAAGGGACTTGGCCTTTGTTAAGGCCATGCTTTTTAATAAAGTGGTTGGACTGGAGGGGATGGGGATTTTTGGTGCCTCCAATAACATCCCTGATTATTTATCAGCGCTCCTTTCCGGAGGCGCCTTGGGTGTTGCCTTCATCCCTGTCCTCAAAGAATATCTGGACCGTGATGGTCGCTCGGCTGCCTGGGATTTGTTCTCCCGTGTACTTAATCTGGCTTTCCTGCTTACTGCGGCTGTGTCGGTTGTCATCATAATTTTTGCCGAACCGCTTGTCCGTTATATTATTGTCCCCAGTTTCACCCCTGCAAATCAGGCTCTGACCGTCTCCCTCATGCGTCTCGATCTGTTCGCCATCTTGCTTTTTTCCATCAGCGGGCTGGTCATGTCGGCGTTGCAGGCTAACCAGCATTTTCTGCTTCCCGCCCTGGCTCCCATTTTTTATAACCTCGGCCAAATTTTCGGTGTTACTGTTCTCACTCCCACCGTGGGGTTGCATCTTGGTCCCCTTACCCTGCCAGCTTTTGGTTTGGGCCTATATGGCATGGTTTACGGTGTCATTTTGGGAGCTGCCATGCACCTTCTGATTCAGGTCCCGGGGCTCATCCATTTCGGATTTCGCTGGAGACCGGTCATTGGCTTGAGGACCCCCGGCGTAGTGCGTGTTCTTATTCTTCTTTGGCCGCGTGTCCTTACCATGGCGAGCATCCAGGCATATTTTGTCGCTCGTGATAGCCTTGGTTCCCGTTTCGGCGGGGTCGGCGTCGGCGCCCTGAATCTCGCCTGGACCATCCAGCAGGTACCCGAGACGGTGATCGGGACAGCCATAGCAATTGCCATTTTGCCAACCCTGGCTGGGTTTATCGATCGCGCCCAACCTGATGCTTTCCGCGACACCGTGAACCGTGCTCTTCGGGTAATGCTGGCGCTCAGTCTCCCGGCCGCTGCTTTGTTGGCAGTTGCTATTCGTTCGCTGGTCGCCGGTTTCTTCGGTTACGAAACCTCGCAGCTTGATCTGGTAACCTGGTGCACTTGGGCATTCTTATTTGGCTTGCTGGGTGACGCTTGGCTTGAGACTGCTGTCCGCTCCTTCTATGCCAACCAGAATACACGTATCCCCCTTGTCGCAGCATTCATTCAGGTGGTCTCGTTTATCCTTCTTGCCTGGCTGTTTTCCACCTTTATCGGTCTGCCTGGTATTCCCCTGGCAGCCGCCCTCACCTTCACCACCCAGGCGGTTGTTTTACTCTCCCTCCAGGATCGGAAATTTCCAGGTTTGTTCAATCTGCAGGGTACAATCGTTCGCTCCCTGCTCGCCGCTGTGGTCGGAGGGGCGGTTACTTATGGAGTAATAACTTACCTGCCCTCTCTCGCCAATACTCGCTGCAGTGGTAGCCCTGTTTTTTGGAGCTGCTGCAGCCTTGCCCTTTATCTGGAAGGAAGCTCGTCTTCTTCTTCACCTTTAATCATGAGGTATAATCGCCCGCATGCCTGAAACCGACCTGAAAGACACTCAACCACACCTTCCTCTTGGGGGGAACCATATCGGATCCTCCCGTCTCAGAATCCAGGATGAAATTTCCTCGCTGGTTGGTCGGGATATGTGTGGTGGCTATCCTTGCGCTTGGCCTTTTGGCTGGATATGGATCTGGCATGGGTCAAAGAGTTGCAGCACAAAATACTCAGGTCGCTGGGCAGCTCGATGAGCAGTTCCAGTTGGGAATGCAAGCCTACAACGAGGGGAATTTCGAACTTGCCCAAAAATATTTTAATTTTGTTATTACCAATGACTTAAATTATCCGGGCATTGTTACGGCATATTCAGACCTGATGATGCACATAAATGCTACCCCCACCCCGGAATTTTCCCCGACTCCGGTCGTTTCTCCCACTCCTGATTTACGTGGTGCGCAGGACATATTTAATACTGCCCAGCAGATTTTGAATGCTGGTGATTGGAGTGGTGCCATCACCAATCTTGACTCCTTGCGCAAGGAATATCCGGACTTCCAGACCGCCCAGGTCGATGGTATGTATTACATGGCTTTGCGCCAGCGTGGGGTTGCAAAAATTACAGGTGCGTGCGCGGATGCCAACCTTGAGGGCGGGATATATGATCTGACCCTCGCTGAGCACTATGTGGGCACTGGCAACCTGGATGCAAATGCAGAAAGTTTACGCACGTATGCCCGTCTATACATCATTGGTGCCAGCTTCTGGGATCAGGACTGGGTCCAGGCTCAGAACTTTTTCGCTCAGGTCATGGACTCGTATCCGAATATGACGGATTCATCCTGCCTAAGCGCTACCAGCCGTTGGGTGGCTGCCACTCTGAAGTTGGCTGATCAATATGTCGCTGCCGGGCAATATTGTAAAGCGGAGGAGCAGTATATCTCTGCCTTTTCAAGGTGGGCAACCCATTAAATAATGCCTGCATACCCTACGGCCACTGCAGTGCACAACCAATGTAATGGTGGTAGTAGTGATAATCATGCGGCGTCCCACCCCGAAAGGGACTGCGACTCCAACGATACGGGAACCCCCTCAACCGAGACGCCTGTTTCCACCACTGAAGTACCTCCTACCTGAAATCCCACCCACAGTCGCCCCTCCGACCGAAACAGCCATCTCCAACCCCTTAACATGATTTTCAGTGTATCATCCTCCGTATATTGGATGAGTTACTGGGGTTCCAGTGAGGTCATAAACCATCGCCCCGCTGATTTTTACCGGGGTTATACTCCCAATTTCAGCTTTTCCCTCTACAAACACCATCCCATCGATTTCCGGCGCATCCCGGTACGACCTGCCGATTGCTATTCCATCCTTTTCGCCTTCGACTAAAACATCCAGGGTTCGCCCCACGAAAGATTGGTTGATCTGGAGGGAAATAGCCTGCTGTAGTTCCATTAATTTTTGGTAGCGTTCTTCTTTGACGGCGGATGGGATGGGATCTCCAAGTGCTTCGGAAAATGTTCCTTTTTCGAATGAAAATTGAAATGCCCCCACCCGGTCGAATCGCATTTCCTCTATAAAATCCAAAAGCGTCTGGAACTCCTTGTCCGTCTCCCCCGGATACCCGACGATGAATGTCGTCCTGATGGACAGGTTCGGCAATTTTGAGCGCATTTTTGCGATTGTGGTATTTACCCAGTCAATGTTGGCTGGGCGGCGCATCCGGGTTAGCGTCGCGGGGTCGGCATGTTGAAGAGGGATGTCTAGGTAAGGCAGCACCTGAGGGTGGCTTGCCATCACGTCGATGAGGTGGTCTGTCACATATCCTGGGAATGCATACATAATTCGGATCCAGTCCATGTCCGGGACTGCGCTGGTGATTTTTTCCAACAGGGTAGCCAGCCCGTCTTTCATACCAAGATCGTGTCCGTAATCGGTCGTATCCTGTGCGATCAGAACCAGTTCACGTACTCCCCGATCTTTTAGGCGACGAGCTTCATCAATAATCGTTTCGAGCGGACGGCTGACAGTTGTACCTTTGATAAGAGGGATGGCGCAAAATGCGCAGGGTCGTCGGCATCCGTCCGCAATTTTTAGGTATGCGCTTACCCCTGCAATGGATGCTCGTAGCACACCATTTTCATCTGTACCAATTGTTGGGGTTTCGGGTATGTGATAAAGAACTTCGGGGAGTAACCCTGAACCGGTTTGGCGTTGAGAATTACGACGAAGGCTTTGCACCACCTGGACTATATCCATCCATCTGCGAGTCCCAAGGATCCCATCCACCCCTGGGACCTTCCTGGCTACTTCTGCCCCATACCGTTGGGTCAGGCATCCTGCTGCAATAAGCAACTGATCTGGGCGTTTGGTCTCTGCCAGGTCATGCAGTGCGGAATATGATTCTTCGCGGGCAGGTCCGATGAACCCGCACGTATTGACGATCAATATGCTTGCTTGCTGGGGTGCAGTTACACCCACGTATCCGTTGCGTTCAAGCATTTGCGCCATTGAGTTAGAATCAACCGAGTTTTTGGCGCAGCCAAGTGAAGTCATGTGGAAGGTTTTTCTATTCATAACATTAAGACTTTCGGGATTATTAAAAATTCGGATGGGAATTAATTAATCCCCCACATTAAGGGATTACTCATTTGGGGTAGGCGAGGGCCGCGGGGTTAAGCTCGGGCGCGGTGTTAGAGATGGTCGCAAAGTGGCGGATGGCCGTGGGGTAATGGTTGGAGTTGGCGTAATGGAAGGAGTCGCGGTAAAGGTTGCGGTTGGATTCAGGATCGCGTTAGTAGTATATATGCGATCCACTACCTGGCCGACGTCGCCCATGGGGCCCAGGTTGTTCTGGTTATATAAAATACTGATGGCTCGGCCATTTCCGGTTAGAACCTCAATCTGAACATTACCATCAAAAGGGTATGCTGTTCCGGCTGACACGCGCCCTTCAAACTGGATTTTTCCGTCCACTGTAACACGCACGTAGGCCTCGTTCTGGGCAATGACGACGACTTGTACTGGTCCATTTCCCGAAGCAAGTAGAGTGACATCTAGCGTTTCGACTACTGCGACTGCCTCCGAGCTGGATCCATTTACCGGTAGTTATCAGCTCTGGTGTGGCGGTGGTTAGTTCCGTGGGAATATTCAATATATTAAGCATGGGTGGCAAACTTGGTTGAGGTGTCGATCCGGAACGCAGATTGATGATACGACTGGTACCCCAAATGGCGAAGGTGACGAGAAGTACTACCAGCCCGCCTCCTACAATAATGTCGACTGAGATATATCGGCGAATTATGGCTGGGATTTTTATTGGCAGGTTTTTGTTTGATGAGTATTTCGAAGAAGAATTATTGGAATTTAGGACCGAACGAACCTGTCGTTCCGATAATTGAGCTTGTAATCCATCAGCGAATGTGAGCAGGATGGAATCAATGTCAAGGTTTAGGAAATGAGCATAATTGCTTAACATACCTCGTGCTTGAACCGACGATGGTAAACTCGCATACTCTCCAGCTTCAAGTGCTACAAGATAATGTTTTCGAACATGAGTATGACGTTCGATTTCATCCAGTGTCAGGCTTAAGCTTTCACGTCGTTGTTTCAGCGTTTTCCCGATTGATATAAAGATCATTTGGGAATGAGAATTATCAGGCTTGACGCCTGGAGTTACTCCTGCTAATGGTGTTTCCTTTAAAACCACCTGTTTCAGGGGAACTTCTTCCTCGATCAAATCTTCAGGTTCCTTTGGTCTGGTTTCTTTTTTTATCGCTGGAATGGAGTGGTTATGCTGGCTAAATAGCTTTCTTAACCAACCCAGCATTGGAGGTATTGAATTCCTGCCAGGGACATTTCCCATTCCATGTTCAGAACTTGGAATTTGGATTGGCAGAGGGGATGATGACGAAAGTGATGAAGATTGATCTGCAACCCCATTTCGCTGGCGGGCAATTGCCTCTTCAAGTGAGGTTCCTAAAAACTCTGCATATAACTTTAGAAAAGCACGCGCTTGAATTGGAGAAGGCAAGGAATCAAAATCGTCTGCTTCGATGGCTTCAATATAAGGAGCTCGGATATGAGTTACCTGCACTACTTTCTGAATGGTCAGGTTTTTGGCTTCTCGCGCTTGTTTGAGTTGCAGTCCAATTGTATCTGCCATAATAACTAAAGAAAAATCACCGGTACCCCTTTTTGAATGGACCGGTGATCATGATTGTTTTTCTCTTCAAGGAATTAAGCTTCAGGTGCACTACTAGTGTCGGTCTCAACTGGCAGCTCAACCGGTTTTTCTGAAATTACCTCTTCTCCTGCCTTGGGTGCAATTTCTTCGATTGGCAGGCTGGGTTCTGCCTCACCCTCACGAAAAACGGTTACTTTGATTTCCGGGATCAAGTCCATTGTTAGGCGAATTCGAACTGTGTGATCACCTAATATACGCAAAGGTTGCATATCCAATTGCTGCCGCTTTAATCCATAACCCGTCTTCTTTTGAAGTGCGTCCACCACTTCCTGCGAGGTGATGGATCCATACAATTTGCCGGTTTCTCCGGCTCTTGCGCCAAAGGATAATTGGACCTTTTCCAGAGCTTTGGCAACCACGCTCATTTCATCGTTTAGAATGATGCGCTTCTCTGCAGCTTTTGATCGGATGCGTTCTGCTGTTTTGATTGCACCTGGGGTTGCAAGTACAGCCATCTTCTGCGGGAGCAGAAAATTCCTGCCATAACCATCTGCGACCTTCTTTACGTCCCCCGCGCGTCCAAGTTTATAAACGTCCTTGATAAGTAATACTTTCATTTTCAAGCCCTTTCTTGATTTGGGATGGAGGAGCGAAGGGTACAACGCTCCGGGGGCTGATTTTACCAGAGGGTTGACTTCATGGGAAGGTACGGGTTTTGGTTCGGAAGTTCGGAACAATCAATTATTTGACAGGTATTTCCTAAATTATTTTGGTGTTTATAGAATGACGACTTGTGCCTCCTTTTGAAACATGCTATAGTATGAGTATTGGCTGGTGGTTTTACCAGATCGCCTGGGAATATTCATGCAAAACAATATCGAAGCGATAAAGATAAAAAGTATTAAAGATATTTGTGTAGATCGCTTGGAAGATTTTAATTCTGTCAGGTGAACTTAAAATCGGCGAACGTCTTCCGTCTGAGCGGGATTTTTCCATGAAGATTGGAGTTAGCCGGCCAGTTCTCCACGAGGCTCTGGTGGATTTGGATTTAAAAGGCTTGGTCCAAATTGTTCCTCGTAGGGGGGTATTTGTCAGTGATTATCGCCGTTCTGGATCATTGGCCATTTTATCTTCATTGCTGGTTTACAAAAACGGTAAGCTTGATAGTTCCATTCTGCAAAGCCTCCTAGATATGCGCCTCATAATCGAAACCGAATCTGCACGGTTGGCTGCATCGAATTGGACATCGGATCAAATGGATGAGTTTCATAAGTTAGTTTGTATGGAGAAGGATCGGGAGAATAATAATCCAAAAATTCTCACAGATACGGATTTCATTTTTCACCTGTCGGTCGCCATTGCCTCTGGAAATTTGGTATATCCACTTGTTATTAATTCCTTCAAAAGGGTATATACAAATTTAATGGGAAAATTTTTTTACAAATATTGCGGGACCCCGGTTGTTGAAGAGGTTACCCAGTACCATGTCCGGCTGGTTGATGCTTTTGATCACATGAACGAAAATAGTGCCCGGAATATTATGATCGAAATGCTAAAGCATAGTGAAACTTACTTGAAAGGAGAATCATAATGATATCTGTGGATCTTGAAAAGCCTCGCTATGAAATTAAAAAGCCTGAAAATCTTTCTCCTCGAATTAAATGGCTTCGTGAATATTATTTCCAGGGAGTTAATCGTGCTTGGAACAATGAATATACTTCCTGGAGTACCGGGACACCATGGGATTTTCAATACAACGAATTGGCATTTTATATTGTCCCCGAGACATATACCTTCCTGCAGACTTTTAGATCTTCATTCAATCAAGTCGCCCGCCCCGTGACACTTTCTCTTGATTTTTGGGAGTTGTCTCTTCCCGAACGACGAGCCTGGTTTAATAAGGAGGTGATGGTACATTACCTTCCACGGGAGATATTACCTGGAGATCTTTTAGCAGGAGCGCGCTTTAACATCCAAACTTCAGCCTGTATGACTAAAAAAGAGACTAGAGAGCGTGATAACCTTGTTTACGGTCCGAAGGGCGCTCGTAGTGCCACGCTTTGGTTCCACAACCATGGATATGGCAATGCTGGAGCGACCTCCGGGCACCTAATTCCCGACTATGGACGGATTATTCGCGAAGGTTGGAAAGCAGTTTATTCAGAAATTGAGGCCGCGCTCTTGGGTTTGCCAGAGTCTGAACGCAATGGAAAAAAGGGCGGAGAATTGCGAGCAATGATGACTGCCGCGACAATGCCCCGCGACCTGGCTGCCGAGTATGCCAGGGAATGCGATCGTCTTGCTCAGTCGGAAGGGGATTCGGGTCGTCGATCAGAATTGCACCAGATGGCTGAAATGTTAACTCGCATCCCATGGGAACCGCCCCAAAATTTCTGGGAGGCGGTTGAAATCCCTCTGGATCAGTCACATGTTAATTATGGCGGACGAAAATTACCCTGGACCGGGGGTATCGTTTGGTCGTCTTGACCAGTATTTGTTTCCCCTCTGGGAAAAATCGGTCAAGGAAGGCATGGACCCGGAATTTGGAAAGGAAATATTAAAATGCTTTTGGATGCATTGCAACACTGCGTACGATGGCATGATCCGGACGGGTGGTAACCAGGGAATTACTGCTGGCTATGGCCAACTATTCACTATTGCGGGGATGGGACTTCTTGGCCAAGATATGACGAATGACCTGACGTACATTCTCCTGGATGTTATTGATGAAATGTCTCCAATTTTGGAACCCAAACCTAATGTGCGGCTGCATCGCCATGCACCCGATAAGTTACTGGACCGGGTGGTTGAGATGATTGCATCCAGTCAGGGATCTCCGTTCCTTTTGAACTTTGATGAAAGGTCAATGGCGGGGATGATGCTCGAGGCTAAAAAATCCAATGTTCCCGATCTGATCAACGAAACGAATGTCTTCGATTACGCCCCCGTTGGGTGCCTTGAAAATACAATGGTTGGAAACGATCGCTCCGGTACTGTAGACGCCAACCTGAATTTGCTGAAAGCCGTAGAGTTAACGTTAACGGGCGGCTATGATTTGATTCCATACAAGGATGGTATTACTGGAAAAACAGACCCAATAACTCGTTGGGGTGCGAATACCGGAGACGCGTCAAAATTCAATTCATGGGGGCAATTCTGGGAGGCTTACGGGGCACAAACACGTCATATTATTTGTATGATAGTGGACCTTTATGAAAAGTCTAAATCAATCCGGGCCCGATTTATACCCACGCCATATGTTTCCTGTCTGGTCAAGGGCTGCGCAAAGAAAGGCTTGGATATCAACGAAGGTGGCGCGGAGTTGGGTTACGTCACAATAGAAGCTGTGACTTATGCCACCACTGTGGATTCCTTGCTCTCGATCAAATATCTGGTTTATGATCAAAAATTATGTACCCTTGCTGACCTTCGGCAGGCACTTAAGGACAACTGGGTGGGTCATGAGGTTTTGCAGGCACGCGCCCTCCATAAGGCTCCTAAATATGGACGGGATGATGACAACGCTGATGCACTCGCTCAACAGGTTATGGAGTTGTGGACAGGCGAAACCTGGAAGTATAAGACGAAATCCACTGGTCGACAGTTTCGCCCGGGAATGTTATCTTGGAATTACTGGGTGGCCGATTCATACATCTTGCCAGCTAGTCCAGATGGTCGTCCCCAGGGAAAATTTCTATCGAATGCCTTGTGTCCGTCCAATGGCGCAGATATTAATGGACCGACCGCGAACGTAAATTCAGTGGGTAAAGTCCTCGGCGGAAAAGCTCTGGATGGAAAAGGTGATTGGGAAGGTTATCTGAATTTTTTACCCAATGGGGGCAGCCATACCATGACATTCAATCCATCAATTTTACGAGATGCTGAACATCGAAAGAAATTTAAAGCCTTTATCCGTGGGTACATCGAAAATGGTGGTTCTGCACTTCAGGTAAATATGATCGATGCTGGTCTCCTTAGAGATGCGCAAAAACACCCGGAAAATTATCGCCATCTTTTGGTACGAGTTACCGGTTATAACGCTTATTTCACCTCCATAGGTCGCGAACTACAGAATGAAATAATTGCCCGCGAAAGTCATATGCTGAAATGAATTCGGGGCTCATCTTAAACACGCAGCGTCTTTCAACGGAAGATGGTCCGGGAATCCGGTCGACGGTTTTCTTTAAGGGCTGTCCTCTTAGCTGTACCTGGTGTCATAATCCAGAAAGTATCTCCCCATGTGTTCAGACTCAATGGTTCAAAATCCGTTGTTTAGCTTGTCGATCTTGCCTCGCAGCCTGCCCCAATGGTTGTCTTTCTTTGGTCAACAATGATTTAATAATCAACCGGGAACTTTGCCAATCTTGCGGGAAGTGCGTTGAAGTCTGCCCTTCTGGCGCTTTGGAGATAATCGGGAAGACAATAACTGTGGAAGACCTTTTACATGAATTGTTGAAAGATAGGGTATATTATGAAAAATCTGGCGGCGGAGTTACCCTTTCAGGGGGGGAGCCCACATTTCAGCCTGAATTTGCCGAATTGCTCTTACGCGCCCTGAAGGAAAATGGAATTGCTACGGCTCTCGATACGTGTGGATTGACCTCAGCGATAACTCTTGAACGCCTTTTACCCTATACCGACCTGGTTTTATTCGATTTGAAACTGTTCGAACCTGATCTTCACCGAAAATATACTGGTGCGACTAACCAGAAAATATTTGAAAATCTTAGTTTAATAAGAGATTACGGCCTTTTAAAAAACCCGCCAATTGAAATCTGGATTCGCACTCCGATAATTCCGGGGGCAACCACCTCGGAATTGAACTTGAACGCTTTGGGGTATTTCTTGGTAAAGACTCTTGGTGATAATATTTCCCGATGGGAATTGTGCGCATTTAATAACCTTTGCCGCGATCAATATCAACGCTTGGACATGGATTGGATATTTGCACATACTCCTCTGTTGACTTCTGCCGAACTTGAGGATTGTGTGGAAATTGCCAAAAGGTCCGGTGTTCGACCAGATCTTGTTTTTGCGACTGGTACTACACGTGTGATTAATCGAATGGGAGTCGATATGAATCATCGCCAATCAGTGACGACTTTTTCTCTTGAAGACATCCAAAGTACCCAACCCGCTATGAAAGTGGGATTGCTCGCAACGGTATCACCAGATGGCTTGCCACATGTTACGTTATTATCATCATTGATGGCATGCGGACCAGCGCAAATGTGTTTTGGGCAATTTACGGAGGGAATGTCAAAGAAATACCTCCTCAAAAACCCAAAAATTGGATTCCTGATTATGAGCTTGGATAAAAATCTGTGGAGAGGTAAGGCGACATTCACACACGCAGTTAAGGATGGTCAGGAGTACGATTTCTATAACAATATTCCCATGTTTCGTTATAACGCCTACTTTGGTGTACACACTGTTTACTATTTGGATTTGGTTCTGCAAACTGGAAAAACTCCCTTACCGATGAATTCGGTTATCTTTGCTGCCATTAAGACGATGATGGCGCGTAAATTCGGGTCCAAACCTGATGAAAAGGTTGTGCTTAATTTTTGGACACGCAGATTTGTGAATAAGATTGATAATTTAAAATTTCTGTCCTACGTTGCAGAAGATGGGTTCCCGATCATTATCCCTGCAATTCAAACTCAAGACCTGGATGCAAGTACTTTACTTTTCTCTACTTCGGTTTACACGAATGAGTTGGAAGCAATACCGGTTGGTGTTTCACTGGCAGTCTTTGGAATGGCCTTGACCATGGAAGATGTATTAATGCGCGGGACATATAAAGGTCTACGTCGAATTGGAGGCATAAAAGTTGGGATAGTAGATGTTGATTGGGTATACAACCCGATGCCGCCGGTACCTGGACAAATCTATCCACCTCAGGCGATTTCTCTTGTAAGTCAGTATTAAAAGCAACTTAATATATATTTTAAGCGCTGTTATATTTCCAAAACATGAGTAAGAACATCCTTCAAAAGGCAGTATAATTTCAAGAATTATGGTCGAGACGCCTTCATTAATTCAGATAAAAGGCATTCGGGACGGATTATTAATAACCTTGGACGGTGCATCTTGGCCAGAATTGGTCGATGCATTCGTTAAAAATGTGGATAAACGTTCCTCTTTTTTCCAGGGAGCGCGTGTAGTCCTTGATGTCGGGGTTAACGAGTTGCGGGTAGCCGAATTATCAACGCTACGTGACCAACTTTCGGAACGTGGTATAACGCTATGGTCAGTTTTAACGAATCTCCAGTAACTGAAACTACCGCGCAAAACCTTGGATTGGCTACCCGAATCTCGAAACCACAGCCAGCGGATACTAAAATTCCATCACAAGATTTGCCAGAAGATGCAGCGATTTGGGTCAAAGGACCTCTGCGGTCGGGAGGGCGGGTTCTTTATGAAGGAAATGTTGTTGTAATGGGGGACGTTAACCCGGGTGCAGAAATAGTTGCCGGGGGCAGTGTGATAGTTTGGGGACGGTTGAGGGGAGTTGTCCACGCTGGAGCTCAGGGTAATGAAAAAGCAGTCGTTTGCGCCCTGGAATTGGTACCCACCCAGTTACGAATTGCCGGTGAGATTGCTGTCTCGCCGAAAAAACAGGGGAAAAATCAACCTGAGATAGCCTGCCTGAAGGATGGTCAACTCATGGCAGAACCTTGGCAAAAATGACAGGACGGTGAGATGGCAGCACAAGTTGTGACCATTGCTTCTGGTAAGGGCGGGGTTGGCAAAACTACTTCTGTCGCAAACATCGCTGTGGCGTTGGCATCCCGCGAACAAAAAGTCACGTGTATTGATGGTGACATCGGATTGCGGAATCTTGACGTAGTTTTGGGACTCGAGAATCGCATAGTATACGATCTGGTTGATGTTATTGAGGGCCGTTGCCGGCTTCATCAAGCCATGATTCGTGATAAACGCCTTCCTGACTTATTTCTCATCCCGGCTGCCCAGACAAGAGACAAGACTGCGATTTCACCAAGTGATATGGTACGGTTATGTGATGAACTTCGCCAGGAGGTAGATTGGATCATCATCGATTCTCCGGCTGGGATAGAACGCGGTTTTAAAAATGCAATCGCTGCCGCGGATCGTGTCCTCGTAATGACTAATCCGGAAGTTTCTGCTGTTCGCGATGCGGATCGTGTGATTGGTCTCCTCGATGCAGAGGAAAAGGGTCCCGCGGCTTTGATTATCAACCGGTTGGATCCGGCAATGGTGAAACGGGGAGACATGCTCTCAGTCGAAGATGTGCTGGATCTTTTGGCAATTGAATTGGTCGGGATTATTCCAGAAGACGAAAATGTAATTGTGGCATCCAATCGAGGGCAACCGCTTGCTTTGGATGGGAAATGTAAAGCTGGACAGGCATTCCAAAATATCGCCCGACGGCTGCTTGGCGAGCAGGTACCCTTTTTGGAACTTGAATCACAAAATCTGTTTCAGCGCCTCCTGGGAAGGAAACCATGATGAATTTTCTTTTTGGACGCAAGAAAAGCGCCAACAGCGCTAAAGAACGTTTGCAATTGGTATTGATCCATGATAGAACCGATTTATCGCCGGTCGAATTGGAATCTCTTAAAGATGATTTAATTGAAACTATTTCTCGCCATATTGATATTGATCCCACGGCAGTAAAAATAAATGTTGCTCACGATGGAAGATCCCAACGTTTAGTGGCTGATATTCCATTGCGGAGTGTCGGTCGTAGAAGGGGGCGTGAACCGGGGAGTGCGGCGGGATAATCCCTCGCTAGTGTATGTTTCGTAGCGGTTTTTGGCGGCATTTCGATTTCTGGCTCCTGGGGGCGGTCATTGTGGCTCTCGTTTTTGGAGTCACTATGATTCTTTCGGCTATTGCAGGGAACGAAAACCTTGCGACCCTTGTTCCCCGCCAGATCATTTTTGGTGGGATAGGGTTTGTAGTAATTATTCTGGCAGCAGCAATAGATTACCGCTTCTGGTCGGGGGCGATTATTCCCATGTATATAGTAATTGTGATATTTCTGCTTCTATTGTTTGTAATTGGTGGTGCTCGGTTCGGTGCTACTCGTTGGATTGAAACGGGGTTGGTTTCTATTCAACCGACCGAACTGGCCAAGGTCGTTGTGATCTTGGCTTTGGCCAATTATTTTGCAAAAAATTATGAGGCACCACGTAACTGGCGCTGGATGGTCAAAGGATTAATTATTACTCTTGGTTATTGCCGGGTTGATTTTTATCCAACCAAATCTAAGCAATGTAATAGTTATTATGGTTTTATGGGCTGCGATGAGTTGGGAAAGCGGACTCGAAATAAAGCAGCTTGGAATAATGGTCCTTTCAGGCATTATTCTGGCTGTGATAGCTTTTAATTTCATCCAAATATATCAACAACAACGGATTATTAACTTTTTCCGACCTGATTTGAGTGCGCGTAATGGAGCCACTTATAATGTTATTCAAGCATTGATAGCGTTGGGTTCAGGTGGGTGGGTTGGTAAGGGGTATGGCAGCGGGACTCAGACACAACTGCGGTTTATGAAAGTCCGCCACAATGATTTTATCTTTTCTGTCATCGGCGAAGAACTTGGGTTTGTTGGAACCATATTTGTGCTTGCACTTATAGGTTTCATCATTTATCGCTGCTTACGGGCGGCTCGGTTAGCTCGCGACCCATTTGGATCCCTGATTTGTTACGGGGTTGCCATCCTGATTTTCTTCCAGGCTGCTGTAAATATCGCTGTAAACCTTAACTTGATCCCGGTCACCGGTGTCCCACTCCCCTTTATTAGTTACGGTGGAAGTGGTTTGATCTCTTTGATGCTGGGTATAGGTTTGGTGGAAAGTGTGGTCTTGCGGCATAAACCATTGGAATTTTAGCGGAGAATTACTTGGATTCTATACCTGTGCGCACGCGTTTTGCTCCTTCACCTACCGGCCGAATGCACCTAGGGAGTGCTCGCTCTGCACTTTATCCATTTCTTCTTGCTCGTCGTTTCGGTGGGAAGTTTATTTTGCGTATTGAAGACACTGACCAAAAACGGTTTGTCCCGGGTGCTGAGCAGGAATTGGTCGATGGCCTGCATTGGCTCGGGATAAATTTCGACGAAGGCCCGGTTATGGGTGGCCCATATGGTCCATATCGTCAAACTGAACGTCGAGAGATATATTATGAATATGCTTGGAAATTGGTGAGTTTAGGAAATGCTTTTCCGTGTTTCTGCACTCCTGCCCGGCTGGCAAAAGTCCGGCAAGAGCAAATCAAAAATAAACAAAATCCCCGCTATGATGGGACCTGTCGCAACCTGGCCGCAGATGAAGGAAGGCGCCGCGTTGCCGTGGGGGAAGACTATGTAATTCGATTCAAAATGCCCAAGGAAGGGAGCATCACCACCCAGGATTTATTACGAGGTCCAAGCGTCACGGAAAACTCTGCTCTTGATGATTCTGTTTTGCTAAAATCTGATGGTCTGCCGACATATCACTTGGCAGCCATGGTGGATGATCATTTGATGGAAATTAGTCACGTCATTCGAGGATCTGAGTGGCTACCTTCCCTGCCTCTGCATGTTCATATCATTCAGGCTTTTGGGTGGCAGGAACCTCAGTTCGTTCATTTATCGGTCTTCCTCAAACCTAGCGGAAAAGGGAAAATGAGTAAACGTGAGGCAGTCGAAGCGATTAAGGATGGTCACTCGATCTTTGTCAGTGATTTACAGGGTTTGGGGTATATTCCGGAAGGTGTGCTCAATTGGATTGCGCTGATGGGCTGGGGTGTTCCAACAGGTGATGTTCTCACTCTAGATGATATGATTGCCCGTTTCGATATCCAAAATTTAACCCCTTCTCCTGCAGCTATCGATTTTGCCAAACTCGACCATTTCAATGCAACTCACATTCGCCGCCTCTCGACTAATGATCTTGCTCAAAGAATTAAGCCGTATTTTTTGCGATGAAGGTCTCGAGGTGAACGACCAAACATTGCAAAAAATTGTCCCTCTAATCAGGGAGCGTTTGGTAACCCTGGACGATTGCCTGCCCTTCGCGGGCTGGTTCTTTGAAAAGTCAATTCAACCAAAACCAATTGATCTCATAGGAAAGGATTTGACAGCTGCTCAATCTATCAATATCATCCACGAAGCAATAAATATCCTTGAACCTCTACCTGATATTTCCCCCGCAACCGCAGAGCCTCCAATGCGAGCCTTCGTGGATCGTCTCGGTCTAAAACCCAATCAGGTTTTTGGGATCTTGCGTGCTGCAGTGACAGGACAATTAGTTAGTCCGCCGCTTTTTGACAGTATGGAAATAGTGGGAAAAGAAAAAGTGCTCGAAAGGCTAAACGCCACGATTATCATATTGAAAAATTAATATTTCTCTCCTGGCAGGAATATTCTCAGGAAACGAATAACCGAATTAGGTAAATAACCCCAAGAACGAAACCGATTAAGACAACAACTAATCTTAATGTTGATGGTTTAATTTTGCTTGCCAATCTCCCCCCTAATGCTCCCCCGAATAAAGCGCCAATCGCCATTACCAGAGCAACACTCCAAACCACTTGACCTGAAAAGATAAACAATAGGGCCGCTGCGACATTTGTAGCAAATGCAATTCCTTGTTTGAGAGCATTTAAGCGAGTTAAGGTGTCATTTAGTATTAAACCTAATACGGCTAGCATGATGACGCTTAATCCTGCCCCAAAATACCCTCCATAAATTGCACCCAGGAAGACCGGGATGAAAGCCCATAATTCAGAAGTTGATTTCGATTTTCCTGTCTCCTGCTGATGGGTTAGCCACGCACGAACAGGGTTTTGAATTGCTAATAAAGCCGATGCAAGCAAAATGAGAAAAGGTACGAGGGTTGTAAAGAGTTTTTCTCCTGTTTTTAGGAGCAAAATACCACCCACCAATCCCCCAAGAACTGCCGCCGGAAGTGCTATCCATAAGCGTTTATTTTGGTTATTTAGGTCCTTGGTTTGAGCTAAAGTCCCGCCTAAATACCCTGGACAAAGGGCGACAGTATTAGTTATGTTGGCTGACACCGCTGGTAAGCCGATAGCCATCAATACAGGAAATGTGATTAGCGTCCCTCCTCCTGCCAAAGCGTTGATCATACCAGCTGCGATTGCGGCCAATCCTGCGATAATATACCCAAAAATTGTCATTCTCCTACCTGCTATTTCGTTCGATTTTCGCCCAGGTGTCTTTTAGGGGAACAGTTCTGTTAAAGATCGGTTTTCCTCGTATTGAGTCTATGTCCACACAGAAATATCCGATTCGTTCAAATTGAAATTTATCTCCAACCTTCGCATCGGCTAGAACGGGTTCTAGAAAGCAATTGGTCAATATTTCCAGTGAATGGGGGTTAATGATTGAATCAATATCTTCCCCGATATCCGGGTTCTCTACAGTAAATAGTTGTTCGTAAAGACGAACCTCCGCTCCAATCGCATGCTCTTTGGAAACCCAATGGATGGTCGATTTAACCTTGCGCCCGTCAGGAGTATCTCCTCCTCGGGTTAACGGATCATATGTGCAATGAACTTCAGTCACCTCATTGGTTTTGGGATCACGCGTAATACCAACGCACCTTACTAGATACGCATACCGCAGGCGAACCTCGTTGCCTGGGTATAAGCGATTATATTTAGGAGGAGGCGTTTCTCGAAAATCGTCTTCTTCGATATACAACACTTTTGAAAATGGCACTTTGCGTGTCCCCGCGGTTTCATCTTCTGGATTATTGATCGCGGTCATTTCTTCGGATAGATTATCTGGATAATTATCTATGACCAATTTAAGAGGGTGCAAAACGGCCATTCGTCGCGGAGAGTGTTTGTTGAGATCGTCGCGGATGGAAGCATCCAATTGAGCCATGTCCACCCAACTGTCATTATTAGTCTCTCCGACAGCAGCAATGAAAGTTTGGATCGCTTCTGGAGTTACACCACGCCGCCGAAGCCCGCGCAGGGTGGTCAAGCGCGGGTCATCCCATCCCCTCACAATCCCCAACTCAACCAATTTGCGGAGTTTGCGCTTGCTCATCATTGCATAAGTTAGGTTTAAGCGTGAAAATTCGATTTGGCGAGACTTGAATTCTCCCAATTGCTCCAGGAACCATTCATAAAGTGGGCGGTGGATCATATATTCTTGTGAACAAAGCGAATGGGTAATCCCCTCCATCGAGTCATTTTGTCCGTGAGACCAGTCATACATCGGGTAAATGCACCATTTATTTCCAGTACGGTGATGGTCAGCATGTAGGATCCGATACATGACCGGATCTCGCATGACCAGGTTCGGGTGCGCCATGTCGATTTTTGCGCGCAAAACATGGCTGCCTTCAGGAAATTCTCCTTTTTTCATTCTCTCCAACAGATCAAGGTTTTCTTCTACAGCCCTGTTCCGGAAGGGAGATTCAACCCCAGGTTTTATATTGGATTCGGTCTTACTCCACTTGGTCCCACGTGGTAGGGTTCCGCGGTTTGCGTTTATTTCTTCAGGAGTTTGATCATCAACGTATGCCAACCCTTTTTTTACTAGCCGGATCGCCCATTCGTATAACCGGTCAAAATAATCCGATGCAAATGTCACTTTGACCCACTCGATTCCCAACCAGCGAGCATCCTCTTCGATTGCATCTACAAATTCGGTTTCTTCCTTGGTTGGGTTGGTATCGTCAAATCGTAGGATTAACTCTCCATCGAATTCTTTGGCGGTGTTATAGTCAATCAGGAAAGCTTTGACATGTCCGATATGCAGGTAACCATTCGGTTCAGGTGGAAGCCGGGTGCGCACATATTTGAACCGCCCAGTTTTTAAATCCTCGGCAACCGCTTCTGAGATATTAAATTGGATGGTCTTATAGTAGGATTGATTGTTTCCATAATTCTGTCCTATTCGGTATAATTCCAGTAGAGATCGTAAGTAAATTTATACCCTTTTTTATTATCTAAAAACAATTAATATTTGGATCGATTAGAGGGTCCTATTTATTAATATAGTTCCTTGTAAGTTTCAATTATAACAAAATGAAAGGAGTCTTCAAATTGAAAATGGAGAGACAAACTAATTTTCTGGAACATACTTTAATAAAGATATCGTTCTACACCTTTCTGCTTTTGCGAAGATATTTTCTTGGGTTGTTCTGGGAATTTATTCATTGCAGTGGCTGACCCAATTTTTAGCAACAATTTTGCAAATTACTCGTGGCTTTTGGTCTGGAATGGGGGTTACAGATATTCTGCATAATAACATTTTCCTTATTCGAACCATCTTTGCGCGGGATTGTTTACTTTGTAGTTTTGCAAGCAGTTGCCAATGCGTTACTGTTGTTTCATGGATATGGAAGACAATACCCGGCGGGCTGCACGGGGCTTTGAGCATAAATAAATATCCGTCAAAAAACTGTTGTATAATTGGAACGAAATGAAAAGTAGAAGTTGAAAATTTTTACTATTATTCCCATCTTTAAACGCCGTTGCGGGTGGGAGGACGCGCCTGCTGCGGCAGGCGCTTTTTTTTAATATTCAAGACATCTTGAATTTGGGACGCATTTCAATGCCGGAATCAGATATTTTTATAATGAATATCATTTAAGTGGAGATTCTCTGATGAACATAGAAGAACAGGTCGCCTTAATAATGCAAGGGACTGAATATGGTGATGAGCAACTAAAAGATAACATGGCGCATGAGTTGCACCAGCGATTACTCGAAGCAGAAAAAGAGCAGCGACCCCTGCGCGTATATTGCGGCTTTGATCCCCGCACATCGGACCTTCATTTGGGTCATACAGTGCCAATGCGCAAACTTCGCCAGTTCCAGGAACTTGGGCATGAGGTCACTTTTGTCGTTGGATCGTTCACTTCGTTAATTGGTGATCCATCGGATAAGGATAAACTTAGACCGCGCTTGACCCAGGAGGAGGTTGAACATAATGCCAACACATATGCGGAACAGGCTTATAAAATCCTCGATCGAAACAAGACGAAGATCCGGTTCAATTCGGAGTGGCTGTCAGAGTTGACCTTTGCGGAGTTGATTGAATTGGCATCCAATTTCACACTCCAACAATATATCACCCGGGAGAATTTCCGCAAGCGATGGGAAAATGGCGATCCAATTTTCCTTCATGAAACTTTTTATGCCATCATGCAGGGGTATGATGCTCATGCTCTTGAAAACTGATGTTCAGGTGGGAGGAACCGATCAACTATTTAATATTGTCACTGCGGCTAGGAAAATTATGACCTCTTTGGGCGATAAACCAAATATCGCGATTATCCTTGGAATTCTCCCAGGAACAGATGGAGAGATCAAAATGAGTAAGTCGCTGGGCAACCATATCCCACTTGCTCTCAACCCCCGAGGATATGTATGGAAAAATAATGTCCATTCCTGATAAAGCCATGGGTCTGTATATGCGCTTGATCACTCGCTGGACCCCCAAGAAGATTAGTGAAATCGAATCGGGAATTAATCAGGATACATTGCATCCGCGGGATGCTAAAATGTCAATAGCACGCGAAATTGTCTCGATATTCCACGATGACAAAATAGCATTTCAGGCTGAGAAATCATTCGAAAAGGTTTTTCAGCAAAAGGACATTCCTGATGAAATCCCCGAATACACGCTTCTGCCTGGTCAAACCGTTGTTGAAGTACTTGTTGCAACCAGGTTTGTTTCGAGTAAATCTGATGGACGGAGAATGATAGAGCAAAAGGGGGTAAAGTTGGATGGGGATATCCTTGACAAGTTTGACACCCCGTTTCCTCATGCCGGTGTTCTCCAGGTGGGAAAGCGCCGGTTTATCAGGATCAAGTAAATGGAAAGCCGGGTTTTAGAATTCTCCGTCCATTTCTAAGGCTTTGTTGCAATTTCCAGGATAGCTTGACCGATTGTTTCGGCCGCATTAATATTGTTTTCCTCCAACAAAACTACCACGGCGAGAGGGACACCCTGATATTCTGGAAGTGTTCCCCCCAGGGACCAGGAGAAGTTTAAAGAGTCCTGTTGTACTGAAACATTCCACTCCCAAAAAGGATGCCCTTGTACCTTCAATGCCTTGGCAGTATCGTCGGCGTTTACAGCAGGAAATACTGAAACCGGGTCACTGAGTGCAGGCAAAATTACCCAACCTTGTGAAGGAGTATTCACAGCCATCGCCAACCGTGGTGCAGGTCGAACCCCTTCATTGCTCAAAGTCGCAGCAGCTAGGACCATCTGCAATGGGCTAACAAGTAATATCGACCCTGGCGTGGATGCGCCTGCAACGGGCAGGCCTAATTTGGGGTCGGAATAAAAACCAAGGTCGGAAATTATTTGGTTCGTTGCACTTGGTGATGGGTTGGAGGAGTATCCGGCAACAAGAAAAAAAGGATTCAAGGCATTTCCAGGAGGGTATAGTCCTTGTGCTGCCCGATCCAGGAGGGGGGAATTTGGATCCTGGAATAGCGTCGTGGCTTGGGCGTCCAGATTGTTTGGGTCGAACGTTGGATGCGAAGCCATTGCTAGGATTTCCCCACTGCTTGCGTTAATTAAGACAATTGCACCAGAATGAGCTCCAAGGAGTTCATCAGCCTTTTGTTGTAAATCAAGGTCCAGACTCAGGCGTATATCCAATCCGGGAGGCGGTTGGCCATAAACGAGATGATCCCACCAAATTATACTTGCGGGGTTTCCTTGCAACCCGCGTAAATAAGGGTCCAAACTGGATTCTAATCCGGATTGCCCGTATATAGGATTCGTATAACCAGTAATCGGTGCTAATTCCGGGTAAAGATATGTGCGAAGATATTCTCCAGGTTCACCCGTGGTAATATTGATCGCGATTTCATGGCTATCCAGCAAGCTGCCGCGCTTCACGTAACGATCTGATATTGAACGGCGTGCATTATCTGTGCGTTCGAGGATGGATGGACCTCGCCACACTGCCCACCACGCATTTGCGACAGCCAATGAAAATAGTCCAATGCCGATAATTCCAGCCAGGACCAAGTAAGGCTGAGGTTTCGGAAGAGGTGCAGGCTCTTCCTCGGGTTGACTGGAAATGAGTAACAAATCAGTAATGCAAGGAAAGAAGTTAGTAAGGACGAGCCGCCATATGAGACAAATGGCAATGTAACTCCAGTCAAAGGCAAGAGTCGAATGTTTCCGCCCATGATAAGAATGGACTGCGCACTTATGTAAGCAGTTAACCCGGCTGCCAGGATTCTTCGAAAATTATCGGGCGCAAGTAATGCAATTCTGAGTCCACGCGTGCAAAAAAACCGATCAGGGTCAACAGACCCAGTGTTCCAACCAACCCCGTTTCTTCAGCAATGGCAGAAAAGACAAAATCCGAAATTGCCACTGGCACCAGTCCGGGGCTTCCCAATCCGGGTCCTCTTCCTGAGGTTCCTCCATTTGCGACTGCCATCAAAGATTGGACGATTTGGAAAGATCGACCGGAAGGGTCCAGCCAGGGATTGAGCCAGGCATCTATGCGTATGCGAATCAGGTCAAAAAAGAAATAACCTGCAACCCCGGCAATGAAAATGCCCAAGCAAGCTAAACAAAAGGATCCGCTTTTTCCCTGATGCCACATAAAAAATAATCGTAAATAGGAAAATAAAAATGGAAGCGGTGCCTAAGTCTCGCTGGATGACGAGTAAAACCAAGCAACGATCATCATAACCGCCGTTGGAGCGAGCAGTGGCAAGGGCCGCAGACTAAGTGGGAGACGGTCGGCAAGGTAAGCAGCCAAAAATATTATCAGGAGAAGTTTTAATGGCTCAGAAGGCTGAAAATAGATGCCGCAGCACCCCAGCCAGGCTCGTTCATTTCCTCCTCCAGGATCAACCCCAAAAAGTAGGGTGAACGCGGTGATAAGCAATCCGCCGGTCAGCCAGAGATACTTAAATCTGCGCAGGAAATGAAGATTGGGGGAAAGTCGAAATCCGATAATAAAGACTAACCCGCAGAATAGCAGCCAGGCAGTTTGTCGGAAACCAAAGCCCGGGATTAGCCGGTAAATGGTTAAAATTCCCCATCCCGTCAGGAATGCTGCAATAGGGAGTATATACGGATCAGCATCCGGCAATTGATGGCGCGTTTGAAAATGTGACAGTTGCGAAAATAATTCCCCAGACGACAAACCCCAGCCAATGACTCCAGTTATATGTTACTGCCCATGTGCGTTCACGGGCGGCTGGTGCAAGGGTAAGGATGAGCGCATATAAAAAAAGAAACACACCCGCCAAAAAAAGCAGGTGGGATTGGATTTGAGACATGGGAGATGCTGGAACAAGGGATCTTTTCATCTCAAGAAGCTATTGATACTGTTGGTTACTTCAAATATTTCTTTACTAGCAAATCTAGTTTTTTGCGTGTTGTAGCAGGGATTGCGGAGGCTTGGTGATGATTGCGGATGCCAAAGCAGATCGCAGGTGGCACGAACGTTCTTCTGGCAGTGTTTTCACCAGGTCTTTGAATGGATATTTGTGCTGCTGGGTATTATTATTAAATGTTTTGATTACCATTTCCACGGTAACTGGTGCTTCACTGATGTGCCAGACATCATAATCCGTAACATGAGCCATTACTGCATAACACATTTCTGCTTCCCGTGCCAGGAATGCCTCAGGAGCTGCTGTCATTCCGACAATGGACATTCCCCAGGCTCGATAAATATTTGACTCTGATTTTTGTTGAGAAATGTGGTCCTTCAATAATAATAAATGCACCTCCGTGATGGACCTTTACATCGGAATTCAATTACCGCAGGTTACTAGTCTCGCCGAAAGGTCCGGGCAAAATGGGTCCGCCACGCCCATATGTGCTACTAACCCTTCACCAAAAAAAGTTCGTTGCTCGGTTTTTAGTATTATCGAAAATCTGATCGGGAATGACAATGTCTCCGGGTGCATAATCCTCGCGTAACGAACCACAGGCATTGATACTGATTATCCGTTCCACTCCCAAGCTTTTTCAACGCATAAATGTTGGCTCGGTAAGGAACATTCGGTTGGCATAATATGATGCCCTATGCCATGCCGGGCAAGAAAAGCGATGCGCTTTCCTTCCAGGGTCCCAACAACTATTGGTGCAGATGGCTTCCCAAATGGCGTTTCAATGTTATATTCTATTGAATCAGTCAACCCGGACATATTGTACAACCCGGAGCCACCGATGATCGCCAGCGAAATATTTTCAGTCATGTAATTCTCCGAATCAAACAATTTGAGCAATGTGCAATTTATAAATTTCAAACTAGAAATGATGTCTAATGAAATTCATATTTTTTTGGTCGGTGGCATAAGGAAATCACCGGCGAGGGAAATGTCAAAACAAGCCTCTCCGCATTTAAATTTATCATCGGAAGTAACCACGGTTGGCACATCAAGCTTTTCCTGGTTAAGAAGTATGCCGTTCGTTGAATTCAAGTCTTCCAGCCACCATTGGTTATGATGAAAACTCAATCGTGCGTGTCGGGCAGACATCGCCTCATCTTCCACTGGGCATTCGCAGGCAGGATCCCGCCCAATGGTTATTTCCGGTTGGACAAAATGTCGAACTTGTGGTGCGGATTTTCCCTGTGAGTATTGTCAGACTGATTGGCGGCACCTTTCGGGATGCCAGAAGAGCGCTTTGACCTTTAATATCCCGCCAAAAGTGGATAAATGCCCATCCCAGGAAGGCATAAAGACTGATGGTCAGTAGGAGACGCAACCCAAGACAACCGGTCCGCTCATATTTGCCTGGATTTCTTTTTCATGGAAGTCTTTCTGGGCGATTGTCTTTACTCGAGTTGATCTGGAATATTGGCCAATTTTGAGGCATTATTAACTTTTCGGGTACCCTGTCCCGCGGGTAAATCTTGACCGAAAATCAATGTCACACCTGCAAGCGAAATCACATCTCCTGGAAATAAAGCAGATTGGTTAATTCGTTGTCCATTTACAAATGTCCCACCAGTGGAATTTAAATCAAAAATGCAAAATGGCCTTTTGAAACCCGCAGTTGTGCATGACTTCGCGAGACCCGTTTGTCATTGATGATGACCTGGTTATTTAAGCGGCGCCCTATGTTGATACAGGGTGGTTGAGGGGAATAATATTGTTTCCATCCAATATCAGGAAAGCATTCGCGGGAATATTTTTCTCCTGGGTTTCGGCTTGAAATTCAGTCGCGCATCCCACGCGTTTCTCCGAATTTCGCTGCTGAACGATGCAATAATGTGGGTCTTTTCGTCCGTCATATCTACGTCTTCAGCGCTGGATACAATTGGATTCGATAAGAAATGAAATCCTGCTTCCTCTCCGACCAAATTGATCGCATCTGCCAGGTTTTTTAGTAGTCGTGGTTCTGAATGCACAAACGTTCAAAACCTCAGGGTGGGCAATGATCACATACACATTGGGAGCGTATGTTGTTCCATCTTGTTCTCTAAGGCTATTGTGCATGGCATTTGCCAATTGTTGATAGACTCTGGTCTTCAACTTTAAAACCAGGCAGGTATTTCAATAATTGGACTTCGAGCAGGGTTTGAAGACGAGCTTCAAGATCGTCAAGAGTCGGCATTTTTTTATCTATCGAAGGGAGTGCAGATTACTTTTAATCGAATGGAGCTAATTATTGTTACTATGCCGAAAAGCTCCGTCCAATCTATGTCGCCGGGATTATACACTGAGAAGGACAAAAACATTATGGTATTATAGCTTGTCCGCAGTTGGGACAGAATTTCTCATCATGAGCTAGCACAAAACCGCACTTGAAGCAAGTTTTTGGTTGTACATTACCCAGTGGAGCCCCGCAAGCTATGCAGGTGGATTCGCCCACCCGGTTTGCTGATCCGCAGATATTCACACGTAACACTACTAAGTCGTTCGGAGAGTTCCTGGCTTGCACCAGCTGTTCTTGCAACATTGGAGACAATCTGCCAGATTTTTTCGTTCATTTGTAGGCTGCTTACATCTTGCAGCAATATCATCCAAGCGTCCGAGAAGGTTCAAAGGATTGAGAAGTGCTGAAATTGCTGTTTGACCAAGGCTGGCGGCAACACCCAGCCATTGTTGCTCACCAACTTGCACCATAATGCCGTCTTCCATTTGTTGTAGATTGACACTCACCGCAGTTTTTCCACCAGAACGTGAAAATGGGAAGAAGCAATTGAACGGTTAAATTATCCGCTTTCTCCAAGTAACTGTGTTTGGGTATTTCCCTGGTTGAATTCGGCCATCAAGGCTTGGGCAACATCGGAAGGGGCAATATTCCCGTGAAATATTCGTCTGTCCATAGAATTCGATTATAATCGTTTTGCCCAATCGGGCAATACTCCATCCATATTTACGGAAATTTACTGATTCAAGTAGCGATATATGCGTAGACTGGATAAAAAAAATTCTTTGGATTCTCCTGTTATTCTCATTTGTGTTAATGGTCTGGTTGGTTCCAGCATGGACCCCGGTCGCAGCTCAACAACCCACCGGAAACATCCCTACTGTGACAGGAACACCACCCTGGCATCCATTAATTACAGTAAATAATCCTGATGGAGCAAATGTTCGTGCAGGGCCAAGTTCATACGATTATGCCGCTGATCTGGATTTCCTTCCCAATCTAGCTACTGCACCTGCCATCGGAAAATCGCCTGTTGGGAGAATGGATTCAAATTATCGATTTGAGTGTTCCTGGGGGAGTGGGTTGGGTATACGCACCCTTGGTATCTTATCTCCAGGTATTTCTTCCCATTGTTGAACCTCCCCCCACAGCCACTCCACGTACAACACCGACAATTAATCCTACATATGCTGCTGCATTTCAGGTCCAAACAACACCCACCCGGTTGCCCACCTATACTCCACCGCCGCCACTGGTAACCCTGAATTTTGATACAGCGGTTCAGGATCACGATCTGGTATCCCGATGGGCTTTGTGATTCTCGGACTTGCTCTGGTTGGTATCCTTGGAGCAGTCATTTCGTTTTTACGCGGCAGGTAATTATCTTTTTATAAAACACAAGACCGGGATATTCCCGGTCTCGTGTTTATTTCCTAATTCTCACTCGTTCCGCATGTCCCGCCTTCACAAGAACAGGTTGGGGCAGAATTTGGGTTATCCACCAAAAAACCCTTACCCCGCGTATCATCGACATAGTCCACTGTAGCACCAGCCATGTATTGAAGGGATGTCTCATCTACAAGGAGTTTGAGGCCTTCGCATTCAAAAGCGGTATCTGTTTCGCGTGGTTTATTATCAAGGGCCATCCCATATTGGAAACCGGAGCAAGACTGCCCGGTAATGTATACTCGCAATGCATAACTATCATCCAACTTTTGTTGCTGACGCAATCCGCGGACAACCTCAGCAGCAGCAGGAGTAAGTAGGACAGTTTGGGTTTCAATCGAGGTTGCCATTTATACCTCTTCTTTTTTGATTATATTTGACCCATACTATCAGGATTGGAAAGTTTTGTCAAATCGTGCTTAGAAACAGGTATAATTTTGCAGTCTACAAATTCACGTTTTGGCATCTTCCACGACAGATTGTATATTAAATAAATATAGGAATGTTTTATTATTTCTTCTCCGTATATCCATCATTAAGCGCTTCCTTTTTTTACACGTATATATTTATTAATTTTAGGAGTCAATTCATGCAGAAAATTACTCGGATAGTAATCTTGATTTGTTTTATCGGCCATCTCTTTTATCGGCATGTGGGAAGGCTGCCGATCCAGCTGCAAAGACAGTCGAAGATTATCTTACTGCATTGGTTAATAAAGATGCCAATAGTTTATCTGCATTGTCCTGTGCCAGCTGGGAATCGAGTGCACTTCTTGAATTGGATTCTCTTCAGGCTGTCGCCACAAGATTGGAAAATCTTTCCTGCGCTGCTACAAGTACGGATGGTACGACCATTCATGTAGTTTGTCAGGGGAAAATTTTGGCCACCTATAATAACGAAGACCAGCAATTTGATCTTTCGGTCCGAACCTATCAGGTGATAAAACAGGGCGGAGAATATCTGGTCTGCGGTTACCAATGAAATTAAACCCGTTTACTCGTGAAAATCTTTGGGCATTGATATTTTGCCTGATTCTGATCGCATTGGTTATTTTTACGGCCAGTAGTACCCCAATCTGGATCTATCAGGGATATTAGTGACCCTCACCTTCATTCTCATTTCCATCGGCATGGCAGTGCTGCTGGGAATGGTGATTCGCAACCGGTGGCGTGGGCAGATTTTAATGGGAATTCAGCGCCTTGGCAGTCTACGCCTTTCAGCCAGTCCTCCCGGTACGTGGACTGGATTTTTGGTTTCCCACCGCAACTCTTGCCCTTACATCCCTGACATGGATCATTACAACTCCTCCTGAGAACCGATCTTGGCGGAATGAATTACCCTCCGCGATTATTCTCGGTTTGGTCGTCATAATTCTTGCGCTAACGCGATATCTTGGAATTTCGCTTTATCTAACAGCCTCAAATCCTCCCCAATTATTTCAGGTCATTATTGGGTTGGCGGTAATTACCCTGATTGCATTATTCCTTGCACACCTATTCAAATTTAATAAAGTGGTGTTAGTCGGTTCTTTTCACATTTATTATCTTATTATTTATTATTCTCAAAGTACCATCTTTATCAACATATTTCAGTAGCTTACTCCGCAGCATCAATCATCAGTCCACCAGTTTGGCCTTGGCACAGGATATACGCTGGCTGGGGTTCTCTTACATCGCGTTTCGTCTGCTTCATACTATTCGTGATCGTATGAGTGGCCGATTACCGCCAGTATCTTTATCGGAATATATGATTTATGTAATCTTTTTTCCGACATTAACTGCAGGTCCAATTGACCGTATAGAGCGTTTCGTCGGCGATTTACGCCGCCCATTGGCTTTGAGTACTGCCGAAGTGGGGGATGCAGGAAATCGTCTTCTGGTGGGGCTATTTAAAAAATTTGCAGTTGCAGATCTTCTGGCAATGATCGCTTTAAATGCAACTAATGCCCTCCAGGTACATTCAACCGGATGGGCATGGGTACTACTTTATGCTTTTTCCCTTCAAATTTATTTCGACTTTAGTGGATACACCGATATTGCCTTAGGTTTGGGGAAATTGCTCGGTTTTCGTCTTCCGGAGAACTTTAATAAGCCGTATCTGAAACCCAACCTTACACAATTCTGGAACAATTGGCACATCACCTTGACGCAATGGTTTCGGGCATATTTTTTTAATCCACTAACGCGAGCTTTGCGATCTGGTAAAAAAAACCTGCCCATCCCACTAATAATTTTCCTAACCCAATTGGCAACCATGGTTTTAATTGGTCTTTGGCATGGGGTGTCCTTGAACTTTGTTGCCTGGGGGCTATGGCATGGATTGGGGCTTTTTATTCATAACCGTTGGTCTGAGTTAACTCGGGCACGCTTTATCGCCATGTCCCCGCGATGGCAGTCAGGTTTAAACATTGTTGGGATTCTGGTCACTTTCAATTTTGTCGCTTTTGGTTGGGTTTTCTTCACATTACCTGACCTGTCTGTTTCTATCACGTACTTTCGCCTTTTGTTTGGGCTGGCATAGTATGAGTAAAGTATTTTTTCGGAATGTTATTACTAAAGGATTGTTTCTTTTCTTAATTATTGACTTGCTCTTTGTATCGTTGAATCCTGGCACTTTAGGCAAACTTTCTCTCTATAATGGTTTGTTTGCTGGGCGACAAAGATTTCCTTTTGGTGAAGATTCGTCTCAATCATATAACTTGAGCATGTTTAACCTGGATGCCATGTTCGCCTCACATGTCATTGCGAACGGTCCAAAACCGCCCGATGAATATCGGATTATTGTTATTGGTGACTCTTCTATTTGGGGCACACTGCTGCGTCCGGAGCAGACTCTTTCCGGGCAAATGAATGCATTGGGTTTATCGTTGTGCGGCAAGAAGGTCCGTGTTTATAACCTTGGATATCCAACCATCTCAATCACGAAGGATTTAATGGTGCTGGATTACGCAATGAGATATGACCCTGACCTGATTATCTGGGGTGTGACACTGGAAGCATTTCCGGTCAACAATCAACTTGATTCGCCAATTGTTGCAAACAATCCGAGTCGAGTTGATGATCTAATAGAACAATTTGGATTACCCCTTAGCACAAAAGATCCTGCCCTTGTGCGTCCAACTTTTTGGGATAAAACGCTTATCGGTCAGCGTCGCCCCCTTGCAGACTTGATTCGTCTCCAAATGTACGGAGTGTTGTGGACGGCAACGGGGATCGACCAAACTTATCCTGCTGATTATCAGCATACCCAGACAGAATTTAATACGGACGTCTCTTTCCATGGAATGCAGCCACCCCTAATGGATGGTTCTAAACTTGCGTTTGCGGAACTTGAAGCCGGTACGCTAATTGCAGGAAACACCCCGTTAATACTTGTCAACGAGCCAATGCTAATAAGCGCTGGCAAGAATAATGAACTGCGTTACAATTTTCTCTATCCTCGTTGGGCATATGACCAGTGGCGCAATATGATGTCTACCCAGGCCAGGATTAGTGGATGGAAATATCTTGATTTGTGGAATGTCGTTCCCGCGTATGAATTTACTAATAGCGCTATCCACATGACACCTTCAGGTGAATCATTATTGGTTGCACGGGTTGTGGAATATTTATTGGAGCAAAGCTGTCCTTGAAAAAATTCATTCTCAGTATATTGGCTATAATATTATTAACTGCGTGTAGTGATAGACCAAACTCTAGTGCATTGGGTTCATTTACCAGTACCCCTGCTCAGTCTAGTGCTGTCATTGTTCCACCCACTTATCTCCCGCATGAAGATACTCCTTCTCCTTCTACAGCGCCTACACCCTCCCAACCTCCCGAGCCTTGGAAATCCTTGCCAGTAATACCTGCGCAGGTATCAAGTCGAATCATCGATGTTTTCCAACGCGGGTTATCCAGGGGTCGCGACCCTAACCGATTTTCAAAAATTGGCGATTGCCAAAATATCACCCCTTATTTCCTTTCTGTTTTCGATGATCCGTCGAAATACCGGCTTGGAAACCAGTATGCTAACCTGCAACTGACCGTCGATCGATTTCAGGGTTCTTGGTCGCGCCCAAGTGTTGCAACCCACGGAGGATATAATGCGGCTACAGTAATGAGTCCATTTTGGACAATTGTTCCTAGGCCTGAAATATGTGATAAAGGCGAAACACCGGTTGCCTGCGAAATCCGTGTAGATAATCCGTCTTTTGCAATCATTAGTATGGAAGAGGCTTGGTCCGGAGATCTCCAGAAGTACGATCACTACATGCGCCTTCTCGTGGAATACGTTTTATCCCAGGATGTGGTGCCAATCATTGCAACTAGAGCTGAGTTGCCCGGTTCTCAGACCAGCATTAATCAGACTGTTTCTCAAATCGCATATGACTATTCCATCCCCTTATGGAATTTCGGTGTAGCCACACTTGCTCTTCCCGATTTTGGTCTCAGTGCAGATGGGTTTCATTTAACCCCTGGAACAGTGGAAGGCAATTACTATTTCGATGATCCTGCTCGTATGCAATTTGGCTGGACTTGGCGCAACCTGACGGCGTTGCAGATATTGGATGCCGTTTCTCGAATTTTAAACGCTAATCAGTGATGAGAGTGAAATCTCAACAATAAAGGTGGCATATTAATGAAATTCTTTGTTAAGACTCTAGTCGTGTCGTTTATCCTAATTTCAATTTCTGCTTGTGGTTTCATGAAATTTTCTCCAACCCCCTCTATTCTTCCAACTGAAACTTTTTCAACGCCCTCAGTTACATTGACTCCCCTTGTCCCTACCCACACTCCCGTTCCGACCCTTACTTCTACGGCTACATTGACTCCAACTCTGATATGGATGATTAAATCCGGCACGATCACTTGTCCTATCCTTTTGTACCATCGCATTGCGGAACCCCCTTCACCAAATTCGAGTGATGCCAGGTATTACATGCCCCCGGAAGATTTTACTTGGCAAATGAAGGCTCTAAAAGATTGGGGCTATACTACTATTCCAATATCGCTTCTAGTGACCGCCATCACCCAAGGTGCCCTGTTACCTCCAAGACCGGTTGTTATATCTTTCGACGATGGGTACGAAACCGTTTTCGAGAATGCCTATCCGATCATGAAAGATTTTGGGTTTATAGGAGTAATGTATATTGTGGGCGAATATATAGGAGCACAGGGATACATGTCCGCTGACCAGTTGACTGCGATGGCAGGTAACGGTTGGGAAATCGGGAGTCACAGCATGACTCATCCGCATTTACCGGCCAATCATGACGTTGTTAATTTTGAAGCGGGACAATCAAAAAGTCTCCTTGCATCAGAAATTGGCGTAAATGTCATAACATTCGCTTACCCTTATGGCGAAATTGATGGATTTGTTGTTGATAAGGTGGCAGAATACGGCTATCTGGCTGCGGTTGGACTGGGTACTCGGTTCAACCACAGCTTGAACGATCTTTACTATTTAAGTCGAATTGAGATCCGAAATGGAACTGATTCTACGGCATTTGCTGCGTTGCTGCCTTGGGCAAATCAACCCTGATCGATTTATATTCAAAGATGGGAGTAAAAATGGTAGATTCAATTCTTGAAAAATTAAATTCTTACATTGCTTCAGAAATTCTTAAACAACCTGACCGTGTCCTAAAATTGGAAGAGCCTCTTCTTTCGAGCGGGCTGATAAACTCATTCCACCTGGTTGATCTTTCCCTTTTTGTTGAAAATACGTTTGAGGTTCGAATTGATGACGCGGAATTAAATGCCTCTACTTTTGATAATTTGAATCAACTGGTCAAATTAATAAAATCCCGGATGTAGCATGCCGACCTTTTCCGACCTCCTTTTGGGACATTTTCAACAAACCCCAAACAAGATTTGTGTCACCATGCTTCATGCCGGTCAACCTGATTTGCCGGTAACCTATAAAGATTTGATATTTGGGGCGGCGGGTTATGCTAAGACTTATCAACAGAATGGCGTGCAACCCGGTGATGTGGTTTTACTCATTCTTCAACACGGCATCGATTTGCTCTACTCCTACTTTGGAGCAGTGTTGCTTGGGGCTATTCCATCAATAATGCCGTTTCTTACCGAGAAATTGCTCCCCGAAAGATATCGCGCTGACTTGATAAGTCTGTTGTCGGTCTCCCGGCCAACAGCAATTGTCACTTACCGGGAATTTGAATTTGAAGTTCAGGTGGCGATCAAATCTGGAAAGAATTCGGTGAAATCCGTGATTGTGAGTGATCGAGCCGAAGGCCCATGCCCTCCACAAATTCCTGATCTTGGCGGATTTCACCGTCAGCCTGGAGACATTGCTCTCCTCCAGCATTCATCTGGTACTACAGGTCTCCAAAAAGGAGTCGCGCTTTCACACCAGGCGGTTATCAATCAGCTAACTAATTATGCCGAAGTCATTCATTTTTCTAAAAATGATGTCATTGTGTCTTGGTTGCCCCTTTACCATGACATGGGCCTTATCGCATGTTGGTTGATGCCAATTTTGTTGGGTTGCCCCCTTGTGCTCTTGTCCCCGTTTGATTGGGTTCGCGCTCCATACCGCTTGTTGACAGCTGTATCGAAATATCATGGGACGCTCTCATGGCTGCCGAATTTTGCTTATAATTTTTGTACCCAAAAGATTCGCGATCGCGACTTGGAGGGGGTAGACCTGTCAACTTGGCGGATTATCTCTAATTGCTCCGAGCCCATGCGCTGGGAAAGCCACCAATCCTTCTATGAACGCTTTCGAACGCTTGGTTTGAAATTCAATAGCCTGTGTACATGCTATGCAATGGCAGAAAATGTTTTTGCGGTCACTCAGGGTGGAGTGGATGCGTCAGTCGTTTTCGAAGATGTTGATCGAGAGACTCTCCAGACTAAGAATTATGCTTCGGTCGCGCTGCCTGGTCAGGTCGTCACACGGATGATGAGCGCTGGAAAGGTAATCAAGAATACAAATATTCGAATTATTAATAGTCAGGGGCAGGCTTTACCCGACAGATATGTTGGGGAAATTGCCATACAGAGCGATTGCATGCTCACTGGCTATTATCATCGCGATGATGCCACTGAAAAAGCTTTTTTGGATGGCTGGTACCTTACTGGAGATTATGGCTACACCGTTGATGGGGAATTATATATTACTGGGCGAAAAAAAGATCTGATAATCATCGGTGGCAGAAATATCTTTCCTCAAGATCTCGAGCTTTTAGCATATGATGTACCGGGAGTTCATCCTGGACGCGCATCCGCTTTCGGCGTTTTTAATGAAGTCACGGGCACAGAAGATGTAGTTCTGATTGCTGAAGTGGACTTGGAAGATTCCCAAAATTTGGATGCTATTGCAGAAGCCATACGTACCACAGTCACACGTGGATCAGCAGTAGCCCTCAGGTATGTTCATCTTGTTAAACATCCCTGGCTTGTCAAAACATCCAGCGGAAAAACTGCCAGGACTGCCAACCGTGAAAAATTCTTAATAGAAATGCAGAAACAAGGGCTGAAATACTAACGATTCATTTCGTATTTAATTCAAAGAGGTAATCAAATCAAAAAAACCTGTCAGGATGTCTTCCTGACAGGTTTTTTATCATTTATAAGCCGTGTATCAACCAGGAGTAATTCGGTGTTCAAGCGTCCGATTAAATATTTCTTCCTGGTCATCTTTGATCTTGGGTTTTGATTTTCTCCCTTTTAAGTGCTTTTTTTATTTCCAGCCCTTTCCTCGGCTTTTTGAAATGCAATTTGGAATGCTGTCAACTCTGGGACTTTAGTTTCAGTCTCTTCACCAGACTCTTCTTGCTTTTTTCCTTTTTTCCCGCTTCGTTCTTTGCGAGGCTCAGCCTTTTTTACTTCAGCTACAAGTTCTTCAGGTTTTGGCAATGTCGCCTTGATGCTCAACCGGATTTGTTTTTTCCTTCGATCCACGTCAAGGATTTTCGCCTCGACTTCTTCACCCTCTTTTAAAACTTCCGATGGATTTTTAATGTAGTCATGTGAAATTTCGCTTACATGTACCAACCCTGGGCGCTCTGCTCCGATTTCAATAAATGCTCCATAGGTTTCCAGGCGGGATACTTTGCCTTTGACGACCATATCTGGTTTTAATTCGCGCCATTCAAGGGATAATGGTTCCACCATGGTCAGTTCCACTCGATCATCATGGACTCGCCTGACCCAAACAGTCACTTCTTGACCTACTTGAACAATATCTTCGACTCGATTTACTGAATCTTTTTGTAGTTGCGAAATGTGGATGACGCCGGGAATCTTTTGCCCGATGTCTACAATGGCCCCTGCAATGGTGGTTTTAATGATTTTTCCTGATAGACGCGTTTTTGGTTGCAACGCATTTTCAGGCGTCGCGTTTGTTGTTTCCATATCGGTTACTCCAATATTTTCTTGATTTGAGCCGAAGGCGGATTATACCTGCTTAGGGGGTAACCGTCAATCGTATCTATTTTGGTCCCGGCAAATTTGGGGGTTCTGGTCTGCATAATAACATCGGACTGAACACCCGTAATTCTTTTACATTCCTGCCATATACGCAAGTCCGATAGTTCCAGGACCGGCATGAGTGCCGATGACTGGAGATACCGAAGCAAAAATGGTTTCGATAGGCTGCAGGCGGAGTGCAGCAGCGTTTAGAGCAGCGCGTGCTTCTTTCTCTGCGTTGGCATGCAATGTCGCTAATCGAATTGGCGTTCTACCAGAGACTTTCTCGGCAACCAGGTCGGTCATACGGTCCATTGCCTTGTTTTTTGTGCGAACTTTTTCAACAGATTCGATTCGGCCATCCCTGAGTTCCAGGATTGGCTTTATATTTAGCGCGGATCCTAAAAGTGCTTGTGCGCCACCAATGCGCCCCCCGCGCCGTAGGAATTCCAAAGTGTCCACTACAAAATAAACACCTGTATGTTCCCGCGCTTGCTCGGCTATTTTCTGGCATTCTGCCAGGTTTGACCCGCTTTGTGCAGCACGGGCTGCTACTAGAACATGGAACCCCATCGCCATCGCTGTAGAATTGGAATCGACGATGGCAATTTTGCTCGCAGCTTTTGAAAGCATTTCTCGTGCTTGTGTTGCAGATTGCATGGTTCCAGAGAGTTTGGCAGAAATAAAAATTCCCAGGATATCATATCCACTTTCAAGTAGTTTCTCAAAGGCGATTTTCATGTCGACTATGGCGACCTGGGATGTGGTTGGCATTACTTTTGCGGTTTCCAAACGCTTATAGAAATCATCCGGCATAATGTCCACCCCGTCCCTGAATGTTTCATCCCCCCAAATCAATACCTGTGGCACAACAGTTATGTTATGTTCTAATAATATCGAATCCGGGATATAAGCTGTACTATCAGTAATTACGGCAACTTTGGACATAATTTCTCCTTTGACGAGGAATAGTGAGACATCAGATTATACACGAGGTATAACCCGGAAAATTCCTTTTAGACGCGCCTTTCCTTGACCTTCCGCTTATTATCGACTAAAATGCTTGCGCCTTCGGGCATTTGCTTTTTTAATGAAGAGTAAACATGTTTGAAACATTGACCGGTCGTCTATCCAACCTTTTCGATCAACTTAGGAAACGAGGCAAACTATCTGAAGCCGACGTTGATAATGCCATGCGTGAAGTACGCCTCGCACTCTTGGAAGCTGATGTTCATTATAGTGTGGTCAAGAATTTTGTCGCCAGCGTACGAGCAGCGCGCCATCGGGACCGAAGTATCAAAGGCACTCAACCCTGGTCAACAAATTATAAAAATCGTAAATGAGGAATTGGTAAAAACGCTCGGGGATGCGGCACTGCTAAATCTTTCAGGTGATAAGCCAAGCATGTTATTTTTGGTTGGTTTACAGGGTTCAGGCAAAACAACCTTCGCAGGGAAGCTGGCGAAATATTTACGGGGACGTGGTGAAAGAGTCATGCTTGTGGCAGGCGATCCGTATCGTCCTGCAGCTGTTGAGCAATTACAAACCCTGGGCCAACAGCTGGAGGTTCCGGTTTTTTATGAAACACCGTTAAATCCGCCGGAATTGGTTAGGAAAGCCCAGGTAAAAGCGAAAAACGGCGGCTTTACCGTTGTCATTGTAGACACTGCAGGACGTTCCCAATTGGACAAAGATTTGATGGCTGAACTCCGTGCCATGGTCCAATATGTGCCGCCATCAGAAATCCTCCTGGTTGTGGATGCGATGATAGGCCAGGAAGCTCTGCACGTTGCAGAAGGCTTTCGGGAGGCACTCCCTTTGACTGGAATCGTCATGACAAAAATGGATGGCGATTCCCGCGGAGGTGCGGCAATTTCAATCCGTTCAGTAACCGGAGTTCCAATCAAGTTTATTGGGACGGGGGAAAAACTGGATGCGTTGGAAGCCTTCCAGCCTGAACGTCTAGCTTCCCGCATTTTGGGAATGGGTGATGTTTTGGGCTTGATTGAAAAAGCCGAAACGGTCTTTGACGAGAAGGAGGCGCAACGTCAGGCAGAACGTCTTACCAAGGGTGAATTTACGCTTGAAGACCTGGTTGAAATGTTGCGTTCATCAAAAAAAATGGGTTCGATGAGTCAAATGATGGACATGCTACCAGGCGATTTGGGACGAAATGCGCGAAATATATCTCCAGAGGAAATGGACCAATCCATCAAGGCGAACAGAGGCAATTATTAACTCAATGACACGCCAGGAGAGACGAAATCCCGAAGTACTGAACGGAAGTCGGCGTAGAAGAATTGCACGTGGGAGTGGGCTCGAAGTACAAGATGTAAACCGATTGGTGAAACAATTTCGCGAAATGCAAAAAATGTTCAAAATGATGCAAAAAACCGGCGGACGCGGGCTGTCGCGTCTGTTCGGATGAGGTAAAATGTATGAGTGGCGTTTATGGCCACAGATCAGGGTATGTTTTCGTTGATTCCCTAACCCTGTCTAACTATTATGATGGTTTCAGCGTCCCACTAGGCATTGCTATCTTCACCCCTACGTGTGACTTGCTAACCCAAAAATCTGCTGATCGCATTTGAAGGAGAAAATTTCTGATGGTTCGAATTCGTCTTCGCCGTACCGGCCAAAAAGGCCAGCCCTCTTACCGCCTGATTATCGCGGACAAAGAAAGTCCACGGGACGGTCGATTTCTGGAAATCGTTGGTTTCTACAATCCACGCACCGAACCCGCAACCTTAAAATATCAAGGAAGATCGGGTTTACGAGTGGATGAGCAAAGGAGCCCAACCTACGGAATCGGTGTCACAATTATTTAAAACTGCTGGGACATCTGATAGATTTGAGCGATTTAAAGCCGGAGAGGCTGTAGAGACTTTATTAGCTGAAGCAGAAACAGCCCGAACAGGTCGCATCTCCTCCGGCAAAACAGGGAAATAACCCCTCTGCGATAAAATTTCGAACGCAATTGCCTTCCGACTATCTAGGTTGGCAGATGGTTTTTTCTAGTATACAAAAAGAGATGCCATGAAAGCTCTTACCGAATATATTGCTAAATCACTAGTCGATCACCCCGACGAAGTCTCTGTTGACGAGATTCGTCATGGAAATCGGGTAACCCTTGAATTAAGCGTTGCAAAAGACGATATGGGGCGTGTCATTGGAAAAAGTGGACGGGTCGCAAACGCAATCCGTACCCTTCTTAGAGTTTCCGCCGAGCGTGAAGGAAACCAGGTCACGCTAGATGTCGTAGAACCCTGATTGCATGACTGATGCCAAAGATCGACCGGCAGGCCCGCCAACTGCTGGCGGGCCTGAGTTCTTGGTAGTTGGTAAGATACGACGCCCTCATGGTGTGAAGGGTGATGTCGTGGTGGAAATTTATACGGATTATCCGGAAAGATTGCTCCCCCAAAAAACAGTGTTCCTTGGTGAAAAACATGTAAAAGCTACCATTGACCGGCGACGTCAACACAATGAGGGTTTATTATTGGGTTTTGAAGGAATTTCTTCCCCTGAGCAGGCTGGTCGCTATCGAAATCAGGTACTTTCAATACTCGCCTCGGAAACACCTGGGTTGCCTGGAGGCAGATATTTTTTTCACGAACTTCTTGATTTAAAAGTGGTGGACGATTCTGGAAAAATTCTTGGTACTCTTACGGAAATAATTGAAACAGGGGCGAATGATGTTTATGTTATAAAAGGTCAAGATGGGCGAGAATTACTGCTCCCTGCTATCGCTGACGTGGTTTTGAATGTCGACCTGGAAGCAAAAATAATCAAGGTTCATTTACTCCCCGGCTTGGAAAGTGAATAAGATATTCTTCAGCTTGATTTCAGCGACATTTCCCTGTTTATGAAGTTTCAAAATGCAGCACACTTTTTTTGAATAGGCAAACAAGGAAAAAGTGGACGAATTACGTTACTGGGTTGGCTTTAATCTGGTTAAAGGCATTGGAGCAGTACGTCTGCAAGGGTTGCGGGATCATTTTGGTGATCTGGCATTGGCGTGGCAAGCTCCCGCCGATGTTCTTAAGGCAGCTGGCTTGAGTGCCAAGCTCGCAGAGCGGGTGATCCAGGTTCGCTCAGATGTAAACCTGGAATCACTGATCGAAAGAATTTATAAACAAGGGATTGGAATTCTGACTTGGGATGATGCTCAATATCCTCCTCGTTTGAAGGAAATTGATCAGCCGCCGCCTGTTATTTACGTTCGTGGTGCAATTAAACCTGAAGATATATGGGCAGTTGCTGTAGTAGGTACTCGGCGGGTTACTACCTATGGACGCCAGGTGGCAGAAGAAGTCGGGTCTACCCTGGCCGCTAGTGGGGTGACTGTTATATCTGGATTGGCTCGTGGTGTGGATGCGATCGCACACCAATCTGCCCTAAAAGCAGGTGGGCGTACAATCGCCGTGCTCGGTTGCGGGGTGGACCGTATCTACCCACCTGAGCACACCCAACTTGCGGAGAAGATAATAGCAAGTGGAGCGATTATTAGCGATTATGCGATTGGAACTCCTCCAGATGCTTCAAATTTTCCCCCCCGCAATCGAATTATATCTGGACTATCCATGGCTACTGTCGTTGTGGAAGCAGGGGAAACAAGTGGTGCGCTAATTACTGCCCAATTTGCAGTTGATCAGGGCAGGGAGGTATTTGCCGTGCCGGGAAATATCCTGGCTTTGCAAAGCAAAGGAACTAACAAGCTAATTGCCCAGGGAGCTCATCCTTTGCTTTCCATTCACGACTTGTTGGATACTTTAAACTTGACACGCGTTACTGAGCAGCGTGAATCCCGGAGAGTTTTACCGGGAGATGAGACTGAAACCAAACTTATGAGCGTTCTTACTCAGGAACCGCTCCATATGGATGAGATCCAAATCCAAACTGGTTTACCCATTGAGCGTGTTTCTGCCACACTAATTATGATGGAACTAAAAGGATTGGTGCGGCAGGTGGGTGGAATGAATTATGTTGCAATCAGGGATGATCAAGCCCAATATAAGGCATAGGTTATGAATCATAATTACGCTGTAATAATGGCCGGGGGTGGAGGGACTCGTCTCTGGCCCATTTCTCGTGTAAAACACCCCAAGCATATATTACCTTTACTTGGAAACCGCACACTCTTTCAGTCGACACTGGAACGGCTGAATGGATTTATTCCACCTGATCAAATTTATGTTGTTACCATAGAAGACCAGGCGCAGGAATTAAAAAATCAGGCGCCAGATATTCGTGCTGAAAATTTTTTGATAGAACCCATGCCGCGGGGTACAGCCTCTGTTGTCGGGTTGGCCGCTACTGTTCTATCGAAAAGAGATTCCCAAGCGATAATGCTCGTTTTACCTTCTGACCATTATATTCGCCCTCGCAAATTGTTCCTTCAATTAATGGAAGTGGCTGTTGAGATTGCCCGGGATAATTATTTGGTCACTCTGGGGATTTCTCCGACTTCTCCCGCAACAGGGTATGGTTATATCCAGCGAGGGGATATCTTGCCCAAGCAGTTTGGTTTCCCTGTCTATAAGGTACATAAATTCACTGAAAAACCAAATGAAGCTAAGGCTGGTGATTTTCTTGCAAGGGGTGACCATTCATGGAATTCTGGCATATTCGCCTGGAAAGCCGACCATATACTTCATGAATTCTCACACCAAATGCCTGCCCTTGCAAAGTCATTGGGAATTATTAAATTAGCTTTGGGTACATCCCAACAGGAGGAAGTTATAAACTCCGCTTGGCGGATGCTAAAGTCCGAAACGATTGATTATGGCATTATGGAACACGCCGAAAATGTTGCCGTCTTGCTTGCCGAAGGCCTTAGATGGAGTGACCTTGGTTCTTGGGATTCACTTTTTGATGTTCTTGAGCCTGATTTGAGAGGTAATGTTGTTGTAAGTGGGGATCACATGGGTCTTGAAACTCATAATTCGCTGATATATTCCCCTTTAAATAAACTTGTAGTTACCATTGGGTTGAACGATTTGATAATAATTGATTCTGGTGATGCGTTATTGGTATGTCCGCGGGATCAGGCACAAATGGTTCGTCAGGTTATTTCAAACCTGAAAGAAACCCATAAGGAAGAGTATCTCTAGGAGGTGTTTCTTGGAAGCCTACTGCATGAAATGTAAGACAAAACGTGAAATTGTCGATCCAGAAGCTGCGTTCAATTCCGCCGGTGCTCCGGTGACCCGCGGCACTTGCGGAGTGTGTGGAACAAAACTTTATCGCATTGGAAAGACCGACGCCCACACAGGAATGGTTAAGCCGGAAAAAATCGAAAAACGGACAGGAAAATTGGTCATAGTTGAATCTCCCGCCAAGGCAAAGACAGTTGGTCGTTTCTTGGGCAAGGGGTATACGGTTCGAGCTTCAGTTGGTCATGTACGTGATTTGCTTCGCTCCCAGTTATCGGTTGATGTCGATAATAATTTCACCCCCAAATATCGTGTTCCGAATGAGAAAAAAGCCGTTGTTAAAGAAGTTAAGCAATTAGCAAAAGAAGCAGCAGAAATTTATCTGGCAACCGATCCGGATCGGGAAGGGGAGGCAATATCCTGGCATTTGATGGAAGCTGCTGCGATCAACCCGAAAATTGCCAAAAGGGTTGTTTTTCATGAGATAACTGAAAATGCCATTAGTGAAGCGTTCTCGAACCCGCGCGATATAAATATGGAACTTGTTAATGCTCAGCAGGCTCGGCGGGTGTTAGACCGGTTGGTAGGATATAGTATCAGTCCCATTTTATGGGAAAAGGTGAGAAGTCGGCTGTCGGCAGGGCGTGTGCAATCCGTGGCTTTGAGGTTGATTGTTGATCGGGAGCGTGAAATTGATGCATTTAACCCGGTCGAATATTGGTCTATTGGTGCAGAATTGCGTCCGGAAAATCAAAAACAAACGTTCTTCACCAAGTTGGCGAAAGTTGATGATAAAGATCCTGAATTGGGCAGCGAAGAAATTGTCAAGCCCCTATTAATGGACATGGAAAAGGCCCCATACATCGTTACGCGCGTTAAACGTGGAGAAAGACGGCGCAAACCATCCGCGCCTTTCATTACCTCTACCCTCCAACAGGAAGCTTCCCGGAAGCTTGGTTTCACTGCAAAACGTACGATGGGACTTGCACAGGGTCTATATGAAGGTCAGGATGTTGGTGAAGGTGGGGCGACCGGCCTCATTACTTATATGCGTACTGACTCCACCAATATTGCCGAAGTAGCACGCAATGAAGTCCGTGCATATATTGCTCAGCGATACGGAAATGATTTTCTTCCAGAAAAACCACCAGAGTACACAAAAAAAGTTGCAGGCGCACAGGAAGCGCATGAAGCTATCCGGCCGACATCGGCTTTGCGCGACCCCGAAAAGATAAAACCATTCCTGGATCCTGCCATGTTTAAACTTTACCAACTTATCTGGCAAAGGTTTGTCGCCTCCCAAATGGAATCGGCTGTTTTTGATACGCTTTCGGTTGATATAACAGGTCAAGGTTTGAACCATAAATATATTCTCAGAGCCGCTGGGTCTGCGGTTAAATTTCCCGGTTTCCTGACAGTGTACGAGGAGGCCAGGGATGAAGATAAAAAATCTGAAGAAGATGATGAAATGGATGTTCACATACCCGTATCAATTGCCGAGGGACAGAAGCAGGATTTGGTAAAATTGATTCCTGAGCAACACTATACTCAACCTCCACCGCGTTTTTCTGAAGCCTCCCTTGTGCAGATCCTGGAGGAAAATGGGATTGGACGTCCTTCCACTTACGCACCAACTTTGTCAACTATCCAGGCGCGAGGTTATGTTGAACGTGTTGATCGTCGCCTTATTCCAACTGAAACCGGTATTTTGGTCAACGATTTGATGGGACAATATTTTCCAGAGATTATCGATCTGACTTTTACCGCCCGCATGGAAGAAGACTTGGATAAAATTTCGGAGGGCCAGGCAGATTGGATAAAGGTGATGGATGCTTTTTATAAACCATTTGCCATAACCGTGGCAAAAGCTCAAGCCGACATGCCTGTCGTTAAAAGCGGTCCGGAGCCAATTGGACGCGCTTGTCCCGAATGTGGAAAGGAACTCGTAATTCGATATGGGCGCTATGGCAAATTTATCTCATGCTCCGGTTTCCCGGAATGCCGACATACAGAACCATGGTTGGAAAAAATAGGAGTTGTTTGCCCGAAGGATGGTGGGGAAATAGTTTCTCGGAAAACTCGCAAGGGGCGAGTTTTCTTCGGTTGCGCCAATTATCCCACCTGTGATTTTACTTCCTGGAAGCGTCCCATCGCTCAACCTTGTCCAAATTGTAAGGGAATGTTGGTCATTGCCAACAAACGCGAGGCTCAATGTCTTGCATGTGAGTCAACTTTTCTTCTGGATGACATTGTTCCAGAGACTGCATAGAAGATTTTTCCTACATGTGAAATAACGTCCAAATATTAGAAGAAATTTAAAATTTAATTTTGCACCTTAATGCTCAAGAAGGAAAGGCCTTTAGCTCTCGCCTTGTCATTTTTTTAACGCAACTCTCTTCGCAAAATCGTGGGGAGGTCTCTATTCGGGGGATTGTTATTTATGGTCAAAAAAGACAGTAAAAACACCATAAAAATAGGTGTTGGCTTATTCAAGAAGATTCTGTATAATCTGCTTATAAGTCGACGCTATCGAAGGAGATTTCCATGACGAAAATCCTTGATTACATGAAGAAACCAACCGTTGCAGGTCTTGCTGGGCTGGTTGTTGGTTTGTTCATCGGTTTGGTCGTATTGGGGTGGGGATTATGGCCCGTTCAGTGGACAAATGCCACGCCTTCCTCATTGCGTCCCGATTTGCAGGATGATTATCTGCGCATGACCATTGATTCATTCGTAAATAATCCGGTTAATTCCATCGCAATTCAACGCTATCAGGCACTTGGTCCGGATGGACCAGTGATCCTTGCAAGAATCCAATCATCATATCCTGATCAGAATGGACTGAACACATTTGTCCAGGTTGTGCAAGCCCCGGCCTCTTCCATCACCCCTGTCCCGGGAACTGGACAAACTCCTGCAAAATCTAGCTCGTTAACTAGCATCTTGGTTATCGGATTAGCAGTAATCCTTTTTATTATTTTAGCGTTTGCAATTTATAAATACTTAATCCCGCTATTTAGACATTCCACGTCTGATAGTCCTGCAAATCGTGCTCGCGATATTACTAGCCAATCCGAAATGACCGATTATTCAGCAATGGGGGATGAACAGCCCATCGCCCAATTCATGACGACGTATGTGTTGGGTGATGACCTGTTTGATGACTCGTTCAGTGTTGATTTACCGTCCGGTGAATTTCTTGGTGAATGTGGAATTGGTATATCTGAAACCATTGGGGTTGGTGAACCCAAAAAAGTGACGGCATTTGAAGTATGGTTGTTTGATAAGAATGATATCCAGACGGTGACGAAGGTATTGATGAGCCCCCATGCTTTCAATGATGCACCTACTTTCCAAAGGTTGCAAGCAAAAGGCGAACCATTCCTCGTGGAAAAAGGTAAGCAAATTGTTCTTGAGACCGCTGCTTTACAACTGGTTGCGACCGCCTCTGACATGGCATTTGGTCAGGGAGCCCTTCCAGAAAATAGTTATTTTGAAAGATTGACCTTGGAAATTGCCGTCTGGCCAAAAGTTGCGACCCCTGCATAAAAATCTCCGGGCGATCAAAAAGGATCGCCCGGTTTTTTATTCGATTTTCAAGATCTTCATTTTAATAATTCCGCCAGGAGTATCCACCTCTACTTTATCTCCTACATGGTGGTCCATCAAAGCTCGCCCTATCGGGGATTCATGAGATATCTTTCCCGACCGGGGATCGGCCTCTTGCGCGCCAACCAGGAAATATTCCTCTGGCTCGAGATCATCTTCTTGAACAGTGACTTTCACACCGACTGCTACCACATCCTTTGGAATATTGGCTCCATTTACGATGATTGCATTTCGAAGGACATATTCCAATTCTTGGATTTTGCCCTCGAGGAATCCCTGGTCTTCTTTGGCTTTGTGATAGTCGGCGTTTTCAGAAAGATCACCCATTTGGATGGCATCATGCAATCGACGCGCTATGGCATCCCGTTGGGTACCCTTTAGGTCTTTTAATTCTGTTTCGATCTTGGCGGCACCTTCGGCAGTAATATATGTGGGGAGTGGTTTGGACATTTTCAATTCGCCTGTGGTCAAGGTTTTAGGTCAGGGTCGTGTAGCCGTGCGTGTTCTTCAATTGCAAAACGATCGGTCATCCCGGCTATATAATCGCAAATTGTACGTTCGAGTCCGCGGGTTGGAATCCATTGTTGGACATGGTCTGGCAGGGTAAGCGGTTCAGAAATGTATGTATTTAAAAAGGTCGGTAATGATATGTTCCGCTTTTATTTGCATCCTCATAACGCGATAGTGTCGGTAAAGTTTATTAAATAGGAAATCTTTTAGCTCCCGATTTCGGTTCTGCATATCTTCCCCGTACCCAATGAGATCGTATGAAAGCTGTTGGATTTCGGTTGCAGATTTCACCCTGCTTTCTTTTATCCGAACATCCGTTGATTGGATCATGTCTGTCACTTGCAATCCAACGAGATCCCGGATAATACTGTGGCGTTCAAGATCTGACATTGATGGGCTGGGTATATTATATTTTTTCGTAAGAAGACCCCACAGGGAAATACTATCCAGCATTAATGGAGTAATCATTCCAGAACGAAGACCGTCATCCAAATCATGGGAGGTATAAGCTAGTTCATCCGCAACATTGCATATTTGAGTCTCTAGGTTTCCTCGTAGTTCCGGGTTGTAATCGCGGGCATCCGACACGTCGTATTCTGACTCATGTTTGACCATACCTTCTCGTGTTTCCCATGAAAGGTTCAAGCCAGGAAATTCGGAATATCTTTGTTCAAGTTCGGTGACTATCCTGAGAGATTGTTTATTATGGTCAAAGCCGCCATGGTCTATCATTATTTTTTTTAATGTATATTCCCCCGCATGACCAAATGGAGAATGCCCCAGGTCATGTGCCAAGCAGATGGCTTCCACCAGGTCCTCATTGGCACCCAACGCACGCGCAATTGTTCGCCCCACCTGGGCTACTTCCAAAGTATGAGTTAAACGTGTGCGAAAATAATCGCCTTCAAAATTAATAAAGACTTGCGTTTTGTATTCCAATCGCCGAAAGGCAGTGGTATGCAAAATGCGATCGCGATCACGCTGAAATGCTGTGCGATAATCTGGTTCACTATCAGGATATGCGCGTCCTTTACTATCCTTGCTGCGAACTCCATAAGGAGCGAGGCTTTGATCTTCTATGGTTTCAAGATTGTGACGGGAATACATGATCGGCTCCCTTTCAATAAATTGCGAGTTTATCGCGCAATAACAGGGCTGTCAATTGTGCAAACGAGTTCCGGGGTTTTCCCCTTTAATCGCCCTAAAGATATTGACTGGCTCTTTCCCAGAAAAAATCAAAACATCAAGATTGGGAACCTGTTCCACCAACTTTAGCATTTCTTTAACTTTAGTTTCCATCCCTCCCGTTACGTCGGCGCCTGCACTTCTACCTATTCCGGCGGTTTGTTCCGCAAACGTAATCGGTGTTATTTCCTTCAGTAAGGTCTCCCGGTTTGGAAAATCCTTCCATACACCTTGTTCTAGACCCGCCAGGAGTATTTTTTTGGGTTGAAGATTGAGCGCCAAATAAGAGAATATATCTTCAGTTGATAAAATTGTTCCTCCGCGAACCTCATCAATAACAACATCCCCATGGAGGATCGGCAATAAACCATTTGCCACGCAAGCTTTCAGGGGAGCCAAATCCCAGGCGATTATTTTACCGTCGTGAGCTGTTACTGCAGGGAAGGGAGGCAATGTTACTACCGGAAGATTCGCATCCCGTAAAACCTCCACTACCAGCCGATTTAAAGCTGAGGCTTGAAACCAAACTTCTGCAAACCCCTTCCACTTTTCCGGTCCAAAAACACCCAACCGGGTATTGAACTTGCTCGCTGCCTCATGACCAAAAGATCCGGATCCATGTCCAAGGATTAATTGAATTTCTGGATTTCCACGAATTATCGTGGCTATTTCCGCGGCCAAGCTATTAAGCGTTTCTAATCGGGGAGTATAGGGGCGGGTTTTATCAGTGATAAGGGATCCACCAAGTTTAAGGAGTGTAATCATGGAAAAAATGTAGCACGTTACTTGGCAGGAGTCAAGCAGGTATAATCAAATCCGATGAAAGTCGATATTCACAGTGCTGTGGTTATGGTCATCATCGTCGCAGTAATGGGTGCGATTTTAAGCATTTGGACCGGAATAAATGCCTTTCGAAAGGGATATAAGGTTTCATATTATCGTCTGAAACGCATCCAAACATCCACTGGTTGGCGTGCATTTGCGTTTGCTGTGATGTTGGTCGCATTTGCTTTCATTATTGGACGTTTTGGGGAACCGGTTTCGTATAATTTCTTCCCCCCTAGCCCTACGCGTACGCCAACACCTACTATAACAATGACCTCCACAATCAGTTTAACCCCCACAATTTCGCTGCCTCCAACGTTTACGCCAACTCCTGCGGTAAGTTATACCCCCACAACGACAGGAACACCGTTCTTGCCAATCGCTATTGAAACGCAATTTAAAAGCATAGTTACTCCTGGTTCTGCCGCCATTTTCAGTCCGTTGGTGTTTTCTTTGAAAGTAAACGATTTTCAAGCGGTGGAACCTCAAACAGTTTTCCAAAATCCTCTAAGCCACGTTTTTGTTACATTCACATATGATGGTATGCAAGACGGCGTTCAATGGACTGAAATTTGGTATTTGAATGGGAGATTGCTGATTTATAAAACAAGTGTTTGGGACAGTGGTACAGGCGGCTCTGGTCAGGATGTATTGCCTCTCCCGGTAGAAGAATGGGAGCCGGGGATCTATCAATTGGTTTTTTTCGTAGGGATAGACTGGAAAGTTCTGGGTGAATTCAGAGTAACAGGTGCTCCCCCTACGGCTACAATCACCCCCACGCCATCAAAGACAAACCTCCCAACATTAACTCCCAGTTCTACTCGTACACTGTATCCTTCACCAACCTTGCGTTCAACGGATACACGTTGGCCTAGTCCAACCCCCAACGAATAATTAATATTAGAGATGCGTCACTTTAGAAATAATTTAATTTTCTCAATTTACGACCAATCGATCAATTTCTAAACTGTTATTTGCCTTTCTGCCTGGTTCAGTGCTGTCGCTATTTGTGCCGCTAACTGCCCGTTATTAAGCAAAAGGCTTAAGTTCGCTTTAAGGGACGCACCATCAGTGAGTTTATCTATTCTCGATAACAAAAATGGTGTAAGGGGTTGTCCTCGAATCCCTTGATCACGGGCTTCACGGCGAGCCTGCAATATGACCCCTTTCAATTTTTCTATAGGAATTTCTTCAACTAACGAAAGCGGTTGACATACCAAAATCGCGCTTTTCATTCCCATACTCCAATGAGCTTGCGCAAATTGAACAATTTCGTGAGGAGAATCTAATCTGGCGCTAACCGGTTGACCACTTTGCCGGGAGAAGAAAGCTGGGAATTCTTCTGTCTTATACCCAACTACCGGAACCGACATCGTCTCCAGGTATTCCAGTGTGGCTGGCAAATCCAGGATTGCCTTTGCGCCTGCGCACACAACAATCATTGGGGTATCAGCTAGTGCTAGTAAATCTGTTGAAAAGTCGAGAGACTCTTTATCATGTACCCCTCCAATACCCCCGGTTGCAAAAACCTTTATTCCGATTTGATGAGCAGCAAACATTGTTCCAGCAACAGTTGTCCCGCCACATTCTTTTTTAAGAATGGCAGTCGCGAAATCGCGCCTGCTTATCTTTCGGGCACGTTCTTCATTTGCCAGGTGTACCAATTCCTCATCATTCAATCCTATTCGAACTACCCCATCAATTACGGCTACCGTGGCAGGTGTTGCGCCATTTTCTTTTACTACTTTCTCCATATCGCGAGCCATCTGAAGATTGAGAGGCCTCGGAAGTCCATGTGTTATTACAGTAGATTCTAGCGCAACAACTGGATGGTATGATGTTAAAGCTTGATAAACAGGGGTGGAAGTCGAACTTTGGATAGAAAAATAAGTAGACATGTGATCCTCATAATAATGATTTTGTAATATTTAATTTTTCCGACGACATATTATTGTCTAAAGATAAGTTCCTGGTACAAAATGATATTAGTAAAATCAATTATAAAAATGAAATTGGGTGATATTCATTGATTCTTGAGTATATACTCTTTTTCGAGGAAATGTTTTTATTCCCACCATTACCAGTCAGGCTTGATATATTCCATCCATTAATTGGGCATGGGGTGCAATTTAATTCATCGGACAATAGAAATCTAAACTTTGCATTCCCAACGAGTTGCGGGTAATTGTCTCAACCTGAAAATTCCGGCAAACGGAGGTTATACTTCCGATTATGATATTCTAGGGGGACGCATATTTATTATAAAGAGTTGTATAATTCGCTCGTTGGGGCGGTGGCGGAATTGGCAGACGCTGCGGACTTAAAATCCGCCGGTGGTGACACCGTGAGGGTTCGACCCCCTCTCGCCCCACAGATATGGCTAAATTTAGGCCAATTATAGCTTTTATTCCTATATATGGGGGCACTCGGCACACCAAAAGGAGTGTGCCTTATGTTTTTAAAGACCGACAACCCGCGGACTGTTTATCTTTCGAAGGTAAATGATTACCTGGTTTCATGGTTGGAAGCCTTTATGATTGACCGTAAATCAGCTGGATTGGCTGATGGAAGTTTACGTTTTTATCGCCAGAAACTTAAGCTGTTGGCAGACTTCTGTGATGCCCAGGCAGTACAAACGATCAATCAAATCACCCCATCTTTCCTCCGACAATATTTGCTAGTCCTAGAAGAAACGGGACATAATGCCGGCGGGAGACATGGGGCTTTCAGGGCGATGAGGGCATTTTTCTTATGGTATGAAGAAGAGGTGGAACCAGAAGGATGGTCCAATCCTATTCGAAAAGTGAAAGCACCTAAGGTTCCGATAGAACCTTTGGAGCCTGTATCCTTTGAGACGGTTGCACAATTGGTTAAAACATGTCCACGGGGATCGTTCACGGGAGATAGAGATATTGCTATTTTTCTTTGCCTCCTTGATACGGGAGCAAGGGCAAGAGAATTTTTGAATATTAATCTTGAAGATGTCAATCAGGCGCGGGGAGACATTCTTATCCGCCAAGGGAAAGGGAATAAACCTCGGACTGTTTATATTGGAAAACAATCCAAACGTGCTTTAAGAAGATATCTGGCATCGAGGAATGATCGATGCCCCGCATTATGGGTCACGCATTCACGCTATGGATCTGACAGGCTAAGCTATGATGGTTTTAGAGAAGTGTTTTCCCGGAGAGCAAAGGAGGCTCATGTGGAAGAGCCTTCTCCTCATGATTTCCGCCGCGCTTTTGCACTTTCAATGCACCGAAATGGTACGGATATTTTTACTTTGGCAAAATTGATGGGCCATGAAGGCATCAGTGTTTTGCAGCGCTATCTGAAGCAAACCAACCTGGATACGGAAGAAGCACATCGCCGAGCCGGCCCGGTAGACAATGCAAATTTGTAGAATAAAGTACTTTAGCGAAATTGATGGGATATTATGAGATTGCTTATTGACAAAGGGGGGGTAAAAGTTGTAATATATATCTGACATCGTTGTCGACAACGATGTCAGATAAAGTAAATAATTATTGGATTGTTTTCCTAGATTCAGAATAATTTACTAATCATGAATATCGAATACCCCTAAGAAACAATTCATTCGTAATTCGAATAATCACCTGCATGCCACCCTGCGGGATGTGGCTGATTTGGCTGGCGTCTCTACAAAAACTGTCTCACGTGTCGTAAATCACCAGAATGAAATCAGCCACGCTACTCGCCTGCGTGTCCAAGCTGCCATCGACCAGCTTGATTACCGGCCGAATATCCTGGCCCGCAGTTTAATCCACCAGCGAACAAATACCCTGGCAGTGATTGCCTGGGGAATTGATTATTTTGGACCTTCACGCACTGTAGTGGGGATCGAGCAAGAAGCGAATGAATTAGGTTATTCCTTGTTTTTAAACTTAATGAATAATCCTGATGGTGATCACGAGCAAATTTTAGACTCGTTGATTGACCGACGTGTCGACGGCATCATCTGGGCGGTACCCGAAGTGGGGAACAACCGGAGTTGGCTATCTGCCAGTCGATTCGATCAACTACCCCCCATCATTTTCCTTAGTATGGAACCCCGCCCGGGAATTTCCGTAGTCTCTGTCGATAATTGCAATGGTGCCAAACAGGCAGTGCAACATTTGTTGCAGCAGGGCAGGCGCAAGATTGGCATTATTACTGGTCCTATGGCTTGGTGGGAGGCGCGCGAACGATACAGAGGCTGGCTGGAGGCAATGAGAGAGGCGGGCTTGGAAGCTTCTCACTCCCTGGTAATAAATAGTGACGACTGGTCAGCGGTGAACGGGGAGCAAGGGATGCGGACTCTCTTGGCTCAGGTGCCGGACGTAGACGCCGTTTTCGCGAGCAACGATCAGATTGCCTTGGGTGCTTTGGGGATTGCTCATCAAATGGGCTGCCGTGTGCCCCAGGAGTTGGCTATCGTAGGCTTCGATAACACCCCCGAGTCAGCCTTCTTTTGGCCACCTTTGACAACCATCTATCAGCAAATGGTTAATGTAGGCCGTATTGCGGTGAAAAACTTGAATGAAATGATTGTGGCACGCCGTTTGGAAAGAGAACCCCTTCAGCCATTATCCACAATACTGAAACCGGAGCTGATCATTCGCGCCAGTTCTTCGATGTGAGACCGCGGGATCATTTCTTGGTGTCAATATCGGAATTTACTGATCCCGGTTAGGAATTAAAGGAGGTGGACTAAAAAAATACCATCCATTAATATACGATAATATACAAAATTGATTTGAGATTTCCGTAAACTTTTCAGGAAAAAATAAGGAGGATTATATGTTCAAGAATATTTCACGGATTGTCTCCGTGATCGCCCTATTATCAATCGTTCTGGCTGCCTGCGGCACGGCAGCAACCCCGACCCAGGCCGCTGGAACCACGGCTCCTGCCGTTGGGGCCAAGTGGTGCGCCGGTACCAAAATCGTCTTCTTCCCCGGTGGAACCCCCGGTGGTGGCTTTGAGCAGGTTGTCTACAACGGTGCTCTCCAAGCTGCCGCCGATACCGGCGCAGATGTGCAATACGTCTGGTCCGACTGGGATCCTGCAAAGATGATCACCCAATTCACGCAAGCTGAAGCCACCAAGCCCGATGGCATTGCTGTCATGGGCCATCCTGGCGATACTGCTTTTGATCCCTTGATTGATGAGGCTGAAGCAGCGGGCATTATCGTAACTAGCATGAACACACAGTTGCCGCTGGCTCAAGCTAAATACAGCTCCAAGGGTTTCGGCTATGCTGGTGCTATTCTTTATAGCGCAGGCTTCTCACTGGGACAGGAAGCTGTTAAAGAATCAGGTCTGAAGGCGGGTGATAAAGCCTTCCTATGGGGTTTATTATCACAAGCTGGTCGTGGTGAGCGCACTAAAGGTGTAAAGGATGCCCTTGAAGCAGCTGGACTGACAGTGATCTACCAAGAAATCGATGACGCTACCAATGCGAGTGCTGCAGCAGGCGTGCCTGTCTTTACGGGCATCATGTCTGCTAACCCGGATATTAAGATGGTCATCACTGATCACGGTAACCTGACAGGCACCATCCAAACCTTCCTGGAAGCTGCCGGTAAAAAACCCGGTGATGTCTTTGCTGCCGGTTTTGATGCATCCGGTAATGCTGTAACAGCGATCCAAGGAGGCTGGCTCCAGTTGGTGATCGATCAGCAGCAGTATCTGCAGGGTTATTATGGTGTTCTGCAGATTTGCCTCACCCACGTTTATGGTTTCTCAGGTATACAGGAAGACACCGGTGCAGGTTTTGTTAACAAAAACAATGTCGATGCATTAGCTGCGTTAGTAGCAAAGGGGATTCGCTAAAGCGGAACCGATCGTACCATGCTGATTCTTTTATTTCTTTAATGGATCAGCAATCGGAAAACACGGAAGGGCTAAGTAGCTCCCAATGAATTCCTGCTATTTAGCCCTTTCCTCTCTCAAAATAAGTGATTTCGGAGTAGATGGGTTATCCAAAAGTGGAACGGAGATAATCTTATGGAATATCGCCTAGAACTTAGAAACGTGTCCAAATCCTTTGGAGAAGTCCAGGCGCTTGAGAATATCAACTTTCAGTTGGGCCAGAATGAAATTGTAGGCCTGCTGGGTGATAACGGTGCGGGAAAATCCACATTGATCAAAATCATAACCGGTTATTATCAGCCCACGTCCGGAGATATTTATTTCAATGGTCGGAAGGTGGATCATTTAACCGTTCCAAAAGCCCGGGAAATGGGGGTGGAAACGGTTTATCAGGAGCGAGCCCTGGCCGAATTGCAAACCCTTTGGCGCAATATCTTTTTGGGACGCGAACTCACCAACTCCTTGGGCTTCCTTGATATCCAAAGGATGAGAGATGAAACCCACCGGTTGATGACCCAATCTATGGGCTTTACCTCCCATGCGGTCAGCCCGGATTCCCGGGTTGGCAAGTATTCCGGTGGTGAGAAACAGGGAGTCGCCATCGTACGTGCCCTTTTCTTCGACGCTGAAATAATCGTGCTTGATGAGCCGACCATGGGTCTATCGCTTAAAGAGACCTCCAAGCTGGTCAACTTCGTGAATGGCATCAAGCAGGCAGGCAAATCCGCTATTTTTATTGACCATAACATCCTGCATGTCTACAATGTCGCCGATCGTGTGGTGGTGATTGATCGTGGGAGGGTTGCCGGTGAATTTTTAACAAAAAACATAGATCTGAACGAGTTAATGGATAAGATGATCCATGTTGCAGAATCCGGCACACTCGAATAGCGCATGGATAAGGATGGATGTAATGAATTCTCAACCCAAAGAAACCGCACCAGAAGTCAGCCAGCACTATAAAGTGTCTTTTAGCTTCAGAAGATTTGCCCGCACGAACAGCGCCCAACTCGGAATTCTGGGCGTCTTTCTTACTTTGTGGGTAATTTTTATTGTTTCAGCCCCCAACACCTTTTTATCCGGACAGATATACTCTGCATTTATGTCTTCCATTCCCTTCTTTGCAATTATGGCCATTCCCCTGACCATTGTGGTCATTGCCGGCGAGATGGACCTTTCATTTCCGTCCATCATGGCCATGGGCATGGTGGCGTTTTCATTCACATACAATTGGACATCCTTTATCGGTAATCCGACAATACAGGTGCTCTTGGCAATTATCGCTGCCCTAATTGCTGGAACCTTTATCGGCTGGATCAATGGGATAATTATTGTGAAGTTTGGCATTCCTTCACTCGTTGTTACCATCGGTACTCAATTCTTTTGGCGGGGTGCTGTATTGGTGCTTACTCAAGGGGCGAATTTCACTTTGACTTATATAAAACAAACCATCTTTTACCCGTTACTGGTCGGTAAGATCGGCGGATATTTCCCCATGCAAATGGTTTGGTTGGTCATAATCACGATCCTCGGTTGGGTGCTGCTAAACCGCCATAAATTTGGTGCACATATCTATCTGATTGGTGACAATGTCAAAAGCGCCGAACTGATGGGCGTCAACACCGGGCGAACCCGCATCCAGGCTTTTATGCTGGTAGGCCTGATCTCGGCCTTTGCTGGGGTAATTGCAAGTTTTTACGTTGCCTATTTTTGGCCCAGCCTGGGCGATGGCTATTTGTTGAGCACACTTGCCTCTGTTTTTCTGGGTGGCACATCTGTCTTCGGCGGAACCGGGACGATTCTAGGAACGTTCCTTGGGGCGTTCATTATTGGCGCCATCGAAGCTGCGACAGTAGCCATCGGATTGACGGGATTCTGGACCCAGTTAATTTATGGATTTATCATCGTGCTATCGGTGATTATGCACACTTATCTGCGCAAACGTGGGGAGTAATTTGGCTCCGCTTTCATAAATCAACTGTCTTCCTTTTTACATATATCTCTTATTATTGCCGTTTCTGCCTCTATAAGACAAGAATAATTGGATGAAGGGAGATTATGGTTATTGCCCCTCTTCATTGTGTTACCAATTTCGAATCCATTGTTTTGCAGACTTTTCTACAAAGACTCTTCAGGTGGCTGGATGATGAATAAATGACCTCCCGCGAAAGGGTTATTCAATCCCTCAATCATCAAGAACCCGATCGCGTCCCGATCGATCTGGGCGCGACGATCGTCAGTTCGATCGTCAAGAAGACATACATTGAACTCAAACAGTATCTTGGTATGCCCATCGGAGGAGATCAAGATGCTTGATTATGTTCAGCAGCTACCCTATGTTGATGATGGATTAATGGAGCGTTTCGGGGTCGACTTTCGCATGGTGCAATTGCCCGCAGCGACGACGCTGGGGGTGGATATTTTCGAAGAGGGCGATTATTATGCCTTCATTGATCGCTGGGGTTCGAAATTGCATATGCCCAAAAAAGGCGGATTGTATTTTGATTGGGTCGATTTCCCGATCAAAAAAGCCACGATGTCTGAATTGGACAACTATCACTGGCCGATTCCTGATCCTTCTGAAGTCAACGCCCAACTGGGTTTGCAGGCAAAAGCCCTGTACGAAACCACGGAATATGCACTGGTGGGCAGCGCAGTAATTGGCGGAGGCATCTTTGAACAGCCGGCCCGGGTCATGGGCTTGCAGAACTTCTTAATGGCTCTGGTTACAGAACCGGATTTTGCCGATCGTTTGATGGAGACCATCACCGATATCTATATTGAATCCTGCAACAATTACCTAGAGCAGGTAGGCCCCTACATCCAAGTATTTACCTACTGGGATGATCTGGCCGGGCAAAATGGCTGGATTATAAACCCCGAGCTGTATCGAAAGATGGTCAAGCCCAAACAAAAACGCCTGGTTGAAGCGATTAAGAAGAAGACGGATGCCAAGTTGTTCTATCACAGTTGCGGAGCGACACGCGGGCTAATCCCTGACCTGATCGAGATCGGATTTGATATCCTGAATCCCGTCCAGGTTTCAGCAAAAGGTATGAACACGAAGGAATTGAAAACGGAATTCGGACGGGATATCGTTTTTTGGGGCGGCGGCGTGGATACCCAGCATGTTCTGCCATTCGGCAAGCCACAGGAAGTGGCCGACGAGGTTAAACGCAGGATCGATGACCTTGCACCAGGTGGAGGCTTTGTGTTTTCGGCGGTGCACAACATTCAAGCCTTTGTTCCGCCCGAGAATATCGTCGCCGCTTTTGACACTGCCCGGCAATATGGTAGGAGCTCATTCTTCATCCATGTAGTGGATGAGAATAACCCAAACGTCGAGGAATAAACTTGATAAAGCACCGTGAACGTGTGTTGACCGCACTCAACCATGAAGAACCCGATCGCTGCCCGATGCAGATCAGCTTTACCCCTGAGTTTGCTGCCCGCCTAGAAGCCGATCTGCGCTTAAAGGGACAAGGGTTGCACAATCCACATGGGGGCGGGAATACTTATGAACTGGAGCGTGCGCTGGATGAGGATATGCTTCTGACTTCGGTTGGCTGGGTCAACGGATATTACCAGGACGGCTACCAGGATGTCGATAGCTACCAGGATGAATGGGGCGTGATTTGGAAGACGGTCCAGTACGAAACCCCTTATGGCAAGGGGAAGTATACCGAGCCGGCTGGGCATCCCTTGGCTGATGATGGTGCCCTTGAAGGATATCGTTCACCTGATCCCAATCGTCCTGAACTTTACTATGAAGCAGAACGCGTCCTGAAGCAATTCAAGGATGAGTATTGGATTGTTGGAGTTACTCCGACGACCATTTTCGAATCCGCCTGGGCGTTGCGCGGATATGAGCAATTATTGATCGATATGGCCACAGTGCCAGACAAAGCCAACCGGGTGCTGGATATCCCTTATTCCTATCACAAAATCGTCACTCAGCGCCTGGTGAGTTTGGGAGTGGATATGATTTGGCTTGGCGACGACGTTGGTGGGCAGAATTCGATGCTGATGTCTCCGAGGATGTGGCGTCAATATTTCAAACCCCGCATGGCTGATTTGATCGCCTCACTGCATGCCATAAATCCGCACATCAAGATTGCTTACCATACCGATGGGGTGGTTTACCCGATCATCCCGGATCTGATCGAAATCGGTCTGGATGTGTTGAATCCGATCCAACCGACTGGCCATGGATCCTGTGAGATTGAAAAATGAATACGGCAAGAATTTGTGTTTTTGGGGATCGCTCGATATTCAGCAGACTCTTGCCCTTTGGCACCCCGGAGCAGGTTAAAGCTGAAGTAATTACCCGCTTGAAGACGATCGGACGGGATGGCGGGTTATTGATTGGCCCAACCCACAATATACAACTTGATACCCCCCTCCAAAATTTCTGGGCGATGGTTGAGACCATCCGGCAAACACCCTATAAAATGCTTGCATAAATACTGGAGATTGATAACTTGGGAAATTAGTTTGTTGCAATGAACAAACGGGAATGTTATTTTTGACCATACTCGCAGGGCAGGCACCGCCCTATGTTCCCTGGTCATGCGGATTCACGCAGGAAGCCAGGGCAAAGCTGGAAGATCATTTCAAGCCGCTGGGCATTGAAGAAGCTCTCCAGAATCACATCCTTAAGCTGGGCAGCGATATCGGCTTTTTTACCGATTTGGGTAATAACCGCGTTCAGGATGTTTTCGGCGTCGTTTGGGACCGCAGCATCGATAAAGATATCGGCAACGTCGTCGGCTGCATCCTGCCAGAACCAACTCTGGAGCATTATGCCTTGCCCGATCCGCTCGACCATAGATTTTTTGCAGAAATTCCCAATCGCATTGCCCGGTACGGAGACCGCTTCCGGGTTTTCCAGATCGGTTTTTCCCTTTATGAACGCGCCTGGACTCTGCGCGGGTTGCAGAACCTGTTGATGGATTTTTACGATCATCCTGATTTTGTCCACAAATTATTGGAATCAATCGCTGAATATAATATTACTCAAATCCAGGAAGCGTTGAAGTATGAGATCGATGCGGTTTATTTCGGGGATGATTGGGGGCAACAGCGTGGGCTGCAAATGGGCCCCAAACTATGGCATGAGTTTATTTACCCGGTGCTCAAGCGGATGTATTCGGTCGTCCGTGCTGCAGGCAAGTATGTTTTTATTCACTCCTGCGGAGATGTGGATGAGGTTTTCGAGGATTTGATCGGGATCGGGTTGAACTGCTTCAATCCTTTCCAGCCCGAAGTAATGAACGTTGCGGAATTAATGGAGCGCTATCGAGGGCGTCTAATATTCCATGGAGGCCTATCCACCCAGCGGACATTGCCGTTCGGTACGGTTGAAGATGTCCGGACGGAAACAAAGCGATTGTTGGAAATGGGTGCACAGGGAGGCTATATATTTGCGCCGGCGCATGATGTGGAGGGGGATGTCCCCCTCGAGAATATGCTGGCATTTATTGAACTTGTTCAAAACCAACCCGGTTACCGGGATGCATTGAGAGGAGTAGGCTTCATGAGCCTTCTGGATGATATACGTAAGAGCGTGATCGATGGCGAATTTGAATGCCACCCAGGACCAGGTGCACAAAGCCCTGTCGGAAAATATTCCCCCCGAAAAAATCCTTACGGACGGGTTGATCGCGGCGATGACCGAGGTTGGCCGGATGTTCGAAAACGGTGAATTTTATGTCCCCGAGATGCTCATCTCCGCCCGGGCGATGAAAGGCGGACTTGGGAATCTTACGCCCCCAACTGGCAGCCGCAAATATAAAGGCGATTGGGAAGGTCGTCATTGGCACCGTCGAGGGCGATTTGCATGATATCGGAAAAAACCTGGTTGGGATGATGCTAGAGGGTGCCGGGTTCGAAGTCATCGATCTCGGCGTGGACGTTTCGCCGGAAAAATACGTCGTCAGCGGTAAAGGAGCATCACCCTGACCTGGTCGGTTGTTCTGCCCTGCTGACGACCACCATGACACGCATGAAGGATATCCTGTTTTGCTTTGCAGGCAGCCGGTCTGCGGGAAAAGGTCAAGGTGATGATCGGCGGCGCTCCGGTGACGGAGCAATATGCCATGGATATTGGTGCAGACATTTATGCGCCAGATGCCTCCATCTGCTGCTCAGCGTGCCAGGCAATCGATGCAAGGATGAGAGGCTGGGAATTTCTTATCGCCTTATGGTGAAATGATTAGTGATGACATCAGGTATCGTTTTTGACATCAAGGAATTTGCGATCCATGATGGTCCTGGAGTGCGGACCACAGTATTTCTAAAAGGGTGCCCGCTTGCCTGTATGTGGTGCCACAACCCTGAGGGCCAATCCATCCAGCCCCAAATCATTCGTAGCTTGTCGGGCGAACGAGTAGCGGGCAAGGAATTTTCGTCTAAGGAACTGGCATCTCTATTAAACGAGCAAGCAGCAATCTTGCGGACAAATGGTGGCGGCATAACTTTTTCAGGCGGTGAACCTCTCTTTCAGGCAGAGTTTGTTGCCGACGTGATCGATCACCTCGATGGGTTGCATGTTTTACTGGACACCTGCGGTTACGGTTCGCAGCAAGATTTTCTCCTGCTCCTCGCTCGATCGAATCTGATCTTTTTTGATTTGAAATTGATCAACGCTGAGGCGCACCGTCACTTTACAGGCTGTGAAAATGATCTGATTCTGAACAACCTGCAGTTACTGAGCGAATCGGGCAAGCCTTTTATTATTCGAGTGCCCTTGGTACCCGGCGTGACCGATACGGACGAAAACCTTGCTGGGATTGCCAACACCGTTGCAAAATTACCCGGTTTGATTGAGGTGAATTTATTGCCTTATAATCGGGCCGCGGGTTCAAAATATCAATTTGCCGGTATGAAATTCATGCCAGAATATGATGAAGGACGTCCCTTGAATATCAATGTGCAAATCTTTGAACAAGCTGGGCTCAAGGTCAAACTCGCATGAATGAACGGTTGATTTTACTAAAACAGCGGATGAAAGCGGGTGAACATTGGACCCTGCGCCAGGCGCAGCCGATCGACCTCCTGTCGGAGTGCGAAAATGAAGGTCTCTCCTGGCCTCGACGCGCTGCCCGGCTGGTGCACAGACAGTGCGAGGCTGAGGGCGTTGTCATCGCACCCGAAGAGAAAATCGTTTTCACGCGTACAATCCCGGGAGTCCCGCCGATTTACTCGCCGAAAGATTGGTCCAGTATAACTGCCGGGCGAACTTTACACGAGCTCGGACCGGTAAGCAATATCTGTGCGGATTGGGAGCTGCTGCTCTCGCAAGGGCTGCTTGGACGCCGGAAAGTGGCGGAAACTACGCGTGCCCGAATTGTTGAAGACTCATGTGCAGTCGATTTCCTCGACTGTGCCATCGAAACCATCGATGCTGTACTGGGATTAGCCGCCCGCTATGCAAAACAGGCTGGTTTGCTTGGCAAACAGGATATAGCTTCCATTCTCGAATCCGTTCCTGCTCACCCGGCTCGGAATTTTCGTGAAGCCTTACAGTCGCTGCGCCTCTGTCAGGCGGTAGTGTGGCTAGGTGGTAATTACCATGTCGGCCTGGGGCGGTTCGACCAGTATATGTGGCCTTTCCTCCAGGCCGACCTTGAGGCAGACCTCCTTACGATCCCGGATGCAGAAGAATTGCTGGCAGAATTTTTTATCGCGTTGAATAAAGACAGCGATTTATACCCGGGTGTCCAGCAGGGTGACAACGGCCAGACTCTCACCCTGGGAGGAGTCAAACCTGATGGTTCTTTGGCAGTTAACGAGCTCACCCGTATGGTTTTACGAGTCTCCGCGCTGACCTCGAACTGATTGATCCGAAAATAAACCTACGCATCTCAGCCGAGACGGACTTGGAGCTTCTCAGCCTGGCGAGCGAGTTGACGCGCAAAGGGCTTGGTTTCCCCCAGTACAGCAATGACGATATTGTCATCCCGGGGCTTGTTGCACACAGTTACGATCTTGAGGATGCCCGCGATTATGCTGTCGCTGCCTGCTGGGAATTCATCATTCCCGGGCGCGGCATGGAGGTTGTCAACTTTGGGGCGGTCTCCTTCCCAGCTGCTGTCGACCAGGCAATCCGTGTCGGTCTTGCCGGTGGTATGGAATTTGACGGGATGCTTAGCCGCATCAATGAGAACATTCGCACCCAGGTGAAAGAGTTGGGAAATGACTATTCTCGCCTGCTGTTGCCTCCCGCGCCGTACTATTCGGTGTTCATGCGCGGCTGCCTTGAGGAGGGACACGACCTTTCGCGAGGACTGAAATATAACAATGTCGGCATCCACGGTGCCGGGTCTGCCAATGCTGCTGATGCCTTAGCGGCGGTCAAACAATTCGTCTTCGATGAGCACAGCCTGTCCGCAGACGAGCTCCTGGCTGCCCTCCAGGCGAATTTCAACGGTTTCGAACAATTACGCCAAAAGCTGGCCGAGGAAGGTCCCAAGGTCGGGTGCAACGATGACCATGCGGATGCATTGCTTGGTAATTTGTTTGACTCCTTCGCCGCCGCCTGTGAAGACTATGGCCGCACGCCGCGGGGCGGGATTGTGAGGCCAGGAACCGGCTCGGCGATGTACTATATTTGGCTGGCCAGGGGGCATGAAGGAATGCGAGAACCAGTCGTCGGCGCGACAGCCGAGGGACGGTTCAACAGTGAATCTTTCAGCGCCAACCTCGCCCCCTCGCCCGGCGTTCGAGTCCGAGGTCCGATCAGTATACTGCAGTCATTTTCCAAGATTGACTATCTTCGCATTTGCAACGGGGGTCCGATTACGATGGAGCTCTCCGATTCTGTCTTCCGCGCTCCCGAATCGATTCATAAAGTTGCCATCCTCGTGAGGATATTTGCCCAGCTTGGATGTCAGCAACTGCAGCTTAACACTCTGAATGTGGAGACCTTACTGGACGCCAAGGCTCATCCAGAGAAGCATAAGAACCTGATCGTGCGCGTCTGGGGTTGGAGTGGTTATTTCTGCGAGCTTGCCCCTGAATACCAGGATCACATCATTGCCCGCAGTCTTTACCAGGTGGAGTGAATTTTATAAAGTTGGTCTAGTGTTTTTTTAGGAGATGTGTCGATGATCGAGCTTAATAACTACGAAGTCTGGTTTATCACCGGAAGCCAGGAATTATACGGCGAAGCAACTCTTAAGAAGGTGGCCGAAGACTCCCAGAAAATAGTCTCCGGCATGACTCAAACCAAAAAGCTGCCCGTGCGGGTGGTTTTCAAGCCGGTGGTCACCTCGTCGGAAGCGATTTATACACTATGTAAGGAAGCGAATAACGAGAATAACTGCATTGGTCTCATAACCTGGATGCATACATTTTCTCCGGCAAAGATGTGGATTTCCGGGTTGAAAGCCTTGCAAAAACCATTGCTCCATCTGCACACGCAGTTCAACCGCGACCTGCCATGGTCAAGCATCGACATGGACTTCATGAATCTCAACCAATCAGCCCATGGCGACCGGGAATTTGGCTTCATTGTTAGCCGCATGCGCCTGGAGCGGAAAATTGTTGTCGGATTCTGGCAAGACGATGATGTTCTTTCAAACATCTCCACCTGGATGCGAGCTGCCTCAGCTTGGCATGACTCCCAGGGGATGCGTGTAGCCCGCTTCGGCGACAATATGCGCGAAGTGGCCGTCACCGAGGGCGACAAGGTCGAGGCTCAGCTCCAGCTTGGGTATTCGGTTAACGGCTACGGCGTTGGCGACTTAGTCAAGGTTGTCAACATTATGAGCGATATTGATGTAGACCGCCTAGTTACCGAATATGACGATAGTTACGCCGTCTCCAAAGAATTACAGCCCAAAGGCAGCCGCCGTCAGGCATTGCGCGAAGCGGCACGTATCGAACTTGGCCTGCGGTCTTTCCTCGAAAAGGGTGGTTTCAAAGCTTTCACCACTACTTTTGAAGATCTGAACGGTTTAGCTCAATTGCCCGGCCTAGCCGTCCAGCGTCTGATGGCAGATGGCTATGGCTTTGGTGCAGAAGGCGACTGGAAGACGGCTGCCCTGGTGCGTGCCATGAAAGTCATGGGCGCTGGTTTGAAGGGCGGCACCTCATTTATGGAAGATTATACTTATGACTTGGATCAGAAAAACCCGAAGGTACTTGGCGCGCACATGCTCGAGGTCTGCCCCTCGATTGCCGGGTCAAGGCCCAGCCTTGAGATTCACCCGCTTTCGATCGGTGGCAAGGACGACCCAGCCCGGCTTGTATTCACTGTGCCTAGCGGGCCAGCTGTCAACGCCACGCTGTTAGATATGGGAAACCGCTTCCGCATGGTAGTGAATGAAGTGGATGTGATCCAACCAGAGAAGCCACTATCGAAGCTGCCAGTGGCCAGCGCTGTTTGGGTGCCGCGTCCCAACCTCAGGGTCGCCGCGGGAGCTTGGATTCTGGTTGGTGGTGCTCATCATACCGGTTTCAGCCAGTCGGTCACGCGCGGTCATCTGGAAGATTATGCTGGCATGGCCGGATTGGAATTCCTGGTCATTGACAATGAGACCAGGCTGTCTATCTTTAAGAATGAAATCAAGTGGAACGAAATGTACTACATGTTAGCGAAAGGTCTCTAGCCCGGATGATGGAAACTGTGAATGAAATATCCGGAAAACTCAGCCTCCTGCGAAGTCTGGCAGCAAGTCACGCCTTGGATGCGCTCTTGCTTCAACGTGTGAGCAGTGTTGCTTGGGCTACCTCTGGGGCTGCAGTCTTCGTCAATACTGCTCGAAGCGAAGGAGAGGCATCCTTACTCATCACCAAAGAAAAGCAGTTTCTTTTCACGAACAACATCGAAGCCCCTCGGTTGGAAAAAGAAGAAGGGCTAATCGCCCAAGGTTGGGAGTTTTCCATTGCTCCTTGGTTTGAAACAAATCATGTTTTTCAGGAATTGATAGGTAAGTCGAAATTAGGAGCAGATGGTCTCTTCCCAAGCGTGCCGGACCTATCGAGTGAGATTGCTCATCTCCGGGCGAACCTTACCCAAGCGGAAGGAGAACGGTTCCGGACTTTGGGCCGGTTTTGTGCTCAATCCATGGATTCCGCTATCCAATTCGTGCACCCCGGTCAGACCGAATTCGAGATCGCTGGTCTCCTGGCAGGCGAATCTGAGCGCCGCGGTGTGCAGCCAACTGTTATTCTGATCGCTACTGACGAGCGGATCTTCAACTTCCGCCATCCTCTTCCAACAGCTAAAAAGCTAGAACGATATGCCATGCTCATCCTATGTGGCCGCCAACACGGATTGGTCTGCTCAATCACGCGATTGGTCCATTTTGGCCATCTTCCGGAAGAAATCCAGAAGAAAGCAATATCTGTAGCCCGGATCGATGCCGCCATGATCAATGCTACCCGTCCGGGACGGAGTCTGGGAGAGATTTTCCAGACCACAATGAAAGAGTATGCCCGTTTTGGTTATCCCGATGAATGGCGTTTGCACCACCAGGGCGGACCGGCAGGTTACGAACCTCGCGAGTACATCGCCCGACCTGGAGCAATAGAAAAGGTCTCGCTCGGCCAGGTGTATGCTTGGAACCCATCCATCACCGGCACAAAATCGGAAGATACAATTTTGGTCACAGAAACAGGCAACGAAATTTTGACCTCCATCTCCGGATGGCCAGTAATTTCAGTTGATGTTGGCGGGGATTCGCTGGAGCGTCCTGCTATTCTTATTATGGATTAATTATTATGAAAACCATCAGACTACAAGATACCCAAAAAGTAATCGAAAGCGGGAAGACTGTTCTTGGCATCGAGTTTGGCTCGACCCGGATCAAGGCGGTGCTGATTGGAGAGGACCATGCACCGATCGCATCGGGAAGCCATGATTGGGAAAACCAATACGAGAATGGGATCTGGACATACAGCCTCGAAAATGTTTGGACAGGCCTGCAGGACAGCTATCGGAAACTCAGCAACGAGGTTCTTGAGAATTATCACACCCCGCTCCAAACCATTAGTGCCATCGGTTTCAGCGCCATGATGCACGGCTATATGGCATTCGATAAGGACGGAAATCTACTCGTCCCGTTTCGGACATGGCGAAACACCATCACTGGACAGGCTGCAGAGAAACTCACGGAACTTTTCCAATTCAATATTCCCCAGCGTTGGAGCATCGCACACCTTTACCAGGCGATATTGAACAAGGAACCCCATATCAAGGATATCAGCTACCTGACCACGCTTGCAGGCTATGTCCATTGGAAACTGACGGGGCAAAAGGTGCTGGGCGTTGACGATGCATCGGGCATGTTCCCCATCGATAGCAAGACCAACGATTACGATGCTCGCATGGTGGAGCTGTTCAACGAACGGATCGCTGCGGAAAACTTCCCGTGGAAGCTCCTGGACATCCTTCCTAAAGTTCTTGCAGCAGGAGATGCTGCAGGTGTTCTTACCAAAGAAGGCGCCAGGACTGCTCGATCCCACTGGACAACTACAAGCGGGTATCCCGCTCTGTCCGCCCGAGGGCGACGCAGGTACGGGCATGGTCGCGACCAACAGTGTTGCAGAGCGAACGGGCAATGTTTCTGCAGGGACTTCCGTTTTTGCCATGATCGTTTTGGAAAAGGCCCTGTCGAAGGTATATCCTGAGATCGACATGGTGACGACGCCCACAGGCAAACCCGTCGCCATGGTACATTGCAACAACTGCACCTCCGATCTCAATGCATGGATCGGTCTGTTCCGGGAATTTACGGATGCGCTTGGCGTGGAGGTCAGTCAATCCAAGCTGTTTGAAATGTTGTATCAAAAGGCACTCGCAGGCGACACGGATTGCGGCGAGCTCCTTGCCTACAATTATTTTTCGGGCGAACCCATCACGCACTTTGAGGAGGGGCGTCCACTGTTCGTCCGGTCACCCGAAAGCCATTTCACACTTTCGAACTTCATGCGAGTGCATCTGTTCTCGGCGCTCAGCACATTGAAGATCGGAATGGACATCCTCTTTGAACAGGAGCAAGTGAAGATCGATCGAGTCCTGGGTCACGGTGGCTTTTTCAAAACGAAGGATGTGGGTCAAAAGATCATGGCAGCAGCGATGAATGTCCCCGTTTCCGTGATGGAGACCGCAGGCGAAGGCGGCGCATGGGGGATAGCATTGCTTGCCTCCTACTATGCTCCATAAGGGAGAGGACGAGCCCTTGGAAGATTGGCTTTCCAACAAGGTCTTTGCGAGTGAAAATGGCACAACAATAGCCCCCGATCCAAGGGATATCGAGGGCTTTACGGCATTCATGGAACGCTACAAAAAGGGACTTGTTATCGAAAGAGCGGCTGTGGATTCGCTGAAATAAGTGAGGAAATGACATGCTTGAAAAATTGAAAGAAGAGCTGGTGCAGTTGCATCTTGAACTCCCAAAGAACAACCTTGTGGTATGGACGGGTGGAAATGTTAGCGCACGGGACCATGAAACCGGGTTGGTGGTGATCAAACCCTCAGGCGTAAAGTATGATGACCTAAGACCAGAAATTATGGTGGTAGTAAACTTGGATGGCAATGTCGTTGAGGGTAAATTTAAACCTTCCTCAGACACTTTCGCCCATGTATATGTCTATCGTCATCGATCTGATGTGAATGGGGTTGTACATACTCATTCGACTTTTGCCACTGCTTGGGCCGCGGCCGGGCAAACCCATACCACCGGTTCTGACTGCCATTTGCGATGAATTTGGTGGGCCGATTCCGGTTGGTGCGTATGCAAAAATCGGCGGGGACGATATTGGGAAAGAGATCTTACGCTCGATCGGCTCTAGTCCGGCTATCCTGATGAAGAACCATGGTGTGTTTACAATCGGAAAAACTCCGGAAGCAGCCGTTAAAACCGCCGTTATGGTCGAAGATGTGGCGCGAACAGTTTTTTACGCTTTACAACTCGGTCCGCTGGACGAGATCCCTGCTGATGAAGTCGCCCGTGCCCACCGCCGCTATCTCGATGAGTACGGACAATCTCACTGATTGTATTCCATTTGACAAATTCATCTTCTTTGATGTTCATACATTGTTGTATACTATAGCAGAGTTTCAATCGGTGTTGTTTATAAGAAACGACACCCAGAGGACTATATCAAAATCCATATTTTTCTATCGCCGAGCGCACCTAATATATAGGAAAAAAGGCTAAAAATCGCTCTGAAATGCCATATTTGGGGTCTTGAAAAAGAGGGATAAGGATCTGGACTTAAAATCCGCCGGTGGTGACACCGTGAGGGTTCGACCCCCTCTCGCCCCACAGATATGAATAAGTTCCATTCTATATTATCTTCCGTTCACTAAGTAATACTTTTTTATTGGCAAGTTTTATCTTGATCGTTCAAATTCTTTAATATTTTGAACATTAAATCAATGGTTTGACCAAATTTCGTTCAGACCATTCGATTTGATTTTAATTGATATTGCGACAAAGGCTAAAAAGAAATAAAAGTTATGGTACCAGATCACTAAGCTCTCGCAATATGAAAGTGGGCTGAATTGGCGATCCATCCAACTCAGATTCAGTGGTCGCGCCTGTGAGTGATAGAGCTGTCGACATACCTGCCTCCTGGCCCATGAGTATATCAGTCTCCAAACGATCACCAATCATGAGGCAATCATTAGCAGGTAAGTGCATCAGGTTTATTGCAGCTTCTATCATGTAGTTCGAGGGTTTTCCGACAACAGCTTCCACCTTCTTATTAGTACACCCCTCAATTGCGCCAATGATGGCGGCACAGTCCGGTTCTCCTCCAGATGGCACCGGGCAGTACCGGTCCGGGTTGGTGGCAAAGAATCGTGCCCCCGCACGAATGGAGTCGAAAGCGATTTGCAGTTTTCGGTAAACAAAGGTACGGTCGAAACTGGCAATTACCGCATCAACATTCTCTGCCTGTTCAGTCAATTCAAAACCGGCACGCCTCAACTCCTTGCAAAGTGGTTCCTCTCCCACCACAAACAGCCGAGCGCCAGGCATCCGCTTTTTCAGAAAATCCACCATAACAAGCGATGATGTAAGGATGTCATCAATCGATGTTGCCACACCCAGCCGGGTGAGCTTTTCGGCGTAATCTTCACGTGCATGTGTTGGATTATTGGATATAAAGATCGTCCGTTTACCACGATTACGCAAATTAGCCAATGTTTCACTGGCAGTAGGGAGTAGAGAATCTCCCAAGTACACTGTTCCGTCCAGGTCGAAAACATAGCCTGCGAAGTAACGGTCCGGATTAATAATTTTTATCACTTGATTTCTTGTCCACTAGCGGTTATTTTTATCTTCATAGCCGATTTGCCGGGTTCGTATCAACCCGGGACATCCTTAATTTTCCTTTGATCGATGCCAATATGATTACATTCATTTGCGAGGGGAATTCATTATTGATCAATTCCCACCAATCGTGGCACGAATTAGTTGGTACCCTTCTTTTGCGAAGGTGGACGCGACTTTATCCTGCAGCATTTTTCCGGGTGTCAGGGCTACCATGTAGCCCCCTCTTCCGCCTCCGGTTACTTTGGCTCCCAGTGCCCCCATATCGAGAGCTGATTTGCACAAGTAATCGAGGGTTTCTTGCGACATTCCCATATCGATCAGGAGATTGTGATTGGATGTCATTATGTTTCCGACTTTTTCAAGATCGCCACTTTCAAGCGCATCTTTCATTTCAAACGCTTGGGTGGTTATGATATTCAATCGTGATTTAAACAGTTTCGGATCATCTTTCTTTTGTTTATCGATGAATTCATCCAATGCAGCAGTATTTACTGTAACGCCACTATTCGCTAGTACTATTTCAAAGGATATAGGAGTTTTAATTCTTTCGAAATTTTGTTTTCCATTTTTTAAATAAAAAAGAAGGAGGCCTCCATAGGTTGAAGCTGTGTTATCGACTCCACTTGCAACTCCATGATATGGAAATTCCCCTTGCCAGGCGATTCGATTAATTTCTTCAATGGAACAGCCCAATTTGAATTCGGAATTTAATGCCCTCGCAAGAGAAACACAACTGGCTGCGCTGGCACCTACCCCGCTTCCGGCTAATAGTGTCCCTCCATAGGTTATCTTTATTGGATTTTTCTTTACGTCAAAATTCATTACTTCTAGAATTCGATCAATGGATCGGGCCTGTTGTTCTTTTTTCTTTTCTTTATACCCCGGGACCTCTATTCGGTTATCTTCCAGAATCCAACCTTTGCCCTCGGTTCTCTTTACCGTTGCCTCGGTTTCAAAAGGGATTGATGAAACTATTGCTGGAACTTCATCCAGAACAAATTGATCCCCAATTAAAATAGTTTTTCCAAAACCTGTTCCTTTAGCCATGCAAATCTCCTTTAATTATTTTTTCCATTTCCTCAATCAATTTTTCTTCTTTACCAATCGCTACAGTTGTAGCAGCTGTCAAACTATGACAGGCATCAGAAAACCCTCCCAGCCTCGTCGTTGCTTCAGGTAATAAAACGTTGAGTCCCATTGCATTTCCACTCCGGATTTTACCCTTCCATACTTGGGGAAACACGCATGGAAATCTTGACCTCATTAAAATTGATATTATCGAATCCCGGGATTTCATCTGGAATTATTTGAAAACCCGCCAGGTATTTTTGTGGATCAATAAGAGTTGTGTCCTTAATTGCATCACAAAATGCCCCAATCATTTTCACCCCCATTGGGAAAGAACCGTTTTTGAACGTGAAACCATTGGATATGGGGTGCTAATCGAATATCGCCATTCTGAAGCCTTTTAATTTCGTCCATTAAATATTTTAGTTCTAATGATTTTAATTCTTTTACCATCTTGTCCGAATTCGAGTGACATTCCTTCCAGGCAAACTCTTAACCCCCATTTCCGGTCCTTTTTGGTAATAACCCACCCCCCCTAAAATATCAAGATAGTCTCCTTATTCGATGCAGGATATTGGTACCTTTTGAATCGGTAGCAGGTATTGTTCGCCATTTTTTTGTTTCTTGATCTCTAATCAAGCCTTGGGGACTGCTTCCAATGCGACTTCTCGATTTTCACTTACCAGTTGTCCGTCCACAAAAAAACCATCTCCCACTGCTCCCAAGGTTGCAAAATGAGCCATGTCACGATTGATTGGGTCATGAGTCCGTGCAAAAAGATAACATGTGGTCGAGGCAGAAATGTCTCGATCTCCCTTCAATCCAAATAAATCAGGATCAAGGTTATGTACTTTTGGTCTGTCGATGCTTCGGCAACATGGTGATCTAAAATCAGCGTCAGGTTTTTTCCTTTGTTTAGTTCAGAAAGCAATGGGGCGATTCTTCCTGCAAAATCTGCAAATATCAGAATCTTTCCCTCCTGTTCGAAAACCTTACTTAATACTGCAGGGTAGGGCTTTTCCAGACAATAACGCTGTACTTCGAATCCTTCTCTTTCAAATGCAAGAGCTAGGATCGCGCCTGAACTTAATCCATCAGAGTCATTATGATGAAATATCTGTACTTTCTTTTCAGGCCATTTCTTGATTTCCTGAATAGATTCTTCCATCGGATCCAAAAGTAATTTCAGCATTGTTCACCCTTTATAAATATATTAATGATGTCTTTGCTCTTATAGATGTGTCAAACTTAAGAAAACACAAAAGGATATTATTTGTAGACCCAATAAATTTTGGAGAATATATAAATCCTTGTTAATGAAGAAGGAAGATAAAAATCTGAATTTGTAGTGTATTCCAAACAATGAGAATTTGGAACTTAGGTAATAGACTAGATCAATTAATGAAATTACCAAAATAAATAGTAAAATAATTATACCCTTCACCCTTGAGAAGTCAAACATATCTGATCGGTTCTGGAAAAATTCAGCGATTTGAATCAAATTATCACGCAAGCCGAAACACACCTCCTGCTTAAAAAAACAAGGGTTTGGCCAATTTTGGTCAAACCCTTTCAATAATTAGAAGTTTATTACTCGCCCGTAGAAGTAGCAGGGCGCTTTCGCGCCACAGTCTTTTTTACTGTATCGATTGCTTCCTTCCCTCGGCTTTTGGCATCGTCTGCGAATTCATTTGCTCTCGTTGCCACCATTTCCGCTTGCTCAGCAGCCTTGTCCCGCAATTCAATGCTTTTATCTTTGATGAGTGCACGTGTTTCTTCACCAGATTGAGGCGCTAGGAGCAGTGCCGCAACTGCACCGGCAACACCGCCTACAATAAAACCAATTAGAAATGCCCCAAAATCATCGTGGTCTGACATTTTATATCTCCTTTTTTTGGGCTATTTTTCAAAAATATTATTATTTTTTTCCACCGAATAGATCAAAAAATTTCCGTAATCCGGCAAGGTAGGAATTTAGCTTGATAACAGGTTCTACCAGATTTTCACTCAAAAACTCGGTAGTGCCACGCAAAGTGTTTACGGTCTCACTAGTGGATTGCAGAATTGGTCTTACTTCATTTTGAACAAATTAATCAACCCTGCCACTTGTATCACAAGAACGACTAATGCAGCACCAATGATCAGAGATTCAAATGCCATAAAAATAATAAAAATATCACGTACATTTGTTGCAACTGCGGGGTTTTTGGTTAATGCAATTACTGCAACTATGATCCCCGCCAAAACAATTAAGCATGCCAATGATGATTCCTGTCACCGCCCAATTCCGTTTTCGCAGGATAGCTCGGTTGGCTGCTTCTTCCTCGGGTGTCATTTCATCGGTGTATTCAGCCATACAGGGTCTATTATAGCACAATATATTTTACGCCGATAAATCAGTCCAATTGCCCTGATGAACCGCTCGAAAAAAATTCTTTATATCGCTGATTTTATATTGAGTGAGCAATTAGGTATACATTCCCCAGTCCAAGGCTCCAGGATCCTCCATTAAAGAAAAATCCCACGGTTCAGGACCCAATTCAATTTACACGGTACATTCCCAGTCCCTCTTCTGCTTTTTGTTTGATCATTTCCACCATTGCGGGTCCATACGGACAAAAGGGAGTGGTTAACAATAAATATAGCTTTCCCGACACCATTCTCGATCCTGACTTTCCGGATGAGACCCAATTGGAGAACATTGAGCATAATTTCCGGGTCAACAACTTCGGCAAGTTTGGTTCGTAGGCCAGGAACAAGGTCAGGATTGGTATCGTGAATTTCCCAATGGATGGGATTTACCGGAGTTTCATCACTCATTTTCCCATAGCCTCGGTTGAATAACATAAGTGCAATGAGCATCGCCGCTAAGAATGCATTGGACTTTCTCTGCCGGAACAGCGAGCATTTTTGAGATTAGGATTTGATCAACAGTACATACTTCCGGATGAGTCTTGCCTATTCGTAAATAAGGACATGTGATCTCATGAATTTGATATTTATTGCCTGATTTTTCCCACTCAACGCTAAACCCTTCTTCTGCTAATAGCGTTTTTGTTAAATTTAAGTCTTTCTTCCATGTTCAAGCCCTTCATCTGGTCCGTATAATCTTCTGCCATATCACTTGCCATTTGCGAGAAAAGTTTACTGACCATGGGTTCGGGCATTGTAGACTTCAATTGATCCAGTAATCGTGAAGTTAAGCGTAGGTATCGTGTGGGAAAACGTTCTGTACCTGCTTCGGTTAGGAAGTATACAAGCCGAGGCCTGCCTACTCCATGGCGCTCTTCCTCGGTACTTACCAATCCTTCGACCTGCAAATTGGTCAAGTGGTGGCGGACTGATATCGGATTAATCCCCACCTTTTCAGCAAGGGAGTTTATGGTCGTCCGCGGCTGGTGGAGGAGGGTTTGAAGGATGCGATCCCTTGTTCTATTCATGCTACCTCTTTTCATTCTCTCAAAGTATAACAGCCCTGTATTTTCTTGTCAATATATTAGATATTTAATATAAATATTGACATATCCTTTTTGGAGTGCTATAATCCGTGCGCTATGGAATAATAAGACTAGGAGATAATCATGTCTGAATTGGTAATAAAAAATCTACATGTAAACATTGAAGAAAAAGAAATTCTAAAAGGGGTTGACGTGACAATAAAACAGGGTGAAATTCACGCGATCATGGGTCCCAATGGGACAGGAAAATCAACTTTAGCATACACATTAATGGGGCATCCGAGTTATAAAGTTACTGCTGGTGAAATTTGGTTTAAAGGTAAGAATTTACTTGAACTTGCGGCAGACGAACGCTCCAGGCTTGGAATGTTCCTGGCGTTCCAGTATCCTGTCGCAATTCCCGGAGTTACTGTGGCAAATTTCCTCCGTACTGCGGTTAATTCCCGTCGCTTGGTGGAAAACCATGAAGATAAAGGGATGCCAATTTTGGAATTTCGGAAAATGTTAAAGAAAAGATGGAACTGCTAAAAATGGATCCAGCTGTCGCTGGTCGATATTTAAACGATGGTTTCTCGGGGGGTGAGAAGAAACGTGCTGAGATTTTGCAGATGGCTACTTTAAAACCTGAAATAGCAATACTTGATGAAACAGATTCTGGTCTTGATATAGATGCACTTCGTATAGTCGCAGAAGGGGTGAATGCTCTTTCGGGCCCGGAAATTGGGGTAATGGTAATTACCCATTATCAAAGGTTGTTGAATTATATTAAACCCCAATTTGTTCATATCATGCTTGGTGGGAAAATTGTCGAATCTGGGGGACCTGATTTGGCGATGCAGTTGGAAGAACGCGGCTATGATTGGGTTCGCGAAAAGTACGAAGAGACCTGCTTGAAATCTTATCGGAAACCACGGTGAATTTTTATGAGTGAAGAAACGAAAGCTTTGGAAGGTATCGGACAATATAAATATGGTTTCCACGATGTGGAAAATTATGTTTTCAAGTCACAAAGAGGCTTGAGCCGGGAGGTCGTCGAAAATATTTCTCGGATGAAAGGTGAACCACAGTGGATGCTGGATTTTCGATTGAAAGGGCTCGCACATTTTTTGGCAAGACCGATGCCAACTTGGGGTGCAGATATTTCAGGTCTCGATTTAGCCAATATCTTCTATTATGTGAAACCGACCGAAGGTTCGAAAGGATCCTGGGATGACGTTCCGGATACTATTAAAAACACGTTCGACAAATTGGGTATCCCGGAAGCAGAACGAAAATTTCTTGCCGGAGTAGGTGCGCAATATGAATCCGAAATGGTTTACCACTCAATTCTGGAACACCTGGAAAAACAAGGGGTAATTTTTCTTTCAATTGAGGACGGTTTGCGCAAACACCCGGACCTTTTTCGGGAATACTTTGGGACGGTTATCCCGATTGAAGACAATAAATTTGCAGCATTAAATTCCGCTGTATGGTCTGGAGGCTCCTTCGTATATGTCCCAAAGGGAGTAAAAGTCGATTTGCCATTGCAGGCATATTTCCGGCTGAATACTGCCAATGTGGGACAATTTGAACGCTCATTAATCATCGTCGATGAAGGTGCGCAGGTGCATTATGTGGAAGGGTGCACTGCTCCACAATACACAACAAACTCATTCCATTCTGGCGTTATTGAAATAATAGTAAAAAAAGGAGCTCGTTCGAGGTACAGCACCATCCAAAATTGGTCTACAAATGTCTACAACCTTGTCACCCAGAGAGCCAAGGTATATGCCAATGCTACCCATGAGTGGGTCGACGCCAATTTGGGATCAAAGGTCACCATGAAATATCCTTCTTGTTATTTAATGGAGCCAGGTGCACATGGAGAAATGCTTTCTATGGCCTTTGCAGGACCTGGGCAGCATCAGGATGCTGGATCGAAAATGGTTCATTTTGCACCAAACACTACTAGCAAAGTAATTTCGAAATCAATCTCAAGAGGTGGTGGTCGTTCTTCATATCGTGGTCTTCTCAAAGTTCATAAAGGCGCAACAGGTGTGCGTTCTAATACCACGTGCGATGCGTTAATCCTTGATCCTCAATCCCGCTCGGATACATATCCATCTATAGAAGTTGATGAGGATGATGTCACCATTGGACACGAGGCCTCGGTTTCTAAAGTTGGGGAAGAGCAGTTATTCTACTTGATGAGCCGTGGACTTAGTCAGGAAGAAGCTACCACAATGGTTGTATCTGGTTTTATCGAACCATTGGTTAAAGAGTTGCCGATGGAATATGCAGTTGAAATGAACCGGTTAATTCAACTTCAAATGTCTGGATCGGTGGGTTGATAAATGGAAGAAAAACCTAAAGTTGTCGTCACAAAATTCCATCGCAGCGAACCTCCTGCTAAAAAATTTACATTTTCAAAGGAAATGGTTCCAGTATCTGGAATTCTGGCAAATTACCGTCAGAAGGCGTGGGAGACATTTAATCGCTTACCATTACCTGTTATGACCGAAGAAGCCTGGAGACGTACAGACTTGCGGGATTTACCAGCCGATTTAGTATATTTACCTGCAAACGGCGCATATAAGGACCTACCTGATCCTCCTGAAGAATTGCTAAAGCCGCTAACTTCTGATAGACCCGGTGGTCAGGTCGTTATTTTACCTGGTGGACAGAAGACATTCCTAAACCAAGATCTGAAAAAAAGCGGTGTCATATTTACAAGCCTTGATATAGCAGAACACGAAAATCCAGAACTTGTGAGCAGATTGGTTGGGCAGACGGTCGAGCCGGAAGAAGGGAAATTCGCCGCTTTAGCTGGTGCTCTTGGTCAAAATGGGGTGGTCCTGTATGTTCCAAAAGGAGTGCAGGTGGACCAGCCTTTGAATAGTCTGTTTTGGGGACCTGGCGTGAGTATTGCCCATCTTTCGCATATCCTGGTGTTTTTGGATGAAGGTGCGTCTGCAACTTATATTCACGAAGCAGCTTCCCCCGAAGAAACGGGACCCGCTTTGCATTCAGGTATCGTCGAAATTAAAGTGAGTGAGAATGCTTCACTGCGATTCGTCGAATTGCAATCTTGGGGCCGGCATGTCTGGAATTTTTCCCACGAACGCATCAGTGTGGGGCGCAATGGAAATTTGGATTGGATATTTCGGTGCCATCGGTTCACACTTGACGAAAAATTTCTCAGAATTGGATCTCGTGGGTGAAGGTGCCACTGGTCGCATGTCTGGTTTCTATTTTACAGATGGGAATCAGCATCTTGATCATGATACCCAGCAAAATCATCTGGCTCCTCATACAACCAGTGATTTACTCTTCAAAGGTGCTCTTAAAGGTCACAGTCGTTCAGTTTGGCAGGGGATGATTTATGTGGCTGTTGGAGCTGAAAAAACTGATGGTTACCAAGCGAACCGCAACCTTATCCTCAGCCCGAATGCACGTGCTGATTCGATACCCGGTCTTGAAATTCTTGCCGACGATGTACGTTGTACTCATGGAGCAACTGTTGGAAAGCTTGAACAGGAACCTCTGTTCTATTTTAAAACCCGCGGAATTCCTGATAAGGAAGCTGAAAGATTATTAGTGGAAGGTTTCTTTGATCCAATTATGCAACGCATCCCTTTTGAAGGTGTACGTTCCCGCTTCCAACAAGCCATCCATGAAAAGACGGCAAGCCAATGACCGCCAAGGTGCTTGCCAACGACCGCACTCATGGCTACAATAAGAAACAAAAAAAAATATCTCGGGGAGGCCCGATGGCTCAATTTGCATTTATGCGTTCACCTGGCTTGGAACATAGTTTCGAAGTCGGAGATACGGTTGAAGTTTTTTGCGATCACGAAAAAAGCGGCGAAAGGGTCCGTGGCTGGTTAAAAGGAATTGTTGTCCAGGTGGACAATAAAATGGTCGCAGTTCAATTTCGGTCTAATGTTTTCCTGACAGATGGTTGGATGGTTCCGGATAAGATACTTTGGTACCCAATTACATCAGAACATATTCGCCCGGCCGGCACACAAAAAAAACTGGGCAGTAAAGAAATTCTTGAATACTAATTCCATAATATATATGTCTCTAGACGCAAACAAAATTCGCAAGGATTTTCCTATCCTTGCTCGCGAAGTACATCCCGGTGTTCCTCTTGTCTATCTGGATTCCACGGCGACGACTCAAAAACCGATCGCAGTGCTTCAAGCGATGGAAGAGTTCTATCGTCTAAATTATGCCAATATCCACCGAGGGGTGCATACATTGGCGGAAGAAGCCACAACTCTATATGAACAATCTCGTCAAAAGGTGGCTGATTTTATTCATGCTGCTTCATCCGAGGAGATTATCTTTACACGGAATACTACCGAGTCCATCAATCTTGTTGCATATACATGGGCGCGCGCCAATTTAAAATCTGGGGATCTGGTGATCCTTACTGAAATGGAACACCACTCCAACCTGGTACCATGGATTCAACTTGCATCAGAACGTGGCATAATCTTGGAGTTCATTCCAGTTACGAGGGATGGCTTGCTGGATTTGGATACTTACCATCTACTATTAAAACGATCTCCAAAACTGGTTGCCTTCTCCGGAATGTCGAATGTTCTTGGAACTATTAATCCATCTGAAGAAATGATCCGTTTGGCGCATGAATCCGGCGCGATTGCTCTTGTGGATGGGGCCCAGTTAGTTCCGCACCTGCCTGTGGATGTGCAGGCGCTCGATGTGGATTTCCTGGCATTTTCGGGTCATAAAATGCTTGGTCCTACTGGTATCGGGGCTCTTTATGGAAAAGCAAAATTACTTGATGTCATGCCTCCTTTCCAGGGAGGGGGCGACATGATTAAAACCGTCCATTTACGGTCGTTTATACCCAATGATATCCCTCACAAATTCGAGGCTGGCACGCCAGCTATTGCAGAAGCGGTTGGTTTTGGTGCGGCTGTTGATTATTTAAACCGAATTGGTATGACTGCCGTTGCTGACCATGAGCAGGATTTGGTAGCATATGCCATGGAACGATTGGAGGAAATCCCCGGCGTTAGGGTTTTGGGACCATCTGCAGAAAAAAAAGGTGGGGTTGCCTCGTTTACCCTGGAGGGGGTTCATCCTCATGACGTGGCACAAATCTTGGACACATATGGAGTGGCAGTACGTGCTGGTCATCATTGTGCTCAACCGCTCCATGAGAAATTCGGGATAACTGCCACATCACGGGCTAGTTTTTATATATATAACGTAAAGGAAGAATTGGATAAATTGGTGGATGGGATCTACCAGGTTAAGAAAATATTTAGTTAATTGTCCTTATAATTTGTAAAGAAGGGTGGGGAACATAATATTTATGTCAGCAAACATCGGTAAACGTTGGGAAGTATCACCACTCATTACCCCCCAGGCAAATGAGGCATTGGCAGCATTTTCGCAGGTTATGCGTCAGGTCTTGTACAATCGTGGGTACGCTACAGATTTGGACGCAAGAGCTTACCTCGATGGGAAAGTTAATTTTGATACCTCTCCTTTTCAGATGTTGGGCATTCCTGTCACAATTGAACGACTGCGTTTTGCCATTGACAATCAACAACCCATTGCCATTTATGGTGATTATGATGTCGACGGTGTCTCTGCCACTGCATTACTTGTAGAAGCACTTCGTGCTTATGGGGGAATTGTGAAACCGTATATTCCAAATCGATTTGAAGAAGGCTATGGATTAAATAAAGATGCTCTAACCGCTCTCTATGAAGAAGGAATTAAACTTGTCATTAGTGTGGATTGTGGGATTCGTTCTCCTGTCGAGGCACAACATGCCCGCATCCTGGGGTTAGACTTGATTATCACGGATCATCACCAACCTGCAGAAGAGGATCTCCCTTCCGCGTTTTCTGTGATTAATCCAAAACAACCCGGTGATATATACCCCGATAAGGATTTGGCTGGTGTGGGGGTTGCTTATAAAGTCGTTCAGGCTCTGGTTGAGTCAGTTGGTTACTCTCCCGACGGTTTCCATCCGGAAGATCTCCTCGATCTGGTAGCATTGGGAACAGTTGCCGATCTTGCTCCCCTGTCAGGTGAGAATCGGATGTTGGTTCGAAAAGGACTTAAAAAATCCGTGAGACGAAAAGGCAGGGTTTATTTTCTCTGGCAGCCGTATCTGATATTGCTTTATCGAAAATTACAGCGATGAGTATAGGTTTCATCCTTGGACCGCGTTTGAATGCGGCGGGTCGGCTGGAATTTGCATTGGCAGCTTTCGAATTGCTTACAACCAGGGATGTAAAGACTGCCGGGGAACTTGCACAAAAACTAAATATTCAAAATCGTCAAAGACAGGAAATTACTCGGAATATTCAAGCTGAAGCCGAGGAAATTGTTCTGGCTGAGGATCCAGACGCGGATTTATTATTCGCAGTCCACCCGGATTTTAATGCGGGGGTGGTTGGGCTTGCTGCATCTAGGTTGGTTGAAACCTATTACCGTCCTGCCATAGTTGGTCAAATATCTGAAGAAACCACTCGCTGTTCTTGCCGGTCTATACCAGAATTTCATATCACGGAAGCACTTGACCAATGCAAAGATCTCTTGGTTCAACACGGAGGGCATGCTGCAGCAGCAGGATTTACTGTGCGTAATGAAAACTTGGAAGCCTTAAAGCGACGGTTAAAATCCATTGCAACCGAAGCGCTGCATGGAAAAAACCTGCAGCAAGTATTGACTGCGGATACAGTAATTAATCTTTCAGACCTAAATACTGAGTTGTTTCATCAGTTGGAGTACCTTCAACCCACTGGGTACGGCAATCCCGAAGCAGTTTTTATTAGTCGGGGTGTTCGAATTACAAATAAGCGATCAGTGGGAGCTGATGGCAGGCATTTAAAGCTGGTCGTTACCGATGGTCGCATCACTTTTGATGCGATTGGATTCCGACTTGGTCATCTCCTACCTGAACTGCCAACGCACGTGGATATTTTATTTACCTTCGAATCCAACGAATTTAATGGACGACAATCCTTGCAACTCAATTTGAAAGATGTTAAACCATCTCGCATGCCATAAATTGTGGCTGCACTGGAAAATGGAGAATTATCGTTTTTGTAGATTCCAAACTATAAGGTATGTTGTAAAATTAGCGAAACCCGATGTCGCTTTATACGATTACGTTGTGGGATTGATGGCGGATCGGTTGGGAATTTGCGAGGTGGGGGGGTTTTTATTCTACGTTAGAACGAAAAGGAGGAAGCATGAAGAAACAAATGACATAATCAGCAGGAATTACTTTTTTAATGTCTTTAGTTTTATATGCCTGCGGGGGTTCCCCTGTAATTCCAACCGTTTATTCTCCAATTCCAACAGAAACGGCGATCCAACAAAATATGATAAGCGCAAGTACTGCGACTTTGCCCCCTTTTCCAACGTCAACTTCCCCCACGCTCCCAAGCTCGACACCAATAATTCATCTTTCACAACCAGAAACGCCATCATATATCAGCCTGCAATTCATCCAAGATTGCACTATGGTTGACTCCACTGGCAATCCCATTCATCCTTTGAAGCTTTTTCCTGTTTGCGATATATGGAAAATCGGTCTGATTGAGAGACCCTTTTCTACTGACCTAAATACTTATTTACCCTACCTGGATATTCAAGAAGCTCAGTTCGGCGCTAATGCGAATTGGTTCTATGCCCGCATTCACCCTGTTGATGTTGTCGCTTCCCAAGGGGATACTGATCTTAATTATATTCTAGAGTTCGATCTCAATATTGATGGGTTGAATGATGTGTTGATTGCATCCCAAAATTTACCCTTAAGTTCAATTGTTTGGACCACAGCTACTCTTCATGCCTGGCGTTTTACGGATGGCGCAGTAAATACCGTTTTTGATCAAGGAGTGGGAATCGACCCGGATATGGTATGGGTTCGTCGCACACCGACAAAGGATATCGAGTTTGCGTTCAAACCCACCTTATTAAAGTGGCGATACCAGGTTTGCTTGGTGGGCTTGGGCATACCAAGGCGTATTGGATCCGGCTCAATTCATCCCGTTGAATACACTTCCTGAAACATATCAAATTGACAATACTTGTTCAAAGGGATTCAATATCACCACTACCGGTCTTCCAAACCAATGTCCCTAGGAGTTTGGCCATGGAGAGGCATTGCAATATACAATATATACTAATTCAATCATCCCCCGAAATTCTAGAGGAACTTGAAATCAATCGACAAATCTATATTTGATTATAGCTAGAACAGCTTCAACCGCATCACTCAATTTAATTTTTTTGCCTTCTGAATAATCGCGTGGATCGAATGAGATTGGGACTTCGAAAATTCGTGCCTTTTGCTTGAGAATTTTCGCGGTGAATTCAGGTTCGAAATCGAAACGATTCGACCGCAATGTGATGTTTTGAAGCACTTCTTTCCGGAATAATTTGTACCCGGTTTCCATATCAGTCAGGATGGTATCATAAAGCAAATTAGTAGTAAGGGTTAGGATTTTATTTGCGAGCATATGCCAGAACATCGTTACCCGCCGTGGTCCACCCATGAAATCGTGACCCATAGACCACATCTGCCCTGCCTTCTTCGATAGGTTTGAGCAATGCAGGATAATCCCGTGGATCGTATTCCAGGTCGGCATCCTGGATTAAAACCAGACTGCCGGTTGCCTCGGAAATTCCGGAGCGGACTGCAGCACCTTTTCCTTGATTTTTCGCATGAAAAATTATCTTAATGCCAGGGGTACCTACGAGCGAATTGAGAAATTCGCGGGTTCCATCAGTTGATCCATCATCTATAAGAATGATCTCGTCAGCAAGTTTTGTCGCTTGAACTCGTTCAAGGATTTTTCGTACGGAAGCAATTTCATTAAAAATTGGAATAACTACTGATAATGTCATAAAATAATTATAAACGAATTACCTCAAATACGGAAAATCGGCGTGCTATAATTCAATTGATATTTCATTCGGGAGGAAGATATGACTGCTGTCCCAAAAATTGAATCCCCTGTCCAGGGAACATCTTTTGTGCCACCACCAATGACCGATTTGAAAGATACCGGGTCTTTCATTGCTTTGGTTGCAGGACCTGGTTTTAAAAATATTTTATTTTCAAGGATATCTCTCGGGATTTAAAGCTGCTGAAGAAATCGCCCTCCCTTTTGCAGGGGTCGTTGATCAAATTTTGGAAACACTCAAACGTGAAAAACTGCTTGAAGTAAAGTCTTCCCAAATGGGCTTGGGAGAGGGATCTTACCAATATGCAATTACAGGTGCTGGGATCGTGCGTGCACGGGAGGCTCTTGAACGCAGTCAATATGCTGGCCCGGCACCTGTTCCCATCGAAGTTTATAACGAAGTCAATCCGTCGCCAAAGCCGTGGTCGGGTTGCAATTACCAGTCGGACGATGAGGCAGTTGATGTCTCAACTGGTATTATCCGAAACGATTTTCCAGCGGCTTGGGCCTGCATTAAATTCGGGCACATCGATATTTCTTTATGGACCTCCCGGGAATGGGAAAACCAGCGTCGCGAAAGCGTTTGGCAATCTCGTAATGAGCCAGACGATGTACATCCCGTATGCATTATATTTGGATGGACAGGTGGTTAAATTATATGATTCGGTAAACCACCAGTTGGCTCCCAATGTGGATACAACACCAAATGGAACAGGTGGCTTTCGAAGCGGCCGGCATGATCCCCGCTGGATAAAAATCCGCCGCCCCTTTATTATGGTTGGCGGTGAATTGACACTGGAGGGTCTGGATCTTGTATTTGATGATACCAATAAATTTTACGAAGCTCCTTTCCAGGTTAAAGCCAATGGGGGTATCCTTCTCATAGACGACTTTGGTCAGGCAGCAGGTGCGACCGAGGGATTTGCTAAATCGTTGGATCGTACCTTTGGAAAACCGCGTAGATTACTTGACCCTTCATACCGGTCGAAAAATTGAAATCCCCTTTGACGTTTTGGTGGTTTTTTCGACCAATCTACCTCCCCGCGATTTGGTTGATGAAGCCTTCTTGCGCCGTTTGCGCCATAAGATAGAAATATCCAACCCCTCTTTTGAAGATTACCGGGAAATATTCAAACGCGTATCACAAACAAAGGGTATTCCTTATAGTGACCAGGGGTTGGCATATTTATTGCAGGAATACTACATTAAACGTAATCGAAAAATGCGCGCCTCGCATCCACGTGATCTTTGTGATCAAATTCTCGACATTGCCCGCTATCTTTCCACTGAACCGGCAATGACGAACGAAATGATCGATAGAGCATCGCAAGCATACTTCGTGGATATCTAAAATGTGGAATGATCTTCCAATTCCAATAGTAATTGGCCATCGGGGGGACAAGCTGTTCGCACCCGAAAATACACTTTCTTCTTTCAGACAAGCTGCAGAAAAAGGAGCGGATGCAGTCGAATTTGATGTGAAGTTAACTGCAGATCGACAGGTGATTGTTCTCCATGATCAGATGGTAGATCGGACCACGGATGGTTCTGGAAATGTTGCCAAAATGTCGCTGGGCGATGTAAGGAAACTAAACGCAGGAATCCAGTTTCCTGGTCAATTCCCGAATGAAAAAATCCCCACTTTGGAGGAAGTTTTTGATACAGTTGGCAATCAATTATTAATGAACATCGAATTAACCAACTATACAACCCCGACTGATGATTTGGTAGGTAAGGTTGTGGAACTGGTAAAAAAACATCAAATGGAAACCCGGGTCCTTTTCTCATCTTTTTTTCCATGGAACTTGACATTGGCGAGGAAACTCCTACCAGTGTCACCTCGTGCTCTCCTTACGATGCGGGGTTGGAAAGGTTATTGGGGGCGTTCCTTTGGTTGGCGAGGGAGATTATCACCGCATTAAATCCTTATATGACGGATATTAATGCCGGCTTGGTAAATCGTCTCCATGTGGCAGGGAAACGGGTAAACGCATGGACAGTGACACTTGAACCAGATATTAAGAAAATGATTGGCTTGGGAGTGGATGGAATTATTACTGGCAATCCAGCGCTGACGCTTCATCTTCTTGGAAGATCAAAATAAATTATCCATATTTTCTATGCAAGTAGACTTGAAAATATTCCATTTTATAAATAAATTGCTATTTCGTTACTGAGTAAATAATGAATGTCCGCCGCCCTATATCCATAGTTTTATTTTTTTTAATTACTTTATCCGTTTTCACCCCGGCTAATGTAATTGCATCCGGTCAATTTCAGCAAATTGATGCTGGAACGAAAGCCAGGCAGATGCTAGCAAAAATGACACCGGATGAACGGGTCGGCCAACTGTTTCTGGTGACATTTATCGGAACCGATGCGAACCAGGATTCCCAGATAGTTGACCTTATTGACAGGTATCATGTAGGGGGGGTGGTTTTACTTTCCGGAAATGATAATTTTATAGCTGCTCCAAATACTGTTACAGGCGCATATCAGTTAATTTCGCAATTACAGGACGCTGAATGGCAGGCCTCTCAAGGATTCCCCGGTTGTCACAGGAATTGATACCCCCAGCCCCTCGCCAACTCCAACTTCTTCTCCTTCATTATTCATACCTCTTTTTGTCGGCATCTCCCAGGATGGTGATGGGTATCCGAATGATCAGATCCTAAGCGGCCTGACCCCCCTGCCTGATTTGATGGCTCTGGGGGCCACATGGAATCCGGGTCTCGCCGAGCAGGTGGGGGCGATTGCGGGAAAAGAATTATCCAGCCTTGGATTCAATCTATATTTTGGGCCTTCGTTGGACGTACTTGAATCACCTGGATCAACATTAGGAAATGGTTTGGGCGCGACTGCTTTTGGAGGTGACCCATATTGGGTTGGAGCGATGGGGAGCGCATACATTTCAGGTTTACATACAGGAAGCAACGATCGTTTGACAGTTATCGCCAATCACTTTCCCGGAAGCGGCAGCGCAGACCGCCCCCCGGGGGGGAACCTGCGACTGTAAGAAAATCACTCGAACAGTTAAAACAAATAGAATTAGCGCCGTTTTTTACGGTCACGGGGAACGCTCAAACACCCGCGAGTACCGCCGATGGGTTGTTGGTATCCCATATTCGTTACCAGGGTTTTCAGGGAAATATTCGATCAACAACTCGCCCGGTTAGTTTCGATCCACAAGCGCTTTCACAGATATTATCTCTTCCAGAATTTACAACCTGGCGAGCTGCAGGTGGACTTTTGGTCAGCGATGATCTTGGCAGCCCTACCGTGCGCAAATTTTATGATCCGGGTGGACAATCTTTTTTGGCACGCCTGGTTGCGAGGGATGCTCTCCTGGCAGGGAATGATTTGCTTTTTATGGGAAATATTGTTTCCAGCGACGCACCGGATAATTACACCTCCGTCGTACAATCTATCGATTTCTTTGGACAAAAATATAATGATGACCCCGCTTTTGCCCAACGGGTGGATGATGCAGTTGTTCGCATTCTTACGGCCAAATATCGCCTTTATGGGGATTTTCTTCCAGCGGGGATAACCCCCCCATCAAATGGATTGGAAAACCTGGGACAGTCACAAGCTGTCACCTTTGAAGTAGCGCGTGATTCAGCAACATTGGTCAGCCCGGGTGCAGCAGATCTTGAAACCGTCCTTCCTACGCCCCCCGCCGTAAGCGATCGGATAGTTTTTCTGACAGACACCCGGCCGGGAAATCAATGCAGTACGTGCGGTGAAGAGCCCATGCTGGCTGTTGACGATCTGCAGAAATCGATCCTACGCCTTTATGGTCCCGGGCAGGGAGGGAGGTTCGGGCTGACCATCTCCTTTCATATACATTTACAAGTTTGAGTTCCATATTGGATAACGTAAGTAGTGAGATTTCTGAGGAAGAAATAGCAATTCGTCAGGCAGACTGGGTGATCATCAACATGCTGGATGCAGAGCCAGGCGAGCCCCAGACTACATTACTTCTTCGATTCCTCTCAGAGCGGCAAGATCTCCTGCGGGATAAACGGATTGTTGTATTTGCCTTCAATGCCCCATATTTCCTGGATGCCACCACGATTTCAAAGTTGACTGCCTACTATTGCCTTTTTAGCAAATCAGAACCATTCGTGGAAGTGGCAGCCCGTCTTCTTTTCAGGGAATTATCTCCGACAGGTTCTTTACCGGTCTCCGTCCCGGGAATTGAGTACGATCTTTTTACAGCGACCAGCCCGGACCCATCACAAGTCATTGGGTTGTCTTTGGAAATGCAGCAAATCCCCGGGTCCACGGCTGTGGCAACGCCAGAAGCAACAGCCACACCATCCTTCCGCGTTGGTGATACTGTAACCATAAAAACCAGTGTCATCCTGGACCATAACGGGCACCCGGTGCCGGATGGAACGGGAGTGAGGTTTAGCATTGTGTTAAGTGGAGAGGGAGGGGTCGTCCAGCAACTCGATGCATCGACCACCCAAGGGGTCGCGGGCGCTTCTTTTAGCATCGATCGCCCCGGTCTGCTCGAGATCAGTGCGGAAAGCGATCCAGCTCTCACCTCGGTAGTGCTGCAATTAAATGTTTCCAGTGAAGGATTTCAGTGTCACAGTTGTAGCGCCCACCCCAAATGTGAGTCCAACCCCTACCTCGCAATTGGCTGCCACCCCCCAAAGTACACCATCCCCACCTCCGGTGGAAAGTTCTCCAGGGTTTGGAGGATGGTTTAGTACCCTGGTTATCCTGGGAGGGCTTGGCTCACTTGCCTATTGGGCTGGAAATCGCTTCGAAGCCCCCCGCTGGGCAGTACGCTGGGCTTTGTGTATTTTTATTGGAGGACTGTCGGCCTACTCTTATCTTGCAATTCGCTTGCCCGGGGCTGCAGCCTTTATCGAAAATAGTGGCTGGCTGGGGATTATGGGAGTTGTCATCCTTGGCTCAGCAGTTGGATTTGGGGGAGGTTATATTTGGCGGCAGCTTTCTAAGGGATCAAAGAAGCCACCAGGCTGACAACCATCAAACCAACTGCTACCCATAACAATATTTTTTCCGGTCTTCCCTGGATGAGTTGGAGCAGGGAATTCTGAGGGCGTATCGCTCCAAGGGGACGAGGGGGGAGTTCACGGGTTCCGATCAAGAATTTTCGGAGATCCTCAACCGAAGGGGGACGGTCATCGGGGTGCAGCTCCATCGCCCATAAGATCGCGCGCTCCGTGCGAGGGCTGATGGCGGGGTTCAGGGTACGCGGTTCAGGCAGGCTGGAAGGATGCAGGAAACGCTCCCGGGCATCTGTGGGCGGATTATTCGTAAGTAAATGATAGAGGGTGCAGCCAAATGCGTATATATCGCTGCGGACGTCGGTGTGGACGCCGTCGCCGCCATACTGTTCGAGTGGGGTGTAGAGGGCGGTCCCACGGCCCTGGATCACGGTCACGGTCATTTCATCGGGGACCAGCGCCTTTACGAGACCAAAATCCACCAGTTTCAACAAGCCATTGGGGGTGATCTTTAAATTGGACGGCTTCACGTCCCGGTGAACCAGGGGCGGGGTCTGGTTATGCAAATAGGTCAGCGCATCTGCCAACTGGTTAGCCCAGGAGAGCACATCTTCTTCAGCCAGGAAGGCATTATTTTGCTTGGCATCCAGCATGCGCAGGCGAAGATCCTTGCCGGGGATGTAGTCCATCACCAGGTAATCGCGCGGACCTATGGAAAAATAATCCGAGACCTTGGGGAGGTTGGGATGATCCAGGCGCGCCAAAACCGTGGCTTCGTGCAGGAATTGCTGACGAGCCTCTTTCAGCAGCTTTGCAGGTACGGTGCGGTCGTGTTCGACTTCTTTGAGCGCACAACGGCGTCCTTCAAGACGCAGGTCGTCAGCCAGGTAGATGTTGCCCATGCCTCCCTGGCCGATGCGCTCGCAAATGCGATAACGGCCGCGCAGTACCTCTCCGGTTTTTAGCGCGACAGGCATATCGGATCCGATTCTGTTGAGTACGAGAAAATAATCCGTGCATGGCTGGTTTAAATTTCGGCGTTGATTGACCAGCGTAACTCAAACGATTACAATTTGTTATATTATAAGCGCCTTTTATCAGCATGTCGTATAATCCGATTCAGGAGTGCAACGTATGGCAGGGCAGCTTGGAAGAAGCACCTTTATTGATCGGACAGACCGGCCCACTGAAAGGTGAACGGTGGGTATTGAACAAGACCCTGACCATCGGGCGCGAGACGACCTGCGAAGTAGTCATCCCGGATCGCCAGGTTTCCCGTTTCCACGCACGCCTCACACCAACGGTCGAAGGGATCGTGCTCGAAGACCTGGGGAGTAAGAACGGCGTCCACCGCAACGGGGTCCCGGTGGTGGGACAGGTGACTCTGCAGGATGGGGACATGGTGCAGATCGCACTGGCGCAGCAATTTCTTATACCTCACTTCCGATGCAACCGTCCCGCTGACGGATGCTGAGACGACCACAAGGCGGCTGCGGCTCGACCAGCGTTCGCGGCGGGTGTGGGTGGATGACCAGTTGATCGACCCACCACTTTCAGCGCTGCAATTCCATGTGCTGCGGGTGCTGGCGGACCATGAGGGGCAGGTGGTGGACCGGCAGCAGCTGGTCAGCGAAGCCTGGGGCAACGAGCAGGCTGTGGGAGTATCCGACCAGGCGCTGGATGCTCTGCTGCGCCGCTTGCGGGACCGGATCGCCGATATCGACCCGGGGCATACCTACATCGCCACCGTCCGGGGTCACGGGATCAGGCTGGACAACCCGCCGGCAATCGAATAGCTGAAAACTTCCGCAGGATCATACCTGCGGAAGTTTTTTATTTAACTCAAGTTTTTCTTCATCGAAAACTTCAGGATGCGCGCGGTAGATGACCTGGAGTTTTTCAAGCATCTGGGCTTCTTCGCCAGCCGGTTTTCCTCCGGCCTGCTCCTCGCTGCGCGAGATGACACTGGCGACGATCGTGCTGAATTCGGGAGTGATATCGGCAGCATGCTGCTCGATCAACTTATTCAAAGCAGGCATCATCGGGCGCAGCCAGCAATTCCTCGAGCAGGGCCAGTTCGGGGGGCGGGGCGCTGGCCTGCTGGAGCACGGCAGCCACCTGCTGGAGCTTTGGCATCTGGACGGCGTCATTCTTTTTATTCGCATCCTGGAGGGCGCTTGTTCAGCACCTGGACAAACACATCGTTGATCTCGTCCAAATGGTCGCTGGTGGCCTGCTGGATGTTTTCGGCAGCCAGGATTTCGTCCAGCAGAGCAACGGCGCGCTTGTAATCCTCTTCGGCGCGCTGGTCGATCTTGCGGGTGATCTCGAGTAATTTTTCGCGTAGAGTTTCCAACTTTTTCTTCTCATCGCCGGAACTCTTATCGATGCGCTCGGTGAGACTCTGGAAAAACAGGTAATCGAGCCCGGGGCGGGTGAAGCTGACCAGGGCATTCAGGCGGTCATCGTTGGGGGCTTCGATGAGGATGCTGAGCAATTTCTCACGGTCGAGACCTTTGCCGGCAGCCTGGAGAGTTTTAAGGGCTTCCTGGATCTCACCGGTTTGAGCAGCAAGTTTCTTTCCATATTCCGTCTCAGCCAGGAGCTGTTTCTGGATCTCCTCCATTGTTTTGTTGGTCTGTTCCTGCCCGGAGCCGAGGGCACTTTCGAGAAGGCGGCTGAAAATGGAGAAAAATTCAGCGTCCAGGAGGTCTGCATTCTGCTTGATGATCTCCGAGCGGACCTGCGCGGTCGCAGGCCTGGAGCAGGCGTTCGATCAGGGAAACACGCTTTTGCTGGGACTGGATCATCTCGGGGGTGATCCCGTCCGCGCCAAGGATGCGCTCGATAAGGCTCTGGTGGGTAAGGAAACTCTGAGGCCTTAGAAGATACGCCTTGCGTTTTTCAAGGGGCAAGCGGTTGGTGACCTGGGTGATCAACGGACCGATGAGCCTTTCCTGCTCGTTGACGGGCATGCCCAATTCGCCGGGGAAAAAGGTGAGCAGAAGCTCCTTATCGGCATCGTGGTAAACGATGGGGGTGGCGATGGGACCGTTATAACCGCAGGACTGGCAAACGGCATAATTGGATACGCTGCCCAGCAGGCGCTGCTTGGCACCCGGGTCATTGGTCACATCGAAAAGCTGCTCGATCTGGGCGACGACGGGCTGGCGGCAGCGGGGGCAGGGGATCTGGGTCTTTTGAGGAGGCATGAATAATCTCGATTTCTTATGGAATGGTCTTACCAGGCAAACAGGCTATCTTACCGCATTTCCCGGGAACGCGGCAGGGAAAAACAGATACGGGCACCCGCACCCGGCTGAGGGTCCACCCAGATGCGCCCGCCATGGGCTTCGACAACGGCCTTTGCCAGGTACAAGCCCGAGACCGGCGCCCTTGGTCTTGCGGACAGCCTGGTCGGAGCGGTAGAAGCGGTCAAAGATGTACGGGATGTCGGAGGGGTCGATCCCGGGACCCTGGTCGCTGACGGTGACGATAACCTGCTCGGGGCGGACCTGCCCGCTGATGCGGATCTCGCCGCCGGGGGCATACTTGATGGAGTTCGAGACGAGGTTGGAGATGACCTGGGTGATGCGGTTCTCGTCGGCAAGGATGACGGGGAACTTTTCGGGGAAGTCGACCAGGATGGTGTGACGGTCGGTCTGGGTGCGGAAGCGCTCGGCAAGACGTTCAGCCAGGGCCGGCAGGGAAATGTCGGAGAGGATGGGGGTGAGCCCGCCCGCCTGGAGCCGGGAAGCATCCAGGAGGTCCTCGATCATGGCGGCGAGATGGTCAGCTTCCTCTTCGATGACGGTGAGACTGTCCTTGATGACCGCCTTATCCCACCTGGCATCCTCGCGGCGCAGGGTGGAGACATAGCCCTTGATGAGCGCCACGGGGGTCTTGAGCTCGTGGCTGACGATGGAGACGAAGGTGTTCTTGATCTGTTCAGCGTTGCGGAACTTGGTGATGTCGCGGACGGTGGCGATGATATTGCGCAGCGTGCCGTTGGCGGCGAGCAGGGGAGCATAGGTGATGCCGACCGGAAGGGCTGGGGGTTCGGGGCGCTCGAGGTCGCCTTCAACGTAGAGGTAGGCGTTGGTGGTGAGAGGCCAGCCGGCGGCTTCGGATTCCTCGAGGGTCTGACCATCGGGGCGGCGCGCCCAGCGGACGATGTCCGAATGGGCGTTACCCTGGATCTCGGCACGGGGGCGTCCGTAAAGTTTTTCGAAGGCGATGTTGCAGCGTTCGATGGAATGGTCGGCGTTGAGGATGAGGATGCCATCGGCGGCAGAATCAACCAGGGCGTCAAGGCGGCCCTTCTCGTAACTGATCTGGGTATAAAGCTGGGCGTTAAAGACGGCGATGGCAGCCTGGTCGGCGAAGGACTGGAGCAGGAGCTTGTCGTTGGCGGAAAAGAGGTCGGGGTAGCTGCGGAAGATAAAAAGGACGCCGATGACCTGCGAGTGGGCGGCAAGGGGGATGCCGACGCCGTTCAATAATCCCATGCTGGCAGTGTAGGTGAGGTCCTTGAGCATGCGGTTGAGCTCGACCAGGTTAAGCTCGGCGGCCTTTTCCTCGGCGAGGAGGGGTTCGAGGTAGCTCAGGAAGGCGGGGGGGATGCCGTGGGCGGAAGCCACGCGCCAGCCACCGGTCTCTTTGAGGGCGAGGATGCCAGCCTGCCCCGCCAGCATCTCGATGGAGATGCGCAGGATGCGCGCCAGCAGCTTATCCAGGTCGAGCTCCTGGGTAAGGGCACGGGATATTTCGAGCAGGTAGTCGCGTTGGCGGACGCGGAAATCAGGAAGCATGGTCATTTTATTTCCCAATAAGCTAGGATTATTTTATCACCGAGATGAGCGAGGACTGTAAGATTTGTGTCCCCGGTTTGTTGGAAAAGCGTTTACATTTTAGATTTGAGATTGAAGAATTTTGATTGGAATGCTCCTTAGCAGTGGCACCTGAAATGCGCAAAATCATGCGCGAAAACGAATAGGTTCGAATGACTGATTTTAAGGGATCTGCAAATAGAAGAGGCAGGAAGTCCCATTTTTCATCGAGAGAACATTTAGCGATTATTAGCATTTTTATAATCCCAGGCATTCGATTTCGTGACCAAGGGCTGCCTGAACATCGAAAGCGGCTCGACATCCCCGGGTTCCCTAATCCCACAAAATCCGGGGAACAGGGGAGCAAGGAAAATGTCCCAACCCCATAAGATAGTGTGACCGACGAATAAATCCCCACCCCCTTTATCCCCCGCCCCGCTTGACGCCTCACAGCGTCGAAACTGCCGCCCGCCCAGCGGGTGCTTCGCGAAGGCCACGCCAGACCGTGAAACAAAGCCATTTGCCATGATTTACAGGCTAAAACGACTACAAGCGAATGAGAGGATTTGAGAAGTCTTTCTTTAGCTCATGCTCTTGTGAAACATTTAGGTTTCGATCTACCAACGACGCCACATGGCGTCATTGTAGCCGATTACGACTTGAGACGGCCTCGCCTCATAGTTCCTCAGGAACGATGAGGAACGAATAAGGTTGGCACTATGCTAGTACGACCTTTTCAAATTTGCGTGAAAAATAACTAATTTTCGAGGAACGAATAACCCTTTGTTTTGAGTGATTTAAACCCACCCACGAGGGCCCAAAGTAAGAAAGTTGAGAATTGAATCGATCAATATGAGGTTTTTAAGGTGCGAAGATTACCCGGCATGGATGAAAGGAAATGGAACTCGCCTTATTTTGATTATAGAATAAACGTTCTATTAAGTCAAGAAGGAAACTTGGATAGTGCAATAGAAGGCTTTTGACCCAGCATCAAATCGCTAATATACTGATTTAATTGAGGTCACGCTGCCACTGGTGTACATAAATTTATATGTTGTGTATGTGATATGAGTTTTTATTCCGGTCATTTCTTATTCGTACAGCACCGGGACGCGCAGAAGATTTCAAAGCGAAGCGAAATTAGACGAGAGACTTCGCATAGATAATAATAGTCCAATGTTGAGAGTTTGAATAAAAAAGAGCGACTAACCCTAAAGGGTCCCGAAAGAACCGGGATAAAATGCTTCGCGAAGTCGCTACTACAAAGAATTCACCCCGAGCTTCTGCTCGGGGTGAGATATTTTATTTGTGTCCGATGATTTACTTCACTTCTTTTTCAGCCAGGGAGAGGGCCTCTTCGAAGATGATCAGACCCTCGTCCACCTCTTTCTGGGTGATGCTGAGAGGCGGGGCGAAGCGCATGACGCTCTTGCCGCAACTCAGCAGGATCAGGCCGCGCTCGAAAGCCAGGTCGACGATGCGGGCGCAGAGTTCCTCGGCGGGGGTCTTGCTCTTGCGGTCCTTGACGAACTCGACGCCGATCATCAATCCGATGCCGCGCACGTCGCCGATGGAGGGATGGCGCGCCATGATCTCGTGCAGGGCGTCGATCATATAGGTGCCCATGGTGGCGGCGTTTTCAAGGTACTGGTTCTCGATCAAATCGATGGTAGCGAGGGCAGCGGCGCAGGCGAGCGGGTTGCCGCCGAAGGTGTTGCCGTGGGCGCCGCGCGGCCAGTCCATGACGGAATCGCGGGCGATGCAGGCGCCCATGGGCATGCCGGAAGCAATTCCCTTGGCGGTGGTGAGGATATCGGGTTCCACGTCAAAATGCTCGATCGCCCACCACTTGCCGGTGCGGCCCATCCCGCATTGGACCTCGTCGGTGATGAGCAGGATATTGTTCTTATCGCAAAGTTCGCGCAGGGCGGGGAAGAAGCCGGGGGGAGGGACGATATAGCCGCCCTCGCCCTGGATGGTCTCGACCAGGATGCCGGCGACCTCGTCGGCTGGGACGATATGACCGAAGATCTCGTCCTCGATGTAGCGGACGACGGTCTCACCGTAATCCTCCCCCGTCTGCCGGTCCAGGATGGGGCGGTAGGGGTTGGGGAAGGGGGCGTGGACGACGCCGTTCATGAGCGGGTAAAAGCCGCGGTGGTAGGTGGTCTTGCTGGCGGTAAAAGTGACGGCGCCCATGGTGCGACCGTGGAAGGCGCCGGTGAAGCCGATGAAGTTGGTCCGCCCGGTGTGGTAGCGGGCGAGTTTAATGGCGGTCTCGACCGCTTCGGTGCCCGAGTTGGTCATAAAGGACTGGGCTTCCTCCCCGAAGGGAGCGATCTCGTCCAGCTTTTCTGCCAGCTGGATCCATTTCTCGTGGTAGAAATCCGAAGAAATATGAATGAATTGCTCGGCCTGGTCCTGGATGGCCTTGACCACCTTGGGATGGCTGTGACCGGTGGAGACGACGGCGATGCCAGCGGCGAAGTCGAGGAAGCGGTTGCCGTCCACATCCCAGACCTCGGTGCCCTTGCCGTGGTCCATGACAAAGGGGACACCGCGCGGGTAAGAGGGTGAAATGACGGCAGAATCACGCTTGATAAGGGCTTTGGCTTTCGGCCCGGGTAATTTCATTGGTTCCATAACCTGCTCCTTTAATGCTTACGATATTTTCGAAAGGCGGATGCGTGCCTGGGCGAGCGAACCCAGCAGCCCAGCGTCATCGCCCAGGCGAGCGGTGACAAGCTGCAGCCCATCCAGGTAGGATTTGTCCATGACGTTTTGCTTCATGGTCTCCTCGACCGGATCGAGAAGCAGCCTGCCGCTCAGAGTCACTCCTCCACCGAAGATGACGATGGAGGGGTTGAAAATGTGCAGGAATTCAGCGACGGCCTGCCCGATGAAGTTGCCGGCGCGAACGAAAGCTTCACGCGCCAGTTCGTCACCCTGCCCGGCAGCCAGGGCGATTTCGTGGGCGGCGAGGTCCGCGCCCGGCTTGAGGGAGGAGGACCGTCCCGCGGAAATCTGCTCGTTAACGTATTTAGCGATGGCGGGACCGGAGGCAACCGCTTCGAGGTGACCGGGGACGCCGCAGGTGCAGATCGGTCCGCCGGTGAGGACGGTGACGTGCCCGAGTTCGGCGGCCATGCCGTGGCAGCCTTCAATGAGCATGTCGTTGCAGATGACGCCGCCGCCGATGCCGGTGCTGATGGTGAGGTAGAGGACGTCGTGGTGTCCCTGCCCGGCGCCGTATTTCCATTCGCCGACGGCAGCCAGGTTGGCGTCGTTGCCGAGGAAGGCAGGCACCTTGTATTTTTCCGAGAGCATCTCCGCCAGGGGATAATATTTCCATGCAGGGATGTTGGGGGTGGAGATGACCACGCCGGTGTAGGGGTTGAGCGGACCCGGCGCAGCGACCTCGATGGCATCGACCGTTTCGGAGGGCCAGACGGAGTCGAGCAGGCCGGTGAGGCGCTCATAGACGCCCGGTTCCATGCCGCGGGTGGGGATCTTTTGGATGGCGACCGGGGTGATGTCGTCGTGGGGATAAACTGCGGCGCGCAGTTGCGTGCCGCCGATGTCCACGGATATGATGACGCTCATAGAGGAAATTATAACATGGGGGTGGAGAGCCCACCCCCATATACATTCTTTGAAATTATATGTCGACGCCTCTTGGCGTCGACATTGCCGATGGCGGCCTGTCGCTGCCTCGGCAAATAATTATTTGGAGAGGGAGCGGGCAGCGGCGCTGCCCGCTCCCTCTCCAAGCCTCCTTCCAAAAGATTAACGTCCATCTTTTCTCACATGGCCCAGCCTACCATACAGCATGAATACAAATCCAGAATCGACCCCCTGATCCACCCGCCTTCCGAGGTGTCGATGTAGGGAATATAACTGACAAATTTCTGATTTGGGAAGGCCAGAGAAAACGGGTTGAGGAGCTTGGGAGCGGTTTTGGCTCTCGGAAACGTTGCTGGGTATTCACTGGATGCCATTCAAAGCGGATATACTGGCGACGATTCGGTGCAGTTGCATCAAGTGCGCGACCCGTTTACGCCCCAAAAGTCCCCTTTACGCCGCAAATAGGCATCAATCCTTGGGCTGCCATAGGTCTTGTGACTCAGCTGATAGGCGGCATGTATCTCTCCCAATAGCTCTTCATTGGCGTGCTCAGGCAAGCTTGGCCTGCTTGTTTCCAGACATAATAACCACTCCGGGATACCCCCAAGACCCGGCTAATGCGCTTCAATGAAAATTCCTGCTCAGCGCTGCTCCCAACCGTTTGTCGGGGAACATTTCGAGTTTCTTATGTGCTGCATCCCCCGCCCTCCTCGACGCCTCACGGCGTCGAAGCTGCCGATGGCGGCTTCGGACCGCCTTGGCTCGGGGCTGGGGAATAATTCTTCGGTGGAGTGTGGACGGCAAGCCTTCCACAAGGGGCAATTATTTTGTTACGAGGGAATCGGGGAAAAGCTGCCCTATAGCCCCAAACCCCTCGGGAAGCGATAAACCCAATGCCGAACCATCGTTTGTGAAGTCTTTCATTAAAAGGGGGACTGGTTGACTATTCGTTAAAAGACTGCTATTATCTTTGGCATGCCAGGCCGGTTTACAAGCTGGGTTAAATCAATATGGAAGGGCGTTGTCCGATTCCTGCGGTGGTTCGTGCCGGGGATCGGGGTCAAGCGCTGGGTGCTGGTGCTGCTGGGGGGGATCACGCTGATCGGAACGGGCGTGGCACTCTTTTTACTGGACGTCTACCGCACGGCACCCCAGACGTGGTGGCTGCCGATCCTTTCGTTTATTTCCCTGCGTTTCCTGACGCGCCCGTGGAGAATTGTCATTTTCGGCGGGCTGGGGCTGGGTTTAATTGCATTAGGTTTCTGGAGATTGAACCGGGCGCTGCTGAGCCCGTTCATGCGCCCGGGGCAGCGCCTGGTTGACAAGGTGACCGATTTCCGCCGGCGGGAGCATGGTCCGCGAATCGTGGCGATCGGCGGGGGGCACGGGATCGCCACCGTGCTGCGCGGGCTGAAAAATTTTACCAACAACCTGACGGCGGTGGTGTCGGTGGCGGACGACGGCGGCTCTTCGGGTGAACTGCGCCGCAGCCTGGGAGATCCTGCCGCCGGGCGACATCCGCAACTGCCTGGCAGCCCTTTCCGACGACGAAGCGCTGCTGACGCAATTATTTCAATATCGATTTGGGGAAGATACCGGTTTGGGAGGGCATTCATTCGGCAACCTGTTCATCTCGGCGCTGTCCGACATCACCGGCAGTTTCGAGAAAGCCATCGCCGAATCGGGCAGGGCGCTTTCGGTGCACGGGCAGGTGCTGCCGGCAACCTTGCATAACGTGAAGCTGGTGGCAGACGTCCACCTGCCGCACGCGCAGACCGAAGTGCGGGTGGAGGGGGAGAGCCAGATCCCCATGGCAGCCGGAAGAGTGCGACGAATCTGGCTCGAACCGGACGACGCGGCGGCATTCCCGCCGGTGATACAGGCACTGCTGGCAGCCGATATGATCATCATCGGTCCCGGCAGCCTGTACACCAGCATCCTGCCCAACCTGCTGGTGGGCGACCTGCTCGAGGCGATCCGCTCCAGCCGGGCATTGAAGTTATTTGTAACAAACACATCCACGCAACCGGGTGAGACGGACGAGTATTCTTCAGGAGACCACATCCGTTCCCTGGAAGAGCTGGCCGGGCCGGGGCTGGTGGACTTAATCGTATGCAATTCATGGTATGATAAAAGGTTGGAAAAAGGGATGAAATGGGTGAAGGTGGACGAAGAACTCCAGAGCGATGCACGTTTATACTGCTCAGACCTTGCAGACCACCGTCAGCCCGACCATCACGACGCAGTCAAGCTGGCATCGGTGTTGATGGATCTATATAATGAACGGACCGGGCCATTGACCAAGGACCAAGCAACGCAAGAGCGTTGAACTCATAAATCTTTGCAAGGAGAAATAAAATGACAGTCAAGGTTGGCATCAACGGATTTGGCCGAATCGGGCGCCAGGTACTGAAGGCGATCCGGGATTATTATCCCAAGGAGCTGGAAGTGGTGGCGTTCAACGATATCGGCGACATGAAGACCATGGCGCACCTGCTCAAGTACGATACGAACTACGGCCGCTACGACGGCACGGTGGAATTCGCCGAGGACCACCTGCTGATCGACGGCAAGAAGGTAACCGCCTTTAAAGAAACCGACCCATCAGCGATCCCATGGAAAGACCTGGGCGTGGAGATCGTGATCGAGTCGACCGGCCTGTTCACCATCAAGGAAGACGGCGTGAACAAGAAGGGCAAGACGGTCAAGGGTGCGGTCAACCACATCACCTCCGGCGGCGCGAAGAAGGTCATTATTTCAGCCCCCGCCGAAGGCGAAGACATCACCATCGTCATGGGTGTGAACGAAGACAAGTACGACCCGAAGACGCAGCACGTGATCTCGAATGCCTCCTGCACTACCAACTGCCTGGCTCCCGCCGCGAAGGTGGTGCACGACAAGTACGGGATCAAGCGAGCTTTCATGACCACCATCCATGCCTATACCAACGATCAGAAGATCCTGGACATGCCGCATTCGGACCTGCGGCGGGCGCGGGCGGCAGCGATGAACATCATCCCGACCACCACCGGTGCAGCCAAAGCCATCTCGCTGGTTATCCCGGACCTGAAGGGCAAATTCGACGGGTACGCCTTGCGCGTGCCGGTATCCACCGTTTCGGTCGTGGATTTCACCGCCGAACTGGAGAAACCAACAACCACCGACGAACTGCGCCAGGCTTTCCGCGAAGCTGCCAAGCTGCCGCGCAACAAGGGCATCCTGCAGGCAGTGGATGAACCGCTGGTGAGCATCGATTACAAGGGCGATCCGCACAGCTCGTCCATCGATCTGCCGTTTACCAGCGTGCTGGGCAAGGCCGAAAACAACTTCGTCAAGGTGGTTGCCTGGTACGACAACGAATGGGGTTACTCCGTTCGCACAGCCGACCTGGCTGCGCTGCTGGCGAAATCTCTATAAACTATCCGGATAAACGAATCAGGGACCCAGGTATTAAAGCCTGCCTCCCTGATTTCCTTATATCCCAACGAGGTGGACAACCATGGATAAAATGACCGTAAAAGACATCAACCTGAAGGGCAAGAAAGTCCTTATGCGGGTGGATTTCAACGTCCCGATGGAAGCCGGCAAGGTTACCGACGACAAACGCATCAAGGCTGCGCTGCCGACGATCCAGTACGTGCTCGAGCAGGGCGCCAGCTTGATCCTGATGAGCCACCTGGGGCGACCCAAGGGTGGGTTCGACCCTGAGTTCAGCCTGAAGGCGGCCGCGGAAGTGCTGTCTGCAGCGCTGGGAATCCCGGTGCAAATGGCGCCGGACTGCGTGGGTCCGGAAGTCGAAAAAATGGCAAAGGCTCTCAAACCGGGCGAGGTGCTCATGCTGGAGAACACGCGCTTCCATCCCGAGGAAGAGAAAAACGACATTGAGCTGGCGAAGAAAATGGCGGTATTGGGCGATGTGTACGTCAACGACGCCTTCGGCTCGGCGCACCGTGCCCATTCGTCAACCGAGGCGGTGGCGCACCTGCTCCCGGCTGTATCCGGCTTCCTGATGGAAAAGGAACTGGAATACCTGGGCAAGGCCACCTCGAACCCCGAACACCCTTACATCGCCATTTTGGGCGGGGCAAAGATCAGCGACAAGATCCTGGTGGTGGAAAACCTGCTGGCGAAATGCGACAAGCTGATCATCGGCGGAGGGATGGCGAACACCTTCCTGACGGCAAAAGGTTTGAACATGCAGGACAGCCTGGTGGAAGCCGGGTCCGTGTACACCGCCAACGGGATACTGGCAAAATCGGGCAGCCGTATCATCCTGCCGGTGGACGCGGTTATCGCCGATAAATTCGAAGCGGAAGCGAACAGCAAAACGGTGGAGGTCGACAAGATCCCAGCCGGCTGGCGGATGATGGACGTGGGTCCAAAAACGCTGGAGCTCTACAAAACAACGCTAAAGGGCGCCAAGTTGATCGTGTGGAACGGACCGGTGGGCGTGTTCGAAATGCCCAAGTTCGCCGAAGGGACCTTTGCCCTGGCGAAGCTGCTGGCGGAATCCGGGGCAACCACGGTCATCGGCGGCGGGGACAGCGCCAGCGCGGTCAAAAAGGCGGGGGTGGCGAAGCAGATGACATTCGTATCCACCGGCGGAGGCGCCTCACTGGAGTTCCTGGAAGGCAAGGAACTGCCGGGAGTGGCAGCCCTGCTGAATAAAAAGTAAAACCAAGACAGGACGGGTAAAACACCGTCCTGCTCTTCAAAATAAAGTTTTCGAGGAAGAAGGGACAAGAACATCATGCGGACACCTTTCGTGGCTGGAAACTGGAAAATGAACAAAACCATCGCCGAGGCGCGCGCCCTCGTCTCAGGGATGACCGCAACATTGGATGGGATCAAAGGCGTGGAGAAGGTGCTGTGCCCGCCATTCATGGCGCTTTTCCCGGTGGCGGCACTATTATCGGGAACGGATATCGGGCTGGGAGCACAGAACATGCACTGGGAAGCCAAGGGAGCATTCACCGGCGAGTTGGCTGGGGACATGATCGCCGAGTTCTGCAAATATGTCATCATCGGGCATTCGGAACGCCGGACGTACTTCGGCGAGACCGATGAAACCGTGAACAAGAAAACCAGGGCGGCAAATGCTTCACACCTGGTCCCGATCGTTTGCGTGGGGGAGACCCTGGCGGAATACGAGGCGGGGAAGACGGCGGAAGTGGTGGCACGCCAGGTGCACATGGGACTCAAGGAACTTGAGCCGGAATTTGCGAAACAGGTTGTGATCGCATACGAACCGGTCTGGGCGATCGGGACCGGGCGCGCTTCAACATCGGAAAATGCAAACGGTGTCATCCGCGACTTCATCCGCAAGCCAATGGCAGAGATGTATGGGGAAGAGACGGCGCAAGGCACCCGGGTGCTCTACGGCGGTTCGGTCACTGCTGCAAACGCAGCCGAATTTTTTGGGATGTCCGAGATCGACGGGGCGCTGGTAGGGGGGGCAAGCCTGAAGGCGGAGGAATTTCTAAATATTGTGCGGGCGGCAGCCGATCGAAAATAAGCGCAGCGTTGTTGTTTATGACATCCAGTGTATCCCTTGAAGGGTGAATGAACTACGTAGTAGACTTTGCCGGAATGCTATGGCTGCTGGGTGCGCTGGTCGTTTTTATTTTCCTGCAGCGCGCCCTGCATCGCGAGATCCAGGCGTTCTTCCTGATCCTGACCAGGTCAGCGGGGGTGACACAGGTCCTGTTCGCAGTTATTTTCTTCCCTGGAGTGCTGCTGCACGAACTCAGCCATTTCCTCTCCGCCAAGCTGCTGGCGGTGGAGACCGGAAGGTTTTCGCTGATCCCGCAGGCGCAGCCGGACGGCAAACTGCGGCTGGGATACGTGGAGACCGCCAGCGGAGGTTTCGTTCGGGATGCCCTGATCGGCGCGGCTCCGCTGGTGACGGGCAGCGCATTCGTCGCCCTGGCAGGGATTTACCTGCTGCACTTGCTGCCAGTATGGGATTTAATTCAAGCGGGTGATTGGGGAGGTTTTTGGATGCTGCTGAAGGCTGTGCCGGGATCCCCGGACTTCTGGCTGTGGTTCTACCTGGCGTTCACGGTCAGCAGCACGATGCTGCCATCGCAGTCCGACCGGCATGCGTGGCTGCCCCTGGGTATCCTGGTGGCAGGGCTGGTGGGTGCGGCGATCCTTGCCGGGGCGGGGACCTGGATGCTGGCGAACCTGGCGCCGCGATTAAATCAATTCCTGGGGGTGCTGGCGATGATCTTCGGGCTGAGCGGGGTCCTGCACCTGATGCTGGTGATCCCGTTCTTCCTGCTGCACCAGGGTTTATCCAGGGCGACCGGGATGGACATCAGCTAAATCCAGGGTAGACCGGAATCCCGGAACAATTCTTCCATCAATCCACCATTTGATTAACAAAGTCCGCTGAAATATTTACCCGGTCCCAAATTGACGGTCGCCGGCATCTCCAAGCCCGGGGACAATATAGCCGTGTTCGTTCAAATGGTCATCCACTGCCGCCAGGTAAATGGGAACATCCGGGTGGGCTTTTTGCATGGCGGCGATACCCTCGGGCGCGCCTATGATGCCGACGAACTTGATCTTCCTCACCCCCCAGCGTTTTAGAATATCGGTGGTGGCAACAGCAGAGCCGCCTGTGGCAAGCATGGGATCCAGGATCAGGCAGACGGATACGGTGGGTTCGACGGGCAGCTTGTTGTAATACTGCACCGGGCGGAGGGTCTTTTCATCCCGATACAGACCGATATGCCAGACTTCTGCCGTGGGCATCAACTCCCAGATCCCCTCCACCATGCCCAGCCCGGCGCGCAGGATGGGTACCAGGCCGATCTTTTCCTTCAGTTCCACGCCGGTCATCGGGACGAGGGGGGTTTCCAGGTTGCGCGGGACGATTGCCAGGTCCGCGGTGGCTTCGTATGCCAGCAGGGCGGCAATCTCGCGGATGAGCTCGCGGAACTTCTTGGGTTCGGTGCGCTTATCGCGCAGGCGGGTGAGTTTATGGGCAACGAGCGGATGCTGGGAAGCCTGGACGTTTGACATGAGACCTCTTCTTGGGATGATTATAGCCGACCAACCAATCCGGGGGGAGGTTAACCGGCAGATTATCTCTTGACGATTTCACGGTTAATCGTGTATTCTAAACCCCATAGTGGAGCCGATTATGCCGCATCGCATCCTGGTGGTTGACGACAATGATATGAACCTGATGTTACTTTCAAAAATCCTGGAACTGGAAGGTTACCAGGTGACGACCGCCTTGAACGGCATGGAAGCGCTCCGACTTGCGGGTATGCAAATGCCTGACCTGGCCATCCTGGATGTAATGATGCCGGATATGGATGGGTACGAACTGTGCCGGAAACTGCGACAGCTGCCTTTCGACAAAAAAATCCCGATCGTGATGTTAACCGCCATGAGCGGGGATAAAGACCGCCAGGAAGCGCTGAACGCAGGAGCGAATGACGTCTGGAATAAACCGTTCGACATGGACCTGTTCAAGCGGCGGATCGGCGAGTTGATAAAAAAAGATTAGACCGCAACACTCCCGGATTTAAAACCCGATCGTTTTCCCCAAGCATAACAATTTTATATTCCCAACGCCCTATTCCGACCAGGCTGCCGGGTCATATGCCGGTAGTTCGCAGCGCAGGGGTACGTCCGTGCGGTAACCCAGTGCATACCCGGCCTGCAAGAGCTGGTGGATCTCGCTGGTGCCTTCATAGATCACGGCACCCTTGGAGTTGCGCAGATAGCGCTCCACGTCATACTCGTCGCTGTAGCCGTAAGCCCCATGGACCTGGATGGCCTCGTTGGCGGCATCGAACGAAGCATCCGTGGCGAACCATTTTGCCAGGGAGGTCTCGCGTGAATTGCGCTTCCCTTCGTTTTTCATCCATCCCGCGCGTAAATATAACAGGCGCGCCATCTCGTAAGACTGCACCATCCGGGCGATCTTCTGCTGGATGAGCTGGAAACTGCCGATCTCCCTGCCAAATGCATGGCGGTCTTTTGCATAACGAACGCTGGCTTCGAGGCAGGCGCGAATCAAGCCGGTGGCACCCGAGGCCACGGTATATCGACCGTTATCCAGGCAGCTCATGGCGATCTTGAAACCCTCGCCTTCCTCGCCGATGCGGTTGGAAAGCGGGACATGGACGTCCTGGAAGGAAATCCAGCCGGTGGAACCGGCGCGGCACCCCCAATTTCCCATGGATATCGCCGGTGGTGACTCCCGGGCGATCGAGCTCCACCAGGAAGGCGGATAGTCCTTCATGGGGATCGGTAGCCTGCGGGTTGGTACGTCCCACCCATAGGCAGTGATGCGCCTTGGTAGCCAGGGAGATCCACATTTTCTCACCGTTCAACACATACTCATCGCCATCTGCGGCGGGCCGTGCTGACCATGGCAGCCACATCAGAACCTACGCCGGGTTCGGTCAAGCCGAAGCAGGCGATCTTTTTGCCCTGCGCCTGGGGAACCAGAAAGCGCTGTTTCTGGTCCTCGGTGGCCCACTGAAAAAGTGCCAGGCTGTTAAGCCCGACATGGACCGACATCACCACCCGCAGGGAGGTATCGACCACTTCCAGTTCTTCGCACGCCAACCCGAGGGAAATGTAATCCATGCCCTGCCCGCCATATTTCACCGGCAGGCAGATGCCCAAGATACCCAGCTCGCCCATGCGCGGCAGGACGAAATCCGCCATTTGCTGCTGGCGGTCGCATTCCTTGATCACCGGCGCGACCTCTTTTTGCGCGAAATCGCGCACCATCTTCTGCACCATTAGGTGTTCCTGGGAAAGGGAGAAATCAGTCATATGCCCATTATAGCAAGATTATTCCGCCACGGAAAATTTGATGTGTAAAATTAAGATCATTCAGTGGCAAGGGAAGATAATCTCCATATCTTTTATTGATTATAAATGTCCAGGGCGACCTTTGGAGTCGCCCTGGAGTTTTAATTCCGGAAAAGCACGGTCATGATCTCATGGCCTCTCACCGGAAAGGTAATACTACCGTCCTCTGCGGATTTTAATGAAGCTTGTTTTTCTTCCGCTAGGTTAACCTTCTCCACCTTTTTAAAGAACCTGAAAGGTTTCAAAGTCACCTGGATGGGCTCGGAAGAAAGGTTGCATCCGCGCAATATCCAACCGTCTGCTGACCGGCTTTGGACGATAGTGCTGACTACAAAATCAGCTGGTGATACTGTAACGAAAGATCCGGTAACAGGCAGGCTGCCGGCGTGAAGCCCGGTGCGGGCTAGGCGCATGGGAGTCTCGAAAGAATAAGCCTGTGCAAAGGAATTTTTCCAATTTCCAGGATGCAGGATGATGGAATAATCGAAGTTCCAAACGCCGGGCATTTGCGCCTCGGGCGTCTCAAGGAAGGGACCGGCATGTCCCTTGCGAGTCGGTGAAATCGTCACGGGACAACCAGCCAATACAACGAAGCAGCGTGACTGCAATCTCAGCATTCCCTGCCGAATTCTTCAGTACTTCCACCTCGGTCAAGCCGCGGTTGGCGATGGTCAGTCCGGACTTGCCGTCAGTTATGCTGCTAAAAGCTCGTCTGGGGAACTTCAGGCCGGGGCTGCTCCACCCAACTATCGTCAAATGGGGGAATACCAATTTTGCGATCAACCACCTCGAAATGTCCATCATGGGAGCCAAAATCGGCGGGGAATGGAGCCGGGAAATGAACGCGCATCCGGTGATCACGGGCGCGGTTATCCACGCGGGTATGAATATCGATGCGGGGAACGCCGGTGGTAAGGGAGACAGTGGTTGTGATGAGACGAATGTCACTTTTTCTTGAGAGCGCGCCTTTCGATCCAAGGAGAGGGTGAGGGGAGCGGTGAGCTCCAGTTCAAGCTCAAGCGCCTGCTGGACCGGTCCCAGGGTAAGGCTGGCGTGCTTTAACCGAGCCGAGACTACCCGGTCAGCGGCAGGCGGACAGTAGTTGTATTCGTCGCCGCAGTCGCCGCCATCCAGGAAGCGGTTGAGCCCGCGGTAAATCTGCCGGGTCTGTTTGTCCAGGATGGTTAGCGTCCCATCCCTGAGCGCTTCCACCGCAAAGAAGTCATTCTCAATTTTATACGGCGGCCTGGCATAACGTTTGCGAGTTGCCAATTTTTGGATGAAGGGCAAACGGGCAAGCGGCAGGAGAATGTTTGCAAGGAGTCCGAGGCGAATGGGAGGCTTGGCCTCCGAAATGCGAGGGAGGATCCAAAAAGTGCGGTAGCCATGAGCCGGGATATTTGTCACCGTGGTGACTACCTGGGCTGCCGAGGTGGAACGGGCGCGCACATGGTAGAGATTAATTGTCGGGTCAGAGAAAAATCCTTCAATCTGTTCGCGGCTATGTTTCCAAACCGCAAGATTGGGCTCGCCGCCTTGCGCCATGATGGTTTCTATAAATACCTCGACACCTTCGCGACGGACTTTAATATCCTGGATGGTCATGCCTGCCGCCCGACCATCGCTGATATTCCCAAAGGCAGACTGAAGCCCGCGCGTGTCGAAATCAAGGTTAATGATCTCGTGGCTGCCCAGCCCGCGCTCCTGGAATGGAACCTGGTTGCCCTGCTCGTCGATGATCTCAAATTCTGCAAGGTTGGCGGGGAGCTCCAAGGCGGCGTTGACGCAATCCGTGCGGGGGAAGGAAGAGGGGTTAAATACCACCACGGCGGCAGCCGGTAAGGGAGCGCCGGGTTTAAATTCCTTTTGCGTATCCACGCAACCTGCCAGGCTGTCCAATGCCTGGCGGGTGATCTCTTCGCCGACCTGGTCGACCTGGTCAAAACGTACTTTCATCTCCTGGTGGACCTGGTCGATCGAGCAGCCGCAGATCGAATCGTGGGGGTGATTTTCCATCAACAGGTGCCAGGCCTGGCTAAGAAGCCCGGATTTTCCAGTGAGCGCCCCGGAATTTTGACCTGAGACCATTTCCTGCCAGGCCGTGAAGGGCTCAGCCCAGCGGGTAAGAAGGTTCTCGGAGGCATGGTTGCGCTGTTTGATCCAGATGCGGGTGGAAAGGACACCCGGCAGGAGGTGCACCCGCCTGCAGGCGCGCAGTTCCCCGACCATAGTGGATAGTGCTATGTTTTGCTTTTTGATGGCTGCCGATACCGCGCCGACATATTCCGGCAGAGTCGAATGCAGCACATGCGTGCCAGGCAGCATCTTATCGGCATAGGCAATGGCTGAGGCGGTGTTGCGAGGCGGCTCCATGTGGTCCGTGCCGTACATGATCAGCAGGTTGGAGGTGACAGAGAAGGATGAAAGTGCATTCCCCTTTTCGTCGACCATCCGGGCGAACTGCTCGAGGTTGTCGGCGGGAAGATCGGCTCCGTTTCCATATCCTTCATGCAAAAAGGCCATCAGGACACGCGAACCATCCGGTGACTGCCACCAGAATTCGGAAGGAGCCTCATCTACGCCGCGCCACAGGGAGGCCGCTTCGATCCCAAAACCGCGCAAGATCTGCGGGATTTGACCAATATGACCGAATGAATCAGGCATGTAGCCGATCATCATTTTCGGACCAAATCTGCGGGCGGTGCGGTCGCCCTGCTGGAGGTTGCGGATATGCGCCTCGGGTCCGACCAGGAACATATCCGGCAGGATGTGCCAGGGACCGATAACAATGCGTCCCTTGCGAATGTGGTCCCGCAGGACAGCCTCTTTTTCCGGACGCATTTGCAGGTAATCTTCCAGCACAATGGTCTGTCCATCGAGCATAAAATATTTGAACTCCTTATCATGCTCAAGGAGCTCAAGCATCCCGTCCACAAGATGGACGAGCTTCAAGCGGAACAATTGGAAGGGGAGGTACCACTCGCGGTCCCAGTGTGTATGTGAAACAACGTAAATGTTGCGCATAGTCACTCCGATAACAACTGCGTCAATATTTCATCCCAATGAGGGAACAAAAGCAAGTGAGCTTCGTGGTCACAGGAAGTTGATTTGCATCCAGGTATCGATCCAGACATATAAAGGGCCATAGCGGGGGTCGCCTGGTCGTCATCACTGCCATGCCATAGGTAGACCGGGACCCGGATATCTTCGAGACGAAAACCCCAGGGACGGGTAAGAAGGCGGGTATCCCAGGCAAGCCCCCGCAATCCGGGGCGGAAGGCTTCCAATTCGGATTCAATGCACGCCTGCCGAACCTCGTTTTTGCGAAGGAGTTCGTCATCCGCAGGAGGACGATGACCATCTCCCCGGGTAAGTTCGGCAGCAGGGTCAGCGGCACGGCGGTGAAATACGAACCAGACCAGAATCTGCCAGACAGCCCAGGGAAGGAAACGCCCAACCCTCAGCCCGAATTTATTCATGGGCGGCATGCCATCGCTAATTCCGGGGGCATCGAACGGTCCGGCACCGGAAAGAACTGCCGCAGCGCGCACACGATCGGGCAGGGCGAAGGCGCATGCCAGGGTATAGGGTCCGCCGCCGGAATGACCGGCAACGTAAAACATATCCAAGCCAAGGGAATCTGCGAGTTGAGCAATATCCCCGGTCCAATCAAGCATTTGACGACCGGGTTGAAAAGTTGATAAACCATACCCGGGACGGTCCACACAGATTAGATGCACTCCATGCCTGGAAGTAATCTCATCATCCGGGCGGAAGAAGCGCGATCCGGGTGTGCCATGGAAAAAAAATACGGGTGTGCCGCGCGGGTCACCGTACCCGGCATAGGCCAGGCTGCGTCCGTCTGAAAGAGCGAACAATGTCATATATCAAATATCTTTCTAAAGCTTTACTTTCTCTTCGGTTAATGCGCTGGCTTCCAGCATCGCCGCAGGACGGTTGGATATCGGGAAGCGATTATTCAACGGGCTGATGCGTGCCCCCAGGGCGGTGGGTTCGTACATGCCCCAGCGGGTCAGCCAGCGGACACTGCCGCTCAACGCGACTGCATCTTTAAGTTCGGCGAGCGTATCCTGGTCCCATCCGCCGAACAGCCCATACAGGAACATGTAAATCGGGAAACTCGGCAGGATCCCGATGAAGAAGATCAATACGCTCGTAACCTGGTCGCCTTTCCAAAGATAATTATTTAGCACCCACAAAATCCCGTAATGGACTGCCCCGGCAAAAAAAGGTGCCACCAGCGACTGCCAGATATAAAAACGCTGCGGGAAGCAAACTTTATGGTTGATGATGTAAGCGGCAATGCCTTTGGAGAATAATCCCACGAAGTAGGCGATGATCAACCCGGTCACCTGGAAACGTGCCAGCAGAATAAATGCCAGGGTCACCCGGATCAGCTGCTCTGAAAAAACGAGGATCGATTTCAGCCAGGGCTTGTTGGCTCCCAACTGCACGTTATCTCCCACCCAGGATGGGAACTGCACCGCTCCCCATATGGTGAGAGGGATCACGTAAATGGCGGCTCGCTGGAACTCCACCCCCGTGGATCCGAGGATGAATTTCGGTGCCACTGCAAGAAGAACTGCGCCGATGAATGCGCTGGTCAGCCCGTTGTATTTGTAAGTCATCACGGCGTAATACTGGCTCAGGATGCGCTTCCCGTGGGAAATGGCTTCCGAAATTGCCGGCATGACCCCATCGTTGAGCGTCTGGGTGACATTGAAGGCAAAAATAAAATTCTGCGCCAGCCCCCAGTTGCCCCAGATCTCGGCGTAATTGATCAGGCGTGCCTGGGTGATGGCAATCTCCATTGCCTGCCCGAACGACCAGGCTGCCGACCCAAGCATTTCGAATACGCCAAACTTGAAACTGGTCTTGACCACTTCCCAGTCAAAGTGGGCCAGGAACAGGATGCGGGCGTTATATCCCACCCGGCGGTAGAGCCAGAAACCGATCAGGAAGGTTAACAATTCGGCTGCATAGGCGGCAATGCCCAGCCCGAACAGCCCGCCCATGGCGCTCCCAAAGACCGGGTGGGTGCCCCCCCAGGCAAACATGATGGTTACGAAGACCGGCTGCACCAGCATCGGCAGGAGCACATTCAAGGCAATATCGAGCAGCGGCTGTAATCCAGCCGCTGAAAACCGGTGAGGGCGTGCCTGAACACCTGGTAAAAGCCGGGGATCTGGATGAATGAATGGATGATCACGCTCCAGGCATACAGCGCGTAAGCGGAACTCGGGGCAAGCGTGCTTGCCAGGGCGATCACCAAGGCCACCTGCACCGCTCCCGAAAGCGCCTGCCACCATACAAAAACCTGCCCGTACTGGATGCCCTTCTTCGGGTCGTGGACGCGGTGCTCCGAAAGGAATTTGATGAAGGCAATGCTCGTGCCCATGTCGAAGAAGGTCCAGGCCAGGTTGAAGAACTGGGTCACGCGTCCCCAGATACCCAGCGCCTGCGCAGATGGAAGAATGTAAGTTGGCAGGATCAGGTTCTGGTAAATAATGAGCGGGATGAAGAATACAAGCCCGATGCTGAGCGCCACGAGGAATCCACCCAAGTGGGCGATGAAAGCCCACCTCTTCCCATTCTGTCTTTGCTTCGCGGACCTCGAAACTGGTGCGGTCTGAAACGATCTTATCCAGCTCTTCGGGATGCTTCAGGCTGTAGCGTCTCACCAGGAAGAATGCGCCGAAGGTGGTGACCATCATCAGCGCCATGAGGATCAGCAGGAGGTTTCGGTCTGGCAATATGGGGGACGGGAGAGGCCGGGTAATCGGCAAAGGAAAGGGGAGTTTGCCCGGCAGCGCGCACCACCAGGTGATAGACCAGGTAATTGAAATATGCCCATTCCTGGATTTGTGGGTTGTATGCCGCTGTTTTTTGGGTTTGCGGGTCGATATAGTTGGTGAGGAAGGCATTGAAGAAATAGATATTCGGATGATTGCCAGCCCACATTATCCAGGCACCGGTCTCATAATGCAGTCACCAACGGCTGGACCGATGACAGCGGTGTGAGCACTTCGAACCGCTCGCGGACCTGGGGTGCACCGTTCCAGATGATTTGTTTTACCAGAGGATCATTGATTTTGATTTCAGTCAAACTGACAGCATCGGTCTTTTCCGTAAGTGAGAGGGGATGCCGCTGACGGTTTCGACATCCTGTGCGGATAACACCGGGACCCATGATCAACACCAGCCCGCACCGTTCCTTCACCTGTGCGCCGATCCCGCACAGGATCCGGGATGATCCCATTCAACAGGAAAACATCCGCCTGGGCTGGATCAGTGGTAAAGGAGAAAGTCCCCTTTGGGGCGAGGGTCAAGGCAGATATAAACGCCGTTATCCTGCGGACCCGCATAATAAACCCGTATCGTTGAATTAGCCGAAACAGGTTGTACCAGGCTAAATACGATAAGCAAGGCGAACAAAGGTATAGCAACACGGCGCATTGATGACCTCCTATGCTGTCGGATCTTCCCGTCTTCTTCCCAGCAGGAACCCGGCGACGATGGTCAGAACAGTTCCCGGAAGGATGTAGACGACCGAGATTGAATTTGGCGGAGTCAGTGCGAAAATAAAGAAATATACCAATATGGGAGCAATCTGGATCGGCACCTGCGCCACCGGAACCACATTGGAAGCTTGTGCCACCTTGAACGCCAGTTGATTCGTGTAGGTAACAATGGAAGCCACCATTACCAGGATAGCCGAGGCAATAGTAAAGATGATGACCTGACCCAGGTGCCGTGTCCGTAGAGGACAATGACGATCAACGCCAGCAATGGATTGATCCAGAAATCGGACAGGCAGGATAGAAACCCATTCGCCAGGGCGATCAGCATGCCCCGGCGGTCCTTGATGCGGGAAGCCAGGCTGCGGGTAATAAAACTCATTGTAAAAAAGCTTAGCGTGAAAATCGCGATCCTTAACAGGGCGCTCTGGCTCGCCAGGGTTGTCCTGACCTGGGTTGAATTGATCGCCAGCCCGCTCAACCCGAGAGATAGGATGCCGAAGATCATCAGCACAATACCCACGATTTCCGAGGTATTCAGGTTTTCCCGGTTCATCCGGACGGAGCCAACAGCCAACACCACCAACCCGCTTGCCATCAGTCCGGGGGTCAGGGCCGGACCGATCAGGCTCTGGGCAAGCATATAAGCAACCGTCCCACCGCCCAGCCCGAAGAATACCCCGGATAACCAAATGCGGCTCCTGACCAGGCGTCGAAAGAACCCGTTTTCCTGGCTGTCTTTGCGGAACTGGTTTACGGCCTTTTTTTCAAGAAGCTGACCAAACTGGGTAAGGACCCCGCCCAGGACGCCAAGAGCAACGCCAGCAATGTAATGCAAATCCATAGGTTAGTACTCAAAGCCGTTTTGTTTAATGACCTCAGAGAACCAATGCCCGCTATCCTTTATGATTCGCTCCTGGGTTTTAAAATTGACATATACGAGCCCAAAGCGCTGTCCGTAGCCATGCGACCATTCAAAATTGTCCATCAAGGTCCAATGGAAATATCCCTTCACCGGAACCCCGGCTTCAACGGCCCGTTGGACCTGGGCGAGGTGATTACGAAGGTAGCGGATGCGGCGCTCATCACGTACACGGCCGTCAAAGTCCAGCCCGTCAGGGACCGGGACGCCATTCTCGGTGATCATGATTTCCGGAACCTTCTCCGATGTATCCTTCACGAAAGGTGAGGGAGTACGATAATCCTGCCTTATGCGCATAAGCAATTCGAAAAGACCTTCGGGGTAAATTTCCCACATACCCGAGTATTCGTTGCCCTCCGGCTGGATCTGGGTGGCGGCGACCACCGGGAACTTTCGGTCATTTTTGACCACGGTACGCGAATAATAGTTTATCCCCAGCAAATCCAGGTTGTGAATCTTTTCCAGGTCGCCGGGCTTGATCAACGACTTGGTAAGTAATTTACCGATGGCGAACTCCTGTATCGGGGGAAGACCCTTTCAGGAGGGGATCGAGAGTGGCCCGGTTTAGAACAGCATCCATCCTGGCGGCAGCCTCCCGGTCTTTCTTTGATTCGGAAGCGGGATGGACCGGATTCAAATTCAGGGTAATGCCAATCTTTACGGACTGTTTTGCCGAGGCGCGGATGGACTCGGCAGCCAAACCGTGAGAAAGTAAAAGATGATGCAGCGCTTTAAAGGCTGCCTGTGTGTCTTTGATCCCAGGGGCGAGTTCTCCTGAAAAGTGCCCTGCCATGGCTGCCACCCAGGGTTCATTGTGAGTCATCCAGACTTTCACACGATCGCTGAGGCGTCCCGAAACAATGCGGGCATAATCAGCGAATGCCAGGGCTGTGTCGCGATTCGGCCAGCCGCCATTATCCTGGAGCTGCTGGGGCAGGTCCCAGTGGAACAGGCAGAGGTATGGCTCAATATTTTGTTTGAGCAGTTCATCCACCAGCCGATCGTAGAAGTCCAGACCAGCCTGGTTGACCTTTCCGGTACCTGCCGGCAGGATGCGCGGCCAGGAGACCGAAAACCGGTAGGCATTCAACCCCAATTCCTTCATGAAAGCCACGTCTTCGATATAACGGTGATAATGGTCGACCGTCACGTCCCCGGTTTCATTGTTGACGATATGACCGGGAGAGTGGACAAAAGTGTCCCAGATCGACGGACCTTTACCATCTTCGTTCCAGGCACCCTCCATCTGGTAGGCAGAGGTGGCACAGCCCCATACGAAACCTTTTGGGAAGGTGAGAAATTTACTCATCATTTACTCCAACGGAAAGAATGGATTCCAAGCCACCTCCCAGGGATGACCATCCGGATCGGAAAAATACCCGGAATAACCACCCCAGAAGGTATCGGCTGCTGGTTTCAATAGCGTGGCACCTGCTGCCAACGCCTGGTCGATAATACGGTCAACAAGCTCTTTGCTTTTTACATTGTGGGCAAGCGTGAATCCGCCGAACCGGGCGCGATCCGGCGGAAGACAGGCATCTTCAGCCAACGCTTGCGTGGGATAAAGAGCCAGCCAGGTACCGCTCAGTTGGAAAAACGCAATCCCTTCGCCTTCCTTATAATTGGTCGGCAAGCCCAGGCCGACGCGGTAAAAAGCAATGGATCGCTGCAAATCCGACACTCCCAAGGTGATAATGCTGATGCGAGGTTCCATGGGTCAAGGATACCGGAAAACCTCAATTTCACACAAGCGACAGGAACTTCTTTTCTGGTTATAATCTACTGCATGACACGATGTCTTGAATCGCCCGGCTGACCAACCCAAGCCAGTCCGTTTGCTCGATCCGGATCCAAAGCCTGATGACCGGCTGGATACAACCCTGAGGCCGCAATTTCTGTCTGACCTGATCGGGCAGGACCAGGTGAAGGAAAATCTTGCCATCCTGATCGCAGCGGCACGCCAGCGGGGAGAAGCTCTTGACCATGTGCTGTTCTACGGGCCTCCCGGGCTGGGGAAGACCACGCTGGCGCACGTGGTGGCGAACGAAATGCAGGTCAACATCAAGATCACCTCCGGCCCGGCAATTGAACGAGCCGGTGACCTGGCAGCCATCCTGACCAACCTGCGGGCAGGCGATGTCCTGTTTATCGATGAAGTTCACCGGCTGGGCAAGGCGGTGGAAGAAATTCTATACCCGGCGATGGAAGATTATGCTCTCGATATCATTATCGGTAAGGGACCGTCGGCACGTTCCATCCGGCTCAAACTCCCTCGTTTTACCGTGGTCGGCGCCACCACACGCCTGGCACTGATGACCGCTCCACTGCGAGCCCGTTTCGGGGCAGTCTACCGGCTGGATTATTATGACATCCAGGCAATGCAAGCCATCGTCAGGCGGGCAATCGGTAAACTAAAAGTGGAAGCCGACGAGGCGGCTGTGGAAGAGATTGCCCGTCGAGCGCGTGGCACGCCGCGGGTTGCCCTGCGTCTTCTGCGCCGGGTGCGGGACTTCGCCCAGGTTCGTTCGGGCGGGATGGTAAACCGGAACAGCGCCCAGGAAGCTCTCGACCTGCTCCAGGTGGATCCACTTGGACTGGACGACCTGGACCGGCGTGTCCTGAAAACCGTCATCCAAAAATACAATGGCGGACCGGTTGGACTTGAATACCATCGCGGCCGCCATCAGCGAAGAACCCGAAACCATCATGGACGTGGTGGAGCCATACCTGCTGCAGTTGGGTTTCCTGGACCGCACACCGCAAGGCAGGGTGGCAACCAAGGCGGCTTACGAGCACCTGGGGGTGGAATACTCGGAAGAGAACCAGCCAAAACTACTTTGATTTCAGCTTCCTGGCGCAAATCATCCCTTCACGCATTCTTATGACCAAGGCATTTACTTATCCGGGTGATTAAGCGGGAGATATAAGTTGCCACCCCTTGCACGGATTTTCATCATCCTGGGAATTATCTTCCTGGTAGTGGGAGGATTGATTTACGTGTCTGCTGCCCTTCACCTTCCGCTTGGGCATTTGCCTGGTGACATCCATATCAAGGGAAAGAATGGAGAGCTTTATTTTCCGCTGGCGACCTGTATCCTGATCTCTGCTCGTCCTAACCATCCTTATTAACCTGGCCTTGCGAATTTTTAAAAAATAAATTCCATTAATGAAAACCTCCGATTTCGATTACGACCTGCCAATCAAATTCATCGCTCAAACCCCCGTGGAACCGCGTAATTCGTCCCGCCTGCTGGTATTGAACAGATCCAACGGGAAAATTGAGCACCGGCATTTCCGAGAGATCGGTCAATACCTTCCATCCCGGCGATTTGCTGGTGGTCAACCAAACCCGGGTGATCCCAGCCAGGATATTTGCCCGGAAACCAACTGGCGGGAGCGTGGAAATTCTGCTCGTCAGGCGGGACGATACCCTCACCTGGGAATGCCTGGTGGGTGGAAAAGGTCTACTGGCTGGCAGGAGGATATCCTAATTGAAAACGGACCTTCTGCAGAAATTCTGGAAGTCCTGGATGGATCCCGCCGACAGGATCCGTTTTACCGTGCCGATCGAGCCATTTTTCCCGGTGATCGGCAACGTACCTCTCCCGCCTTATATCCACGAACCACTAAAAGACCCGGAACGCTACCAGACTGTTTATGCGCGCGATCCCGGGTCAGTTGCCGCGCCGACTGCCGGTCTGCATTTTACCCACGTCTGATGGATGAACTTAAATTATGGGAGTGAAATTCGCCGAAGTGACCCTGCACGTGGGACTGGATACATTTGCCCCGGTTACGGAAGATAACCCCGAACAACACCAGATCCACACCGAGTGGTGCGAAATTCCGCCGGCAACCGTGGAGGCAATAACTCAAACGCACCTATCAGGAGGGAGAATCATCGCGGTGGGAACAACCTCTGTGCGTACCCTGGAAACTGCTGCCAAAGTGGGTCAAAACGGCATCGTGTCATTCAGCGGGCCGACCAATTTATTTATCCTGCCAGGATATAAATTTAAACTGGTCGACGCAATGATCACCAATTTCCACCTGCCAAAATCCACCCTGATCATGCTGGTCAGCGCCTTTGCCGGACGTGAACAAATCCTGAACGCATATGAAGTGGCAAAGCGCGAGAGTTACCGGTTCTATTCATTTGGGGATGCAATGTTCATTTATTAGACCTGAACATGCCTCCTGGAAACCGGCAGTTCAGGAGAGACGCCGAGAGCACCGTCAACCTGGTCTGCAAGGATCATTTTACCCATCATCTCACCGTATTCCACCAGCCTTGGGATCTGACGGGGGTCATCAAGAGGGAGCGACTCTTTCAAGTCCACCTGGAAACGTCGGAAATCAAGCCCCTGGAAAAATGTATCCACCAGGTGGACTTGCTGGTCGCCGGCTGATGCCAGGAATGCATCCAGGGTGGGGGTGAGCCAGTCCCAGGCCATAAATTTTCCGGGTTGACCAGGCTTGATGGTCCTGGGGTCGCGACCGGTCCCCAGGCTGATCAGCGTGGTATCAGCAGGATCCCACTTTAAACAAAAGCAGGCTTCGTAAGCTGCGAGGTAGCAAGGATTGGCATATGACCCAACCCCGCCATCGACATATCTACCTGCGACCACCGGGAAATAGGTCGGAATGGAACTCGAGGCGAGGACGGCGCGGATGACCGGCCAATACTTGTACTCCCGCTTCCAGGGCTTTACAAAGCAGGTCTTATTCGCCAGCATGTCGAAGGTGGTGATGACCACATCGGTGGGTGGATCTGCGGACCAGAAGTCACCCATTTTTTTGTCACCCAAATGTTCACGCAGTGCATTAGCCAGGGGTTCATGCGGAAATCGGAAGCGCGTCAGCGGCCAAAAGAAAGTCCGCCAGGTTTTTTTGAAAATTGTTTCTCCGAGGATAAATAAAGTTGATGCATCTGGAGCGCTGAGAGCCCTGATGCAATACCGGCAGAAATGATCGAACCGGTGGAAGTGCCTGCCGTCAAGGCGAAAAATATCATGAACCGGTTTCGCCGAGTCGAGCTTCTAGCATCGAGAGGGCTTTCGTGACGATAACCCCTCGAATTCCTCCTCCGTCAATCGCAATGGCAACATTTTTCCGAAATGGTCTCATGGTCTTCTCCTTCGAACCATGATAAGTGTAGCGCTATTTCGTAAAAAATCAAAGTTCTCCTTGCGGGTCGCTCCGCGACCATGGCATTAAAAGATACTTGACTAAGGTTGTAAGGTAGAATTAAGCCATGACCCTGGATGAGTTTAATTCTGGTTTGTCAGGCTGCCGCAAGTGTCCTCGCCTGGTGGAATGGCGGGAACGAGTGGCACGTGAGAAAAGGCGCGCCTTTCGGGATTGGAATTATTGGGGTAAGCCGGTTCCAGGTTTTGGCGATGTTCACGCACGCGTGTTTGTTGTCGGGCTGGCACCCGGGGCTCACGGTTCAAACCGCACTGGAAGGCAGTTTACCGGTGATGCCTCGGGCGATTTTCTATACCCGGCGCTTTTTCGCGCCGGATTCGCTTCGCAGCCCAATTCAGTATCCCGGGATGACGGACTGGTGCTCACCGACCTTTACACTGCGCCCATTTGCCGCTGTGTTCCGCCTGATAACAAACCCAACCCGGTGGAAATGGCAAATTGCCAGCCGTACCTAGAATGGGAATTGGAGCTGATTCAACCGAAGGTGATTGTAGTCCTGGGGAGGATCGCCTTTGAAAGGGTTCTGCGAATATTTGCAGTCCATGACCCTGCCATCGCTTTTGCACATAATGCTGTTTATAAGATCCCGAAAGACAGGTGGCTGGTATGTTCTTATCATCCCAGCCGACAAAATACGCAAACAGGTCGCCTGACCCAGGAAATGTTCGACCAGGTTTGGAAAACGGTCAGGGGACTTATGGAATCATGACTGACCCGATAAATACGATACAATACGCATAGTCGAGCTGGAGTGACCGATGCGCGCAGTGGACATCATTATCAAAAAAAGACAAAAAATGGAACTGACCGGAGAAGAAATAAAATTCTTCGTGGACGGTTTCACGCACTCCCAAATCCCGGATTACCAGGTTTCAGCCTGGGCAATGGCGGTGCTGCTAAACGGGATGACCGCCCGCGAAACCACCGATCTGACACTGGCAATGGCGCATTCGGGTGAAATCCTGGACCTATCCGGAGTGGTCGACATTGCGATGGACAAGCATTCATCCGGTGGGGTCGGAGATAAAACCACGCTGGTCGTCCTGCCGGTTGTTGTTGCCTGCGGACTCCCGGTTGGGAAAATGTCGGGGCGGGGATTGGGCTTCAGCGGCGGCACCCTCGATAAAATGGAGTCCATCCCGGGGTTCCGGGTCAACCTAACCACCGATGAATTCAAGAAGCAATTAAGAAAAGATGGGATTGTCCTCACCGGTCAATCTTTGGACCTGGCGCCCGCAGACGGCAAACTATACGCACTGCGCGACGTCACAGGGACCGTGCAATCCATTCCGTTGATAGCCTCGTCCATCATGAGCAAAAAGATTGCCGCTGGTGCCCAGGCGATTGTTTTGGATGTCAAAGTAGGTATGGGGGCATTCATGGAGACCCTGGAAGAAGCCCGCACCCTGGCAGAATTGATGACAGATATCGGCGGCCTGGCAGGCAGGAAGGTGGTGACGTTGCTTTCCGACATGAACCAGCCTCTCGGGCAGGCGGTCGGGAATTCCCTTGAAGTGGTCGAGGCGATTGATACGCTCCACGGGAACGGACCGGCAGATTTCCTTGAGCACTGCCTGCATGTCAGCGCGCATATGCTGGTACTTGGAAACCACGCTGCAGACCTTGAAACGGGCAGGCGGATGGCGGAAGGGGTGATCGCCTCCGGTGCAGCCTTCGAAAAGTTCCGTGTCATGGTCCATGCACAGGGAGGGGATATAAGCTATGCTGACAACCCCGGGAAATTCCCGAAAGCCAGGTATATCGAAGGCGTAAAAGCCGAGCGGAGCGGGAGCTTGTCCCAGGTTAATGCAAGGATTATTGGGGAATCATCCGTTTTATTGGGCGCCGGACGCAGCGATAAAGAGCGATCCCGTGGATCATGCAGTAGGTTTTATTATTCATCACAAGGTCGGAGAAAAGGTAAAACAAGGTGAAGAGCTGGTTACCATCCATGCCAATGATGCAATTAAACTGGCAACAGCCCGTGAAGCCCTTCTGGCAGCCTTTAAATGGAGCGATCAGCCTGTTGCCGCCCTGCCGCTCTTTTATGAGTAGACCATGCTAAGTGGAAGATTTATATATAGTAGAAGAAAATGGAATTGCATTATATAAAAGATTAGTGCATAATAGAGCCAGGAGTACGCCATGTCCAATGTATCACTGCGTGTATACAATCGAGAAATCGAGACCATGATCGAAGGTGGACAACTCGATGAGGCAGTCGCTCATTGCCAGCATATCCTGAAAACCTTTCCCATGTACGTCGAGATATACAGACTGCTGGGTAAAAGTTTTCTGGAGGCAAGGAGATATACAGACGCAGCCGATATATTCCAACGTGTGATCATGGCAGTACCCGATGATTTTGTAGCGCATGTGGGGATGAGCATCATCCGTGACGATGAGGGCAAACTTGATGAGGCCATCTGGCACATGGAACGTGCTTTCGAAGACCAGCCCTCCAATACCGCCATCCAAAACGAGCTCCGCCGGCTTTACGGCAGGCGCGACGGGATAGAACCGCCCCGCATCCGGTTGAGCCGGGACGCCCTGGCAAACATGTATGCCCAGGGGGAACTATATAACCAGGCCATCACTGAGATCCGAGCTGTGCTTGCAGAGGATCCAAACCGCCCCGATTTGCAAGTCATGCTGGCACGGGCATATTACCGGTCCGGTCAAAAAGTCGAAGCCGCCGAAGTGGCAGCCAACCTGCTAAAGAAATATAGTTATTGCCTGGATGCATTACGCGTCCTGGTGGACGTACTCCCAGAAGCCTCGCAAACCGAAAATACCCAGGTTTACCGGCAGCGACTGCATATGCTCGACCCATATTCATCCTTTGTCGCTGGTTCCTCATTCAATACCGATAAAGTGGCGGATGCATCGGTCAACCTCGAGCGGCTGGAATATGTAGCTGGTACCGCTCCTGTCTCGCCGCAGCCAAACTGGGCTGCCACGCTCGGAATAAAGCTCGTGGACGAAAAACGCAGTGAGGCGGCTCCCGATTGGTTGACACCTGAGAAACCCGTCGCAAAACCAATGGAAAAACCGGCAGAAAATATCGCAGAAAAACCTGCCAAACCTTTATTTGAAAGCTCAACTACACAAGGGGAAGTTGTACCAGGAGTTCTTCCGCCATCCGAAACTTCATCTGCAAGTGTTGAGCCGGTTGTGCCGGATTGGATGCAGACAGCAGGTTGGAAAAAATCAAGAGGACAAGGCGCGGAAGAACCGGAGCTGCAAAGTCCGGAAAAACCCGCGGAACCGCTGGCACAAGCCGATATTCCAGAATGGTTAAAATCCATGGCTCCACAGGGGATTCCCGAAGCAAACTCCGCTCCCGACCTTGACGTGGAAAAACCACCATCCCAGGAAACGAGTGATATACCGGAATGGCTAAAAGGATTGGGAACAGCCGCCGCCGTGGAAGCGTCAGCGGAACCCTCCCGAACGCCGACGGAAACCAGGGATGCAAACGCGTTTCCCGATTGGTTGAAAGAAATGGACGCAGGCAGTTCCCCAATCCCTGCGGAAACCTTTTCAGAGATAACTCCGGAACAACCGGTATCACAAGCCAATGAGGAACCAACCCCGACGGCACCATTCCAGCGACTCCGATCCAGCCAACTCCGATCCAGATGGAAGGGCAGGAACCCGCTTTGCCGGAGAATACTGGATCCACCTGGGGGAATGAAGATGTACCTTTCCAACCTTCCGGTGAAGCCAAACCCGTCAAGATCGAAGATGATGCCATGGCATGGTTGGAAAGCCTGGCGGCAAAACAAGGCGCAAAGGAAGAAGAACTACTGACCAAGCCCGGAGACCGTTCTGAAGAAATGCCAGATTGGTTGCGTCCGGGTAAGGATCAGGCAGAAACAATGGAATCTCCGGAACCAGTTGCTGCCGTGGATGAAACTCTTCCCCTGGAACCAATTTCTCCACAAGCCACAGAACCAGACTCCCTCAAACCTTTCCCTGCGGAGATTTCCTATGTAGAACCGCAAGTTGAATCGACCTCCCGCGAGGGCGAATTAGAATCCCACCCCGGGGAACCTGAGGCAAGCATAGAGAGCCCGGTACCAGAAGTAACTCTTCCGGAAACCATCACACCCGCATCTGTGGTTCCCCCTGTTACCCCCGAAGAAGAGACAGCCCAGCCCCTAAACACGGAGGCGGATTCCGATGCCTGGTTGAAAGATTTGATGGCCGGGCAGAATTTGCAGCCGGTGGGAGAACAACCCCTGGATGAAGCTCCATATTCAGAAGAGGTTGTTGAACCAACAGGAGGCTCCGCTGCCGTTTAATTTAGGGGAGGATACGCAAGCGAGGTTGGACGAGCTGGCTGCTGGCCAGGTTTTGACGCCGGAAGAATTACAGCCCTTGCCGACTGCTCCAGCCACCGAAGAAATCCCCCCAGAAACAACCTTAGAGAAGTTTCCTTTATCCATTACTCCGGAAGACAATTCGCAGGCATGGGTGGAGGAATTCCCGGATAAAAATCAAGCTCCATATCCAGCAACCTCAGGGGAAGCCACCATGCAAGGAACCATTCCTTCGGTCCCTTCAATAGTGGATAACGATGCATGGGCGGAAGGACTGGCAACCACGGCGCAGGAGGCTGCTGCCGAAGAATTACCGAAAGGCTCTGTAGAAAAAGATCAGGCTCAACCCGAATGGATGCAAACACCGGCACAGGAATCCATTGCTCCGACCGAAACCGCTGCCACAGGGACTCCTTCTGCAACCCCGGAAGAAGATATCACCATAACTTCCTGGTTAAGTAAACATGATGTGGAAGCTGCGTTGGGGAAGGCCAAGTCGACTTCCCAGGCTGCCCCCTCCGAGGAAAAAACGAAAGTGGATCTGCCCGACTGGTTAAAGGAAGCCGAACAACCTGGCACGCAGGAAAAGTCTTTGGAATCTTCTGCCGTCCCCGAAAATGCACCCAAAGCCGGTGAGCGGATACCGGAATGGCTTGGACAGGCAATCCATCCTGCAGACTTGAAGCCTGAAACCGCCCCGGAACCAGGCGCTGCTCCTGAAGAGGAATTGCCGACCTGGGTGGACGAAAACACGCCGGTTCCAGAACCCCCGGAGCCCACCACACCTGGAGAATGGATTTCAGCAGAGGTGAAACCGGGTCAGCTGCCGGAGGTAAAACCTGCAGCCCAAGCGGCACCTGCCACTCCAGAACCTCCATTTCAGCGCCAGATATTAGGTGGAACCGGGATGCTTTCGCGTGTTCCCGCTGAAGACAAGGATGCTGGATTCTTGTCTGCAGCGCAAACCGCGCTGGATGCAAAGCAAATTAAAGAATCCATGGCGGCATACGCCAAACTTATCAAGAAAAATCGCTTGTTGGATGAGGTCGTCCACGATCTTAGGGAGGCGATCTACAGGTTCCCGGTGGATGCCACCATCTGGCAGACGCTGGGAGATGCTGCGATGAGAGCCAACCGGCTGCAAGATGCCCTGGATGCCTATACAAAAGCGGAAGAGTTATTGCGCTAAGAACCCCTTATCCATTTATTTATTTCATATTTTTGAAGAAGAGTTGCAGGGGCATATCGGACAGGCTGCACCTGCTCGGCATGGTAAAATCAGATCTCGAGATACCACATCTCGAGATCAATTTTTGAAACGGAGAAAACTCATGGAAAGATCCCTCGTGCTCGTCAAACCTGACGGAGTCCAGCGCGGGCTGATAGGTGAAGTAATTGCCAGGCTCGAAAGGCGCGGGTTAATGCTGGTTGCCGCAAAATTCCTGAATGTCAGCCAGGAGCTCGCCGAAACTCATTATGCCATTCACAAGGGCAAACCTTTTTACGAAACCTTGATCAAATATATTACCTCTGCGCCCGTTATGGCGATGGTCTGGAGCGGGCCGAACGCAGTTGCTGCCATCCGCCAGACGATGGGCGCCACCCGACCCACTGAAGCGGCGCCCGGCTCGATCCGTCACGATTTTGCTCTGGAGATCGGGCGCAACCTTACTCATGCTTCGGATACGGTCGAAAATAGTGGTAAGGAAGTTGCCTTGTGGTTTGAACCAGATGAGCTGGTCGACTGGAAACGCGAGACAGACCGGTGGATTTTTGAAAAGAATTAGTTGTTGAGAAGACCATCTATTATTGGATGGTCTTTTCATTCGATTAACCCGTCATCGTAAATAGGGTCATTCTATAAATGTCATTATATAATTAGCATAGCCCAATAAAATCAATCAATTAAATCCACATTGAAGAAGGAGTATCTCATGAACGAAGAGCTTTTCCAGAAAATGGCGCAGAGCGTCCTTGACGGTGATTCAGATACTGCAGCAACGCTGGCTCGCGAGGCAATCGCTGCCGGCATTGACCCGTTGGAGGCTATTACCAAGGGGTTCGTGGTGGGTGTCAAACAGGTGGGAGAGAGTTTCGCCTGCGGGCAGGCTTTCCTGCCTGAATTGGTGATGGCGGGTGAGGCCATGAAAGCCGCTGTATCCACCCTTGAACCGGAAATGCAGAAACGCGGTGTGCAGCGCACCATGCTTGGAAAGGTAGTCCTGGCAACCGTTGAAGGAGATATTCATGAGATTGGCAAGTCACTGGTCGGAACGATGCTGTCTGCATCGGGCTTCCAGGTATTATGACCTGGGAGTGGATGTACCGGCAGCCAAAATCATTGCCAAGGTGCAGGAAGTGGATGCCAACCTGGTGGGCTTGAGCGCTTTGTTGACCACCACCATGGTGAAGCAAAAGGAAGTGATCGACGAACTGGACAAGATCGGCTTGCGTAAGAAAGTCAAGGTAATGGTGGGGGGCGCTCCTGTCACCCGCGATTGGGTCCAAAAGATCGAAGCAGATGGATATTCAGAAGATGCCATCGGTGCGGTAGGGCTGGCAAAACAACTGGTGGGCGCCGCCTGAGCGGACGGGAGCCATCCATGTCCAAAAAGATCCAATCCATCACCAACCCGAAACTGCGGTTGGAAATCTTGAACGCCGCAGGAAATAAAAAAAATCCACGATGCCACCCTGTGGATCATCGAAAAAGTGGGGGTGCGTTTTCCATCCCAAAGGGCGTTGGAAATCTGGGCATCCCATGGCGCTGAAGTGGACCGCCAGAAAATGATCGTACGTGCCAAAGGAGAGCTGATCGAAAAGGCGTTAAAAGCCTGCCCTCCCGATTATTCCCTGGCTGCCCGCGATCAGCAGCAGGATTTACCACTGGATGGAAACCACGTCTTTGTCGGTACAGACGGCTGCGGGGTCGAGGTGATCGATATCCAGACCGGCGAGCGGCGGGTTTCCTGTCTGCAGGATGTGCGTGATATTGCCCGCATCGCCGATGCAACCGAGGAGGTGGGTTTTCATTGGGTGCCGGTATCGGCCCAGGATATGCCGCCCGAGACACGCGGCCTGCATGAGATCAAGGCTATTTGGGAAAACTCCACCAAGCACGTTCAGACCGAAATCGATCTATAACGAACGTGAAGCCCGTGCAGCGATCGAAATGGCGGCATTGATGGTGGGCGGCAAGGAACAATTGCGCAAGCGACCGGTCCTTTCGCTGATGCAGTGTTCCGCCTCGCCGCTTGGGCATGATGGCGGCAGTCTGGATGCAGCCCTGGTGGCAGCCGAATATGGCCTTCCCACCGGTTTTATGACCATGGCCGCCAACCTGACCACCGGTCCGGCCACGCTTGCGGGTAACCTGGCGGTGGGAAACGCCGAGGTGATTTCCGGCGCAGCCCTGATCCAGTTGGCATTCCCCGGCGCGCCGGTCTTTTATGCCGCCGCCCAAACTGCTTCCGATCTGCGGACGGGCGGGTATACCGGCGGCGGCCCGGAGGATTTCCTTTACGGTGCGGCTACGAACGTGTTATCGGATTTTTATAATATTCCCGCTTTCCATGGGCTCTTTTGCCACGGGTGCAAAAGAACCAAATTGGCAGGCCGGGATCGAAAACAGCCTGTCCACATTCATGGCATGCATCGTCATGTCGGACATGCTTCTGGGGGTGGGTTTCCTGCACGGCAGCCGCATCTGGTCGTTTGCCGAGATGATGATGGACTGTGAGATCTTCTCGATCATTCGCAAGACAATGCAGGGCATTGTTGTGGACGATGAGACCCTGGCGCTGGATACGATCGCAGCCGTTGGCCCGGGCGGAAATTTCCTGTCCCAGAAACATACCCTCAAACATATGCGCGAACTGTTCCTGCCGCAATTCATGGACCGGCGACCGTTCAGCGAGTGGGAAACAAAAAAGGATGATGCGCGCGACTGGGCGCTGGCCAAGGCGCGCAAGACGCTGGAAACACACCAGCCCGATCCTCTGGATGGCAAAATATCTGTGGAAATGGCGAAGATCATTTCAGTCATTGGAGAAAAAATGACCGCCCATCCAGCCGAAAATCGAATTCCTGACCTATGACCTGATTGCCCGCATACTGGATGAAGCTTTCCAGCTAATGCAAAATCCGGGGATAAAAGTTCAAAATCCCGCTGCCCGTGAGCTTACTGGTTGGAGCGGGGGCAAGCGCGGAGGGGGATGTTGTCAAAATCCCGGAAAAAATCGTCCGCAAGGGGCTGGATACGGTCCCCGCTGAATTCCAGCTTTATGACCGGGGTGGCAAGCCCAAGGTACATTATGGCGGAAACTCGGTCCAATTCGATCCGGGCTCCTCAGGGGTACATGTCCTGGATCCGGAAACCCTGGAGCACAAACCTTCTTATACACAAGACTTGGTGCGCATCGTAAAAGTGGCGGAAATGCTGCCGCAGTACGATGCCCAGTCCACCGCCATCGTCTGCAATGAGGTGCCAAAGGAGATCGGGGATCTATACCGGCTGTACATTGTCCTGATGTTCTCAAAAAAACCGATTATCACCGGCTCGTTTTCCATTCAAAACCCTCGGTCATGATCGATATGCTGGCAATTTTTGCGGGCGGCCGGCAGGCGCTTGGCGGAAAAACCGCAGGCGGTATTCGATGTCTGTCCTTCGCCGCCGCTCATCTGGAGTGATTTTGGCGGCAGGAAACCTGATCGAATTGGCGCAGGCGCGTGTGCCGGCGGAGCTCATTTCGATGCCTCTGGCCGGGGCGGCCGCGCCGGTAACGTTGCTAGGTTCGGTGGTCCAGCATGCTGCCGAGAGCCTCAGCGGGATTGCCATCCATCAGCTTGCCAACCCGGGCGCGCCTATTGTCTGGGGTGGCGCGCCGGCAATTTTCGACATGCGCCATGGCACCACCCCGATGGGCGCAATCGAAACTGCCATGATCGATGCGGCATATGCCCAGGTGGGTAAGTCGCTCAACCTGCCTACCCATGCTTACCTTGGTGCATCCGATGCCAAAATTGGTGGATGCCCAGGCAGGAATGGAAAGCGGCTGTCAGCCCTGATCGGGGCCCTGGCAGGTATCAACATGATCTCCGGCGCGGGGATGCTCGATTTCCTGGCCTGCCAAAGCCCGGAAAAACTGGTGGTGGATGCAGAAGGGATTGCCATGGCGCAAGCGACTGCTGGCAGGGATCGAGGTCCGAACCGAGACACTGGCGACTGCGCATGTTTGAAGGGATAAATTTCAAAGGCGATTTCCTGAAACAAAAAATCACCCGGGAATTGTTCTGCGAAGGAGCAAAACCTGCCCTCGTCCGTGATCGACCGGGATTCGAATCGCGGCTGGCAGGCATCCGGTAGCCTGGACACATTTGCCCGGGCCAAAATCCGAACACAAGGAACTCCTGACTGCTTACCAGCGCCCGGATTATTCCCAGGAACAGGAACGAAAATTGCGGGCGATGGTGGAAAATTTGGCTCAAAAAGCCGGCATGGACGCCCTGCCCCGATTGGAATAAAGCCATGCGTCATCAGAACAAATGGCAGTTGTGCTGATGGCGCTTTTTTGCTAATATAAGTTGATAGGTCGTCCCATATATACCCAAGGAGGAAGGAATGCAGAAAAGGTCTGGCTTGTATACGTATTTTTGCCACCTTGATGGTGGCCAGCCTGCTCTTGAGTGGCTGCGGGGGAGGCCAAAAACGCCTGCTGCGGCGGGAATACCCCCCAGGTCCCGGGGGAAATACTCCCCGGTGCCGGCGACAGCTGTCCCCGAAAAAAAGGTTGCGACGCTGATCTTCACCCAGGAATTCGATAACCTTCCCCGCTCTACAGCAACATGTGGTTCGTCTGGACGACCTGGCAAATGTTCGATCACTGGGCCTGGGAGTTCGACTCGAAGAACGAGCCTTTCCCGGTACTTGGTAACCGAAATCCCCAGCATTGAGAACGGCGGAGTCAGCGCGGATGGACTGTCATCACCATGCATTTGCGAAATGATATCAAGTGGTCGGATAATGTCCCGCTAACAGCCGAGGATTTCATTTTTACCTGGCAGATGGCGGTCAGCCCTCAGAACACGGTCGCCACCACCTATCCTTACGACATGATTACCGTCGAAGCGCCTGATCCACAGACGGTTGTCGTCACAGTTTCGAACGCCGTTTGCTCCCTGGATGGCAACTTTGTGGCATGGCATCATGCCGGCCCACATACTTAGCCCGATTTACGAGGCGGATGGAACCATCGATAATGCGGATTGGATAAAGAAACCCACCGTCGGCTGCGGTCCTTACAATTTTGCCGAATGGGAGACGGGCAGTTATGCCCGTTTCGTACGAAACGATAATTACTGGGGCACCCCAGCCAAAATCGACGAGATCTTCATCCGCTTCGTTCCGGATGACGCCTCCCAGGTGGCTGCCTTGAAAGCTGGGGATGCTGATATGGGCACTTTCATTTCTTACAGCGATGTCCCGGGATTACAGGAGGCCGGACTGAAAATTGTCATCGAGCCCAGCGGACATAACGAGTTTATGTTCTTCATGCTCAAGCCAAAACAATAACCCGGCCTTGCAGGACGTCAATGTCCGAAAAGCGATTGCCCTGGCCATAAATCGGGATGGGATCAACACAGACCTGCATTTTGGGCTGACCAAAACCCCAGCCAGTTTTTGGGATGCGCTGCCGTACTACAACAACCCTCCGCTTACACCTTACCCATATGACCCGGCGCAGGCGAAAAGTCCTGCTGGATCAGGCCGGCTGGATCGATAGCAATGGAGACGGGGTCCGTGAAAAGGACGGCGTCAAGCTCGAGATATCCCATGCCACCACCATCCGTGAAGATCCGCCAGGATGTCCAGGCAGTCATGCAGCAGAACTTGGCTGACGTGGGGATCAAGCTGGAGTTAACCCAGTGGATGACACGTCTGTTCTTTGCCAGCTATGCGGAAATGGGCCGGCTGCCCGAGGTGAATATCGATATGCAGGAATGGTCAGATGGCCCCCTGTTCCCGGACCCGGATATCTATTATTGGCTCTGCGACCAGATCCCGACCGATGCATAATCCCACCGGGGAAAACTGGTTCTATATTTGTGATGAACAACTGGACAGCCTGATCAAGCTGCAATCCACCCAGGTGGACCCGATAGCCCGGCAGGCGACCATTTCGCAGATCAACCAGACTCTTCTTTGATAAAGTGTATATCATCGGCATGTGGCAGGATCCGGATGTCTATGCGCTCGGCTCACGCCTGCAAAATGTAAAATTCTCCGGCGTGACGATGTTCTACAATATCGCCGAGTGGGATCTCGTTCCAAGAGCAAGTAGATTCCGACGTACTTTATGAGGGGCCGGGTAACCCCGGCTCCTCATTTCACCTGCCAATCAATTGTTTGGAAGGCCAGCATGGCTCGCTATATCATCAAACGGCTGATCCAGGGTATCCCCTTTATTATTTATCATCAGTGTGGTCTTGTTTGCATTAATGATGAGCGTTGGTGACCCGGTTGCCACCATGGGCGGACGGCGGGTAACCCGTGCTGAGGATTATGAACGTCTGAACCGCCAGCTGGGTCTGGATAAACCAATTTATGTTCAATACGTTTACTGGCTGGTCGGCAACACTTGGACAAAAACCGACCTGAATGGGGATGGCATTGCCGAAACCCCGGGACCCGCCTGGGGATCCTGCGCGGAGATTTTGGTATTTCCCTCGTAGACCGGCAAGCCGGTCATGCAGGTGATCTGGGAGCGGATTCCGAATACGCTTGATCCTGATGCTTTCCGGTGATTGATCGTCATTTTGGGCGCGTTGATCGTGGGGGTCTACTCCGCATTAGGCAGTATTCGGTATTGGATCATGTCATTGACCGCACTTTCTTTCATTGGGTATTCCATGCCGATCTTTTTCATGGCCCTGATTTCCATGTATATTTTTTCGGTCCTGTTTAAACGATGGGGGCTGCCCTATCTTCCGACAGTCGGGATGTTCGACCCGCAGATCGGAAAAACATTCGGGCAGGTTGTGCTATCACATGGTCCTGCCGGTGATCAGCATGTCGGTGGTAAGCCTTGCAACCTACAGCCGTTACATCCGCAGCACCATGCTGGAAGTATTGAACCAGGATTACATCCGTACTGCCCGGTCCAAGGGCTTGCCGCGCCGCACGGTCATTTTCGTCCATGCCCTAAAAAATGCATCGCTTCCGATCGTCAACCATTGTCGGCCTGGACCTGCCTTTCCTGCTGGGTGGAGCGGTCGTCACCGAACGCATCTTTGCCTGGCCGGGGATGGGGCGCCTGTTCCTGGACCACGTTAACCGGGCTGATACCCCGGTTGTCATGGGCAGCCTGATGCTGGTGGCTGTGGCCGTGATCGTCTTCCAGATCATCACAGATGTCGTTTATGCGTGGTTGGACCCGCGCATCCGTTACGATTAATAGAAACGGGATTATGGAAACAACCACTTCACAAATCGCAGTCCTGACCCCGGATGACCTGGAAACCCCTCCCCTCAGCCTTGGTCAACTGGCATGGCGGAAATTCAAGCGTCACTACCTGCAATTATCGGTCTCGTTGTCCTTATCATGTTGGTTCTCTATGCCTTGGGCGGTTCCTTGTTCGTCTCCGAAAAGTATGCCAATCTTAACGATACCAGCTTGCGTCTGCAATCGCCCTCCGCCGCACACCCCTTCGGTACCGATTCGATCGGGCGGGATATACTGGCTCGCACCATTTATGGCGGTCAAATCTCCCTGTTGATCGGCTTGACGGCAGTGGTCGTTGAGACTCTGCTGGGGATTTTGGTGGGAGCATTGGCAGGCTATTACGGCGGCGTAGTTGGACAGCATCCTGATGCGCATTACCGAGGCCATGTTGAATATCCCGGAAATTTTCCTGTTGATCGTGATGGCGAAATACTTCGGCGGCAAGATCCCCGAGGTCGACATGCTGGGGCGGACCTTTAGCGGAAGCGTGATCGTGATCGTCCTGATCATCGGCCTTACCTCGTGGATGTACCTGGCGCGCATCGTCCGCGCTCGAATTCCTCTCGCTAAAGGAGAACGAGTTTGTCCTGGCGGCGCGTGCCACCGGGACGAGCAATCTCCAAATTATCTTCCGCCATATACTGCCGAACAGCATCGCTCCCATTGTAGTTTCAGCCACCCTGGGAGTTGCAAATGCCATCCTGGCCGAGGCATATATCAGCTTCCTTGGCCTGGGCGTCCAACCGCCCACCGCCACCTGGGGCAATATGCTCGACGGTGCGAATAACTACCTGGACACGGCTCCCTGGCTGTGGTTTTTCCCGGGCCTCTTGATCCTGTTAACAGTCCTGAGTATAAATTTCCTCGGCGATGGCTTGCGGGATGCTCTCGACCCCCAGCAGCCGGACGGTGTGATCTATGGCTGCCCTGCTTGAAGTAAAGGATTTGAAAACCCGTTTCCACACCCCGGAAGGGACTGTTTATGCCGTTAATGGGATATCGTTCCACGTTGGACGAAGGGGAAACGCTGGCGGTGGTTGGGGAAAGCGGCTGTGGGAAATCCGTCTCCATGCTCTCGGTTTTGCAGTTGATCCTGGTTCCCCCGGGAGAGATTGCCGGAGGCGCGGCTTCCTTCCGCGGCAGATTGATCTCCTGAAAATGTCGGAAAGCGAAATGGAAGATATTCGCGGCAAGGAAATTGCGATGATCTTCCAGGACCCGATGACTTCCTCAACCCGGTCCTGACCATCGGCACGGCAAATATGCGAGACATTGCGTACTCACATGGGGATGGACCAGAAAGCAGCCGAAAAACGTGCCGTGGAATTGCTGGAACTGGTAGGAATTTCGGATCCAGCGCACCGGCTGGGAGATTACCCTCACCAGTTTTCCGGCGGGATGCGGCAGAGGGTGATGATCGCCATGGCATTATCATGCAACCCGAGCCTGTTGATCGCCGATGAACCCACCACCGCCCTGGATGTAACCATCCAGGCGCAGATCGTTGAACTGGTAACCAGGATACGGAACCAGGTGCAAATGGCAGTGATCTGGATCACGCATGACCTGGGAGTGGTTGCCGGGATTGCCGACCGGGTAATGGTCATGTATGCTGGCTTCATCGTTGAAGAAGCCAGTGTCATTGATTTATACGAAGATCCGTGCCATCCGTATACATCCGCCTTGCTGGGCGCCCTGCCGCGTGTCGACCGCCGCCGCGCCCACCGCCTGAAATCCATTCCGGGGGCGCCGCCGAGCCTGCTCGTGGAACCTCATGGATGTCCATTTTCCACGCGCTGTGAAGTTGCCATCGAACGCTGCAAAATCGAAAACCCGTCCCTTACACCGGTCGGAAAGGACCACCACAATATCGCTTGTTGGGTTGACATTAAGACTGGAGCTCCAAGATGAACGGAACTCCACCGCTCGTCATCGTCGAAAACCTGACCAAGCACTTCCCGGTAACGCGCGGGATCGTCATCCAGCGCAAGGTGGGCGCGGTGCGGGCCGTGGATGGGATTTCTTTTACCATCGAACAGGGTGAGACCCTCGGGCTGGTGGGGGAAAGCGGGTGCGGAAAAACCACCGCAGGGCGCACCCTTCTTGGGCTGTACCCGGCAACAGCCGGGGTGGTAACCATCGACGGGCATAATGTACGAAAAGCACGTGGGAAGGAAATGCTTCTGGTCCGCCGCATTGCCCAGATGATTTTCCAGGATCCTTATGCTTCGCTCAACCCGCGCTGGACGGTCCATTCGATTGTCAGCGAACCGCTGCGAGTCCATCACCTCTTCAAAAATGAAGCAGAACGGGTCGAAAGGGTCCAGGAACTGATGGGCCTGGTCGGATTAAGCGGGCGTCTCATCAACAGGTTTCCGCATGAATTCTCCGGTGGTCAGCGCCAGCGCATCGGCGTTGCACGTGCGCTGGCATCCGACCCGCGTTTTATCGTGTGCGATGAACCCATTTCCGCCCTGGATGTATCCATCCAGGCACAGGTGGTCAACCTGCTTGAAGATTTGCAGGACCGGTTCGGTTTAACCTATCTCTTCATTGCCCACGACCTCAGCATGGTCCGTCACATTTGTGACCGGGTGGCGGTCATGTACCTGGGGGTAATGGCCGAAATGGCGGAGCGGAACGAACTATATGAGCACCCGCTTCATCCATACACTGGAGCGCTGCTGTCTGCCGTCCCGGTTCCCGATCCGCGGAAGGATCGCGCCCGGCGCCGGGTCATCCTGGCGGGAGATGTCCCCAGCCCGATCAACCCGCCTTCCGGCTGCCGTTTCCACCCGCGCTGCCCGCTCGCCGATGAGCAGTGCAGCCGCGAGGTCCCTGAATGGCGGCTCGCTGCTCCCAGCCATTGGGTCGCCTGCCATAAAGTCTGAGTGAATGAAGGAAAGGCCATGATTGACCTAGGGGTTCTATTGCGCGTTCCCTGCGTGGAAGTGGAAATGGGCTTCGACATCTCGCCTGACGGCAAGTGCGTGGCCTTTTCCTGGAATCCGGGAGGGCGCTGGGAGATTTACGAAGTCCCCTTGCCGGATCCTGGCGGTCCCATGCCAAACGGCAGCAATGAACCGCGCCTTATTTCGCGTGGACCGGGCGGGAAATTTCATCCACGCTATTCTCCAGACGGGCGTCAACTGGCCTACACGGTTGATTTCGATGGCGGCGAGGCCTTCCACTTATTCATTCAAGATCGCGAAACCGGCGAACAACGCGACTTGACACCGAACCCAAAGGGATCCCTTCAGGCAGATTTCTCATGGTCGCCGGATGGGAAATCCATCGCCTTTTTGTCCGATGAATCGGGGCAATTCGATGCATACGTGATCTCTGCTGCCGGAGGTGAACCGCGGCTGGTATTCGATGCCGGGTACCCGGCTTGGAAGGTACGCTGGTCTCCGGACGGGAAATATTTGGCTGTGTCGGTTGAGGCGGCTGGCATTGATTTTGGTACGTTCATTGCTAACCTCGCGGACCGAAGCGAAATATACAGGATTGCTGATGAAAGTGGACCGATCGATGCAGGGCAGCCCTGCTGGTCTCCAGATGCGACCCGGTTGGCTTTTACCTCCGATGTGGATGGATTTAATAATATCGGCATCCTGGAACTTGCCACCCATCGCATCCAGTGGTTGACGGACGGGGAAGGTGAAAAGCAATACCCGGCGTGGTCACCGGATGGGAATTCCCTGGTGTATGTCTTCAACCGCGGAACGGTATCCTGGCTGGGGGTGCAAAAAATGGATGATTCTCCAAAGTTATACAGGGTCGAGGCGGGGGTGCATTACCTGCCGCACTTTACACCGGATGGAAATCAAATAGTTTTTGCCTTTGATAACCCCCGTCATCCTGATGACATCTGGTCATTATCGCTTGAAGATGGAAGTTTTACCCAGGTAACTCAATCCCTTCCCGGGGAATTGGTCGATTTTCCATTTTCCATGCCGGAGGAAATAAATTATCCGGGTTTGGATGGGACACCTGTACCAGCCCTGCTTTTCAAGCAGCATGATCAAGACCCGGGAGCGGCAGCCATCCTGATCCACGGCGGACCGGACTGGTTCTTCGAGATGACCTGGTATCCCCTGATGGCTCATATGGCTTCCAGGGGATGGGTCGTGCTGGTGCCAAATTATCGCGGCTCCACCGGTTACGGACGCGCCTGGCAGGAAGCCAGCCGGTTCGACTTTGGCGGCGTGGATAATGATGATGTCGCTGCAGGAGCACATTATCTGCTTGAGAATAACCTGGCAGACCCGGCACGGATTGGAATAACCGGGCGCAGCCATGGAGGTTATCTCACCATGACCTGCCTGACAAAATATCCCCAACTCTGGGCAGCCGGATCGGCAGTTGTGCCATTTATCAACTGGTTCACAAATCACAAATATATTCGCCCCGACCTTCAGCACTGGGATTATGAAAATTTTGGCAACCCGGATGACGATCACGATCTGTGGGTCGAAAGGTCACCGTATTTCTTCCTGCACCAGTTATCTGCTCCCGTCCAGTTGATCGCCGGTCGGCTGGATCAGCGCTGCCCGGTCAGTGATTTGATCGAGGCTCATGACGCCTTGCAGAAACTGGGTAAAGAAGTGGAGTTGCTGGTTTACGAAGACGAGGGACATGCATTTTTAAAATTGGAAAATGTACTGGATTTTGAACAGCGCCGTGTGACGTTTCTTGCGAAATATATCGATAATTAGCAGGGACGCCCGTCGTTTGAAATTGGAGAATTGTCGATGATCCGACTATCAGTTCTGGACGATAATGAGATCGAAGCCATCCACCATTCCACCCTGCGAATCCTGGCAGAGACTGGTGTGGTGCTGACCGAACCCAAAAGCCGTGAAATCCTGACCAGCGCCGGAGCCAAAGTCCACGATTCCCGTGTTTTGTTCCCCCCAGAACTGGTGGAGAAATGCATCGCAATGACCGGGAAGCGGACGACCATCCGTGGTCGTGGGGGTGCGGTAAAAACTTTGGGACAGGGAAGCCTGTATTTTCATAACCTGGGCGGCGCGCCGCAGATATACGATGCTGCTTCGAAGACTCGCCGCCTGGCTGTAGTCCAGGATGTGCGCGATTCGACCCGCTTGTTGGATGCCCTGGAGAATTGCCATACCATTACCCCTTTTTTTACACCCACTGAGGTGCCTGGCGGGGTCATGTCACTGGCGATGTACCGGCACGCCTTACCGTTCACGGTAAAACCGCTCCAGGGGCCGGGAGTACAGTTCGTCTCGGAAGTGCGCTACGCAGTAAAAATGGCGGAGTTGATTGGTCCGCCACCGGAAGTATTGACCTTGTCCCTTTCCCCGGTCAGCCCATTGAGCATTCCCGATCATGAAGCCCAGGCGATCATGGAAATCGCCAGGCAGGGGATCGCCTTTGCACCGCTGCCCTGTCCCACGGCGGGGACCACCGCTCCTTTTTCGATCGCAGGCGCAATTACGCAGCAGAACGCAGAGGTTTTGGCAGCGCTGGTGCTGGCAGAACTTATTACCCCAGGGTTACCGATCATCTATTGCGGTCGGTTGGCAATGATGGAACCTCGCAGCGGACTTTCCGTATGGGGAGGGGTGGAGATGGGGATGGCTTCCGCTGGAACGGTGCAAATCGGGCACCGCTATGGACTGCCGGTAAATGTATACGGGTTCTCCACCAATGCACATGGGTTGGACGCCCAGGATGGGTTTGAGCGCGCTTTGAACGCAGCCATCCCCGCCCTGGCAGGTGCAGATGAACTTTCCGGGATCGGTGAAATGGAGGCAGGGGTGATGGGCTCGTATGCCCAGATGGTGGCGGACAACGAATTTGCCGGCAGCGTTCTCCGCATCCGAAAGGGTTTCCCCTCAGATTCGGATGCGCTGGCGGTGGACGTGATTGCCGCCGCGATGTCTTCCACGCGAAATTTCCTTGGGCAGAAGCATACGATGAAATACCTTAAATCCGGCGAAGTATATTTGACGAAACTAGCCGAACGAGGCTCCTGGGAGGCGTGGGAAACATCCGGCAGGATTGGACTCGTGGAAAGGGCGCAAGCGGAAGCCGAACGGATATTGCGCGAGCACCAGGTGACCCCACTGGATGCTGCCCAGGAGCGCGAACTGGACTCTTTGATGATTTCTGCCGAAAAAGAATTGGTAAAATAATATTTAGAGCGAATTGTATTAGTGATGATTTTCAACAGGTGAAACATGCTTGAAAAAGCGCAGGCAATCCAGAAAGAATTGAGCGGATGGCGGCAGGATTTCCATATGCACCCGGAACTTGGCTTCCAGGAAAAACGGACTTCCGCCAGGGTGGCAGAGATCCTGGAACTCCGGGGATATCGCGTCAAACGCGGCGTGGGACGAACCGGCGTGGTCGCAGATCGCGGCAGGGGCAAGCCATTCATCGCCCTGCGCGCCGATATGGATGCGCTGCCGCTCCAGGAGAATAACCTTGTGCCTTATGCTTCGCAGAACCCGGGTGTGATGCACGCCTGCGGGCACGACGGTCATACAGCCATGGCTCTTGGCGCAGCAACATTGCTTGCCGGCGAGAATTTCCCTGGAACGGTGCGGTTTCTGATGCAGCCTTCGGAAGAGGTTGCCGACGATGAAGGACTGAGTGGTGCCCAGCGAATGATCCAGGACGGGGCAATGGAAGGGGTGGACATGGTGATTGCCCTGCATGTGGATCCATCCGCACCTGCTGGAACCATCCGTATCCAGGCGGGACCCGCTTCCGGTGGGGTAGATTCCTGGTTTGCAGAGATCATCGGTAAAGGAGGGCACGGTGCCCACCCTCACCAGACGATTGACCCGTTTTACATTGCCGCTCATGTGATCCTGGCGCTGAATGGGATTGTTTCGCGCCGCCTGGATCCATTCGACCCGGCAGTGGTCAGTATCGGCTCAATTAATGGCGGGTTTACGGAAAATGTCATTCCAGAGCGGATTAAACTTACCGGAACCCTGCGATTTACTGAAAAACGAGTCCAGCAGCAGATCCATACCGAGATCCGGCGTGCTTTTGAAATTGCCCGCACCCTGGGAGGAAATTTCGAACTAAAATTTGAGATCGGTACCCCTCCCATGATCAATTCAATAGCAGCCTCCGACCTGATCAAAACCGTGGCAACCGGCTTGCTTGGCGATCAGAATGTTTTACCGTGGAAAGATGAACTAGGCGCTGAGGATTTCGGGTGCTTTATGGAAATTGCCCCGGGAGCCATGTTCGCCCTCGGCTCGGGCGGGGATAAGCTCGATCGTCAAATGCACAGCCCGGAATTTGATCTTGATGAAAAATGCCTCCCGGTAGGCGCAGCCATTCTGGCAGAGACTGCGCTGCAATTCTTGCGAAAGGCTGCCGGGTAAACGAATAATTGAAATGGAATACTAATCACATGTGTCGCGTTATCATAAAATTAATTCAAATCAAGGAGTTCATATGCACACGATTTTAAAATCAGCAACCAGGGAGGTCATTATTGGAATTGACCGCCCGTTCGTGATGATCGGTGAAAAAATTAATCCCACCGGGCGGAAAAAGCTGGCGGCGGCGTTATCGGAAGGCAACCTGGATTATGCCCGTCAACTTGCAGAGACCCAGGTGGCTTGGGGGGCGGAAGTTTTGGACATCAATGTGGGAGTCCCTGGCCTGGATGAGGTGGCGGTAATTAAAAAACTCGTTGAAATGCTGGTCCCGGTTGTGGATGTGCCATTTTGCCTCGATTCAGCCAACCCGCAAGTTTTGGCTGCCGGCCTGGCAGCCGCTCCGGGCAAACCGTTGGTCAATTCGGTCAGCGGAGAGGAAAAAAAACTGGAGACAGTCCTGCCCCTTGTCAAAGACCGCGGTGCGGCGGTTATCGGATTGACAATGGACGATAATGGGATTCCGAAGACACCCGAGGAACGCCTGTCCGTGGCGGAAAAAATCATCGAGCGGGCAGCCCGGCTGGGTATCCCGGTCGAGGACATTATCATCGATCCATTGGTGCTGACGGTTGGATCCGATAGCAAGGCAGCCCTCGTCACACTCCAGACCGTTGAATTACTGCGCAAAGAGTTTGGGGTAAATATCAACCTGGGTGCCAGCAATGTGTCATTTGGATTGCCCGACCGTCCCACCATCAACCAAACGTTCCTGACTCTTGCCATCCAACTGGGTGCCACCTGTTCGATCACCGATCCATCCAAACTGGGAACAACCGTAAAGGCGGCAGATATGCTTCTGGCACGTGATGAGAACTCCATGCGTTACTTGAAATATTTCAGGGCAGCGGAGAAATTGAGAGCTGCCGAAATGGAAAAAACCATTTAGAAGAATAAAAATTCCCTTTTGAGTATGAAGAAAGGGAATTTTTATTTTGTAGCTCCAGCGAGGTCAAATACCCCAGACGGCTGTGATTCCCACCCATATTTCGTATAGACCAAAAATTGCCAATGCGATGACTGATAATCCCACAATGGCACGACCTATGCGCGGGCCTGATTTCCTGGCGAGGGAAAATAGCAGCATAATTCCAAGTGAAACGAGGATCAGAATGCTGTAAAACCCCGCCATAAGGGCGATGCCGTTGATGGGAGCCTGGCGCCATCCTTTGATGAGTAAAGGTCCCATGACCAGGCTCCAACCGATATAAGGTGCCGGGTTCAGAAAATTAATCAACGCTGCCTTTAAAACAGTTTGCCGGATGGAATTATTCCCTTTCTGTGTTTCCTTCTCGTAATTTCTCCAATTTTTAAATGCTCCCTGGGCCAGGTATAGAAGGAATATTCCGCCTGCAATTTGCAGCCCCTGGACCAGCCAGTTTGGCATCCGGCTTAAAACCAGCAGGACCAGGGTTATTATCGGGATGTCGCTGATTAACGGCGCAAAAGCTGCCGGGATGGTGCGGCGCCATCCATTGGTCAATGTTTGGGAAACCAGGTAGGTAAGGAACGGTCCGGGCTGGACGGCAGCCGCAAAAGCGTAGGTCATTCCAAAAATCAAATATGGTGCCATGTGGAAATAAGTCCCATTAAAAATTTCCTGCGTTCTGATTGTTTCATCTTTCTGGATTCCCTCCTTACTGGTCTCTGAATTAACGGACGCATCACCCTCAACAGGTCGTGCAACATAATATATTACTCCACCAGCAGTTTTAAATCTCTCTGTATATATAATACTTCATCCTGACCTTGCGTATCAATGAAAAAAATTAAACCAGGAATTTACATCTTATTTTCCATGGGTTTTTGTTTTCTCCATGATTATTTTCATTCATCGATTTTTTCGCAACGTATTCAAGTGTATGATACTAAATTATCATTTGCGCATCTAATATATAATAAAGATCGAGGGAGCTAAAAGATCCATGAGTGAATCATCCACATCTAAAATTAATTCTGAACATGTAAAAGTCCTAATTCTTGGAGCGGGACCGGCAGGGTTGTCTGCCGCCCTTTATGCCGCGCGTGCGGATCTGCAGCCGTTGGTATTGACCGGGCTTCAACTGGGGGGGCAGGTATCCCTGACCAACACCATTGAGAATTATCCGGGCTTTCCCGAGGGGGTGGGCGGCGTGGAATTGGGCGAACTGTTCCAGAAGCAAGCGGAACGGTTTGGAGCGCGAGTTCTGTTTGATTTTGCCCAAAGCGTGGATTTATCCCAGCGGCCGTTCAAAGTGGTCGCGGATGGCGGCGAATATCTCGCCGATACGCTCATCATTTCCACCGGAGCCAGTCCCAACCTCCTGAAGATCCCCGGCGAGACCACGTTGACGGGCAGGGGTGTGTCGTACTGCGCCACCTGCGATGGTTGGTTTTTTAAGAATAAAAATGTGGCTGTCGTTGGGGGTGGAGATTCTGCACTGGAGGAAGGTTTGTTCCTCACTCGTTATGCCAATTCGGTCACGATCATCCACAGGCGTGATAGTTTCCGGGCGGGTGCGATCCTGCAAAAGCGCGCCTTGGATAACCCCAAGGTAAAGGTCGTTTGGGATACGGTCGTTACGGATGTTATTGGCGGCGACAAGGTCGAAATCGGTCAAGATTAAAAATAAAAAAACCGGTGAAACCAACACATTTATAACTGACGGGTTATTTATTTTCGTCGGGAATACCCCCAATACGCAAATGTTCTCGGGGCAATTGGAAATGGAGAACGGTTATATTAAGGTGGATGACCGCTTGCACACCAACGTCGCCGGAGTGTTCGCCGCGGGCGAATCGGCCGATTCCCACTTCAAACAGGTCATTACTTCGGCTGGTATGGGCGCGGCGGCAGCGATGGAAGCCACTCGTTTCTTGGAAAAGGAAGCGGTGTGACGGTAACACACGAATCAATCGAGCGGCAGGGTTACCTGCCGCTTTTTTTCAATTAAGATATTTATAAGAGAAGTGCGTGACAAAGTGTACTATCATCAATAAGAGTTATTTTGTAGTATAAATCTAGAAGTCCTAGCCTAAGGAGGAACAATGACTGCGAAAATTTCCATTATTGGAGCCGGAATGACCGGCTCAACCACTGCCCATTGGCTGGCGGAGCGGGAAATCGCCGACCTGGTGCTGGTGGATATTGTCGAGGGTATGCCCCAGGGAAAAGCCCTCGATTTGTTGGAAGCCCTGCCGGTCATCGGCAAGGATGTGGGTGTGGTCGGGAGCAACGATTTCGAAGCCACCAAGGGTTCGGATATCGTCGTCATCACCGCCGGGATCCCGCGTAAACCTGGAATGAGCCGGGAAGACCTGTTGACGACCAATGCCAAGATTGTCGGAGATGCCACCACCAGTGCCCTAAAATATTCACCGGAAGCCATCATCATCGTACTGACCAACCCATTGGACACCATGGCATACCTTGCTATGAAAATGGGCAAACTGCCGCGCGAGCGTATCATCGGGCAGGCCGGCATCCTGGATTCAGCGCGCATGCGTGCATTTGTCGCACTCGAGACGGGTGTCAGCGTGGAAAATATCGCCTGCTATGTCCTTGGCGGACATGGCGACGAAATGGTCCCGTTGACCGGGCGCTCAAATATTGCCGGTGTCCCCTTGCGTGAATACCTGGCTGCGGATAAGCTGGAAGCCATTGTAACCCGCACGCGCAAAGGTGGCGGAGAGATCGTCAGCCTGCTGAAAACCGGATCCGCCTATTACGCACCTGCTGCAGCTGTCGCCCAAATGGCTGAGGCAATCCTGAAGGATAAACACCTCATCATCCCCGCCTCGGCATATCTGAAAGGCGAATATGGTCTGAAAGATATGTTCTTTGGTGTGCCAGTGCAGATCGGGCGCGGCGGCCTGGAAAAGGTCATCGAATATAAACTGGATGCAGATGAAAAAACTGCGCTGGAGAAATCTGCTGCTGCGGTTAAGGAAAGTATCAGCGTTATGCAGTCGCTGGTAAAATTTTAATGCACTTGCGGGACAACTCGCAATGGCACCCGGAAAACGGAGGCTAGAATGATTTTGCAAGAGAAGTTATCAGCTCAACTTCCCGCCTGGCGGGAACGCGTCAAAACCCTGGTCAAGGAACACGGTGAGACTGTGATCGACCAGGTGACGATCGGCCAAGTCTACGGCGGAATACGCGATATAAAGTCCATGGTCACGGATATATCTTTTGTCGACCCGGCGACCGGCATCAAGTTCCGCGGCATGTCCATCCCGGAAGTGCTAGAAAAACTACCCAAGCCCGCCGGGGCAGCCATCCCATATGTGGGTGGATTATTTTATTTGCTGCTGATCGGAGAAATTCCCACCAAGGCCCAGGCTGAAGAGGTGGAAGCCGAGTGGGCAAAACGGGCTGTCGTCCCGGCACATGTATTCGCCATGCTGCGCTCCATGCCCAAGGAGACCCACCCAATGGTGTTGTTCTCCCAGGCAGTGCTGGCTTTACAAAGTGGATCAAAATTTGCAAAAGCCTATCATGATGGCGTGAAGAAAGATATGTACTGGGAATCAACCCTGGAAGATGCGCTTGACTTGACCGCCAAACTTCCTTCCATTGCCGCCTTCATTTACCGATTGAAATATGGCGACGGAAAAGAACCCAAGTACGATCCAAAACAGGATTATGGTGCCAACTTTGCCCGGATGCTGGGGGTCAAGGATGAGAAGGGTTATGCCGAGCTTTCCCGCCTGTATTTCATCCTACATTCGGACCATGAATCAGGCAACGTCAGCGCCCATACCACCCACCTGGCAGGTTCTGCCCTCTCGGACGCGTATTATTCATTCTCCGCCGGTCTTAACGGGTTGGCAGGTCCTTTGCATGGGCTTGCAAACCAGGAATGCCTAGGCTGGTTGATCGATGTACGCGATAAATTCAACGGTGTTCCGCCCCGCGAGGATCTGTACAAATTCGCGTGGGATACGTTGAATGGCGGCAAGGTTATTCCCGGTTACGGGCATGCTGTCTTGCGCGTTACCGACCCGCGTTTTACCGCTCAATTGGAATTTGCGAAGGCGCGCTTCCCCGAAGATACCCTCATCCGCCTGGCGGAACTGGTGTACGATGTTGTCCCGGCAGTCTTAAAGGAACAGGGGAAAGCCAAAAATCCAGCTCCTAATGTGGACGCCATTTCCGGCACCCTCCAGTATTATTATGGCGTTCGCGAATTTGATTTCTATACCGTGTTGTTCGGTGTCGGAAGAGCCCTGGGTGTCATGCCCAACCTGGTTTGGGCGCGTGCTCTTGGTCAACCCATCGAACGACCCAAATCCCTTACAACGGCGATGTTGGAAGAGTTGGCGAAGAAATAGACTCTTTTCAATCGTCGCAAATAGATAACCAATTGATATAAAGAAGCTTCCGGGATCAGGTGATTCCGGAAGCTTTTAATATTCCTATTTGTTGTGGTTTCAGTGTGACGTTAAATTCTAATCCAGCGGGCGCCTGGTGGTTGCATACCGTTCCAGGTCCGGAGTTGGGCGCTCGTATTCCTGTGCCATGAGTGGTGACGAGATAATAAAATCCGCAGTAGACCGGTTGCAAGCGGTTGGGATGTTATAAAGCACCGCCAGGCGCAACAGGGCTTTTATATCGGGGTCATGGGGTTGAGGCTCCAGTGCGTCCCAAAAGAAGATGAGCATATCCACCGTATCATTGGCAATGGAGGCCCCCACCTGCTGATCGCCTCCCAGCGGACCAGAAAAGAAGCGGGTAATCGGGAGCTCCAATTCTTTGGATAGCAAGTCTCCGGTGGTTCCCGTTGCAAATAACAAATGCCGTGACAATGTCTCACGGTTATAGCGCGCCCAATCGAGCAGATCGGATTTTTTATTATCATGCGCCACCAGGGCGATGCGTTTTTCTTCAGTAATTACCTTCATTTATCAGATTCTCCTATTTCTTGACCGCCCGTGTGGCGATGTAAGCCGGATGGAACTGGCTGAGATGCGAATCGGGACAGATGTCTTCGTAGAAACCGGTTATGGAAAACCCTGCATCGGTTTGACCGGCGATCAGATCGGTGAGACTGTGACCGAATTCGAGCGGTATGCCCTCTTCGATGCAGATATCCAGTTCTTCAGGCTCCATATCCTTCAGGTCGGAATAAGGGATGGCATATCTAACCTGCAGGCTTTCTTGTTCGTCCGCATGCGTACCAAACATGTAATAGATGGGATTCGCGCAGCCGGCAAGCAAAATGCCGCCTCGGCGCAGAACCCTGAAGGATTCCCGCCATACCGGGCGTACTTCGGGACAAAAGACATTGGAAACCGGGTGGAAAACCAGGTCGAAGCTTTCGTCTGGAAAAACGGACAAGTCGCGCATGTCTCCCTCGACCGTGCGGATATTAATCCTTCGCGTTCAGCCACCTGGCGGTCACGGTCCAGTTGCGCAGGAGAATTGTCGAAAATGGTGACATTGGCTCCCAAAGCGGCAAAGATCGGACCTTGTTGTCCTCCTCCGGAAGCCAGGCCAAGCAGGTCAAGCCCCTGCAAAGGTGGGAACCAATCCCGGGGGACAGGCTTGGTCTCGGTCAACAATACGCTGAAATTCCCATTCCGGGCAGAGGCAACTATTTCAGGATCAACCGGTACAGTGAATTTATTTTTCTTATCCACCTGGTGATTCCAGGCAAAGCGGTTGTAGTCTCTCACATTGAGGGTTGGTTTGATCATTGGTTGCTCCAGAAGATGATTATCCCCGGTAAAAAAATTCCCCCGCGAGGTGTCTCGCGGGGATTTTCATCCATGTTCGGGTGATTATTTTGTAGGTGTTGCCACCGGACCCGCACCGCTCCACCCGAAGACCCGCATATCGGATGCTGCCCCGGCAGTGGACCAGATGGGATTGCCCTGGTCATCGGTTCCACTTTGGCGGACTGTGACCACCCACCAAAGCAAGATGCTATTTGCTGAGGGACGGAATGTCACCGGAACGATGAACTTGGTGTCGGTGACGTATTCAGTCATTTTTTGCCCGGCGCCGCCGGTGAGGACTTCCACCACCACCTGGTAGCGTTCGTTATCCCGAAGTGCGCCAACTGATGCCCATTGCAAGGTTACGGTATCAGCCGCCAGCGTGAACATGTCGCCGTTGGCAGGCAGGAGCAGGTTGGGTGCTGGATATGGAGGTGGGGTGGTGGGTGTGGGACTTGGTCCCGGTGTGGCGTCTCGCATACAAAGGGGGATGATCAGGACGGTATCAAGCATGGCGGTATCCGTGCTCAACCCATTCCATTCTTTTATAGCAGTAACGGAGACGCCGTAATTGGTCGCTATGGTGCTGAGGGTGTCGTTCGTTTGAACGGTATACTTTACGGTCTGGCAGGCTGCCCGAGTGGCTGCGGCTGATTCCAGGGTTGCCGTCGCGGCTGGAGGCGGCGTAGCGGTGGGACGTGGCACTAGGATTTTTTGTCCCACCTGCAGGTTCGTGCACTGACTGTTTAAATTATTTAAGTTGACAATGGCAGCTACCGATGAGCTGTACAATCCGGCAATCGAGATGCACGAATCTCCATTGGCGACGGTATATTCGATCGGAGGCTCGGGAGTTAAAGTAGGTGTATCGGTGGGAATGAGAGTTTCAGTAGGCGTCGGCGTGATGGTTGACGTCGCGGTGGAGGTGGCTACCGGAGTTGCATCCGGAAGTTTTCCGATGCCTTTCAACGTAAAGAACAGTGCCAATGCTCCAACGACAAGGAAAATGGCAAGCAAGCCGAGCGCCACCGGCAGGCTGAAAGTTACTTCCGGCATGCGTGCACCCTGTATTGATTTATCTGTTTTTGTTTTCTGTTTTGGAGTTGCGTTGAATTCGGTCCCGCATACGACGCATCGGGTGGCATTTTCTGCCAGCCGGGTACCGCATGTGGGGCAGAGCTTGGTTGAGGTGGCTTCAGGACTCATAGTTCGGGGATTATACCATGAGGAGCAAACTTGCCAGGATTTGCGGGAATTAAGGATTGCGTATAGGTATACGGTATGAGACCAGTGTGATATCTCCCGACCAGCCTCGCTGCACAACGGAAAGGAAGATTTGTGTGCGTTATAATTACCATGGTATGAATGATTATTATGACTCTTTATAAAACCATGTTGTTGATTCGCCGGTTTGAAGAACGGTTGCTCTCAGAATTCTCAACCGGCAAAATTTTTGGGACCACCCATACCTGCATGGGCCAGGAAGCTGATGCAGCCGGGATATTCTCCGTCATCGACCTGGAAGACGTTGTATTCAGCAACCATCGCTGCCACGGTCATTTCCTGGCTTATGGCGGAGAGGCGTATTCCCTGGCGGCAGAATTAATGGGCAGATCCACCGGTCTGGTGGGCGGCAGGGGCGGCAGCCAGCACATCCACTGGCGCAATTTTTATTCCAATGGAATCCAGGGCGGAATTGTACCTGTGGCAACCGGCATGGCACTGGCAGAGAAAGAGACCGGGACCGGTAAGATCACCCTGGTCTTTATCGGGGATGGAACTCTTGGGGAAGGAACTCTCTACGAAAGCATGAATATCGCTGCATTATGGAAGCTTCCCATCCTGTTTGTGCTGGAAGACAATCATTATGCCCAGACAACGCCTGTTGAAAAGGCAGTTGCTGGTTCGATGCCCGGAAGGTTTTCCGCATTCGGCATACCAGTCTGGGAAAGGGAAACATCAGATGTGCTGGAAGTTCAACTCGCTGCAAAAGAAGCGGTTGCTTCAGCCCGCTCCGGGGCGGGACCTGCTGCCTTGATCCTGCACACACACCGTTTCTCGGCTCACAGCAAAGGGGATGACACGCGTACGCCCGCAGAACTTGTCCGCCTCCGCCAGTTCGACCCATTAACAACTCATGGAAAGCGGTTGTCGGCGAAGGAATGCTCGAAAGCCGAATCCGAAGTATCTGAAATCGTCTCGACCGCCTTTGATCGGGCAAATTCCGATCCATTCCCGGTCTTGGGCAGCGAAAATTGATGACGACAGTCCTGGATCGCCTCAACGAAGCCCTTAACCGTTCCATGAAGTCAGACGAACGCGTCTATGTAATCGGAGAGGATATCCTTGATCCATATGGCGGCGCATTCAAGGTAACTCGCGGGCTTTCGACAAAATTCCCGAAACGTGTACTTACCACCCCCATTTCCGAAGCAGCGATAATTGGTATCTCCACCGGCATGGCAATGCGTGGGTTAATTCCGGTAGTGGAAATCATGTTCGGAGATTTCATCACCCTGGCAGCCGACCAGTTGGTCAACCATGCCTCCAAGTTTCGATGGATGTATAACGACCTGGTCTGTGTTCCAATCGTCGTCCGCACCCCGATGGGTGGACGGCGAGGATATGGTCCCACCCACAGTCAATCCCTTGAAAAGATGTTTCTGGGTATTCCCGGGCTGAAAGTCGTTGCTCCCAACACCCTGGGCGATCCGGCGGAGTTGCTTGAAGCGGCGATCGCGGATAAGGACCCGGTCTTGTTTGTGGAGCATAAACTTTTATACACCCGGCAAATATTGAAAATGGAGCAGGATGACCTTGTAGATTTTAAAGTGGAACGCTCGGGAAACATTTACCCCACTTTCGTTCTTCGTCCTACCCAGGATGCACATTTAACAATCACCTGCTACGGGTACAACTTTGAACTCGCCCGCGCGGCAGCTCTCGAACTAATAATGGAGCATGAAATTTTTTCTGAATTAGTTCTTTTTTCTCAACTCAGCCCGTTTGAATTGACCCCGCTTTTCCACTCCCTGGAGCGGACCGGGAAATTGGTTTCGGTTGAAGAAGGCTCCCTTTCCCTCGGCTGGGGCGCTGAAGTGGCTGCACGGTCTGCGGAAAAAATGAACGGATTACGGATCCGCCGCGTGGCAGCTCTGGACCTGCCGGTTGCCAACTCGAAAAGTTTGGAAGACAAAATCCTTCCATCAGTCCAGGAGATCGTGAAGACCGCTCTGGCGATTGTCGGGTAAATCCTGGGTTATTTTGGTTTTGTTGGGATAATATGATCAAATCTGAGATTCTGGTTCCCCTTCTAAACGCCAATGAACCCGAAGCCAGGGTGGTTGGTGTTCACATTAAAAACCGCCAGGCGGTCGAAAAAGGACTGCTCCTTTTTACGGTTGAAACAACCAAGTCCGCCAACGAAATTAATTCACCGGAAGCAGGGTACATCCAGTTGCTGGTTCATGAAGGTGACACGGTTGGGGTGGGAGCGCGCCTGGCAGTGATAACTGGCAAACCTGATGAACCGGTTAATCTCCCCGAAATAAAACAATTTTCCCCACAGGCTAAATCCAACCTGCGAATAACAAAACCAGCAAAAGCCCTCGCTGAATCCCTGGGCGTGGACCTTGCAGCACTGCCATCCGGTAGCCTGGTGACGGAGGCGGTCATCCGGCAGGCAGCCGGGAAGCAAGAGCGGGAGATCGCCGCCTTCCCGGTTACGGATAAACCTTACCTGCTGATTTATGGTGCAGGCGGGCACGCGAAATCCATTATGGAAATTGTGCTCCAGAATCGGGATTACGCCATTGCCGGAATTGTTGACGACGATAATAAATTAAAGGGGAAACAGGTGCTTGGTATACCCGTTTTGGGGACTCGTGCGCTGCTGCCTGCCATTCATAAACGGGGGGTAATATTGGCAGCCAATGGAGTGGGTGGAATAATAGATATTGCGATGCGCGTAGACATTTTTAAGTTACTTGAAAGCTCCGGCTTCACTTTTCCCACGCTGGTTCACCCTCGCGCCACGCTCGAAACAAGTGCCAGGGTGGAGGATGGGGTACAGGTGTTTGGCAACGCATATATTGGCGCAGATGCAGTTTTACATTCGCGGTGCATGGTCAATACCAATGCAGTGGTATCGCATGATTGCGAAATCGGGTCGTATACGCATATCGCCCCGGGTGCTTTGCTGGCTGGTCACGTCCGCGTCGGCGAGCGGACTTTGATAGGCATGGGGGTGACAACCACTATTGGCATCAAAATTGGATCCCGGGTGCGTATCGGCAATGCCGCCATCGTTCTTGCGGATGTTCCGGATAATATGGTAATCCAGGCAGGAAGATACTGGATAGGAAAAGCAGATTAGCCTACACAGAAAAAAAAAGCGGCGATCGAATGATTGCCGCTTTTTGGAATTCAGACGAAACACGGTTATATGCGTGTCGAAAGCCAGGATTTCAGGTCGGCGAACATTGTGTCCCGTTCTGGTTCATTGTGAACTTCATGATAAAGTTTATCGTACATTTTTAGGGTTTTGTCCTTGGACCCAACTTTATCGTAAATCAATTTTGCACCGGTGGTATCGACGATCCTGTCTGCGCTCCCTTGCATGATGAAAATAGGCAGCGAAATACTGGCTGCTTCTTCGTTGACACGCAGCATGGCTTTGAGCATCCCTGCTGAAATCGAGGCTGTAATTTTACCGTGGAAGACCAAAGGATCCGTGTTATATGCCGTCACTACTTGCTGATCATGGGAAAGGCCGGATGTATCCAGGGCCAGGATTCCCGTGCGGGGTGCGACGGTTGCCAGGATCTTTCCAATGCTGATGGTCAGGGGCGATATATTTTCGGGGATCTTGACAGGTGGAGCAGAAATTATCGCTCCTTTGAAATCCGCCTGGTGGTCGAGCAAATAAAATAGCGTGATTAATGCGCCCATACTGTGACCGTAAATATAAATGGGTTTCCCGGGCTGCCATCCCTTGACCATTTGATAATATTGACCCAGCGGCCCGGTAAAATCTTCGAACCCTTTGATAAGCTCGCGCGCTCCCCCCGACTTGCCGTGCCCAATATGATCCAGCCCATACACGCCGTACCCAAGCGGAACGAAATAGTTAACAATATTCATCCATCGCCCGCAATACTCGCCGACCCCATGAACGATCAATAATACCGCTTTCACGTTTCCATCGGGAAGCCAGCCCTGGTAATAGATATCGGTATCTCGCACCCCTTTTAAATTGCCTTCGATATGCTTCATTTTGTCTCCTTCCGAATGAATGGTTGAAAATTGGTTCCAAATAATCTTCAATTAAATTTTTAATTTCAGATTCCTGGACAGATATTTTCCTTAGGCATGGAAATTATATATGTGATTTGATAAATTCACCGATTTTCATAATAGCCTGGTGCGATTCCGGTACATACGGAACAAATCCCTGGAAAACGTGCCACATCCCTGGCCAGGTCTCCATGGTCACTTCCACCCCTGCTGCACGAGCCTTTTTTTCAAGCCTGGATGAATCATCGTAAAGGATTTCCTCCGTTCCAACCTGGATGAGTGTGGGAGGCAGGTCGTGCATATCCCCAAACAGCGGCGAAATATACGGGTAATCCAGGGGGCGACCATTGGCATAAATCTTGACCAGCCAATCATCATCATTAAGTTTAAAAGGGGATCGCGAGCGGCACGCGTGCGAATCGATTCCCCTGAAAAGGTCAGGTCCGTCCACGGAGAAAGTAGGAAAAGGGCGCCGGGCATTTTGTCTTTGTTATCCCGTAGTGAAAAGGCAGTGGCAAGGGACAGGCCTCCCCCGGCAGAGTCTCCCCCTATCGCGATATGTTCAGGAGAATAACCTTGTTCGAGCAGCCAGCGATATCCCGACAAGGCATCCTCCAGGGCTGCTGGGAATGGATTTTCAGGGGCGAGGCGGTAATCGATTAGTAAAACCCTTGCGTGGCTGGCCAGTGCAAAATTCCCAGCCAGGCCGCGATGCGTGGATGGGGAGCAGATGACGTATGCGCCACCGTGCAGGTACAGGATGGCGCGTCCCTGGGCGGCATCGTCTGGTTCGAGCCAGTCGGAGGGTACCCCATTGGCAGAGACGTTTTTGGAACAAACCCCAGGCGGCAGGCGAATGGCGCGCCGCGCGGCTGAGTCTATCCTTCTGCGGCGCACTTCAACAGGCTGATCTCCCAGGAGTGCGTCCTTGGTATCACGCATAATGCGTTGGATAATTCTACTGCGAAGGCTGGCCATGAATCTCCTGGGTTACAAATGGGCGCAAAGATCTCGTTAAATTTAAATAATATTGGATACCGGGCATGACCTCGAGAACCTTATCATTTTTGATCTTATTACTAATCCAAAAGATTACAAATGAATGAGTTCGTGTTAGGAATGCTTGCTACACCCTTGGTGGCATCGTAAACACGACGTAGATCAGGGCTCTCCAATAAGATTGAAAACGATATTGAAATTGGTGCGATTGCCAGTGTCGATTGAGCAATTAAGCTTCATAATTACAATCTCAGATCCTACCGATTTATCGCGTCGTTGAGAAGTTACATTATATACTCATGTATTTGAGGTAACAGGGTGGGCAGCAGGTGCCTGTATCCAGGATCGGTTTCCGAGGCGTCCAACCGGATTACCCGCTCAGGCGGTATTGTGGACAGCCAATCCTCAAGGTAAATTGCGAGTTTATGGACGTCACTCGGGTCTGCAACATTAATCCGCTTTCTTTTCGCCAGTCGCTGGCGGATGACTTCAGGTCTGGCTGTCAGATGGATAATAAAATCAGGCGGCGGCAGATTTGCCCGTATGAATTCGTAAAAACGCTTGCATAAATTATATTCCCTTGTGCTTAACCAGCCGCGGGAATGAAAGAGATGGGTGAAGCCGTGGTAATCCAGGTCCAGACCCCCGTCGACAAGAGCGGTTTGTGCGGATTGACGGAGAACCTGCTCTTGTTCAGCCCGCAGCAGCAGGTAATCCACTTGGTTCGATAGTGCGAATGCTGGATTTATTTTAAAGCTTTGTTGGAATGGACGTTCCCTGTGTTGCTCCAACCCCGAGGTAAAAGAACCTTGTTTGCACAAAGCGCGGACCAATGCGGTTTTCCCCACCCCAGTGGTGCCAACGACTGCGATGATCTTACCCATTTTTAACCGTCCCCATTCATCCTTGAGATTTTTTTGCTGCCGTGAGAGCTGCCTTGATTTGGTCTTTATGGCTTATGGTATGCGATTCAAGTTCAAGCAACTGGACTGCATATTGAAAATAACTTGCCTTGCGCTCAACGAAGGATTCCGGCAGGGAAGCTGTAAATGCGACCATTTCGACGGACAGCCGCTTTAGTTCATCCAGCATATTTCGAAAGGTGCCGTAAGCCGCGATGGTGGCATTAATATGACCGGGCAGGTTGCCTCCCCAGTCATCAGACAATCGTTCATACCCACCCACTGCATCATCCAGATTTGAAATCTGACCGCGTTCACTATGAATAAGGTGTGCCAGAGTTTGCTTGGCACTCCATTCACCGGGAGCGGGCTCATAATCTGCATCAGCTTCGCTGACTCCATTAAAACAAGCCTCCAACAGACTGATAGTTTCAACATATTTTATTTTTAGCCGTTCTGCAAGTTCAGTGGGATTCCAGGTGATATCCGGTACAGGGCGTTTCGACAATTCCATGGTGACTGTCATTTTCTCGGGACCACGGTAAAAGACCACTTCAACCTTGTCTCCTCCTTTTTTACCCTGGAGAGCGGCGATTAAACTCCCAAAATCATTTGTAATCGGTTTTTTATCCAGCTCGATTATGACATCATCCTTGCGTAATCCGGCTGCAAATGCACCCATCTCGACACGAACATTATCCAGGCGGATCCCCTGGTTGACAGGTACCCCCATATTTTTTGCAATTTCGGGGGTGAAATCATTAATGTCGATACCCAGCATAGGGCGGTCGAATGTTCTCCGGTCGAGACCGGTCTCTAGAACGGACGCCAGGTTGGGGAGGGTGGCATCCCATTCTGCTTTGAAGCTCTGGGCACGGCGTATCCATTCATCTCCATCTGGGACAATGTGGGCGATCACCACCCTTGTGCCTCCATCGCTGGGTGTTAATGTGACTTCCACTTCGGTCGAGCAGGGTTCGAATCGACCGAACCACTTGAATTGAACGGATTTATTCTCTTCAAGGGCAATATATTCTCCAGCGGAATAAAAATCACCATGCCACCAAAGATACATGCGTCCACCTGGGCGAGGCGCAACGGTGGCATAGTCGCAAAGCCATTCGTGTAGCCCTTCCGCATGGGTAAGGGCATAATAAACCAGGGACGGGGCAGCCTTAATAAATTGTTCAGACGTGACGGTTATGGACATTTTATTCTCCTTCCTCTTTGGACGAGTTAGTCCTGATTTTGTAGCACTTTTTGAATGTCACGGGTATGACTTTCCTCGTGCTCGCAAAACATTTCCATCATGGCTGTCACCGTTGATTTTCCTCCCCATGGTACGGCGAAGCGTAAATGAAATTTCTCCTCGGGAAATTCCTTGATCATTCTTCTCAGCACATCTCGAGTGGAGCGCCATTCCCTGAGCACTTGTTCGCCGTCCATTTCGGACCTGTTGGAGATGGAAATGGCATTGTATTCATCAAGGTTATTTATTCTTGGAAGGGAAAGAGGCTTATTTTCCAAATGGGCGCGTAACGTGGCTGCGGCTGCTTCGTCCCAGCCAGCCACGTGCACCAATACCTCCCTGATGGTCCACCCGGGATAGATTTCTTTGTTGGGATCAATTTGAGGAAGAAGACATTCAATTTTCGTTCGTGTATCGTCCAAGAGTTGAAGCAGGGTCTTTCTGTCAAGGTCAGGCAAGGTGTCCTCTCTTTTACAGTTGATTTTACACCCTGCCGGGTCGATGAATATGCAAGGGGTTGACCGATAGGTCGGATTCAACCAGAATTAATTTTCGAAAATGCAAATGGATACAAATTATTCCTAATTTATTTCATTAGCAATATTTGATACTATTAAATGTGGACGTTCCGGTTAGATTTTTGGAAAGGGGTATATATGCTTGTCAAGAGAACCATTCTCAGAGTTATCCTAACAGGAATATTCCTTACCGCCTGTGCATCGTCTCCAGGTTCCCTGGTTCAACCAACCGCTACGATAAATGGCAGTCAACCAGTTCCAACCACCCAGCCTTTTGGAACCAGTACATCCCTTCCATTGGATCTTACAGCCGCGCGTCAGAATATCAAGCATATAGTCATCATCATGCAGGAGAACCGCTCGTTCGACGAATACTTTGGCACCTATGCCGGGGCGGATGGAATCCCAATGCAGAACGGTGTCCCGACTGTCTGTATCCCCGACCCCGCCACGAATGCATGTGTAAAACCGTATCATGACCCCGCTGATATCAACGCCGGTGGTCCGCATGCGGCAGCTTCCGCTGTCACCGATATAAACGGGGGGAAAATGGATGGGTTTATTGCGGCTTTCCGGGGAGCGCAAAAAGCGTGCACCAATCCCACTACGCCCGGATGTGCCCTTGGGAAATATTCCCGATGTGATGGGTTGGCATGATGCTCGTGAGATCCCAAATTACTGGGCGTACGCGCAAAATTTTGTCTTGCAGGATCGCATGTTTGAACCAAATTCATCCTGGAGCCTTCCGTCGCATTTGTTCATGGTATCGGAGTGGTCGGCCACCTGTTCCGTTCCCGGCGACCCAATGAGTTGCGTCAATGCCCTGGATGGTCCTCCTGGTGGAGTGCAGGTGGCAGATCTCGGGAAAAATGATTATGCCTGGACGGATTTGACCTATCTTTTATTCAAGGCAAATGTATCGTGGGCATATTACTTGAGCAATGGAACAGAGCCAGATTGCGCAGACGATGCTATGCTCTGTAAAACCCGCCCCCAAAATCAGAACGTTCCCGGAATTTGGAATCCACTTCCAGGATTTGACACGGTAAAACAAGACGGACAACTTGGGAACATCCAAACAGTCGATAAATTCTTTTCAGCAGTTGCGGATGGAACCCTTCCTGCCGTGTCATGGATTGTGCCGGAAGGGAAAGTAAGTGAACACCCACCATCTGCTATCAGCACAGGACAGTCGTACGTTACAGCGCTTATTAATGCGGTCATGCAGGGGCCTGATTGGAAGACGACCGCCATCTTCCTTGCATGGGATGATTGGGGCGGGTTCTACGACCATGTGGTTCCTCCCATGGTGGATCAAAATGGGTATGGCTTGCGCGTCCCCGGGTTGGTGATCAGCCCCTTCGCGCGGAAAGGTTTCATCGACCATCAGACCCTGAGCTTTGATGCCTACCTGAAATTAATCGAAGATATTTTCCTTAACGGGCAGCGCTTAAATCCCACAACGGATGGCAGGCCTGACCCGCGCCCCACGGTGCGGGAGGATGTTTCCATATTGGGTAATCTGCTGGCTGATTTTGATTTTTCCCAGCAACCGCTTCAACCGTTGATTCTGTCCATCAACCCTGCTCCCGGACCGGCTTCCATCCCATAAGTTTCGGACATTTTTAGGACTGGATTATGAATGACATGGAAAATTCCACGAAACGCCTGGACATATATTCCTTTGAGATGATCATTGCCCTTGGAGTGATCTCCCTCCACGACTTCCTATTATCCAGTTTTGTTTCGCTTCCGGCTGTCTTTCACCGCAGCACGTTGATCGCGCTAAGCTCGATTGAAAGAGTAGCTACGAGTTTGGAATATATCGTCCCCATCGGTTCATTTGCTGTTTTACTGTTCTTATGGTTGACCCGCAGGAATGTATGGGAACGTCGTGTGGCGATCATTTATCTCGGCTGGGTTACCCTGCGCATGGTGATAAAAATTGGGCTGGTAATCTATATTGTCTCTTCCAGACCCCAGAATGGGGTTGGGGTGCTCCTTAAAGATACTCTGGTATTATGGGTGGTTAACTTCCTGCTGTTTGGGATTTGGTATTGGATCATCGATGGAGGCGGTCCGCGTTCCCGGCGGGATGGACTGACAAAACGGTTTGATTTCGCTTTTCCCCAGCAAGCCCTGCCGTTGCCCGGGTGGGGACACTGGCATGCAGGATTTTGGGATTACGTTTTTCTCGGCTTCAGCAGTAACACCCAGTTCGGGCTCGGCGACACCCAGGTGCTTTCGCTGCGTGCCAAATTCCTGCTGATGCTGCAGATTACTCTATCCATGGCGGTGGTCGTATTCATGGCTTCGATTGCCATCACACTCCTGCGGTAAGCATTTAAGTCCTGATCACGGTAGCCTTTTACAATTTTGATCTTTTCCAGATATACTGGGGAAGATGAATTAAATAACTGATTTTGCCTCCTGCTTAATCCCAAATTACTGGAAATCTTTGGAACACTAGCGAGTCCTTTGGCGATCCAGGCTTACCTGGATGGTATCCCATATATAGCCGAGGAACTCGACCGATCTCCGCTGCGGGTATTGACAGATGGTCAGGCACATTGCCTTGATGGTGCCATATTTGCAGCGCTGGCGCTTGGTCATCTTGGACACCGTATGCTCATCATGGACCTTGTCCCTGAGCCGGGTACGGACGACGATCATGTCCTGGCATTATTCTCCAGTCACAATCGATGGGGTTGTGTAGCCAAATCGAATTACGCCTTCCTCCGCTTTCGTGAGCCGGTTTATCTTAACCTGCGCGAGTTGGCAATGAGTTATTTCGAAGCTTATACAAACAATGAGAAACGAAAAACATTGCGCGGCTATACCCGGCCGCTCGACCTTTCAAAATTCGACTCGAATTGGATGTGGAGCGAGGCGGGGATATCGAATATCACGCAGCGTTTATACGCTCGAAATCCAGTCCCATTAATTTCTCCGGAGATGTCTTCCGGTTTGTCCATATCGGACGAACGATTTTACACTGCGAATACCCTTGGAACAAATTTCAACTGGATTTTTGGAGTGCGCAATAATTCTTGATTTTTCACAGGATTTGATATGGAATTCCATCCGGAATTACTCCGATCCCTCCGCACTTGCTCGAATGTTGCTGTGCTGACCGGGGCTGGCGTTTCGCAGGAATCAGGTCTCCAGACATTCCGCGATCCGCAGGAAGGACTTTGGGCACAGTACCGGCCTGAAACCCTGGCGACTCCTGAAGCCTTCGAAGCGAACCCTGAATTGGTCTGGGAGTTCTACTCGGCACGACGACTAAAAAATGGTGCGGTCCATCCCAATCGATGGCATTTTGCTTTGAGCAGGATGGAAGGAAAAGTACCCCGTTTCACTCTCGTAACTCAAAACGTGGATGGACTTCATCAACGTGCGGGAAGCAAATGCGTTGTCGAACTCCACGGCAATATTGGGCGTGTCAAATGCTCACGCGGCTGCGGTGTGGTGGGAAAATGGGAAGAATTCTCATGGCAAAGTTCCAACCTGTCCCATTTGTGGGGCGAACCTTCGTCCGGATGTGGTCTGGTTCGGGGAAAATCTCCCTCACAAAGAATTGAGGTCAGCAATTCGGGCAGCGCAAACTTGCGATATCTTTTTTGCTGTTGGCACGTCCGGACTGGTCCAACCTGCAGCCTCCCTCCCCCTGATGGCCCGGCAGGGTGGAGCGGTCATTGTGGAAATTAATAATGAAGAAACCCCGCTGACGCCTTCTGTCGACTATTTTTTAAAGGGCAAATCCGGTGAAGTTCTACCGGATTTGGTCGCTGCTGTTTGGGGTGAACAAAGCAGGGCGAATAACTAAAAACGAAATTACCTGATCCAGGCGCCGCTCCATCCCGAAAGATTTATGGAGATTTTTCCCTTTTCCACCGTATGCTTTTCGCCGTTGATCAGGTCATGAAGGAGATCCCCATCCTTCCATCCCTGGCTGGAGCAGGGGATGTCAATCCGACGCGCACGCGAGCTGGCGTTCATTGCAATAAGGACCTTCTCATCCCCCGTTGTCCGGGTAAATGCGTAAGATCCATCTTCAGCAAGTAGCTTGACGAAATCTCCTCGGCGCAAACATGGGGTTTGTTTTCGAAGCGCGATCAACGTTTTAACCCAATTGCGCAGGTCCTGGTTCCATTCGTCCTCATTCCATGGGAAAGCACGCCGGGAGTCAGGGTCTTTCCCGCCTTCCATACCCACCTCGTCTCCGTAATATATGGCCGGTGCTCCCGGAAAAGCCATCTGGAATAGGAATGCCATCTTTAAGCTTGTCGATATTTCCAGCCATCATGGTTTTAAACCGTTCGGTATCATGGCTGTCGAGCGGGATATACATTGCCAGGAGGTTTTCATGGGTCATAGGATTGCAAGGAGCGCTTCGATGCGCGTATCGAATTGGACAGCGTTTTCCTTGCCCTGGAGGAATCCAACCAGGGCATCACGAACCGGGTAATTAGTAAGCCCATCGAAGTGAGCGTCATTCGCCCAGCGTGGGTTTACATCCCAAATTTCACCCACCAGGTAAGCCTCCCGGTTTGCGGCTCGGACCACCCGGCGGAACTCAGCCCAGAAATCATCGTCATCGATCTCATTAGGTACGTCCAGCCGCCATCCATCAATACCCTGTTCAACCCAATAGCGGGCAATCTCCAGAATATATTTCCGAACCTGCTTGGTGGATGTGTTTAGTTTTGGCAGGGATTTATGGTTCCACCAACCGATCATAATTTATTGGCTGGCTTTCGTCATAAGCATTTACAGGAAATGAATTGATATGAAACCAGTCTTTGTAAGGGGAATTTTTACCATTTTCCAGGACGTCCACAAAGGCAAAAAAACCGCGTCCTACGTGATTAAACACCCCGTCAAGGATCAGGCGCATCTTATTGCGATGCACGCTGTCGACCAGCTCATGGAAATCAGCCATGGTACCGAGTTTTGGGTCAATTTGGTAATAGTCGCTGGTGTTATACCGGTGGGTTGAAGGGGAAAGAAAAATTGGATTAAGGTAGATTGCGTTGATCCCCAGGTCGACCAGGTAATCCAGGTGCTGGATGATGCCGCGCAAGTCGCCTCCCTGGAATCCCCAGGCGGTTGGAGCTGATCCCCACTTTTGGACATTGGGCGGGTCGTTGTCCCGGATCGCCGTTTGCAAACCGGTCAGGGAAGATTTGGTAGAAAATCGCATCTTGAATCCAATCAGGAGTTGACATTATATTCATCCAGGGTATGAATTTTGAATCGACGAATTTTACCCTAAGAGTAGAGAGATATCCGAATATCCCACGTGAAATTCAGTTGCGATTATACGTGATTTCCGGAGCTGATTCCTCAAGGACGCGAGTCAGCCGCCCACTGAGACTCCGATCAATTTACCAACCCGATAAGTGATGATGGCAGCCAGCCAGTCCAATAATGACCTGGCGAATACCGGAATACAAAACATTCCGCCCGGTCATCAGGGTGATCGCGGCACCCACCAGGAAAAGGGCGATCGCGCTGACACCCATGCTGGTATAGATGGCGATATTCCCACTCAAAAAAGCAAAGGGCAGCAGGGGGAATAGGGCCCCCACGGAGAATAATAAAAAGGATGTAAGGCGGCAACGTATGCCGATCCACCCAATTCCTGAGGGTCAATACTGAGTTCTTCCCGTGCCAGGGTATCCAGGATGGAATTCTTGATCGGTGGTCATGATGGCGGCAGAAAGTTCCCGGGCGCGGGCTTCGGGCAATCCTTTGGCTTGATAGATGAGGGCCAATTCCTCCTGCTCTTCCACTGGGATTACTCTCCAATTCTTCTTTCTCGATTTTTATTTGGTGTGCATACAATTCGCGCGAACTTTGCACGGAAAGCCATTCACCAAGCGCCATGGATCCTGCTCCCGCCAGAAGCCCGGCAATCCCGGCAATGAATACATCATGGCTGTTCAAATTTGCCCCAGCCACCCCCATCACAAGGCTTAAAATTGAAACCAATCCATCGTTTGATCCCAACACAGCCGCCCGCAGGGCATTGCCGCCGCTGGCTTTATGGCGTCCTTCCATTTGCGCCACCGTCCCGCCGGAAAGACCGCTTCCTTGCTTGTTCCAACCATGGTTAAGCAACCGGGCATGGGATTTCTCGTCAGCAGACATCCCGGTTGATTTCGGCTTCAGGCTGGTTATCGTAAGCCCGACTGTCCGCCTGCTCGTTCCTTGTAAGGGTGGGAAGGATAAACTGGGGCCCGAATCGCTTGGCAAGGATAGCGAGGATCCGGGCGCGACCGCTTGGTTTCGGTCGAGAGGATATTAGTCCTCGGCATCTTTCAGCCGCTTTTCCCATGCTGCCGCGTGTTTTTCTTCGCTGGCGGACATACGGCGGTAAAGTTCGGCAATTTTTGGTTGTTTTTCAGAATCGGCCAGGGCAAGATAAAGGAAAGCCCCGTCGGTTTCTTTTTGCAGGTTGGCAAGGTAACGGGAAATTTCAGGTGAGTTGGTCATCGTGTCCCTTTTTCCGTGCTCGAAAAATAAAATAATTCACAAGTGCGCTAATCGATTTTACCTTAAAACAATCCCGGGCCCTGCGGCCCGGCATCATCATTCAACATGATTAATAACGATTTTCCGAATATTTTATTTATATCGAGATATTTAGAATTTGCGTGATTCTTCGTCCAATCGCTTCATTTCATCATCCGTTAAACGAAAATTCATGGCACCCGCACTTTCTTCGGCCTGGTGCACCTTGGTCGCACCCGGGATGGTGACGACCATTTCTCCCTTGAAATAAATCAGCCAATTCAGGGCCACCTGTGCAATTGTCGCCCCGTGGTTGGATGCAATTTCGTCCATGACATTGATCAGCGGCCGCGTTCGCTCCAGGTTGCGTTTCATGCTTGCCCTTCGCCAACCTGGTGTCCGTGCCAGTAGTGCCGGATCTTTGTGGTATTTCCCGGTCAACAAGCCGCGTGCCACAGGAGTGTACGCAATGATGGTCACACCCAATTCCATGGCGGTATCCAGGATGCCATTCGTTTCAATTTCCCTGCTCAACAAACTGTAGCGTACCTGGTTTACAGCCAGCGGGAGCCCTCTTTTTGCAAGTGCGGCGTGTGCCCGCCGCATCCGTGCCGGGTTGAAATTGCTTACTCCCACGGAACGGATCTTTCCAGCCTCAACCAGGTCGGCCATCGCGTTCATTTCCGCTTCGGGCGAGGAAAAACTATAGGGTTGATGGACCATGTAATTCCCGATGCTGTAACCATCCAGGAAGTGGAGCCGGTTACCGATGGTGTGCGGGATATTTCCTGCTGTCCGAAATATCGGCTGCCACTTTGTTGTAATCACCACGTCGGAATCTGATTTACCAGCTGCCTTTAATCCGGTTGCCAGGGATCTTTCTGATACACCCGCTCCATACATCTCGGCAGTATCGAACCAGTTGATGCCTCCCTCCAGGGCGGCTTTAATGATGGGTTTTTCTCTTCCTGGGGGATGACCGGGAAGGCAAGACCGATCAACCCGCCGCCCCCAGCCATTTCCATGACACCCAACCCGATCGGGGTGACCAGGATATCTGTTTTTCCGAGATGCCTCATTTGAATTTTATTGTTCGTTTCCATTCCATCACCTTTCCATCGATAAAAGGACCCAGCCTCATCCAATTTTCCGTGTAATTTTGGAAGAGGCTGGTTTGATATTCATGCTTTCATGCTCTGTGTGCAGATTATATTTCTTTGCCTTCGAACTGGCTGTTGTAGAGCTCGGCGTAGAAGCCTTTCTTTGCCAGCAGTTTGGCATGCTTGCCCTGTTCCACAATATCTCCGTCTTTCATCACCAGGATCCAGTCCGCGTCACGGATGGTGGAGAGTCGGTGGGCGATGATGAAACTCGTGCGTCCCTTCATCAGGGATTTCCATGGCTTTTTGGATCTGCACTTCAGTATGGGTATCCACCGAACTGGTGGCTTCATCCAGGATGAGGATTTTCGGATCTGCGAGGAAGGCGCGTGCGATGGTCATCAATTGCATTTGTCCCTGGGAAATATTGGTGGTCTCTTCATTGAGCACCATGTTATATCCTTCCGGCAATGTGCGGACAAAATGGTCCACGCGGGCAGCCTTGGCCGCATTAATGACTTCCTCATCGGTGGCGTTGGAACGGCCATAACGAATGTTTTCCATGATCGGACCGTTATACAGCCAGGTATCCTGCAGGACCATGCCAAACATGCAGCGCAGGTCTTCGCGCCTGAAATCCTTGATGTCATGACCGTCCACCAGGATGGCGCCGCTGTTGACATCATAGAAGCGCATCAACAATTTGACCATGGTGGTCTTGCCTGCGCCGGTTGGACCGACAATGGCAATCTTCTGGCCGGGTTCGGCGTAAAAAGTAAAGTCATTGATGATGATCTTGTCCGGGTTGTAGCCAAAGTGGACGTTCTTGAAATCCACACGTCCCTGGACCGTACTCAATTGGACAGGAGTGGCCGTGTCCGGGATTTCCTCGGGTTCAGCCAGGAATTGGAATACACGCTCCGCAGCGGCCAAGGTCTGTTGCAGAATATTGGAAATATTGGCGATCTGTGAGATTGGCTGCGTAAAGGAGCGCACGTATTGAATGAAGGCCTGGATATCGCCGATGGTAATGGTACCATTGACGGCCAGGTAACCGCCCAGGATGCAGATCCCGACATATCCAAGGTTGCCAACAAAGTTCATGATTGGGAACAACAAGCCGGTCAGGAATTGTGATTTCCAGGCTGAATCGAACAGGGTTCCGTTGATCTCATCGAATTGTTCAACGCTCTTGGCCTCGCCGTTGAAAGCCTTCATTACAACGTGCCCGCCGTACATTTCCTCAACGTGCCCATTGATATGCCCCAGGTAATCCTGCTGGCGTTTGAAGAAGACCTGTGACTTGCCGACGATCAGGGCAATGATGCCGAACGATAACGGCAGCATGACAATGGCGACCAGGGTCATCAGCCAACTGATGGTGAACATCATGATCAGCACGCCAATAACGGTGACCACGGAAGTAATGATCTGTGTCAGGCTTTGGTTCAACGTCTGGCTGACCGTATCCACATCGTTCGTGATGCGCGAAAGCACTTCGCCGTGACTGGTGCCATCAAAGTATCTTAACGGCATCCGGTTGATTTTTTCGGCGATATCCTTTCGGAAACGGTAGGTGATGTTCATTGCCACGCTGGACATGATCCAGCCCTGGCCGTAACTCAACAGGGCGGAAATCAGGTATAGGATTAAGACCTCTATCAGGATGTTACCGATGGCTGTAAAGTCGACGGAGCCGGTACCTGCAATTTGGGCCATCACGCCGGTGAAGAGTTGCGTGGTGGCATTCCCCAGGATTTTAGGTCCAACGATACTCGCGGCTGTGGAAGCGATCGCCAGGACCATGATGAATATGATCAAAGCCTGGTATCGCCCAAGGTATTGGATCAATTTGCGCAGAGTGCCCTTGAAATCGCGTGGTTTTTCACCTCTTCGCATCATGGCCATCGGTCCGCCGCCGGGCCGCATGCCGCCCATCGGGGCACGTCCACCCATCATGCCGGGACCACCCGCAGGAGTGGGGTTGGTGGTAGGAGTATGGTTTGGCATGGTCATGACAACTCCTCCATGCTTAATTGCGACAAAGCAATGCCTCGATATACTTCACAATCCTTCATTAGTTTTTCATGGGAGCCTTTGCCAACAATATTTCCTTCATCCAGAACGATGATCTGCTCGGCATTCTTGATGGTGGCAATGCGCTGGGTGACGATCATCATGGTACTTTTGCCGGTATTTTCCTTTAAGGATTTGCGGAGAGCCGCATCCGTCTTGAAATCCAGGGCCGAAAAACTGTCGTCAAAAATATAAATGGGGGCTTTTTTGACCAGGGCGCGGGCGATCGCCAGACGCTGTTTCTGTCCACCTGAAACGTTCGTACCGCCTTGTGACACTTCTGTTTGCATCCCATCCGGGCTCGAATGGATGAACTCGCTTGCCTGGGAAATGTCGGCGGCTTTTTTCAATTCTTCATTGCTGGCAGTTTCATCGCCGTAGAGTAGATTGGTCTCGATCGTGCCTGAGAATAGCGTCCCTTTTTGAGGGACGTATCCGATCCGTGCCCGCAGGTCATGCTGGGTAACCTCCCGGATATCGGTTCCATCCACGTAGACCGCTCCATCCGTTACGTCGTAAAAGCGCGGGATCAGGCTGACGATCGTGGATTTACCCGAACCGGTTGTGCCGATCAGTGCGGTTGTCTGTCCAGGCTGGGCGGTGAAGCTGACATTGTGCAGGACGTCTTCTTCCGCACCCGGGTACCGGAATGAGACATTGCGGAATTCCACTTTTCCTTGGAATGGTTCGCTGAAAGTACTTGGAATTTGAGGGTCATTGATGACCGGCTTGGTTTCAAGAACATCCGCAATACGATCTCCGGATACCGATGCCCTGGGCAGGATGATGAACATCATCGCCAGCATCAGGAAGGCAAATACGATCTGCATTGCGTATTGCATGAATGCCATCATGTCGCCGACCTGCATCGAAGATTGGGCCACTTGGTGAGCGCCTACCCATAGGATAAGCAGGGTTACACCGTTCATGACCATCATCATCACTGGCATCATGATCACCATGACCCTGTTAATAAACAAGCTGTTGCTTGTCACTGCCGTATTGGCTTTATCAAAGCGGTCCTCTTCGAATTTCTGCATATTAAAGGCGCGGATTACCATCATGCCGGAAAGGTTTTCGCGGGTCACGAGGTTCAACCGGTCGATGAGGCTTTGGATGATTTTGAACTTGGGCAGGGCGATGGCAAATACGGTCATGATCAGACCAAGCAGCACCACCACTGCCAGAGCGATGATCCACCACATGTTTGCGCTTTTTCCAATTGCCCGGATCACCCCGCCGATGCCGATGATGGGCGCGTAGAATACCATGCGCATCATCATGATCACGACCATCTGGATCTGGGTGATATCGTTGGTTGATCTTGTGATCAGGGAAGCTGTAGAGAATTTATCGAACTCGGTGCTTGAAAAACTCTCCACCTTTTTGAATACATTCCTTCGTAAATCTCGTGCCAACCCTGCTGCTGTCCTGGCTGCCAGGAACCCCACGATGATCGTACAGGTTCCGGAGAGCAGGGTTAGCAACAGCATCAGCACGCCGATGTGAATGATGTAGTTGGAAGATAGTTTTCCGGTATCCATTCCCAGGGCGGCGTATTCGGCTTTAACCGGTGCAGCGGCTCCCTGGATGATCATGCTGTTGCCCAATGCGGCAAACTTCGCATCGAAGGTGCTGCTCAATTGCGAAAGCTGTGCTGCTGGCAGTTGCCCAAGGATGGTAAAAATATCCACCCCGGTCGGGAGCTTGGACAGGTCGAACCCCAGGCTGGAAGCCATGGCGGCTTCCTTGGCGGGATCCGCCAGGACTTCCTGGATTCCTGACACGATCAAAAACGATTTACCCATTACGGGGTTCAGCCAGGTGGTTTCCGCGCTGTCGATCTTGTTCAGTACATAGATCGGTTCCTGGGCAACGACAGGGTAAAGCTTGACATCCGCCGGATAATCAGGCGAATTTTTATCCACCAGGGTGTAATCGGAGAGTGCCCTGGTCTTGTCTGCTGCGCTCATGAAAATGGTCAGCTTGTTCATCTCGGTTTGGCGAACTGCCACAGGAATGGCATTAGCCACGCCTCCTTGCTGGATCCCGATGTTGACAATGTTGGACATATAGTCGGGTAGGGCCAGGTCGGCATTTGCCTGCACGAAAAGCAGGGCAATGGCCAGCAAGATGAGAAGAACGTATGGTTTTAAATATTTTACTAATCGTAGCATGTTGAAGAAGGCTCCTCTAAAAATTTATCCAGCCAAGATGCTCCAGAAAGATTTATGGGATCTGGCTGGTTCCACCTGGCAATGATAGAATGTTTGGATGGCTGGATTTATAACTACTCTGTTGTCTTTTGTGCCGCCGATGTCAGCAGAATTAGCGCTGAGATGATCAAGTTTTGCTGTTCCGAACTCAGGGAACCGGTGACGCCCTCAACCCATTTGCTCCGGGCTTCAACCCCCTGGTTAATGAGTTCCCGGCCTTTTTGTGTTAGCGCCAGTTGTTTTGCGCGTCGGTCTTCGGGATCTTCGGTTCGTATGATCAGCCCAAGCTGCACCAGCCGGTCCACAGCCTGGGTGGCAGCGGCGTTGGTTACTCCAAGTTGCTCGCCCACTTCCGAGACGCTGGTACTGCCGCGATGGACCATCCGCATCAGGATGTTGATTTGGGAGAACGACAACCCGGTCGTGACCATGAATTTTCTGAAGTCGCGCATGGAACGCTGCATAAAGACTTCAGACCATTCTTTTATAACGTCATTTAATACTTTAGTGGGTGACATAATTAACATCCTTGAATAGTTAAGCGATGTTGAATATATCCTTGTGTTAAGTTATTGTCAAGAGATTCGTGGATTAAGAGAATGATTAGAATTAACTATTGCACCCCATTTGCGCCTTGTTGATGTTTCTCATGGAAAATAAATATTTATCCCCGGGTTATCGGAAATATTTTTTGTGCTACGAGTGTCCTATTCTGACAAGGGGACAAGCAGCAGGGGAACCTGGGTTCTCCGGGCCACCCCGGCGGTTACGCTTCGATTCCAGAGCGCATCCAAGTCCGAGGCGTCCGTGTGTACCAAAAATGATCAGGTCAGAATCATTTGTTTCAGCGGATTTGGCGATCACCGGAGCAGGGTCGCCCCTGGCGATCTCTGCCGTGGCTTCAAGTCCAATGCTGTGGAATTCATCCAGGTGGACCTGGAAATGCTCCTTGGCGAGTTCTTCGCTGATGTCCAGGTAGGCAGTTGTGGTGGCGGGCATTAGGTTTCCGGAAGCTGCCTGCTCGCCTGAAAGGGTTCCCAGGGTGGGGATCACGCACAACAAGTCCAACTGCGCTTTGAATGCCTTTGCCAGTTGCTTTGCGATCGGAATGGCTTCATCATGGGTGGACTCGTTATCAAGTGGCACAAGGATCCGTTTGATTTTAAATGGGGAAGGGAACTCCATCGGCTTAATCAACATGACCGGGGTTCCACTGGCAGCAGCCACCTGTTGTGCGATGTTTCCAAAGAAAAGGTCGTGCATACCCCCGTTTCCATGGGCGCAAAGCAAGATCAAATCGGGTTGGAACTCATCCGCCGAATGGTCCACGATGCTGCGCGCTACGTCGTTTACAGCAGCCGAATGCACATGCCAATCTACCTTGACATTTTTGGGAAATTCGGATTTGGCAATTTGGCAAGGTAAGCTTCTGCTTCATCGGAATTGGTCAAGTGCCGGTCACGGTGGACTTCTTCCGGGGCATCCTGCTCGATCACATGCAAAAGCGTGATCGGTGCTTTTAGAGTTTTTGCCAGCCAGGCTGCAACTGGCAGGGCAGATTCGGCTAATTTGGAACCATCCAGAGGAACAAGAAGATGTTTGAACATAGGCTTATTTTCCAAAGAATGTTTTGTAAATCAGGAAAATGTTTAACGCCAGGATCAAGACAGCGCACAGAATAGCAAGGAAGGTCGTAAAGGATTTGTTTACCAAGCCCTCCCATGATCTTTTTATTGCTGGTGAATAGCAACCAGTGGGATAACGGCAAAAGGAAGCCCAAATGAGAGCACCACCTGGCTGATCACCAGGGTCCGGGTTGGGTCCAGTCCGATGAAGATCACGATCAAGGATGGAATGATGGTTACAAGCCGGCGGATCCAGGGGGGAATATGGTAGTGGAGGAAACCCTGCATGATCACCTGCCCCGCCATGGTTCCAACCGAGGAGGATGACAAACCGGAAGCGAGCAGAGCCACTCCGAAGATGACGCCTGCCGCACGACCCAGCAGGGGCTGTAGTGTCAGGTAAGCTTGTTGAAGTGTACCAACGTTTTGTGCCCCGGTATGGAAGGCAGCCGCGGCAGTGATGAGCATGGCAGCGTTTACACTGCTGGCGATGACCATGGCAATCACAACATCAATGATCTCGAATTGAAACAGTCGTTTCTGCTGTTCAGGTTTTTTTACCACCACCCGACCCTGGGTGAGTGCTGAATGCAGGAAGATGGCATGCGGCATGACCGTGGCACCCAGGATGCCAGCGCCCAGCAGGACGCTCTCTGAATTGGAGAAATGGGGAACGAAGGTGCTGTGCGCAATGGCTGCCCAATCAGGGTGTCCCAGGAACATTTCGATTAAATAACTGAGGGCGATGACTGCCAGGAAACCCGTGATGACTGCTTCCAACGGACGAAAACCAAATCGTTCCAGGCTGAGGATGACAAATGTGATCACAGCGGTCAGCAGTCCTGCGATCCACAGAGGCAGATTAAAAAGCAGGTTCAACGCCACAGCCGCCCCCAAAAATTCCGCCAGGTCGGTCGCCATCGCCACAAGTTCCATCAGGACCCACATGGTAATTACCACCGGGCGGGGGAAGCGTTCACGGCAGTGCTCCGCCAGATTCTTGCCCGTGGCAATGCCGAGTTTGGCCGAAAGTGCCTGCAGGAGCATTGCCATGAGATTACTGCCCAGGATTACCCACAAAAGCTCATATCCGAACTGTGCGCCCGCCTGGATGTTCGTGGCAAAATTACCCGGGATCGACATAGGCAATGCTGGCGATGAATGCCGGTCCGAGGAATGGCAGAAGTCGGGTGAACCAACTTTTTTTACTCGTGCCGGAAAGAACCGCTTCCGCATCGCGTGTGGTCGAATCTGTGTTTGAAAGCCTGACCCGCTGTAATTTAACCGGTTTCTTCGAAGGAGCCATAAAAAATATTTTACTCTACTCTACACAAATATCCAGTCGGAAGACTCGCTTGGGATCCTTTCGGGTAAGGCATCGTTTCATTCTTTTATGATCGGCGAATTCTCATTTAGTACCGCAACGACTGCCAAAGCCGCATTATCCGCTGCGATCCTTGAATTATTTATCATGCGGCTTGACTGAAATATAATCTTGGGGTCGCGCATAACCATCAAAAATAATTTACCGGTCAGTAGATTATCATCCTCATCCATGGCTGCCTCGAGGTCTATGGGGATGGGCGCCTGGGGGTTGTCGCTGATCCCTCGGATCGACACGAGCGGGACGCCATTTTCCGCAGCTGCCTTTGCTATCCCTGCTGTTTCCATCTCCAGTACCGGGTGTGGAAATTCGTCCTCATTCTGAAGAACCACCTGCGACCCATGCGTGGTGATGGTCGTTCCTGTACACAGGCTTGCGTTTTCTGCCAGTAAAGCCTCGGAGACGGCTTTCCAGGTCTGTCCAGATAACTCAGCCAGTTTCCGGGGTTGACCAAGTAAGCCGTCCTCCAAAATACACGACTTGCTTGAGATGACCACATCCCCAATTTCCAGGTCGGATTTTATTGCACCGGCAATTCCGAAGGAAATGAGCACATGGGGATGTGCCTCAGCCATGAGCGTCCGCGTGGCTTCCCCTGCCCGTTTTCTTCCCCAACCAGTAATGATCAAAACACAATTTCGGATCCCGGATTGGAATCGGAACCCTTTAAATTGCCCGAGGGAGACCCGTTTCCAGCCCTTGATGAGCCGTAACAGCGCCTCGCTCTCCTGGTTCATTGCAGCGATCAGTCCGATGTTTTCCATTTACCAATGTCCGTTCATGCGCTGGAATATCTGCTCGGATTCCTGGCGGGTTCCCTCTCGCAATCCCTGGGCTTGCCCAATCGTGATTTCATATTCGTCATTCGCAAAACCTGCCAGGGTGGATTCTGCAACTTCTGTTGCTGGGATTCCCCGGTAATCCTGGTTCCTACGCCCGCGGGCGCCGCGGTCGAGATCAGTGTCCACGGTGGGTGGTATGACTTCGAACACTTTAATACTCGACTTCCGCAGTTGGTGTCGTAATGACCAACTGAATGAGTGGATGGCTGCCTTGGTGGCGCAGTAAATGGGTACGATCGTCAGCGGTACAAAACCCAAGCCGGAGGATATATTAATTATGGCTGATTCGTTGAATTTCATTAAATGCGGGATGAACATGGCAGAAAGATGGATCGGTGCGCTTAAGTTGACCTGGATTTCATCCTCGCCGTCTAACAGGTCTGATTCCCCTTTGGTGAAGTCGACCTGCCGCTGGATTCCCGCATTGTTTACCAGGATGTTCAAGTCGGGATAATTCGCAATAACCCAGTCATACAAGGATTTTCGATCTTTTGCCAAAGCGATATTGCACTCCATGATATGCACCTGCGGAAATTTAGCTTGCGCTTGTAATAATTTCTCTTTTCGTCTTCCGCAAATAATTACCTGGTTTCCATCTCTTGAAAAGATCTCGGTCAAAGCCAGGCCAATTCCCGTGGCTCCTCCTGTAATTAAAATTGTGTTGCCGGTCGTTTTCATCGCTGCCTCCAAAGTTAAATTGATATTCTAGCACAACCATGGTCCTGCGGAAGTGGAGACGCATCCCTTGAAAAAGTACCATAATCCGCTCGGATTATTTTCCAGAAATTTGGAAAAAACACACCAACCTTCCAAAAAATATGCTGCCTTGCAGAATAAAAAAGCTTGCATTTTTATTAATACAATAACCTTCTGGAACTCATCTATGCATGTAAAATTGGGTCATGGCATATTTCATGGTTTCCATTTTCATTTCAGCATTTCTTCTTTTTCAGATCCAACCCATGATCGCCCGAACCATTTTGCCGTGGTTTGGGGGAACTTCGGCGGTCTGGTCAACCGTGCAGATGTTTTTCCAGGTGCTGCTGACAGGAGGATACGCCTATGCCAACTGGCTTATCGGGAGGAGTTGCCGCAGGGAAATTGTCCACCTGGTAATCATTGGCATTTCCCTCCTCCTGATGCTGGTGCTTGGTTTGACATGGAAATCTCCCATCACCCCTGGGACAAGCTGGAAGCCGCTTCAATCGGGGTTTCCGGTTTGGGATATCTGCAAAATCCTTTTCATTTCAGTGGGCCTTCCGTATTTCCTGATATCAACCAACAGCCCGCTCATGCAAGCCTGGTTCCACCGTAATTTTCCTGAGCGGTCGGCTTATCGGCTCTATGCACTTTCAAATGCTGGTTCTCTTCTTGGCCTGGTTACCTACCCGGTGCTGGTTGAACCTTATCTCACCCTCGCCTGGCAGGGACGTATATGGTCGCTGATGTACCTGGTCTATGCCGGGTTGGCTGCGTTTGGTGCCGTACGCTCACTGGTAATAAAAAAGACATTAGGGCCTGGATTGGAGTTTTCCGGGGAGGAAGTAGCCCCGAGGCTGACCATCCGTGACTATGGTTTTTGGATCATTCTGGCAGCCACCGCTTCCATTCTCCTGCTGGCTACCACCAGCCAGATTACCCAGGAAGTGGCCGTCATTCCATTTTTATGGGTTCTCCCCCTAACGATTTATCTTCTTTCTTTCATCCTGGCTTTCTCCGGCGAGCGCTGGTATTCCCGCCAGGCTTATCTCATCCTCTTCTTTATCGCCACTCTCCTGGTAGGTTGGGCTTTGGGTCGCGCAAATTTCGCTGGATATTACGATCCAGATTGGGATTTATTCCCTGGGGCTTTTTGCTGCGTGCATGGTTTGCCACGGTGAGTTGTACCGTCTCCGTCCGCACCCGGCGCATCTCACCCGGTTCTATTTAATGGTTTCTGTGGGTGGTGCTTTGGGAGGAATTTTCATTAATTTTGTCGCCCCATTTGTTTTCAAAGGTTATTGGGAATTGCCGCTTGGTTACACCCTTTGCTGGATTCTTTTCCTGGCGGTAATATTCATTACTGGTATAACCATTCAGCGCCGTTGGGTGTATGTAATGAATAGTGTCATGCTCCTCAGTATGGTGATAGTTTCAGGAGCGCGTTCTTTCCAGCAGATCAAATCCGATCTAGGGAACGATCTTTTTATTCAACGGAATTATTATGGTGTAATCCGCGTCCGGGAACTTGATGCTGGAAATATTAATAATGCCCGGGTTGCGCTGGTCCATGGTGTAACCATCCACGGTTACCAGTTTATTTCTGACCAGAAGGTGGATATTCCGACTGCTTATTTCGGGACAACCAGTGGCGGAGGCTTGGCAATATTGAACGACCCGCAACGTGGGCTTGGAATGCGGGTGGGAATACTGGGATTGGGTATCGGGACGCTGGCAGCCTATGGTCAGCCGGGAGATGTCTATAGATTTTATGAGATCAATCCGCTGGTGATCGACCTGGCGGAAGGAAGCGGGGGGTACTTCAGTTACCTATCCTCCAGCCGTGCACAGGTGGAAATTGTGCCCGGAGATGCCCGCCTTTCTCTCGAAAACGAACTGGCTGCAACTGGATCTCAACAATTCGATGTATTGATCCTGGATTGTTTTTCAAGCGATTCCATCCCAATGCATTTACTGGATGTGGAAGCCTTCTCTCTTTATTTGCAGCATCTTCGTACGGGTGGGATCCTGGCGGTCAATATTTCCAATCGTCATCTTGATTTGGTGCCCGTGGTCTGGACGTTAGCGGATCATCTTGGCTTGAGCAGGGTCGTAATAAGCGACCCTGGGCAGCTTCCCGAAACTTTCCCCTCCTTGTGGATGGTGATGGCCCGCCAGCCTGCAATCCTGGACATACCTGCCATACGCTCCCATGCCGCCCCGATGAAGGACTACATCTCTCCCGTCAAATTATGGACGGATGATTTCAGCAATCTTTTCCAAATATTAAAATAAAAAAGGACGATTGGTCTCAATCGTCCCATTGGGTCACCTGGTGAATTTGTCGCTGGCTTGATCCAGTGCTTTCACCTCTTCCGGGGTCAACCTCCAACCCTTGGCGCCCGCATTCTGCGCTGCCTGCTTGGCATTTTTTGCTCCCGGAATCGGCAGGGCTCCCTTGCAAATAAGCCAGTTTAGTGCCACCTGGCTGGGGGTCCTGTCTTGATGGCTCTTGCCGATTTCAGTCATCAAGGCGATAAGGCTGGGGAGTGCTTTCATCTTTCCCGCGGGTTGGCGGCCGCGCAATCCTGGCGGAGGCGATTCGAGCGAATACTTGCCGGTTAGCAGTCCTTTCGCCAAGGGGGAGTATGCAATCAATCTCACGCCCAGTTCGTTGCAGCGATCAAGCAGCCCATTCTTCTCGATCGTCCGGTTGAGCAGATGATACTCAACCTGGTTGGATGCCAGGGGTAGGTTGTACTTGGAAAGGATTGTATACGCTCTCTGCATTTGCATCTTGCTGTAATTTGACACGCCGGCTGCAAGTGCCTTTCCGGATTTGACTGCCTTGGCGAGTGCTTCGACCCAGAACTCGACCGGCATGGGTGGGAAAGGCCAGTGGATTTGATACAGGTCAACATGGCTTAACCCCAATCGTTCAAGGCTTAGGTCGAGTGAATGCATGAGGGCACCGCGGTTCAATCTCCACGGATAAGGCATGAACTTGGTCGCCACCAGGATTGGAGTGGGCGATGTCTTCAAGAATTGTCCAAGAAATCTCTCTGAGCGCCCCCCTCCGTATACTTCAGCGGTGTCCATTAAGTTTATTCCTGCCGCGATGGTGGTATTGAAAGCCTCTTCGATGTCGGTCTCGGCGTATCCATGACCGTAATTCCACATGGTGCGATCCCCCCAGCTCCATGTTCCCAGTCCTAATTCAGCCTTATGCAGGAAAAGTGTTTCTTCGGCGATGGGTTCTGCCATGCGTGACTCCTTCGTTTGAACTGCGCGATTGTATCATAGACGCTGGTCAGCGCGCCTGAATCGGGTTACAATCTGCTCCACATTTACCAGAGTTGGAACTTAGTGGCCGCGAACGCTGTACCCGTCATATTCCGCTCCAGGTTCATCGATCACCGCATTGAACAAGAGGCAGGTCCGGGAATCGAGACGGGAGTGTTGGCGCTCCCTGGGTTCCGGAAGGTTTGCATGAACCACATTCCGGATAAAAATCGCGAACAATCTCCGGCCGAGTTGGCACAACGGTTGAAATCTTCCCGCAAAAAATTTATTGTTACTGACGCGTGCCCTCACACACCGCTCCTATGTCAATGAGCACCAGGAGGCCCTGGAAGACAATGAACGATTGGAATTCCTCGGTGACGCGGTATTGGATTTTGTTGCCGGTGCCTGGCTGTATAATCATTTCCCGGAGATGGCGGAAGGGGAACTGACCCGTATGCGCTCGGCGATGGTATGTACCGAGCAGCTGGCGGAATTTGCCCGAACATTTGACCTTGGGTCAGCCATGCGGCTGGGGCACGGGGAAGACAACGCTGGAGGACGCCAGAAGGATGTCCTGTTATGCGCCACCTTCGAAGCCTTGATCGGGGCGCTTTTTTTGGAAAACGATATTTCCACCATCCAGCATCTGGTCCATCCCCTGCTTGAACAAGTCGGCGAACAGATCATGCTCTCGTCTGATTTGCGCGATCCGAAAAGCAGGCTACAGGAATGGTCACAGGGTCAAAGGTTGGGGATCCCAAGGTATGTTACTGTTTCTGTTAATGGTCCGGACCACTTGCGGATATTCGAAATCGAAGTACAGATCAATGGGACCGCTTATGGGCGGGGTAGTGGTCATAACAAGCAGGCAGCAGAACGTTCTGCCGCCCAGGCTGCCCTGAACTCAATTGAAAAATCTTAATCACCTTCCTCAAGATAAAAAATGCCTTTACGACTGAAATCCCTTGAACTTCATGGATATAAAACCTTCGCTGCAAAGACGAAATTTGAATTTGCTGAAGGGATAACCGCCATTGTTGGACCGAATGGCTCCGGTAAATCCAATATCGCCGATGCCCTCCGCTGGGTATTGGGGGAACAGACTTACAGCCTCCTGCGTGCTAAAAAGACCGAAGATATGATTTTCACCGGATCCGAACAACGCTCCCGTGCCGGTATGGCTTCGGCTGGAATTATCTTCGATAACAATGGCGGTTGGCTGCCGGTGGATTTCTCTGAGGTCGGGCTGTCACGTCGTGCTTACCGGGATGGTCGCAACGAATACCTTCTCAACAGCCAGCACGTCAGGTTGAAAGATATAAATGAATTATTGGCGCAGTCCGGACTATCCGAGCGAACCTATACCATCCTGGGGCAAGGATTGGTGGATGCGTCCCTTGCATTAAAAGCCGACGAACGCCGGCGGCTTTTCGAAGAGGCAGCCGGTATCGGCCTGTATCGGTCCCGCCGGGAAGAAGCACTGCATCGACTGGAATCCTCCCTGCGGAATCTCGATCGTGTTCTGGATATCCTGGCTGAGTTGGAGCCGCGCTTGAAAAGCCTGGAACGACAGGCTGGTCGTGCTCGTGAATATACCCAGGTGCAGGCTGATTTGCGCGTTCTCATGCACGAATGGTATGGATATCATTGGCACAGCGCCCAGCAAAATTTGACCGAAGCCAACACATTGCTGCATACTCAGGAAACCAGGTTATCCGAAGCGCGCGCTTCTTATCAGCATGTGCGCCAGGAATTTTCCGGTTTTCGCGACCAGATAAACGACTTGCGCGCCAGGTTGAATTCTTGGCACCGACAGTCAGCGCAATTACACGAGACCCGTGAATCGATTAGCGGCGACCTTGCCAAATTGGATGAGCGTCAGCGTTTCCTTCTGGATAATCGCCAGACGGTTTTATCCGAACAATCCCGCCTTGCTGAGGAATCAAAAATCGCAGAAGAACGCGTTACGGCAGCTGAGGCTGAGACCGCCGGCCTCCTCAGGGATTTCGACGAAGCTCGAGCCCAGGCAGATGCAGCTCAGGTTGCTCTGAATGAACGCCTGACCGAAAAAGCTGCTTTGGAACTGGACTTGGAAGCAGCTCGAAAAAAGATGGATGAACTGTCCACCCAGCGAGCCGGGTTCCAGGCTCATCTTGATGAATTAAGTGCCCGGACGCAAACGCAGGAACAAAAACTGGAAACGATTAACCATTCTATTGAGCAGAACGAAAAAAATTCCAGGTTATATACGAATGATTTTAAAGCTGCGGGAGAAATTCGCCAGAAATCGGAATCTGCCATCCAGCAGGCAGAAAAGGAACTCCAGGGGGTGCAAAATCGTCTTTCCGACATGGAGGAAAATATTAAGCGCCGGGATGCTGAAACCTCGGCTAAAAAAGCTGAACAAGCCCGTCTAAAAGCCCAACTCGATGTACTCGATCAGGCGGAACAATCATTAACCGGGTATGCCGATGGTGCAAAAATTTTGCTCGAAGCTGCCCGTCAATCCAGGCTTAATGGAACACGCGGTGCACTGTCTTCGGTGTTGGATGTTCCGGTGGACCTGGAGGTGGCGATTTCCGCTGCGCTTGGTGAATTTACTGATTCGATTCTTTTGGTATCCGGACATGATGCTGAGCAGGCGCTTGCTTTGCTTGATTCAGATCATGCTTCACGGGCTTCGATCCTTCCCCTCGATTGGCTTTCCCCGTCTTCAACTCTGAAATACAATCCGGACGCGAATTGTTTGGGTGTTGCCTCTGAATTGGTAAAAGCGCCTGCTGATATCCGGCCCGTGTTGGATTTACTCCTGGGACAGGTATTGGTTGTTCGCAGCCGGTCTGCAGCCAGGCATGTTCTTGCTGGAATGCCGAAGCAGACCCGTGCAGTTACCCTTCGGGGAGAAGTGTTTCATGCAACAGGTGAGGTCGTGGCGGGCAAACCAAATAAAACTGCTGTCTTGGGTCGCCCGCGCCAACGCCGCGAATTGCAGGAAATTCTTGCGGATGCAGATCATCAGGTCAGCGTGATGGAAAGTGAAACCACAAAATTGACCGGGTTGTTGGAAGATGCCCGCCAGCTGGCCCTCGTCCAAAAAAAAGGAGTCGAAGCAAAACGAGCCCTGTTGGAAAACGCCCGGGATTTTGAACGTCAATCCCAGGTTAAAGCAGACACTGTTCGTCGCCAGTTGGATTGGGAGATTGACCAGAAAAAAACTTTGGAGCTGGAAATATCGCAGGCCAAAGCTGAACACCAGAAATCTTCCATGGAGCTATCCGGGAACGAACAGGAAACTGCCCTCGCCCAGGAGACCTTGAGGACGAAATCGTCTAAACTTGCAATGCTCTCCCTGGAAGATTTCCAGGACCAGGTAACCCTTTGGGGGACGCGCTCCGCTGTGGGGAAACTCGCCTTGAGTGATGCCAGGACCAGGCTGAATGAGCGTCGCCAGGAGATCCAGCGCTTGCTGGAACAAAAGGGAAAATCCGAGTTGCGCCTGCCGGAAATCGATGCCTCATTACAGGAATTGGAAAATGAACGGGAAAACCTGCGCAGTCAGACTGCGGGGATTAACTCACAGTTGGATGAACTTCGCGAATTGATCGCACCTGCAGAGAAAACTCTGGAATTATCCGTGGCACAGGAAGCGGAGTGGCAGACCAAGGAAACGGAAGAACAAGCTATCCTTTCCCGGGTGGAGCGGGCTTATAACCAGGTTCAATTGGATGTCAGCCGCCGGCAGGAAACCCTGGTGAATTTAAGGCAGCGCATCGAGGATGATTTTGGTCTGGTCGCCTTCGAATATACCAATGATGTCACCGGTCCTGTGCCGTTGCCGTTTGAAGGACTGGTGGAACAATTGCCCTTGGTAACCGAATTGGCTCCTGATTTGGAAGATAACATGACCCGCCAGCGTGCGCAGTTGCGCAGGATGGGTGCCGTTAATCCGGAAGCGCAGCAAGAATATCAATCGGTCAAGGAACGGCATGCCTTCCTGACCGCCCAGGTGGAGGATTTACGCAAAGCTGAAACCGATCTTCGCCAGGTGATTGCTGAGCTTGATGAAATGACCCGCCGTGAATTTCAGAAAACGTTCGACGCTGTGGCTGAGGAGTTCCATATAATTTTCCATCGCTTATTCGCTGGCGGATCTGCAAGGTTGACTTTGACCGATCCAGATAACCTGACCGAGACGGGCATCGATATCGAAGCCCGGCTCCCCGGGCGGCGTGAACAGGGACTTTCCCTCCTTTCGGGGGGTGAGCGCAGTCTTACCGCCATAGCCTTGGTGTTTGCCCTGCTCAAGGTCTCTCCCACCCCATTTTGCGTCATGGACGAGGTCGACGCTATGTTGGATGAAGCCAATGTCGGACGTTTCCGGGATGAGCTTCTGGAGTTGAGCAAGGATACACAGTTCATAATCATCACCCATAATCGTAATACAGTCCAGGCGGCAGATGTAATTTACGGCGTAACGATGGGGCGTGATTCTTCCAGCCAGATCATCAGCTTGAAGCTGGATGAAATCACCGAGGAATACCTGAAATAGCATGTCGTTCATTCTAAATCTGTAAATAAAAGCGGTTGGCATATAGCCAACCGCTTTTTGTACCTAAAATTTACGTAAAAGATATTTTAGGGGGTCGGTGTTGTCAATTCCGTGGGTGTGGTTGCAGGTGGGGGATTTTGCTGGACATATGCCGTCGCGGTCGCATACAGATTGTTGAATGCGCTTTGAAGACTTGGTTCGCTTGGGATGTTGGAGGTCCAGTCGCTGGCAATCACCACGGTGGAGACTGATTTCTGGTCGGACAGCCACTGATTGAATAGAGCCGTGAGATTATTGGTGTATTCAGTCTCGGTCAGTGGGCGGATCTCGTGCCCCAGCACCTGGATGATGTGCCATCCGTCTGTCGATTGGACAGGTTGACTGATTTCACCGATGTTCAGGGAAAATGCAGCGGTTTCGAATGCGGGCACCATTGTTCCTTTTGCAAACCACCCCAAATCTCCTCCCTTATCCTTGCTGCCCGTATCGATCGAGTCTGGGCTGCCAGGGTGGCAAAATCTGCACCTGCCACCAGTTGCGCCTGGATGGATTGGGCGGTCGCTTCGTCTGCAACCAGGATGTGACGAGCCCAGACTTCTTCCTGGGCGTGGGGCACATTGGCGGTTAATGCTGCCTCGACTTTTTGCCGCAATAGTGGGCTTTCAAAGAATTGTTTCCTAAAGTCAGCTTCATTCATGCCCAGTTTGGCATAATCGGCAAGCGCTTTTGTATAGCTGGTTTGGAAGCCGCTCAGAGTATATGGCGTCGCCGTGGGCGTGATGCTTGGGACGGCGGTGATCGTAGGAGTGAGCGTAATGGTGGGGATCGTTGTTGCCGTCGCGTTCAGGTCGAACGTTGGCGTAGGCGCCAGGGTCTGAGTGGGTGTGTTCGTTGGCAATGGGGTGGGAGATACCATCGCCAATTGTGTTGCGTCCAGGGTCGAATATGAAAATGGTGTGGCAGTCAGGGTGGGGGTCGGTGTTCCATCCGGGAAATAGCCGAAGGCGTCGTGGACAGCCTTGTCAATATCCGCTGCTGTAACAACGATCCCGTTGGCTGCCGCATATTTTCGGATCAGCAGGTCGTTGGTAATGTTATCGATCACTGCCTGGCCTATGTTCGAAGGTGTTGCCAGTTGGGTCTCTATCTGTGTTAATGTTTGCGACATACTCGGGTCGGTGGTAGGGTCGATCCCGAACATCTGTGCAAATTGGTAATATTGCATGTACTGGTCAATGTATTGTTGGCGCGCCACGCGCACCTGCACCTGGAATTCACGCAGGCTGACCGATTTCCCATTGACCGTGACCACTGGTTGTTGGGCTTTTAGATACGGTTTCATTCAGGATCCCATATCCGATCAGTCCAACGATGATGACCACCACGCCAATGGCAATGCTGGTTATTAATCGGGTTTGGCGGCGTTCACGTTCCAGGCGCGCCAGGTGTTTCTTGGATGCAATCTTGGTTACTTTATCCTTAGCCATAATGCCTCAACCGGGTTTGTCATGCCATTGCGGGTGGTTCTCGGAATTTCTCCCATTTCCACCGAAACAACATGCGTATAGACAATTTGGGGCATGCAATTTAACCTTGCCCCTTCAAAAAACGAATAATTATCGGTCTTCGCGTTCGCTGCCTGAAAATGGAAGCAGGCCGATGTGGCGGGCGCGTTTGATCGCTCCTGCCAGCACACGCTGGTGCTTTGCGCATGTACCGGTTTGGCGGCGTGGTCGGATTTTTCCTTCTTCCGTCACCAGTCGGCGCAGTACGTCCGCCTGTTTGTAATCTATTGTGAGGTGCTTGTCTGCACAGAACTGGCACACTTTCGGGCGGGCAAAATAACGTGCGCTCACCGCCCTGGTCCATATCACTATCGTTACGAGATTCACGTTCCATAATACTTTAACTCCAATTCTGTTCTTTTGAGCAGCGAATGCTAAGTTAATTGTAATATCGCTGCAGGTTAATGGTGGTTAGAACGGGAATTCGTCTTCCGCTGGCGGCACTTCGGCTTCTTCCGCCGCGACAGGTTCTTCTCCGCCGTGATAGGGTGGCTGCTGGCTTCACGGCGCTCCCCCAGCATCATCATTTCATTGGCGATGATCTCAACGGTGGAATGCTTGACGCCTTCCTTATCTTCCCAATGCCGGGTTTGCAGGCGTCCTTCGATGTAAACCTGCTGTCCTTTCACAGGTATTGCTTGCATATCTCAGCCAGGTTGCCCCATGTGACGACGTTGAACCACTCGGTCTCGGAATGACGTTCGCCATCGGCAGTGTTCCAGGAACGGCTGGTGGCAACCGTAAATGTTGTCACTGGTCTACCCGAAGGGGTGTATCGCATTTCCGGGTCGCGACCCAAATGTCCGATCACCATTACCTTGTTCAATCCTCAACTCATGGCGTCCTCCTTGCTCGAAAGCCAAATACAAAATCCGATCGTTGACTAATTTATTATTCAACTGCAGTGATCATGTATCGAATGACCGGTTCCAGGAAACGTAAATTCTGGTCCATGGTGGCGGTGGCAGTGGGTTCGAGACTGAGATTGAAAAGCACGTATTGGCCTTCGCGATGTTTCTTGATGGTATAAGCCAGGCGCTTGCGACCCCAGATCTCCACTTTATCAACCACTGCCGCCGGTCTCGACTGCCCAGCCTTTGACCTTTTCAACGACGCCGTTAAATCCGGCCTCGTCCAGATCGGGATGGACAATACAGACAAGCTCATAGTGACGCATAAGGAAAACCTCCTTTCCTCGGGATATGCTCCCGGACATTCACCGTGGGTGAGCCGGGGGCGGAAGGCAAGCCGCGGGGCGGCTTGAACGGGGTGTATTGTAAACGATAAGGGCGGTTTTGGGGAGTCCTCATTTGATATAGATCGGATTGCTGAATATCCAACCCCGCTGCCTTCCCAAGGAATTGTCGGTAGGCTTCCACCCGGTATACCCCCGGTTCGTCGATGATAATTACCATCGCTTCTCCTTGTTGCATTTTCACGACCGTTCCATTTTTTACCAGTCTGGATCTCTAGCCGGGCTGGGTAATTTGACCTGGAGTGTGATCGGACCCGTGAATTTGATTTCATCGCCCATTATCGGCTCTCATGAATTTGCTTTGGGCTGAGAATTGGAATCCCCTGGTTGCCGCCGGCAGGTCGTACCCACGAAACAATGACCCGCAGCTAACCCATCCAGGACCATTTTCTTGTCCCGTCGACAGGTCGCCGGTCAGGGGTGTGGGTGTGAGAACGTGGGTATTGATACGATTTAAAATGGTATTCATAAGGGAAGATGATTTTCTTGAGCGGGCCCAGGGATAAATGCTCGGCATGTGCATCTCCGCCGCCTATTGCCACCACCCGCTGCCCCTTTGTGGTCAGTTCGTCCCATTTATTCAGAGTTTCTGGTAAAGGACCATGCGGGATCAGTTCCGGGAAGAATGCATAGTCCCACTGCGCTCCATTTCCCTTTTGCCACACTTTTAAGTTCACTGAATCCATTCCAGAGCTCAATCCCGGTATACCCGCTCACAGTCCAGTCGTCCCAGGAAATATCCGTCTCACCGAACTCCGGCATCGCCGGGTCGAATGGATGGGCAATGAAACAGATATCCTCCGGCCTCATGCACCGCGTCAATCAGCACTTGCGGGTTTTTAGCGACAGGTGCCAGTTCCCTGTCCGCTCCAAAGACAAGCATATGGTTTTTTTGTGGGTTGCGCCCCTGGTCATGGATTTCTTCGCAAGCCAGCACGAGCACCCGGCTGTTTGCCCTCCCGGTAATATGAATTTACCCCGTCTACCAGCACATTATGGTCGGTTACCAACAGCACATCCACTTCGGTTTTCAGGGCAATATTCCCAAGGTCCGCGTGTGTTCCGGATCCATCGGAGTACGTAGTGTGCATGTGCAAATTTACTGTCAAATCGTGCATACGAAATCCTGGAGGTTATATATTTATCGGTCTTAGGCTCATTTGAAAACCAACATGAGTAACTGGTAGTGACTAAAGGAAGAGATCTCCAAAAGCGGCTATTTATCAATAATCGCTTTTCCCCCCGGGAACCTTGTTTGACGGATTATCCAATAAACAGGTATAATTTGTCGGCTAAAATTATTGGAGGCTGACAAATGCAAAACTTTCTCGACGGTTCTTTGATTTTAACATCAATTGCCCTGGTGATCAGCATTATCCTTCAAAGCAAGGGCGCTGGCTTGGGCAATATGACGGGTTCGGATGCCGGGAACCGTTTTTACCGCCCGGCGCGGCATTGAGAAGACTCTTTTTGGGTTACGATCATATTTAGCGTATTATTCTTTATCCTGGCTATTACCTCGGTGATCGTCTCTGCTCACCAATAATTATTGTTGATAAGGAAGGCCCTCGCCGGAAAGATGAATTGTGCCTGCGAGCGGCCTTTCTTTATTCCAATATGAAAAAATTGCGCTGGCAAATCCTGGTGGTTGTGCTGACACTGATCGTTGTGGCAGTTTTATTGCTGACCCAGCAGCCCACCCTCAATCCCATCCAGCCTGAACCTGCCAGCGGGGGGATTTATACGGAGGCATTGGTTGGCTCCTTTGGACGCCTGAATCCATTGCTTGACCTGAATAATCCTGCCGATCGTGATGTGGATCGCTTGCTTTTTAGCAGCCTGATCAAGTTCGACTCGAGCGGCGTCCCGCAGCCTGACTTGGCCGAGTCTTGGGGGGTTACTCCCGACGGCACGGTTTATAACGTCACCCTGCGCAGCGGCGCCATGTGGCAGGATGGAACGCCGGTCACAAGTGACGATGTGTTGTTTACCATCAGCCTTCTTCGAAGTCAAAATTCTGCATTTTCTGCTGATGTCCGCTCCATGTGGGACCAGGTACAAATCACCCGCCTTAACGATAAGAATATTAAATTTACCCTCCCCGAACCGTTTGTACCGTTCCTGGACTATTTGACTTTTGGGGTGTTACCTCAGCACCTTCTGATCCTCCATCACAGCTGATCAACTCTCAAGTACCGGATTTCAATCTGGCGCCAGTCGGCAGCGGACCTTATAAATTTGACCATTTGACCGTGGATAATGGGCAGATCACTGGCGTGGTTCTCAATGCCTCGGATAAATATTACGGTCAGGTTCCGTTCGTATCACAGGTCGTTTTTCGCTATTACCCCACAGCAGATTTGGCTCTGGCTGCTTACAAGGCAGGCGAAGTCCTCGGGATCAGCCAGGTACCTTCCAATTTGTTTGCCTCCGCCTGCTCCGACCCGAATCTCGCCTGCTATTCCAGCCGGATGCCACGCTTGTCCATGGTCTTATTTAACCTTGATAATAACGATGTCCCATTTTTCCAGGATAAAAATATTCGTCTTGCGTTAATGGCTGGTCTAAATCGCCAGTGGATGGTGGATAATTTGCTGCAAGGGACAGGGCATTGTCGCCAACAGCCCGCTCCTGCCGCTTACCTGGGCTTATTACGACGGTGTTCAGCAGATTGCATTTGATCCAACCTCCGCGGTGGATGGCTTGAAGGCTGCCGGCTACGTACTTCCCCCCGATGGGACGGTACGCGCCAAGGATACGGTTTTACTGTCATTTACCATGGTTTATCCGGATGATGCCGCCCACGCTCAGCTTGCCCAAGCCATCCAGCAAAATTGGGCCGCCATCGGCGTTGAAGTAAAACTCCAGGCGGTGTCGTATGAATCCCTGTTTACCGATTTCCTGACTCCACGCACCTATCAGGCTGCCCTGGTGGACCTGGATTTAAGCCGCTCCTATGACCCGGATCCTTATCCGTTCTGGCACCAGGCTGAAATTACCAGCGGTCAGAATTATTCGCAGTGGGACAATCGTACCGCCAGCGAATACTTGGAACAGGCGCGAGTCGTTGCAGACATGAACATACGTGCCCGTCTTTACCGCAATTTCCAGGTCGTTTTTGCCGCGAGAGCTCCCCGCATTGCCGCTCTATTATCCGATCTATACCTACGCTGTGGACCAGCGTGTTCAGGGCGTCCAGGCAGTACCGCTATTTGAGCCTGCCGATCGTTTCAACACCGTTTCATCCTGGTATCTTCTGACCCGCCGGTCTCTTGAGCAAACAGCTCAACCCACTGGAACACCATAATATTCTATAAATATCCAGGAATATTTCCCTGGTAAGCATGCCGATGCTGCAGTCATCAACCTTCTCAAGAACAGGATCATGAACGATCGGGTGTTGCTTTTTTGCGTGAACTGCAAGAAGTGGAAGTCCATGCGCCAGGTCGAGCGCGTGCCCGAGCAGCCGGAGTGCCCCATATGCGGATCTCGCATGGTAGCCGCACTTAAGCCCTGGGAGGAAGAGGAGATCAAGATCGTCAAGAAGCCGGAGAAGAAGAAGACCGCCGAGGAGAAGCGCAGAACCAAGAGGGTCTTCCGGAATGCCAATCTGGTCTTGAGCTACGGCAAAACTGCCGCAATAGCCCTGGCCAGCCGGGGCCTGGGGCCGGAGACGGCAGCACGGGTAGTGGGAAAACGGCAGAGCGATGAGCTGGAGTTTTACAGGGATATCCTGAAGGCGGAAAGAGAGTACGCCAGGACGAAGAGATTTTGGGGATAGTTATGAAATCAAATTGATATAATAAATCGCAATGACATAATAAGATATCATTCCTGCCGTAGCTCGTGGACATTCCCAGATCTGGAAGAATATATAGTATATGACAATCATAATAATCAAGGGGCAAAACGAGTATGCACAGATTTACCGGGCAAGAACTCAAGGAGAAAAATGCTGCGGCGGAAGAGATTATAGAGACGTATGCCAAACTTCACGCAGGCACTGCTTTCGTAGCTGGCCATCTGGGCGGACAATTTGGAGCAGACAGAATCCCATTGACCGCCCTTACAACTAAGATGATCCTTGACATCTGCAATCTATACGATATTTCTGATCCTGGAGTGCAGGCGGTTCATATTGGCCATGCAATCGTTCGCCTTACCGTCAATGGCACTATCATTGCGGATACGGTAATTAACTGGATTCCAATCGTTGGCCCGGGCGCCAATAGCTTAGCCGCTTATGCCCTCACAAAACAGGTGGGCAGAGAATGCGTTAAAGACATCGAGAATGGTTTCCTGGATAAGCATTCAGGCAGCACTGAAGAACTCAGGAACCGGGACGGAAGATGCAGTAGCTCCCCAGCGCAATCAACACAATCGGAAGAGAATTGATTGGGTTAGCCGTCACTGATGCAACTGTCAATGCCGCCCCGGAGCTGACGGAGATCGTACCTATAAGCAAATCAGATTTGGATGAGGCAATGCGGAGGCTCTCAGATCCCACCAAGAATAGGGATAAGATCGAGAATCTGATCAACGCTTTGCCCCTAAAGACCAGAGAGAAATCCTTTCTCGCAAAATTCATCAAAAAAGTTTCGGCAGATGTTGCACAGGGCAGGCCGATCGATGCCAGGGCTGCATTGGGAGACGCGATAATTAAGGCTAATCTCGGATGGATTAATTAACAAGAGTGCAAAGCTCGGATTGGATCACGATAAGATGGTGTTGGACAGTATAGAAAAGATTAGCAACGCTTTCCCTACATTCTTTGAAGACGTAGATGTTTTCATATCCAGATATGAAAATGCAGTTGATGACAACCACAGAAAAGCAGACCTGGCGAAATTCATAAGCGGTCTCAATGGGGTTATCAGAGGTGTTAGATTTAGGAACAAAATAGATCGTCCTTATCATTCCAGCCTGAGCTCGATATTCAGCTTTCTGGATAGGTTCCCTAGATCCTGCACCACATAAAAGAAAGCCATCCAGGACCATTTGCCCCACCGGCGCAGGCCCTCCCTTTTTATGCCTTCTATCGCCTTCCTATTGTCCTCAGGCACTTCGCCATAGAACAGCTTGCTGAAGACCTCCACCGACCAGGCATCGATGGGAAACCCGCCGTGCGGATTTATTATATCTGCAGAATAATCGCCTATGCCCGGCAGCTCCAGCAGTCTCTTCCTGGCTTCATCTGGAACGAGTCTCTCCAGCTCCTCCATCGTCGGGAAGGCTTCGTCCTCCAGCGATCTTGGCAAGATTCACCAGATGCCTGGACCTGTAGCCGAGTTTGCAGGCACTGGCCAGGTCCGCCGGGTCTAGCCTGGCTATCCTCTCCGGCCGCGGCCAGACGTTGATGCCTCTTCCGTCAAACTCCGCCGTCTCGCCGTATTTGCTAATGAAGCAGCTCATCATCTCGTCGCTTCGCTTTAAGGGCGCCATCTGGAGCAGAATCGCGAGGGCCGCCTCCGGGAAGATTGTGACAGGTCCCGTGCTGTGCATCCCGTAGAGATCCTCGATCGCGTGCTTCAAAATGTCATCCTCGTTGGCAAGTTCATAGAATTCGGTCAGACTGCCGTCGGCGTCGAGGCTGTGTGCCAGAGAGCTCTCGATCTCGTCCAATTTTTCAGAAGCCGGACCGCCCTTCAAGAAGATGGTCGCCGCAATCTTCGGATGCTTCAAGGTACCTCTTGAGGCGAGCTTGACTCCTACCAAGATGGCCTCTGATATGGGCTGCCGTCCAGAGGGTGCGCTCCTCATAGACCTCGAAAGGAGTAAATAGAGGCCAGCCCGCGGGCTTCCTGACAGTTAGACTGAAGTCATAGGGCGGAATCGGTTCCATCATATAGTGTAGGAGTCGGGCAGCAACACCATTTGAATACTAATTGCCTTGAAATGATCTAAAGGTATGGGTAGAGGGCTCTTGCAGTTATAGTAATTATCCCGCATTAGCATAATGTCATAGCACTATCGAAGGAGCAATTGTTGATAACGCACAATTCTTCTATAAGAGTTACATATCTCAATTCTAATTTGAATATCTTACTAGCACGGTACTACATAATCTCAAAATGGTATGAGAGATATTGAGAAACTGCACTATTTGGATAGTGATCTCATAATATTCTTATAAAATGAATGCCTATCTTAAGGCATGGTACCGGAGGGAGTTCCTGGAATTCGGAGTTTCTCATCCATAGTTTGCTGGCTGTTGGAGATGGATGATAATGGGGTATGAAACGGCATTCGGTCCGATTGAGATTCTTTTGGTGGAGGACAATCCCGGTGACGTGCGTTTGACAATAGAAGCTCTCAAGGAAGGAAAGGTTGCCAACATCATAAACGTGGCCGTTGATGGAATGGACGCCATGGCCTTTCTGAAGCGTGTTGGCAATTATGCAAATGCGCCAAGACCTGACTTGATCCTTTTGGATCTCAACCTGCCAAAGAAGAATGGACGCGAAGTGCTGGCTGAGATCAAAATGGACCCCGATCTTAAAACATACCCATAGTGATCCTGACCACCTCGCAGGCTGAGAAAGATATTATTGCGACCTATAAACTGCATGCCAACTGTTACATCACAAAACCGGTGGACTTCGATCAATTCATAAATGTAGTCAAGTCTATTGAAAATTTCTGGTTCACCGTTGTAAGACTCCCTCCGAAAGATGCCGTCCCCTCCAGGGACCCGGGGTCTAGCCCGATAGGATGACTGTTGAAAGATGAAAATTCTCAGAAATATTCAGCTAATTCATACCGATTTTCAGACTAACGTGGCTAATGATGAGGAAGTGAATGATAAATGCAGAAAAATGATGGAATAGAAGATACGGGTAAAGTCGCTTCCGTGAAGAGAGATATTAATGATATCCTGGGAGCCAATGATTACAGTCGCATGCAGGCGCTCGACAGCTGTTTTACCAAACTCGAGTTGGGCACTCCCACCAAGGAAGACCACGCTCTCCTGGAAGATGCCACGATCATGCTACAGGAGGAGATAAAAGATAGCAGCAACCTGGAGTACACGGATGATGATTACGAGGAAGTGACCAGTGAGTTCTATGAAGATCTGCTCGATGAGGATGCAGGTCCCGACCTGCGTGGCCGGGCTGTCATCGATTTTGCGATTGGCCTGCTGAAGAAGGCATTCGAAGGCCTCGAAGAGCCACTAGAGGAAGAAAAGGAGGACGAAGAAGGGGCCGCAGAGGAGGGGGCGGGCGAGTAACCACGTCCACACGGCGTCATGCGATTTCTCGAGACTCTGCCGGGCAGGGCCTTCATAATCGAAGCCCAAATCGATAACAGGATGGCCTCGACCACCGCACCGATCTGGCCAGACAAATATTTTTAAAATCTTATCAAAAACGTGATATAAATCTATCTGGAAACGGAAAGATAACACCGCTCAGAATCGATCAATGGGTTGAGCGAAGACAAGACAATTATAAAAGGAAGTAAGAGGCAGATCCGTGTCAACTAACGAGCGAAGACACATCTGCCTGGGTTCTGTAGCTGATTTGCGGCCAAAGCGAGTAAGCGCCTCCGGGCAGAGGAGTCTCGATTGCCTTTTCCACAACATGCGCATCAGCATCCGCTTCTTCATCATAAGCCGACTTTATGCCGGCCTCGATGGCCCTTATTGTCGAAATATTCCAGCTAAAGAGACGCGCATCGTAATACAGGTTCATGAGAGCGCCTTCCTCTGTGCCGGCCTGCCCAACCGTATTCAGGAAATATTCGACATCCTTTTTATGTGCACCCCTACGGGATGAAAATTTCACTATCTCATTAACCGACAACGAATTCAATCAGAACACCTCCTCTGCTAACCGCTCTTGAGTCTGAAATAGATCAACGAGCCCAGACGCTTCCGCCCTCTGCAGAAAAGCTATTCGTTGGTCGATTTTTTCGACTTCATTGTTCATCTTCGATATCCTCTCAAAGAGCAGCTCACGCCTTCGAATCAGTGCCTCATTTTCATTCATTGCCCTTACCTCCGATCTTTCGCATTCATCCAATGCAAAGGTTGCGCATCGAATGATGTCACACTTGTTCTGTAGCATAGCTGTTTAGCATGTACATATAAGCCTTTTATGACACAGATTGCGAATTATAGTACAAAGTGAGAAACATAATAAGGCTTTCAAGGACAAGTATCATTGCAGACTTTCTCCACCAAAAGAGGCATCTGGAGAAACGCTCGGGTTGAAGAAGATCTTGACAATTATCCTAAGTTGAATCTGCGACATCAGGCACATGGATCGGCAGAAAAGGGTCCGGCTATGAGAACGCAGCTATATTTTGGCAAATCTGAGGACATAAAGCGTTTAGTTTAAGAATTATTATGACGTATTATTGGAGAAGAGATGTGAATTTTATGGATGTTAAGAATAAGATAGTTATTGTAACGGGAGCCTCATCAGGAATTGGCCTTGCCACAGCAAAGCTTCTCACAGAACGAGGCGCAAAACTTGCACTCATTTCCCGCTCAAAAGAGAAGCTGGAGAAGCTATCAAAAGAGCTTCCCGAATCAATAGCGATTCCTGCCGATATGACAAAGCCCACCGAAATCAAGAGAATGGTGGAACAAACGAGGGATCACTTTGGGCGGATTGACATTCTGGTCAATAATGCCGGACAAGGGTATTATGCAACCCTGGAAAAGACCGATCTCGATGTGTTCCATCATATCTTCGATCTGAACCTGGCGGGGCCGCTCATTGCCATGCAGCAGGTCATTCCGATCATGAGAAGGCAAGGGCAGGGTGCGATAATCAACATCAGCTCCGGCACGGCGCTTATGCATTTGCCGAACCTGGGCGTGTATTCGTCTTCGAAAAGAGCTCTGGCCGGTCTTAGCCTGACTGCGCGTGAAGAGCTGAGGAAAGATAACATTATCGTAAGCGTCGTCTACCCCTACATTACCCTCACCAATTTCGGAAAAAATACGATTATTGAGCCACAGGGCGAAAATAGGCTGCCGGAAGGCAATCCCATTCCCGGTGATACTGCGGAATATGTGGCGCAAAAGATACTCGAAGTCATAGAGACAGGAGACGCCGAGATCTTTGCTCACGATTGGATGAAGAAGATGGCAGAAGGGGGCGCATAAGACCCGGCTATACTGCATAAACGGATGTTTGATGCCAATAAAGCCAAATGTTGGGCCCCCACCCTCTTTCCGAAGGAGGAGCCTGATAAGTCTGCAGACCAGTGGAAAGTCTGAAAAAGTCTGAAACACTTCAAATCAGATCCGGTGCTCGTCGCCAGTTATGGCCTCAAATCCCGTCACAACATCGAGCAGTTCTGAGGTGATGGCCGTCTGACGCCGTCTATGAAATTGGACACTCAGCTCAAACAGATGTTCTTCTATATTTTTCTCTGCCATCTGCATGGATTCCAATCTACTGGCATTCTCGCTTGCGAGCGATTCAACAAAAGCGCGGTAGAGTGAGAAAAATAGATAGTGGCGCACCAGCGAAGAAAAGAGTTTATCGGCATCCATGGAGAATGTGGGCAGCGTGCGACCTGGCCACTTCTTCTCCGCCAGTTCCTGGAGCCAATCCATATCCAGCGGGAAGAGGTAAACCATATGGGGACGGGAAACTGCATCCGGAACGGATTTGTTATAGAAGAGGACGATCTGATCGATTCCCCTGTTCATTCGCCATTCCTCCAATTCGACCAGCACATCCAGCATAACTTGAGCTATGCCCTGATGGGTTTCCGAAAAACGAAAAATGGGCATCAATAGGCTGTCCTGCCTCTTCCAGGCGTGAAATAACGCGCTCACCAACGGCAAGGATCGAACACATTTCATGATCGATCACTTTGAGTTCATCGATCACATAATTCGCAATCACGTCGTTGAAACTGCCGCACAACCCCTGATCGGAACCGAAGACCACCGCACCCAGGCACTTTCTTCTTCCCCCGGATTTTGTGATCTGAAACTCATCCTGCTTATTCATCATTACGATTTGAAGCCCCATCTCAATGGTCTTGTTGTACTCACTGAGCGATTCGACGGCCTTTTCGTACTCACGAATGTTGGACGCCGATATCGTCTTCATAATCTTTACAACCGACTGCAGATCTTCGGCATTTTTGATCTTTCTTTTCAGGCTTTCCAGCTCTTCCATCTATTCCCTCAGTCTTGCCGTCATTTCCTCAATTTTTCCGGGGCTTCTGCCTTATTATTTTCCACCTTGATGAGGCTTCGAGACATATTCAATATCATATCCCGGTCCTCAGGCGTGAGCTTTTCAGAGGATTGAATCCGCTTATGCAATTCTGGTAGCCTTTCGGAAAATGTCTCTATTATCTTCTTTTTCACATAGGCAACTTCATCCAGAGGGATGTCGTCCAGGACGCCTGCGGTCGTCGCCAGAAGAATCGCGATCTGCTCCGGAGCCTGAATCGGTTCGTACTGGGGCTGCAATAAGACCTCGCGAATATGCCGTCCATGTTCTAGAGTCTTTTGAGTCTCTGCATCCAGCCTGGTGCCGAAGCGTGCAAATGCCTCCAGCTCCTCAAACTGGGAGTAGGAGAGGCGAAGGTAACCGCTGACATCACGGTATGCTGGAAGCTGGCTCTTTCCACCCACCCGCGAGACTGATTTGCCCACATCAACGGCAGGCAGAACGCCCTCTTCGAACAGCTTCGGTGAGAGATAAATTTGGCCATCCGTAATGGAGATGAGGTTGGTGGGAATGTAGGCGGAGATGTCCTGAGCTTCAGTCTCGATAATGGGCAATGCCGTGAGAGAACCACCGCTCTTAAGGTGTGTGGACCTCTCCAGGAGACGGGAATGAATGTAAAAGATGTCTCCAGGGAAGGCCTCTCTGCCTGGCGGCCTTCGCAAAAGTAAAGAGAGCTCACGATAGGATCTGGCATGATGGGTTAAATCGTCATACACAATCAGAACATCCCGCCCTTTTTCCATGAAGTACTCGGCCATGGTAGTGGCGGAGTACGGGGCAATGAAATTCAAACCGGGTGTGTCCTCTCCTGTAGACACGACCACGATGCAATTATTCATGGCATCATATTTACGTAACTGTGCAATCATTCTGGCGACGGCGGATTGTTGCTGCCCTATGGCACAGTAAACACATATTATACCTTTCTCCTTCTGATTGATTATTGTATCAAGGGCGATGGCGGTCTTGCCGATTTGGCGATCGCCCAGTATCAATTCCCTCTGGCCGCGTCCGATCGGGATCATGGAATCCACCACCAGGATTCCGGTCTGCAGTGGAACACTAACGGGAGCGCGGTCCATAATGCCGGGAGCGACACGCTCTATGGGTCGTCTTTCACCGTTGATTGGTTTTCCTCCGTCAAGCGGCCAACCGGCAGCATCTACTACTCTTCCCAGAAGCTCTTCTCCCACAGGCACATCCATGACCCTTCCGGTTCGGCGCACCTCCTGTCCGGCTTTGATCTCAACGCTTTTGTCGAGCATGACAACTGCGACCTCTTCAGGATCGAGATTGAAAGCTATGGCGAACTTCTCGCCGGAAAATCTGACGAGCTCCTCTGACTTTACGTGCGACAAACCCGTTACGCGAGCGATGCCGTTGCCAACAAAGGACACGGTCCCGATCTCTTCAAAACGGAGCTTTGGCTGGTAGTCTTCCAGTGTTTGACTGATAGCCGCAAAGTTGCCGGCTATAGAGCCCAGCAGTTTCTTATTTTCGTCCTTCTCCATTACTTAGCCCCTCCGCCGGCGATCAAGCATTTCTTTTCGTTAGCACTTCCGACAGATCTGCTTGCAGGGTGTTCAGATAACTGGCAATGCTCCAGGCGACTCTTGCGCCATGAGAGTCCATCTCCACGCCACAGATCAACTCCGGAGCGATCTCATACTGAATATTCACGTCAATGCCGGTTTGATCGTGAACAGTCTCCAGGATCTTCTGGCGCATCTCTTCAGAGATAGCAAAGGTGCTTTTCACCGTAACCTCCTTATCGATGCTTTTATAAAATTCTCGAACCATCTCACTTTCTGATTTATCAATATTCTGTAGACGTTTGACGAAGATGTCCATGATCTGGCGTTCCAGATCCTCATTGGCGAGATCTCGAAGAGCGCGGCGAACGATAGCGAATACCTCAACGCCTGCACGCCGGTTCAGGTCTTCGAGCAGTGTTGCCCTTTGGGCCTGCAAATCTCGATACCAATTGGCACTGCTCAACATCAACATTCCTCGCGCGCTTTTTTCATCAGATCGGCCTCTAAGACCTGTGCCTCTCTGGAGGCTTTGGCCAGTAGTTCCTCGCGTTTATTTGATAACTCCTGCGACATTTTGCGGTAAGATTCCAACTCTTTTTCCGCTTCGCTCTTCTTTTCTTCGATCTCTTGAAGTCGGGAGACTATTTTCTGCTCTCGCTCTTCCATCAATTTAGTGACCGGCCTGTAGAGGAAATGGCGGAGTAAGAAGACCAGTATTAGAAAATTAATGATTTGAGCAAATATTGTGAAATAATCGATCTGCACATTGACCTCCTATTTTGCCACATAGCTCCAGAAGGGATTGGCAAAGATCAATATGATGGATATTACAAAGCAGTAGATCGCAATTGATTCTATCATCGCCAGACCCACGAACAGAGTTCGCGTAATGTTATTTGCCTCGTCGGGCTGCTGAGCAATAGCGCTCAATGCCCGGGACAGCGCCCAGCCTTCACCTACCGCCGGGCCGATCGAGCCGATGGCCATGGTCAAACCGGCAACAATAATGGACGCCATGGCGACCGTATCAACACTTGTCATATCAACAGCCATATCAAATTCCTCCCTCAGAACTTTTTTCAATTTTTCCTTCATTTGTGCTTGCCGAGACGATGTAGACTGTGGCCAGGACCGCGAAGATGTATGCCTGCACCTGGCCGATAAGAAGGCCGAGCAGTTCCAGAAGCACAGGCAGAAATAGAGGTGCGATGGTGAGAAGGATCGCGATCAGCATGGTCTCGCTCATCATATTCCCAAATAGCCTTACGGCCAGGGCCAATGTGCGGGAAAGCTCTCCGATAACGTGGAACGGAAACATCAAGGGTGTCGGCTCCAGGTAATGT
>CAVUIO010000004.1:0-7443 GCA_963741635.1 uncultured Chloroflexia bacterium
TAGCGGATGGACAATGCGATTTGCCACGCCGGAAGGATGGTCAGCCCGTCGCGCATGAGCATCGTGAGCGGTGCAGTCAATGGAAAAAGGCTCAGACCCACCGCCAATGGTGAATTGGGGATCACTCATCAGTAAAGTGGTCAGCATGTAGGGAATCCAGATGGGGAGGCGGATCATCCCGACCATCTGCCGCCCTTCGTGTGCTTCTGAAACGGTGGCACCAATGGCTGCCATCATCGCCGACACCAGGACGAAGGCGGGGAACATAACAAAAACCAACAGGAGGAAAGTCTGGGAACCGATACTGATCCCCTGCAGGAAAGTCAGGTTCTCAATATGGAGACTGGGACGATAATGAACCCCAGCCAAAAAATCATTCGTGACATGCCCACGGAAATATCGCCTATGATCTTCCCGCTGATCAGCTGGTTCGGAGAGACGGAAGTGATGATCACTTCCATCGTGCGGTTTTCCTTCTCTTCCACCACCGCTTGCATCAGGTAACCACCAGTGGAAAACATGGCAATGATGAAGACGATTTCAGCAACAATCGGAATGAGCACATTGAACCAGTTTTTACTGGATATGCTGCGAGTGCCATCGGGAGACTGGACGACAACTTCAGTTCCTTTCACCAGGCTGTGCAGAGGCCAGCGGGTCAGAATTCTTCAAAAGGTTGGCGGTCAGGAAATCATAGAATTGAACCCGGGGAGATGATTTGAGGAAGGATTAACATGGACAACCTGCAGCTGTCCGGTAGCCAGGTAATCGGGGGGCAGGACATAATAGGCCTGGATCTGACCGGCTTCGAGGGCTGCACGGGCCTGCGTCTCATCAGCAAACGATAGAATTGGCACCGGTTTATCGGGCCATTTTGGAGCCGGTGCAGAGACCGGGTTGGAGAGCAGGCTGGATGAATTCACATATCCCAACGGGGTGGTATCGATATCCAGTGAGAGGATGATGAAAACCAATCCAACAAAAACCAGAACAATCAATGGAACACTTAGAAGCCCCACGAGCAGAAAGCGGCGGTTAAAACATGGCGCCGGTATTCGTGCCATGCCACCTGCCAGAGCTTTTTCATAATGCTTTTTCCTTCCCCTGGACAACCCGAATAAATATTTCATCCAAGGTGGGCATGGAAATCTCAAACTGCTCCAGGTTGACATTCTGCGCAACCAATGAGCGCAATACTTCCTGGGCGCAGTACCCGGAAGGAGGTGCATTTTTACCGTCCCGTTGACTGGTTCGATACGCTCGACACCCGGCAGGACCGGGAGGCGGTCAGGAGTGCGGACAGTGACCGAGTGCCCGGAGAACTCCTGGCGGATTTCATGCAGTGCCCCGTAAAGCATCACCCTGCCATGGTCAATCAATACGATCCGATCGCATAATTCCTCAACCTGGTGCATCTGGTGGGAACATAAAATGATGGTGACACCTTTTTGGTGCTGTTCGATCAACAGTTCTTTGACCGCCTGGGTATTCACCGGGTCGAGGCCCGCGAACGGTTCATCAACGATGAGTAATTCGGGCTGGTGCAGCAGGGTGGCAATGATCTGGGCTTTTTGCTGCATGCCTTTGCTGAGTTCCTTAACTTTTTTGGTTTTATAAGCGGCGAGATCGAAACGTTCAAGATAAGAAGCAGAGCGCTGCTTTACGTCAGCAGAGCTCAGCCCCTTGAGGGAACCTAGGTACGCCAGGCAGCGATCGATGGGGATGTCCTGGTAGAGACCGCGCTCCTCGGGCATGTAACCAATGTGATCTTTTTTGGCTTCGTTCATCGGTCCCCCAAGGATGGCAACCGAACCTGAATTCAGGCTTAAAAATGTCGAGCATCACGCGCAAGGAGGTGGTCTTGCCGGCGCCGTTTGGACCGAGCAGCCCGAAGAGCTCGCCTTTTTCGACGCTGAACGAGACATCGTCCACGGCTTTGACGGGACCGAAGGCTTTGGTGATGTGGGAAATGTCTACAGCAGGCATAAATTACTCCATGAGATACAAAATATACTATGAGATCGGATTGCCCATCAAATCATTAAACAGGGGTTTTCACACGGTAAACGCTGGCAAGAGAATTATCTTACCACGATATGGAACATCTCATTATAGCCGGCGGCATTCACCCGGGTTGCAGAGGGCAAAGTGGGAAGCTAATTTGTGATTGAGGTTTTCGGATATACTACGATTTATGGATAAATTGGTACACCTACTCAGCGACCTGGTGGCCATCGACTCGGTCAACCCCAACATGGCAAGCGGAACGGGCGGCGAAGCGAATATAGCAGCCTTCATTGCCAAATGGCTGGAACAGGGCGGAGTGGAAGTGCAATTGATCGAGACAGTAGCCGGACGTCCCAACGTTATGGGAATAGTCCACGGAACAGGCGGCGGGAAAACGTTGATGCTGAACGGTCACATGGACACGGTGGGTACGGGCGGGATGATGGACCCGCATAAACCGATCATAAAGGATGGCCGCTTATATGGCAGGGGGGCGTACGATATGAAAGGCGGCCTGGCTGCCTGCATGGAAGCGATGACCGAGGTACGGAAATTGCATTTGAGGGGAGATGTGGTATTCACGGCGGTGATCGATGAGGAATATGCCAGCCTGGGCACCCAGCATATGGCGACAAGCATAAGAGCAGACGGCGCAATCATAGCTGAGTTCACCGAATTGCAGCTAATCACAGCACACCGGGGATTTGCCTGGCTGGAAGTGGAGACCCAAGGCAAGGCAGCACACGGCTCGAGACCCGACCTGGGAGTAGATGCCATCGTCAAAATGGGGAAAGTACTGGCGGAATTGGAAAAACTCGATCTAGCGCTGCGCTCCAACCCGAGCCACCCCCTGCTGGGAAGCGGGTCGATCCACGCCTCGCTGATCAACGGAGGGAAGGAACCATCCACCTACCCGGACCAATGCATGCTCTCTATCGAAAGGCGAACGCTGCCCGGAGAAACCCGCAGACCAGGTCGAAGGAGAAATCCAGGATATCTTCAAGAAAATCCAGGGTACGGATGCATCATTCCATGGCAATCATTCGAGGAGGTCTGGAGCGTGCCCCGCTGGAGACAACTGCAGAAGCCGGGATCGTGAAGGCAGTGCAAGCAGCAGCCGGGAAAGTGGTGAAGCACCCGCTCAAAATCGTGGGAGTGCAATTCTGGACAGATGCAGCCTTACTCTCAGCGGCAGGAATTCCATCCGTGCTGCTGGGCCCGTCCGGAAGCGGGGCACATGCCGACGAAGAATGGGTGGACCTGGCGAGCGTTCAAACGTGTGCGGACCTTTACCTGGCGACAGCCAGGGAGTTTTGCGGGTAAAGGCAGAAGCTCCTCCCTGACGTGAAATTCAGAAGGAAATTAATTGATGGAAAAGAATCCCACTTGCCGATAAAAGTCCCATGGTACGGATAAACCAATCCAAACATTCGGGTTCCATTGGAAATACCACAGAGATAAGGATTTGCCAAATGCCTAGACTATTATTTCAGGACTTTACCCCACATTTTGTACGTGAATTGCACGAATTTTTTCCAGGTACACCCAAAGGTTTTCAACCAACAGCAGGAGGCACAGCCAGGAAGCCAGACGTAATTGAAGGGCAGCCGGCAAGGCATGGCGGGTGATGTCATTGGAATCCGAATGCCAAACAAGATAAAGAAACGGGACTGCTGTAATAAAAAGCACCAAAATAAAAATGTATGAGAAATTTGCGAAATGATTTTTAACTGCAAGGAATATCGACATCCCAAAGAATATTAAAAGAAGAACCGGGATTAACGAGATTTCAGGATAGAAAAGGGCCGTCAGCAGCGAAATGCGGAAGGGAGTGGGGCTCAGGATGTTACGATAGTCTGAGACATTCCCGTTAAGCAAAGATTGCACCCCGGCAACCGGTTCCAGGAAGACGTAACCCGGGTGGGTGACCATGTAGGAATATAGAACCTGCTTCCCATGCTCCGACAGCCAGGTATTGAGCAGGCCTGCGGGATCATCCACCAGGAGCTGTTCCCGGCTCTGGCGAAGAGTCATCTGGGGGTAGGATAAGAAACGGGGATCAAAGGGCATGCCATTCGCTAGCAAAAATGAGAGCTTTTGCTGATCCGGGAAGAAACGATAGGTAATGACGTGCTTAAGGGAAGGGACATACCTGGCGGTTTTATTTATCATTGCGTTTTGAACGGCAAATATGGTAAAAAAAGACACCATGACCAGGACGTATTCAACCAGGTACTTATGGGTGCGAACCGATCGAAACAGCAAGCCAAACAGCATAAGTGCACCCAGCGATAACAAGAACCAGGCGTTCGGGTCGCGAGCGAAACTGAAAAGTACGGTAATTGTAATGCAACAAAAGACGAGTAGAACTCGCAGCCAAATTGCCAGTCTGGATTTCATCCCCCAAAGGAAGGCAGCGAAAATGATGCAGGCAAGGAACAAAACAAACAAGGAGATCGAGAGAGAATCCGAAAGCATCAATCGGTCCCACATCGTAATATATAGACTTGCCCCAACCATCAAAACAACCGCAAATGCCAGGAACCTCAGCATCAATTTCTTCAGCAAAAAGCAGACCGAAAGGGCAAGCAGCATCCAGGTGAGGACCGAGATGGACAACTGGAGGCCACCTGTCTGCTCCATTTCACCCTGGTTGGTATAATTTTGCAGGGTATACCCGATCATTTTATAGAAAAGGGGGACGGTAAACGGTCGCTGCCCCACCCAAAATGCAGGATCCGAGAGCGGGTAGGAGGAGGCCTGGACATACCCTGGGGTGTCATTAAAAATAGCGGGCAGAATCCAGGTTGTAGACGCCGATCTTTGTATCCAGGGAAAAAAGAAATATCAAGATAAAGACCCCGATAACTACAAGGGATTAAAAATTTTATATGAAAGGCGCTGCCTGGCTTCCACAACTGCAAGCTCGGACACATTAAAAATCCCGGCAACCATCCCGACCCCGGACTTTGTCCGTGCCCATAACCCGCCCAGGAGGAATACGAACCCAATAAAAATCAAACCCAGGAATAGTAATTTTTCGGTCATGGACAAAGCTGCACCCATCTTCAGGGTGTGAAAAAGGATCAATCCTGACAAAATGACCAGACCGAACAACGGGAAAACTGGATAAATATATCCCGCGAGAATTATTTTAAATTGCTTTTTTGGAGGATCGGTTTTTTTCATGCTATTTGCCAGCCTATCCCTTGACCCTTCTTTATCAGACACCGAAAGACCCAACAATCAAGCTAACGGGCAGCGGCAGGATGGGGACTTCGAAATGGAGCGGAGCAAAGCGAAAGTAAATCCATAAAGCGTTTTCCGACCAGACTGCAGCTTGAGACACTGACCTGCCAGTGCAATTGCCAGGGCGAGGAAGACCAGCACGAACCTCAAACAACAAATGATGGCAAGTTCATTGATCTCGAAAATGAAAACCGGCTAATCCACGGTGAGGGTCTTGGAAAGGTTGCGGGGGAAGTCGGGATCGTAGCCGCGCATGACGCTCATGTGGTAAGAGAGCAACTGCAGGGTAGACCGCCAGCAGGGAAGAAATCTCGGGGGTGGAATTGGGGAGGACGATCAGGTCGGTGGCGTTGGCGCGCAGGCGGGCGTCCTCCTCGCCGATGGCGATGGCACGCGCACCGCGGCAGGTGACTTCGTTGATGCCGCTGACGATCAGCGAGACATCCTGCGGCCCGGCGGCAAACAGGACCGGGAAGCCATTCGTCACCGCGGAAAGCGGTCCGTGCTTGAACTCGGTGGAGAGCATGCCCTCGCAGTGGGCGTAGGTGATCTCCTTGAGTTTCAGCGCTCCTTCCAGCGCCATGGGATAGGTGGCGCCATAGCCCAGGCAGTACAGGTCATTCCAGGCGTTGACCGCCGGAGCGAGTCGCGGCGACCTGCGGGGCGACCATCTCCAGGGTCTTTTCCATCAGTCCGGGAATGACGGCCAGTTCGGAGGTGTCACGCCCGGCCAGGCGATAGGCCAGGTAGAGGAAGGTGACCACCTGGTTGGTGAAGGTCTTGGTGGCGGGGACGGAGATCTCGTATCCGCAGCACAACGGCAGGGTGCAGGCGGTGGCCTTGGTGAGGGTGGAGCCGATCACATTCGCCAGCCCAAAGGCGGTCATGCCCTTGGCTTCGGCGCAGCTGCAGGGCGTTGAGCACATCCTTGGTTTCGCCGCTCTGGCTGACGAAAAGACCGACGTCCTCGTAATTGACGGCCGGGGCGTACTGGGCGACGAACTGCGGCGCCAGGACCGGGATGGCAGCGCGCCCGGCGATGCGGGCAAAGTAGACCGCGCCCGCCAGGCAGGCATGATAACTCGTCCCGCAGCCGACGAAATACAACTGGCGGGCGGTGCGCATCTTTTCGAGGACGGGCTGACATCGGGGCTGCCGTCCAGGAGGTGCAGGAGTTCACGCGCCACCTGGGGCTGCTCGTGGATCTCCTTCAGCATGAAATGGGGATAACCGCCCTTCTGGACGGCGTCCATCGATCTCGGTAACCGTCTCCGGTATCGCGCGAGATCAGGCTGCCGTCCTTGACCGAGCGCAGTTCAACCCGGTCGAAACAGAGGGTGATGATCTCGCCATCCTGGATGCGGACGATCCTGCGGGTGAGGGGCAGGATGGAGGGCAGGTCCGAGGAGAGGCAGGTGAAGCCCTCCCCGATGCCGACGACCAGACCCGAGCCCTTCTTGATGGCGTAAAGCTTGTCGTCGTTGATGCGCCCGATGACGAAGGCATAATCGCCCTGCAGATCGCCATAAGCCAGGCGGATGGCGTCGATGAAGTCGTAGCCCTTGTTGATGTAGCGTTCGACGGCGTGGACGCAGGATTCGCCGTCATTCTGGGAGCGGACGGTGAGACCCTCGGCGATGAACTGCTGGCGCAGCTCGACGTTGTTGACCACATTGCCGTTATGCGCCCCGACCAGGTCGCCGTCCGAATCGAGATGGGGCTGGGCAGTTGACCTGGGAGGGTTCGCCAAAGGTGGCCCAGCGCAACTGGGTGATGCCGCGGCTGACCGGTCATTTCGGCGAAATTATATTTGGCGGCCACATCCTCCACCCGGCCGGTATCCTTGCGCAGGTCGATTTTGGTGCCGTTGAGGGTGGCGGCGCCGACCGAGTCGTAGCCGCGGTAGGTGAGGCGGCGGGCGGCGTCGATGAGGATGGGGCCGAGGGGTTGTTCGTCTTTGGTGACAATGCCGAAAATGCCACACATAATGAAGGGTTACTCCTGAAGGGGATGGCAGCAGAGGGCAAGTTTATCATAATCATGGTGGCGAAACAGAACTGGCGGATGCCGTCCTTTACTAACAGGGATGATATCCCGAAAGAACCGGGACATTAATGCTACGGGGTCGCAATTACAATTGGCAGGATCAAGGGAGACAGAAGGGAATAAATGCAAATATCAATTCAT
>CAVUIO010000005.1:0-298728 GCA_963741635.1 uncultured Chloroflexia bacterium
GATGTATTGCTCATGCAATCATCATTAGAAAAGTTGCGAAAATTCTTCCGCCTGGAACGTGAAAACGGGTATACGAATACGGCAGTGATCGGCGGGCTGGCAAATGTGCTGAATTTATGGGAAGGGAAACTTGAAACGATAAGCTGCCGGAAGAGATCGTGCAGGCGACTTCAGCAACGCTGAAGGCATACGCAGAGCGGACTCCCGCAGAGCGGCTGGAATTGCTAAAAGCGTTATGGAAACAGATCTCGGATAAGGTGCCAGAAGCGGCATTAACAAAGAAACCAACCATCGCAAAGCCACTCCCCACCCCTGCCAAACCGCCCCAAAACCAGAACCAAGCAGCCCAAAGCCTACGGTTGTACAACCAGAGGCACAACCCGGGAAGGTCACTGCACAACAGCAAACCGAGCAGGTGGAAATAAAGCCTGCAGCGGAAGCGGAACAAGCACAGCCCGTGCAAAGCGAGTCCCAACAAGGTGCGGCGACAGAGAAACAGCAGACCGGAGCGGTGGAGATAAAGCCAGGGCCGGAAACAGCACAAGCGGAGCCTGTGCAAGAGGAAGCCCAACAAGCGCGGCGGAACCGCAATCAAAAGCTGAACAAGCCGAGGTCACGGCGCAGGCCATTCAGAACGAGGAAAAGAGCGTCCCGGAACCGGAAGCTCCCCCGATCGCACACTTAACCGCGGGCAAACCAGAGCGCGGGGATGGAAAAAAGGCCGGTTGAGGCTGCGCAGATGCCGGGTCCACAAACGAAAGCGACTACGGGCACCGGCGCGGAGCGTCCGACCGAAGGGAACCGTACAAGGGCGGGCCGAAACACATCCCGGCGGCGTGACCAGCAAACGCCCGATCGCCCTGAACGCGTCGCTGACCGTGCTGGCAGGAGTCGGACCGAAGCATGCCGCCATGCTAACCAGCCTGGGACTCAATACCCTGGGCGACATGCTCTACAATTATCCCCGCCGGTATGAGGATTACAGCAAGCTCAAACCCATCCGGGACGTGTTCTACGGAGAAGTTAACCGTGATCGGCGAGGTGACCACGATCAACTCCCGGCCTGTACGCGGGCGGAAAATGACCATCGTCGAAGCGGTGATCAACGACGGAACGGGGGGACTGCGCCTGACCTGGTACAACAGACCCTGGCTGGTAAACCGCCTGAAGGTGGGGAAGGCATCTCGGTCTCCGGCAAGGTGGACCAGTACCTGGGCCGCCTGGTGATGAACACCCCGGAATGGGAACCGGTGGAAGTGGAGAACCTGCACACCAACCGGATCGTGCCGATATATCCATTGACCGCCAACGTCACCCAGAAATGGCTACGGAGATTGATGAGGCAGGTGATGACCTATTGGGCGCCAAAACTGACCGACCACCTGCCCGAAACCATCCGCAAGGCTGCCAATTTGCCGGACCTGGGAACAGCCTTGCTGCAGGCACATTTCCCCGATTCGGATGCCAAGTTGCAAGCTGCCCGACAACGCCTGGCGTTCGATGAGATCTTCTTCCTGCAAACGGGCGTGCTGCGCCAACGCAGGGACTGGCAATCGGCACCTGGAAGGGTATTCGAAGTGGAAGATGCCTGGATGGAGACCCGACTGGCGGCGCTGCCCTTCGTCCTGACAACTGCCCAGATAAAAGCGATCGAAGATATCCGTGGCGACTTAAAATCGGGCAAGCCGATGAACCGTCTATTACAAGGCGACGTGGGATCTGGGAAAACCGTGGTGGCAGCACTGGCAGCCGCCATGGTAAACCAGGGAGGAGCCCAGGCAGCCATCATGGCACCCACGTCCATCCTGGCGGACCAGCACTTCCGAACATTCCAGAATGTGCTGGCTGGTGAAAACGGCCCGCTAAAACCGGAACAGATCCGACTGCTCGTAGGCGATACACCCGCGGCAGATAAAGAAGAGATCAGGCCGGACTGGCAAGCGGTGAGATCAAGATCATGATCGGAACGCACGCTCTGATCGAAGACCCGGTCATATTCGCCGACCTGCAATACGTGGTGGTGGACGAGCAGCACCGCTTTGGAGTCGAACAGCGGGCGGCACTGCGCTCCAAGGGTACCAACCCGCATCTGCTGGTGATGACCGCCACACCCATCCCGACGATCACTGGCTCTGACCCTATACGGCGACCTGGACCTGTCGGTGATGGACGAACTCCGCCGGACGCCAGACCATCCCCACCCACATCCTGACCCCATTGGAACGCGAGCGGGCTATCATTGTGCGCAGCCAGGTCAAGGACGGGCACCAGGCATTCATCATCTACCCGCTGGTGGAAGAAAGCGAAAAGAGCGAATTGCTGGCGGCGACCCAGGAACACGAACACCTGCAGAAGGAAATTTTCCCGGACTTGAAACTGGGATTACTGCATGGGCGAATGAAAGGCGAAGAAAAAGATGCAGTCATGCTGGCTTTCCGTGAAAAGCAATTCGACATCCTGGTCTCAACCACGGTGGTGGAAGTGGGCGTGGACGTGCCGAACGCAACCGTGATGCTGATCGAAGGGGCAAACCGGTTCGGGCTGGCACAACTGCACCAACTGCGCGGAAGGGTGGGACGCAGCGAAGCCCAGTCATTCTGCCTGCTAATCCCCGAACACGAAGACGCGGCGGAGAACGAACGTCTCAAGGCGATGGTTGAAAGCAACGACGGCTTTGTGCTGGCGGAACGCGACCTGCAGCAGCGAGGACCAGGTGAATTCCTGGGAACACGCCAGGCCGGCTTTGCAGCCACGCTGAAGATGGCGAGCCTGAGCGACATCCAGTTAATCGAAAAAGCCCGAACGCAGGCACAGGCACTTTTTGCACGCGACCCGGACTTAAAAAATCCCGAAAACAGCCTGCTGGCCGAAGCGCTCGGGCGCTTCTGGGGCGGCGGGAAAGGAGACATGAGTTAGGATGATACGAGCATTGTTCCCCGGAACCTTCGATCCGATCCATTTCGGTCATATCGACATCGCCAAACGGGCGGTGCGCATCTTCGACGAACTGGTGGTGGCGGTATACGACCGACCACTCAAGAGCCTGATGTTCCTGCCTGAAGAAAGAATTTCACTCGTGAAGGAAGCGTTTAAAGGGAATTCCCAAAATATCAATCACCGGTTACAGCGGGATGACCGTGGAATTCTGCCGGCAGATCAATGCCCAGGTGATCGTGCGCGGCCTGCGCGTTTTCTCGGATTTCGAATTCGAATTCCGCATGGCGCTGGCAAACCACCGCCTGGCACCCGACATCGAAAGCGTAGCCTTCATCACCGACGAGGACCACACCTTCCTATCGTCGACCACAGTGCGGGAGATCGCCAGCCTGGGCGGGGACGTGTCGAGCATGGTCCCGGCGCACGTGGAAGCAGCACTAAAAAACAAGGTGAAAGACCTAAGCGACCAACAGCTACGCCCTTTCGGGATTAAAGTATAATTAGAATATACCGCCCTGGTTCCTGCGGAGGAGACGATGGACATTCTTCACCTGATCGACCGACTGGAAGAACTCTTCAATAACAGCCGCCCCATACCACTGACGCACAATGTCATCGTGGACGAGGACAAGTTCCTGGATCTCATCGACCAGATGAGAATTTCAGTACCGGAAGAGGTCAAGAAGGCCCAACAGGTCTATTCGCAAAAGGACCGGGTGATGGCACAAGCCCAGGAAGAAGCCACGCGAACCCTGCAACTGGCACGAGAAAAAGCGGATGCACTGGTGGAGAAGGAAGCGATGGTGCAGGACGCGCAGCGGCGGGCGGCACAGATCATCGACCAGGCACGGATGGACGCAGAGAATATCAAATCAGGTGCAGACCAGTATGCCCTGGACGCCCTGATGGGGCTGCAAACGGAGCTGGAACACCTGAGCAACCAGGCTCAAAACGGGGTGCAGGTACTGCTGCAGAAGAAGATACCCCCGGAACCCGTGAGTCAGCAGAAATAAACGAACAGCCTCCGCATGAATGCGGAGGCTGATTTTTATTAAACTATATCCCGGGGGAGTTACGAGGCAACAGTGCTCACATTGCGGATGACCATCACCACCTTACCCTTGATCTCGAGCGGTTCGGCTTTGTCGATCATGATGGGTTTCATGGTGGGATTGGCAGGCTGGAGCCGGTAGCGCTCCTTTTCCTTGAAGAAATATTTGAGAGTGGTCTCGTCACGGTTTGGCAGCCAGATGGCGACCATCTCACCGTTATTGGCCTTGATGGCAGGTTTAATGATGACGATATCACCATCGTTGATCATGGCGTCGATCATCGACTCACCCTTGACCTTGAGGGCGAAGAGTTCACTGCCTTTTTCTCCGGTGGGAAGAAGGCTGCGGGCCACATCGACCGCGTCCATTTCGTTGCCGATACCGAGATAGTTGACCCCCGGGGCGGGGACAAGCATGGGTTCACCGGCGGCAATCGGACCGAGGATGGGAACTTTGAGCAGTTCCCTGCTGACAGGATCGGTCAGCCGGACGGCACGCGAGAACTTGGCATCGCGCTCGATAAGACCCATTTCGGTCAACTGCTTCAAGTAATAGGTAACGACGGAGGTGGAGGTGATCCCGACCGCTTCACCGATCTCCCGGATGGAGGGAGGATAGCCCGTGCTCATCCTGTCATTGAGGTACTGGATTATCTTCTTGTGGCGTTCTGTCAAGCCTCTGCGAGTTCTGACCATGGAAACCTTCCTTTCATATAAAGCCAGCCAAACATTTGTGCTAATTATAATACGAACACTCGTTCTATGTCAAGTGGTAATTTGAGGGAATTTATTGGATATTATATCAAGGAAAACGCAAGAATATATTACCACATCCCCCAAGAACGGGGAGGCGATGAGCAAAGAAAAGAAATTTACGGTAAATTGTATTTTTCGAATGGTTTATTTTGTGAAAATACGAGGACTAATAATCCCATCCCTGCCCCCTTCCATTTTGGAAGGGGGTTTAGAGGCGAAAAAGCAGGTGCGGGAAAAACACCCGCACCTGCTTTTCGCATTACCTTTATTTATGCAGATTATGGTTTAAAAAATTAATGCCTCCCACAGCCCACTAAACCTTCAGGAATGGGGTAAAGTAGCAAAAAAAGATGATTGTGCTACACCCGCTGCCCCCTTACCCTCCGAGTACGCTCCGCAGTCCAAACGAGAGTCTTCGGACTCATTTGGGCGCGAAGCGGATACCCTAATGGGTCTTCCAAGAAGGGATCTTTTGCTGCGCGAACAACGGCTGGAAGAGACTTCAGCACGGGGTTGTAGAGGCGAAAACGCAGAGGAACCCGATTGTTCGTGTGGATAAGCCGGTGAGTTGAAATATCAAACTCAATATTAATTATATTAATATAGAAATTGAATATTTTCAATATATATCTATTGACATTTAATAAATTTTGAGTATAATATCAATAAGATTGATGTTCCGATTAATCTAATCAAAAAGAGATAATATGAAAAGCCTTTATCATGCATATGAAACGTACGAACGGCGGGTGATCCGTGGAGAGTTCTTTATCCCCCGGAAAATGAGCCCCAGGATTTCCCCCACTCTTGAGCCATTGACCGAGCGGCTGGGGGACCTGCTCATCCAAACGGGAATGAGACTAAGACACGGCGAGCAGCCCGCAAGCCGATGACTGGTCACTATCTATGGGAGGCAACCATGAAAACAGCATTAAGCAAATGCCCGGTCTGCAACGGTGAGTTGACCGTTACCCGTCTGCATTGTGAGACGTGTGACACATCCATCGAAGGGCGTTTCGCCAACGGCGCATTTGCCGGCCTGTCTCCCGAGCAATTGGATTTCATTGAAACCTTCGTCCGCTGTGAAGGGAAGATCACCCGCATGGAAGACGAAATGGCGCTCTCCTACCCCACCATCCGCAACCGGCTGCAGGAAGTGATCCGTGCATTGGGTTACGAACCGGAAAGGAAGAAGGCAGCGAGATATCTGACGAAAAACGGCGCAGCGTGCTCGAAGAACTTGATTCAGGTAAGATTTCCGCAGAAGAAGCCATGCGCGTCTTGAACGGAGAGGAGTGAGCATGCGACAACAAACTATAGCGGTCAGCTCCACACCCAATGTCATGATCGGATCGATCCCTGGCGACCTGCGAGTAGCGGGCTGGGACCGGTCTGAAATCATGGTAAAAACCGACGGGGATATGCTGGAAATATCGCAGCCCAATCTGACCCCATGGTTATCTCTTGCGATGAAGACCTGATCCTATATGTGCCGCGCGGCACCAATTTAAAAGTGGAAAAAGTTGCCGGTGATGCCATCCTGCAGGCGCTCAATGGACCGATCACACTCGGCCCGGTGGCCGGCGACCTGACCATGAATGACCTGGGACCGGTCACCATGGATACCATCGCAGGTGATGCTTCCCTGCGAAACATTGGTGCTTTGAACGCAGAAAGCATTAACGGAGACTTCACCCTGCGGGGCGGGCATGGTGTATGTGCGGTGGACAAGATAGGGGGAGATGGGTCGATCCGCGATGTTGATGGGATGCTGACTATAGAAAATGTTGGTTCGGACTTGTACGTACGCAACGTACATGGAGCGGTGACTGTCAAAGCAGGGGCAGATGTTGCCTTTTATGTTTCCCCGGTGGAAGGCCAAATCTATGACGTCAGTGCCGGGGATGATTTGATCGTGCGCCTCTCTCCTGAAACCAACGTCAAACTCCATCTGACCGTTAATTCACCCGAGGCGATCCATGTGGATTTCCCCGGGGTTAAAATCCCGGAAAACTGCACATCCTGCGAAGTGGTCATTGGTGAACAAAAGCCAGGAATGCCAGAAATGGTGCTGAATGCAGGTGGAGATTTGCTGGTTACCAGCCAGGCAGACCCGTGGGAATCGGCGGCGGATTTCGACAGTGGGAATTGGCACATCCCCCCCATCCCTCCCATTCCACCGTTCCCGACTCTGCGCGGATTTTTCAGAACGAATAAACCGCCGTGTGCAGGCATCCATGGAACGGGCCCAAGCCCACATCGAAGCAGCCAGTCGCCGAACCGAGGCCAAGTCCAGGCAGCCATGCGGCGGGCGGAGATGAAGGAACGGGCAGCCGAAGTACCGCGGACGGCGAGGGGCAAAGTTCGACGTCAATGTGGGTCGCTGGAACTGGGATATGACTCCACATGCCCCTGAACAGACAAGTGAAGCTGTCTCGGATGACGAGCGCCTGGTCATCCTGCGCATGCTGCAGGAAAAGAAAATCAGTCTGGCTGAAGCTGAGAGACTTCTGGCGGCACTGGAAGGCAAATGATCATTTCCTCCCGACCCTCGCGTCCTCTTACCCGAGAGGAGGACGAGGGAGGGGCACAAGACAGGAAAATCAAGGAGTGTGCGATGACCGACCAGGAACGAGAACAAGTCTTGAAAATGATCGAGAGCGGCAAGATTCGGCCGAAGACGGGCTGAAATTAATGCGAACACTCGATCAGAGCCGGGCTGATGACGATTTGCCGGTCATTGGAAAAGGCGAACGTGCAGGGTCCAAACCCGAGATTGAGAGAAAAAGCCAGGCAGGAAGCTCACGGCGCGCAGGGCAATTTCGAAAATGACCCAAGGATCGATCGGGTCAAATCAACCGTCCAGCGACTGTGGCAAATCCCCTTATGGATCGGGGTATTTATAACCGTCATGAGCGCCTGGGGAATGTACATGCTTGTAAGGGCAGCCGATCTCAATTTCTGGTTTTACTTCCTAAGCATCCCGCTATTATTGGGCGTGCTTATCATGGTGGCAGCGGTGGGGAGCCGCAAGGCACGCTGGTTGTTCGTGGATGTGCACCAGAAACCGGGTGAAAAACCTGGTCGAATATTCCTGGGATTCCCACTGCCCTTAAAATTGGCAGCATGGTTCCTGCGGACATTCGGCCGGTACATCCCAGACCTGGGAAAAACCAACGTGGACGAAGTGATCGAGGTAATCGAAACAGGATTCACGGGGAATGAACCGCTGGTCGTCAACGTGGACGAGGGCGAGGATGGTGAACGGGTGCAGGTATACATCGGATAAGGAATTTGCGACGAAATAATCTTCGTTGGAGAAGAAAAAATTGATAGAAAGAACAAGGGCAATTATAGATAGGAGGTTCCCATGGCAACCACAGAAGAACGCATGAAGATCCTGAAGATGATCGAAGAAGGAAAAGTAAGCGCCGAAGAAGGGGCAAAGTTACTGGCAGCACTGGCAAGCGCCAACCGTCCCAGCGGCGGGCTATCTGCCAGCGGGGCAAAATGGCTGCGGGTGCGGGTGACTGATGTAAATACAGGGCGCTCGAAAGCAACGGTGCAGATCCCGATCAGCCTGATGGAAGCTGGGATGAAAATCGGCGCACATTTTGCGCCCGAGATCGACGGGGTGAACATGGATCAACTGATGGAAGCACTGCGCACCGGGATGACCGGCAAGATCATCGACGTTACCGACGACGAAGACGGCGAACACGTGGAAATTTTCGTCGAATAAGAAGGCAAATCGGAAATGTCAGAAACAAGTACCAAAATAGAATCCCATGCAAAAGGTCATGTCGCTGCGTGACTTCCGGCTGCTGTTTTCCGGGGCAACCACTCGATCCTGGGGGACCAGTTCGCTTTTATCGCCACCCCATGGCTGGTGCTCAAATTGACAGGCGACCCACTGGCACTCGGCATCGTCCTGGCGCTGGAAGGCATTCCGCGGGCGGTCTTCCTGCTGCTGGGCGGCGCAATCACCGACAGGATGTCACCTCGGATTATCATGCTGCTATCGGATATCGTCCGCCTGGTGTTGACAGCTTTGATGGCCATCGTGGTTTTCACCGGGACCGTCCAAATTTGGATGCTGTATGCATTCGGGCTGGCATTCGGACTCGTATCCGGGTTTGCGATCCCGGCAGGAAACAGCATTGTCCCGATGCTAGTGGAAGAACAGGACCTGCAAGCGGGGAACTCCCTGATGATGGGGACCAGCCAACTGATGGGCTTCGTTGGCCCAACCATCGCTGGAATCCTGATTGGAAGATATTCCCAATCTCCGCTGGGGATTGGGCTGGCATTTGCCATCGACGCGCTCAGTTTCGCCGTCTCAGCGGTCACTTTATGGATCATCCGCGGGGGCGGTAACGCAAACTCGCAAATGCATCCGTTCAAAGCGAAAGTGTGTGGAGCTCGATACTGGCAGGGATGAAATACCTGTGGAACGACCATGCCCTGCGCGTCCTGTTCCTGGTGATGACGGCGGTGAACTTCCTATTTGTTGGACCGATACTGGTGGGCATACCGGTGCTTGCCAACCAGCGCCTGCCCGAAGGAGCCGTGGCGTTCGGATTGCTCATGTCAGGTTCGCAGGCGGCAACCTGAGTGGGTACCTCCTGGCTGGTTCCTTACGACGTCCAACCGGAAAAACCATGCAATTCCTCCTGATCGGCCTCCTGGGTGCATTCGGATTGGCCTGGCTTCCTTTGGATTCATCCGCTCAACCTGGGTGGATTTCAGCCTGATGCTCCTGCTAGGAATTGGAAACGGTTACATTGCCATTACCATATTCACATGGATGCAAACACGCACGCCGCGGGAGATGCTCGGGCGGATGATGAGCATGATCATGCTGGCGAACACCGGGCTGGTGCCAATTTCCCAGGCGCTCTCCGGCGGCCTGAGCAAATGGAGCCTAACATCCTTATTCGTGGGAGGAGGCACAGCAATCCTGGCGGTTACATTCTGGGCAGCAATCCAGCCAGACCTCAAGACGTTCAGCAGCAGTATGGTGACCCCAGCCTGGATTCCAAGCTTGCTCCAGTGCTCGACAAGATTAACCCAGCTAATAGGTAATTTACAGGTAAAGAATAGGCAAACAAACTGCAATTATGGAATAATCACATTGAAATATTGGCAAACCAGACCTGGAGTCTCACATGTCCGAAACCATCGAAAAAAAATTCAATGTATCCAAGCCGGCACGCCTGACAGTCAACAATGTAAGCGGCTCGGTTAATATCCGTCAGGGAGAAGAGGGGACCATCCAAGTGACAGCCATCAAGCATCCCTTCACCGGGGATGAAAAGCGCACCGAAATAGAAATCACCCAGGAGACGGATGGATCCGTAAAGGCATCAACACATTTCCCCGACGGCGGCTGGAGCTGGATTTTCGGGTCCCACCCGTGCGACGTGGATTACGTCATATCAGTGCCTGCGCAGTGTTCGATCAAGGCGAACGGAGTAAGCGCCCCGATGATCCTGAAGGATTCGACGGGGATATCAATATCAATACCGTCAGCGGAGAAATCACACTCAAAGACATCAAAGGCTCGGTGCGGATCCACTCTGTCAGCGGGGACTCGAAGGGGAAAACCTGAACGGCAAACTGAATGCAGACACGGTCTCGGGAGATGTAGTGGTAAAGGCTTCGACCTTCGTGCCATAAATGGGAAGACTGTCAGTGGAGACATACGGATCTCCACTCCCCTGACAAAAGGCCCGTACGAGTTCAAATCGGTGTCCGGCGACGTCCAATTGAAGCTCCCTTCCGAAACACAATGTACGGTGAGTTGCATACCTTAAGCGGCGGCCTGTCCACAACATTTCCAACGAGCGGTTATTCAAGCAACCCCGGTTCCAAAGAGGTGCACGTTCAAGGCGGAGGTGTAAATGTCAGCCTAAATAGCGTTTCAGGCGACCTATCCCTGGATTGCGATGGAGAACTACCTTCTACCCCTGTAACAGCAAAACCGATCTCCAGCGAAGAACGAAAAGCTGTACTGGAGAGCGTGGAACGAGGTGAAATGACCGTGGAGCAAGCGCTTGGTAAACTAAAGGGATAATTCCATAAAAATGAATTACCAAAAATACAACAATGATAATCACCGGGATTGGGTGATAAGATATCGTCCAGTCCCGGATTTATTATGGATTTACCAACCCCCACCAGAGAAATCATTAAAACTTGGATAGCACATGGAATACCAACCCACTCCAAAAATTAAACGTCCAGCAGGCATGACCGGTTTTCTGATCGTTTGGATCGGCCAGTTTATATCCATCCTGGCATCCGGCATGAGCGGATTCGGTCTTTCGATCTGGATGTTCGAAATAACCAAAAGCGCGACTGCGATGGGGCTGATGCAGGTTTCGTTTATATTGCCATTCCTAATCCTTTCACCCATTGCAGGAGTCATGGTCGACCGCTCCAACCGGAAACTGATGATGATGGTCAGCGATTTCGCTGCGGTGACTGCCACCTTTGCGATCCTCATCCTCCAAGCAACCGGGCATTTGCAGTTCTGGCACCTGTACGCTGCCAACGTGCTTTACGGATTGGGCAATACCTTCCAATGGCCGGCATATTCTGCAGCGATCAGCACGATGGTACCGAAAGAGCAGTACGGGCGAGCAAACGGCTTAATGTCGTTATTGGAAGCCGGGCCCGGGGTGCTGGCACCCTCCTGGCAGGACGGGTGCTAGCACCCCGGGCCCGGCTTCCAATAACGACATTAAGCCGTTCGCTCGCCCGTACTGCTCTTTCGGTACCATCGTGCTGATCGCGGCAGAATATGCCGGCCATTGGAAGGTATTGCCCAATCCGTAAAGCACGTTGGCAGCGTACAGGTGCCAGAACTGCAAATGCCCGGTTGCTTGGAGGATGAGGATCGCAAAGGTGGCAGTCACCGCCGCGAAATCGCTGACCATCATCATCAGTTTCCGGTTGTAGCGGTCGACCATAACTCCTGCAATGGGTGAAAGGATTAGGAATGGCAATATAAACGAAACCTGCATCAGCCCCATCGCAGTCGCGCTTTTGGTTATTTCGAACATCCAGATCGAAAGACCAAATCCGCTCATGCCGGATGCCAGGATGGATATAAACTGGCCGATCCAGACGATCAGAAAACCGGTCATGCCTGCTGGACGTTTAATTTTTGGAGTGGGTTGGTATTCCATGTGTTATCCAGGTTTTAATGGTTTCTCTGGTGGGGGCTGGTAAATCCATAATAAATCCGGGACTGGACGATATCTTATCACCCAATCCCGGTGATTATCATTGTTGTATTTTTGGTAAATCATTTTTATGGAATTATCCCTGCAGTTTACCCAGTGCCTGCTCCACGGTCATTTCACCGCGTTCGACGCTCTCCAGCACTGCTTTCCGTTCTTCGCTTGAGACCGGTTTCGCCGCAACAGGGGTTGATGGTATTTCTCCATCGCAATCCAGGGAAAGGTCGCCGGATACGCTGTTTAGGCTGATTTTTACCCCGCCGCCTTGAACGTGCACCTCTTTGGAACCGGGGTTGCTTGAATAACCGCTCGCTGGGAACGATGTGGACAGGTCGCCGCTTAAGGTATGCAATTCACCTGTACAGTGGGTTTCGGAAGGCAGCTTCAGGTGTACGTCGCCTGACACGGACTTGAAATCGTATGGGCCGTCTGCCAGTGGAGTGGAAATCCTTATGTCTCCACTGACAGTCTTCCCATTAATGGTACTTAGGGTTGACGCTTTTACTTCAACATCTCCCGATACCGTGTCCGCATTCAATTTCCCATCCAGGTTTTCCCCTTCGATGTCTCCGCTTACAGAGTGGATCCGCAGCGAGCCTTTCATGTCTTTCAAGTGTGATTTCACCGCTGACGCTATTCACATTGACATCGCCCTCGAGCCCTTCAGCGATCATCGTGGCGCTTACTCCGTTCGCTTTGATCGAACACTGCGCAGGCACTGATATGACGTAATCCACGTCGCACGGGTGGGACCCGAACATCCAGCTCCAGCCGCCGTCGGGGAAATGTGTTGATGCCTTTACGGTTCCATCCGTATCCTGGGTGATTTCTATTTCGGTGCGCTTTTCATCCCCGGTGAAGGGATGCTTGATCGCCGTCACCTGGATGGTCCCCTCTTCTCCTGGACGGATATTAACCGAGCCGCTTACATTGTTGACAGTCAGGCGAGCCGGCTTTGATACATTGAACTTTTTTTCGATGGTTTCGGACATGTGAGACTCCTGGTCTGGTTTGCCAATATTTCAACGTGATTATTCCATAATTGCAGTTTGTTTGCCTATTCTTTACCTGTAAATTACCTATGAGCTGGGTTAATCTTCGTCGAGCACTGGAGCAAGCTTGGAATCCAGCGCTGGGGTCACCATACTGCTGCTGAACGTCTTGAGGTCTGGTTGCATTGCTGCCCAGAATGTAACCGCCAGGATTGCTGCGCCTCCTCCCACGAATAGGGAGGTTAGGCTCCACTTGCTCAGGCCGCCTGAGAGCGCCTGGGAAATGGGCACCAGCCCGGTGCTCGCCAGCATGATCATGCTCATCATCCGCCCGAGCATCTCCCGCGGCGTGCGTGTTTGCATCCATGTGAATATGGTAATGGCAATGTAACCGTTTCCAATTCCTAGCAGGAGCATCAGGCTGAAATCCACCCAGGTTGAGCGGATGAACCCAAAGGAAGCCAGTGCCAATCCGAATGCACCCAGGAGGCCGATCAGCAGGAATTGCATGGTTTTTCCGGTTGGACGTCGCAGGGAACCAGCCAGCAGGTACCCACTCAGGTTGCCGCCTGCGTAACCTGACATGAGCAATCCGAACGCCACGGCTCCTTCGGGCAGGCGCTGGTTGGCAAGCACCGGTATGCCCACCAGTAGTGGTCCTACAAATAGGAAGTTCACCGCCGTCATCACCAGGAACAGGACGCGCAGGGCATGGTCGTTCCACAAATATTTCATCCCTGCCAGTATCGAGCTCCACACACTCTCGTTTTGAGCGGATGCATTTGCGAGTTTGCGTTTACCGCCCCCGCGCATGATCCATAAAGTGACCGCTGAGACGGCGAAACTGAGCGCGTCGATGGCAAATGCCAGCCCAATCCCCAGCGGAGATTGGGAAAATCTTCCAATCAGGATTCCAGCAATGGTTGGGCCAACGAAGCCCATCAGTTGGCTGGTTCCCATCATCAGGGAGTTCCCCGCTTGTAGGTCCTGTTCTTCCACTAGCATCGGGACAATGCTGTTTCCTGCCGGGATCGCAAACCCGGATACGAGTCCGAATGCCAGTCCGAATGCATACAGCATCCAAATTTGGACGGTCCCGGTGAAAACCACTATGGCCATCAAAGCTGTCAACACGAGGCGGACGATATCCGATAGCAGCATGATAATCCGAGGCGACATTCTGTCGGTGATGGCGCCGCCCAGCAGCAGGAAGACCGCCCGCGGAATGCCTTCCAGCGCCAGGACGATGCCGAGCGCCAGCGGGTCGCCGGTCAATTTGAGCACCAGCCATGGGGTGGCGATAAAAGCGAACTGGTCCCCCAGGATCGAGGTGGTTGCCCCGGAAAACAGCAGCCTGAAGTCACGCAGCGACATGACCTTTTGCATGGGATTCATTTTGGTACTTGTTTCTGACATTTCCGATTTGCCTTCTTATTCTACGAATATTTCCACGTGTTCCCCGTCTTCGTCGTCGGTAACGTCGATGATCTTGCCGGTCATGCCGGTGCGCAGCGCTTCCATCAATTGATCCATGTTCACCCCGTCGATCTCGGGCGCAAAATGTGCACCGATCTTCATCCCTGCTTCCATCAGGCTGATCGGGATCTGCACCGTTGCCTTCGAGCGCCCTGAATTCGAATCAGTCACCCGCACCCGCAGCCATTTTGCCCCGCTGGCAGATAGCCCACCGCTTGGGCGGTTGGCGCTTGCCAGTGCTGCCAGTAACTTCGCCCCTTCCTCGGCGCTTACTTTTCCTTCTTCGATCATCTTCAGGATCTTCATGCGTTCTTCTGTGGTTGCCATGGGAACCTCCTATCTATAATTGCCCTTGTTCTTTCTATCAATTTTTTCTTCTCCAACGAAGATTATTTCGTCGCAAATTCCTTATCCGATGTAAACCTGCACCCGTTCACCATCCTCGCCCTCGTCCACGTTGACAACCAGCGGTTCCTTCCCGGTAAATCCGGTTTCGATTACCTCGATCACTTCGTCCACATTGGTTTTTCCCAGGTCTGGGATGTACCGGCCGAATGTCCGCAGGAACCATGCTGCCAGTTTTAAGGGCAGTGGGAATCCCAGGAAAATACGACCAGGTTTTTCACCCGGTTTTTGGTGCACATCCACGAACAACCAGCGTGCCCTCCGGCTCCCCACTGCTGCCACCATGATCAGCACGCCCAATAGTAGCGGGAGGCTTAGGAAGTAAAACCAGAAATTGAGATTGGCTGCCCTTACCAGCATGTACATTCCCCACGCGCTCAGGACGGTAATGAATACCCCGATCCATAAGGGAATTTGCCACAGCCGCTGGACGGTGGCTTTGACCCGAGCGATCCTTGGGTCGTTTTCGAAACTTGAATGCGCGGCCGGACCTTCTCTCCCCGGTTTTTCTCTCTCAACCTCGGGGTTGGACCCTGCACCGATCGCCTTTTTAACAACCGGCAACTCGTCTTCAGCCCGGCTCTGGTCGAGAGTGCGCATCAAATTCAGCCCCTCTTCGGCCGAGATCTTGCCGCTCGCAATCATTTTCAAGACTTGTTCTCTTTCCTGGTCGGTCATCGCACGCTCCTTGATTTTCCTGTCTTGTGCCCCTCCCTCGGTCCCTCTCTCGGGTAGAGGGACACGAGGTCGGGAGGAAATGTCATTTACTTTCGAGTGCTGCCAGAAGCTTCTCGGCTTCGTCCAGACTGATTTTCTTTTCCTGCAGCATGCGCAGGATGATCAGTCGCTCGTCATCCGACACGGCTTCACTTCCCTCCTCGGGGGCGTGTGGAGAAATATCCCAGTTCCAGCGCCCTACGTTCACGTTGAAGTGTGCCCCGCGCCGTCCGCGTACTTCTGCCGCGCGTGCCTTCATCTCTGCCCTCCGCATGGCTGCCTGGATCTTGGCCTCGGTTCGGCGGCTGGCCGCTTCTATGTGCACCTGTGCCCGTTCCATGGAGGCTTGTACCCGTCGGTTGATTTGTTCCGAAAAATCCGCGGGCAGAGTTGGGATGGGGGGATGGGAGGGATGGGGGGGATGTGCCAGTTGCCGCTGTCGAAATCTGCCGCCGATTCCCACGGGTCTGCCTGGCTGGTCACCAGCAGGTCTCCCTCTGAATTCAGTACCATTTCTGCCATCCCGTCTTTCTGTTCGCCGATTACCACGTCGCAGGAAGTGCAATTCTCGGGGATGACAACCCCGGGGAAATCCACGTTGATCGACTCGGGGGAATTCACCGTGAGATGGAGCTTGACATTGGTTTCGGGCGAGAGACGTACGATCAGGTCGTCTCCCGCAGTTACGTCGTAGATTTGACCTTCCACCGGGGAAACGTAAAACGCTACGTCTGCCCCCGCCATGACGGTTACGGCGCCGCGAACGTTGCGGACGTACAGGTCGGAACCCACGTTATCGATCGTCAGCATCCCGTCCACGTCGCGGATCGACCCGTCTCCGCCCACCTTTTCCACCGCACATACACCATGCCCGCCCCGCAGGGTGAAGTCGCCGTTTATACTCTCGGCGTTCAATGCCCCCACGTTTCGCAGCGAAGCGTCACCTGCGATGGTATCCATGCTGACCGGTCCCAGGTCGTTCATGGTCAGGTCGCCTGCCACCGGTCCGAGTGTGATCGGACCGCTGAGCGCCTGCAGGATTGCATCACCGGCAACTTTTTCCACTTTCAAATTGGTGCCGCGCGGCGCGTATAGGATCAGGTCTTCATCGCACGAGATGACCAGCGGGTCTGTCCCGCTGGATATTTCCAGCTTGTCCCCGTCGGTTTTTACCATGATCTCCGACCGGTCCCAGCCCGCTGCTCGCAGGTCTCCTGGGATCGATCCGATCATGACATTGGGTGTGGAGCTGACCGCTATGGTTTGTTGTCGCATGCTCACTCCTCCCCGTTCAGGACACGCATCGCTTCTTCTGCTGAGATCTTCCCTGAATCCAGTTCTTCCAGCACGCTGCGCCGCTTTTCCTCAGGGATGTCACTACCTTCTTCCTTACCCGGTTCGTAACCCAGTGCCCGGATCACTTCCTGCAGCCGGTTGCGGATGGTCGGGTACGAAAGCGCCATCTCGTCTTCCATGCGGGTGATCTTCCCTTCACAGCGTACGAATGTCTCGATGAAATCCAGTTGCTCCGGGGTCAGCCCGGCGAATGCGCCGTTGGCAAAGCGCCCTTCGATGGATGTATCGCAGGTCTCGCAGTGCAGCCGGGTCACGGTCAACTCGCCGTTGCAGACCGGGCATTTGCTTAATGCTGTTTTCATGGCTTGCCTCCCATAGATAGTGACCAGGTCATCGGCTTGCGGGCTGCTCGCCGTGTCTTGAGTTTCATTCCCGTTTGGATGAGCAGGTCCCCCAGCCGCTCGGTCAATGGCTCAAGAGTGGGGGAAATCCTGGGGCTCATTTTCCGGGGGATAAAGAACTCTCCACGGATCACCCGCCGTTCGTACGTTTCATATGCATGATAAAGGCTTTTCATATTATCTCTTTTTGATTAGATTAATCGGAACATCAATCTTATTGATATTATACTCAAAATATATTAAATGTCAATAGATATATATTGAAAATATTCAATTTCTATATTAAGATAATTAATATTGAGTTTGATATTTCAACTCACCGGGCTGATCCACACGAACAATCGGGTTCCTCTGCGTTTTCGCCTCTACAACCCCGTGCTGAAGTCTCTTCCAGCCGTTGTTCGCGGAGCAAAAGATCCCCCTTCTTGGAAGACCCATTGGGGTATCCGCTTCGCGCCCAAAGGAGTCCGAAGACTCTCGTTTGGACTGCGGAGCGTACTCGGAGGGTAAGGGGGCAGCGGGTGTAGCACAATCATCTTTTTTTGCTACTTTACCCCATTCCTGAAGGTTTAGTGGGCTGTGGGAGGCAGTAAGTTTGTTTAAACCATAATCTGAATAAATATAATTTATGCGAAAAGCAGGTGCGGGTGTTTTTCCCGCACCTGCTTTTTCGCCTCAAAACCCCCTTCCAAAATGGAAGGGGGCAGGGGGATGGGATCATTAGTCCTCGTATTTTCACAAAATAAACCATTCCAAAAATACAATTTACCGTAAATTTCTTTTCTTTGCTCCTCGCCTCCCCGTTCTTGGGGGGTGTTGGTAATATATTCTTGCGTTTTCCTTGTTATATATCCAATAAATTCCCTCAAATTACCACTTGACATAGAACGAGTGTTCGTATTATAATTAGCACAAATGTTTGGCTGGCTTCATATGAAAGGAAGGTTTCCATGGTCAGAACTCGCAGAGGCTTGACAGAACGCCACAAGAAGATAATCCAGTACCTCAATGACAGGATGAGCACCGGCTACCCTCCCTCCATCCGGGAGATCGGTGAGGCGGTCGGGATCACCTCCACCTCCGTCGTTACCTACTACTTGAAGCAGTTGACCGAAATGGGTCTTATCGAGCGCGATGCCAAGTTCTCGCGTGCCGTCCGCCTGACCGATCCTGTCAGCAGGGAGCTGCTCAAAGTTCCCATCCTCGGCCCGATTGCCGCCGGTGAACCCATGCTTGTCCCCGCCCCCGGGGTCAACTATCTCGGTATCGGCAACGAAATGGACGCGGTCGATGTAGCCCGCAGCCTTCTTCCCACCGGTGAAAAAGGCAGCGAACTCTTCGCCCTCAAGGTCAAGGGTGAGTCGATGATCGACGCCATGATCAACGACGGTGATATCGTCATTATTAAACCTGCCATCAAGGCCAATAACGGTGAGATGGTCGCCATCTGGCTGCCAAACCGTGACGAGACTACTCTCAAGTATTTCTTCAAGGAAAAGGAGCGCTACCGGCTCCAGCCTGCCAATCCCACCATGAAACCCATCATGATCGACAAAGCCGAACCGCTCGAGATCAAGGGTAAGGTGGTGATGGTCATCCGCAATGTGAGCACTGTTGCCTCGTAACTCCCCCGGGATATAGTTTAATAAAAATCAGCCTCCGCATGTCATGCGGAGGCTGTTCGTTTATTTCTGCTGACTCACGGGTTCCGGGGGTATCTTCTTCTGCAGCAGTACCTGCACCCCGTTTTGAGCTTGGTTGCTCAGGTGTTCCAGCTCCGTTTGCAGCCCCATCAGGGCGTCCAGGGCATACTGGTCTGCACCTGATTTGATATTCTCTGCGTCCATCCGTGCCTGGTCGATGATCTGTGCCGCCCGCCGCTGCGCGTCCTGCACCATCGCTTCCTTCTCCACCAGTGCATCCGCTTTTTCTCGTGCCAGTTGCAGGGTTCGCGTGGCTTCTTCCTGGGCTTGTGCCATCACCCGGTCCTTTTGCGAATAGACCTGTTGGGCCTTCTTGACCTCTTCCGGTACTGAAATTCTCATCTGGTCGATGAGATCCAGGAACTTGTCCTCGTCCACGATGACATTGTGCGTCAGTGGTATGGGGCGGCTGTTATTGAAGAGTTCTTCCAGTCGGTCGATCAGGTGAAGAATGTCCATCGTCTCCTCCGCAGGAACCAGGGCGGTATATTCTAATTATACTTTAATCCCGAAAGGGCGTAGCTGTTGGTCGCTTAGGTCTTTCACCTTGTTTTTTAGTGCTGCTTCCACGTGCGCCGGGACCATGCTCGATACGTCCCCGCCCAGGCTGGCGATCTCCCGCACTGTGGTCGACGATAGGAAGGTGTGGTCCTCGTCGGTGATGAAGGCTACGCTTTCGATGTCGGGTGCCAGGCGGTGGTTTGCCAGCGCCATGCGGAATTCGAATTCGAAATCCGAGAAAACGCGCAGGCCACGCACGATCACCTGGGCATTGATCTGCCGGCAGAATTCCACGGTCATCCCGCTGTAACCGGTGATTGATATTTTGGGAATTCCCTTTAAACGCTTCCTTCACGAGTGAAATTCTTTCTTCAGGCAGGAACATCAGGCTCTTGAGTGGTCGGTCGTATACCGCCACCACCAGTTCGTCGAAGATGCGCACCGCCCGTTTGGCGATGTCGATGTGACCGAAATGGATCGGATCGAAGGTTCCGGGGAACAGTGCTCGTATCATCCTAACTCATGTCTCCTTTCCCGCCGCCCCAGAAGCGCCCGAGCGCTTCGGCCAGCAGGCTGTTTTCGGGATTTTTTAGGTCCGGGTCGCGTGCAAATAGTGCCTGTGCCTGCGTTCGGGCTTTTTCGATCAACTGGATGTCGCTCAGGCTCGCCATCTTCAGCGTGGCTGCAAAGCCGGCCTGACGTGTTCCCAGGAATTCACCTGGTCCTCGCTGCTGCAGGTCGCGTTCCGCCAGCACGAAGCCGTCGTTGCTTTCAACCATCGCCTTGAGACGTTCGTTCTCTGCCGCGTCTTCGTGTTCGGGGATTAGCAGGCAGAATGACTGGGCTTCGCTGCGTCCCACCCTTCCGCGCAGTTGGTGCAGTTGTGCCAGCCCGAACCGGTTTGCCCCCTCGATCAGCATCACGGTTGCGTTCGGCACGTCCACGCCCACTTCCACCACCGTGGTTGAGACCAGGATGTCGAATTGCTTTTCACGGAAAGCCTGCATCACTGCATCTTTTTCTTCGCCTTTCATTCGCCCATGCAGTAATCCCAGTTTCAAGTCCGGGAAAATTTCCTTCTGCAGGTATTCGTGTTCCTGCGTTGCTGCCAACAGGTCGCTCTTTTCGCTCTCTTCCACCAGCGGGTAGATGATGAATGCCTGGTGCCCTTCCTTCACCTGGCTGCGCACAATGGCATAGCCGCGCTCCCGTTCCAATGGTGTCAGGATATGGGTCGGGATCGTCTGGCGTCCCGGCGGAAGCTCGTCCATCACTGACAGGTCCAGGTCGCCGTACAGTGTTAAAGCCAGTGACCTCGGGATGGGTGTGGCGGTCATTACCAGCAGGTGCGGGTTGGTTCCTTTTGAGCGCAGTGCTGCCCGCTGTTCCACCCCAAAGCGGTGCTGTTCGTCTACCACCACGTATTGCAGGTCAGCAAAGATGACCGGGTCTTCGATCAGTGCGTGCGTGCCGATCACGATCTTGATGTTACCGCTTGCCAGTCCCGCCTTGATATCTTCTTTATCTGCCGCGGGTGTATCGCCCACCAGCAGTCGGATTTCTTCGGGCTTGAGCGGTCCGCTTTCTCCTGCCAGTACCTTTTGGATGGTTTGGAAATGCTGCTCCGCCAGTATCGACGTGGGCGCCATGATGGCTGCCTGTGCTCCTCCCTGGTTTACCATCGCCGCTGCCAGCGCTGCCACCACCGTTTTCCCGGACCCCACGTCGCCTTGCAGCAGCCGGTTCATCGGCTTGCCCGATTTCAGGTCTCCGCGGATGTCTTCCATCGCTTTTATCTGTGCCGCCGTCAGGACGAAGGGCAGCGCCTTAAGTCGCGTCTCCATCCAGGAGTCGTCCACTTCGAATTTTCTTCCCGGTGCCGACTGCCAGTCCCTGCGCTGTCGCAGCACGCCGGTTTGCAGGAAGAAGATCTCGTCGAACGCCAGGCGCTGCCGGGCGGCTTGTAATTTGGCGTCCGAGATCGGGGAAATGTACCTGCAGCAGCGCGCTTCCCAGGTCCGGCAAATTTGCAGCCTGGCGGATGGTTTCTGGCAGGTGGTCGGTCAGTTTTGGTGCCCAATAGGTAATAACCTGCCTCATCAATGTCCGTATCCACTTCTGGGCCACGTTCGCCGTCAGCGGATATATCGGCACGATCCGGTTGGTGTGCAGGTTCTCCACTTCCACCGGTTCCCATTCCGGGGTTTTCATCTCCAGTCGTCCCAGGTACTGGTCCACCTTGCCCGAGACCGAGATGCCTTCGCCCACCTTGATTTGGTTGACCAGCCAGGGTCTGTTATACCAGGTCAGGCGCAGTCCCCCCGTCCCGTCATTGATCACGGCTTCCACGATCGTCATTTTCCGCCCGCGCACCTGCCGTGAGCTGATCGTCGGTCACCTCCCCGATCACCGTTAGCACTTCTCCGTAGAACACGTCCCGGATCGGTTTGAGCTTGCTGTAGTCCTCGTACCGGCGCGGGTAATTGTAGAGCATGTCGCCCAGGGTGTTGATTCCCAGCCTGGTTAGCATGGCTGCATGCCTGGGTCCTACTCCCGCCAGCACGGTCAGCGACGCGTTCAGGGCGATCGGACGTTTGCTGGTCACGCCGCCCGGATGGGCTTCGGCCCGCCCCTGTACGGTTCCCTTCGGTCGGATGCTCCGCGCCGGTGCTCGCGTGGTCGCTTTCGTTTGCGGACCCGCAGCCTGTGCAGCCTCAATCGGCCTTTTTTCCATCCCTCTCGGCTCTGTTTCTCCCGCGGTTAAGAGTGCGATCGGCGGAGCTTCCGGTTCCGGGACGCTCTGTTCCTCGTTCTGAATGGTCTGCGCCGTAACCTCGGCTTGTTCAGGCTTTGGTTGCGAGGCAGCCGCGGTTTGTTGGGCTTCCACTTGCACAGGTTCTGCTTGTGCTGTTTCCGGAGCAGGCTTTGTCTCCACCGCTGCGGTCTGCTGTTGCTCTGTCGCCGCACCTTGCTGGGACTCGCTTTGCACGGGCTGTGTTTGTTCCGCTTCCGCTGCAGGCTTTGTTTCCACCTGCTCGGTCTGCTGTTGTGCGCTGAGCGTCCCGGGTTGTGCCTCTGCTTGTGCAGCCGTGAGGCTGTGGGCTGCTCGGTTCGGATATTGGCTGTGGTTTGGCAGGGGTGGGGAGCGGCTTTGCGATGGTTGGTTTCTTTGTTAATGCCGCTTCCGGCACCTTATCCGAGATCTGTTTCCATAACGCTTTTAGCGATTCCAGCCGCTCTGCGGGAGTCCGCTCTGCGTATGCCTTCAGCGTTGCTGAAGTCGCCTGCACGATCTCTTCCGGCAGCTTATCGTTGCGAGCTTCCCCTTCCCATAAATTCAGCACATTTGCCAGCCCGCCGATCACTGCCGTATTCGTATACCCGTTTTCACGTTCCAGGCGGAAGAACTTTCGCAACTTTTCTAATGATGATTGCATGAGAATATTTTACCCTATAAACTGGCGTCGGCATTTCTCCGCCCTGGGTATATTCTATTGGTTGATCTCCAGGCGCTTGAATGATTTCTAATATTTTTCAATTTTCGGGAAAGTAATCTCGCACCCGGAGATGGCTCTCCATATTAATTTTGAAGTCCAAGGACGGATCTCTATTTATCGTTTATTCTTTTGGAACGGGGTTGCATGCCTGCTTCCTGGTCAATTGACAAACTAGAACAAATATTCTATAATCATTCTGTGGCATTCCATTTCCTGAAATGGTAGCGTCACCACCATCCGTACCTTAACAACTGCATACGAGCCGACATCGTCCCCAATGGGGAGGTGGTTTTCGCGGAGCAACCCCTTGGGGTCAGCCGCCTTCGGAAGTTTTATCCCGTTCTTTAGGGACCCCTGGGGCGCCCGCATCGGGAACAGCATGTTCCCGATGCCCTTCGTTCCCCCGCCAACCGCGCAAACAGGTTCTCTTATTCGCCTCATTGTGCTGCTCTCTCCTGGGTTCTCCAATATTGGTTCCTGCACACTTCATCCACTCCTTAAGACCAAACTTGCGCGTAGGTAATTGATCCTGAGGATCAAATGCCAATTCAATCCATTCGGCGATTTTTGAGTCACATATAATGAGGAAACTCTCGAGGAGAAATGGGTTTTCCTGGCAAAATAATTGTTCCTCTTTCAATGACTTCAACCGGTCGCGTGTTAGCCGAGGCAGCGTCAAGCTGCCATTGGCGGTTCCAGCCGCATAGCGACTTTGTCCCCGTTCTGGGGGATATTATCCCTGTTCTTTAGGGACCCACTCGGTGGGCCGCCACACCGACGACACCCCGAAGAGTCCCCAGGGGACGAGTTCGTCGATGTGCAGCGCTTCCAGCACCCGTCGCGCAACATTTTGTCCCCGTTTTTATCGGGATGCTATGCCCAGTTCAAGGTATTTGCTCCCTCCCCAAATCCGAGAGATTTGGGGATGCGAAGCACCCCGTAGCGAAGCGAAGGGGAAGGGGTAGGGCTGATTTGGTCAGGTTAGGCGCCGGTCCTTTCAGGAAAAACCTTCACCGGATGTATTTGTTTTAGGCTCGTTTTGAGGAACGAGTTCGCCATCCTGGTACATATATATGAAAAGACCATGAGATGTTTTTGTTCCTCACTCGTTCCTCAGGAACGATGCGCGGAGGACGCTTCCAGCACCTGCACGCCACATCGACGTTACCCCGAAGAGTCCCCAAGGGGGGATGAGCCGTCGATAAGCGGCTTCCAGCATCCATCGCGTAGCACTCCCTGGGAGTGCAGGGCACTGCGCCCGGCTCCTCCTCCCCAAACTCCCCCCATTCTCGGTCTGGACAGATTCCCCCCCGTGCTGTAAAATGATGCGCCGTGAAATTGTTTAATATTTTGGAGGAATGTAGTGGCTAACATCAAGTCTCAGATCAAACGTAATCGTCAGAACGACAAGAAGCGTCTGCGCAACCGTGTCTACCGCGGCGAAGCCCGCATTGCCGTTCGTACCGCCCGCACTGAAATCGAAGAAGGTACCCCTGATTCCAAGGCTGCTCTCATGCAGGCCATCAGCAACCTCGACCGGGCAGTCACCCATGGTGTCATTCACCGCAACAATGCCGCCCGCCGCAAGAGCCGCCTGGTAAAGGCCTTCGCAAAAATGGAACCCATGCCTGTCGCTGCCGTTCCCGCCGAGGGCGAACCGCCGGTTGAAGCTGCAATCAATCAAAAAAGAAGGCTTCCTCCCGCCGCACCACCCGCAAGGTGGAAGAGCCCGCCGTAGCCGCCGTTGAAGCCGCTGCTGAAACCAAGGCTCCGAAAGCCAAAAAAGCTGCCTCCTCCAAGGCGAAGTCAGCCGACACGAAGAAACCGGCTGCCAAAACAGCTGCCAAGAAGAAACCCGCCGCGACAAAAGAATCCTGAGTTCGCGGCTTGCAAAAACCATGTGCGGGAGCGCCCTGAACGAAGGGCCTCCCGTTTTTATTTTCGACGCTTCCTGCAAATGATATAATTTTAGCGTGAGGATGTATGTTTGAAGTTGAACAAGACGCCATCCAGGCCAGGATTAAAACCTTCTTCAAGGCGAATGACATTCCCTTCGTCGGGTTGGAGTGGAAACCCCTCCCTTTTAGCGGGCAGTGGGGTCTGTCCACTTCCTTTTTCGCCACTGCAGCTGCCGAGGCTCGCCTCGGGAAAAAAGTTGTCGTCGCCACCCGTGCCCAGGAGATCGCCTCCCTGGTGAAGGTGCAGGTGAGTGACGTTCCGGGCTTCCAGCGTGTCGATGCCGTCATGGGTTACCTCAACCTTTATTACGATACCCGGGAATACACCCGCCGACTGGTCGAATCGGTTTTGGACCAGAAACAATCCTACGGTTCCGCACCTGCCACCGGGCAGCGCGTCATGATCGAGTTTTCCCACCCCAACACCCACAAGGCCTTTCATGTCGGTCATCTGCGCGGCACCATTCTGGGCGACTCCCTCTGCCGCATTCTTGAATTTGCCGGTTATGATGTCGTCCGTGCCAACTATCCCGGTGACATGGGCATGCACGTGATCAAGTGGCTCTGGGGCTATCTGAAGTTTCATAACGGCGAGGAGCCTTCCACCGATATTACCCGCTGGATGGGGGAGGTCTATGCCGAGGCTGCCCACCGCATCGAGCAGGATCCCAACCTCGAAGCTGAATTGCGCACCCTCTATGCCCGTTGGGACCAGCGTGACCCCGAGGTCGTGGCACTTTGGGAACGTACCCGTGCCTGGTCGCTGGAGGGTTTTCGCCAGATCTATGCCGCCCTCGATATCCGCTTCGATATCTATTATTTCAACAGCCAGGAGGAGAAACCTGGCAAGGAAATGGTCGAGGACCTTGTCCGCCGCGGCATCGCCACCGATGATCGTGCCAATGGCGGGGCGGTGATCGTCAAGATTGACGAAGTCCTTGCTCTCGACAAAGACCAGTATCGCACCGCTGTCGTCCTGCGCTCTGACGGCACCGCACTTTATGCCACCGAGGACCTTGCGCTCACCCTGCACAAATTCCGCGATTATCCTCATCTTGCAAAATCGATTTATATTGTGGACGTGCGCCAGAGCCTGCATTTTACCCAGGTGTTCAAGATCCTGGAGATTGCCGGCTACAACCAGGCGCAGAAATGCAGCCATGTACCCTACGAGTTGGTGACCCTGCCTGGCAATGTGGTTGTATCTTCCCGTGAAGGCACGGTGGTTCTCCTCGAGGATTTGCTTCGGGAAGCCACCTCCCGTGCCCGCCAGGAAGCCAAAAAGAAGAACCCTTCCCTTTCCGACGAACAGCTTGAAAGCGTTGCCAAGGCTGTCGGGCTGGGTGCCCTTAAATACCCCATCCTGGCGCGCGAGAACACGAAAATGGTTACTTTCGACTGGCAGACTGCCCTGGATTTCAATGGTCAGGCCGCACCCTACATCCAATACGCCCACGTACGCTGCAACTCGATTTTGAAGAAGGCCGGGGTTGACTCCGCTCCGCTTAAAAGTTCTTCGTTTGCCCATCCCCTCGAACCCGCCGAAGTGGAACTGGTTGACTGGCTCTCACGTTTCCCCGCCGAGGTCAAGCGTGCTGCTGCAGAATATAAACCCCTCGTCATTGCCAGTATTGCCTACGATATTGCCAGGGCCTTTGCTGGTTTTTACGATGCCTGTCCGGTCGTATCGGCTCCACCCGATATACGGGATGCGCGCTTGCGCCTCGTCGCTGCTGTGAAAATTGTTCTTGCCAATGCCTTGTCCCTTTTAGGCATTACCGCTCCTGATGTGATGTAACTATTCCCCCTGGTGAAACGCTCCCCCGTGTCGCGCTGCACCGGTTTCCTGGTTTTGGTTTGATTGACACTGGAATCCTATCTCAAGGAGAATCTATGCCAACCCGTACTCTTATCATGGGCGCCGCTGGGCGCGACTTCCACAACTTCAATGTCTATTTCCGTGACAACCAGGACTACGAAGTGGTGGCATTTACTGCAACCCAGATCCCCGACATCGAGGGTCGCACCTATCCGCCCCAATTGGCCGGGAAACTTTATCCGAAGGGCATCCCCATCTATGCCGAGACCGACCTTCTCAAGCTGATCAAAAAATACAAGGTGGAACAGGTCATCTTCGCCTACTCGGACGTGCCCCACGAAGTGGTCATGCACAAAGCTTCCATGGTCCTGGCTGCAGGCGCTGATTTCCGCCTGATGGGGGAACATTCCACCCAGGTCAAGTCCACCAAGCCGGTTGTCTCGATTTGTGCCGTCCGTACCGGGTCTGGCAAGAGCCAGACCACCCGCCGAGTCTCCCTCATCTTGCGTGATATGGGCTATAAGGTTGCCGCCATCCGCCATCCCATGCCGTACGGCGACCTCGTCAAGCAGGAAGTCCAGCGCTACGCCACCTATAAAGACCTCGACAAGTATGAGTGCACCATTGAGGAACGTGAAGAGTACGAACCTCATATCGATAACGGTGTCATTGTTTATGCCGGAGTGGATTATACAAAGATCCTGCGCGCTGCTGAAAAAGAAGTGGATATCGTTCTGTGGGACGGCGGCAACAATGATTTCTCATTCTACGTCTCGGACCTCAAGATTGTGGTAGCCGACCCGCACCGCCCTGGTCACGAGAGCACCTACCATCCTGGCGAGGTGAATGCCCGCGACGCTGATGTGATCGTGATCAATAAGGTGGATACCGCCGACGCTCAGGCTGTCATTAAGGTCCGCGAAAACCTGCGCATGTTGAACCCGGGTGCCACTGTCATCGAAGCCGCTTCCCCGCTCTTTGTGGACGACCCCTCCGCCATTTTTGGGAAACGCGTGCTGGTCATCGAAGATGGGCCTACCCTCACCCATGGCGAGATGCAATACGGCGCCGGTTTCGTTGCTGCTAAACGCTTTGGCGCAAAGGAAATTGTGGATCCCCGGCCGTTTGCAGTCCGCTCCATCGCTGCCACTTTCCAAAAGTATCCGAAGACCGGTCCCATCCTGCCTGCCATGGGTTATGGCGCTGCTCAAATGAAAGACCTCGAGGCCACCATCCGCAAAGCTGACGTGGACCTGGTCATCATCGGCACTCCCATTGACCTGACCCGCGTGATCAATATCTCCAAGCCACATCAGCGCGTGCGCTATGAGCTGCAGGAGATTGGTCAGCCCACCCTGGAGGATATTCTCAAGGCGAAATTTGGGAAAAAGAATAAAAAGTAAGCTTCATTTGTGAAAGGAAAGACCGGGTTTCTCGCAATAACCCGGTCTCTTTGTTACAATAGAACTATGTTTATCGATCAGGCAGAGATACTCGTACAATCCGGCAGAGGGGGGGATGGCATGGTCCATTTCCACCGGGAGAAATACGTTCCACGCGGAGGACCCGACGGGGGGGATGGCGGCCGCGGTGGGAGCGTTATTCTTGAAGTGCGCCCCACCCTCAACACGCTGGCAGCTTTCCGCCATACCACCCGTTACGTTGCCCAGGATGGAAAAGGAGGTGGGACCAACAATAAGTCCGGCAAAGCTGCTGCCGACCTGGTTGTCCTTGTCCCACCCGGTACGGTCGTTTATGATGCTGCCACCGGCGGTTTGATCGGCGATATGACCGCTCCCGACCAACACCTGCAGGTTTGCAAGGGTGGTCGCGGCGGGCGGGGTAACCCCCATTTCAAGAGTTCCATCAACCAGATCCCGCGCACCGCCGAACGCGGTGAACCTGGCGAAGAAAAGCGTCTCCGGCTTGAACTAAAGTTGATTGCCGATATCGGCATCGTCGGGGTTCCCAATGCCGGAAAGTCCACCCTGTTGTCGGTTTTGACCAATGCCAAACCCAGGATCGCCCCCTATCCTTTTACCACCCTTGAACCCAACCTGGGTGTCGCTGAAGTGGATGGCGAAACGACAGTTGTGCTTGCCGACATCCCCGGTTTGGTGGAAGGTGCTGCTCAGGGTGTCGGTCTTGGACATGATTTCCTGCGTCATGTCCAGCGCACGCGGGTCTTGATTCATTTGTTGGATGGGCTTTCTGAAGACCCCCTGGAAGATTTTGCCCAGATCAATACAGAACTGGGTTTGTTCGATCCAAACCTCGCAAAAAAACCTCAGATCGTTGCTCTGAACAAGATGGATCAGCCCGAGGTCCAGGAGAAGTGGCCAAAGATTAAGAAAGAACTGAAGAAACGCGGTTTCCCGTCCATGGCAATTTCCGCCCTGGCTCGCACCAATGTGCGCGAATTACTTCTAAAAGCTGTTGCTACTCTTGCCGAAACTCCTGCGCTGGAAGAGGTTGAACCACCGCTGCCGGTTTATCGTCCTGTCGAAGACCCGCACGCATTCACCATCATTCGCGAACCGGACGGGTACCGGATAAAATCCGTGTCGATCGAACGCGTCGCCGAAATGACTCCCTGGGACGAGACTGGGTCCGTGCGTCGCTTCCAGAAATTGATGGAACGGCTTGGAGTTGATAAAGCGCTTCGTGACGCCGGTGCTCAGGAAGGGGATACGGTATATATTGGAGAATATGAGTTGGAGTATCAGGAATAATTTGTATAAGTCCTTCATTTTCTGGTTATGGGATTAGTGGATTTCTATCACATTGCTTTTCTATGATGAATTGTTTTTCTCCAAACGGTTTGCGGTTTTGGGGGAGTCGATCTGATATCCATTAGCAAAAGGATAAACAATGAAGAGTCTCGATGGAAAGGTAGCAGTAATTACAGGTGCCAGCCGTGGGTTGGGGAAAGCCATTGCGACAATTCTTGCTCACGAAGGGGCGAAGGTGGTTCTCTCCGCTCGTTCCAACACTGAAATCGGGCATATTGTCGAAGTTCTTCAAAATCAGGGTTTGGAAGCCTCTGGTTTTCAATGTGATGTTGCAGACCCGAAGCAAATTGAAGAACTGGCGGGTTTTGCCCTCAAGAAATACGGCGGATTCGATATTTGGGTAAACAACGCTGGGATTGCCGGACCTTATGGGCAGACCCTTGACCTGTCATCTGACCAGTTCCTTTCCGTTTTACAGACCAATATTTATGGTGTTTATTTCGGTTCATTGATCGCCATGCGCCACTTTTTATCGAGAAGAACGGGCAAGCTTGTGAATATCCTGGGTGCGGGGTCTAAGAAACCAGCCCCCAATCAAAATGCTTATGGGTCTACCAAGGCATGGATCAGGGTTTTCACCCTCGCTCTTGCGGAAGAGTACCGGGCGAGTGGGGTGGGGGTGTTCGCTGTTCAACCCGGCCTTATGGAAACTGAATTGCTTACTGAAGTAGTTACCTATGCTGACCACGAAGCGCGCTTGCGCAATTTCATGCCTTTCTTAATTCGCGCTGCGGGGAAAAGCCCCGATGTTGCGGCTCGGAAAATACTATGGCTTGTTTCTTCTGCCACCGATGGTAAAACCGGTTTGGATGTTAGAGTGGGATCTCGATCCGCTTTCCTGTTGGGATTTCTGCGGGAGGGAGTACGGAATCTTCTCCACTTCCCCGCTCGCAATGTGGAAATGAAAATAAAAATCATCCCTTCAGCTTTTAAACCGTTGGACAAATCAGGATGACACATACCTGAATTTGGTTTCTAACACTTTCACCAATTATCTTAACTGTTGAATGGGAGAATATTCCATGAGCGTATTTACCCAGATTAAGAATCAAAAATATTATTAACTTGGAAACATTTCGGAAGAGCGGGGAAGGTGTGAAAACCCCGGTTTGGTTTGTAATGGATGAAAACAAAATATTCGTTCAGACTGGTGCAGACACAGGAAAAGTAAAACGGATTCGCAACAATGGAAAAGTAAACATCGCACCCTGCAAGATGGACGGAAAAATTACTGGCTCCTGGCTTCCCGCACAAGCCCGGGAGACATCAGATCAGGAAATTTGCCTACAAGCCAATTGTCTTTTGGGCAAAAAATATGGATTACAAAAAAAGTTGTTCGACAACCAAAGAACTAAAAAAGGCGTAAAAGATATCATCCTTGAAATCCAAGTTGTGGAAAAGGAGATTATATGAAAAATACTTATCGTCAAATTTCTGTGGTTTTCGTGGTTCTTGCCACACTCGTCATAAACATCCTTGCAGATGCCCTGCCGATTAATGGATTGAATACCGGCAAGATCTCAGACAGCTTCCATGTATATTTTGTCCCAGCGGGGTATGTCTTTGCGATCTGGGGTTTGATTTACCTTGGATTGATGGTATACACGGTTTTTCAAGCCTTACCCGCTCAAAAAGATAACCCTCGCATGCAGAATACTGGTTGGTGGGTTGTCCTTGGGAGCCTCGCAAATTGCATGTGGATTTTCCTTTGGCATTATGAATTGTTCGTCGGAACATTGGCAGCTATGCTGGTCCTCCTAGCATCTCTGATAGTTACGTATCTTCGGTTGGGTATTGGGGAAACAAAGGTTTCAACCATGGAAAAATGGATGGTGCGTGTGCCGTTCAGTATATATCTTGGATGGATCACGGTCGCCACTATCGCGAATGTAACCGATGTCCTTTCGTTTCTCAAGTGGAACCAGTTCGGCTTTAGCGATGGAACCTGGATGCTTGTCATACTGTTTGTGGTTGCAATAATATCCGGGCTGATGAGTTACACTCGCCGGGATATTGCATACATAGCGGTGATCCTTTGGGCGCTGGCAGGGATTGGTGTAAAGTTTCCCCGGCAGGGAATTGTTACTGTTGGGATTTGGGTTGCGTTTGGATTGGTTGCTTTATCTCTGGGCGCCGTATATTTAATGAAGAGGAATCCCGTTTCGGAATGAAGAACCGATGCACCGTCCGTGGGCTGGGCATTTCTCTATTAGTAATAGTACTTGTTGTTTTAGTGGGACCTTTTCTTGTACCTGTTCCCCCTTTGAGCAACACTGTTCCACCAGCCCAATTGGCAGACCCCGACAGCCAGTTTATTCAAATTAATGGTCTGACCGTGCATGTCAAAACAATGGGGCAGGGCAAGCCGGTCTTTGTTCTCCTCCACGGTTTTGGTGCAAGCCTGTTTTCCTGGCACGCTGTCATGGAACCATTCAGCCATTATGGGATGGTCATAGCATATGATCGACCCGCCTTTGGTCTAACCGAGCGACCAATGACGTGGGTTGGGGAAAATCCTTACAGTTCACAGTCCAATGTAGACCTGTTGCTGGGCTTACTCGACCACTTTAATGTTAAAAACGCCATTCTTGTGGGGAACTCAGCAGGGGGAACAGTCTCTATGCAGTTCACTCTTCAGCATCCGGACCGGGTCCAGGCACTTATCCTTGTTGACCCGGCTGTATATGAAAATGGAGGTGGCCCTTCCTGGCTGCGCCCCTTCTACAATACTCCCCAGATGAATCATCTTGGACCTCTTATCGTCCGTTCGATCGAGAACAAGGGCATCGATCTCATAAAAATGGCCTGGTATGACCCCTCAAAAATTACTCAGGAAACCCTGGATGGATACACCAAGCCCCTTCGCTCTGATAACTGGGATCGTGCTTTATGGTATTTTACAGCCTCAAGCCAACCATCGGATCTCCCGGAACACTTGACTGAATTCTCTGTGCCCGTACTTGTTATTACAGGTGAATCCGATAAAATAGTCCCCACTGAAGACTCTATTCGACTTGCAAGCGAAATCCCTCATGCCACTCTGATAGTGATCCCACAGGCGGGACACGTCCCCCAGGAGGAACAGCCAGCACTGTTCATTCAAGCTGTAGATGAATTTTTAAAGACGTTCTCTCCTCAGGGTTAATCGGTGATCGAAAATCTCTTTCTCTAATATAGGGATACCGGAAATTGATGGAAAAAAGAGTCATCCAGATATCGGGAGTGGTTGTGGAGGGTCATCATGTTGCCTCCGGGCCCTCGGAAGTGTATCCTTACGGCACGCTGGCAAGGCAAAAGCCTTTTTTTAAGGAGAGGGGGCTCGATCTCGATCTATTTTTCATGGGGACGATAAATATCTCCATCGCCCCGTTAAGATTTGAGCTGGTGAAACCAGTCTACATCTTCCGCAATATCACCTGGACTGACTTGCACCCTCCCGAAGATTTTTCGTTTTCCCCCTGCCGGGTATTATTTCAGGCTAACGCGTACGACGGGTTTGTTTATTATCCGCACCCTGAGACCAAGATTCGCCATTTCCAGGACCCCTCCGTAATTGAGGTTATAACTCACTGGATACCCGCGATTGTTTACGGTTCCCACCTAAGTCTGGATCTCGAGGCAGGAGCAGTCCGCACCTGGAATGAGTAGAGCGACCGGTTCTCTCTCCCATTTTTTTATTGAAATATATTGTCGTGTGATACAAACTTAATAGGGGCGACCTAAGGGTCGCCCCTGTTTATCTTCCAGAGGGGGAGGGTATTATTTGCGGTTCCGCAGGAAAGTCGGGATATCGAGGTCCTCTGTGTTGAATGTCTGTGGGCGGAACTCTCCACTGGACTGGCCGGTTTGTGCATCAACGCTGACGGATTCGAGAGGACGATTGGCAGGTTTACCATCCAAACTGCGGGCGGTTGGGTGGGCTATACGCCTCGGCATACCGGAACGTTCGAATCCGGTTGCAATGACCGTCACACGGATTTCGTCGGCCAAATCCGGGTCGATTACTGCACCAAAGATCATGTTTACATCCGGGTGGGCTGTTTCGCGGATCAAGGCGGCGGCCTGGTTTACCTCGAACAAGGTCAAACTGGGTCCACCAGTGACATTGAAGAGAACACCCTTCGCACCATCGATTGTTATATCGAGCAACTGGCTTGAGATGGCCTGTTCGGCTGCGATTCGGGCACGGTCTTCTCCGGAGGCTTTACCAACTGCCATTAGGGCAGCACCGCCCTCGGACATGATCGCGCGCACGTCAGCAAAATCCAGGTTGATCAAACCGGGGACGGTGATCAATTCGGAAATGCCTTGGATGCCTTGGCGCAAAACATCATCCGCCATTTTGAAGGAATCATTCAGGCTGGCGCGCTTGTCCATGATCTGGAGCAGGCGGTCGTTGGGGATGACTATGAGCGTATCGGTATGTTCCTTGAGTTTCGACATGCCGGTTTCGCAGGATTGCATTCTGCGATTGCCCTCGAAGGTGAATGGCCTGGTAACCACGCCAATGGTTAATGCGCCCACTTCTCTGCATATCTGGGCCACGATCGGGGCTGCACCTGTTCCAGTCCCACCACCCAGGCCTGCAGTGATGAAGACCATATCTGCGCCTTTCATGGCATTGTATAGGTCCTCGGCGGATTCTTCAGCGGATTTGCGACCAATTTCGGGATCTCCGCCGGCTCCAAGCCCGCGCGTCAGCTTGTTGCCAATGCGAACACGCGTGGAAGCTTTCGCCAGCATCAATGCTTGGGCATCGGTGTTGATCGCTACGAATTCCACACCCTGGATGCCTTCCTCGATCATCCGGTTTACGGCGTTACTGCCGCCGCCGCCCACGCCAACAACCTTAATTCGGGCGAATGTCTCTATTGAATTCTTTTTTGCGTCCATGTTTCTGCCTCCTGAAAGATAAAATGGGTTCGATATTTGGTCAAGGACCGAGGTTCCTAAATTTAATTAATTATGGGAGCAACCGCTTGAGCCAGTCCTTGACCGGTTCCAGGTTCAATTGGCTATCTCTCTTCCCACCGTGCGGTCTGTGACCGCGAGCGGGGGAAATGTCATCTTCAGATAACGCCGCTGCCCAGTGAAGCAGGCCGACGCTTGTGGAATAAGCAGGGCTCTTCAATTGGTCTACCAGGCCGATCAGGTTTTCTGGTTGTGCCGTCCGGACGGGAAGTCCAAAAACTTTTGACGCCAGCTGTCGAATCCCTGGTAATGCGCTTGTACCGCCGGTTAAGACTAGCCCTGCTGGTAATAGTCCATCGTAACCAGACCTCTTGATTTCCTGCAATGTCAGGATAAAGATTTCTTCTACTCTGGCTTCAATAATGTGAGCCATATCCTGCCGGCTGATTTTTACCGGCTGTTCCTCGCCGAAAGTGTGAACCGTGAAAGTATCTTCTACCCCTACCCCTGATTTCATAGCGTAACCATATTTTTTCTTTATTTCTTCAGCTTGCGTCAAGGGCAGGCGCAGCCCGGTTGCAATGTCGTTGGTGATGTGGTTGCCTCCCACAGCCAAAACCATCGTATGCCAGACATGCCCGTCTACGTACAAAGCCAGGTCGGTGGTACCTCCGCCAATATCACAAACTGCCACACCCATTTGTCGCTCGTTGTCAGTTAATACGACGTCACCCGAAGCGAGGGGATTTAGCACAAATTGAAGGACTTCCACGCCGGCTGCATTTACACATTGGCGCAGGTTCTCAACAGTTGCCTGGCTGGCAGTGATGATATGGGCTTCCACCTCTAACCTGAAGCCGCGCATGCCAATCGGTGTGGATATTCCATCCTGTCCATCCACGGTGAACCCGCGTTGGATAATGTGTATGATTTCTCGGTTGTGCGGAATTGCTACCGCTCGTGCAGCTTCCAACGCTCTTGCCACGTCTATCTCGTCAATCAGTTCATCCGATACTCCCGCTACCCCTCGCGAGTTTATGGAAGAGACATGCGCACCTGCCAGGCTCACCATCGCCCCGGTAATTTCCACCCCCGAGGTTTGTTCAGCCACTCCCACAGATTTTTAATGGCCTGTGCGGCGGCTGCCAGGTCAACGATCACTCCCTTCTTGATTCCTGCCGAGGGTTCAATCCCAACTCCAAGAATCCGGATCGCATCTTTCTCGATCCGCCCCACAAGGGTGCAGACTTTGGTCGTGCCAACGTCAATCCCAACGACAATTTCGTCCATAGGGTCCTTGGGTTACTTATAGAATGGTGCGTTCAGGTATTCCACGCTGATAAGCGTGGGCTGAACGCCCTGGAGGAGAAGGGTATCGACAATTGCCTGGTAGACGTTCTTTTTCATGGAAATATTTTTGGCATCTTGCCCAAAATAAACATTCCAACCACGCGGGTCCTGCCAGCCCATTCCATAAACGGGGTCGTAGGTCATCGGCATTCCTGCCGGGATATCACGCGCCAGTACCGACATGGCCTGTACCATTTCGGGGCTGATGAATTTTTGATCATAAATTGGATGGCTGGTATCCAACGGGATATTGGCTGGGGCACCGGTTGCCACTACTTGGATCAATCCTTGAACCTCGCCACGTGGTGTAAATGCCACCCCGCTGGCATCGATCCAGGTGACCACTCCATTTTGGTACCATGCCAGCACTGGCATCCGCTCTATTACGTCCACAATAACTTTGTTCGGAAACCCTACTTTAACATTAATTGAAGCCAGATCGGAATATGCGGTATGAAGGTTGGCTTCGATCTGCGCAGGGACTGCTTTAAAAATCGGTTCACCAACCAATCCGAGCACGGCATTAATATCCGTCACCCCGATACGCTGGTTGCCTGTTAATTCTGCTCCCTTCACGATAAAGGGTGATGCCGTCCACATGGTCATAAGCATGAATCCCAGGATCAGGGTCATCCCTGCCGAAACCCAACGCGGACCTAATTGGGGAATATTGAGAGCAGGGGCATGGATTTTCGTGCTGCCCACTGAAAAAGCAATATCGTACCCTTTTCGGGTTGAGGTTTTACCTGCATGGGTGGTTCCATGGCGGGGAACCAGGCGCGGCTTTGCAGGTAAATATACCGAGTCTTGGTGGTATGTTTTCCGGGTGGTTTGAACCGTCTTTTGAGGGACGTGCACCAGGGGTATTTTTACGGTGTGGCGTTGGCGAATAAAATCAGCCCGTCGGGTTTTCTGTATCGTGGTCATGATATTCTCCGATAATTGCGTTCAGTATGGTCTCGATCTGTTTTCCGTTCAATGGCAAGCTCGATTAACCGATCTAGAAGTTGGGAGTAAGGGATTCCACTCGCTTCCCAAAGCTTGGGGTACATGCTGATACTGGTAAAACCTGGAATGGTATTTAATTCGTTCAGATAAATCTCGTCAGTACCTTTTTCGACGAAAAAATCAACACGAGCCATACCGGCACAATCGATCGCCTTGTAGGCAGTCACTGCCATCTGGCGAATGGTGTCTGTGATTATTGATGGGAGTTTTGCAGGAATGACCAGCCCCGAAGTACCGTCAATATATTTTGATTCGTATGAGTAGAACTCTCGGCTGGGAAGTACTTCTCCAGGGACCGATGCCATGGGTGTGTCATTCCCCAGCACGGAAACTTCAATTTCCCGTGCGTTAACACCGCGTTCAACGAGTACTCGCCGGTCATATGAGGCGGCCTCCATTAATCCTTCACCAAGATCAGACTTGCTCGTACATTTGCTTATGCCCACCGAAGAACCAAGGTTGGCAGGTTTGACGAACAGGGGATAAGGAGCTACAGCTTCCGCTTCCTGGATAACACTTTGAAGATCTTTTACGATCTCGCTGCGTAAAACAATAATGGATGCAGCTGTGGGTATGTTATTGGCGCGCATCACATCTTTAAAGATGCCCTTATCCATGCCTACTGCTGATCCGGTCACCCCGGCACCGACGTATGCCAGCTCGGCAAGTTCGAGCAACCCCTGCAATGTGCCATCTTCGCCAAAAGTCCCATGTAAAACCGGGAAGATAACGTCCACATCTCCTATCGCCTTAAGGTTCAATTCTGATTTGTTGGATTGAATTTTCCAGATATGATTGTTGAATTGATCAGGTATGATCACGACTGGGTCTAGGTTATTTTCTGGTTTCTGGCTTTTGCTCATTGTTTCTAAAACATTTTCACCTGTCAGCCAGACACCTTCTTTGGTAATCCCAATTTGCAGTACCTGGTACTTCTCCTGGTCGAGAGCTGATAGCACAGACCGGGCGGACATGAGGGACACCTCATGTTCGCCGGATCGACCACCAAAAAGCACTGCTATCCGAAGTTTCTTATCCATTCTTACCATTCACCGATCAGTTCCACTTCAAGTTCAAGACTTATACCGAATTTCTCTTCAACGGTTTTTTTTGCCAGGTCTATTAATATCTTCATATCCTCAGCCTGGGTTTGACCATGATTAATAAAATAGTTTGCATGCAGGCTGCTGATTTCAGCGGAACCCATTACCACACCTTTAAGACCAGCGGCCTCGATTAAGCGGCCTGCTTTATCGCCGGTGGGATTCTTAAACATCGAACCCATGCTGGCTCCCTTTGGTTGGGTTTCATGCCGCTGTTCTGAGAATTGATCCATTTTGGTTCGGATGACTTGTTTATCGCCATGACTTAGCGAAAGGATCGCCGAAAGGATAGTTACAGGCGGATGTTCTCGTTTGAGTATGCTGGTGCGATATGCATAACCCATCTTCTCCACCGGCCATACCTCTCGCCCGGTATCACGATGAATTAATTCCACTGAGATTAGGTTCCCTGCAATATCACTTCCAAAAGCTCCCGCATTTCCATAAATTGCTCCACCCAATGTCCCAGGCAGACTTGCTGCCCATTCAAACCCGGTCAGGCCCAGGCGGGCAGCTTTTTGGGCAATGTCGTTGGGAGTTGCCCCTGATTCGGCTTGAAGGGTGGGTGACTCAGCCTGGGCGTTAATTTTTACTTGTTTTGCCCGGTTGATGATCACAACCCCTCGCACACCCTTATCGCTCACCAGCACATTGGATCCACTGCCCAGGATAATGAAGGGTACATCCATCTCCCATAACTTTTTCGCAGCATTTGCCAGTTCGTCTGCTGAGTGGGCAAAGAGTATGACATCCGCGGGACCACCGATTCGGGCAGCTGTATAGCTGGAGAGGGGCACATTCTCCCGCATTTGATCGCCAAAGGTGGAGCGTAGGCTGGATATGGTGGAAGGCCGCATGATATCTTTTGCCATCATGGAATAACCTTGGACATCCCTTTTGGTGTCAACCATGGTGGACTTCCTTCAATCGGCTCAAAACCTCTTGGCTAATTTGGTCGCCATTTCCTGCAGAGAGGACAAGCAACGCATCACCTGGGCGTAAATTGGTAATTAGATAATTGCTAACATCGGATAATTCAGGGATGAAGTGTGCCTGTCGTGGCATGGATTCAACGACCTGCTTGGACGAATAATTTTGTTTCGGTTCACGCGCAGGGTAAATCTCTGTAACAATAATTTCGTCGGCGTCTGTGAAAGCCTTAGTGAATTCATTGAAAAGAGCCCTGGTTCGAGAGTAGGTGTGAGGTTGCCAGACTGCCCATAATCGGCGGGATGGATAGCGCGTCCGTGCGGCAGCCAGGGTAGCCCTTATTTCTGTTGGATGATGCGCATAGTCATCCACTATTACAATACCATTTATCTCACCACGAATATCGAACCTCCGCCCCGTTCCGGTAAACTGGGCAAGAGCCCAGGCCACATCCGGCAGAGGTAATGAGAGCAGGTGAGTTACGGCAAGTGTTGCCAGGGCGTTACAAACATTGTGTTTTCCAGGTACTTGAAGCTCCACCGCTTCCATCTTGCCAAGCACATTCGCTCGAAACGTGAAACCACCTTTTTCATTTGGGACTAACGTGTCAGCTGATACATCCAATGATCTGCCAGTATCGGATGATTGGACAATTGCATAAGGGACAGTTGATTTGCCAAGTTTCTTAGCTTTGTCCATTAAATCAAGCGCTCCGGGATCATCAGCGTAAGCTACAAGAGTACCGTTGTTTGGGAGGCGATACATGAATTCAATAAATGCTGCGCCAAAATCTTCAGGGGTGGGGTAGCAATCGGGATGATCATATTCGATGTTGGTAACGACTTCGATTTTTGGTTTCAAGCCAAGGAACATGCGATCATATTCATCGGCTTCTATCACGAAGGAATTGCCTTTACCTGCCCGTGCATTAACCCCAAGGTTGGCAAGCACACCGCCACAGATGAAAGATGGGTCTTGCCCTAAAGCTGAAAGCACCCAGGCGATCATCGATGTGGTTGTCGTCTTCCCGTGAGTTCCGGCGATTGCGATTCCTGTCTTGCCATCCATTAATGTTCCAAGAAAATCTGCCCGCTTTAATACTGGGATCCTGAAGGCCCTGGCCGCCATCACTTCGGGGTTGCTATCTGGAACGGCAGACGAACGCACTACCAGGTCAGCCTCGCGTACATTCTCCGGGCGATGACCTATGTTGATTGTCACACCAGCAGATTGTAAGTCCCGGGTGAACGGACTCTCGACGCGGTCAGATCCGCTCACCGTGTGGCCCATTTCGAGCAGGACCCGTGCGATGGCCGAAAGACCAGTACCGCCGATGCCGATCAGATGGATGCGAGTCATATTTATATAAATACCACGATAACAAATATGAATGAAATTACTACGGCAAAATAAATACCTGGGATGCCAAGCAGTTGGGGGGGCATGTAATGTAACATGGCCTCAGCCGCCTTGGCAAAATCACCTGCTGGAGCAGTGATAACCTGCGTGAACGGGTAGGCTGCATCTGACATGTAATACCAAATCGTTCCGGCAATCAGGTATCCGTTGAATGCTCCGATGACGACTCCTAGGATGATATCCTGCAGTTTCTCGCGGTTCATTTTAGGAGCGAAACGCGGGATATTGGGGGTTTGGTAACCGAAGAAAACCAGCATTCCAAGGATAATGGCACGTAGCCAGAAGAATAGAACCTGATTATCTTTCTGAAGCACGTCACGAATGAAGGGAACATAGTTGGAAAGCAGGGTGGTGAATGTCATTGCCAGGATGACGCTGAACGAGACCATTAATTCCTTTGCCCAGCCACGCATCCCACCGATAATGCTGAACAAGACGACGTACATCCAGAAGACGAAGGACAGGCTCATCATGGTCTCAGCTCCTCTCCTGGCAAAGTGCGAAAAGTTCGTCAGCGATATCTGAGGCTGCCTGGGGATGGGAAAGTTCTTGCATGGCAACCCGCATTGACGCTAATTTTTGTGGCTGATCTAGTAAGGCGCTCACTGTTGAAACCAGTTGGTCCGATAACTTGTCATCTTCCAGCATGATCGCAGCACCTTTGTGGACAAGGGTGTCTGCGTTGACTTTTTGATATCTCCAGGCGTATGGATAAGGGACAAGCAAGGCGGGCAAACCGAAGAGGGGATATTCGCCAAGGGTGGAAGCGCCTGCCCGTGAGATCACCAGGTCGGCCGCTGCAAGTGCAGCACCCATTTCCTCGTGCAAATACGGGTATCCATGGTAACGACTGGCCTTGTCTCCGCTGATTTCTTTAACCTTCGTTTCGACGGTTTCCCAGTCTAGTTCTCCAGTAATGTGGATTACCTGAACCTGATCCAGTAACGCAGGTAAGTTGGCAACCAGGGCTTCGTTGATTGAGCGTGACCCTTTGCTTCCACCAAAAACCAGCAAAACAGGGAGGTCGTCACTCAAACCGAGGGTACGGCGACCGGAAGACCGCGTCCATTTCGCTAGGTCAGGGCGGGTCGGGTATCCGGTCAGGATTAATCGGTCAGGATCCTTGAAATAACGGAAGGACTCTGGGCGGTAACGGCAATTTTGTCTGCGAAACGCGCCAGTGTTTTCAGTGCCAACGCAGGTTCGATGTCTGGAACGTAAAGGGCAATCGGTATTCCCTTCCCTGCCAGTGCCATTGGGACGGCGACGTACCCTCCCGTGAAAAATAGGACGTCTGGGTTAAACTCGTCCAGGATGCGCCGCGATGCAAAGAAACCGAGCAATAACCGGAAAATATTACCCGGTAGAGATTTCAAGCCCACGCCGTGGATACCCGCTGCTGGGATGGTTTTAAATGGTACATTCGCCCGGGCTACTAATTGGGCTTCCATACCGCCTTGTCCACCTACCCAGAGAACTTCAGCGCTATTTTGCATGGTTTGCAGGACGGCTAGTGCGGGGTACACTCCGCCTCCTGTCCCTCCCGCGCAGATTAATAGACGCACTGTACATTTTCCTTTCTTCGCTGGCAGGTGCGGTCACACCGGATTGACGGGAAATATTCAATAAAATGCCAATCGCAGCCAATGTGGACACCAGGTTTGATCCGCCCGCGCTCACAAAGGGGAGTGCATTTCCAGCAAATGGCAGCAAGCCGACCATGACCGCCATGTTGATTACTGCCTCGAACGTGATCCAGAAAGTCAACCCCGCAGCCATTACAGATCCGAGGGAATCTGGTGCTCTGCTGGCAATCTTCATTCCTCGCCATGCTAGAACCGCATATAGGCTCGTTAACCCAACTGCGCCAACAAGTCCCAGTTCCTCGACAATCACTGCAAAAATACTATCTGTGGCGGAAAATGGCAGACCGATTAATTTGGTGGTAGCCTGTCCAATTCCAACTCCGAACAGCTTGCCTTTAAAAATCGCTTCCAGGGACCATAAAACATGGTCGCTTGACTGAAGTGGGTCTTTTAATCCTGCAACATATGAGCCAATCCGGGCTCTGCCGGTGGAACTGAATTGCACCACCATCCATCCCGCAGCAAGAGCAACAATACTGAACAGGATGATTTGTCTCATTTCTCCACCGGCCAGGAAGAAAAGCAGCCAACCTAGCACAAAAATGGTCACCGCCGCACTCAGGTCGGGTTGGAGGAATATCAACCCCCCAATTGCACCCAGGATGAACGCCAGCGGGATCAACCCGAGTTGAAAATCGTGCATATGTTCGCGTTTGCTGTATAACCAAACTGACAAATAAATAATGGTTGCTAATTTCGCTAATTCGGATGGTTGGACCGATCCTCCAAAAAATGTTCTTACGGCATTATTTCGGACTTCGTTGTTGATTAATACGGCTATAAGTGCGATGACTGTAGCAGCCATTAATGGAACAGCAATCTTCTGCCAGAGATGATAATCAAGACGGGAAAGGAGGAATGCCGTCATTATCCCAATTGCCATCCATAATAATTGTTTGTTGAAGATATAGGTCGGCGACCCGTATGTTTGCAGGGAAAAATCGGTCCCGGCAGAATAAAGCATCAGCAAGCCAAAAATGCCCAAAGCAATGATGGCAGCTATTAGGATTAAATCACCATTATTATTACGGCCACGTTTTGTCGTCACGGCCGTTGGTTTTGAAGAGTGTTTTACGAAAGTTCCGATACCCATTTTTTAAAAGCCTCACCACGTTCTTCAAAGTCACGGAATTGGTCAAAACTGGTACCACCGGGAGAAAGCAGGATGACCTCGCCTGGTTTGCTCCAACGAGCAGCAACCTGAATGGCCTCGCCAAGGTCCTTGCAGCGTTCAACTGTATTCTGAAGCGGACCGTCGGCCTGTTCCAGCGCTGCTGCGATTTTTTCCGCTGCTTCACCAAAAACCACCACCCGCTCAACCCGCTCATGTACCAGGGCAGCTAACTTATCCCATGGCAAATTCTTGTCACGTCCGCCGAGCAGGAGGATGATTGGCTCGGAAAAAGAACGGACGGCTGCCATGGTTCGTTCCGGGGCTGTGGCAATGGAATCGTTGTACCATTTCGCACCATTCCATTCCCGGACAAATTCCAGGCGATGGGGTACACCGCGGAAATCCCTGGCTGCATTTACCATTGCGTCCAAAGGCAGACCTGTGGCATAACCAATTGCAAAAGCTGCCAGGACATTCAACACATTGTGATCTCCCCGCAATTGGATTTGGTCACGGTGGAGCAGGGGGATGGTCGACCCATGTTTATGCAAGACGAGCACTCTATCGGATAGAAAACTTCCATCTTGATTACTGGGAAAACTGCCGTTTCCGAATGATACGAGTTTTCCCTTTACCTTCTCGCGCATATTCCACGATCCGGGATCTTCCCGGCACAAGATGGCGAAATCGACAGGTCTCTGGAAATCCAGGATTCTCCCCTTGACAGCGGTATAGGCTTCCATTGTTGTATGCCGGTCGAGATGGTTCGGCGTGATATTTAAGATGGCTGCCACATTCGCAGAGATGGTCATTTGCTCCAACTGGAAACTTGAAATTTCCAGGATGGCTACATCTTCGGATTTCATATCATCCAGATAGTTGAGCAGGGGATCACCAATATTCCCGCCGATAAATGCTTTTTTTCCAAGAGCGTTTTCTGCCATTTGCCCGACCAATGTGGTCGTGGTCGTCTTTCCTGCTGAGCCGGTGATTCCCACTGTTTTGCAAGGGACATTTTCCAGGAAGATTTGTGTATCATTGGTTAGAGGGATATCGCGCTGGGCGGCTTCGACCACAATTGGGTTTGTCAGTGGCACGCCCCCGGACAGACAGACAATGTCAGTCGTATCGAGGATGTCTACTGGATGACTTCCTAATACCCAGGTTATGTTGATTTCACTTAACTCAGCTTTCGCTTCCATCATTGAATCTGCCGGTGCGATTATCATTTACGGTAACGAGAGCGCCATGACGCGCCAACCAACGCGCCGCAGCCAGCCCCTGGCGGGCGGCTCCGATAATGGTTACGCGTTTGTTGATCCATTCGGTTTTCACGTTTTTACACCATTACCAATCCGATACCAAGCATGGCAGCCAGCAAGCCTATCAGCCAGAATCGTTGAACCACTTGCATCTCGGACCAACCGAGTAACTCAAAATGGAGGTGAAGCGGTGCCATTTTAAAAAACCGTCTTCCATGTGTGATTCTGAAATATACAATTTGGATCACGTCGCTCAATGCTTCGCTGACTGGTATGACGGCAATGATAGGCAATATCGCCCATTGCCCGGTCATTAGTGCGATCACAGCGGTGGTTGCGCCTAAAGAGAGGGACCCTGTATCTCCCATGATCAGTTGGGCTGGGTGGACGTTGAACCATAGGAACCCGAAAAGGGCACCGACCATGGTGAAACAGAAACGGGCAATGAAAACCTGGCCTTGCATCAAGGCTACCCCGCCATATGCAGCGAAAATCGTTGCTGAAATAAGCCCGGCCAAACCATCCAACCCGTCGGTAAAATTAACCGCATTAGACATGGCCACAATGACAAAACCAGCTATCGGTATATAAAACCATCCCAGCTCAATCTCGATATTGATTCCTGGTATGTATAGATCAGGCACATCGAGGAAAAATCTTAGTACCGCGGCAAGTGCCAGTGCAAGAACTATCTGGGCAAGTAATTTGGTGCGGATGCGCATCCCTTCACCCTTCCGCTTACCCCGGATGCCTTCCCAATCATCCAGGGCGCCCAGGACGGCATACCCCACCATGGCAGCCAGGGGAACCAGCACAGATGCTCCGAGTACTTTCATACCGATCAGGCTTACTGCATTGAGCAGTACTGTAATAAGCGCCACGGGGAGGATGATCATTACCCCACCCATGGTCGGGGTACCCATTTTGATCAGGTGCGATCCTGGCTCATCATCACGGATAATTTTCCCGATCTTGAAATGACGCAGAATACGCAGCAGTGGCCCGCCCCATATCACCGTCATCATAAAAGCTAACCCTGCGAGGCCAAGAGCTAATGCCGTATTGTTCATTCAGGAACCTCCAGGGCTGCTACGATGCGGTCCATTCGGATTCCGTGTGACCCTTTTACCAGCACTACATCTCCTTGCTTTAGGAGGTTCTTCAGGTATTTAATGACCTCGTCTTGATTCTCAAATTCTGCGATGTTTTCTGATCCAAATCCAGTCTCCTGGGCAGCAGCCGCGATCATATGACCGAGCTTTCCAACTGTAATTAAAATATCGGACACTTCTGCTGCTCGCACCCCCACCATTTCGTGCCCTTGTTTTTCATATTGCCCAAGTTCAAGCATATCACCCAGGACCGCTACTTTCCGGCCTTCCAATTCTGCCAGCAGGTTTAATGCTGCCAACATGGATTCGGGGGAAGCATTGTATGTATCATCGAGCAGCAAGGCGCCGCTTTCCGTGCGTACGGTTGTCAAGCGTAACTGGCTGTGCCCCTGTCTGAGTCCATCAAGAATTTCCTGCCAGGTTAATCCATCTGCCAGTCCGACAGCGGCTGCACGCAAAGCAGTATGGACCGAATGCTGACCAATCATGGGTAGATGTACGTGCATCGTCTCCTGCTGGTAATGCAGCTGGAAACGGATCCCCTCCAACCCAAGGCCTTCTAGTTTGTCGGCCCACAAGTCAGAGGTGGAATCAAGACCATAAAAGAATACTTTCGCAATTGACAGGTCTGCCATCTTACGAACCCAGGGATCATCCTTGTTGAGAATGGCGACTCCGTTGGCTGGAAGAGCTCTTACCAGTTCAGATTTACCTCGAAAAATATCTTCCTGTGATCCGGCACGTTCCGCGTGGACGGTACCAATGTTCGTAACCACGCCAATTTCCGGTAGGGCGATATCGCATAAGAAAGCAATTTCTCCGGGAACATAGAACCCCATTTCCAATACAGCCCGTTCGGTTTCCGAGCTGATTTTCAGGATGGTCAGGGGTAAACCAATTTCGTTGTTCATGTTCCCGGGGCTTTTTAATGTTCGATAACGTCTATCGAGCACCTCGGCAATTACTTCCTTGGTTGTGGATTTACCCACGCTGCCGGTTATACCGATTACTCGCAGGTCAAGTTTTCTTCGCCAAAACCGGGCTATCTGTTGGAGGGCGGAAACTGTATTTTCCACCATTAGGCAGACTGGATACTCTATCTCAGCGTCCTGGTAAAAGGGACGCCCTTTCTCTAGTGGCAAGATTTTGAAATTACCTGGGATGTCATGCTGGATTAGTGCTAGAGTAGCTCCTCGCTGGAAAGCATCTGCAACGTAGTCATGCCCATCAACGTGTTCCCCGGGGATTGCGATAAACAACGATCCCGGGATGGCTTGGCGCGAGTCGATTGCCGCCTCGGTTATTGTTGTTTCCAATGGCGGGCGGATATCGGTCAGGGCTTCGATTGCATCAGCCAGTTTAAGCATGACTCCTCATCGTCCGGTCAACTGCAAACGAACGGCATCTGGGGGTATGTTCAACATTACGACCAGTTTTTCGACCACCTGTTTAAAGATTGGTGCTACGACCACTGAAGCTGCCTTATTGGTTTGCGGTTTTTCAAGCCAAACATAAACGAGGAACCGTGGGTCATCGACCGGTCCCCACCCGATAAAAGAAGTGTTTACATTGTTTTGGTCATATCCACCGCTTGGGAGGGGGATTTGGGCAGTACCGGTCTTTCCCGCAATTCGATAACCAGGGATCAGAGCAGTGGAAGATTCTGTCTCCAGTGCATTCGCCAGCATTGCGCTGATGGTTTGTGCGGTACTGGATGAAACAGGGGTGCCAACGATTTGTGTTTTTGTGTTGCTCTGCTTTCCGTCTTGAATTTGCGCATATAGAACATGCGGATAAACCATCTGTCCGTTATTCGCCAGTGCAGAAGCTGCCATCACCATTTGAATCGGGGTGGCAGAGACACCTTGTCCGAAGGCGTTCGTGCCCAACTCTACAGGTGTCCAGTCGCTGTCTCCCGGGAGCTTCAAACGTCCTGACGTTTCCCCAGCCAGGTCAATTCCGGTTGCATGCCCCAGCCCAAATCGCTGCATGTAAGAATAGAAACTCGCACTACCCATCTCCTGGTCGGAGATCCAAGCCAGGCAGACATTAAGCGAGTTCGCCAGGCAGCCGGTCATATCTTGATAACCCCATGCGCCGCCATCCCAGTTATAGATTTTGAACCCACCAACCACGATGGATTGCGGTACAAATGTGGTTGTTTCAGGTTTAACTGCCCCGCTGTCCAGGGCTCCTGCCATGGTAAGAATTTTTGCAACTGAACCTGGTTCATAAGCTTCGCTGATTGCCCGGTTGAAAGGTGTTTCTCCTGGGAAGATGGTTTTAATGCTTTGATAGTCGTTCAGGTTTAGGCGCGGGGTCGAGGACATTGCCAGGATTTCCCCTGTATGCGGGTCCATAACGATAATGGTTCCAGAACTTGCTCCCGTATTTTTTAGCGCCTGGTCCAGGATATTTTCAACCGCTGATTGGATATCGCGATCGATCGTTAAAATAATGGTCTGACCCGGTGGAATGGTTGGGTATTCATTTGCACGACGCGGGTCTGCGGGTACCGCAAGCCTTACCGGGATCCCGGCTAGGATATTGTCGTATTTTTCTTCCACGCCCATATAACCATGGTTATCTTCGGTAACAAAACCAAGCACATTGGATGCCAGGTCATTTTCAGGGTAACTTCGTCCATAATGAGCTTTGAAATAGATCGCGTCCAGGTTTTTCCCGGTTGGATCTCCATGTGCGACTTTCTGGAGAGCCATTAACTGGTCGGCTTTTTCAACCGATACAAAATCGTCCAGGACTACGTACTGGGCATTGGGCACCTGGGAAATTCGGTAATTGACTTCATTTATGTCAAACCCCGACATTTGGAGGGCTAACATGACGGTCGGCATATCTGGTTTGGTGGTCATGTCCAAGCCGACTTCATATACTGTTTTGTTTCCCGCCAGCAGGTTGCCATTTCTGTCGTAGATTTCTCCGCGGGGCGGATAAAAATCCTTCCAAACATAATTTCCCTGGTCTATGACTCCTGCAACCTCGGGACTGCCCTGGATCCGTACAATCTGTACCAATATGGCAATCCCCATCGCAGCCAGAATAAGCGCTGAGGTTATATAGCGCCAGGAAAGCGGCAGCCGTTTCATCGGGATGCTCCGGCTGAATTCGATGAAGCTTGCTGATTCATAAAATAATCGATCCACGATTCTGTATATTCGGGGAGAATGACAGGTGCCGGTTGTTCATTTCCGCTTGGTGCTGAAAGGTCAACAGCTGACTGTCCAATGTACCCGGGGACCGACACGAAAGTGATGTCGGTCGGATCTGCTGGCTGGAACCCCATGTCCTCTGCCCGCTTCTGCATGGCTTCGATGGAAATCAACCCGGCTAACTGTGTTTCCAGGTCAGCATTAGCCCGCTGGTTGGTTGAGATCATTGCTCGAAGTGAATTGGTTTCTCGTCCTGCCAATGTAGCCCTTACGGTGACATTCAGGTAAATACCTGCCACCATCGCCACCAGGATCAGTCCAACCAAAAATAGACCAATCCACTGGCGCTGAACTCTCCAGGGTGCTTGACGTACCTTCCGAACCATTTGAGTAACATTATTCATTTTTACTATCCATTAAATTATTGCTTTTGATTATCGGTGACGCTGCACCTCCGTTCTGAGCCAACACCCATTGGCTTGCTATAATTTTTCAGCTACACGTAACTTGGCGCTGCGTGCGCGAGAGTTTTGTTTAATTTCTTCCTCCGACGGTGTGATCGGCCGCCGGGTTATTTCCTTGATGCTGGCTTTATGCCCGCAGGTGCACACCGGTTGTTCAGGTGGACAGATGCAATCCTTGCTTTCACGGCGAAAAAATAATTTGACCAGCCGGTCTTCCAGTGAATGGAACGAGATGACTGCCAGTCTTCCTTCCGGTCCCAAAGCTTTCACCGCTAAGGGGAGCACTTTCTCCACCGAGTTCAAGTTCGCTATTGACGACGATCCGCAGGGCTTGGAAGGTTTGCGTCGCCGGGTGGTGAGGGTTTCCATGTCTGGGATGGACATGCTCGATGATGGCGGCCAGTTGTCGGGTACCTTCCACCGGTCTGGCGGAAACGATTGCCTTTGCAATCCGCCTTGCTGCGCGTTCTTCTCCAAACCTGAAAATGATGTCTGCCAGTTCCTCCTCCTGCCACATATTGATGATCTCCGATGCGGTCAGGGGAGCGGAGGGGTCGAAGCGCATGTCCAGTGGACCATCAGCAAGGAAGGAAAAGCCGCGCTCGGGTTTGTCGAACTGCATGGATGAGGCTCCCAGGTCGAGCAGTATCCCGTCCACCGAGTCCCATCCCAGCTCTGCCATTTGCTGGGGGAGCGACGTGTAAGGGGCCTTTTTTAACCATGCGCGCTCCCCGAAGGGAGCGAGTTTCTGGCGGGCCAGGTTCAGCGCCTGCGGATCCACGTCCAATCCCAGTAACATGCCTCCAGGTTCACTGCCTGCCAGCAAACCAGCTGCATGACCGCCGGCCCCAAGAGTCCCATCCACGTAGCGTCCTCCGCTTTTCGGGCGTAATGCGTGTATAATTTCGTGGTAAAGTACTGGTTGGTGCGATAAAGCCATTTCAGCGAGTTGTGAGGTCAAGAGTTGCAAACCGCTGTGCATTCGTAGCAGCATCATTAATTTGCACTTGCTGTTCCTGCCAAAGGTCTGGTGACCAAATTTCAAAATAGTCACCCTGTCCCACGAAGACCACCTCATTCTGCAAACTGGCGAATTCTCGCAGGTTCGTTGAAATCAATATGCGGCCCGCGCTGTCCGGGGTCACCCGTAATGCATTCCCCAGGATGATATGTCGTAATAACCGGGCGCTGGGATCGGTCATGCTCATTGCCATAAGGCGGTTGTAAATGATTTCGAATGCAGCTGGAGGCAATACCATCAGGTTTCGGTCCAATCCCTGGACAACAAAAGCTCCCTCTTCTGGCAGTTCCCGGAATTGGGAAGGGATCGTCAGTCGGCCTTTATCATCAAAACAGTGCTGGTATTGGTTGAGGAACATCAGTCCTAGTTTTCCCTATTGACCCAGAATGCCGGAAATCCCGGTATCCCACTTCGTCCCACTTTCTACCACTGATGCTTTATTTTAGCACAACTTCTATACGAATTGCAAGTGGTTGTTGCATTTTTGGTAGGTAAGTTTCATGCACAATTATTTGTCCATTTTCTATGGCTCCTGAAATTCATTTGTTGACCTCCCCTCGTTGGACTGATTATGAACTTATCGACTCCGGTGACGGCCTCAAACTGGAACGATTTGGGTCATATATTTTCATCCGTCCTGAAGTTCAGGCTTTATGGAAACCATCTCTTCCAACCTCTTCCTGGGATTCTGCCCATGCAATATTCCAACCCAGCGGCGAGGAGAGTGGCGGGCATTGGTCGTTTAAGAAAAAGGTCCCGGCGAAATGGGAGATGGAATACGATCTCTCCTTGGAGACCTCGCTAAACCAAGATCGTGTCTTAAAAAGATGATCGGCCGCTGCGTTTTTCGGTAATGACCACCCCTGGGCGGCATTTGGGAGTTTTTCCTGAATGTGCTTCCCATTGGGATTGGATGGGCGAGCAAATATCCCTGAAGGAACAATTCGCCCATCCTTTCTGATACCCCCCTGAATGTGTTAAATTTATTTGGGTATACCGGGTTGGCAACCTTGGCATGTGCCTCCGCGGGAGCAAAAGTAACCCATGTGGATGCCTCCCGGAAATCCGTGACTTGGGCGCATGAGAACTTGGATCTTTCAGGATCTCTCTGAAAAACCTATTCGCTGGGTGGTGGATGATGCCTGAAATATGTCGAGCGCGAAGCTCGCCGTGGGGTCAAATATGATGGGATCCTGCTCGATCCTCCCAAGTTTGGCCGTGGACCAAAAGGCGAGCTGTGGGAGCTTTATAAATCCCTTCCAAGGTTGCTTCAGGCTTGCCGGGCGTTGCTAAGCGACCATCCCCTTTTTGTGGTTCTAACAATTTATGCTGTCAAATTACCGGCCATTCATGCTTATTCTGCCTTGTCAGAGATGATGGATGGGTTTGACGGGCACTTGGAATGTGGTGAATTGGTCACCGAAGAAAAGAGTGCTGGCAGGCTGCTCTCGCAGGCAGTTTACTCCCGCTGGAAATCGTAGGTTTTTCAATTTCTGATTTTTCATTGCTCACTTTCATAATTCATCCTGTCTCATTGACAGATTTGGTACAATTGCACGAATGATCCCCTCTCCTGAAAAGCCTTCCATTCTGGATACGCCCCTTAAACGTTGGTTTCCATTTAACCTGGAAACCTTGCTGGTATCTTGCTTCTGGCTGTTGCTCTGGTTTCCCGTTTCTACGACCTGGGTGCGCGTGCTATGAGCCATGACGAGATAAACCATGTGGTGATGTCGTTTGGACTTTATTCGGGCACTGGGTACCAATACGATCCGATGATGCACGGACCGCTTCAGTTCCATATGATCGCCCTCTCTTATGCTCTCTTTGGGGATAACGATTTCACCAGTCGCATCCCGGCGGCTGTCCTCAGTATCGCTGCAATTTTGGTGGCTTTGTTTGCCTTTCGTCGCTACCTGGGTCGCACCGGTGCGTTGGTTGCTGGTGCTTTGATTATTATTTCCCCTTTGATGCTATATTACGCACGCTATGCCCGCAATGAGTCTTATATTGTTCTATGGGGCATTCTTACGCTGTACGCCATCCTCCGTTATCTTGAACGCGGGGAACCCTGGGTCTTGTTCCTTTTTACTGCTGCTAATATGCTCCATTTCACCGACAAGGCTACCTCATACATGTTCGCAGCAGAGGAGTTCCTTTTTCTCGGTGCATATTTTATCGACCGCCTCTCACGTCGCACCTGGTCGTCGGCAAGGCGCAGGGCATCCTTCCTGCTTGGTCTGGCATTGACGGTGGTTTTATTGGCTGGCGCAGCCGGGTTCTATCTGACCCATAAACCTGGTGACAATACCTCTTCAGAACAAGTCCGGGTAATGATTATCGTTGTAAGTATTCTTGCGGCAGGAGGAATTGGGGCGCTTGTCTGGTCGGGAGTGGAATTGGTGAGAGGTCTTGGCTGGATCGTGATCAAATCCGAGCGATCTGCCGATATGTTGGTATTGCTCGGAACATTCATCCTTCCTTTGCTGAGTGCCATCCCGATCATGCTGCTGGGCTACACGGCTCTCGATTACACTTCAACAGGCATGCTTAGGGTTGCGGGGGTGGCGGTAATTCTGGGTGTCATCGGCACTGCCTTTGGTTTGTGGTGGTTTGGTCGTAAGTGGCTGTTCCATGCAGCACTCTTCTTCATCCCATTCGTTGTGCTCTACAGCACGTTCTTTACTAATCCGCAGGGGATCGTAGGCGGTTTGGTGGGAGCTCTCAGCTATTGGACCGAACAGCAGGCAGTGGCACGCGGGGATCAGCCTCTTTACTATTACATATTTCTTATGATTCCCATGTACGAGTTCTTGCCCGCTCTGGGGACAATAATCGCGGCTGGGATTGCCAGTCGTACCCACCTTTGGCAGAACCAGGCTGGCAAGCCGTTTATCCGGCCTGACCCAGCGAGTGATCAGCCTCCTGTGCCTGTTGCTGCCTTGCTGGTCTTCTGGTCGGTTAGCAGTTTGGCCGTTTTCACATATGCTGGGGAGAAAATGCCTTGGTTAACAATCCACATTGCCTTGCCAATGATATTATCTACAGCGTGGGCAGTCGGTTGGCTTGTGGAGAAGGTTCCATGGGGGAAAGTGTTGTCTGGATCGCGGGAGAGATTAGCCATCAAGGGTTTTCGGAATTATGCCAGCCTCGCCATCCTGGTAATTTTGGGCTTGCTTGCCATTCAAACCGGGAGGGACGCATTCCGGGCTGCATATATTAATTATGATTATGCCACTGAGTACCTGGTCTATGCCCATGGCACTCCCGATCCCAAGGCGCTGTTTGCCCAGATCGAAGATTTATCCATTCGTACCACAGGCACAACCGACATGGTGGTTGCTTATGACAACCAGGTACGCTACCCCTATTGGTGGTACATGCGTCGCTATCCCAACAAGATTGATTTTGATGTAAATCCCACTGTGGATGCCCGACGTGCCCTGGTAATAGCTGTTGGGGATGAAAACCTTGCCAAGATTACTCCTGTTGTCCGGCAGGATTATTATGAATTTACCGGCATGCGTCTGTGGTGGCCCAATATGGATTATTGGAACTTGAAATGGAGTTCCATTGATTCTGAGCGTACTGCTGCTCTTACAAAGGAATATGCTGGGACAGATAAAGTAATTCCACCCATGTCGATCATTGAATATCTCCAATACGCTTGGCTGCACATCAAACCTTTCTTTGTCGACTTTACTGATTCCCAGCCTGTTATTACTGCTGCACAAGTTCGTAGTGCCATCTTTCAGATCTGGTTTAATGATGACTTTACCCAGTGGGGTGCTTTGAAGAATAGTACTGCTTATACCCTTACCGATTGGGGTGTTTCAGCCCGTATGCATTACTATATCCGCAAGGATATTGCCGCCCTGCTTTGGCCTTATGGGGCACCTGCCCAGGCGGTCGTAGCTCCTGTGGACCCGTATGCGGCCATCACGACTACTGCTTCTCCCGATGTTGTGCTGGGTGCTGCTGGATCTGATCCCGGGCAATTCCAATCACCGCGGGAAATTGCTGTGGCTCCCGATGGCAGTTTGTACGTTGCCGATTCGATGAATAACCGCATCCAGCATATAAGCTCTGATGGAACCGTGCTTAAGGTCTGGGGCACCTGTGCGGACGTATCCCAGGGTGCGGCACCCGGCGGGACATTTAATGAACCATGGGGAATTGCCGTAGCTCCTGATGGCAGCGTCTATGTTTCCGATACCTGGAACTATCGCATCCAGAAATTTACCTCTGACGGAAACTTTGTCACGATGTGGGGCTTTTTCGGTCAGGCTTCTGATTCACCCCAGGCCTTCTATGGCCCGCGTGGATTGGCGGTGGATTCTCAGGGACGCCTCTTCGTTGCAGATACGGGTAATAAACGTATTGTTGTTTTCGGTCCAAATGGAGACTATATCACCCAGTTTGGCACGCCAGGTCTGGGACTTGGTGAATTGGACGAACCGGTCGCGATTTCCTTGGATCCAGCTGGGAATGTCTACGTGACCGACACTTGGAACCAGCGTGTTCAGGTCTTTGCCCCCGATTCTTCCGGGATGGTCTATACTGCCATTTCACAGTGGACTGTGGATGGCTGGTTTGGGCAGTCAGTCGATAATAAACCCTTCATCGCGGTGGACACTACTGGCGATATAACGGTTACTGACCCCGAACTTTGCCGTCTGATCACGTTCACTCCTGATGGGCAGCCGGTTCGTGTACTGGATGGTTGCTCAGCGGGAACCTTGCTTCTTCCTTCCGGTGTCGCTTCCGATGGATCTGGTGGATTATGGGTCTCCAATGCCGGTAACGGGACGGTGGTGCACTTTTAAGGCAGAAAACCCATAATATAAATTATTTGTCTTCCGGGGATATGGATACATTGGCAAGACTTACAGGGACAAATTCTTTGAGCCTTATAAATTTGGGATTAAATTTCAGGCTTGAAAGTAATTTTTTTGAAGGGGATCCATCCGGCTAGTTTTGCCCATATCTGTTTGACCATGATCCCTGCTCGCCAAAACGCTACAGCTGCCATTCCATGTGCCAGCACCGCAAATAGCGGTGGAGTCTGGAAAGTGTAATACGTCCAGCATTGACGCGTGGTTCCCCATAATTCCAGGAAGTACCCCAATCCGGTCCCTGCCAGCGAAAGTTAGGACAGCGTATCGATGATCTGTCGGTGTCAAAGTCAACACTGCAACCAGCAGCAATGCCATAATCGTATATGATTTTCCGAATGTCGGCGCGACGAAATATAACATCAATCCGAAAAACCCGATGAAGATGGCCCAATATAAGACTTTAAACACTGGGAGTGCTGAATTGAGTCCAAGAGATGCACTCCCTTCTTTGCAACTCTTTGCTCTGCTTGTGAGCAAACCTTTCACTCCCCAATTTAATATTCTGGTAATTCGGTCGATCGAAAGGCTTGCAATGGGCCATGCCGGGATGATCCACAAGGGCGGTCTTTCGGCCGTAAAATAATGCCAAAGGTTTGTCTGAGTCCCCCAGGCTTCTATCACTAATCCTCCAACCATGCCAACAAATACAATCAAGGCGTCCCTGCCCAGGCTGGCGCGTGCGATGATCGTCAGTGACATGAATCCGAATATCCCCAGCAGCAGCCAATCCATGGATAACCACCAGGGTCCCCTCCAATCGATATACGCCATGGCTTCCTGTGCCAGTGGCCACCAGACATAAGCGATCAATCCACAAATTAAGAAAAATCCACCCAGTAAGACGCTGCTCGATCGCGTCCACCCGAAAAGTGTCAGCACCTTGTGGAAAAATCGGGAGATTTGTCTCGGGTTGCCCATGGGCGCATTATACTTGACTCCCCCTGCGTATTGCTTTTCATTAAGATTTCTTCCCCAGGTTGGAATCGTGATTGACGAGCGAGGAACCAACCATGCTTGCTCCTCGTCACTGTTTCGACTTGACGGGAATAGCTGATCATATTAAATTTCTCGATTTGGGAAAATTGTTTTCTCAGAGGTGGGTTAGTCAGGTTTGGAATAGACTTCCGGGTTTACGCAGTTCGGGAGATGTTCCCCCTTTAGTCCGGCAATAAGATTCTCCGCTGCCATCCGTGACATATTTTGACGTGTTCGCCAGCTTGCGCTGGCAATATGAGGAACCACAATGCAGTTGTCCAAATGTAGCAGCGGACTATCCATCGGTAGAGGTTCGGGGTCGGTTACATCCAGCGCGGCTGCGAAAATGCGGTGTGCTTTTAAGGCTTCATAAAGTGCCGCCTGGTCTACAATTGGCCCTCGTGACGTATTGACTAACACTGCATTGGGTTTCATTTTTGCGATTGAAAGATCATTAATCATACCTCGAGTATCTTTGGTCAGCGGGGTATGGAGACTGATAAAGTCTGATTCTCGCAGGATGGTATCCAGGTCCACTGGCTCAGCTTTTATTCTTGGCTCCAGGTTACTCTTTTCCATAAATAAAGATTGGATGGGATTTGGGTCTGAAAAAATAATCCGCATTCCAAACCCGGCAGCACGTCGAGCCACGGCTTGACCAATTCGTCCAAATCCAATTAATCCCAATGTCGCACCTGAAAAATCTGCCCCGAGCATATAATCCAGGCTCCATGTTTTCCATCCTCCTGACCTGACCTGTCTTTCCCCTTCCACAACCCTGCGGCCGGCTGCCATCAGCAGCGCAAAAGTAAAATCTGCCGTCGCATCGGTTAACACCCCGGGCGTATTTCCTACGGGAATTCTGCGCCTGGATGCAGCGAATACTTCCACGTTATCTACACCCACGGCGCAGTTGCTGATGACTTTCAACTTGGGTCCCGCCATTTCCATGATTTCAGCGTCGATTTTGTCGGTCAGGAGGCACAATAGCCCCTCTTAGCCCATGTACATGATTTAATATTTCTGAATGGCTTGGTGGCAGGTCAGCTGCCCATATTTCTGCCTCACAATTATCCATTACCATTTTCAGACCGGGTTCTAATATGGTTCGTGTGACAAATACCCTTGGTTTGTTCATACTTTCCTCTGGATTGCTGCGGGTTATTTTCAACCATGGCTGGTTTTGAAGGCTTGCTGCGAGACAACCTTGACCGCACTTTTTTCATATATTAATTAATGCTATTATAAGACCATGCTTTCTGCTAAGTCTTTCTGGACCTCTAGCTTGCGTCTATCACCCGAAGGAGGGAGCGTCACCCGCATCCTTCTAGCTGCAATTTCCGCCCTTGAACCAGGTGCGGCTGTGTCCCGCCATGTCACTCGGAATGGAGATATGCTCGTCGTGTCGGGGCAAAGTTATGACCTTCGATCGTTTGATCGTGTTGTTCTGCTCGGAATTGGAAAGGCCTCCCTTGCCATGTCAAATGCATTGGCGGATATTCTTGGAGATCGCCTGTCCGTGGGGCTGGTAATATCCAAGCAGGCCTACTCGAATCCCACTTCTATGATGACCTATATTGTGGGTGGGCATCCCATTCCTGATGAACATAGCCTTGACGCTGGGAAAAAGGCGTTTGAACTTCTCTCATCGCTCGGACCGAAAGATTTATTGGTTTGTGGTTTGTCCGGAGGCGGTTCCGCCTTGGTTACTGCACCGTTAAGCGGGATTACTTTAGCGAATATCCAGTCGTTGACCTCTTCTCTACTCGCCTGCGGTGCGCGTATCGACGAGATCAACACGATTCGCCGCCGGCTGGACTTGCTCAAGGGTGGGGGAATGGTAAAGGTCGCTGGCGGTGCAACGGTAATAAGTCTCATCCTTTCTGATGTGATCGCTAACCCGCTTGAAGCTATTGCCTCGGGTCCCACCGCGCCCGATCCTGCTACCCGGGTAGACACATTTAATATATTGGCAAAATATGGGTTGGAAAAACGCATTTCTGTTTCCATTCAGCAGGTACTGAAGACATTTCCTGAAACCCCCAAACCGGGTGATCCGATTTTCGCAAAAGTACAAAACCTCATAGTGGGGAGCAACCTCCAAGCCATTCAGGCCGCGCTCACTCAGGCGGAGATTGAAGGTTTCCACCCTTACCTTCATTCAGTCGATCTAAAGGGTGAAGCTCGCCGGGTGGCATTTGAACTCGCCACAATGTTCCGTCAAGCCAGTTTGACTGGCAATCCGGTTGCCGCACCTTCTTGTATTGTCGCAGGTGGGGAAACGACCGTGACCTTAAATGGGATGGGCAGGGGAGGGCGCAATACGGAGCTGGCATTGGCGTCTGTCACCGAATTGGCAGACTTTCCTGGTGTAATGCTTATAACCCTTGCTACAGATGGCGAAGATGGTCCTACCGATGCGGCTGGAGCAGTCGTCACAGGTGAAACCTACCGCCGTGCGGTTGGGATGGGCTTGAACACAGCCCTCTGCCTCGAACAAAACAACTCTTATTCTTTTTTCTCGGCCCTGGATGATTTGCTCAAACCGGGTTCAACTGGAACCAATGGAAACGATCTTGTATTAATGTTAAATTTTAATAACAAAACAAGGGCAGGTAGATACCCGCCCTTGTGACTTTAGCCTTAAAAACAGTTTCGATTTGTTTAATTGTGTTTCCGTCGACCCCTTAATTCATCCCGTAAAATCAAGCTGAGCACCAGGCTCACAGCAGTCGTTACCAGCGACCCCAGGAATGCGCTGATAAACCATGGGTTCTGAAGGGTGAACCCCACTCCAAACTGGGTCCCAATCCACCCGGTAAGAGCGAAGAGCAGGGCGTTGATGACTAGGGTGAATAACCCCAGCGTCACGATGATAAGCAGGCAGGAAAGTGCCTTAAAGGGAGGTCGTAAAATGGCGTTGATAAGACCGAATATCAGTGCCAGCCAGATGAGATCTATCCAATTCCCATTATATATAATGTAAGAATTTCTTAGCAGTGCGATGGCAGCATAGAGTGCCACCATGTTGATCGCCAAACGGATGATGAATTTCATTTTCGCCTCCTTTCGGTATATCTGATTTTCTCAGATGGATTTACGCAAATTGTCATATGAGGTTTCATTGCTTTTCATCCACATCAATGTTCGCAAGGGATGAAAGCCTGCAGCTTTGATCGAATCCTTGAAAATTGTGGCTGGAAGATCAAGGGTGATTTTGTCCCTCCAGGCTAGTGCATGTCTGGCATGTTGCAGGAGATCGGTCAGGGTGTCGGGATTCCCTTCTAAAGGAATTGCTGCCCATAACCGGTTGTTGCGTCCAGCAAGTGCCTGCCAGCTGACCATTCCCTCTGGAACTCCGTTTTTTCGTGCAACCCAGTGACGCACCTCATAGTCTGACATGAAACGATATACCGCTGATCTGATTCCGGGGCGCAGGGATCTCCAGGGCATGGGTTGGTACCAGTTTAGAATGTCTGGGTATAATTGTCGCAGCCAGGTTTCCTGGATCTGCCAATCGCTTGTGGTACGTTTTGTGATGGTCAGCCCAGGGTTCTTCTCGACTTGAGTCTGATCTGGTTCAGCGAGCCAGGTTGTTCTGCGAGCAAGTTCTACAAATCCCATGGATAGGTATAATCCAATTGCCACCGGGTTGTCATCCCGCACGTGTAACCAGGTCTCATCGGCATGGTGAAGCTTGGCATGGTCCATGGCGGCCCCGCGTCAAGGCTCGCCCAATTCCCTTTTTTCGGTAATCCGGTCGCACTGCCACGTTCGCAATTAGGTAGTATTTCTTCCGGTTACGGCGGTGAGGAATCAAGCTGACGTTGCCGATGATCTCCCCGTTCTCTTCCCATACGTATCCGGAGAGCGGCATCGAAACCGTCTCTACCGCGTTGCTCGCCCAACGCAGGAAGACATTATCTTGACCGGCGTGGCGCATTTGTTGTATATAATTCCGTCCGTCTGCGTCCATGGTATCTGCGAAACATTTTTCGACCAAATCCGCGACACCTGGCAGGTCTCGTACGATGTTTAGCGGACGTAATTGCGGGATCTGGGCAGAGAAGGGGACTGCGATGGAAGCCATAATGGTATTATACAACCCCTCCTTGATCAGGTGGGGAGCCCTGTTCGGAATTCTTTTTAAAGCTCTGTGAAAAATGTTAAAACGGATTATGTCTGGGAAATTTGACTGGAAGTTACCATGGTTGGTAGGAAAAACTGAACCAGGAACATTCTTGTAATATTTCCAGCTAAAAATTTCAAATTATTATGATATTTTGTAAAGTAGGAGCAATTGATCTGGTTGGGTTATTTTCTAGCGGGGATATCGATAACACTTTTCAGAACTCATATAGAATTCTTACAGCCTTAAGCTGATTTGTTGATTTCCTTTTGTTATAATTCCCGCAGTGGTCGGAAGATAAACTGGTCAAATATTTAATTAAGGACCGGTATGGCTGTAAACGCCCGACATTGTCCCATTGGATTTCCAGCCGACTATGAACTGAAGAATATAAGGAATATAAACTTATGATGCGATTTGACCGATTTACAGAGAGGGCTCAGGAAGCCGCCCAGCGTGCCGCTGAGATTATCCAGCGCTATGGTCATAACCAGATTGATACTGAACATATCCTTTTGGCGCTGATCGAGCAGCCAGGTGGAGTGATTCCCCAGATTCTTGAAAATTTGAATGTAAATGCTCAAGCGTTGACTGAGCGCCTTGACCAGACCCTGCGCATGACTCCCAAAGCCAATATCTTTGGTGGTGGGGCAGGGCAGATATTTATCACCCCTCGGGTTAAGCGGATTATCGACCTCGCCAATGAGGAAGCCAACCGCTTGAAGGATGAATATATTTCAACCGAGCATATTTTCCTCGCCATAATGAGTGAACGCAATACTTCGGCTGCCCGAATTCTTGAAGGTGCCGGTCTCACTCGCGAACGCGTACTGGATTCCATTATGCAATTGCGAGGTGGTCAGCGTGTCACGGATCCGCAGGCTGAAACCCGCTACCGTACTCTTGAGAAATATTCGCGTGATTTGACCCAGTTGGCTCGGGAGGGCAAGCTGGACCCGGTCATTGGACGCGATAATGAGATCATGCGTGTCATTCAGATCCTTTCCCGCCGGACCAAGAACAATCCTGTCCTGATCGGCGAGGCTGGCGTGGGCAAGACTGCCATCGTTGAAGGTCTTGCGCAGAAAATTGCCACCAACGATGTACCTGAGATCCTGTCAGGCAAGCGTGTCGTCTCTCTGGATTTGGGCGCGATGATCGCGGGCTCTCGCTTCCGTGGTGAATTCGAGGAACGGCTTAAAATCTGCGATCGAAGATGTCCAGCGGTCTGCCGGAGAAGTAATTTTGATGATCGATGAATTGCATACTGTGGTCGGAGCTGGTGCAGCCCAGGGAGCGATGGACGCCTCCAACATGCTCAAGCCAGCCCTGGCTCGTGGCGAGTTGCAGTGCATCGGTGCCACAACTTTGGACGAGTACCACAAGTACATCGAAAAGGATGCCGCTCTCGAGCGCCGTTTCGCGCCGGTTTACGTGGAAGAACCAAGCGTCGACGATACCATCAAGATGCTCCAGGGATTGCGCGATCGTTATGAGGCGCATCACAAGGTGCGTTTTTCAGATGAAGCCTTGGTGGCTGCTGCCCGTTTTTCTGACCGATATGTTACCGATCGCCATTTACCCGACAAAGCCATCGACCTGATGGATGAATCCGCCGCGAAATTGCGTGTAGCTCTTTATTCTTTGCCCGAAGATCTCAAGGCCGCAAAATCTGAAATAGATCATTTGCAGGCTGAGGAAGACGCCGCTTCCAATGCTCGCGACTATCAGCGTGCTGCCGAGATAAAAGTCAATCGATTACGACTGGAAGGCGAATTCAGGGAAAAACGCGACAAATGGGAATCCGAGCACCATCTCGATGAGGTTGTTGATGTTAATGATATTGCCGAAGTTGTTCACCAATGGACTGGGATCCCGGTCAATCAGATGATGGAGACTGAATCGGCCAAACTTCTGCAAATGGAAGATCGCTTGCATGAACGCATTATCGGTCAGGATGAAGCCATTCACGCCATTTCGGATGCCATCCGCCGGGCCCGCTCCGGATTGAAAGACCCATCCCGGCCTATTGGTTCCTTTATTTTTATCGGACCTTCCGGGGTTGGCAAGACCGAGTTGGCAAAGGCTTTGGCGTGGTTTATGTTCGATGATGAAGAAGCCCTTGTGCGGATCGATATGTCTGAGTACCGGGAGCAGCATACGGTCTCTCGCTTGTTCGGAGCTCCGCCTGGATATGTAGGCTATGAAGAAGGTGGTCAATTGACTGAAGCGGTTCGCCGCCGCCCATACCGGGTTCTTTTGTTCGATGAAATTGAAAAGGCTCACCCTGAGGTTTGGAACGCCCTTCTTCAGATCCTGGATGACGGGCGTATGACCGATGGGCAGGGCAACGTGGTGGATTTTCGAAACACGGTTCTTATCATGACCTCGAACCTGGGCACCGAATATGTGCGCAAGGGCGGTACCTTGGGATTCCTGCAGCCGACCGTGACCGATGAAGATCGGGAAACACACGATAAAATTGAAAAAGCGCTCAAGGGTACCTTCCGGCCCGAATTCCTGAACCGCGTTGACGAGATCATCCTGTTCTCTCCTCTAACCGTTGAGCAGATGGAGAAGATCGTCTCCCTGCAAATGAAGGAAATTCAGGAGCGTCTTGGCGAGTATGGCGTAAAGGTAGATTTGACGGCAGCAGCCAGGAAATGGCTGGCTAAGACTGGTTATGACCCGGCTTTCGGTGCCCGTCCCTTGCGGCGCGCCTTGCAAAAATATGTTGAAAGCCCTCTCTCAGTGGAGTTGCTGGGAGGAAAGATCTCCAAGCGGTTCGTCAGTGATCGTCGACACAACCACTGATGATAGCGCTTTGGAATTCAAGACGAAAGAGGGGAAGGTAAAGAAGGAAAAAGAAAAGAGAAAAAGAAGAAGTCAGGAAGGTATAAAGGTCCAGTGAACGATTGAGACGGCAGGATTTTCCTGCCGTCTTTTTTTATTTCTTGGGATACCCAAAGGAAGAAACATATCCCTTGACACCCCAGAACAGATGTGCTACTATATATTTAGAATAACAGTTCTATTTTCAGATTTTTACAAGGATATTCGTTCCTATTCGTTCCTCAGAAACAAACTAAAAGGCAGGTGATATATGTCCATGATTGATCAAGTGTCTTCGATAAATCAAACTCGGCAGGTTTCAGTTGGATCACGATATGGTGCCGCAATCGCTCCTGGATCGTCCGTCACTACTTTCCTGGGAACACCTGAAATTCAAGTCCGACCACCCTTTCCCCAGGGGATTCTCCAGCTTGGAAAGGCTGAAAATGGACAGCCTGTTTTCATTGATCTTTGCGTCCCGGCTAACGGACCTGTATTGGTGGCGGGGGATGGAGAGGGCGGAAAAACAGCTTTCCTCCAATCTCTTACTTTGGGTTCTGATCTCCAGGATCCCGGTGACATATTATTTGGAGTGCTTACTCCGTTTCCCGAGGAATGGGCAGGTTTGGAAGTTTTATCTAATTGCCTGGGTATCTGGCCGGCATATCACTCCTCAGCCCGTCATTTTCTTTCGCAGCTCGTATCCTGGGCTGCTGTTCTCCCATCTACTCGCCAGGTCGTTATTCTGGTAGTAGATGGTCTCGATCTCATGCTGGCTAATGGATTTCATGATCTAAATGATTTGCGTTGGTTGTTGACTTACGGTACTCGCCGGCAGGTTTGGCCGATAATTTCAGTCAACCCCGGCAGGCTCCGACATCCTGCCTCCTGGTTGGACTATTTTAAAACGAGAATAATCGGAAAAGTGAAACGACCACAGACTGCTCAAATCCTGGTGGCTCCTTCTAAGATTGATCTTGGAGAAATATCGTCGAAGGGACAATATGGTCTTTGGCAGGAGGATAGCTGGCTTAAATTCAATTTGCCCTCATATTCTTAGGGTGTTTGCTCATAAAGGAAAATTTACTTACATAAAATGAGGATGTAATGGAAATTGGAATGCTATGGCTTGATAATGATTCAAACACGGAGCTTGCAGTTAAAATTTCCCGCGCTTCCGAATACTATCGATCGAAATATGGGGTTGTCCCGGATCTTTGTCTTGTCCACCCTTCAATGCTGCCGGCACATCCCGAGGCGGACTTGGAACACCCCGTGATGGTCAGGATCTGTCCGAACCGTGTTGTCCTCCCTGGATATTTATGGATCGGTAAAGAAGAATAAAAAGGCAATTAGGTTTATTGGATTTGGAAATATTAACTTGGATTTACAAAGTCCCCACGCCAGGGATGTGAAGACTTATTCATTATTCGCTTGTTGCCACCACTACTGCAATGGCGTTTTCCTGGCTGTGACTCAGGCTGACTGCCCACGTGGTTAGCCCAAGGTATTTTGCGATCATCTCAGCCCGTCCGTGCAGGATGAGGTATGGTTCTCCGCTTCGTTTGTGCAGCGTCTCAACCTCACGCCAGCTTACTGGCCCGATCCCCGTGCCTAGCGCTTTGGTGGTTGCCTCCTTGGCTGCAAATCGGACGGCAAAAGCATCTGCCCGCCCTCTGCACTCTGCAATCTCGTTTGTGGTAAAAACTCGTTGTTGGAACCGATCCCCGTGGCGGTCGAGCGCAGCTTGGATGCGGGTGATCTCGATGATGTCAACTCCGGTCTTCAATACCATACATACCCTTAATTGATTATTCGAGAGGCAATCATTCTTAAGATCCCGCGATGGCAACAGCTAGTTTTTCTGGGTGAAGATATTTCTTTGCTGTTGCTAGTATCTCTTCTGGAATAACTGCCTGGACCAGGTCCCGGTAACGACGGTAGTAATCCAATCCCAGGTCAAATCGTTCGATGTTCAAAAGCGCATTTACTACCCCGGCGTTGGATTTCAAGGGAGAGCGGTAATCTCCCAATAAAATTGGATTGGCTGTCTGATAATTCCTCGCTGGTAACCCCATTCTCAACGAAACGCTGAATTTCTTTGATAATCAGATCCCGTGCCTTCTGAACATTGCTGGGATTGACTCCGGCGCTTACATCCCATGCACCCGGCCCGATTCCAGCGCTTAATGATGAAGAGGCATAATATGCCAGCCCGGATTTTTCGCGCACCACCTCTCCAATCCTGCCGAACATCCCAAATTGACCCAATATCGAGTTCCCTAAGGATGCGGGCATAAAATCGGGATCTTTCCGGCGGGGACCGGAGGTCCCAATCACCAGGTCTGATTGGGATTTGCCGGGGATCTTAATCTTGCGAGTAACCATCTTTTTCAACGGTTTTAAATCTGGCAGGGTCGGAATTTCTGGTTGGGATGGATTGATCCATTCACCAAGGAATTTTGTAGTTAGTCCATAGACGGTATTTGGGTCGACCGCACCCACGATGGCAAGCACCAGGCCCCGCGGCCCATAATGGGTTTGATGAAATTCCACAAGGTCTTTTCGTTTGATTGCCTGGATTGTCTCGGGCCATCCGTCATCAGGACGAGCGTATGGGTGACCTTCAAAAACAATCTGGTCAAAGGTCATGGAAGCCATCTCAGCAGTATCCTGTGCACGGATTGTCAATCCGGTCAGGAGTTGGGCCCGCAGTCGTTCAACCTGTGTCTTGGGAAACACAGGGTACTGCAGTGCATCCGCTAGAACGTCAAGCAGGAGAACTAGGTCTTCAGAAAGACAGCGCCCGGAAAATCCTGCGGTATGGCCTCCCGCACTGAAAGACAGGCTTGCTCCCGCAGATTCGAGCTCGTCGAATATTTTTTGAAAATCGCGTTTTTCACTCCCGCGCATTAATCCGCTTGCTGTGAAGTCAGCCAGGCCAAGTTTATCATCCGTATCGAACAGGCTACCGCAGGGAAGGTAGCCGCCAATAACTACGGATGGGCTGTTAAAATTCGTCCGCGCTAATAGGGTAATCCCATTCGGAAGAATTGAACGCGTAATATCATCTGGACCTGGAAGGGAATTCTGGTGAGTTGCTTTCATCATCTGCCCTTTCCCCCTGCAGGAATATAGGTACCTACTATCCGGTTTTGTGTGCGCAGATATTTGCGGGCGGCCTTTTGCAGGTTCGCAGGCGTGATTTTCGCCAGGTTCTCAAGGTAGGTCTGGAACCATTCATATCCCGCGAACATTTCTGCGTGCCCCAGCCAGAATGCTTGGTTGGTTATGTTTTCAGAACCATAGGCGAAAAGGGCTCTTGCCTGTTTAATTGCCCGCGTGATTTCCGCCTCAGGTATGATTGTATCCCGGATGGAATTGATTTCATCATCAAAAGCAGCTAAAACTTCTTCCGGTTTTCGTTTCGGGTGTACGGTTATCACAACGCTATATAAGAATGGATCGGATGTCGCTGCCAGCCCGCCGTTAACTGATACCGCCAGTTCTTTTTCGACTAGTGCGCGGTATAAGCGTGATGTCTTATTTGACGTACCTCCGCCTCCGAACATGTTTAGACTGCTCGGTCCTGCAAGCAGGCTGTCTAATACGGTCACCGAAAAGAAATCCGGGTCATTGGCAGCCGGGGCATGATATGAAATATCCAGGAACGTAGTTTCTCCGGGCCCCTCCACGGTAAGGCGATGTTCGCCGGTGGCTTCGGGTTCGGGACGGGCTATGCGGGGTGGGGTGGTACCTGCAGGGATTGGGTCATAAATTTCCTTGATTTTGGCCAGCATATCCCTGGTTTTAAAGTCCCCTGCAACACTAATCAGGGCGTTATTGGGATTGTAAAAGGTCCGGTAGTGATTATACAGGTCTGTCCGGCTCATTGACATCAGATCCGGCATGTCGCCAATAATTTCGTGGTGATATGGATGTGTGCGGAAAGCCGCATTTTGGACAGCTTCGCCGAGCATGAAGGAAGGTTCATTTTCGCTTCCTTCCCGTTCGGAAATGACGACGGTCCGTTCGGATGCAACTTCATTTTCGTCGAACAAACTGTTTGTCATCCGGTCAGCTTCAATCCGAAGTCCCAGGTCGATTTTTTCTGAAGGCATTGTCTCGAAAAAAGTTGTCCAGTCGAAATACGTGAAGGCATTCCACATCCCGCCATCCCGTGCGACAGCCCGCTCTAATATATTTGATGGGAACCGGGGTGTTCCTTTAAATTGCATATGCTCGCACCAATGGGAAATTCCAGTGTGACCGGTTATTTCGTCACGGGAACCCACCCGGTACCAGATCCATGAACTTATCAGCGGTGCTGTATGAATTTCTTTTAACAGCACCTTGAGTCCGTTATCCAGGACTGTCTTGCTATATAATTTTGTCATGGTGCAATTGCAGTGGGAGTGGGGTTCGTATGATCCTGGCAGAGGTAAATGCCTTGAGGATACTGTGCATTCTTATCTACCTCGCAATAATATGAGCGAACAGTATCCTGCAATCCGGTTAGCGGTTGGTGTAATCCGGTTTGTGATAGGGGAATATTTACAGGCACCTGCAAAGTTAGAGGAATGTTCACTTGGACAGGAACTGCAACATTTAATGCCACTGGCAGGATTGTTCCAGCTGGCAGGGTAATGCTGGCTGGAGCATTAATGGATAGTCCACCGGAATTCATAACAAATTGTGCGCGTGGGATGATAAGACTTTCTGTCAGTGCAACATCTGTATTTTGCTGGATTGGCAGCATAAAATTGATCGGGACCTGGGTTTCAACAGTGATGGTAGTTGAAATGCTGGCATTATCCATCCCACTAAAATTCCCATATAGTCCGCCGAGCAATCCATTAATATTCGTTTTTAAAGAATTGATCTTCCCCGACATGATCACCAGGGCAATTACCAGGCCTGCATTGGCTAGAAGCGATAATCCCACGGCAATGTATAAATAAACCAGTCGGGGACCAACTTCCTTGGAAGGTTTGGATTCCAGTTGTGTATTTTTCGGTGGAGTTATCTTTCCTCCGGATAACAAGGCTCGCAATCGTAAGCCCGGATTGATTTTTTTATCTGAAAAATCAGGGATTGTCCGGTCACCGCGTGTCGGGGTCCTTTCGGGATCCCCCGTCTCGGAATATGGATCGGGTTGTACTACAGGGGTATCAGCAGCCTTCTCCGCACCTAAACTTGTCTCTGCGGGTTTCCGGCGAAAAATTGAGGCTAGCCAACCGTGTTTTTCTTCAGGGTTTGAGAGCGGCTTGGAGAGATGGAATATTCGCTTCGGTTCAAAAGATGGGTGCTTATCCGCATCCGATTTGGGTTTGTTTTGATCCTTTTCGGAAGAATCATTCGCATTTAATGATGACATGGGTTTGCTCCTCCTATAATGTAAATATAGCATAGAGTTGGAAAAATCGGGAGTTTTTAGAGCTGAATATTTCGGGGTATTTATTTTCTTGCTTCCCGGATATCCACAGGCTATAATTCCAATCATTATTATCAGGAGAATATGGATGGATGATTTAAAGTGGATGGTGGCTGTGATCGGAGCCGGACCTGCCGGCTTATTCGCTGCTCGAAAATTGGCTGAAGGTGGGGCGCGGGTAGTATTATTCAACCGGGATATTAAACCGGGCGGACTTGCAGAGTATGGTATTTATTGGGATAAATATAAAATGAAGCAGGGGCTGCGCAACCAGTTCAAGCAAATCCTATCCAAGCCTCAGATTGATTATTATGGCAATGTGACCGTTTGTTGTGGGGGTAATATTGTTCTTGAAGATTTGCTCGAATCTGGTTTTCAAGCTGTTTTGGTGACCACTGGTGCCCAGGGGACAAAGTGGCTTCGCTTGCCAGGTGAAAACCTACCCGGCGTATATCATGCTAAAAACGTGGTTTTTCACTATAATCTTTTGCCTCCCTTCAGTGAAAAGAAATACTTACTGGGAAAGCGCGTAATAATTGTTGGTGCTGGAAATGTGATGATGGACATCGCTCACTACCTTATCCGCGTCTGCAAGGTGGATGAAGTGGTAGCTGTCGTTCGGCGTGGACCTGCTGATGTGAAATTTACCCGCAAGGAAATGGAAAGTGTGGCCTCCAACCTTGATATTCCATTACTGGATGATGAATTTTCCCGTGTCACTCCCATAATGCTGGCAGCTGGTCAGAACCCGGTGGCCGCACGTACTGCGTTTTCTGATGCGTTACCGAAAGCACTTCCGCCAATCTCCCAAACATGCTTCCGATTTGAATTTATGGCTACCCCTGTTCGGGTGATGGGCGATTGGATTAATGGTGTATCCGGGCTCAAAATAGAAGAGAATAATTTGGTCGCTGTTGACGGCACAGTTAAAGCTCGGGGTACAGGAATTACCCGCCAGATTGAAGCCGACACCATCATTTTTGCAATTGGGGATACCGTGGATAAGGATTTTTGTGTTCCAATATATAATGATTCTTACGTTACAGTTAAACAGCCCGCGTTTCCCGGTCGATAACCTATCTTATGAAGCCTTCAATCCGGATTTAAACTCACCGTTGGAACGCGTTTTCCTTGGAGGCTGGGCTAGACAGGCGAGTACTGGACTGGTGGGATATGCCCGCAAGGATGGCGAGAATGCAGCCGAGGCGATGCTTGCATATTTGCAAACTCAACCATCTATGCCTGATCTCGATAACGTGGTGGAAAAATTCGAGGAGCGCCTGTTGGAAACTCACGATCGTGTCGTTGATAAAACTCACCTTGCAAAGCTGGAAGATGTAGAAAAAGCTGAAGCGCAAAAAAGGGGTGTCGAAGAATATAAATTCCCAACTAATGACGAGATGTTCACTGCGATGGGGTATTGAAACTAAGCGTTCCCAACTCGTTGAGTTGGGTCAGGCACCACTTTTTTTGGATGATTATCTTTGCCGTTTCCTCCTAAATCAACTCATAATTAACGATTAATTGATATTTTATTCATAAATTATTTATAGATGCACACCAATAGGGAACGGTGGGCTATTTTTTTTAATCCGTAAGTAACGATTTGGGAATGGCAGTGTTTTAGCTTTTAGAAACCTAAATAAGTTTGGAACGTACAGGTATATGTACCAAGTTGGAAGGAGAATCTTATGTCCCCATTTACGATTATTGTCATAATGATCTTGGCTTTGTTATTCATCGTTTTGAGCGTTGTCCCCCTGATCTCAGGTCAGTCAGATTTCGATTCTTCCCACAGGGCAACAAAACCCGGGGCTAAAACTTCTCACTAATTATTTATGGAGCGGTCTTTTTGACCCCTGTCTTACCTTTCCCTTTTATTTGCTACGACCTTTTGAAGAACTTTCGCGAGTTTTCTAGCTCTTTTCGGTGCATCTCCAAGATGGGATGTATCGCGCATTAATTGACGAGTTTCGTTTTCCGATAAGTATTTGTTCAAGTCAACATCCCTGCAGATGTCATCAATTAGCGGATTCTTGTTTCCTTTTTTTAGCTCCTGCCAGGCGTTCAATGTATGCATTCGGATTAGGGCGTGAATTTTCTGCCGGTCGGCACCTGCTTTAACAGATGATGTCAGCACCCTCTCAGTTGCTGCAAAAGGACCATAAATCGCGAGGTTGCGTGCAATCGCAGCCTCATCGATTTGAAGGTTGACAACAATACTTCGTGTGGTTAGAAGAAGCTCATCAGCGGCTAAACATGCTTCTGGAAGTAGAATCCTTCGGTTGGCAGAATCATCCAGGGTCCGTTCGAGGAGTGAATTCGCTGCATTATCCCACGCAATTCGCGGCAGTGACGCCAGATAGCGCGCAAGGGAGTTGATTTTTTCCGACCGGATCGGATTCCGCTTGAATGGCATGGCAGATGAACCGATCTGCTTCTCCCCAAATGGTTCGGACAATTCACCAATAGCGGGGGATTGCAGCAATCGAACATCAAAAGCCAATTTATGGAGTGATGCTCCCATTCCTGCCAGTGCAGAAACGATTTCATAGTCCTGTTTTCGAGGATAAACTTGTGATGCAACCTGGAAGAATTCAAGGTTCAATTTTTGGGAAAGTTTCTTCTCGAATTTATCCAGGTTTTTTTTGCCTACTATTTCAGAATACGGTGCGGATGTACCTACAGCACCTTTGAATCCTTTTCCCTTAATTTCTTTGGTTAGATTATTGATTCTCTGGAAATCTATTAATAAGTCTTGCCCGTATAATGCCAGCCTGTAGCCGAGCGTGGAAGGTTCTGCTGGTTGGAGGTGGGTGTATGCCATCAGGGGTGTATCTGCCCATTTGTCGATAAGCAAACTTAAAGTCGACAAAAGCGACGAAAGACTATCAAGCAGGATTTTCAATCCTTGTCGGAGTCGCAGGGCATCCGCATTATCCTCGATATCTGAAGATGTCGCCCCAAAGTGAATGATTCCCCCACCTATCAGACATTGCTCGGCAAAGGTTTGCAGCTCAGCCATCAAGTCGTGTTGTATTTCTGTCTCGATCTCCAATGCGCGCGAAATATTAATTTCCATTGTATGAAGTTTCAGATCTTCAACTTGGTCAGGTCTCACCAGCCCAAATTCAGCTTGGACTTCAGCCAATGCCAACCATAGTTGACGCCAGAGTAGGCGCTTGTTGGTTTCACTCCAAAGATGGCGCATTTCCTTTGAACCATATCGCCAGGTGAAAGGAGAGAGATAATTATCGAAATCAGTCATAGTTTAATAATCCCGTTTAACAATTGATATATGGTTTGTGAAAATAACGTTAGTTACAAGCGAATGCGATTCTTTTTCCAATAATTAATTGCCAGTAGTGTTTCTTTATTGTGATCTGGAACTGAAAAAATTAGTTTGCAATTTATTCTGGATGATTATATCCTTTTCATATCTGGTAATAGTTCCATCCTCTATTACTTAATGTTTTTGAATTTCAACCTGGGACCATTGTCACTTTGAATGTTACCGATGTTAGGAATTTATTAATTTGACCATTCAGATTTCAATCTCAATTTTAATCGTACAAACATTTATAAAATCCATGATAAATATAGACTCCGTTAATGTTTTGTTGGAATAGATAAAGACCGCCTCAAATCTCATGATACAGAGGCGGTCTTTTAAAATATCAAAACAAGTCAAACTTGATTTGCCGGCGTGAGTTTTTTCCCCAAATTATATTATTTTAAGTATTGCCTATTATATAAATTACCTCAAACGCAAACGCATAAATTTCATTGCTCGCAGGACAAATTCAATTCAGATGAAAAGAATATATTGTTCTGGAGACGATCGGTACAACCTCCACGATTCAGGTTGAGATGGTTGTTGTCTCCTTATAATTAGATCTGGGAGTTTCCCATTCTGATTATGCAGTCAACAAGCGAATGGCATCCTTATTTTAAGTAAGGTTGCATAATAAAGAGCCGCGCCAATATGAATAAACGCTGCGGTAAATAGTGCCATTCCGATTGGTATGTGGATGATGTGCCACACAGCCAGTAATCGGCGGGCTCGTGCCAGCCCTGATGCCTGGGACTGTCCCGCAGGAGTGTCGATTTCTACGCCGTCCAGTGTTCGTGGGATTTGAGTATATATATAACGTCCTACAAATCCACTAATAACGATAAGGACGGTCAGTAATGTGGTCGCTCCTGCCAGACCATTAAACTTCCAGGAGGAAATGCAGCAGGACCATGAAAGGTCCCACCAGGCCCGTGAAAATGTGGAACTGTAACCAGGATGCCATACTCCCCCACCGGGCGGATCGGCTCCGCTTGCGGATGGAGTACATAATTTCGGTCATAAACATGAGGATGAAACCAACTATCCCTAAAAGGTGACCAAATAACGCCCCTGCGGGTGGAATTGCACGCGTCCAAAAAACGACAAGAGCATAGATTGCGCCTATGAGAACGGCAGCTAAAAAAGATAACCACAATCCCCTGTTTCCGCTGTATCGGGTCATATACCGCGTCATGGAATTCCTCCTGAATATTCACGATCTTCGACCCGCAGGGTCGGTCGTGGTCTTGGTTGTAATTTTACCGTAGAGACTTATGTTGGAGAGGAGTAATTATCCCTGCGGAAGTCCCTAGTCATGTGGGTTGTTGCTATCATGGCATTTTCTGCAGTCGTAGGAAGAATAATTGTTACTTGGGTGGCAATCGGCGCATGTAGCACGATGATGACTCGTGCAGCTGCCTCCACAAGAATTGGGATGAGTAAAGGATGAATTCCAATTACTCGTTGTATGGCACTGGGTACAATTTGACCCATAATGGCCGGACGGTGCGGAATGGCAGGATGCACAATCTGATGAAAGTCCGCTGTATCCACTGCCTGTATGGCATTGCGAACATCCCAGGTTGGAATGGACACCGGTAAGGGGGAACCCAGAATGTGAATAGGATGCGTTCCAATTGGTGGTGGTATGGCAGGAAGCACAGTTGCTGCCGAAATGACCACTTGGTTCCGCATGACACGACACGCAATTTGATGAAAGCCCGGTGTACCCGCCGCTCGTGTGACATTGTGTGCACCCCAGGTTGGAATGAGCTCCGGTAAGTGGGAATCCTGTGTGTGAATAAGATGCATTCCAGTTATTGGTTGAGTGGCAGGAGGCACAATCGCTTCCGAAGTGACTGCTTGGTTCGGCGTGGCACGACACACACGCTGCCGACAATCCGGTGTACCCGCCGTTTTTATGACACTGCGAGCACCCCAGGCTTGAATGTGCACCTGTGAGTGCGAAACTTGTGTGAGAATAAGATGCGTTCCAATTACTCGTGGTGTGACATTGGGCGCAATTTGTGCCGAAATGACCGGCTGGTTGAGCGTGACATGCCACGCAGCTCGAAGAAATCCCACTGTAGTTCCCACCGCTGTGGCATTGATCACAGTTAACGCTGACATGCGCGCCTGTTAATTTAAAGGAGGAAATATTGTGGTCGAAGGTCGCCGGAAGCCAACCGTTGGTGGAATGGCAGGAACCGCAGTTGTTACCAAATTGGCCATTATGAGGGTCTTTAGATGAATGACAACTACTGCAATTTGTAGGCGTGCCTTTAAACACATTATTGACGTGGCAACTTGTGCATGCAACATTCGAATGTTTACCCGTTAATTTAAAATTGGATATGTTATGGTCGAAAGTAGCCGGTTGCCACGCGTTTGTTGAATGGCATTGCCCGCAATTAGAACCCAATTGACCATTATGGGCATCCTTGGAAGCATGGCAGGAATGGCAGTCGCTGGAGGTGCCCCAGAAGATATTATTCGGATGACAGCTTGCACACGCGGTGGTGACATGTTGCCCCGTTAGTTTAAAGGTTGACAAATTGTGGTCAAAACTAGCTGGCTTCCAGGCATTTGTGTTGTGGCAGGACCCGCAATTCTTACCTAGATTGCCGCTGTGAATGTCTTTTACTGAGTGGCAGGAATTGCAGTCACTGGGGGTACCCTTAAAAATGTTATTGGCATGACAACTCAAACAGGGAGCAGAGGTATGTTGCCCCGTTAATTTAAACGTTGATAAGTTATGGTCGTAGAATGCAGGCTTCCACGCCGATGCATTGTGACATGTGCTGCAATCTTTCCCGAGCGCGCCTTGGTGGGTATCTTTCTGGGCATGGCATGCATAGCAATCGGTGGGCGTTCCCTGCAAAACGTTATTTATATGGCAGGCTGCACACGCTGCAGTAGTGTGCTGACCGGTTAGTTTAAAGGCTGAAAGGTCGTGGTTATATGACGCGGGTGTCCAGCCTTCCGTTGTGTGACACGACCCGCAATCAGTGCCAAGGCGCCCCACATGGATGTCTTTTGAGGCATGGCACGCATTACAGTCTGTGGGAGTACCCTGGAGCACCTGATTAACGTGACAATCCGCACAAGCTACATTCTCGTGGAGTCCGGATAGTTTGAAAACTGACAGATTATGGTCATATTTTGCTGGTGTCCAACCGGTTGTAGTGTGACAGGAGCTGCAGTCTGTGCCAAGGCGACCTTGGTGAACGTCGTTAACTGAGTGGCAGGAATCGCAGTTTTGCGGAGTTGCCTTTAGTACTGCCTTTGTGCGCGTATTGACATGGCATTTTGCGCATGGCACCTGTTCATGGGCTCCCGTCAACTGGAATGCAACCTCGTTGTGGTTAAAATTATGTCCGTAACTGTCAACTCCGTCATGGCATGCCAGGCAGTCTGTTCCTAGGTCGAGCACATGACTTGCCAGGAAAGTGGCATTTATTTGGTAATGACAGGTCACACAATTGTTCTGATCAAAACTCGTATATGTTTTGGCGTGGCAATCGGTACAACTAAAGGATGATCCGTCGCTTTTGGTTTGGTGCGCTGTTAATAAGAAACCAAACGTTTTATGGGGAAAATTTGCTTTACTAAGGTCTATCAGGGGCGAATCTGGTCCCCGATGGTCGGGATGACAGTCTCGACACGCCATGTCGGGGTTATTCAGGCGTAACGTGCCATGCAGTGTGGTTGGTTCTTGCCATTGCACTTTAACATCGGTATGACAAGTCACACACTTGTCTGCCATGGTTTCAATGCTCCAGAACGGGGCATGACATAAGTTGCATTGTCCCGCAATTTCTGCATGGCTGCTTACCCCCCCTAGTGGGGCAGCTTCCCGAGCATTGCTTGAACCTGCACCACCCCGGGGAGTCCCGGTTTGCGCGTTTAGAGCGCCTGGGCTGAATAATGCTCCACCCGATGCCAGGGCAAATCCTGCAGTTATCAGAATCGTCAACACTGCTGCCATTACCCCGGTAGCGGTTAGACAACCAAAGCGGTTATTTTTCATCTTTCACCATTATGGATAAGGTTTCAGAATAAAATATTGTGCCGATTTGGATTAATTCAACCTGGTAGACTCCAACCTGAACTGACTGGTGTATGGGAATCCTCACTATCATTTGCGCTGATATATCCAAGCTGCCTGCGCGGGACTTTCCTGATATTGTTCTAATCTCGACCCTCTTCCTTGTTATGGACTTTTTGTTTTTGGAAGTCAGCAGTTTGCTAATACCCAGGGTAATTATTTATTTCCTCGGATGTATCTGGGTTCACCCTATTAATTACTCACTCCATAAATCCTCATCGGGGTTAGGTTTCCAAGTTGCTTCAGTGGTTTTGTAATGGAATTGACACGGGAAAACCCGCAACCAATAGCTGCTCCGATTTAACCCCATCAAATAATGGTGCATTCATTCCTGTTTGGGTTTTATATGTCGACCAGAAATCCATAATTATCTGACCTAAGGGTGCTCCGGGTATTAATTGGTGCCGAATAGGCGTAATATCAACTCTAGTGGCAATTATTTCTTGGATGGGTTCTGAAAGTTTTTGATCACCCATTATCAGGGCTCCCACTAGGTTTTTATCTCCGATCATCAACCTTATGTGATTTACATCCCCGCTGGTTTCCAGGGAAATGGTATTTGGCAATTCATGCCAGGTTTCACTCGATCCGCGCGCCACGCTGACCAAGTCGTCGTCGACCCCGCTTCCCACTGCACCGATGATGGATGTCAATACACCTGCTAGGCGCAGAATATTGGTGGAAACCGTCCTAACGTATGCCGTTCTCGTGCCAGTCATATTTGCGGCTGAGATTTTGCCTTTGTCGAGTGCCGGGTGCCAGAGAGTATCGACAATGGATTTTCCACTTTGCGGATCGTGGACTTGTGAAACGTCTCCGGCCGCAAAAATATCTGGGTTGCTGGTCTCCAGGAATTCATTCGTCAGGATTCCACGGTCGGTTGCCAGCCCCGCGGATTTCGCCAGTTCCATCCGTGGTTTGACGCCGATGCCTACCGCCACAATTTGGCAGCGAACAGTCTCACCCTTGGCGGTCCGTACTCCCACCACCTTGCCTCGTTTTCCTATTACTTCCTCAGCTTCTGTCTGGTAATGGAGGATCACTCCATCTTCGGCTAAGCGATGCTCAAGGAGATGGGATTCATTTTCGTCCAGGACGTTCGGCCAATACCTGTCCCCACGCAGGAAATAATGGACCTTGACCCCGCGTGCCATCAACCCTTCCACCAATTCCACGGCGATAATACCCCCTCCCACCACAACGGCACATTTGGCATGTCTCGCCAGTGAAAGGATGCGTCGGGTATCTTCAAAATCATCTAGTTTGACAACCCCTCTCAAATTTGCTCCTGGGATGGTAAGTGGCACTGCTGTAGACCCGGTTGCAATTAATAAACGATCATATTTTAGGATACTGGCTGAATCGATCGCTAAGTGGTGATTTCGAATGTCCAGTTGGGTCGCTAGCCCTTTGATGTAGTGAACCTTCAATGTTTTCCATTCTTTTTTGGAATATATTGGCAGTTGGCTTTCAGGGATCTCACCGTTTAAATAGTAAGCGATTCCCGGCCGTGAATAAAACCCGTGCGGATCATCTCCCACCAGGCTGATATCTGCTGAAGGATCCAAATCCCGTATAGTATTTATTGCGCTTATTCCTGTCACACCTGTGCCGACGATTACGTACCGGTTCATTAGGCTCCCTTCATGAACAGTTCCGTCTTCTCAAAGCTCAGTACTCCTCGGGGACAACGCCGCACGCATTCACCGCAAGTGAGGCATTGGGAAGCTTCTATGTGTTCCCCCAACCAGGCATGCCTGCGAACATCAATTCCGATGGGACAGTTAAAGGAACAAATTCCGCACTGAACACACCGTCCTTGTCTTGGAACCACGTGCCCCGCTACAAGCACCTCTCGGCGTTGTGAATTTCGATTCAAAGAAATTTGTATACCCATAAATTATTTCCAATAAAGTTTGCTGGATTATAAGGATATTTTTTTGTTGGTTCTGGGGAAATAAAAACCGGGTCCCCTTCGAGACCCGGCATCTGCAGATATGATGCGACTACTCGATGGGTATGACGTTGGAGGCTCTGGAGTCCCTTTGGACCCTGTTCAATGGAGAACTCCACTTTCTGATTCTCCTCCAGGCGCTTGTATCCTTCCATTTGGAGGGCGGAGAAGTGCACAAATACATCTTCTCCTTCCTCACGGCCAATGAAACCGAAACCCTTGGTTGCATTGAACCACTTGACCGTACCGACGTGACGTTCTTCTGACATTTTTCTTTCTCCAGCATAAAATTTATTACGTCCATCCCGATCCATTTCTGGCTAGTCTGGCACATAATGGGCGCAAGATTATCATGGCTGGAAGGGGGTGTCAAGGGAATAATGAGCATGAACAAGATTCAATGTATATCCATCTCCCTTATTTTGCCTGAAATGTCCGGGAATTATCAGGGAGATAGGATATATGGGGGATGTCTCAACAATTCGCCTATCATTTGAGTTTCCGTATTCGAATGATTCTCTAAAAGATGTACTTGGAAAATTATGTTATCCAAAATGAATTAATATCCTGAGCTAATGAGATCGAATTTCTGCTATTTTTATTCATTAGCCAAACTAAATCCAAAAAACTTGAAAGATGAATGATATATAATAGACATTAATTGTTATTTACCCAAGACGAGCATATGCACCTGATTAAATGACTTCTATTCCCATTATCAGAGTTATTTCGGTCACATTTTTGTATCTTGTACAATTTATTCCAATATTCAATCAACCAGGGATTCTATGGTCGTGGTGGATTAGTAGAGATTATTGTCCCAAATATCAATGTACCCTCTTAAAAATATATAACATCTCGGTTTTCAGCAGGAGTTGGAAATGGTAGAGAAGATCCCTAAAGTTCTCTTATTGGATGACGACCCAAATTTACGTGGTGTTCTTGGGGATATTCTCAAGGTCAGGGGATTTGAAACCATGCTGGTGGAGACCGGCGCAGCTGCTTTAACGTGCATCGAACAGCAGGACGTTGGTGTGGTTCTCATCGACATCAAGTTGGAAGGGTTATCGGGTTTGGATGTATTACGCAGCATTAAATCACGCTCCCCTGATACGGAGTGCATCATGCTCACCGGTCATGCCTCCCAGGCTACTGCGATCGAGGCTGTCAATTTGGGCGCGTATTCTTATTTTCAAAAGCCTTATGAAGTCGATCAACTCCTGGTTGCCGTTCGTCGTGCAGCTGAAAAGCATGTTGCCAGCCACGCCTTGCTTGAGCGCGAGGCACGTTTTCGCTCTCTGATCGAAAACTCCTCTGATCTGATTTGTATTCTGAACCCTGATGCTACCCTAAGTTATATCAGTCCTTCCCTCGAACACATGTTGGGATATGCGCCAGAAGATGTTGTTATTGGATCCGGTCTGACAGATTACATTCATCCTGAAGAAACTTCGGAATTCATCGAGACATTCCGCAAGCTTGTTCGATCATCTATTCCAGCACCTGTTTCGATGCAGTTGCGTGTACGCCATAAAAAAGGGATGTGGCATATTCTGGAAGGAACAGCTAGTAATCAGATTAACGACCCTGCCATAAAGGGCATCATTATCAATGCTCATGATATTACCATGCGCAAGCAAGCCGAGCAGGAACTTCGTCGCATGGTGGATCGCTGGTCAATAATCTATCATGCGGGCGAGGCAATTGGTGCCAGCCTCGATATGGAGCAGGTTTTTGAAGCAGTTAATCATGCTGTGGAACAGGTCATGCCTTGTGAGGATTTTATTATTAGTCTTTATGATGAAGATATCAATGAAATGGGGGGAAATTATATTTTAGAGAATAAGAAAAGGATATCACCAAATCCTTATAAGGCGAACCACGGGCTGGGTGGTCATATTATTCATTCGGGCAAGTCTTTAATCCTAAATAACCCGGAGGAGATCTCAGCTAGCGGAATTAAACTTGTACCATATGGCACCGGACCTGAAACATCTTCGGTTTTAGCGGTACCCCTTCTACTAAAAGGAAAAGTAACCGGCATGATTTCTGCACAAAGTTACCGGCCAGACGCGTATGCCGTCTCAGATCGGGAACTGCTTGAAATGTTGGCAAGTCATGCAGCTGTTGCTATAGATAATGCACGTTTGTTTGGACATGCCCGGCAGGAGATTATTAAGCGCCGGCAAATAGAGCAGGATTTACTCGGTTCGCAAAAAGAGACCGCGCATGTTAATAACCTGTTATTAGCGATCAACCAGGCCGCCCAAGCGGTACAGCGCGCTCATACTATTGGTGAGGTTTATCAGGCTATCCAAACCCAGTTGTCTCAACTTGGTTATCATACGACCGGTTTTGAAATATCAGAAGAAGGCCAGTCTCTTCATATTTCATACATCAACTATAAGCCAAATCTAATCCGCAAAGCTGAAAAAGCGACTGGTCTTTCCCTTCGAAATTTTAAATTCCATCCCGGAAAAAATGGTATTTATCAACGAGTCATTCTGGGAGGGGAGACTGTTTTTGTTACAGATCCTTCTCAGGCCGTTATCGAAACCTTACCGAAGAAATTTCGATCAATGGCTGGCTTCATAACATCCCTGTTTAAATTAAATCAAGCAATTTTTACTCCGCTGAGGACGGGTGATAAAACAATCGGTATCTTGGCTGTCACCGGTCCTGGAGTATCTACTCTCGACATTCCGGCAATCGCTGCATTTGGGAACCAGGCAGCTATTGCTCTCCAAAATGCACAGCTTTATGAGCAGGCCCAACTCGAGATTGTCGAACGCACGCATGCTGAAGAAGCTCTGGCAGCTTCTGAAGCGGAGTTGCGCGCATTGTTCTCTTCCATGCAGGATGTCGTCCTGGTTATCGACCGCAATGGGATCTACCAAAAAGTTGCCACCTCCAACCCGGAATTGCTGGTTATGCCCGAAGATGGATTGGTTGGAAAATCACTGCGGGATATTTTTCCTCAGGAACAAGCAGAGAATTATATCCAGGTCATCCAAAAAGTGCTTGATACTAAACAAACGGTTCAAATTCAATATGATCTTGTCATCGGAGGCCGGACCGTTTGGTTCGAAACATCCGTTTCGCCAATGATGGAAACATCTACCCTTTGGGTGGCGCGCGATATTACTGAACGATTTATGGCTGAGAAAGCGCTGCTTGAGGCAGAAAAAAACTATCACAGTCTTTTCGAGAATATCCCTGATGGGGTATATCGGAGTACCTTGGATGGAAAATATTTGTCGGTCAACCCCGCCCTGGTCAGGATTTTTGGATACTCTTCTGCAGATGAGTTACTCAATGTGGATATTCCGCACGACCTTTATCTAAGCCCCGACGCCCGTCAGTCTTGGGCCAACATTTTGATGCAAAAAGGCGAACTTCGTAATGCAGAAGCTACCATGCGACGCAAGGATGGCAAGCTTATCAGTGTTCTGGAAAACACCCAGGTCATCCGTGATTGGCAGGGGAATGCGCTCTATTTTGAAGGAACATTGACTGATATTTCTGAGAGAAGAATGGCCGAGGATGCCCTGCGGAAAAGTGAATCTTCCTTACAGGCGGTTTTGCAATCTACTGCGGATGGAATCCTTGCTGTCGGCGTTGGCAATCAGGTGCTTTATGCGAACCAACGTTTCGCAGAAATTTGGCGGATACCTGCGAATATCTTGGGAAGTAAGGACGACACACTTCTCCTTGATTATGTTCTGGATCAACTTAGCGACCCGCAAAGTTTCCAAAAAAAAGTACAGGAACTTTATCGGTCAAAGAAAGAAAGTTTAGACACAATTAATTTTAAGGATGGCAGAATTTTTGAACGTCTATCGCGTCCATTAATTCAGGGTACAAAAATTCAAGGACGGGTGTGGTCATTTCGTGATATCACCTCTCGCGTCCAGGCTGAAGAACAGGTTCGGTTAAGCGAAGAGCGCTATCGTATGCTCGCCGAGAACATGAGTGACACCGTCTGGCTTATGGATTTGAGTCTCCACACAACTTACGCCAGTCCTTCAGTGACTCGGTTCGCGGTTTTACCATCGATGAACTAAACAGCATTCCACTTGAAAGGCAGTTATCCCCAAATTCATTAAAAAAGGCACTTCAACTGTTTTCCGAAATTTTATCACCTGATAATCTTGCTCATCCTCGAAATCTTGTAACCCGTAGTATCGATTTGGAATTTTATAAAAAGGATGGTTCCAAGTTTTGGAGTGAAAATACTTTTACCTTGATCCGAAATCCTAATGGAGAGCCGTTTGGGATCCTGGGTTCTGGTCGCGATATCAGTGAACGCAAGATAGCTCAGGAAGCTCTTCAAAATAGCGAAAAATATTTCCGTGCATTAATTGAGAATAATACTGACGCAGTTGTCTTGGTTGATCCACGTGGTTTAATCTTGTATGAAAGTCCGGCCTATGCCAGGATGATGGGTTGCCTGCCCGGGCAGCGCCTTGGCACTAGTGTTTATGAGTTTATTCATCCGCAAGATAAAAGTTTTGCAGTCACCGCCCTTAATAAATTGATCAAACATTCAGGGCAGGTCCAGCAAACAACTTTTCGAAATCAGCACATGGATAAATCTTGGCGCTGGATTGAGGCGACGTCGACCAATTTACTGAATGACCCCGCTGTTCAGGGTCTGGTGATTAATATGCATGATATTACAGATCGGAAACTTGCGGAAGAAGAGATCCATCGCAGAGTGGCAGACCTGGAAGTGCTATATGAAAACAGCTTGGGTATTAGTGTCTTGCTTGAACCAAAAAAAATAGCCCAGAAGATTCTCGAAGTTCTCGCACAAAAATTGGACTGGCAGCACGCCGCTGTAAATTTATTCCACCCCGAGACGAGAAATCGCACAATGCTTGCTCTCAACAGGCCTGGGATGGATATCACTGAAACTTGCGCTGAAATTGACCGGTTGAACAAGGAATTCGCTTCTCCCGATAGCGGTCTTAGCGGTTGGGTTCTCACTAATGGTAAAACGTTGCGAATTGGAGATGTTAGAACTGATTCACGCTATAAGCCAGCATTTCCAGAAATCCAGTCTGGCGTATACGTTCCCCTGATGATCGGGAAGCGGGTCATTGGCTCCATTACAGTCGAAAGTCGTCAGGCGAACAGGTTTAGCCAAGAAGATGAACAGCTGCTGCAAACATTAGCTTCTCAATCAGCCATTGCATTTGAAAATGCACGCCTTTATCAGGAGGCAGTAAAAGCGACGAAACGCAAGGATGCCCTGCATCAAGGTGGATTGGATATTGTTCGCGCAGGTCAGGATGTGGAAGCAATTTGTCAAGCTATCCACCAGGCAGCGAAACAGGTTATGCCTGCTGATACCTTTGTCGTTTCCCTTCTCACAAGGCAAGGGACCGAGGTGGAGTTGCCATATAAGTTTAACCGCGGAATCCGACAGCCCAACACGAAGGCACCCATTAATGCTGGCATTACCAGGCGTGTAATTAAAAACAAAAAATCACTTCGAATATTGGACGGAAATGAAACTGGTCATGTGAAATCGATTATTGCCGATGGAACCGAACCTCCGCGGTCGATCCTGTCTGTACCCTTGCTGGTCCAGGATAAGATCGTGGGTGTGATATCTGTTCACAGCCAGGATACGGATTTATTTAGTGCGGAAGACCAGATCTTTATGGAAACTCTGGCATCCGAGGCAGCCAATGCTTTTGAGAATGCCCGCCTTTATCAGGATGTTGTCAACGCAGCTGAGCGTCGTGCAATCCTTTATCGGGCAGGTCAGGAAATCGCAGCTGCTGGCCTTGACCTCGAACAAGTTTATCATTCGATTCATCAGGCAATCACCCAATTAATGCCATTGGATGTTTTCACAATTTCATTGGCTGATGAAAACCGAAAAGTGCTTCACGGTGTATATCTGTTCGATTCCGGCGAACGCTATCCACCATTTGATTCTGAATGGGGCTCAGGGTTGGCGGGCCACGTTATTGAAGAGAAAATAGCAATTCGCGTGTCTGACTACCTGAAGGAAAAGCCGGTTAAAGCCAGCCGGTTCGGTAAACCGGCCTCTCCGCGTTCGTTCATTGCGCTGCCTCTCAATTCAGGTACGAAAATTGTCGGTGTTCTTTCAGTACAGGATTACCATCCCAATATGTACACCGAAGAAGACGAGATTCTATTAAAAACATTAGCTGCTTATGCTGGCATCGCTATTGAAAATTCTCGTTTATTCGAAGAAACCCGTCACCGTCTTTCTGAGCTTGAATCATTATCTCAGGTAAGTGTTTCACTTACCAGCGCGGTCGAATTGCAGCCACTTCTTGAAAATATATTAGCCGGTGCCAGGAAGGCAATCCCCTCGGCTGAAAAGGGAGCCATTCTCCTGACTGAACCCGATGGTTTCTTGCGTCTCCACGCCCTCTCAGGATATTCTGACCCCCGTTTGATCGACTTGTTCCTCCCGAATCACAATGGTTACGCTGCCCGGGTAGCCCGTGAACGCATACCTCTGAAAATCGATGATGTTCATGCCGATTATGAGGTTCCATTTTTGGGAGAAATTGAAGAGATAGATGCTGTATTGAGTGGGATCGCAGCTCCTTTGATTGTAAAAGGAAAGGTAATTGGGGTTATTTCCCTCGATAACGTGTCCAGAAAAGCTGCGTTTGCCGACTCTGACTTGAGCCTCTTGGTTACTTTTGCTTCTCAAGCAGCTGTGGCAATTGAAAACGCCCGTCTGTTTTCTGAAACTCAACAGCGTTTGCATCGTCTTACAGCACTTCATTCGATCGACGCCGCCATCGGTGCGAGTGTGGATACAAATGTTACCCTGAATATAGTGCTGGAAAATATTATGACAGAATTGAAAGCGGATGCTGCTGCCGTTTTGTTATTCAACCCCCTTACCAGGATGCTTGAATATGCCTCAGGGCGTGGCTTCCGCGCTCACGCCATTGAGGGAATACGCTTGCGTCTGGGAGAAGGTCTTGCTGGACAATCTGCTTTGCAGCGGCGTGCCATTAATATTTCCGACCTCAAAAAAACTGATGAGGTTTCCCAGGTGATGGAGCATCCCGTTTCGAACTCGGCCTCCGCTCTGGTGAAATATCTGGATGGAGAAAATTTCGTTGGTTACCATGCCATCCCCTTGATCGCCAAAGGACAGATCCAGGGTGTTATCGAAATATTCCGTCGAACCCCAATGCAAGTTGACCAGGAATGGATTAGTTTCTTTGAGATGTTGGCGGGGCAAACTGCAATCGCAATAGATAATGGACGCCTATTTGTGAACCTGCAGCAATCGAATCTTGAACTGACTTTGGCCTACGATGCTACCATTCAGGGGTGGTCCCAGGCTTTGGAATTGCGTGACGAAGATACTGAGGGTCATACCTTGCGTGTCACGGACCTCACATTGAGATTAATTCAGATTATGGGAATAGAAGAAGTGGAAACGGAACATGCCCGTCGAGGATCCCTCTTACACGACATTGGGAAGATTGCCATTCCAGATAGTATCCTCCTAAAACCTGGTCCTCTTGATGAGCGCGAGTGGAATGTCATGCGTCAGCACCCGCAATATGCTTATAATTTGCTCTATCCAATTACTTACCTTCGCCCCGCCATCCACATTCCTTATTGTCATCATGAAAAGTGGGATGGAAGTGGATACCCCCGTGGGTTAAAAGGCGAGGAAATTCCAATCGTCGCGAGAATCTTTGCCATTGTGGATGTATATGATGCTCTGACCTCCAATCGTCCGTACCGCCAGGCTTGGTTGCGTGAAAAAGCAATCGAATATATCCACGAACAATCAGGAAAGCATTTTGATCCCCGGGTTGTGAACGCTTTTATGACATTAATGTCTGGCGAGAAATAACGGTTGGATGAAATCACCCTACAATTTTGAATAAATCTAAAAAGAAAGAGGAAAATTTCTCTCCTCTTTCTATTCTATTTCCTTTCTGCTGTCAGTGCGCCGGCGACGTTGCCACCTTCCAGGCTGATATACATAGTGGTAATGGTGTCTTCCATCAACTCCTTCAAACGTCGTCTTTCCACTCCTATTGGATTGAGGGGGTTAAATATAACCGGCTTTCCCACTACGAGGTTCCCTGATCCATGAATCGTTAGAGGGTAGAATTCCAACCGCTCTCCTGTTTCTGCATAATATCGTTCCCCAACGCGGACAAAACTATGCTGGAATGGTTGCATTTTGGTAACAGGATCTTTTGGTAGACGATAATCTTCGGGAAAGACAAGTAAGAATTTCCTCTCCCTTAAAACATTCATGCTCATTTCAAGAGTCTCGCGCATCCGCTCGTAGTCATTAGCATATACCGGAATACATCCGAGCGAATAAAAAAGGGGGACGCTAATCCAGCAAAGTGCTCTGGCTACCCATTGGCTGATGGGAGCAGAAAGATGCAATTGGCGTTCCACGAAATCTGACTGAAGCCAGATAGGGGCAAGGTCTTTATCCATCATATCTGCAATCACCCAGGGATGGAATCGCAGAGGGATCGAACATGCTGCAGCAATCGGACCGGTGGCGTCTAGATGGTTGGCTATAAAAACCGCCGGTCCGTGTTTGGGTAGGTTCTCTTCACCAATTAATTTTCCCCCCCAAAGGAATAGATCCAAAACTCCCACGATGAATTGATACAATCCATCTTTCATACTGTACCTACAGCATGTTTAATCGTGGCCGGTATTGCAGCGCTTCGGCCAGGTGAGCCGGGATAATATCTTCGCTCCCGGCTAAATCCGAGATTGTCCGTGCCAATTTTAACACGCGATGGTATCCTCGTGCGGACAATTGTAACTGGTTCATGGCAGTCCGCATAAGAGCCTGTCCGGTCTCATCTAGGGCACAAAACTTCCTCAATTCTGCAGGACGCATGTCCGCGTTGCACGCAACATGAGTTCCCCCATCATTACTAAACCTGAATCTTTGACGGTCCCGCGCCAATTCAACCCGTTCCCTCACCGAAACGGATGATTCCCCTAAACGTTTCTCCGAAAGTTTATCGTACTCAATCCGAGGTACTTCCACGTGGATGTCAATCCGGTCGAGCAGGGGACCTGATATGCGCTTTTGGTACTTGGTTACAACCATGGACGAGCAGGTGCAGGGTTTCACCGGATCGCCATAATAGCCGCACGGGCATGGATTCATTGCGCCAACAAGTTGGAAACTCGCAGGAAATGTGAGCGAGCCTTGTGCCCGGCTTATTGTCACGAACTTGTCTTCCAGCGGTTGACGCAATACTTCCAGAACGCGCATACCAAATTCCGGAAGTTCATCCAGAAATAGAACACCATGGTGCGCAAGAGAGATTTCCCCCGGATGAGGCCAGTTTCCACCTCCAACCAACCCGGCATGACTAATGGTATGGTGAGGCGATCTAAAGGGGCGGTTCCGCAGAAGCGGGGTTTCTGCAGGCAGCTGATCTGCCACGGAATATATCCGGGTGACATCCAGCGCCTCTTCGAAGGTCATTTTTGGCAGGATCCCCGGCAAAGCTCGCGCCAGTAAAGTTTTACCTGCTCCGGGGGGGCCCATCATAAGGATGTTGTGCCCCCCAGCCGCAGCAACTTCCAGGGCTCGTTTAACGTGTTCCTGACCCTTTACTTCCCCAAAATCTGTCGGAGGGCATAAAGGAGATTCTTCGATATCAAGCCGCGTGAAAGCTGGAATCGGGACCCGGCCAGCCAGGTGGTTGTATAGCATGGCCAGGGAAGCTACTGGAATTATTTCCAGGTCGGGGATTAGAGCAGCTTCAGCAGCGTCTACTTCTGGTACAACGATTCGCTTGAAACCCGCTTGCCTTGCAGTGGCAGCCATCGGTAATATTCCGCGGGCATGTCTGACGGTTCCATCTAATGAGAGTTCCCCAACAACCATGGTTTGTTCTGCAGCTTCGGGTGAAAGCATCCCTGTGTAGACCAAAACGCCGAGTGCAATGGGAAGATCGTAAGCTGGACCTTCCTTGCGAACCGAGGCTGGAGCCAGGTTAACCACCAGCCGTTTGCGAGGGAAGGGCACCCCGGCGTTCCGCACTGCTGCTTGGACCCTTTCTCGGCTTTCTTGAATGGCGGCATCCGGTAGACCAACGATGGTCATTCCTGGGAAACCTGAGGTGTAATCCACCTCAACTTCCACAACAACCCCATCCAACCCGATAACTGCACAGGAATATACACGCGCAAGCATATGTTGAGTATAGATAAGAATGAAAGTAAAGTCAACTCACGAAAATCCGCCAATCCGTAATATATTCCCAGGATTGGCGGAAAAGGAACGCTTTCACGATGAGTAGAAAAATTATTCGTATTATTGAGAGAATCTTAGCATCTTCAAGAGGTCAATATTTTTTGCTAATTAATGGCTGGTAATCCTCCCACGGAAGTTGCAGCCTTGACTGCCCTAATAATGGCTATCGACAATGCTTCCGCAGCAAATGCTCCCACGCTGCTCACATCTGCATTTTTCTTCCCGGTTGAAAGGGCGAAAATGGTGTCGCCGTCCAGCATGGTATGCGCCGGTCGGATTACCCTTGCCAATCCATCATGTGCCATTTGAGCAATTTTGGTTACTTGCGGCTTATCGAACTTGGCATTGGTTGCAACGATTTCGATGACAGTATTACCTCCGGTCGCCAGTCTTAAAATGGTCCGACCAGTAAAGGTCTCCATTACTTTTAAAGTGTTGGCGAATTGGTTGGAACCGCCCAATTTCACCGGGCCAACTTTGGCAGGACGGGCACCCGCAATGATCTGCCCGGTTGCTGGATCCAGCACATCACCAAATGCGTTTACAGCCACAATGGCACCTACGACTACACCTCCCCCCATATTGAGACTGGTTGAACCCAGGCCCGATTTCATCGCGCCGGACATCCCGAATATTTTCCCGATGGTTGCACCGGTACCAGCGCCAACATTCCCTTCTAGGATAGGTCCCTTCTGTGCAGCTGATGCAGCCGCGTAACCCATTTCTGCGTCCGGATGGATGTTTTTTTTACTAATCCCCAAATCGAATAAAATTGCCGCGGGAACGATTGGCACCCGGTTTCCCCCCACACCATATCCGATATTTTGCTCAGCCAGGAATTTCATCACGCCGGTGGCTGCATCCAAACCAAAAGCTGACCCTCCTGCAAGCATCACTGCATGGACTTTGTCCACGAGGTTTATCGGGTTTAACAAATCGGTTTCTCGAGTACCGGGTGCACTCCCACGTACGTCAACACCACCCACAGCGCCTTTTCGGCAAAGCACTACAGTACACCCAGTCAATGCCTCATCATCTTGTGCCTGACCTACCTCAATTCCTGGGACATCGGTTATGGCATTATGGTATTTCATGGAAATTCACTTAATATTGTGGATCAATTCAAGGAACTCATCCCACTCCTCTTTAAAAAAATGAAGGGTTACATTATTGAGTTCCAGGTGGAACGTGGTTTCCCCATCTGGTTCTTCTGCCTTCCAGGCTATGTAGCTATCGGTCTCTGCCAGTGTTTCGGTCTTGGGTTCAGCATCTTCCTGGGACATTGAAATTTTCCTTTTAATATTCGAATATTGGACTGCGCAGGTCGCAGAGAATTGAGTAATTTATTTGGCTTTCTTGATATTTTTCAACGGCTGTGCCGCTTCATTGGATGGTTTTGGTTCCTTTCCAAATCGCTTTTGCCACCACCTGCGAACAGTGCGGACCAATTTGGGCACTGGCGAGCAGGAATGACATCTTCATCAGGTGGCCATGGGTCTTTGTCAAGCAGTTTGCGGGTGGTATATCGCCCGACGAGTTGAAGGGTTGCCAACAAGGGTGCCGCGATTATGATCCCTAGAATGCCGATCAGGTTGGCAGCAATGATGGCAGCGATCAACACGAATGCAGGATGGACTTTTAGTGAATTTGCCATCATGCGAGGTGTCACAAGGTTGTCGAATACTTGGTCGATAAATAAGGCCGTAATAATGGCCACAGCCACATATCCTAATGGAGTAAGTCCAAAGGGGGCGCTACCTTGAAAATAAGTAACCAGCCCGAGAACAATCCAGTTTATTGCGGGTCCAACGTATGGTAGGAAACTTGCAAACCCGGCTATAAGTGCAACCCCGATCGCATAATGGACTCCCAATATAGACATGCAGATTGTGTAGGCGATTATCTTTGAAAAGAACACGATGATCTGACCACGCAGGAAAGCATTCCAGATATAACCTAGTTTTTGCCTTAGACGGCGTATGTCTTCGGTATATCCGGGTACATCAATATGAATGATCCTTGTCCGGAATCCACCACTCTCCATAAGAAAAAAATATGACACAACTACGATGAATGCCATCCAAGCCAGGGTTGAGGCGGCACTTGTTGCCAGTGTCCCTACCAGGCTGCCCACCTCTCCCAGGGCAGGTTGTATGTAAGATAAGATAACCTGACCAATCGATTGCCAATCAATGGTAGAAAAGTCAAGTTTTAAAGGCCCAACTACATAAACTTGGTGTGATAAGCTGTCGATAAAGACGGGTACTTGATTGGCATAATTCTGAACAGCAGAGATTAAGTTGGTAATCTGGCCAATCAAACCCACTCCCCCCCAGGTTAATAAGGCTAGAAGAACAATCACAAAAATTAGGTAAATTAGATTTACCGCCATCCCCCAGGAAAGAGGAGTTCTTTTATTTACCAGGGATGCAACTGGTAACAAGAGATATGCCAGGATAAACGCGAGCAGGACGGGTAAAAGGATGAATTTAAACCGTACAAGCAGTGCGCCTAGAATGACCACCAGGGTAAGCGTTACCACGAGTTTTGCTGTGGCACCCCACCGTGGAGAAGTGGGGGGCTGTGTCTCATCCATGCGATTTCTCCTGAGATATATTTTATCTTCAAGGGAAGGTTTTTACAACATCCGAGCGCTTATAATATACCTTATGCGCTCTGATTAAAATACTTCTTCTTCTCTCCATCATTTCCCTGGAGTCCTGTTCACCTGCACATCCGGTCTCGCAAATAACTGTAATTTCCCACCCCGATGGACCTCTATACGTAGGTGATCAGGTGAGTTTTGAAGTCCTTGTTCCTTCAGCTTCAGGTCAAAATGCGTCCAGTGTTGAAGTATCCTATGCAGGTCAGCAACTCGGGAGTGCTCCATTTACACCTTACGGCATAGGAGGACGCAGTCAGGCCACCTTGTGGTGGGTTTGGAATACGCGAGATTTAAAACCTGGAAGTCACATACTTACATTTACACGGCTCCCTGAAAATACCACTTGGACAGAAATCCTTCACCCTCCATTCTGCTGATCAAGTACCTTCTCCCGGAACCAGGGGCGCATTGGACAACAACTGTTACTGCATGCTGTAATCTCTACTATATTACCGGAACTGCATCGGAACGAGACATTTCCATTCTTGGAGAGGAAGCAGATAAAGAGTCTGCTGCTGTTTCCGTTCAAATGGAGACTACTTTAAGCCAAAAGATCGATATCAATCTTATGTCTCGAGTTGTCGGTCAGGGTGGATTTACCTTGAATTCCGTATATCTCTCATACCTGATGAAAATTATATAGGCAACGATATGCCTATATGTATTTCACCATGAATTTGTCCATTATTATGACAATACATTGGGAGGGGTATATCGCCCGTCAATGCTCGAAGAGGGATTGGCGGTATACCTTACCGGTGGTCACTTCAAACCTGAACCACTCGGACCACGTGCGGCTGCATTACTTGACTTGGGCTGGTATATATCTCTTTCAAACGTAGCCAATGACTTTTATAACCAGCAGCATGATATTGCCTATTTGGAAGCCGGATCTCTTGTCAAGTACTTGGTCGAGACCTATGGTTGGAGTGCATTTAACCAATTCTATCGAACCATTCCCGAACCGAATAACCAATCTGCTTACTGCTGTTATGGATAAAGCTTTACTTGACCACTTCGGCCTTTCATTTAGTGATCTCGAAAATGGATTACCTTTCCTATCTTCGATCCCAAACCGTTACAACTGGTATTCGTACAGATTTGCAGTTGACCGTCACCTTTTTTGATACAGCGCGTCATTATCAGGAGCTTCTGGATCCTTCCGCATATTTCCTGACAGCGTGGTTACCCGACGCCAGGGTCATGCGCCAGCACGGGATTGTGGCAGATTACCTTCGACGCCCCGAAGGATGGAAAAATAAGTTGCTTGAACCACTCCTTATCCGATCACAAAAAGAGTTGTTCAGCGGTGATTATAGAAATACAGAATGGACTTTGCAATTGACAAATCGGTTGATGGACATAATTGCGTCCTTAAAAATTCTCAGGCGGCTTTTGCCGCCTGAGATGATTTCATAAAATATGCACTCCCTTCATTATGCGCAAGTGCCGCCAATTAATGGGACCAGCCAGGGTAGTACGGTACACCAAAGGCTAAATTGATCGATAATCAGGAAGAAACCAACACAGGCACAGATAACGATCAAGATTACGATTAGGATAATCAGCCAAATGGGGAATTTTTTCTTTGCTGGTTTAGCTGCTTGTGGTACCGGTCCGGCAGGTGGTTGACTGGTAAATACCTCAGCTGCGGGTGTAGGTGGGAGTGAAACGGGGGGTTGGACAGGTGTCGGTGCAACAACAGGTGTTGGGACTGGTTTTTGAATTGGTGTAACCGTCTTTGGGATTTGGGCGGAGGAGACTACGGTTGCATTTGGATCGAAGGATGTTTCATACATCAATACGATATTTTCCCCCAACGTAACTGAATCGCCTGGCTTCAACTCTTGTGCGTTGCTTAATCGCTGTCCATTTATGAATGTTCCATTTGTCGATCCAAGGTCTTGAATTATATATGCTGAGTTCTGCAGAGTCAGTTTGGCATGTTTTCGCGATACCTCGGAATCATTGATCGCAATAATATTACTTGCATCACGCCCGATGATGATTTCAGGTGCTTCTAATGGATATATTTTTCCAGTATTGGGGCCGGAATGCATAACGAACTGGAATTGAGCAGCCATAGTTCCTCCTTAATATTTCTTATTGTACTGTTTCTATAATTATAGTGTACAGAATTTATTTGAAAATGTCAATTCAAATGTACCTGATAATACAAATCCTGAGCCAGGATTTACACCCGGCTTTTTATATAACCAATGATAAAAAAAGACAATCGCATTTTTTGACCCATGATATTTTGAGGCTGCGGCATCACAACCGGACGAAATAGTATATGGATATGTGTTGTACATATTTGGAATTATTCATCGCTTTGGTAGATTGAATTCTTTTTGATTTGGCAGTTTTTTGGATTTATTATTTATCTCAAATTTCCACACTTTATTATGTTTGCAATATCTAATTCTTGCACAATGAGGAGAAAACTGTATAATGTTAAGGGATATTAATATATGGAAATTTTCGTAAGCGATCGGGATGGAAACGGATGAAATCGCACACCGGCATCCTGCGGGAAGTGCGCCAGCGATTGGAATTGAATAGCGTTCCTCTAGACGATCAGGAACGGTTGATTGGACTATTGAATTTGTTATTTACAATAATGGATGAAAAGACGCTCCAGGATGGGTCGTTTTCCCACCAACTTGTAAATGCTCTTTCAGAGAATGGCAACCTGATGTTATTAATTCAACGTCAGGCAGCCGAATTGGATGCTCTGAAGCGCATTACTCTAAACCTGACATCCAGTCTGGACCTTCAGGCAGTCCTTGATGGGGTTGTTAAAGAAGCTATGCAACTTGTCAAGGATGCCCAGGATGCCCATATTTACTTATTCCAGGAAGATAAGCTGATTTTTGGTGCATCCCTGAAAAATAATAGTGAAGAGAATATCCAAATATCCGATCCGCGCCCTAACGGATTGACTGGCTCTGTGGCTCGCGAGAAAAAAATTATCGTCGTCGAAGATATGACTAATCACCCCATTTATAAAGGCATGCCAATAACTTGGTGTGGATCGATTATTGGCATCCCATTGATGATGGGCAGTCGTGTTGTTGGAGTGATGAACCTCGCACGATCGACTACCGGAGAATTTAACCAATCAGAGATTAGGCTGTTAACTCTTCTGGCAGACCAAGCTGCTATCGCTATCATCAATGCGCGTTTGCATTCTGCGGTCAGCCACCAGGCGCGTAGTGATGCCTTGACCGAACTCCCCAATCGACGTGCATTGGATGAACGTCTTGATAAAGCTATTGCTCAATCGATTTCAACTGGGAACTCTTTTTGCGCTGTCATGATGGACCTCGATGGCTTTAAGGTGATAAATGATACTTATGGTCATAAAGTCGGTGACGAAGTTTTACGGCAGGTTGCGAATTCTATGGAACAGTCTCTTCGGTCGACAGACTTTCTTGCTCGTTATGGTGGTGATGAATGGACCTTGGTTTTGACAGAGACGAATTTAACTCAGGCGCAGGTGGTGATCCAGAAAATACAAAATGGGTTGCGCAATAATCCGATTCATCTTCCGGACGGAAAAACTACTAATATTGGTGTTTCTGGAGGCGTTGCTCTCTATCCATTGCACGCCGATACAGCTCCAGGTCTAATTCGTGCCGCGGATGAAGCACTTTTTAGAGCTAAAAAGAACAGTAGAGGACAATTCTTGGTTGCGCAAAATGGTGAAAGTTTAATAATTTCAATTTTATGGGAATATGATTGTAATTTGATGAATTGTCCTTTTTGCTGAAGGCAACAACTAAAAGGTTGGATTGTGAATATCACATCCTTCGCCAGTGGAAACAGGCTTTCTTGAACATATAGGTAATCTATAATCTGCCACCAAAAAAGGGGGTAATGGAAACGTGTACAATAGCTGTTAATCCGGTTCTTTTGCGTTAATTCTTTATGCCTACCCTCACTCAAAGTTTGCAAAGTCAAGACATTGGTTTTTTACGCCTTGTCGCTCATTTATGGGGGATAGAATTAACCGCTTCCAATAACAAAATGATCTTGGATAATATTATTGCGGCGATCCTCGATCCAGCGACTTTTACGGAAATGGTCGACTCCTTTTCAACTGACGTAAGGTCAGCTTTGGTTGCTCTTGCAAAATCTGAAGGTAAACTTCCCTGGGCATCCTTTACTCGGCAATTTGGGGAAATTCGTGAGGCAGGTCCTGGCAAACGTGATCGAGATCTGATCTACCTCAACCCTGTTTCTCCTGCGGAAGTACTTTATTACCGGGGAATAATTGCTAGGGCATTTTTTGACATGCCTGCCGGACCACAGGAATTTGCATACATCCCAAATGATTTATTAAATATGATAAATGTTGACGGACTATCATATTTCCCCACTAAGGACGCCGTCGAATTCTCTTTGAGGTTGAATTCTAACCCTGAAATACAAGCTTCAAATGCAGTCACCTTGGACGCTTTTGGTCGGCAAGCCTCACCAAAAGAACGCGCAAACACCCTCCCGGTATCTGATCGTCTCCTTGATGATGCCACAACACTCCTCGCAGCATTTCGGATGGAACTGGCCCTTCCTGCTACTTTGATACCGGCATATATTGTTTTGGACTTTTTGGCGGCGGCAAAAATTATTTTACCGTCCTCAACTAATAAGATGGTTGAGAATGGAATACCGGATATCGAGAAGGTACGCCATTTTCTGGAAGCCTCGCGGGAAAATGCCCTGGAAATGCTGTATAAGTCTTGGTTGGATAGTGAAACTTTCAATGAACTTCACCACGTTCCGGGTCTTGTTTGTGAGGGGGAATGGGTAAATCAGCCCTTGCTTGCCCGAAAGTTTTTGTTGTCTCTGCTTTCAGCTATTCCAGTTAATAAATGGTGGAGTCTCCAGGCATTTATCCTTGCAATAAAGAAAAAATATCCTGATTTTCAGCGGCCGGTTGGAGATTATGACTTCTGGTTTATTAAACGTAAATCAGATGGAAAATTCTTCCGCGGGTTTGCTAATTGGAATGAGGTGGATGGTGCATTAATTAATTTCATAATAACGGGACCGTTGTGTTGGTTGGGACTGATGGAATTGGCGACGCCGGTGGACAGTGATGTTATAAGCGCTTTTCGGAAAATAAATGACGGATTTCACGTGCAAGTTGCCGAGACAAACGGACTTCATGTTTCCTCCCAGGGGAGAATTGTTATTCCCAGGTTGATGTCCCGCTTAAGTAGGTACCAGATTGCACGATTTTGTGAATGGGATTTGGAAAAAGAAAACGAATACCATTACCATGTCTCCCCTGGTTCGCTGCAAAAAGCTGCAAAGCATGGTTTAAAGGTAAAACAACTGTTAAGCTTGCTCGCAAAGAATGCAGCTTCGGAAATCCCACCTTCTTTTATCAAGGCACTTAATCGCTGGGAAAGTAACGGTACCGAGGCAAGGGTGGAGGTTCACACCATCCTAAAAGTTAATCGCCCCGAAGTTTTGAAGGAATTGCGCAAATCGAAGGCCGGTCGGTTTTTAGGCGAAACATTGGGACCAGTCACAGTTACTATAAAAACGGGGGCTCAACCCAAGGTTCTTGCCGCCCTCGCTGAGATGGGGATGCTTGGTGAAGAAGTGCTGGAAGAATAGCGCAAAAATTTTCAACCTATAAATTTAAATTCAGAAAAGGAACCAGTTACCTATTGGGATGCCACAAATAATTTCGGAGCTGCTTATACAGGAAATAGCTGCATTATACAGAATGAATATGTATGAAAGAACCATATTTATCATATAAACTTGCAAATTTTTAAAGGAGAGTATATGTCTACAAAAATTGGCTGGATTACTCAGGAACTCGAGGAGCTTAAAGCGCAGGGTCTCTACAATCGCATTCGTACCATTGGTTCGCCTCAGGGTGCATGGTTGGTCGTGGATGGTAAAAAAGTTCTAAATTTTTGTTCGAATAACTATCTTGGTCTCGCCAACCATCCCAAACTCGTTGCAGCTGCCAAAAAAGCATTGGATGAGTTGGGGGTTGGACCCGCAGCAGTACGAACAATCGCTGGGACCATGACCCTCCATCTTGAGTTGGAAAAGCGTTTGGCAGCATTTAAAGGAGTTGAATCTGCCATTACATTCCAAAGCGGTTTTACTGCCAACCTGGCAACCATCCCGGCTCTTGTGGGGAAGGAGGACGTTATTTTTTCAGATCGGTTGAACCACGCCAGTATCATCGATGGTAGCCGTTTATCCGGGGCAAAAATTATCCCTTATGACCATTGCGATGTAGCCTCTTTGGAAACTGTGGTTAAAGAAAATCTGTCCCAATTCAGGCGAGCTATGATCATTACCGATGGTGTTTTCAGTATGGATGGAGACATCGCCCCTCTTGATAAGATATATGAAGTAGCTGGCCGGTACGATATTTTACTAATGGTTGACGATGCACATGGTGAAGGTGTGCTTGGAAAAGGGGGACGAGGTATCGTAGATCATTTTGGTCTTCACGGCAAAGTGGATGTGGAAATCGGAACGATGTCGAAGGCATTCGGCGTAGTTGGAGGCGTGGTGGCAGGGTCCCCTGTAATTGTTGAATGGTTGCGCTTACGCGGACGCCCGTTTCTTTTCTCATCTGCAGTCACTGTTCCGGATGCCGCTGCCTGTATAGCCGCAATTGACATTCTTGAAACATCTACTGAATTGGTGGATAAATTGTGGGACAACGCCAGGTATTTTAAAGCTGAAATGAAGAAATTAGGTTTCGATACTGGTCTCAGCACCACCCCGATCACTCCGGTTATGCTTGGTGAAGCTCCCCTTGCCCAGGAATTTAGCCGTGATCTTTTCGAAGAGAGTGTATTTGCCATGGCACTGGGTTACCCCACTGTCCCCCAGGGGAAAGCTCGCATCAGGGTGATGATCTCTGCCGCACATTCAAAAGCTGATTTGGATAAGGGATTGGAATCTTTTGCCCGGGTTGGCAAGAAATTGGGAGTGATATAAATTAATCTAATCAAATCACAACATAATAGTGCTGCCATTTGGCGGCACTATTTTTTATTTGAACATTTTTATTAGGATTTCCGTCCAAGCAAGTGAATATTCACCACCTGATCCGCTCGGTGTTGTATCCCACCAAGCGGAAAGGAAACTGTAACAAATCGCCCATTTTAATATCCTCTTTCGCTCGAACCCAAGCAATTCGGATAGTATGGCAATTCTACGTTGCGTTCTCCTTATGGCTTCCTTTTCTCTTGGCATCTTTCCCCAGGGATTAAGCAGGAATGGTCCAACCTCATATTCTGCAGGACCCTCTACGCCTTTGGGATCGATCACCAGCCAGCCGCGGTTGGAATAGAGTATATTAAAATGGTGGAAATCCCCATGCAATAGAATATTGGGGCGATTCTCCGCAAACAAGTCCCCGATCAATCCTTCCACTGTATTGACAGTTTTCTCCGGGAAAGGACCAGTTCCACCGCCAAAATGAGGCCGCAGGTTACTTAATTCATCGAACCAACTGCGCAAACTTATCAATCCAATATTTCCAGGGTTGGGTCGATGAATCGCTTGCATCACCTGGGCTGCTATTTTTGTGGCTGCATCATCATCCTTTAAAGTTGAAAGCATGATCCCTGGTTGCAGGCGTTCTAATAAGAGAATACCCTTGTCTCCATCGGATTCCAACAACTGGCATGCACCATTTCCAGAATAAAGTTTCAGCGCCAGTATTTCGCTGGTCAATTCACGATTGGGGACTCCAATCTTTAGAACAGCAGCTGAACCGTCATGATGTGTTACGGCACATACATAATTGTATGAAAGTAAAAAGGGTTCCCCAAGGGTCAAGCCCCAACGCTGGGTGGCTTCGATAATCAATCCAGGTAATTCATCCAGGTAACGGCGTCCGGAGTTTCCGAACGAGGTAACGATATTATGGACAAATGTTTCCGGTAGGATCATATGGTTCGCAAAATAGTTCGATGGTTTACCAAAAATTGATCATCAAATGGGAAAATTCCGGAATGGCAATTAATCTATTGGTTTTTGGTATTTTTGCCAATGTACTCTTTTTTCATTATATTGGGTACGCGCCGGTTTTTCCTCTGCAGCGTAACCGACATAGATGAGTCCTAGTGGTGTTATATGCCTTGGCAATCCCGCAATCTCCCTCACAATTCGTACGAACTCCGCCACAGGGTGCACCCCCACCCAAACAGTCCCTAGTCCGAGCGCATCTGCCGCGATTAGAATATTCCCGCCCGCAAGGCTGCAGTCCTGCACCCAGAATAGTCGAGCGGCAGGATTAATGGATAAGGATGGGTTGCCGCATACTACGATGGCTGCAGGTGCATTCCTGTTACCAAAAATCAGTCGATTACGTAACTGCGCCAGTTTTTCTGGATCTGTTATCACTACAAATTCCCACGGTTTGCAGTTCATTGCTGACGGAGCAGCCATGGCAGCTTTAAGGAGAAGGTCGAGCTTTTTAGTCTCGACCAGTTGATCGGAATAGACGCGGATGGATCGGCGGTGAAAGATTGAGTTAATGACCGTATTCATAGTATTGAATGTCCGGAATGGAATAGACCTGCGGGATTTACATCATCGATCGATTTCATCGTTATATTCCATAAACTAACCCGGGAATAATTTCTCGAAAACTTCTGGACAATACTTATGGACCATTTGGGATGAAAGTCCATTCTCTTTGCAAATCTCCGCATATAGATCTGCAGATGGGCGTTTTGTTCTTAATTGGGAATTTATATCAAGTGCCCACAAACCAAAGCGCTGTGTCCAGCCTCTCTCCCACTCAAAGTTATCCACTAATGACCAGTGGAAGTATCCTTTCACCGGCCAGTTAAAATTTAACCGCTCGCCACATGGCATGGACATGCTGTGCTATATACCTCGGTCGGATCCGGTCGGAGCTGTCTTCAATGCCATTTTCTGTCACTATAATGGGCAGGTTGGGGTAAGTCTTGACAGCCCACTTAAAGGCTGAGAAGAAGCCCTCAGGGGTATTCGAGTTCATTCCCGCGTCAGCCAAATCGGTACCTTTTGGGTAAAACGATCGCGAAAATAGTTCGGCTCGGTTTCGCAAGTCAAAGGCTACTGTGTCCACCGAGTAATAGTTTAAACCGAGAAAATCCTGCGTACCTTTGGCTTCCGGGACTTGGATCCTGCCCAATGGAGATTTAAGTACTCCTGTTGATATGGCTGATGGGAATGCCATATTGATACCCTGGAATTTTATATTCCTCATCAACCGGTCCAGTGGAGACCATGCTAGTGCCGGTTTTTGTGGACGGAAGTGCAGTGCGTAGCCTACGCGCGCCTCAGGCTGAAGTTCATGAATGGATCGATAAGCACATGAATGGGCACGAGCCATGTTTGCCTGCACCTGTATTCCAAGCTTAAGATCCGATTTGCCGGGAGGAAAATTATTTCGCAGATATCCTTCCAGTGCATAAACATTGGGTTCATTGATGGTTATCCAAAGCGAGCAGTATTCTTTCAGAGCCTCGACAACTTTGCGGCTAAATTTATCAAATATGGGTATGATGGCATCGGTTTCCCAGCCTCCCAATTTTTCCAGCCAGAGCGGATCTGTGAAGTGATGCAACGTAACCATGGGCAGGATGTTTCGCTCCCGCAACCCCTTCAGCATTGTGCGATATTGTTCAAGGGCTTCTTCATCCCATTGGTCTGGTGTGGGTTGGATCCTGCTCCATTCCACCGATAATCGGTGTGCGTTTTGACCAGCCTCAGCAGCGCGGTCGAAATCTTCCTTCCATCGTCCACCCCACCAATCGCTGGCGAAGCCGGATTTGTTTGCAGTATGCCCCTCCTGTTCCCATTTGTACCAGTTATTGTTGGTATTATTGCCTTCCACCTGGTGTGAAGAAGTGGCGGTTCCCCACAGGAACCCTTTTGGAAAATGGAATGATGCAGATATCATTGATTTCTCCGATAATTCAAAAATGATTTATTTGCTCTTCTTTTAAGAATTTTTTCGAGCCATATACGCCATATATAAAACAATTGAGCCTGCAACTGCCGCGTTCAACAATTCAATTTCCCCTGCCATTGGCAGACGGAGCAGGTAATCACAGGATTTTCGGACCAGGGAGTGAATGCCTTCACCTTCGCTCCCTACTATCAACGCTAACGGACGCTCCAGCGGCACCTCCTCGGGATCTTTTGACTCGTGGCCTTCATCCAGTCCCACTATCCAGGCACCTGCATCTTTTAGATGGTTGATGGCTTGAGCTAGATTTACCCGTGCTACCAGCATGTGTTCACACGCCCCTGCTGAAGAAGAAACAACTGCCGGGGTTATGTCCGCAGCACGGTGTGTTGGTATCAGCACACCATGCACTCTCACAGCTTCTGCTGTCCTGATAATGGTACCCAGGTTTTGTGGGTTTTGCAAAGTATCCAGGATCAACACGAAAAGAGGTCGGGTGCTGGATTTTGCATTATCAAGAATATCTTCAATTTCTATGTAAGGATATGAGCTTGTCTCCAGCGCTACACCTTGATGATTTTCGCTTAGTTTGTCAAGTCGCTCGCGAGGCACGCGTTCCACGGGAATTTTGCGTTTGGCTGAATAATCCAGGATCTCTATCAGCCTGCCTTTATCTTGCGCACCTTCAGCTACCTGCAGCCGGAAAACGTCCCGCCTGTTTGCTCTCAGCGTCTCGTAAACAGGGTTACGCCCATAAATGAATTCTTTCATATGATGATTCTAATCCATTCGGATGAAACAATCTGTTCCATGATGGAAGCCCATGGACCAATCGACCAAGAAGACTTGTCTAAAGTTGAAGGATATAAACACCTGCACAAACTGAGATCTGGGTGTAATCTACCTTAAACCCTAGTCTTTCTATGGCTGGAATTGCGTCATGCGCCAGCCAATAGAATTCATCTTCCCAATTATCCCCCTCACTGGATTTCAGTGTTTTCATCGCCTCTTCATCGGCGAAGGAGATATCGCCAATGATAATCAGGCCGTTTGGTACCAGCAATGGGATTAAATTTCCCAGAATACTTATTTTTTGATCTAGATCGAAATGGTGAAAAACATAAGTTGAAACGATGCGGTCGAAAGGATGGATTAATTCCGACGGAAAGTCCCCAAGCATATCAAATAAAACGAAATGTCCACCAGGAATCTTTTGCTTCGCTTTTTCCAACATGTTAGCGGAGAAATCGGTGCACCACAAGTCACAACCCGAGGAAGCGAAGCGAAAAGCCAGGTTTCCAGTTCCTGTTCCCAGGTCGAGAACTCTTTGTCCCGGTTTAATACTTGCAAGTCTTTCCATTTTTTCCAGGAGGGCTTCATAGCCGGTAAAAGGGAAAAGGTTATTTAAGACTGAGAGATCATATGTCTCAGCCCATTTGTCGAATTCGGAGGAAGGAAATAGATCCCCAGCGGCCATAAAATTTTTCCTGTGTCATTGTACAGCATTTTTCTACATCATATCTCCATAGCCTCTTCACGCCCAATTCACAACTGGCTCCTATACTAAATGCAATCTTACAAAGGAGAAAGTATATGATCAAACACGTTGTCTTTCGTTTCATTGCAGGTTTTATCCTGCTGGTCGCCATCGCTGGGATCGCGTTCTTTGCTTATCAAGCCGGGGTAGCCCATGGAGTCGCTTCAAATATCCAGGTTGCCGCCCCAGGCGCAGCCGGCGCACCTTACCCATTTTATGGAATGCCTTTTGGATATTTTGGGTGGTTCCCTGGGTTTGGGATTTTTGGCTTACTGATCCCGATCTTTCTGTTCTTCCTGGCTTTCGGCGTAATGCGTATGCTGCTATGGGGTCCGCGTATGGGCTGGCGTCGAATGCACCATGGCACCATGGAAAATGGACCCTGGGGTAATGACGTTCCACCGATGTTTAAGGAATGGCACCGCAGGGCACACGCGGCTCCCGATTCCAACTACACTACGGAAGAGAACCAGAAATAGCGCTTCATCTGGTTGGGCAGGTTATCTAGCCCAACCAGATGAAGGAAATTAATAATCTGGATTCTCACGAATCCTCTCGCCGGAGAAGAAACAAATTCATTTGGTTGAATATCCAGCGGTGTGACGCCTGCTGGCGCTGCGTTGAAGTATGCCCGAAGCAGGTTCTTGGGAAAATTGACATGCTATGGCATCGCCATGTTGTTATCCGGAATGCAGAAGCGTGCAACGGCTGCAGGAAGTGCGTGCATACCTGTGAAAGTGGGGCTATTGAGGTTATCTATTTACCAAAGTCGCAGTCTGCTGGAGTTTGAGATAAAGCCCCATATCTGGTAACTTATCATAAGCGTATAATAAACCAAAGTGAAGACAATCCTGGTCGTGGATGATGAACCGAAGATCGTCAAGCTTGTGCGGGATTACCTCGAACGAGCTGGATTTGGCGTGCGCCTCGCCGCGAATGGCAAGGTTGCGCTTTCTATGTCTCATACAGATAAACCGGATTTGATCATCCTTGATCTGGGTCTGCCACAAATGGATGGTCTGGATGTGACCCGTGAGCTGCGAAAAGTGTCAAACGTTCCTATTATTATGCTGACGGGACGTTCGGAAGAATCGGACAAGCTTATCGGGCTGGAACTTGGTGCTGACGACTATGTTACAAAGCCGTTCAGCCCGAAGGAATTGGTGGCTCGTGTTCGCGTGCTTTTCCGCCGCATGGAAAATTACGCGGGTGAAAACCAGGAAATCCTGAGGGTGGCAGACTTGACCCTCGATTTGCCCCGTATGCGCATTTTAGCGGAGGATCGACAGATCGAAGAACTAACCCCCACTGAATTTTCCCTTGTGGCGGAGATGGCGCGTTATCCCGGGCGTGTGTTTACCCGTGCACAACTTTTGAACGCACTTCATGGTGTTGCGTTCGAGTCTTATGAACGCGCCATTGACGCTCATGTTAAAAACATTCGGCACAAGATGGAGCCCAATCCATCAGAGCCCCGCTATCTCATTACCGTCTATGGGGTGGGATACAAATTCGCTGATCGATGAAAAAGGTTCACTCCTTCCGCCCGTCTCGAAAACCACCACCTTGGTGGCCTGAGAATGAATCATGGCCTCCACGAACACTTGCTACCCGTCGACATTTACTTCGCCGCGTGGGCTGCTTTTTTGTATTGTTCATAGTATTCGGTTTGGCAATGTTGATGGGAATATTCGTGCTGGTTGCTCATGGGTTTGGATGGACAAATTTCCCATTTGGTCCAGGTCAACCGTTTATTCCGGTTGAATTGTTTATCTTCCCATTCGCAATAATATTTTTAGTATTTGGCCTCTTGATGCTGAGACGGCTGGTACTCCCCCTGGATGACCTGCTGAATGCCGCTGAAAGTGTGGGGCAGGGTGACTATTCAGTCCGGGTGCGGGAAAAAGGTTCCCGTGAAATGCGATCCCTGGCACGCGCGTTTAATAACATGGCTTCACGACTTACAATTATTGACCAGCAACGACGCGAATTATTAGCTGATGTGACCCACGAACTCCGTACCCCTCTTACTGTGGTGCAGGGTAACCTGGAAGGAATGCTGGATGGGGTCTACCAGCCAGATGAAACCAACCTGCGTTCGTTGCTTGAGGAAACGAACCTCCTGTCACGTTTGGTGGAAGATCTGCGAACATTGGCATTGGCTGAAAGCGGGGCTATCCAATTAAAAAAGAGTCGCTTGATCTGTCCATGTTGATCAGGGATACCATGGCTGGTTTTAAAACGCAGGCAGATGCGGCGGGAGTTTTATTGATAGTTAAAACTGTAGACGATCTTCCATGGATAAACCTCGATCCGGGTCGCATTAGGCAGGTGCTCTCTAACCTGGTTGCGAATGCTCTTCGATATACTCCTTCTGGCGGGGATATCACCATAAATTATTGGCAGTTGGATGGAAATGTATATATTGATGTTCATGACTCGGGTCCAGGTATTTCTTCCGAAGAATTACCCCATGTCTTCGAACGATTTTACAAGTCAGCTGATTCTGGTGGGATGGGATTGGGACTGGCGATTGCTCGACATCTGGTCGAAGCCCATTCCGGGTCGATCTCTGCCGAGAGTCCCTCTGGGCAAGGGACGACCATGCATATAGTTTTACCGATCGGCGAATGATGGATAAAAAACTTCCGGGAAATCCCCGGAAGGTTTTATGTTTATGGTGAAAGAACTTCAATGAAGGTCCCAAAATCTACCAATGCCAGGTTGTCCCATCCTTGCTGTCTTCGATTGCCACTCCCATCCCTTTAAGCCGGTCACGGATAAGGTCCGACATATCCCAGTTCTTCTGTTTCCTCATCTCCGATCTGATTTCTATCAGCAGGTCGACAAACTTATCAGTATCGCCTGTGCCAGATTTCTTTTCGCTGAGACGCAGGCCGAGGACGCCTGTTAATTCTATTAATGTATTCTGGGCGGGCTTTAGTTCAGCATCAGAAGCGCCTTCGTCACGTGCGATGTTAATGGTCCGCACCAACTCGAAGAGAGCAGCCAGCCCTCCGGACGAATTAAAATCGTCGTCCATCGCATCCACAAACGTTTGCTGGGTTGTTTCGGTTTGCTTATCCAGTTCAGCCTTCATATTCGCAGAAGTTCCGCTGGACCCCGGGTGTTGTGGTTTTAATGCCGATCGAAGACGATCCAATCCCCGTTCTGCTCCGTCGACAATATCGTCAGAATAAGAAAGGGGGGCACGGTAGGATCCGTTCAGGATCATCATGCGTAAAGCATCTGGTTCATGTCTTGATAAGAACTCGTCTATCGTCACCAGGTTGCCGATCGACTTGGACATCTTCTCCCCCTGAAGTTGAAGCATTCCATTGTGCATCCAGTAACGGGCGAATGGTTTACCGGTATAAGATTTTGTCTGTGCGATCTCGTTCTCATGGTGCGGAAAAACCAGGTCGTTGCCCCCACCGTGGATATCGATTTGCTCGCCCAGGTGGCTCAGGTTCATGGCAGAGCATTCGATGTGCCACCCCGGACGGCCTTTTCCCCAGGGACTTTCCCAGGCGGGTTCTCCCGCCTTGGAGGCTTTCCATAGTGCAAAATCCATTGGATGTTCTTTTTCTTCGCCAATATCGATGCGGGCTCCTGCCTGCATGTCTTCAATTCTTCTTCCCGAAAGTTTTCCATATTCCGGATCTTTTGTGACCCGGAAGTACACGTCACCGTTTTTAGCGGGATATCCAAACCCTTTTTCGATCAATCCTTCGATCATGCGTATAATCTGGGGCATTTCCTGTGTGGCGCGTGGGTTCACCGTTGCTGGTAATATGTTCAGGGCTTCGATCTGTCGTCGGAATTCCTGGATGTACTTTTCAGCCAGGGCTGAAGCATCCACATCCAATGATTTTGCACGGTTTATGATTTTGTCATCAACATCGGTGTAATTGATCACCAGGCGCACGTTGTACCCCCGGTAGGTAAGGTAACGACGCACAATATCAAATACCAGGGCGAACATGGCATGACCGATATGAGCGTCGGAATAAACGGTTACACCACAGACGTACATTTTTACCAGGCCTGGTTCTAGGGTCTGGAACTCTTCTTTTTTCCGTGTAAGAGTGTTGTAAACGCGCAGCATAAAAATCTCCTGGAACTATTTCTGAGGCTATTATAAACTACCAATCATTGGAATAGCCCTTGGAACCACAATTATAAAATCGTCCTGAAAAAATAAAAACGCGGCTTTCGCCGCGCTCGTTATTAATATAGTTATCACATCTATTCCTTGCCCTCGGGACGGGCGAAGATCATCCTTCCCGCAGCAGTCTGGAGCACCTTTGTCACGGTTACGGTGATCTCTTTATTTAAATATTTGTTCCCATTTTCGACTACCACCATCGTCCCGTCTTCCATATAACCTACCCCTTGGTTGGGTTCCTTTCCTTCTTGGATGACGTTCACTGACATTAACTCCCCCGGCAGGACGACCGACTTGACAGCATTTGCCAATTCGTTGATGTTTAAGATAAGTACTCCCTGCAATTCGGCAATTCGGTTCAAATTGAAATCATTGGTCAGTATCGGACATTTCATTTGTCTCGCCAGGATCACCAGCTTATCATCCACTTCCCGCACGCCTTCGACGTCCACATCGCTGATCCGGACAACAACCGATGATGCCTTTTGCAATTCTGCGAGCACTTCCATACCTCGTCTCCCTCGCTGGCGTCGCAAGCTGTCTGGTGAGTCGGCAATATACTGGAGTTCATTCAAAACAAAGCGCGGGATCAGCAATGTCCCGGGCAGGAAGCCGGTTTTTGCGATGTCTGCCACTCGCCCGTCGATGATGACACTGGTATCCAGGAGAATGGTCCGGCTTGCATGTGACCCTCCTCCGCCGGCCCCTTCTTCACGACGGGAAGTTAAACCGCCCAGGATATTGGCAATATCAGCTTGGCGGGTGGTGAAAACTGCCACACCGAAATACCCGAAAAGAACCACGCCAACCAGTGGCAAGATCTTCCCTAAAGGGGAGGGGAGCAGTGAAAGTGGGAATGCCAGCAGGGCTGCGGTTAATAGTCCAATGGATAATCCTATCAGGGCTGAAAAAAGGGTCTCAGCAGCTAGTCGACCAAGTATGGCTCTTAATGCTCGTATTGGTCGGGTTGTGAAATAAGGTGTCAGGATAAGTCCAAGCAAGGCGCCCAGTAAGGTAAAAGTGATCGTATAGAATAATTGTTGATCGGGGTTATAAACCGACAGCCCGTTTCCCACATAAACCCCAACGATTGCGAAAACTGCCATGCCAAAAATTCGAATAATAAAATCGGCACTCATAATAGATAACTCCTCTCTAATAAATCAGATAATAAATCCATAGGATAATAGCACGCCTGACACTGCCCGTCAATCGGTGGGAAATTGAAAAGGGGTATAATCATTTTATTCTTTATTGGTATCTGCGAGATAGAATGGCTTTCGATCGTTTCGGACGTAAAATCCACTATTTGCGTATAAGTCTCACCGACCACTGTAACCTGCGTTGCGTTTACTGTATGCCGGAAGATATGATCTTCCGGCCGCGCGCTGAAATGATGCAGGACGACGAAGTGCTGCTTTTGGCGCGCCTGTTTGCCGACTTGGGTTTTGATAAGGTCAGGTTGACGGGGGGGGAACCGACGGTCCGCGCCCACATAGTAGATATTGTGCGCGGCATCACCAGCACTCCTGGCATCCGCACTGTTTCTATGACGACCAACGGTGTGCTTCTCTCGAAATTGGCCAACCCACTGGCAGTAGCAGGTCTGGGACGTGTGAACATCAGTATCGATACCCTGAACCCGGCCAAATTTAAACGGATGACGCGCCACGGTGATCTTGAAGATGTATGGGAAGGTATTTTAGCTGCTGAAACTGCCGGACTGACTCCTGTAAAACTCAACGCGGTCGTGGTTCGAGGGTATAACGAAGAGGATGTCGTCGACCTGGCAAATTTGACTCGCGATCATCACTGGCAGATGCGATTTATTGAAATGATGCCTTTTGGTGGTTCCACTGATATTCAGACCAGGCAAATGGTGTCTTCCCAGGAAGTTCAAAATCGGATCGAGGATTCCCTTGGTTCTTTAGTCCCATTAAATGGTGGTGATTTGGATGGGGAAGCGCGTCTTTTCAAAATACCAGATGCGCAGGGTGATATCGGGTTTATTTCATCGGTCAGCGCGCCTTTTTGCGCGGATTGCACACGTGCCCGCCTCACACCGGAAGGGATCCTGCGCATGTGCCTCCTGCGGGATTTTGAGATCGACCTGTTAACTCCCTTGCGCGCCGGCGCATCTTTGGAAGAATTACGTCAGCTGGTCTTGGGAGCTGTCTGGAACAAACCCTGGGGACATGGGCTCGCCGATGGAGAAATTGCCACAAATCGAGTGATGAACGAAATCGGTGGCTAGTCTCTTTTCTGGGGGAATTGTCTCGTAACCGGGGTCTGATAATTCAATGGAGGGCGAATGAGCTGGGAAAATAAATTACTTCGAATTGTCCGGGTGGCGAACGCTCATCAGATTGGGACATTGGGTCGTCTCTTGGGTGCAATTACTGCTGTTGGCGGCAACATTGGGGATATTATGCTGCTCAACGAGAGTTCGAACCAGGTGGTTCGGGAAATCACCATTTTTGCGGATGACGAAAAACAGCTTGAAACGATCCTGGATGTCGTTCGAAAAAATCGTGGCACCAAGCTTTTAGACGTGCGCGATGAAGTGATGGCCTTGCACCTGAAGGGAAAGATCGCCGTTCGTTCACGCTACTCCATCGATTCAATTGCCACTTTGCAAAAGGTCTATACCCCCGGTGTGGCGGAAGTGTGTATGAAGATCGCTAAAGATCCGTCGCTAGCCCATATGTATACTTCCACAAGTCACTTGGTGGCAATAGTCACTGACGGAACCGCGGTACTTGGCCTGGGGGATATTGGTCCATTGGCAGGGATGCCTGTGATGGAAGGCAAAGCCATGCTGATGGAGTCCCTTGTGGGTCTATCCGGTGTCCCCATCTTACTAAATACGAAGGATCCTGAAGAAATTATTAGGATCGTCGCTGCCATCGCTCCCACGTTTGCTGCGATTCAGTTGGAAGATATCTCAGCCCCGCGTTGTTTCAGGATCGAGGAAGAGCTGCAAAAATTGCTGGATATTCCCGTGATGCACGACGATCAGCACGGCACCGCTGTGGTGGCAACTGCTGTGCTGACGGTGGCATGCCGCAGGCTTAAAAAAGACCTGGGCAAGGCTGTCATTGGTCAAATCGGATTGGGTGCCGCAGGCAACGCCATTGCGAAAATTCTCATGAAAATCACCGGCAACCCCGTTTGGGGAGCGGATCTGAGCGAAGAAGCCTTGCAGCGTCATGAATCCAATGGGGGAAAACGGGCTGACCTGAAAGGTATCATGGCCAATTGCGATATCGTGGTCTCCACCACCGGTGTGCAGGGTTTGATCAAACCGGGGATGGTCCGCAAAGGACAGGTCATCCTGGCGTTATCCAACCCGCATCCTGAAATCGAACCCGAAGTGGCTCTTAAACACGGGGCAGCCTTTGCAGCGGACGGTAAGCTGGTCAACAATGTTTTGGGTTTTCCTGGGATATTCCGGGGTGCGGTGGATACCTGGTCGCCGCGTATCTCCGATGAGATGCTGCTCGCAGCCTCCGAGGCGATTGCCAACCATACCACCGCAGATCAGTTGGTCCCCAGCCCACTGGATCGCAAGCTGCACATGGCGGTTGCCCACGCCGTGGCTACCAAAGCCATTGAGCAGGGATTGGCGCGCTCCGAATACGTGCCGTACATTCACGAATGATCCAACTACATATTAATTAGAGCTCCCGCAAATTTTTTTGCGGGAGCTTTTTGTTATTTATGTTCTGCCACCAGTTCTTTCAGCAGGGTTCCCAGGCGGGTCATTCCCTCCCTGATCAAATCGGGGTTGGAATAAGAGAAATTAATGCGCATGGTGTTGTTGCCGCCCCCGTTGGGATGGAAGGATGCACCCGGCACGAAAGCTACCTTGCGTTCGATCGCAATCTTGAACACTTCGGCCGCATCCATCCACTCGGGGAGGATACCCCAAAGGAACATACCTCCCTCCGGTTTGGTCCAGCGTACCTCGTGCGGGAAAGATCTCCTCCATCGTCTCGAGCATCACATCCCGGCGTTCTTTGTATACCTGGCGTATGTATTTGACGTGCTCATCCAGGAAGCCGCCCTTGCCCACCTCGAAGGCAACCATCTGGTTAAAGGCAGCTGTATTCAAATCTGCAGCTTGTTTCGATTGCACCAGTTTCCGGATGACCTGCTCAGGGGCAATCACCCATGCCAGGCGTATGCCGGGTGCTAGCAGCTTGGAGAAGGTGCTTAGGTATATGACGTTCCCGGTATAACAGCCATCGTCCCCGCGGAACTGGCTGTCAAGCCAGACCAGGGAGGGGAGATGTTCGCCCTCGAAACGCAATTGACCGTAGGGGTCATCTTCGACGATCGGGACCCCATACTGGTCTGCCAGTTCGACTAGTTTTTTTCGGCGTTCCCGGCTGAGGGTGGTTCCGCTTGGGTTTTGGAAGTTGGGCAGGACGTAGATAAATTTCGGTCCAATGCGCAGGGCTTCTTCCAGCTTGTCTACCACCATCCCATGTTCGTCCGAAGGGACCGCGATGTACTGTGCCCCGTAGGCGTTCCAGGCCTGCAGTGCACCTACGTAGGTGGGGGATTCGACCACGATATGGTCACCCTGGTTGATAAATACCCGTCCGAGAAAATCAAGAGCCTGTTGTGATCCCGAAGTGATCAGGATGTTATCCGGTGTGATCTTGACCGAGTATCTGCCTGTGTGACGGGCAATCATTTCGCGCAAAGGCCTGTATCCTTCAGTCGTACTGTATTGCAGCGATTGCGGTCCTTCATGCTCAAGGACATAATTGCACGCCGCTTGGAATTGTTTTATGGGGAAGACTTCCGGGGCGGGTAAGCCGCCACCAAACGAGATGATATCAGGTTGTTCGGTCAATTTGAGTAATTCCCGAATGACCGAACTTCCCATTCGTTGCGTCCTGTTTGCATAACGATATTCCCAGGGTGTCTGCATAAAACTCCTTTGAAAATGGTGTGGTTGTGACAAAAAAACCTGGCAGGTACGATTCACCTGTCAGGCTTGCTGACTTTTAAAAGCCGTGCAATACGAATATCAATAGGATTTGAAGCATGGCTTTCCAATATTACCGTGTTTTTTTCATCCTTGCAACCCTGATTTCTGATCTCCTCATTAAGGTAGAAGATGAATGCCGAAAATCGTGAAGGTTGGTATCAGGATAAATCGTTTTTCCATCGTCATTTTCAAAAGAATGCCGGTTACCTTCCGGGAATGTTTTGGCTCGTGCTACAATTATTCCTGGAGGACGAAATGGAACACCCCCCGAAACTTGCTTTTTCACTGACCGTATTGGTTCTCATATTGCTTGGAACTGCCCTTGCAGGATGCGGTCAGGTCCCCGCGTCCAGCACTCTCCCTGACCCCGGGGACATCCTGCGGAAACGGCTTTTGCGATAATGGCGAGACCTCTCTTTCCTGCCCGGTCGATTGCCCGCTGGGGAATTTTAGTGGGAAGATCCAGTCCACTCATATCAACGTGGCGGGGGTGGGGGATATTGCCATAATGATCGCTTCACCCAAGTCTCCCAGGTTTCCGGAGGGTGCTGGCATTGTGATCGTGATCCCGCCAATTTTTTCCGCATCCACCAGCTTTATGACGGACCCCGATCTCGCCTCGCTTGGACTTATCCAGGTCAGCTTCATGTGGCCCGGTCAAACAGACAGCATTACCAGCAGCAAGAGCACCGGGACGTTTGACGCTGGCGGGCAGCAGTCCATGCAGGTGCTGCGGGATGTGATCCGCTTTGCTTCCGGTACCATCCCGGATGTCGATGGCCGCTTTATTACTTCCCTCACCTCGGTTGCGCCGCTTACCGGTGAAATCGGGCTTTACGCCTTTTCGGATGCGGGCATTTCTGTCGTCAACGTTATCAAATTATACGGTGATCAAATTCCGAATGTGCAATATTTTGTCGGGAGGGAAAATCCAACTGTGGATACGCTCGCCTGCCTGGAAGCAGGCTACGTGGACGACAGCGGGATTCCGATTTTCAATCCTTTTTATAATTACCCGGCAAGCTACAGCACTGCTGCGATTTCCTTGAATTATGCCAATGTCCGCTGGGAGGCGGGTTATAAAGACCCTCACACGGGTGCGCTGGGACGAGCCTACCTGGATCTGGACGGCAACGGCATTGTCAGTACGGGGGACTTTATCACCAGCTGGCGGGTCCCGATCATTTTTGGGAAACGCACCTACTCCATGGCTTTGACCCAGGCACTGCTGGATAACGGTTCGCTTTCCATATCAGGTTGGCCAACTGACCTGGCTACCCCGGATGAAGCTGCTCGGGATTGGCCATCGCGCCAAAGCACCGGCCAGTATGTCGACCTGCGCACAATGATGCCTGAACTAAAGGTAATGCTGGTGTTTGCGCAGGTCGACCACGCACAGGTGGCGCCGGACAAGCCTCACATCCACCAGGCCTACCAGGGGTTCCGCTTCGAAGCAGGTCTGTGGGTGCGATTGAATCCCGACCGGGCATATGTGCAGTCATTCATACCCACAGCCGGAGATGAATTCCCCGATAACCCTGCCAATACCCAGCCGGACGACTGGTCAAAGATCGGCACGTACGCCTACCCGGGAGAGGGAACCGCAGGCACCCTGGTGCCCCTGGCAGCGGTAGCCGAGATGGCCGACCGCACCCACTTTGGGCGCTGGGACGAAAACCTCGGTCAGGTGCTGTACATCTATTTCCCCACTCCAACACTCCCGTAATTTTCTCACCCGGAAAATATCAATTTGTGTTAAGGGGATGGAGAGGGAATCTTTAACCCGGGGAATGTCTATCCTTATTCCCAGCCAAATTCCTGGAATAAAACCCCGGATTGGAAATTTTTTATAGCCTGCCGGATGTAAGGGACAGTATTCTCCGGCAGGTCGCTCATGGCAGCCCAACAAAGGTCATCGCATTTTCCCGGTTCAGCATTGACCGGTTCCCCATCCCATTTTTGCACATGGAAGAAGAAATCCACCCGTTCATCATCCGAATGGCGGTGAAAAACACCGGCGAAGGTCATGTCCTGCGGGTCGATGCGGACGCCGATCTCTTCTTGCGCTTCCCTTACCCCGGCCATGCGGACCGTTTCGTCACCGTCAAGGTGACCGGCGGGTACGCTGTAGTGACCATCCATATAACCGGTCTGGAAGCGGCGCAGGAGCAGGATCTTTTCCCCGCGGAAAAAGAATAGGTGAATGGTGACCGGGAATTTTACGTGCATGGATACCCCTCCTGCAATGGATGTCGAACACGCGTGAAAATTATAATGGATTATAAAGAACAATCAACTCAAATTATAGACCAAACACCCCTGGGACTCAACTATTCGGGACTTGCCGCCAAGAAACGTTCCGGCGCTGGATTCCCCTCGTGGGGATATGAGCGCCGGTATGAAGAGAAATAATTTACCTGGTTTTTCCGCTTGCAAATTTTTGCCGAAGACTTCGATTGGGAGCGGAACGAGGTGTCTGCCGGTTGGCTGGCTTTCCATGTCCAAATGAAGGAGCTGGAGATTGCCGCCTGGGACTGGGTGAAAAGGCCGGACGGTCGGGGGCGGGAGTGGAGTAATTAAATCCTTCTAGTTTTTGGTGCACCAGGGGCTTGTTCATGATCTTTTCCAGGGAGCGCACCATGTCCTTGTCGTCGGGGGTTACCAGGGTAAAAGCGTCGCCGGTATGTTCGGCGCGCCCCGTACGCCCAATGCGGTGGATATAATCATCGGCAGTGGCGGGCATATCGTAATTGATGACGTGCGAGATGCCTTCCACGTCGAGGCCGCGGGCGGCGATATCGGTGGCTACCATCACCTGGTAATGCCCGCTCTTGAAGCCGGCCAACGCCGACTGGCGCTGACCCTGCGACCGGTCGCTGTGCAGGCTGGTGGCGCGGAACCCGGCCTGGGCGATCTGCCGGGATAATTTCTCGGCGCGATGCTTGGTGCGGGTAAAAATCAGGACGGAATTCGTATCTGTCTGCTTGAGCAGTGCCAGCAGCAGGGGCGTCTTCAGGTGCTGTGGGACGGGGTAGAGCGCGTGTGCCACCGTGTGGGCGGGTTCACTGAGACCCACCGCGATGCGCTGCGGGTTGGTCAGGGTCTGCGCAGCCAGGCTCTCGATCTCCTTTGGAAAGGTTGCGGAAAAGAGCATGGTCTGGCGTTTGGCAGGCACATACTTCAGGATGCGTTTTACATCGGGGAGGAAGCCCATGTCGAACATGCGGTCGGCTTCGTCCAGTACAAGAATTTCGACGCCCTGGAGTTTGGCGTTGCCCTGGTTGAGATGGTCGAGCAGGCGCCCGGGACAGGCAACCAGGATCTCGACGCCGTCACGCAGGGCACGCACCTGGGGTGAGGGACCCACGCCTCCGTAGATGGTGGCGCTGCGGATCTTGGTACCGGTCCCCAGGTCATGGATGGAATCGTTGATCTGCTCCGCCAGCTCGCGGGTGGGGGTAACAATCAGGGCACGGGTGCGGTTGCGAGGTCCGCTCAGTAATTTCTGCAATATGGGGAGGACGAAGACCGCGGTCTTGCCGGTGCCGGTTTGGGCGGTGGCGATCAGGTCCCTGCCTGCAAGAGCGGGGGGCAGGGCGGCGGTTTGGATGGGGGTGGCCTCGGTATAGCCGAGGCGGTCGATCCCCGCCTGGAGGCGCGGATCAAGGTTGAAATGATTAAAGCTCACGATATTCCTTTTCTTCAGAAGTCCGGGGAAGTTGCAGAGGTCGAGCGAAGCTCAAACGAACAACAGCAGAACTGCTGAAATAATGCGATTATGAGAGAACAGGGTAACCCAGGACGGCGGGACTGTCAAGGTGGGGGGAGGATGGGTTTTAACGCATAAAAGATTTAACACACAGATTACCACGGTTCTCCGGGGAGAGATAAGCTGTACAGAATGCCCGGTCGGGAAGCCGATCGTTGCAGACGCTTCCTGTTTTGAATCTAAATAACCTGCCATACACTCAAGACAATGAAAAACTTCAAATAATGAAATCAATTATATAGAGTGGTTAAACATGTTGCAGACATTAAAGAGAAAGGACAAATAAAAACTGTTCGGATAACCTGGGTCGGAACGAGAACAACAGTCATTTAAGGGTTGCAAACCCCGGGATTTTTTACATTAAAGGAGATTATTTCCTTTTTGAAATCCCTTCGACGTACATTTTGAATGCATCGGGATCGCCCGGGGGAGTGAGCTCGAACCTGTTGATCAATGTCCCATTTTTCCCCTTTAGGAATGTCGTGCGGGAGCGCGGGGCGTCCGGTTCGGGGTCGCTGACCATGACAATGGCGTCGGCGGCAGCAGCGACGGAATAGGGGGTGACATGACCCTCGTTGTCGAAGTAGATGGCGCGCATATTTCCGGATGGTTCCGGGTAGATGACGGTCAGGTCGTCATGAGCGAAGGCGGGACGTTCCGGGGTGGCTGGAAAATCGACATGGTTCTTGCGCAGCAGGACCTGCTTCTGCAGGTCCAGGTGGAAAACCTGGAGACCGCCGCCCTGTCCGGGCACGCCGCCGCCTTCACCGACCCATTCTCCGAGCAGGAATTGCCAGTTATCCCAATTTGGTGTGGTCATTGTTTGATCCTTTTCAATGTTCAGGATGCGGTCATTATAAGCCTCACTAAATATCAGAATTCGGAAGAATTGATGTCGAGTTAATATGTCATTTAGCCCTATCTCCAGGCGCTCTCCTGGAGCGGCGAAGAGAGAGAAAAAAACAATGATTAACGAGCGAAGCTCGTTAATCATTGTTTTTTCGGTCTTACATTATGGGAGGTATTCGATAGAGACGAGGGAGTTCCCGCCGTTTGATACCTTAATATTTATTCCCGGTTACCATTCAGGATGGGTTGGCGGGCGGAGTTGGTTCCTTGGGCTTTTTCGGAAGCAGCCCGGTGACGATCAACAGGATGCCGACCGCCAGCAGGATGATCGCCCAATAATCCTGGAAATTCCGCCCCAGGACAAAGGCCAGCAGGGAGGCAACGAGAAGGGCGAGGGCTGGGAACTTGGCCCAGTCGGTGGGCAGCGTAGTCGCGGCGCAGCCAGAGCAGGCCGAAGGTGACGCCCATGCCAAGAAACAGGATGCCGGTCAGGATGCCATTCCAGAAGTCCTGGTTTTCAGGGACGAACATGGAGCAGACGATCACTATGCCGATGGAAGCAAAAATGCCGGCCGGGATAAGCGCCCACCAGCCTTCCTTCCAGCGGAAGTAAACAACGAAGAAGGGCAGGCTGAAAAGGAACATCCCCACCGCGCCGCTCGCATCACCACTGAGCAGCATGGAGAGCAGCGGGAAGGTGCCGAGGATGGCCATGACCGCCGCCGGGATGAGCGCCCAGCGCCTGCTGCGGTCGAGCAGGTAAACCACCAGGAACGGCAATGCCACTGCATACATGAACAGGGCGCCGATCAGGTTCCCGTTGACCCGGTCCGCGAACAGGGTGATCAGCCCGAGGATGAAGAGCACCCAGGCGGGGATGAGCGCCCAGCGGCGGGAGCGGTTTGCCAGGAAAACGATCAGGAACGGCAGGGCAGCCGAAAGCAGGAATAACGCCCCGATCAACGTCCCATTGACCTGGTCAGCCAGCAGGGTGATGATGGTGAGGATGGTCATGATCCAGGCGGGGATGAGCAGTCCCCAGTGACGGCGGATCGCAAATCCGACATAGAACGGCAGGGCAACCGCAGCCAGGATGGGGGCGCCGATGAAGGCTTCAGTGACATTCCGGGTAACCAGCCAGATGGTCAGGGACAGGGCGGCAAAGATCAAGGTTGGGAAGAGCCAGCCCCAATGCGTGAGGCCGTTCAGGATATAACCCAACAGGAACAGGATGGCGGCGCCGCCAAAGATGTAGACCCAGGCGTTGGTGGATATCGTGGAGAAGTCGATGTATCCGAGCCGGTCTGCCAGCAGCGCGCCGGCGAATAAGATCAGGGCGATGCCCCAGAATAAATTAGTGGTTCTTCTCATGGTTCCCTTCCTCCTTGAAACACGTTCAAACCTGATCCCGCCAAAATCACCCGCGGCGGGGACGCCGCCGGGGAAGCGGTCAAAAATCCATATTCAAACCTGTCAATAGATGTACGAAGTTTATCCAATATTGTTGCTGCAAAACTCGAAACTAAAAAAATCGATTAGCGTTCCGATTGGTTCGTCAGCCAGGGATGGAGGGATATTATTCGGGCAGGATGCGGTAATACAGTTCGGGAGCTTTGCGGTCCACAACCCGTTCGGCAGCCAGCGCCAGCCGGAGCAGGGTGGCTTCCTGCCATGGATGCCCTATGGCTTGCATCCCCAGGGGAAGGTTGCTCTCGTTGTAACCCACCGGGAAGGAAATGGCGGGCAGGCCGGTCAGGTTGGCAGGCGTGGCGAAGCGCATGATCTCGACCAGGGTGGTAAGGTCCGATTCACCGCCGGGCAGGGCCCTGGCGGGGATGGGAGGCGCGGGCAGGGCGGTGGAGGGAGTGAGGATCACGTCCACCTTTTCCATGGCACTCTTAAAGTTGGCGATCAGGCGGGTACGCACCTTCTGGGACTGGACGAAATCCATCGTGGTAAATCTGCGCGCCAGTGCCAGGTTAAGGCGGACATCCGCGCCGTATTGCACGGTGATGTTCCGCATAATATCGTTCCAGGGAGGCGGACATTTCACCCGCGATCGTAATGGTATGGGCGATGCGCCCGGCTTCGAGGTCCGGGATGACCACTTCGCGCAATTCGGCGCCCATGCTCTCGAATTTGGCGAGCATGGCTTCGCAGGCCGCGACCACGTCTGCAGTGGCATGACGGAACCAGGGCCAGTAGACACCCACCTTCAAACCATTCAGATCCATTTGGTCCCAGCCAGCCAGGGTGGGGGCGGGCTGGCGTAATGAATTGGGATCTTTCAGGTCAGGACCGGCGAGTACGGCGTAAGCCAGGGCGGCATCGGTGGCGGTCGCAGCCAGTGGTCCCAGGTGCGCCACGCTCCAGCATAACGGTGCCGCGCCGAACTCGCTGACCCGACCAAACGTGGGCTTGATGCCGACGACCCCGCAAAACGAAGCCGGGATGCGGATCGAACCACCGCCGTCGGCGCCGATGGCTGCCGGGCATAGACCGGCGGCCACAGCCGCGCCAGGTCCGCTCGAACTGCCGCCGGTGAAGTGATCGGGGGCGTAGGGGTTAAGCGGTGTGCCCAGGTTGGGGTTCAGACCGGTCACGCCGATGCCGATCTCGTGCATGTTGGCTTTACCGATCAATAGGGCGCCAGCAGCACGCATGCGCGCCACGACCGTTGAATCTTCGCAGCAGGGCACTTCCCCCAGGAAGGCGGTACCCACGGTGGTGGGATAAGGGAGCATATCCACCTCGTCCTTGACCGCCACGGGCACGCCGTCGAAAACACTGAGTGGGCGGCCTTCTTTTATCCGTTGGGTGGATTCACGCGCCTGGCGGAGGACGTCTTCACGGTCCATGGCAATGATGGCACGCAGGGGAGGTTGGGCCGCGTTGCTGGTCACGACCGCTTCCAGAACGCGGTGAGCCACATCTTCAGGGGTGATCTTCCCATCGCGATATGCCCTGGCATAGTCCTGGACCGTGCTGTAGCGGAACCCAAGGCCGGGCAGGGAGGCAGGTTTGGGCCATTCATCCTGGGGGACTGACGAGGCAGCGACCGCGGGTACACCTGAGTAATGGAACGGCTGCATCGTGGGCGGTTCATCGAAATGCTGTTCGCGCAGCCAGGTGATGCCGGCACTCTTGAACAGGCTGGGGATCAACAGCCCACGCAGAGGACCTTCGACCAGGCTGACGAAAAAGCGCAGCATGCCGCCTGCCAGGTAGGGCAGCTTGACTGACTTAAGATCGTAATTTGGATCATTGATGATTTCTTTTTTCATTTCATTTTTCCTTTGGGGGTAACGACCTGGCGAAGGCAAGCCCCTGCCCGACCCAGGCCTTGAGCTGTGACTCGCTGGCGCATCCCTGCGGTGCCACCATCACCCAACCCGCCATGGGATGCCCGGTCATGTCGAAGACATGGGTATGTGGACGGGACAACGCCAGATCGTAATTTTGCGGTCCGACCCGCACGATCATTTCGTCCTTGTGGACGCCGCAGGCTAAATTTCCGTTGATGAGGAACCCGACCCCGCCGAACATCTTTTTTTCTTCGAGATGGGGAGTGGGCCGATCGCAGCCCGGATGCGCGTAGCCAATAAGGTATCGTAGGGCATAAGGCAATTCCATTTTTCTGATAAGAATAATATTTATTAATTCAATTATGCACGAAATACAGGGCGAAATCAAGCATTGATTTGACCTTGATTGCATACAACCCTGCCAGTGATCCATTTAATCCCCCAAAAGGACCATGTCACATTACAGGTTTGGAATTAATTTGTGACAAAAGACAGGGTTTATTTCGGGTATACTGTTGACTTCCCAATGAAAGACTGTAATCGAATATCGACAGGAAGACGACCCGGGGGTACAGAGCTGTGGGCTTCAACCGGACCTTTCCGGTCACAACTGCCAGGTGAAAGTATTTTTTAATGTTGCCCTGGCTTCCCCAGACTGTTTCGTTTGCAAACAATCTGAATTCAGAAAGGATTATTGTTAATGCAGACAAAAAACTTTTACCGGTTCTTGAATGGTTTGATCGTAGTATTGCTGGCGCTGAACGCCAACGCAGTGGTGCACGCTTCCACACAGGCAGCGGTTGCAGCAGCAACTCCCCTCACCTTTAATCCGACTGCGGACGCGTACGTGATCTCCACCTCTGCCGGCAGAAACTACGGCACGGCTACAACTCTGCGAGTGGACAGTTCGCCAGTCACTCACAGTTACCTGAGCTTTGCGGTTAGCGGCGTGGGAGGCGGGACGGTCCAATCGGCGGTCCTGCGCATTTATGCCAACAGCGCAAACACCACGGGTTATGCGGTCCATTCCGTCGCGGATAATACCTGGACCGAGACCGGCATCAACTATACCAATTCTCCCGCAGTCGGAAGCGTGATCAATAATTCGGCGGCATTCAGCGCCGGGGCCTGGGTGGCGGTGGACGTGACCAGTTATGTCAAGGCGGACGGAACTTACAACCTGGCGATAGACACCACAAACACGACCAATACCAGCCTGGCGAGCCGTGAGGCTGCCAACAAGCCGCAGCTTGTCGTCACTTTAACCGGCTCGGGCGGAGCAACTGCCACACCGACAATCACAGCCAGTACCCCCACCACTCCCCCTAGCGCCACAGCCACCACCGGGCAGTCTGGAACGGTCACCTTTCATCCAAATGCTGATGCGTACGTGATCTCGACATCCGCCAGCAGCAATTACGGAACTGCCACGAACCTGCGCGTGGACAGTTCACCAGTAACCCGGAGCTACCTGCGCTTTGCGGTGAGCGGATTACCCGCAGGAACCATCACAAGCGGCCATCCTGCGTATTTACGCTAACAGCTCCAACACGACCGGTTTCGCAGTCCATTCCGTGGCGGACAATACCTGGACCGAGTTCGGAATCAACTATACCAATTCACCCGCACTGGGAAGCCGTGATCAACAATTCGGCAGCCTTCAATGCAGCCGGACTGGGTCTCCGTTGATGTCACAAGTTATATCAAGGCTGATGGAACTTTCAACCTGGCTATCGACACCACGAATACCACCAATACCAGCCTGGCATCCCGTGAAGCTGTCAACGCTCCACAGTTGGTGGTCACAACAGCCGGGTCAGGGAGGTCCCACGGCAACGCATTCCCACCCCTGCCAAATACCACCACAACACAGCCAACTGCGACCCTGGTAACGACTGCCACAGCCACTCCTGTAACGACTGCGACTGCCACCCCCAAGGTGACAGCCACCGGTACCGCGTGGCTCCTGCAGCGCAGTCATTTTGAAGAAAGGCCCCACCCTGATCTTCACGGGTGTCAACACCAAGATGAGAGTCTTCTGGCAGTGGACAGCCAATACCACTTTCCAGATGGAATGGGGCACCAGCACCAGTTACAGCCTGGGTAATATCGCGGTCAACCCAAGCGATACGACCAACCATCTCTACACTTATGATATTTCCGGCTTGACCCCCGGTACCAAGTACTATTACCAGGTTGTGGTGGGAAGCCAATGCTCCGGCGGCACCTTCTTCGCCGCACCGGCGGCGAGCGCCACCAGCGTCAAGTTTTTTGCTTATGGCGATACGCGCACCAACGGCAGCGTTCACAATGGGCTTGCCGGCCAGGTTGACTCGCTCTTCGCCGCCGATCCCGCCTTCCAGACGCTTAACCTGAACGTCGGCGACTGGGTCAGCGCCGACAGCGAAACAGCCTGGACCGGCGAGTGGTTCGCCACGCCTATACCAGCCTGCGGAAACAGGACGCCAATATCGCCGATATCGGCATCCGCGGCAACCACGAAGGCGCAGCCACGTTCTGGAAGCGGTACTGGCCCGAGCCTTTCCAACCGGGCGGCCTGTACTGGTCGTTCGACTACGGCCCCATGCACGTGGTCATGATGGACGCATATACTTCGTACTCGGCTGGGTCCACGCAATATAACTGGGTCAAGGCAGACCTGGCAGCCAGCACCAAGAAATGGAAGATCGTGATGATCCACGAACCGGGCTGGTCGGCAGGCGGCGGGCATGCAAACAATACCACCGTCCAAAAGGACCTCCAGCCGTTGCTGGTGCAGTATGGAGTAGCCATGCTGCTCTCCGGGCATAACCACTACTATGCGCGCGCGAATGGTCAACGGCGTGGTGGAACTGACCGTAGGCGGCGGCGGCGCACCACAATACACGCCGGCTAGCGGTCAACCCAATATCGTGGTTGCTGTCAAAGCTTACAGTTTCGGCGAATTCACGATCAGTGGAAATACCCTGACGGCTAAAGTTGTCAACAGTTCGGGCGCAACCATCGATACGTTTTCGATCACCAAGTAAAATCCAATCTCCTGTAAGGGGATGAAGACCGGTTAGGGAGGGCGTGAAATCCGCCCTCCCTAACCTTTTTTTAAGGATAAAACCAGTTCTCCTCGGTATAATCCCCGGGTCTGAATTACCTCAAATTAACTTATTTAGTAGCCGGAAATGGACCCCCAAATAAAATGAAAATTCGTGGTTGGATTATGAAGGCAGCAATGATTGCGGGGATACTGGCGGTGGCGAGCGGGTGCACTTCCCCAAATTCAGTTCCCATTACCCCCACCGCATTCTCTGCAGTGGGGGATTGCGATGCCGCCAAAGTCACGGTAACGGATGTGCATTCGTTCAAGGATGCCGTGGGAGCCTGGCGGGTGGTTGGAGTAATCAATAATGGGTCTGCGCAGGCGGTCAGCAAAGTGGTGACCGGGGTGGAAACCCTGACCAAGGGCGGGCAGCCCGCCGACCAGGGCGAAGATGTCAGCGCCTACCCGCTCGACCTGCTGCCAGGCGCCCAGGCGCCCTTCACCGCCTGGATCGACCGCGATATCCCCGGGCTGGATCATTTTGAAGTAAATGTCGATGAATGCGTACTGGCTGAGCAGGAGCAACGCGGCCAGGTGGACGTGCAGCGCAGGCCAGTTGTTGGTGGATAATGCCGGAACTGCGCAGGTTACCGCCGAATTGTTCAATCCCGGGTCGCAGTCCGTGCTTGTCAACGGGTTGATGGCTGCGGTATATGATCAGGCTGGCGCTCTGGTGACGGCTGAGAACGTCGACATCGGTCCCCGCTACCTGGCTCCCGGTGAAAGCGGTCCCGTGCGTGCCAGCATGGACCTGCCCCCGGGCGGCGCCGCCCAGGTCAAAACATATAAGCTCTTCATGGACGTGCTGGTCAACCAACCCGGGGCGCTTCCGCTGGATACCACCCACGACGTCCAGGTACTCTCCCACTACCAGGATGCCGCTGGGCACTTTCATTTGGTCGGTGAAATTACCAACCCGGGAACAACCGACCTGATGACCTCCCTGCAGGCAACCGTTTTCTCGGATGCTGCCAGGAGTGTGGTGGTCGATGCGGATGATTTTACGACCTGGATACCGCTGCAGCCGGGACAGACCCTGCCCTTCGACATGACCGGGTGGGGCCCGTTGAATACCGTTCCTGGCTTGTGGGACTCGATCGCCGCGCAAAGCGAAATTGAGGTAAGGATCGAACCGTTCCTCACCTGGACGGCACAGGCCCGGGTGGCGAACTCTCGCCATGGAAGACGCCAGCGTTTCTTTTACGAACCAGCAGGCGGTATTTACCGGAAAAGTGGTCAATAACCTGGCGAAGCAGCATCATCAACGGACAGGTGACGGCAGAGGTTCGTCAAAAACCGGGCGGGAATATCGTGGCAGCCGGGACCTTCCAACTCGACATTACCGATCCGGCCGCCCCGGACAGGTAATGAATTATTCATTATCCATCCCGCTGCCACCGGGGTTGGATCCCGTAAACCTGGATACCGATATCACAGCCTGGGGTCAGCAACCTTAGGCAACCAGGGTTGGCTGAATAAAAACCTCTCCCATAAAATTTGGGAGAGGTTTCTTGTTACGAAATACTTCAGTTGTGTTCTTTAAGCCTGGGCCCTAGGAACGCGTGAGTAAATGGGGTTGGTTACAACTTTGGGAACCTGCTGACAACCACCGCTTCGGTGGGGAGCAGACCCTTGTCGCCCAGCTTCATCTCAGCGGGTGCCGGACCGGTCTTGTCGGGCGCGGACTGGTAGACGTAGATGGGTGTCCCTTCGGCAGCATATTTCAATTCCACGAAGGCCTGCCCGGTGAGGGTGCCTTCCATGTCTGCCGCGCAACTGGTTACCCAGCCGATGACCCTCCCGCGCTTGTCGAGCAGCGGGTCGCCGTTGTGAGCCATGCGCACACCCTTCTCAGGGAAGCGGAAGCGTACCACCACGCCCTTGCGGGTCTGCTCGCGGGCAATGTAGGCTTCGCGGCCGATGAACCAGGGTTTGCTGGTCTTCACATAAGCCCCGAAACCGGACTCACCCACGCCCAGGTCGGCCTGCCCGCTTTTGCCGGAACCTTCACCCATTTCATGACCGTAGAGCGGCAGCCCAGCTTCGGTCCGCAGGGAATCGCGGGCTCCCAGCCCGATGGGCTTGACGCCGAATTTCTGCCCGGCTTTAAGGATCGCGTGCCAGAGTGCCACAGCTTTTTCGGGGTGAACGAACAACTCGAAGGCCATTTTCTCGCCGGTGTACCCGGTGCGTGAAACGATCAGGTCGAACCCTCCCACTACCGCGTCGCACAGGTTGGTGCGTTTGAGGGCGGTAATGCGGCGGCGGGTCTCGGCATTGACACCCATGGCCAGCAATATTTCCATGCTCTTGGGTCCCTGCAGGGCAATATCCACGCGCATCTCGTCGCCCGCTTTCGGGTCGCGCAGGTTGCGCAGCACGGCGTTGTAGCCAAAACAGCGCGCCCCGGGGCGGGCATTATCCACTTTGACCTTGCCAGCCAGAACGGCTTCCAGCCAGGCGCGGTCCTTGTCGTCGTTGGAGGCATTCACTACCATCAGGAACTTGTCGCAGGTCCGCCGGTAGATCAGGGTATCGTCGATCACTTCGGCGTCGGGGGTCAGGAATTGGGAGTAAAGACTCTCACCGGGCAGGAGAGATCCGCAGTTGTTTGCCACAACCGAATCGAGGAATGCTGCGGCTTCGTCCCCTTCCACCTGGTAAACACCCATGTGGGATACATCGAACAGGCCGGCAGCCTGGCGGGTGGCAAGATGCTCTTCCAGCACAGAAGAATACCAGACCGGCATTTCCCAGCCTGCGAACGGTATGATCTTGGCGCCCATTTCCTTGTGCACGTCGTACAGGGGGGTGCGCCGAAGGGATTCAGCGGGAGATTTCCATTTCCACTCCGGGCGGGGCTTTTCTTTTCCGGCCCCTTTGACACCGATGAACCAGGGTTTAAGATCGCTGACCGTTTTACCTTTTCCGGGTGTTGTGGGTCCCGGCTTTTCATTCGACTCAATGATTACGATGGGTCCGGGCAGACGGCGGGGTGTTCCATCCGGAGCCCCGTCCAGGTTGAAGGAGGTGAATGCATCCGACAGGTCTCTCAGCCAGGTGACAGCCAGGTTGGCATCTGCCTGCGGCAGGGACAGGCGGAAGTGATCCCAATCCAGGCAGGTGAGGGTACCGCTTACCTCGCCAAGCGGGGTGATAATTTTAGTGGGCTGGCTGCCGCTATTTTGAAGGAGCGACAGGTCGGATGTAACGGCATAATTGAGGAATTGGCGCACCCCCGCGCCGGTCAGTTCGTAGACGCCGGAGGCGGCTTTATCATCCAAATAATAGAAATGCGGATAGCCATGAGATTTAGGTTCGAAATCCAAACCGGCTGAATTTGCCAGTGCGCGCACGCGCAGTCGGGCATCGTTCAGGATCTTGAAATCCAGCTTGGCCCGCCTGGGGCTCCTTCCGTGCGGCGCTGGGACGCTGTGCGGTGTTGCTGCCAGGAGTACGTCAGCAATAATATCCGCCAGTTGGGTCGATTTTTCTTCATCAAAGCCCCTTTGAGTGATCCAGGGCGTACCCAAGCGAATGCCGGATGGGTCCAGGGCGAGCTTGTCACCCGGGATGGTATTGCGGTTGACGACAATGCCGGCCAGGTCCAGGATGCGGGCGGCATTGTCCCCGCTGAGCGAAGTGCCGTCGGGACCCTTGATCGTGGAAACGTCCACGTTGAGCATGTGCGAATTTGTCCCCCCGAATGGGATGCGGAAACCGCGTTCCTTCAGCCGTTCGGACATAGCCAGAGCATTCTTTATGGTCTGCTTCTGGAGTTTTTCGAACTCCCGCGGTACGGGCCAATTTAAAGGTCAGTGCCAGGGCCGCAAAAATGTGGACATGCGGTCCACCCTGCTCCCCGGGGAAAATCGCCTTGTCGATCTTTGCAGCCAGTTCAGGGTCGGTGGTGAGAATGACCGCACCGCGCGGGCCGTCCAAAGTCTTGTGGGTGGTCGTGGTGATGACGTGGGCATAACCCACGGGAGAGGGGACCACTCCGGCTGCCACCAGCCCGCCGATGTGTGAGATGTCAGCCAGCAGGTAAGCCCCGGCTGCGTCCGCGATCTGGCGGAACTTTTTCCAATCTGGTATCCACGGGTAGGAAGAGTAACCGCAGATGATCATTTTCGGCTTGTTTTCCTTGGCAAGGGTCATCACGTCATCGTAGTTGATCTGCTCGTTGTGCGGGTCCACGCTGTAGGAGACGATGTGATAATACTGTCCGGAGCGGTTTGCAGGAGAACCGTGCGTCAGATGACCGCCGTGGAAAAGGTTCATGCCCATGACCGTGTCGCCGGGCTGGACCAGTGCGTGGTATACGGCGTTGTTGGCAGGCGCTCCCGAGAGAGCCTGCACATTGACGTAAATCTGCTCGGGTTTGACATTATTGGCGGCGAAGGCTTCGGCGCAGCGGCGGCGTACCAGCGATTCGATGATATCGGCGTACTCGGTGCCCTTGTAGAAACGCGGGTCCGAGAAACGCCGGAAGTTCGCCAGCCGGGTGGGGTAATCCAGGATCTCTTTCTGGGTCAATTTCTGGTCGCTCTTATCCGGGTAGCCTTCGGCGTAAATATTCTGGAAGGCGGAAGCCATGGCCTCGCGCACTGCCAGGGGAGCCTGGCTTTCTGACGGGATCAGGATGATCTTGCGCGCCTGCCGTTCAGCTTCGATCTGGGTCAGTTCGTATACTTCGGGGTCGAGCTCAGCCAGCGACCCGCGGAAAAGATAATCAGACATGGGGACATCTCCTTGTGGAAAGGTTGAAAAAGAAATCGACTTAAAAAAATCAAAAAATGGATGATGGATGCGTGCGGGATTAGTATATTCCCGGCAGTGGGGCGGGTCAAGTGAGATAAAGCACAATTTAATTGATTTAGACCTGGCAGGAAAGATTAACCTGCCAGGTCTTGAATAGGTGGGCGCAAAGGGACTCGAACCCCTGACCTCCTCTGTGAAAGAGAGAGTCGTGATTTGTCCATTATATCCAAGTTGTGAGCGGGTGATCCTTCGTCTATCCTTTACTTCTTGTGGTAGGTAGTTTATCCAATATATCTATAAATTCCATACTGTGTTACTGGCGTTGCAGCCGGTTACTGCAGGTTTGGAACAAGAAGAGCAAGTCCATGTCATTTCTGAATTTGTAATTTACGAGTATTTACTTGGGGGCAATTTCGGAAAACATTCTCCCTGAAAAGAATATAACAACTCCCAGATATATTTTCGGGGTTTACCACACATCCTGCGTTCGCTAGGTTTCTAATAATATTCCAATATTACCTTGCTGTGCAGCCGACCTTTCGCGGGGAATGAGATGAGACCTTGTTGTACGTGCGGGTGCAGGCAGAGGAGTAATAAAAGAACTGCCCCGGACGATCTTGCCGTCCGGGGTTAAAAATGAGACATGCAACACACTTTGTAGGTTATTACCCACGCTCATAACTTCTTAATCTTTTAGATTAATCATAATTACCCTTATATTCCCATGAGGAATTGAAAACACTGGTCAGAGAATCCTGGCAGTATCTCGTGTCCATAATCGGGGTAGATAGCCATTGACTTATTAGATTTGATTTTATTGTAAGCCGCGAACTGTGATGATGGAGGGCAGATTGTATCCATCAGACCAATTCCCCAAAGAACATCTGCTCGTATACACGAGGCTAGGTGCTGAATATCAATATATCCCAGCTTCTCAAAAATAGCATCTTCATGCTCATGCATCGGATCAAAGAAACGAAAGTGCTCCTGAAGTTCTCTATATGCATCTCTAGCCTGATCCATTTCCCAAACCCGTTTGTAATCACTTAAAAATGGATAGATCGGGGCGGCACGTTTGATGCGCGGTTCTAAAGCAGTACATGCCACGGTCAATGCTCCTCCCTGGCTGCCACCCGTTGCACCGACTCGTTTCTCATCGACTTCAGGCATTTCCATTACGATCTTAGCCAATTGAGCTGTATCGAGAAATATCTGTCGAAAGAGTAATTTCTCCGGTGCACCTTTTAATGCGTCATCAAGGCCTCGAACGATATGCCCATGAAGCGTGTTTCCAAAAACCTTACCATTATCTTCGGATAGCCCCGCCTGACCACGGCAGTCCAAGGCAGCAACAGTATATCCTTGAGTAACAAAACCTAACTTATCTGACCAATCCCCCGAATTTCCAGAGTAACCGTGGAACATCAGGACTGCTGGATGGGGTGAAGAGATCTTTTCAGGTCGTAACAATTTGGCATGCACGCGTGCCCCGCCGACCCCTGTAAAATACAGGTGAAAACATTCCACGCCAGGTACCTGAAATTTGGATGGAATTAATTCAACCTGAGGATTTATCGATCTCATTTCTGTCAACCCTTGATCCCAGAATATTTCAAAATCATCCGGTCGAGGATTGATTCCCTGATAAAGTTTTAACTGATCAAAAGGAAGATCAAAAGTCAGTGGCATATTCTACGTATCCTTTTTCACTCACAAATTTATTATTTGATTTTTCCTTGAATTTGGATCAAGGTAGGATATCTTGGCAGATATATTAAGAAAATCAACATACAACTTGGCAAATAAACCTTGGTTATTCCAAGTCAATATAATCTCAAGATCGTTGGATTCAACCATTTCAAAAATCCCATTAAACGCGGGATGACTATTTCTGAATTCTATTAGCTCAACCAATTTTTTAACCACAGGTCGTTGAATCTCGTGGTCAATTTCATTGACCGAATAGTTATGGCGATTGATCTCGCGCCCTTCCCCAGTTCGTGCAACCGCATCTGTATCATTCCTTCCAGCTAACAATCCAACATAGTAGATCTGAGGAATTCCGGGCGTAAAGAACTGAATGGCCCTGGCAATCAGGTAAGCACTATCATTGCAATCCAGCATGGAAAAGTAGGCACAGCGGATTTGATGCACGTCAAATCCATCCGGATCTTTGTGCTGTGGTGAGAAAATCAAACTCAGATTTGCACCTTTTTTCATACAGATGTCAACCACCCTTCGAGCATCCTCGCTTTGATAAACGCCATTCAAATCAGGTTTGATTGGTATGCCATCATGACAATCCAATGTTGTGTATTGGTTGCGAGGACGGACCTTTAAATATTCTTTCAGTCTTATACTGGTCTTGTTTAGCAACGCATCAAGAACAGTGAAAGGGAGGATAAAATCGTAAATCCAATACCCTTTTTCAGCCAATTTGATTTGGGTTGAATAGTCTGCATGGATTTCAGGCAGTATTTCAATATTCAGGGTATGTGCCAATTCTGAGATCCAGTCCAAGAAATAATAAATATCCGGCTCTACAAAGAAGCATGATGTTCCAATTTTCTTGGTTACATAACCCACGGCATCCAAACGGACAATTTTGACATGATTTTCACTGAACTTGGTCAAGAATTCCGATAGAAGCTGGCGGGCAATCGGGGATTTCATGTCCATATCTATTTGTTCAGATGGGGTCGTTTTACCAAATGTCGTCCACACCCTTTCTACTTTACCTGTGTTCTTAATTATAAAATCGGAAAACGGTTCAATCCGGCGTAAAAATATCTTATCAATTTCCTCTCGTGGTGGGTTGCCTTTTGGCCAAATTTTGTCCATCGTTATAAATAGATCCGAATATTTGGAATTGCTCCCTTTTTTTAAAAAATCCTGAAAATAATGTGATTTCGCGGAGATATGATTAACCATCAAATCGAGCAAGATATCATGTTTTTCACCGATACGCTTGATATCTTCCCAGGAACCGAATTGCGGTTCAATTTCTAAATAGGTAAGCGGAGCAAAACCTCGATCACCAGAAGATGGAAATGGTGGCAAAATATGAATTCCCCCAGTAAAAAGACCAGAGAAATATCTATCAAGAACATAATTTAACTTCTTTAGATCCCCTCCTAATAAATCGGGATATGTTATTAGTTGAACTTGGTTTTTAACTTTCATTTCTTCCCCTTTAGTTCAGGTTTACAACATCATATTCATTTGTTATCAAAAAATCGGCTAAGTATATTTGTCCAGCGATAATTTTATGCTCTATCGATAATATCTGCTCAATAAAAGTATCGCCTGCTTCGTTGCCCCGGTTCCTTTTCTTTCGGTGATCAAGGGTTTCCAACCAATTCCTGTTAATAAATATCCTGGTATCTACATTCTTGAGCAACGAAGTGTAAGTGCCCTCCGCAACTACAACTTTGACATCATCCAGACAAATTGTCTCTTCATCTATTTTATTTGCATCATAATCAACCAGAGGTTTTGTTATCTTGTTTTTACCCAGGCTGGCATCTTTTAAATTATTATTTAATACATCCATCCTTACCTCGATATGAGGTCCAAGCCAGTCTGGATCTTTGCGTCTTTTTGCATTGTTTGACTTTGGCGGGAGAATAAAGTAATCATCCTGTCCAAGAATTACAGATTTAATTCCATGCTTTTCCAGTTCGTTGGCTAAAGCCCTACTTGTTTCAGATTTTCCACTTCCAGATTCTCCTGCAACTGTGATGATATATCTGGAGTTTTTTCCCCTGACTCGTTCAATGATTTGTTGAACTATTTGACTCGCAGCTCGTTTGTGATAATCCTGAAGTACAAGTATGTCGCCTTTCATGTTGACCTCTATATAATTGCCTTGATGTTGAATTCATAAAAGAATATTCAATATTCAAATAAGGAAATTCCAAACGGTGTAGGTTTCATAACTTCGGCGGGAACCTGGTGAAACAGGTGTGGAAAATAGGACAAGCCGACCAAACAATGAATCCAGAATGTGTCTCTAGGTCTACAATTAATATTTGATAAAAATGTAATTGCACCCGGCAATTGTTGCGCCGGGTTCCACAGCTCATCCCTTGACTGAGCCTTGGAGCAGCGCAGCGATGATCTGGCGCTGGAACAGCACGAACACGAGAAGGGTGGGTACCAGAATCAGGATCGTACCGGCGCATAACAGGGGGACATCGTTCGCGTAGTGACCTTGGAAATACCCCAGTGCGCCTGCCATCGTTCGCTGGGTCGGGTCCTCAACGAGCACCAACGCAAGAAGAAATTGATTCCACGTCCAGATGGACATGAGTATCCCGAGCGAGGCGATAGGCGCCTGCGCCAGCGGGCGATGGATGTGCCAGAACAAGTCCCAGGTGGTCGCGCCATCGACGCGGGCCGCTTCCGATATCTCAGCCGGCATGTTGACGAAGTGGGCGCGCATCCAGAAGACGGCAAAGGGCATATACAGGGCGATCAGCGGCAGCACGATGGCGAACCGGGTATTGTAGATATGCATCGCCCGCTCCAAGTAGTAGATGGGGATGATAAATCCTTGGAACGGGATCGTCAGCCCAAACACGAACAAGGTCAGGAGCACACCCGAGCCGGGGATCCGCAGGAGGCCGATTGCGAACCCGGCCATCGTTGAGATGATCAATGACACCGGCACGACAGCGAGGACAATGAATATGCTCGATGCGAGGGTCGGGGGCATCTTCGCAATTCTGAATGCCTCAACGAAGTTGCTCCACTGAGGATGCGCAGGCCATTCGAGCCCGTTGGGCACAGTCCCCGACGGATGCAGGGCGGTCATGAAGATGCTGATGAAGGGCAGGATCGTGAACGCCATCAACGCCAGGAGAAGGGCCCGCCCTGCCCAAAGTTCGCCGCGACCGATTCTCATTGCTTGATCTCCCGGCTCAAACGCTGAATGGGGATGATGATGACTACGACAAGCGCCATGAGCATGACGGCCAGAGCAGATGCCAGGCCCACAGATCGCTGGGTGAACGCAAGGACATAAATCTGGATCCCAGGGACCGACGTGGCGTTGCCGGGCCCACCGGCCGTAGAGACCCAGACGATGTCAAACGCGGCGAGGGCGGCGATCACCGTGACGGTCAGACACACGCCGATCTCGTATTTGAGAAGCGGGACTGTGATCGAGCCGAACTCCCTGAACCAGGAGGCACCATCGATCCGCGCGGATTCATAGAGGGCTGGGTCGATCTTGGCCATGCCCGTTTGGAGTAGGACGATGCAGAATCCCAGCAGCACCCAAACTCCGACCATGCCGACGGCTGAGAGCGCCCAGTTGAAGTCGCCTAACCAAGCACGGGTGATCGAACCAAGGCCGACGATCTTGAGAAACTGGTTGACGAGGCCTGAAAGAGAAAACAGCCAACCCCAAATGATGCCGGCAGCGACGAGTGGGATTACCTGGGGCAGGAATAAAACGGTCCGGGCTATCGCACCGAACTGCCCGGTTGCCACACGGTGGATCACGCTGGCGACAATGAGACCGAGGCCTACCGGAATGAAGCTGAACCACACGACCAGCCAGAAAGCGTTTTTAATCGTTCCGATCAGGTTGGGAACCTGGAAGATAGTCACGTAGTTCTTCAATCCGACCCAGGTCATCGGACCGACACCGTTCCAGTGAAAGAAGGAGTACAGGATTGTTAACAGGAGAGGCACGAGCACGAAGACCGCGTATATGAGCAGCGCGGGCAGGGCAAACAGCCAGCCAACAAAGGTCTCCCGGCGGATCCGTTTTCTGAGATGGGTCCGCCGGGAGACCGAAAAAGCCGCAGGGCGATTGTCTGAAGTCACCATTAATATCCCATTGATCAGGCAGGCGCAGGCATCGTCCTGCGGCCATCACATCAATACTAATTACTGAGCGAGTTCTCTCTCGTATTCTGCTTGGACAGCCTTGAGCAGTCCGGCAGCATCCTGCTGGCCGCCGACCATCTTCTGGAGTTCTGGCGTCCAGCCCTGGGCGAAGATGGAGCTCGTCGCGTTGGCGATGAAGTCCATCGAATTACCGGCCGCGCCGACGACAGGTCCGGCAGCAAGCGTTTCGTTCGTGACCGAGCCGGCAGCTACAGTGGGCATCGTTGCACCCGCCGGCCCGCCTGGGTTCGACCCAAATCCGGTGACGTTGATCTGGCGGGCTATATCGTTCGTGGCGACCCAGTTGAAGAAGAAGGCTGCACAGTCCGCGTGCTTTGCTTTGGCTGCGATCCCAAAGGTAAGCGGGGCAGACATCGCGGCAGGCGCTCCGCCGGCTTCAACGGGTGGCATCAGGAAGAACCCAACGTTGCCAGGCATGCCGGTATCGTACGGGCCGTTCTGCCAGTCGCCGTTGAAGGTGAAGACACCCTCACCCTGCGTAAATCGGGAGGCAGCATCAGTATACTCGATGGCGTTGATGTCGGGCGGGAAATAACCGGCCTTGATCCACTGCTCGAGGTGCTGGGCAGCGAGGAGGTTCGACGGAGTATCGATCGTTGCGCCGGGCTTATTAAAGACCCAGTCGTTGATCGGTCCGACCGGGCCGTAGGCGGCCATCAGTTGCTGGAGCGGGAAGGCAAGCCCCATGCCGCTCTTGGCACTACCCCACTCCATGATCGGTTGGAGCCCGGCGGCTTTGGCCGCGGCGAGCAGGGCATCGAACTCGGCGACCGTCTTGGGCGGCTCGGTCATGCCGATCTGGGTTGCCAGTTTCTTGTTGTAGAAAACACCGGTCAAGCTGTAATTGAGACCCATGGCATAAAGCGTGCCGGAACCGCGGATGCCATCTGGCGACATCCGGTTCTGGTTGAGCTGTGGCACCGGCCACTGATCCCAGCCGAACGCCTTCGCGTAGTTATCCAGGTCCATGAGCAGGCCATCTTTCGCGAATGAGACCATCGTCGGCAGCCGGAGCAGATCGGGCGGGTTGTCACTCGCAAGCAGGAGCGGCGTGGTGGTGATGAGATTCGCGAACTGGTCCGAGCTGATGTTCCAGGTAACGTTCGGGTACTGCTTGGTGAACTCATCAGCAAGCTGCTGCGGTACTGGGAACCCGGTCTCGAAGGTGGCCTTGAGCACGACGGGATCCGTCCCACAGTTCGGGCCCGCGGCCGCAGGAACTTCAGTAGCGGGAACCGCAGTAGCAGGAACTGCAGTAGCAGGAACCGCAGTAGCAGGAGCTACTGTTGTTGCTGGTGCCCCACAGGCAGAAAGAACCATGGATGTTAAAACGAGCAGGCTTACTAAAGAACTTAACACATATTTTTTGTTCACTTCTCATTCTCCTTTGTGATTTCGAATATGGATTTATTATGAGGTTCGGGATTTAGATTTTTTTGAATTCTCTATTAGCTAAACCTCCTGAACTTTGAATATGAAACCAAATAATTGATTTCTGTGTTAGTGGTATCCTGAAAGCACTTTCATTGTAAGTATACGGCTTTTCTAAACGAGAGTCAATGACCGGTTGTTATGCAGTTTGACGTTCGATCAAGGTGAGGGGAAGTTTGACATGCCTTGTTGGTCTAGAAGGCAATTCAATCTGGGCAAGTAATATTTCCGCCGCCAATCTTCCCAACTCATCCAAGTGCTGATGGATGGTTGTCAGGTCGGCATATTCAGCCAGATCGAGGTCATCAAAACCTACTACTGCGAGCTGCTCAGGTACTTGAATTTTCAACTGGCGGGCGGCTTTCAGGACACCCAGGGCCTGGAAGTCAGTCGCAACAAATATGGCAGTAGGTGGCTGGGGCATACTAAGCAATTCCGCAGCAACCTGGCGGGTTTGTACCTGCGAATAAGGGGCAAGCCTCACAAATGCATCGGGGAGTTCAATGCCGGCCTCTTGCAAACCCTGACGAAATCCGACCAGGCGTAGACTGACAGGATGAATGGAGTATTCAGGCAAATCGGTGTCGCCCAAAAATGCAATGCGGTGGTGGCCTTTTTTCAACAAATACTGTGCCGCCATGCGTCCCCCCATGACATCATCGATCTCCACACTGCTCAAGCTGGGATGTGGGAACTCAACCAACACGGTAGGTAAGCCGTGGTCCACAAGGCGGCGGGCATCGGGGTCATCTACCGGCAGTGAAAGAATGATTAGGCCATCCAAATTGCCAGTCAGCGGCACGGAGGAAAGAAGGCTTTTCAGGCGTTCCGCTGAATCAACTGTGTAAATGACCAACTCAAATTTCTTGGCAGATAACGCCTCGGCAATTCCCCGTAAACGCTGGACAAAAGATGGTGCAGTAAAAAATGGCGAGATAACTCCAATACGCCGAGTTCCTCGCATGGCGCGGGCACGGGCTTCAGCTTTGGGTACGAAACCGAGCTCGTCGATGGCAGCCAGGATTCGAATCCGTGTATTGCCGTTTACTTTATCGGGTGTGTTAATCATCCGTGAGACCGACGTGATGCTTACTCCGGCATGCCTGGCAACATCATAAATGGTGGGGGGCTTTTTGGGTGGCATTAAATCCTTGAATGAAAGTGCAATGAAAGCACTTTCATTTTATCCTTCAAGGTGGTTATTGTCAACTTGATTTGCCGTAGTCTGGTGAGGTTTTTATAGCTAGATAATGATGATAGGCTAATCAATCCAGAAATATGCCTATAACTTGTTTGAAAAAATATCCGAAGGTCAGAACTAAGATTTAATCATTCCCCAATAAATGTTAAAATTAAGCAAATACCCCCACGGGTGGGGGTATTTTTGTGGGCGCAAAGGGACTCGAACCCCTGACCTCCTCTGTGTAAGAGAGGCGCTCTAACCAACTGAGCTATGCGCCCAAAATGTGAATAAATATTCAACACTTTCCAGAAGCGTTGATACGATAACCGATGAATTGCCTTCTGTCAAGTTTTTCTTGTTTGATAGATCTTTGTTATCCAATGATGACCATGGTTCTTGAACGAAAGCACTGGACTTCCCTGGTGGCGATCTTTACCTTGAAGCGCGGCATCGACCACTGTGATTGGGGTTATTGGGTTTGTCGTTACAGATCGTCCCATTAGATGGCGCAGACGATAGATTCCCGTTAAAATATCAATGGAAAGGAGAATAACCATGGCAGAAATATGGGGTTTCTATCTGGCTGGTAATTTCTTTTTCGGGCTGCTCTGGTTCTTGCTGGCATTATGGATTTCCAGGGCTGCTCCCAGCGGCGCAAGTGATAAATCGTTGGTCCTATCCGGGAAGATCATCCTTTTCACCCTGCTCATCGTCAGCGTACTGATCAATGTTGTTCTGCTCACCCGCAACATTCCTCCCAAGATGAATGGGTACGTAGTGGGGGATGGTTTGTCTGATTACACGGGGAAACCGGCCGCGCTGGGTTTGTTTGAGGTCGTGAGGGGGGATATCTTTGTTGATGGTCAGCAGCATCTTATCAGCTACGAGGTCCGCCCGTTGTCCGACCTGCGCAACGATCCGCTGGTGTCCGAATACTCCTCGAGCCTGCAATGGCTCGCAATCCTGGATAAGGAAAGATTGTCGAACGGGTGGCTGATAAAAACTGTCATCCTGGTCGCCTCGATCGGCTTGCTAATCATCGCCGCAGCATTTAACGGAGTATTCAAAAAAGCCCGGACCGGTTTGCCAGTTGATCAGGGCCAAACCAATCTCGCACAGTAAGATCAAACCCGCAAGCCCCTTTGGTGAATCCTGTTTAGGATTTTCCACTGGACAGGATTTGTCCGCCAATCCCCTTAATCAGGAATTTTACACAGGTGTCCTGCCAACAAATACAGCTGGTTTTTTCCCAAGTGTGATACACTTTTTTGAATTCATTCCGCCGGAGAACCCCATGCGTATAGTCCGTTACCAAAAAAAGAATGAGCTTCCTCATTATGGCTGGATCCTGGAAAACCAGGTGGGACCCATTGAAGGAGACATCTTTGGTGAATATCACCGACTGGAAGCCGATACCCCGCTGCAGGATGTGAGATTGCTTGCTCCATGCCAGCCATCCAAGATCATTTGTATCGGGCGCAATTACGCCGAACATGCCAAAGAACAAAAAGCAGAAGTGACCAACGTCCCTTTGATATTTTTAAAACCGCCCTCTTCCATTATTAATCCCGGGGATACCATCTTCCTGCCCCCGCAGTCTGAGCAGATCGAGCACGAGGCCGAGCTGGTGATCGTCATCGGCAGGCGCAGCCGCAATCTTATTACAGAGGAAGCAAAGAAATCGGTTTACGGCTACACCGTAGGGAACGACGTCACCGCCCGCGACCTGCAAAAATCGGACGGGCAGTGGACACGTGCCAAAGGCTTTGATACATTCTGTCCCTTCGGCCCGTGGATCGACACGGATTTCGACCCCTCGGATGCCCTGGTTACCTGCAAGGTTAACGGGCAGCCGCGCCAGATGGCGTCCACCCGCGACATGGTCTTTGGCGTGAACGTTTTGATCGCTTTCATCTCCTCGGTGATGACACTCGAAGCGGGGGATATCATCTTCACCGGTACTCCGGCAGGGGTGGGACCCTTGCGGGCAGGGGACAGCGTGGAGGTCGAGGTCGAGGGCCTGGGAAAACTGGTCAACCCGGTAGCAGTGCTTAACTAGGTCAAACACACAATTAAATAGTCTCGAGACCCTTCATCACTTTCTTGTAGCGGACCAATTGGGCGGGTGTCAGTTCGTGCTTTCTCGACTTCCAGTAGATTTATCAATTTCTGCTTGTTATTTCGGTCGACAGCAACCAGTGCGCTTTCAACATGGAGCGGCGCATCCCGCGGAAGGCAGTCCCGGATCCGCTCCAGCAGGAAAGGAAAGATCTTCTTTTTATACTTTTGATCCGCCGCGGCAACCCGCGCCAACACCCTTATCCCCCAAACCTGGGTGATGACCGTGCCTGACTCCGTGACGCGCATGACGTCGTTAATTTGCCCCCAGATTTCGTCCGGATGCAAGTCTGCGATGGTTGCCAGACCGATCATCGCGCCCCACACCATACGGTTGTCCTTGCTCTTGAGCAGCCCCAGGAAATCGCTCCAATAACCGCTGATCAAGCCCGGGTCAATGTAGCCGATCTCGTAGAGCACTTTCAGGCAGTCGCTGCGGACATTTTTGTTCTTGTTTGTCAGGTTGGCTGCGATCTCACGGATCCCATCCGTATTTTTGGTTCTGGCCAGTTCTTTTGCCAGGTCCTGGTTGGGAACTTCATCCCGCCGATTTTGGTGGAACGCAATTTTCTCCAGGGTGGACATATATGCCTCCGTTTTATTCTTCCTGAATTTTACAATGAATTCCAAAATTTCCGCTTCTAATCGTCGCCTTACGAATTATTGGTACAATGGACGGGATGCTTACCGGTACGATTTTCGATATCCGTAAATACTCGATCCATGACGGTCCCGGCATCCGCACCGCGGTTTTTTTCAAAGGTTGCCCCCTGGAATGCCGTTGGTGTCACAACCCCGAAGGACGCGCTTTCCACCCTGAACTGATCTTCCGCTCAGCGCGCTGCATCCTTTGCGATGACTGCCTGAGCGTCTGTCCGAATGCCGCGCTGTCACGCCTGGAGGACGAAATACGGGTGGACCGGACACGTTGTACGGTCAGCGGTGAATGCGCCCGGGCTTGTAATGCCGAAGCGCTTCAGGTGGTGGGGAGGAAAGTGTCCGTGGAGCAGGTGGTTGCCGAGATCGAAAGGGATTCCGTGTTTTTTGAACAATCCGGTGGCGGTGTGACCTTTACCGGCGGGGAACCGCTTGCCCAACCGCGTTTCCTTTTGGAACTTCTATCAGAATGCCGCGGGCTTAGCCTGCACACTGCCGTGGATACCAGTGGGTTTTCATCCTGGAAAATCCTCGATGGGATCCGATCCCTTGTAGATCTTTTCCTCTTCGACCTGAAGCTGGTGGATGAAACCCGCCATCGCCAATGGACGGGTGTATCAAATACCCGCATCCTGTCCAACCTGCACAGGTTGTCAGAACTGGGGCATAAGGTGATCATCCGGATTCCCATCATCCCGGGTATCAATGACGATGAACAAAACCTTGAACAAACCGCTGAATTCCTGACCAGTCTGCCAAACGTGCCACCGGTGGAACTGCTTTCCTATCATAATATCGCCGAAGGAAAATATGCCGGGTTGGGGATGGAGTATCCGCTCCCCGATATCCATCCGCCAACCCCCGAGCGGATGGCAGAAATCGCATCCTTTCTTGACGGGAAAGGGCTGCGAATTTCAGCGTAGGAGAATATTTTGATGGAATTAATTGATGGGTTGAATGCTTTCATCGTAAAAGCCAAGGCGGCTACGTATATCGGCGGTGGCAAAGAGCGCGCATCCTGCCGTCCGGGTTCACATGATCTTGCCTTCCAGGATGGGGAGTTCCACTACCTTGACAGCTACTTCGGCGGGGCAGACTTCATCGGTGAAGAAGTGGTTTATTTTCGTGGGAATCCAGTTTGGGCGATGAATTATTATGGCACGCTACTTGAACCCGAAAGGATTTCTGCAGAAGAAGTGGGAAAGATGCTTAAGCAGAGTCTTTCAAAACTCTATCAGGAAAACCGCTTCCTGGGTGGGTATCAATTTACAGATGGGGATGACACATATTTCGATACGAATGATGGCAGTCCCGAGACCTTTTTTGGCAAGGAATGGATCGAACGAGACGGCTCCCGGGTGTACGAGTTGATCTACCACGGTGGTTTGATAAAATAGGATCGGATTAATTTCCTTGGTATATCCGGGTAAAAATGTGCCCGATTACTCAACGGTTAAGGACTCAAATCTGAAATCGAATTATATTGTGAGGCAGTCATGTCGATGACCGAGCGTGTCCGCAAACTCCGCCAGCAATCCCTCGAAGCAGAAGAGTCTGTCAGTTCAGAGCGTGCCATAATGGTGACCGATTTCTATCAGGAAATGGGACCCGCCCGGCTGTCGGCAGCCTCCATCCCGCTCCAGAGGGCATTTTTATTTGCACATTTAATGGATCACAAATCGATTTTCATCGGCGAGGGGGAGCTTATTGTCGGCGAGAAAGGTCCGCTACCGAAAGCCGCCCCCACCTACCCGGAGTTGTGCTGCCACTCGCTGGAAGACCTCGACATTCTGGATACCCGTCCAAAGACCTCATTCAAGGTAAGTGCTGAAACCCGGAGCGCCTATGCCGAGAAGGTCATCCCGTTCTGGGGAGGACGGTCGCTGCGCGACCTGCTCTTCCGCGAAATGACCCCTGGATGGAAAGCCGCCTTCGAAGCGGGGATATTTACAGAATTCATGGAGCAGCGTGCCCCCGGGCATACCGTCCTGGATGGAAAAATTTATAAAAAGGGCATGCTGGATTTTATAGCCGATATCGACGCCCGGCTCGCAGGTCTGGATTTCCTGAACGATCCCAAGGCGTACCCGCGCCAAGAAGAGTTGAAAGCCATGCGTATCTGCGCGGCTGCTTTGATCCATTTTGGCGAACGATATGCGGCAGAAGCGCTTTCCCAGGCTTCAACCGAAAAAGATGAGCGACGGCGCGCTGAGTTGGAAAAAATTGCTGAAGTTTGCAGCCGTGTCCCGGGTCATGCGCCGCGCGATTTCCACGAAGCGCTGCAGTATTACTGGTTCGTCCACCTGGGGGTGACCACCGAGCTTAATACCTGGGACTCTTTTTGCCCGGGTCACCTCGACCGTCACCTTGCGCCTTTCTATGACCTTGACCGGCACGCCAGGGAATATTACGAAGAATTGTTGCAGTGTTTCTGGATCAAATTTAACAACCAGCCTGCTCCGCCCAAGGTGGGGGTGACCGCGGCAGAAAGCGGTACGTACACCGACTTCGCCCAGATCAACATCGGCGGGCTGCTGGCGGATGGCTCGGATGGGGTAAATGACGTATCTTTCTTGATCCTGGATGTCGTTGAAGAGATGCGCTTGGTGCAGCCTTCGGCCTCCATCCAGGTCAGCACCAGCTGCCCCGACCAGTTTATCAAGCGCGCCGCCAGGATCATCCGCACCGGGTTCGGGCAGCCTTCGGTCTTCAATTCCGACCTGGTCGTTCAGGAAATGGTGCGGGTGGGTAAAACTCCGCAGGATGCCCGCGACGGCGGGACGAGCGGATGCGTGGAAACCGGGGCTTTCGGCAAGGAAGCTTATATCCTGACCGGATATTTCAATATCCCGAAAATACTCGAACTGACCCTGCACGACGGCCTCGACCCGCGCAGCGGGCGCCAGCTTGGCCCACATACGGGTGATCCAAAGACCTTTACTTCCTTCGATGAGCTTTTTAACGCCTTCGAGAAGCAGATGTTGTACTTCCTGGATATAAAGGTGCGCGGCAACAACGTTATCGAGCGCTTGTATGCCGCCTACATGCCGGCTCCCTTCCTATCCATTCTCGTTGACGATTGCATCCTGAAGGGCAGGGATTACCACGACGGTGGGCCGCGCTACGACTCCTCGTATATCCAGGGCGTGGGCATGGGCACCATCACCGACTGCCTGTCCGCCATCAAAACGCACGTTTTCGAACTTAAAGACCTGGCTATGGATGAATTGCTGGGGTTGCTGGAAGTCGATTTCAAAGGACATGAGCGCGAGCGCCAAATGCTGCTCAATAAAACGCCTCGTTACGGCAACGACCTGGAAGCTGCCGATGACCTGCTGGTTCGTGTTTTCGAGGCTTTCTTCAATGCCATCGATGGAAGAAAAAATACCCGTGGGGGCACCTATCATATCAACCTGCTGCCCACCACCTGCCATATTTACTTTGGTTCGGTGACCGGTGCAACCCCCGACGGGCGGCGTGCCTGGAGCCCCCTGTCGGAGGGCGATTTCCCCGGTCCAGGGCGCGGACCGGGGGGGGCCGACCGCCGTGCTCAAATCGGCTGCCCGGCTGGACCACGTCCGCACCGGCGGCACCCTGCTCAATCAGAAGTTCACGCCTGCCTCTGCTTTCGGATGATGTTGGGCTGGATGCCTTGGTAAGTCTTATTCGCTCATATTTTAAATTGAACGGTCATCACATCCAGTTCAACGTCGTGGATGCCGCCACGCTGCGCAAGGCTCAAAAAGATCCCGAACAATACCGCGACCTGATCGTGAGGGTGGCTGGGTATTCGGATTATTTCTGCGATCTGAGCGAAGCTCTCCAGGAAGAGATCATTGCCCGCACCGAACAACAGGGATTTTAAATTCTTAACCGGGTGGCATATCAAGAGCCGAAAATCGCCTATAATTTAATAATACTTTAGGAGGAGACCATATGAAACGATTGTTGTATCCCTTTGTCATTCTGTCCATACTGATGTTCGCATGCAGCATTTCCTCGTCCCCGGTCCAGCCCACCGAAACCCTGCCGCCTGGTGCCGACCATCATTCCTGGTCCAACCGATACGTTGGTCCCCACGGAACCGCCCGAACCTGTCGGAAATGTTTCATGCAATGAACTGACCCTTCACCTGGATCCGGCATTGGCCTCCGGTTACAACTGTGAGACCGTGCCTGAAAATTCCCAGGGCATCGAAATCACTCCGCAGTACACCAACATTACATTTCAAGGCTACGTTCTATCAGGGAAATTTTTTGAGGCCCATATTTCCATTTTCCCCGTCCAGCGCTATTCCGAACTCCTGCCGGAATTTGTCCCGCTGCAGGTGACAAATCTCCAAACCCTGGTCGGGGGTGGTCCACCGGGGAAAGCCTGCCGTTGCTGCCCTCATTCAACGCCGCCCAGGTATTTCATGCCCAGTACCAGGTCCTTCCGTTTGGCTCTGGGAAAGGCATCCGTTTCATAACCCTCTATGCCCAGTATTATGCTCCGATCAACAACCACGACTTGTTCTATACCTACCAGGGGTTGACTACCGACGGGCTAAACTGGGTATCGGCGGTCCTGCCCATAAATAATCCGATCTTACCGGATAATGGGAATAACCCTCCCGGCGGTATGACCCAGGAGCAGTTCTCCGCCAATTATGCAACATATCTCACTGAAATTACCAGCCAGTTGAATTCCCAGACGTCCGACAGTTTCACCCCCACCCTGGCTGCCCTTGATGCGCTGGTAGCCAGCATTACCATCCAACCGTAGTTATCCCACCTGTGTAAGGATCGTCCGTTTCGCTCCGGCGGAACTAAGCGCCCTGGCCACTGCCGGGGCGCTTTCTTTCTCCACCAGCGCAATCATATTACCGCCTCGTCCGCCGCCCGATAGTTTTGCACCCAGCGCTCCGGATTTACGGGCAGCCTCCACCAGGTCGTCCAATTCCGAACATGAGACTGTCATTTCTTGCAGCAGTGCGTGGTTGGCGTCCATCAACCTGCCTAATTCGGGGATATCTCCCCGCTCGATCGCCTGGCGGGCGTTCCAGACAACCTCGCCTATCCGCGTAAACACTTTTTCCCAGCGGGGCTTATCCGCCTGCCAGAGTTTCCTAACCGAGCCCACTGATTCTTTTGTGGGAGCGGTGATGCCGGTGCCGCCGATCATGATCGAAAATGGTGCTCCGACATGGAATGTTTTGATGGGTTTCCTCAGGATAAAATATACCGGCTTGGCGTAAGTCACCACAGTATTGTCGATCCCGGAAGGAGTCCCGTGATAGAGCTTCTCGGCCTGGAAAGCCAGTGAATTGACTGTTTCATCCGGAAGCGGGTGGTCCAAGAAGGCAGACAAAGCCCGGATGATCGCCACGGATACTGCTGCCCCCGACCCGAGCCCCGAAGCTACCGGTATGGTGGATTGCAGGTAAACCGTGCACGCTGGCGGGTTGGTTATTTTCAACATGGAGAAAACGCTGTTGATCACCGCCGCGAGTGGGTGGTCCGCCGGGAGGCTGGAAAGGTCGGCGGACAGGTTGACATTGGGGGCTTCGATCATGATTCCCCCGCGCGAATTCTCGCTTACGGTCGCTTTTGCCTGCACCTGGGTTACCGGTACGGCCAGGGCCGGACGCCCATATACGACGGCATGTTCGCCAAACAGGATGATTTTACCGGGAGCGGAAGAAGTGGTCACAAGTTTGGTGCGGACTCGGTCCGCCCTATTCGATATAGAACACAGCCAAAACGGCCAAACCCCAAAGGACAAGAGATATCTGGAATGGATGGTCGGAAAGCAGGATCTCTTCCGGTTCGCCGCCTATCTGCCTGACCTGGATCAGGTACAGGTATCGGAAAATGGCGTAGATCACGAACGGAATCGTCAGCATCAAAGTGTGGTTGTCGGGCAGGCGGAAAAATGTGTACAGCGAATATGCCAGGATGGTGGTGCCTGAGACGATGGTGATGAATTGGTCTAGCAGGGGGATGGTGTATCCATCCAGGACTTTGCGCTGGTTTGCAGTATCTCCTGATAACATTGCCAGTTCTGCCCGCCGTTTCCCAAACCCGAGATAGAGCGCCAGCAGGGACATTAAAACGTACAGCCATGGGGAAAAGCGCTCGACGACGATCAGTGTTGTGCCGGCGTGTACCCGCAGCACGAAGCCGGCTGCCAGGATGAGCACGTCCAGGATGGGCACGTGTTTGAGCCATTTCGAATAGACCAGGATCATGCAGAAATATACCAGCACGGTCAGGGCGAACTGCCAGGCGAGCAGGAACCCGAGCCCCACGGAGAGCAGTGCCAGGATGGTACCTGCTGCAACGGCAATCGGCACTGGCAGCTTGCCGGAGGCGATTGGGCGGTTTTTCTTTACCGGGTGGAGGCGGTCAGCTTCCACATCCATCAAGTCGTTGAAAATGTATACCGAACTGGAGATCATGCAAAATAGAATGAACCCGCTAAAAGTTCGCAGGAAATCAGGCAAACGGAACAATTTGCCGTCGAAAACCAGCGCCGCAAACAGGAAAGCGTTCTTGGGCCACTGACGCGGGCGCATGGTTTTTACGAGGGCTCGCAACATGCATATATTTTACCTGCGATTTATGATTTATATAATGAAACAACCAGTAAAATCTTGGGTACTTCTGGATAAATCGCGCCTTCGGGATTCATGCTCGGTCAAACTTCAATTTGAAAAACCGCTGAGCCCCATAACTAATTAAACATATGAATAAAGAAGGTCCCTGTCATTCCAAATGACAGGGACCGATGTTCAAGCAACCAGCCTTTCCCATTCGTTCATCAACTCTTCCAGTCGGGCTTGTGCGCTGGCTACTTTCCAGCCAAGGTCCTGCAGCTTGTCGTACTGTCCATTTGCCGCCTTTTGTAATTCAATCGATAGGGTTTGAATGGTACCTTCCTGGGCGCGGATGCGTTCCTCGACCAGGTTCAAATCCTGGACTTTGCGGCGCGAATCGCGGCTGTTATCCCGTATCAGCGGTCTGGAACTGAGCAGAATCTTATCGCTGAACGCGGCTGGTCTCCGGGCGGTTTTCCGTAAAACGAAATCCCGATAGGTACCATTAAAACCTCCAGCCGTTTATCCCGGATCTCCCAGATCTGGGTTGCCAGTTGGTCGATCAGGAAGCGGTCGTGGGAGACCATCAGGATGGTCCCGGAGTAGTTTTCCAGTACTTCCTGCAGAGCTTCCCGGGCGGGGATATCCAGGTGGTTGGTCGGTTCGTCCAACAGGAGCAGGTTTGCTCCATCCAGTGCAAGGATTGCCAGGGCAAGCCGGGCACGTTCGCCGCCGCTCAGGGCATTCACGGGTTTGAAGATATCGTCACCGGTAAACAGGTACTGTGCTAGGTAGCGGTGTACATCACCGGGCAGCATTTCCTTGTGAAGCAGGAGCTCTTCCGGAGGCTGTGATCGCGGTTCAAGCCGTCATGCGCCTGGGCAAAATACCCGACCTTCAAGTTTGCTCCCAAGTTGAATTTCGCCGTCCAGCGGGGAAAGGTGACCGAGCAGGACTTTAAGGAAGGTGGTCTTTCCTGATCCATTCGCCCCGATCAGGGCTACCCTTTCGCCTCGGCGCAGATCGAGCTTCCCAATTGCGAAGAGCGGGTTCCCCGGGTAACCTACCGTCAACGCCCGTGTATGCAGGACGGAGTTACCACCCGGCGGTGCAGGTTTGAACCGCGGACGGATGCGTACCGGATGACTGCTTGGGATACTTATGGCATTGACCTTGCGGATGGCTTCGATCACATCCAGGGGGCGTTGCGCACCCAGGTCCATTTCGGACCAGTTACGTCCATCGCGTAATGCCATGAGACCGTATGCATCGATAATAGCCAGGTCGCGGGTTAGCAGTCGCAGGCGGCCCAGCGCCCGGGCATGGGTGCTCGCCCGCACCCAGTTTCGCTGGATAAAATCGGCTTCCTTGAGCATTCGGGCTTTTTCTTCTTTATATACACGTTCCTGGTGCTCCCCGCGTTCCTGCCTTTGCAGCAGGTACGCGCTGAAATTACCCGGGATAAGAGTCGATGCCGCCCGGTTTCATATCCCAGATTGTGTTTACGGTATTATCGAGGAAAGTGCGGTCATGACTGACGATCAAAATTGCACCTTCCCAATCGTGGAGCATATGTTCAAGCCATTCCACGGCTTCCATATCGAGATGGTTGGTGGGTTCATCAAGCATCAGCAGGTCCGGTTTTTCCAGCAATATGCGTGCCAAAAGGGCGCGTGTCTTCTGACCACCCGAAAGATGGTTGAGCGGCATGCCCCAGGTTTCCCGACCCAGGCCGAGCCCGGACAGGGTTTGCTGGATGCGCATCTCGTAATCGTACCCGCCGGCGATGGAAAACGCCTCCTGCAGGGAACCATATCTTTCCAGTAGATCCTGGTTGGCAGTTTCCATTCGCCATGTCGGCTTCCAGGGTGTGAAGGTTTTCCTGTTGTTCCTGCAGGTCTGCAAAAACCGTCATCATCTCGGCATAGACAGTACTGGTATGGTCGGCGAAAGCGTCCACTGCCTCCTGCCTCAAATAGCCAAGCCGCCTTCCACGGGCGGTATGAACCTTGCCCGAGGTCGGTGCATTGATCCCCGCCAGTAATAGCAGGAGCGATGTTTTCCCGATTCCATTGGGGCCTATCAACCCGATCTTGCCATCGTTGGGGATGGAAACGGAGATCCCGCGGAACAGGTCGAAGGCTCCGAATGAAATTCCCAGGTTGGAAGCAGTTAGTATGGACATGGCGAACTCCTTGATATAAATATAATGAATAAATGGCCGCAGGGTAGCACCCGCGGCCGCAAGGGGAGCTGATATTTATCGTTGCAGACAAATGAAAAGGCCACGGGCGGAGTACACCGTGGCCAGATTCTATGCGTATAGCTTATCTGGTTAACAGGTGCACTCCAATAAGGATGGGTTGCCACCACCGACGAGAGCGCTCATCAGGAAATGCTGCCTTGTTCATCGAATAACACCTTTCTTTCATTCATCGGCTAAAGTTTATCATGGCTTCGCGCAGGTCGTCAACCCTTGCAGATATTTCTATCCGCATCCCAACACCTGGGCGCAGTTCCAAAGGTTGGGTTGTATAATTGCCCAATGAACAAGACCCGCCTGGACCTCCTGCTTGTTGAACGCGGCCTGGCTGAGAGCCGCGCAAAGGCCCAGGCCCTGATCATGGCCGGGCAGGTACGAGTGGACGGGCAGGTGGAAATCAAGTCATCCACAACGGTCATTCGACGGTGCAAGCCTTGACCTTGAAGCCGGGCCGCGTTTCGTATCGCGCGGCGGTGAAAAGCTGGAAGCTGCCCTGACAGAATTTCAAGGTGAATGTAAGCGGCTGGATTTGCGCGGATGTCGGATCTTCCACCGGAGGCTTCACGGATTGCCTGCTCCAGCATGGAGCGCTGAAAGTCTACGCCATCGACGTGGGAAAGGGAATTTTGCATTGGAAGCTGCGCACCGACCCGCGCCTGGTGGTCATGGAAGAGACCAATGCCCGTAATGTGGACAAACTTGCCGGAGCCGGTCAGCCTGGTGACGATCGATGCTTCTTTTATTTCATTGAAGATCCTGCTGCCGGTGGTAAAGGGTTGGTTCGACTCTCCATCCAGGCATTCCCCCAATCGAAGAAAATGGAAGGACGAAACGAAGGGATGTGATCACCCTGATCAAGCCCCAGTTCGAAGCCGGGCGCAAAGAGACTGCCCGCAACAAGGGAGTCATCCGCGACCCGGAAGTTCATAAAGCGGTGCTAATGGAAATATTGACCTTTGCCCAGGTGAAAGGGTTTGGCGTGCGTGGCTTGATGCGCAGCCCGTTGCTGGGGCCGAAGGGAAATGTCGAATTCCTGGCATGGCTGGGGATTGGGGGATGATCAGCCCGGTCTTCCATTCCTGTGATGGTTCAGAAGCGTGGTCGACATAAGTTGGAATGATATAACTATCCTGACTGATTAAGTCTTTGTGTTATGATTTAATTCGAGGAGATAAAATATGGCGAAAATCGAACCCCTCGTCCAGGATTTCCTTGCGCAAAAGAAGATCGCAGTGGTGGGTGTGTCGGACAAGCGCGAGACCGGTTGCAACGCGAACTACAAAAAATTCAAAGAAGCCGGTTACCAGGTCTATGCCGTCAACCCGCACATAACACGCTATGATGGCAGTCCGTGTTACCCGGATTTGAAATCCCTGCCTGAGAAACCGGAGGCTGTCTTCATCCTTGCCAATCCGAAAGTGACCGATCAGATCGTCCGGCAATGCGTCGACCTGGGTGTAAAGCACGTCTGGATGCACTGCATGATGGGTACCAGGCCTGGGCTGGCTGCCAGGGCATGAGCAGCGTTTCCCCTGAAGCGGTGCAGCTGTGCCGGGAAAATGGGATCGCGGTCATCCCCGGTTCGTGCCCCAACCAGTTCCTAAAGCCGGATTTCGGTCATGGCATGATGCATGGACTGTTTAAGCTCTTCGGTTTTCTTAAAGTCGACTGACCATTTCTCGCTGTTATATCCCAGCCGGGGACTTTCGTCCCCGGTTTTGCGTTTATAAAATCGGTTATACTTTCTTCGCAAAAACCATGTCTGAAAAAATCCGCAACTTTCTGCATCATCGCCCACATCGACCACGGCAAATCCACCCTGGCGGACCGGCTTCTTCATCTTACCGGGACCGTGCCGGATCGCGATACCACCGAGCAGATCCTCGACTCGATGGAATTGGAACGCGAAAAAGGGGTGACGATCAAGGCCTCGGCGGTGCGGATGAAATATACCGCCAATGATGGGCAGACCTACGAACTCAACCTGATCGATACTCCCGGTCATGTGGACTTTGGCTACGAGGTCAGCCGCGCCCTCAATGCCTGTGAAGGAGCCGTGCTGGTGGTCGATGCCACCCAGGGCATCGAAGCCCAGACCCTGGCGAACCTGTATTCCGCCCTGGAAGCTGACCTGGTCATCATTCCCGTCATCAACAAGATCGACCTTCCTTCCGCCCGTCCCGATGAAGTTGCCGAGGATGTCGGCAGCCTGCTGGGAGTACCTCCCGGTACGGTCCTGCGCGTTTCGGCAAAAGACGGGATCAACATTGCCGCGGTCCTGGAAGCCATCGTTCAAAAGATCCCTCCGCCCAGGGCGGATGAAGAAGCCCCCCTGCGGGCGCTGGTCTTCGACTCGCATTACGATTCTTACAAGGGTGTCATCACCTACGTGCGCGTGGTGGAGGGCAGGTTGACCGCCAGCGAAAGCATCCACCTGATGTCCACCGGGGTGGACGTGAAACCGATCGAGGTGGGCATATTTCGCTCCCACGCATGAAACCGGTACCGGTGCTTTCTGCGGGGGAGGTGGGCTACGTCGCCACCGGGTTGAAAACCGTCCACGATGCACGTGTTGGCGATACGATCACTAGCACTGCCCGCCCGGCAGCGCGAGCCGCTGCCTGGTTACCGCACCCCCAAGCCGATGGTCTTTGCCGGGATCTATCCGGCGGAAGCCGACGATTACCAGGACCTGCGTGAGGCGCTGGATAAACTGCAGCTGAACGATGCCTCACTGACCTTCCAGCCCGAAACTTCCCAGGCGCTGGGGTTTGGTTTCAGGGCCGGGTTCCTGGGACTTGTTCCACATGGAAATCATCCAGGAACGCCTTGAGCGTGAGTATGACCTGGATATGGTCTTCACTGCTCCCACCGTTGCTTACGAAGTGCTGCATGCATGATGGCACTACCCGGATTGTTGCCTCTCCCGCAGACCTGCCCAACGAGGGACTGGTCGCCGAAATCCGCGAACCGTGGATGAATATCGAGATCATCACCCCCACCGATTTCTACGGCCCGATCATGGACCTGGTGACCAAACGGCGCGGCACTTATAAAAGCCAGGAATACCCGGCTCCGCACCGGGTCCAGTTGAATTTCGAAATCCCCCTCTCCGAGATCATCATCGATTTTTTCGACGAACTGAAGAGCCGGACGCGTGGTTACGCCTCCCTCGATTACCAGTTCGAGGAATACCGTGCAGACCAGCTGCAAAAGTTGGAGATCCTGGTGAACGGGGAGCCGGTGGATGCTTTGGCAGCCATCGTCCATGAAAAGGATGCTTACCATAAAGGTCAGCGTTTTATCACCAAGCTGAAGGAGTTCATCCCGCGCCAGTTGTTCGATGTCGCCATCCAGGCTTCATCGGGAGGTCGGATCATCAGCCGCGCCAATGTCAAGGCCACCCGCAAGGATGTGCTTGCCAAATGCTATGGCGGAGACATCACCCGCAAGAAGAAGTTGCTTGGAAAAGCAGAAAAAAGGAAAGAAGCGCCTGAAAATGATCGGCAATGTTGAAATCCCGCAGGAAGCCTTCATGGCAGTTTTGCGGTTGGAAGAGGAATAAGCTCTGGTTCAAAGGACTGATGAAAACTGAAGGAATGGGTTACCCGGGAATGAATTTACTATTGCTTCCTTCGAAATAAAACTTCCCATGTCAAATTTCTGGAAATCCACCCGCCGCTGGCTCCCCGGGGTTGTCATCAGCCTCGTTGCCATCGCTTCTGTACTCTATAAAGTCGACCTGCGCCAGACGATCCAGGCGATCCGATCAGCCAATTATTGGTTCCTGCTGATTTCGGTGGCTATCTCCATTATCTGGCTGGGTGTGCGCACCCTCGTCTGGCGTACCCTTTTGCAGAACAAAGCCACTTACCGGGATGTTTTTCTGACGGTATCGGAAGGGTACTTCTTAATAATCTCCTGCCGTTCCGCCTTGGGGAGTTTGGGCGCGCCTTTTTATTGGGGCGCAAATCCGACTTGAAATTCATGGGTGTCCTGCCCAGCATCGTGGTGGAACGCGCTCTCGATTTTACATTTGCAGCTTTCCTCTTGATCATCTCCGTCCCGTTCGTGGTCGGAGCCGCCAGTAAGGGTACCATTGCTATTATCATTGGCAGCATAATGGTCTTGGGCTTGGGAGCCATGTATTTGCTGGCTCGTAACCGCCTCTGGGCTCTGCAAACTTTCGATCGCTTCACCGGTCGTTGGCCTCGCCTGCAAAAGCAGGGCGATCTGCTGCTTGCCCTCTTTTTAATGGGCTGGCTATCCTGACCGACGGCTGGTTATTCTTAAGGGCGGTCCTCTGGGAGACGGTTGATTGGACCATATCGGTCGGACAGTTTTATCTGACCCTCAGGGCATTTTTTCCCCATCCGGAACCGGTCTGGGTCTTGTTCGGGCTGGGCATGGTCGCCCTTGGCAACGCCGTCCCATCCCTGCCGGGCGCCATCGGTATCTTCGAAGCCTTCCTGGTGGGGGCACTGACACTGGTAAGCGGCGACCAGGATACTTCCCTGGCAGTTGCCCTGGTAAGCCATTTTTTTAACTATATCGTCACCGGGCTCATCGGCGCTTACGCTCTCTCCACCGAAGGGGAAACACTTATGGGCGTTTATCGACAGTTGCGCAAGAGCCGCTTATCGCTGCAGCCGGATCCGGTCGGCATGGGTGATGTAATCCCGGGCCCGCCGGATAATCCCACACTGCCTGCGGATCCACTGCCGGACAAATCACAACCTGGAATGGGTTTGGGGAAAAAGGAGTAATTATGTCCAAGAATTATTTCGTTACGGGTGGAGCCGGTTTTATCGGTTCCAATTATGTCAGCCGCCTGCTTGAACGCCGCGAAAAAGTCATCATTTACGATAACCTCAGCCGGGCGGGCGCTTCCCGCAACCTGGCATGGCTGCAGGAAAAATATGGCGCAAAAGCCTTCGACCTCGTTGTGGGGGATGTGCGCGACGCCGCATTGTTGACCACTTCCAGCCGTCTTGCCGATGTCATCATCCACCTGGCAGCACAGGTGGCGGTGACCACCTCGGTCACCCATCCCCGTGAAGATTTCGAGATCAATGCCCTGGGGACGTTTCAATATGCTGGAGGCTGCCCGTCTCAACCAGCGCAAACCAATTTTCCTGTATGCTTCCACCAACAAGGTATACGGCGGCATGGAAGATGTGAAGGTGGTGGAAGACGCCACGCGCTGGCATTATGCCGACCTGCCGCTCGGCTGCCCCGAGACCCAGCCGCTTGATTTCCACTCGCCTTACGGATGCTCGAAAGGCACCGGTGACCAATACGTGCGGGATTATGCCAGGATTTATGGCCTCCCCACCGTCGTTTTGCGCCAGTCCTGCATCTATGGACCGCGCCAGTTCGGGGTGGAGGACCAGGGTTGGGTGGCATGGATGATCATTGCCGCAGTCACCGGGCGTCCCATCACGATTTATGGCGATGGAAAACAGATCCGCGATATTCTGAACGTTGAAGATTTATTGAACGCCTACGATGCTGCCATCGACAGGATCGCTGATGTCAAAGGGCGGGTCTATAACCTGGGAGGCGGACCGGCGAATACCATGTCCATCTGGACTGAGTTTGGTCCCCTCCTTGAAAAAATGCTGGGCAAAGCCGTCCCCGTGGAACGAAGTACATGGCGGCCGGGAGACCAGAAGGTTTTTGTTGCCGATATCCGCAAGGCGGAGCAGGAGTTGGGTTGGAAACCGAAATTGGGTGTGGAATTGGGGGTGCGCAGGTTGTTCGATTGGGTGAAGCAGAATATTAATTTGTTTTAGGATCCCGGACTTCCGAAGCATAAACCTTCGGAAGTTTTTATTTTGCTGGGTTATAATCGGCTCGACCTATGATACACGGCAGCACTTCCAGTCTTTCCAGGTCCACTATCCGCCGGTTTGGCTCTTTCGTTGGGCATCACGCTTGTTTTAGTGGTGGTCGAAATCCTCGCTGGGCTATTTGCCAATTCGCTGGCATTGCTTACCGATGGTGCACACAACCTCACCGATGCTCTCGCTTTGGGGCTCACCTGGTGGGCTCTTTGGGTAACCACCAAACCGGCAAATGCCGGTAAAACTTACGGTTATCACCGGGCTGGCATCCTGGTGGCGTTGGTCAATTCAACCACCCTTGCCTTGATCGCCCTGGGGATATTTTATGAAGCCTGGAAGCGCTTCACTGCCCCCCCGGTCGTGCAGGCGGATGTCCTCATTATTGTGGGAGCTGTTGCGGTCGTTGTCAACCTGGTGACAGCCCTGTTGGTCAGGCGCGGGAGTGAACACGATCTCAACCTCCGCAGTGCCTTCATCCATTTGATGGGGGATGTGGCGTCAACCGTGGGGGCGGTCGTTGCCGGTATCATTATCCGCTTTACCGGGCTTAACTGGATCGATGCGCTGGTCAGTGTCCTGATCGGTTTTTTGATCCTCTGGAACGCCTGGAGCATCCTGCGCGAATCCCTTGAAATCCTGATGGAATCGACACCCGCCGACATCGACATGGACCTCCTGCGGGGTGATATACTGGCGGTCGTTGGGGTTCGCGGCGTGCATGACCTGCATGCCTGGAGCATTACCCGGTCGCTGCGGACGCTGTCAGCACACCTGGTGACCGATGACGTTCCGGTTAGTGAAGGGGCAAAAATCCAGGTGGCGGTGAGTGAAATGCTGGCTCAACGCTATGGGATCAATCACACTACACTTCAGTTGGAGTGCATCGATTGTGCTCCAGTCGGTTTGTACTGCGAAATTACCTCCAACAATCACGCTCATTAATCATGCGGATTCTCACCGTTCTTACCTATTACCGCCCTCATACCTCCGGTCTGACAATCTATGCCGAAAGGCTGGCGCGCGCTTTTGCCAGGCAGGGTCACCAGGTAACGGTGATGACCACTCAATACGACAAGTCATTACCGCTCGAGGAAGTAATGGATGGGGTGCGTGTAGTCCGCATCCCGGTCGCATTTCGACTGAGCAAAGGAGTAATTGCCCCTACTTTTGGCTTGATTGCGACCAGGGAGGTTTTGCGTCACGACGTTGTCCAGTTGCATCTGCCGCAGTTTGATGCCCCCGGTGTTGCCCTTCGGGCAAGGCTTTTCGGCAAGCCGGTCATTCTCACCTATCACTGTGACCTGTTCCTGCCGCCCGCCATCTTCAACCGCTTTATCAACCTTGTTATCCAGTTTCAAAATAACATGGCTGCCCTGCTCGCGGATCATATCGTCACCTATACCCAGGATTACGCCGACAACTCCGCCTACCTTTCCCGCTACCGGCGAAAATTGACTCCCCTGCTCCCGCCCGTGATCCTGCCTCCCACCGAACCCGCGGCCGTGGACACATTTGCTGCCGCATACCATACCCGCCAGCGCAAGCCGGTCATCGGCATGGTGACCCGCTTTGCCGCCGAGAAGGGGGTCGAGATCCTGATCGACGCCCTGCCTGCCGTTTTGGAAAAATATCCGCAGGCGCAGGTTTTGTTTGCCGGTCAATACCAGGATGTCATCGGGGAGCAGGATTACGCCAACCGTTTGATGCCGCTCATTCTTGAAATATGAAGAGATGGGCTGTTGGAAGTTCCTGGGCAATCTTACCCAGCAGCAGCTGGCAGCTTTTTATCCCAACATGGATGTGCTGGTTGTTCCTTCACTAAATTCCACCGAGGCGTTTGGATTGGTGCAGGTGGAAGCGATGATGAATAACGTCCCCTGCGTGGCTTCGGCTCTGCCGGGAGTGCGCCGCCCCGTTCAAATGCATTCCATGGGCAGGGTGGTGCCGGTAGGCGATCCGGCTGCCCTTTCAGCAGCACTCCTGGATATATTCGCCCGGAAGGATGAATTCAACTGTGACACGCAGGAACTGGCTCGCCTCTACCACCCCGATACGGTGGCGGGCGAATACGAGAAATTGTTCAGAAAATTGATGGGTGCGGGTTGACCGGTCCCGGTTGCGCTGGCTGAATTAAAGCATGTCCTTCGACGATAAATATTTTTGTACTCACACTTACCAGGATGTTTCATTCGCCAAGTACAGCCAGTATTGGTGGTCGAACCGTTTTTACGCAATCCTTGCCCGCCGTTATGGCAGGCGCGGGTCACAACTACTGGAAATTGGTTCAGGGCTCGGGCACCTGGTTGGGCAATTGGAAAGCAATTTTAAAACGGTGGCAACCGACATTAACCCCTGGGCTCTCCATCAATCTCAGGGAGTGGCTTCACAGACCTCCCACCTTGCTTCGAGCGCTGAATCCCTCCCCTTTGCGGATTCTGTTTTTGGTTTTGTCATCATCAAGCACGTGGTTGAACACCTGCCGCACCCCGAAAAAGGGGTTGCCGAACTGGGACGGGTGGTCGCCCCCGGTGGCGTGCTGATCCTTGCCACCCCCAACCTCTCTTCTCTATTAAAGCCCTTGAAAGGTGAAAAGTGGATTGGCTATCAGGACCCCACGCATATTTCGCTCAAGCCCCCCGCGGATTGGTTGGACATGGTCAGGTCGGCAGGTTTTAAAATTCTGAAGGTATTTTCTGATGGTTTTTGGGATGTGCCCTACATAAATGGTCTTCCAAACGGATTGCAGAAAGTTTTTTTCGGCTCCCTTGGCGGGTTTCAGGCGATCGTTGGGCTGCCATTCCTGCCCATGCGCTGGGGTGAGAGCATCCTGGTAATCGCCAGGAAATTAGCCCGGGATGATAAACCATGAATTCAGAACAAAAACCTCCTGAACGGGAACCCAGCCTCCTTGATTTTATAAAATCAAGGCTCAAGTTCTGGGACCGTGGACAAAAGATTGAATTGAAGGCCTATCGGCTTCCTGCCGTTCCTCCGAATGAAGATGAGCTTCATCCACCTCGTCCTGACCTTCACGCGCAGCCGGCAGCTCCCGGGGTAAAAGCTCCCCGCGGGGAATGGCCCTGGCGTTCCCTGGTCGCCCTGGCATTTGCTTTGCTCGGACAACGGTCTTTTGAACTTTCTCCCAACCGTACTGCTATCCCCGGGCTGGTTTTCTATGGGTTTGGCCTTGCCTGGCTCATCCTCGCCATCCTCCGCAGGGAATGGTCACCGGCACCTTTACCTGAAAAGGAAACCCGGGCGGAAAACATGCGGGTCAGGCGGCTGCCGCTTATCCTGGGGATCCTATTTTCCATTCTTGCATTCCTCACTCTTGGTGGGAATTTGTTCACTGGTCTTAACGTAACTTTATGGGTGCTGGCGATTATTTTTTTGGGTTGGGCGTTTTGGCAGCGGGCGGGGGATCAGAGGACAGCCTGGCAGAGGGTTAAAGGGTTTTTTACTGGCGAAAGCTGGCAATTAAAAGTAACCCGCTGGACACTGCTCATCCTGGTTGTGGCTGGAGTCGTCATATTCTTCCGCTTATATAACCTGGGCGGAGTGCCCTCCGAACCCACCAGCGATCACGCTGAAAAGATCCTGGATCTCTATGACATCACCCAGGGTCAGACCCACATTTTCTTCGTGCGCAATTCCGGTCGTGAAGGCTTCCAGATGTATTGGTCGATCCTCATGTCGTGGATCTTCAAAACAGGGCTGACCTTCCTGACCCTGAAAATTGGCACGGTCCTGTTGGGGCTGGCCTCTCTCCCTTTCATGTACCTGCTCGGCAAGGAGTTGGGAGGCAGGCGCATTGGCCTGCTGGCGGTGTTCTTTACCGGGATCGCCTACTGGCCGAACGTCATTTCACGCGCCGGGCTGCGTTTTCCCCTTGCCCCACTTTTCACTGCCATTGTGCTCTATTATCTGTTGCGTGGGCTGAGAAGGCAGAACCGCAATGATTTCATCCTTGCCGGTCTGGCGCTTGGGCTGGGTCTGCACGGCTACAGTTCATTTCGCATTATGCCGGTCGTGGTGGTCGTAATTTTTGGGTTGTATTGGTTGCATACGCGCTCTAAAGATACGCTCCGCAAGGCTGTCATGTGGCTGCTGATCATAGTCTCGACCTCGCTGGTGGTTTTCCTGCCATTATTCCGCTACTTTGTGGATAATCCCGAATCGGTCATGATGCGTTCGCTTACCCGTCTGACCGGAGTTGAACAACCTCTCCCGGGTCCTGTCCTGCAGATTTTTCTTTCCAATTTTTGGAATGCCTTGCGCATGTTCAACTGGGATGACGGGCAGGTGTGGCCGCATTCCATTCCCCTCCGCCCGGCCCTTGACGTGGTCTGCGGGGCGTTGTTCGTGATCGGTGTGGTCCTGCTTATTGCCCGCTATATCCGGCAGCGCCACTGGCAGGACTTGTTCCTGGTGATTTCGATCCCCTTGCTGCAGCTTCCCTCAACGCTGGCATTGGCCTTCCCGGTTGAAAACCCGAATACCTACCGGACGGGCGGGGCAATTATTTCGACTTTCTTGATCGTGTCGATAGCGCTGGACGGGTTGGTTACGGCGATCCTTCGATATAAGCACCCGGGTGTCAGCGGCCTCCCAGAAGCAGATCCCTCCTCCTTGTCCCAGCAGGGGTTGCCAAAAAGCTCATTTACCCGCACCGCCCTGGCCTGGTTGCTTGTGCTTGTCCTGGCGGGGTGGTCTGCCTTCCAGAATTATGACCTTGTCTTCAACCAATTTTCAAGCCAGTATACGGCGTCTTCCTGGAATTCGTCCGAGATGGGCGATGTCATTAAATATTTTGGGTTGACCTATGGCTCAACGGACAACGCCTGGATCGTACCCGTTCCATATTGGGTGGATACGCGTTTACCCGGGGTTTGGGCAGGTATTCCGGACCGTGACTTTGCCGTCTGGCCTGATAATTTCAACAGCACCCTCGAGGTCCAGGGACCAAAACTGTTTATCGTGAGCGTTACGGATCCGACCTCGCTGCCTCAACTTGAGGCTCTTTATCCGCAGGGGACCGCCAGTCTTTATGTTTCAAAAACCAACCAGGAGGGCAAGAATTTTTATATTTTCTTTGTCCCCGCGGCCAAAGCTAATTGAGGTTTGATGATATCGAGTTCGGTAATTCCCGTCCCCAAGAAGAAGATTCACCTGGCTTTATGATGTTGCCATGATCGTCGTACTGCTGGCTGCTGCCTATTTCCGTTTGACTGGCAGCGACTGGGGTGGCTTGAACATCCAGCACCCGGATGAGAACTTCATGACTGCCGTCACCATGGGGATCCAACCGTTGCACAACCTGGCTGACTATTTTAATACCGCCAGGTCGACCCTGAATCCCTCGGTTGTAGGTTACCCCGCCTACGTGTACGGCACCCTGCCGCTATTCATTGTCCACTCCCTTGCCGAGAGTCTCGGAAAACTGGATTCCGTGACCTTGTTGGGCAGGCAGCTTTCGGCTGTGGCGGACTTGGGCACAATTCTTCTCTTGTATTTCATTGTAAGGCGGCTCTATAAACCGGGTGTGGCATTACTGGCAGCAGCATTTTCCGCGGTTGCGGTCATGCAGATCCAGCAGTCGCATTTCTATACCACCGACAGTTTCTATACATTTTTTGTATTCCTGGCTATAGCCGTGGGTGCGGTGATCGCTACCGGGAAATGGAAAGAGCCGCTGGCGGATGCGGTGGAATTTCAGGAAAAAGCATCTCCCAGGTCCCGTTTCTGGCTCCCCCTGCTGAACCTTTTACAAGACCCTCTTACTTGGTGGACGGTTGCTTTTGGGAGTCGCACTGGGGCTGGCAGTTGCCTCCAAGCTGAATGCGGTCGCCGTGGCGGTGATACTTCCGGTTGCGCTTGTCGTCCGCTATTTTAAATCCACTCCACCTCAACCTGCCCTGGATATCTCTCCTGATGCGAAACCTGCCGGGCGCAGGTCGATCGAAGATTTCATAGCCAAAGCCTTCGTTTTCCTGGTTATCGGGGCATTTTTCTCCCTGCTGGCATTCCGCGTTTTCCAACCCTATGCATTCACCGGTCCGGGGTTCTTCGGGCTGAAGATCAATCCTGAATGGCTCCAGAAAGTTCTTGAACAGCGTCAGCAGGCCAGTCCCAACGCTGATCTGCCCTGGGACTTGCAGTGGGCACGCCGGACTCATTTATATTCCTTTACCAATCTGACCGTCTGGGGTCTCGGGCTTCCCCTGGGTATCCTCGCCTGGGCTGGATTCCTCTGGATGGGCTGGCGCATGTTGAAAGGTGACTGGCGGCAGCACCTCCTGCTCTGGAGCTGGACCGCCATCTACTTTGTCTGGCAGTCGCTGCAGTACAACCCCATGATGCGCTACGAACTTCCCATCTATCCCACGCTCTCCCTGATGGCCGCTTGGGTGGTCTTTGACTGGGCAAAACCGCGCCTGGCGAATCTCAGCGCTTTAATTGGCGCCGCATCCTGGCTGTGACGGTCGGCGTGTTGGTCCTGGGCGCAACCGCAGCCTATGCTTATGCTTTTGTCGGCATCTATACCCGCCCTGAACCGCGCATTGCCGCCTCGGACTGGATCTACCAGAACATCCCCGGTCCGATCAACCTGGACACCCAATTGCCCAATGGGACCGTAGCCCAGCAGCCGCTGCCCTTCCCGTATGATGGCACCATTCAATCCGGGGCGCCATACCAGGCCGCGTTTTCAACCCAGAACGACGGCATGCTGACCTCGATCCTTTTAGCTCATGTGGCGGATACCTCCAGTTCCGGTCCGCAGACCCTGACCGTGACCCTCTCCACCAACCCCGATCCGCAGCCCGACCAGGTCCTGGCAAACCTGGTCGTGACCCAAAACTTTACACCCACCAGCGACCCGCGCGGTGACCCGGTCACCCTGAACCTCCTTCAACCGTTAAGCCTCCAGCACGGCATTACATATTACCTGCAGGTTCAGACCAGCGGTGGTACGCTTGTCCTGGTCGGAGCTGGCGTTGCTAACGAAACCGATTACGACTATCCCCTGCCGTTCCGTATCGGGGGGTATGACGCTTTTGGCGGCATTTATCCCGGCACCCTGAACCTGCAGGTCTACTGGGATGATAACGCCGATAAATTGGCCCGCATCCAGAGCGTGCTCGACCAGACCGATTACATTTTTATCCCCACTAATCATCAGTATGCGCAGATCACCCGCATCCCGGAACGTTATCCGCTGACTACCGAGTACTACCGTAATTTGATCGGCTGCCCTCCCGATAAGAATATCATCTGGTGCTACCGCACGGCGGAACCGGGTATGTTCCACGGCAGCCTGGGGTTTGACCTGGTTGCCACCTTCGAATCCTATCCCACCCTCGGCCCGCTGGTCATCAACGATCAGTCCGCTGAGGAATCATTTACTTTTTACGATCATCCCAAGGTATTGATCTTCAAAAAGAATGCCAGCTACACCTCGTCGACCGTGCAGGCTGTCCTCGGAAAAGTGGACTATTCCACGGCCGTCCACCTCACGCCCGGGCAGGCTGACACCTATAAGAACCTGCTGCTTCCAACCGACCAGTTGGCGGTCCAGCAGGCTGGCGGCACCTGGTCCGACCTGTTTGATCCCAATGCCCTCTTTAACCGTTACCCGGGGTTGGGCCTGGTGCTCTGGTACCTGGTCATCTTTGCGCTTGGGCTGGTAGTCTATCCGCTGGTGCGGGCAGCCTTCCCGGGTCTCTCCGATCACGGTTACCCGTTGGCGCGCATTGTCGGGTTGCTGCTCTGGGCCTGGCTGGCCTGGATGGCTGGCTCGCTGGGGCTCTCCTACAGCCGGCTCATCATCGGGATCTCCCTTGGGATTATCGTGCTGGCTGGGCTGCTGCTCGGCTGGCGGCAGCGCCATGATTTGATCCGGGAATTCCGCGAGCGCTGGAAATACTTCCTCCTGGTCGAAGGCATCTTCCTCGGCTTTTTCCTGGTCGACTTGTTCATTCGGACTCGGCAACCCTGACCTCTGGCACCCCTCCAAGGGCGGTGAACGGCCGATGGATTTTGCCTTCTTCAATGCCATCTTGAAGAGCACCACCTTCCCGCCTTATGATCCCTGGTTTGCCGGCGGATACATTAATTATTACTATTACGGTTATGTGATCGTCGGCACGCCGGTTAAGCTGCTGGGGATCGTGCCCTCCATTGCCTACAATTTCATCCTGCCCACCCTGTTCGCTTGTTTGGCTGTGGCAGCCTTTTCGGTCGGCTGGAACATCCTGGATGGGATTAAGGCTGCAATTGTCCCGGGCACCGTAGAGCCTGAAAAGAAGCTTTTTGGATTGCCCTTTATTGGCGGGATTTCGGCTTCCTCCGCCATGGTCCTGCTTGGAAACCTGGGCATCCTCCATATGCTTGAGTCAGGGTTTCCAGCGGGTTGCGGCCCCGGATGGTGTGATTGACGTCGGCAGCTTCTTCCAGCACATCTGGTGGACGGTGAAGGGTTTCTTCATGGTGGTCGGCGGGGTGAACCTGCCCTATGGTCCCGGGGATTGGTATTGGTTCTCCAGCCGCATCTTCCCGCCCGGGTATAACGATTTCTACGAATTTCCGGTTTTCACATTTATCTATTCTGACCTGCACGCCCACATGATCGCCCTCATGCTGACCGTGCTTGCCATTTCCTGGGCGCTTTCCGTGTTGTTGTCCAAAGCCAGGTGGGAAAATCCACTCAACGCGGTCATCGGCTTTTTTATGGGTGGCTTGATCATCGGGTCATTGAAGCCCACCAACACCTGGGATTTCTACACTTACATCGCCCTTGGAGCGGTGGTTCTGGCGTATACGGTTTGGCGTTATGGTAAATATGAATTGATCCGCTTGCAGTTGCCGGGTTGGGCGAAACATCTCCTGCTTACCGCGGCTGCGCTGGCAGCCCTGGGCGGGCTTTCACTCGTGTTGTACCAGCCCTTTGCCCATTGGTTTGGACAGGCCTACAATTCGGTCCAGCTCTGGACCGGGGAACGCACACCCTTCTCTGTTTACCTCATCCAGTGGGGCGTCTTCCTGTTCTTTATTGTTTCCTGGATGACCTGGGAAACGCGCCAGTGGCTGGCTGAAACGCCGCTTTCCTCGTTGTACAAACTGCGTCCATACCGCGGCCTGATCATCGGCGGGCTGGTGGTCATACTTTTAGCCCTGGTGGGTCAGCAAGCCTGGGTGATGAGTTCCCTCCCAGAATGTCCCCTGGACGGGAGTTACCATCCTCTGGCTGGCGCTGCCGCTGGCGGTTTGGGCGGCGATCCTGATCTTCCGCCCGGGCATGCCCGACCTGAAACGGCTGGTACTCTTTATGACAGGCACCGGCTTGCTGTTGACCATGATGGTTGAATTCATCGTGGTCACCGGTGATATTGGGCGTTTTAACACTGTCTTCAAGTTTGGTGTCCAGAGCTGGGTACTTGCTGGGGCTCAGCGCCGCGGCTGCTTTTACCTGGCTGGTTCCCGAACTGCGCAAGTGGCTGAGTGGCTGGCGGGTATTCTGGCAGGTTGTCGCGGCGTTGCTCGTGGCTGGCGCCGCACTGGTCCTGCTGGTGGGCGGCGCGGACAAGATCCGCGACCGCATGACAGCTTCCACCCCGCACACTCTCGACAGCATGACCTACATGGACTATGCCCGTTATTCGGAGTTTGGCGTGGATATGGACCTGAGCGAAGATTACCGCGCCATTCAATGGATGCTGCAGAACGTCCCCGGTTCTCCGGTCATCGCTGAGGCTGCCCCCGCCGGGGTCCAATATGCCTGGCTGGGTCGTTTCTCGATCTACACCGGTCTGACGGATGTGGTCGGCTGGGAATGGCACGAAGAGCAGCAGCGCGTCACGGACACACCCACCGTGCAGGCGCGCGGCAGGGAGGTGGATGCTTTTTACACCACCACCGATCTGGTCGCCGCCCGCGCATTTTTAACGAAATACAACGTTCAATACATTATCGTCGGTCAGTTGGAGCGCGCCAAGTATGCTCCTGGCGCTCCCGGTGGGCCCGCTCCTGCCGGCGCTGCGGATGGGCTGCTTAAATTCGACGCCAACAACAATGTGCTCTGGCAGGCAGTCTACCGGGATGGGCAGACCGTGATTTACAAGGTCATTGCTGGCAGCCAGGTGAGCCCGTGACGGGTTCCATTTACCACATTACCTCGCTTTCATCCTGGTCCTCGGCACAGGCAGCCGGGGTTTATTCGGCTGATTCGCTATCCAGCCAGGGTTTCATCCATTGCTCGCAAGCCGGTCAGGTTTTGCGCGTAGCCAATTCTTTCTATTCAGGGCAGTCCGGTTTGGTGATCCTGGTGATCGACCCCTCCCGGATTAAACCCGTCCTGCGCTGGGAACCGGGTACGGATAAAGCCGATGAGCTTTTCCCCCACATCTACGGACCGCTAAACCTGGATGCCGTGGTCAGAGTTTTCGAATTTCCCCCCGGGCCAGATGGCAAATTTTCGCTCCCCCGAAACTGGAATGATACAATCACTTAATATTCGTCCAGCCGCACCTGCTGATTTTGACCGTGTTGCCCGGCTCATCTATTTATCGATGGGTATCGAAGCCGACTGGCTGTTTGGTCAAAAAAAAGGACTATCAACTTTACACGTGCTTGAAAGACTTTTCCTCCGCCGGGGTAACCGGCTGAGTATTTCCCGCGCATTTGTGGCGGAGCGAGCCGGCATGGTGGCAGGATTGCTGCTGGCGTACCCGGGAAAGATCATTTCAAAACTGGATTTGATGACTGGCTGGGACTTGCTCCGGGTACTGGGGTTGGCGTACACCGTTCGTTTGGCAGTGTCACAGTCTGCTTATGGAGATCTGAAAGAGACCGCCCCCGATGAGTTCTATATCAGTAACCTTGCCGTATTCCCCGAATTCCAGGGAAAAGGCGTGGGCACTTTGCTGATGGCGTATGCCGAAAAACTGGCACAGAGTCACGATTACAAAAAAGCTCGTTGATCGTTTCATTTGGTCACGAAAATGCCCGCCGCCTTTACGAACACCTGGGATACAAGGTGATTGGCTCCCATCTGAGCGGGCATCCAAAGGTTGCTGAAGGCAGCGGCGGATATTATCGCATGGTAAAAAACCTTGCGCTTGCCCCTGCCTTGGAATGAAGGAATTTGGTTTTTTATGCTGTCTCTGCTGGCATGGTACCTTCTCGTTTCCGCTCTGGGCTGGTTGACCTTCCCCCTGGCATATAAGCTGTTCCCGGGGCTCGCCGACCGCGGCTTCAGCCTGGCGCGCACTTTTGGGTTGCTGGTCTGGGGCTATGTTTTTTGGATGATGGCTTCCTTGGGTATCGTCCAGAATGACATCAGTGGCTTGGTTTTTGGGCTCGTGGTTTTGGTGGTTGTGTCCGGGTCCACGATGGTCCGGCAGGAGGCTCGCAGGGCACTGGGGGAGTGGATCAGGGCGAATTGGCGCCTGGTGCTCACGGTTGAAATCCTGTTTTTTGCTGCATTTGTTTTCATGGCATTCGTACGCGCCGGCAATCCTGAAATTATCGGTACCGAAAAACCGATGGAACTGGCGTTTATCAACGCCATCCTGCATTCGCCGACCTTCCCCCCGCATGACCCCTGGCTTTCGGGATACGCCATCTCGTATTACTATTTTGGCTACGTGATGACTGCCATGCTGGCAAAGCTGACCGGCACGCTGGGCAGCGTTGCCTTTAACCTGATGCTGGCGCTGGTATTTGCTCTCAGCGCTCTCGGGGCGTATGGCGTGCTTTATAACCTCCTGGCAGCCTGGCGCAGGGTTCATCCTTCCCATCCCCGCTCGTTGACCAGCCTGCCGCTGCTCGGTCCTTTCTTCCTGTTGATCGTCAGCAATTTCGAGGGCTTTTTGGATGTCCTCCACAACCGGGGCATTTTTTGGAAATTCGGAGCGGACGGCTCTGCCACATCTGCCTTCTGGAAATGGCTCGACCTGCAGGATTTGCGTGATCCGCCCACCCTGCCGCTTGGCTGGATCCCTCAGCGCTATTATTGGTGGTGGCGTGCCTCCCGCGTGATCACGGAATATAATCTTGCCGGGGTCTGGCACGAGATCATTGATGAGTTCCCCTTCTTTTCGTACCTGCTGGGAGATCTTCACCCTCACGTACTGGCGATGCCTTTTGATTTGCTTGCGGTGGGAGTGGCTCTCAACCTGTTCTTTGGCGGCTGGAAAGGTGAGACGAACCTGGGGTTATATCGTCTGCCTGTTCGTCCCCTTGGCTTGTTCTTTGGGTCGCTTGTCCTGGGCGGGCTTGCCTTCCTGAACACCTGGGATATCCTCAGCGGCTTTGCCCTGCTGGTGGGTGCTTTTGCCCTGGTCAGAGCCTTGGAATTTGGCTGGACCTGGAAACGCCTCGAAGAGGTTTTCGCCCTGGGTGTGCCGCTCGGGCTGTTGGCAATCCTGCTCTACCTCCCGTTTTACGTGGGCTTTTCCTCCCAGGCGGGCGGCATCCTGCCCAACCTTGAAAATCCCACTCGAGCTGCCCAGTTGTGGGTCATGTTTGGACCGTTGTTCCTGGCGATCTTTGCCTGGCTGGTCTATCTCTGGCGGGCAGAAAAACGCCCTGCAAAATGGGCACTTGGTTTTGGCCTGGCAGGCGCCGCGGCTTTGGCTCTGTGGATTTTCTCCTGGCTGTTGGGTTTCTACGCCAGGGTTGCCGCGCCAAACCTGGTCAACGATTTCATGTCTGGTGAAGGGTTCTTGAGCGCCGCCGCTTATTTTTCTTCTGCCTCCCTCCGCCGCCTTTCATTTATCGGGGGGCTCCTTACCCTGGTCGTCCTCCTCGGAACCGCATTGGCGCTCCTCTTAAAATCGGAAAAAACCGATGAGCATCTGGAAGAATCTGAAAAACCCGAGCAACACCTCACGCCGTTTGTTCCTTCATCGACAGTCTTTGCATTATTTTTGATCGTGGTTGGTTCGGTCCTGGTCATTGCCCCGGAATTTGTTTTCCTGCGCGACCAGTTCGACAACCGGATGAACACCATCTTCAAGTTCTATTACCAGGCCTGGTGGTTGTTGAGTGTGGCTGCTGCTTTTGGCGTCGCCGTCATGCTGCAAAATTTGCGCCGCGCCTGGAATTGGGTTTACCGGGTGGGACTTGCCGTCGTGTTGTTCATGGCGCTGGTTTACCCGGTTCTTGGCGTGCTCAATAAGACCGGGGACTTTCAGGTGCCTGCCTTCCAGGATAATCTTGCCGCCGCACGCAAAGCTGGAGATCCACAGCCCTTGCAGACCGCCTCCCAGGTCTGGACCCTGGATGGCGGCGCATATTACGCCCGTATCGAGCCCGATGACATGGCTGCGGCTGCCTGGCTGCGCAGCGCGCCATACGGCGTAATTGTCGAGGCCACCAAGATTGATGCCAGTTACACGGATTATGCCCGCATCTCCACCTACAGCGGACTGCCCACCGTATTGGGCTGGCCCATGCATGAGGCCCAGTGGCGTGGCACCTATGCTCCCCAGGGCACCCGCCTGGATGACATCCGCCGCTTGTACGAAACCTCCAGTTGGCAGGATGCCCAGTCCCTCTTGCAGCAGTACGACATCCGTTATGTTTTTGTTGGCACCCTGGAACGGAATACCTATCACCTCAACGAAACCAAGTTCCAGCAGCACCTCACCTCCGTCTTCCAGCAGGGGCAGGTGGTTGTTTACGAAGTTCCCTGAGCGATGATTGCAAATACCGTAAGTACGACTTAAGTCGCAACTACCATGTTAAAATACTGCCAATGATCAAATTCCAGCCCACCCTCGAACATGCCATATTCGCCATTGCCCTGGTTGTTGCTGTCGGGTTGCGCTTCCTTAACCTCGGTGCGCTGCCCCTTTCCGATTACGAAGCCGCCTGGGCTCTCCAGGCTTTGCACGTGACCCAGGGGCTGCATCCGCTGTTGGGTCCAAACCCCGCGTACGTACACTTGTCTTCGATATTCTTCTATATCTTTGGCGCTTCGAATTTCCTGGCGCGTTTCTTCCCCGCCTTGGCAGGCTCTGCCCTGGTCTTTGCAGCCTGGTTTATGCGCGGGCGCATCGGTCGTCTCCCGGCGCTGATCCTCGCCTTTGGGCTGGCGGTCGACCCCGGGCTGGTTGCCATGTCGCGCCTGGCAGGCGGACCCATGCTGTCAGTGGCTTGCCTGGTTATCGCCGGGTTGATGTGGCTGGACGACCACCGCGCCCTTGCCGGCTTTTTCGCCGGTCTGGCGCTGCTCTCGGGACCCTCGGTTTGGTTTGGGTTGCTGGGGCTGGTTCTTGCTTGGGCGCTGATCTCGGTGATTGACCGGCGTTCATCTGCCTTGCGCCGGGAAAAAATCGATCCGGGTGTTTCGGAAAAAACCGAAGGCGATCATCCGGTTGAACCGGCTGGAAATTCTTTAACACCTGTTGTCGTCGAAATAAAACCGGAAATGGCTCCGTCCGTTCCCGTTCAGCAATCCGGTCGCAATCTCCTGAAAGGAAATTACTCCTCCGCGCTTGCCTGGGGGTTGGGCACCCTGGTTGCCCTTGGCAGCCTGTTCCTCCTTTCTCCCATTGGTTTATCAGCCTTTGTCAACTCCTTTGTTGAATTCCTGCGCGGCTGGTGGACCCTTTCCGACACCCAAATCTGGCGTCCCTTGCTCGCCCTGCCGGCTTACGAGATTCTTCCTCTCGGTTTTGGTATTGCCGCGGCCGTGCGCGGGTTTCATCAAGCGGGACACGCTCTCCATCCGCCTGGCGCTTTGGGCACTGGTGGCGTTGATCCTGGCGTTGATTTATCCCGGCAAACAAACCACCGACCTTGGCTGGGCGCTCCTGCCTCTTTGGGCGTTGGCAGCCATTGAACTGGGTCATCACTTCGATTTTGCCGGTCGCAATCCCTGGGAGATCGCCGGTGTCATCGTCCTGGTGGATTCATTGCTCGTATTTGGCTGGTTGAACCTGGCGGGCATCACCACCCTGGCTCTCGATAACCCGGATGCCCGCATGCATCTTTCCTTGTTGCTTGCAGTCGTCCTCCTGATCGCATTGAGTCTCCTGCTGGTCAGGGCGGGTTGGTCGGGTGCCACAGCCCGCCTGGGCGGGGTCTGGAGCGCTGTGCTGGCTTTATCCGCCTTTACCCTGGCCATGAGCACCGGTGCCGCCGGCATACGACAACCTTTGACGGTTGAGCTTTGGCAGCCGGAACCCCGTACCGGGAGGGTGGACGTGCTCTTGGCTGTTGCCAACCAGGTCTCGGATCTGAACGCCGGGGTTGCCGCCCAGCTTCCGCTGACCATCCTTGGCGTGGATTCCCCCGCCTTGCACTGGCTCTTTCGTGATTGGCAGGTGACCGATGTAACTGCCCTGGCTTCGGACGCGAATCCTCCGCTGGTCATTTCAACCATTGATAAATTGACTCTCGCTGCCGATTACCGCGGTGAAGCCCTGCCGCTTACCGAAGTGGCTGATTGGGCTCATGCCACCACGACAAATTGGTTGAATTGGTTCGTCTATCGCCAGATGCCCATCCTGCGCCAGGAAGTAATCCTTTGGGTCCGCTCCGACCTGATGCTCGACAGCCAGGGTCTTCCCACTTCCCCATGATCGGTGGTTTCTAATCCCCATGCCAATTCCAAACATCATCGCCATTGATGGCCCTGCAGCCTCCGGCAAGTCCACCCTGGGTCGGCGGCTCGCCAATTCCCTGGGTTATTTGTTTTTCGATACCGGGGTGATGTACCGGGCAGTCACCTGGGGTGCCCTGCAGCGCGGTCTCGCCATCAGCGATGAAGGGGCTGTTACGAAACTTGCCCAGACTGCCCAGATCGATGTCCGCCCTCCTTCGCAGGAAGATGGGCGTGCCTGTGATGTCCTGCTTGGACGGCGTGGATATTACCTGGGAGACCCGCCGGGCGGACGTGGAAGCCAATGTTTCCCCGGTGTCGGCTTACCGGGACGTGCGCCGGGCGCTGGCTTCCCAGCAGCGCCGCATCGGTCTGCGCGGGCGGGTGATCATGGTGGGACGTGACATCGGCACGGTCGTCCTGCCGGAAGCCGACCTGAAGATCTACCTGGATGCCTCCGCTCCGGAGCGTGCCCGCCGCCGCTACAATGAGATCATCCAGCGCGGCGGTCAGGCTGATTACGAGCAGGTACTCGCCGGGGTCTGTTGCCGCGACGAGATCGACTCCACCCGCGCTTTCTCCCCTGCCGCGCCGCCGAGGATGCCGTGATTATCGACTCGGACAAAATGACTGCAGATGAAGTTTTCCAGAAAGTGGAGGCGTTATGCCGGTGAAAGAGTACCGCCCCGCCTGGTGGCGGGTCTGGTTGGCTCGCCCCTTCCTGCGGGTGGTCCTGCGTACGGTTTTCCGGGTCCTTGCCCCGGTTAAGATCACCGGGCAGGAAAATGTCCCTAAGGGTAAGCCTTACATCGTTGCCATCAACCATGTCTCCCTCTTCGATCCGCCCTTTGCCGGAGTTTTCTTTCCCAAGGCGGTGGAAGCCATGGGCGCCGTGGAAGTATGGGACCGTCCCGGGCAGAAATTCTTGCCTGCCTGTGGGGCGGCATCCCCGTCCACCGCGGCGATTATGACCGGGCCATGTTCGATACAGTCCTGGCGATCCTTCGCTCTGGGTATTCCCTGCTGATCGCCCCCGAAGGCGGACGTTCGCATAAGCCCGGGTTGCGCGAAGCCAAGCTGGGGATCGCTTACCTCGCCGAACAATCCGGGCTGCCGGTCGTCCCGGTTGCCATCGTCGGCACCACCGATGATTTCTGGAAAAAAGCCGTCCGGGGCGGGCGTCCGCAGTTGGAAATGCACATCGGCAAGCCGATCGATTTCCTCCTGTGGAAGGGAAAGGGGGGCGAGCGGGCGTCTCTCCCGCCAGCGCAACGCCGACCTGGTCATGCGTCACCTGGCTGGCATGCTTCCCGAGGAATATCGCGGTGTCTACGCCGCCACCGCCATCTTCCCCGACCCCAAAGCCGGTAAGTAAAATTTGGCGTCCCGGACCTGACCCGACCTGCCGCGCTTGCGGTACGGGGCGGATAATAGCCGCTTTTCCAACTCCTTTGCCGGGTAACCGTCGCTATTTTGTACGAGGACGATCATTGGCGGGCTGGAGAACTATCTCGCCACGGAGCCAGCACTGGTCGTCATCAACCACCTGCGGCGACCCGGATGCGGTCCTGGTGGCGGCAGCCCTGCCAAATTTCCCGGAAGTGATCGTCAAAATTGAATTGCGTGACATCGCCGCACTGCGCTGGCTGGGCGACACCCTGGGGGTGATCTGGATCCACCGCGGCCAACCTGACCGGCAGCTCTATCGCTGAGCTGAGCACTGCCTGGATGCCTTTCGGCAAAGACGACCGCAGCTATGTCAGCGGTGAAGGACTGGCTCACCGCCCCGGAAGCCGCGTGACAATCCGTCAGATTGGAGCGATTGGAAGAACAATCTGGCAACGCAGCTCGTTCCGGCATTGGGGTGCCAGTGGTGCCGTCACCATTCCGGAGCGAGATCCGCCCCCAGTGTTGAGATGACACGATGATCTAAAACACTTGCGCCGCGAGTCCCCGGTCAGCGGCTTACGATCGGATACAACCATTTCTTCTCTCTTTTACAAGAAGAAAGACCCGAGCGCTAATAGGTTCGATGGAACCAGGATACATTAAAGAATACCGCTCGCCCGACAACTCCAAATTTCCGCGGCGTATTACAGTTACGTGAAATGAAAAGCCTGATAAGTTCAAAACTTAAATAAATATCCTAATGGATCTGAAACAGGTGAGATCGAAATGATTTATTCATGCGTTATAATGTCGCGACTTAACTTAAGGATTCAAAAAAGATCGCTTATTTCCTGGTTTAGGAGGATTTGGCTCCAACTCAGCCAGTGGGACAGGAACATTCTATTCGTTCAAATGAAGAAATATGCAAATTTAGTTGACTTTACCAGTGCATTCTAAAACTTGGACGGTAACTATCGTGGTGGACTGGTGGTTTCACACCTAATATTCCTCGAAACCTGAAGGGGAAAATCCTCCTAGAGAGGTAGGGGATGCCTATCCGCCTCGGGTTTGGAGGTGATTGTCCTTTGACCGAATCACCCCCCTCGGTTATAATTGCCAACCGTCCATATCCCGTAAAACCCCGGCGGAGGAACCGCCGTTTGGTGTTTTTCGAGAACTGCGCAAAGATGTGAATTCAAAATTGCCGGGATTGCCGCAATTTATTATTTATGGTTTCATGTCTATGCAAAAAGCAGTAATTCTTTTAATTGGAGTCTGGTAATGCCCAAGCGTACTTATCAACCAAAGATCCGGCGGCGCGTGCGTGTGCACGGTTTCCGCCAGCGCATGTCCACTGCCGATGGCCGCCAGGTTTTGAAGCGGCGCCGCATGAAAGGCCGCCTCCGCCTGAGCGTCCGCAGCAACCAGCATGTCAAGCACGTCCGCTGGTAGGATCACGATATCACGGGATTTGATTATCTGGACTGGAGCTGGCAGGCGCAGGTGAAACGCAGTTTTCGCCTGACCCGCTCAACCGATATCATCAGGGTGCGGCGTACCGGCAAGTCGTACGCCCACCCGCTTGTTGTCTTGTATGTGCTCAAATCGGATTTGCCTGGAACGCACGTGGGGGTTAGTGCCGGGTCTTGCGGTTGGGAATGCGGTCAAGCGCAACCGGGCCAAGCGTCTCCTGCGGGCTGCCATGAACGAACTTGTTGCCCGCGACTGTTCCCGGGTCGCAATTGCTGCTCATCGCCCGTTCTCCGCTTGCGGAGGCGAATGTTTTCCAGGCCCGTGAAGCCCTGTCCATATCTGCTGAAGCGAGCCGGTCTCATCGACCAAACCTATGAGTTTCGAACACCTGCCTCATGATTATTCAGACGAACCGCGTGCCCGCGATCTACCCCGCACCATTTGGAACGGCCGCGCCTGGTCGTGCTGGGACTTATCCGTTTGTACCAGGCTAGTTTTGCTAAAACCCTGCCGCCCGATACCTGCCGCTTCTATCCCTCCTGCTCGCATTACGGTTACCAGGCGGTTTACAAGTACGGTGTCCTGAAAGGCGGCGCAATGGCTGTCTGGCGTGTCCTGCGCTGTAACCCGTTCAATCCCGGGGGCTACGACCCCGTTCATTAGGAGAAACAAGACTTCATGAAGACAAAATATCTGCTGTTGATTGGCTTGGCGCTTGGCCTGGCGGTGTTTGCTGGGCGGGTGCGCCACCGGTCTGACGGCCTCTTCCTGGCCCGGCGTTACTGCCGATGCGACCAATGCTTATATTGCCGGCGGCCCGTTCGTCTATGCCGTCAACTTGCAGACTGGGACTGAAGTCTGGCGTTACCCGGCCAAGGCAGCCACCTCCACACCTTTCTATGCCACTCCCATGCTTACTCCCGATGGGCAGTTGATCGTGGGCAGTTTCGACCATAAGCTTTACAGCCTGAACCCCGCCGAGCGGTGCTGAAAATTGGCGCTTCGAACAGGCCAAGGATCGCTGGATCGGAGGCGTGCTGGTCACTGCTGATACGATCTATGCAGCCAATGCCGATTACAACCTTTATGCTGTCAGCTTCACCGGCACAGCTAAAATGGGTCTCTCCTTTCCAGGCCGACCAGGCCATCTGGGGCGCCCCGGTATCCGACGGCACCAATATTTATTTTGGGACCCTGGGACGTCACGTTTATGCTGTCAACGCCCAGACCGGTCGTGAAGTGTGGATGCAGAACGTTAATGGCGCTGTCCTCGGTTCTCCGGTCTTAGGTCCGAATAATACCCTCTATGTCGGTACATACAGTGGAGAACTGGCTTCAATAAATACCAGCAATGGGACGGTCATACGACAGCAAACCACCTCCTCCTGGATCTGGACCGGTCCTGCGGCGGATGGCACCAATGTTTACGCTGGGGACGCCAACGGCATGTTATATGCCTTCCCAATGACCGGACTGCAGGTCAGCCCTGGACCCAGCAGTTAAACGGTTCCATCATTGGCTCGTCCGCTGGTAGTGGGTACAACGGTTGTGGTCGCAACAGAAGCTGGGAAATGTCTACTTTATGGACAATACCGGTCAGAACATGCCATTCGGTTGCGGTCACCGGTAAGATTTATGCCACCCCTGCCGCTGCCGGGACACTGGTCCTGGTTGCGCCAACCGGCGGAACAAACACCCTCGTGGCCCTCGATCTGACCGGGGCCATCAAGTGGTCATACACGGCTAAATAAGGAACTTGCCTATGTGGGAAACCATTATTGTCAACCCCTTTACGAACGTATTACTGCTAATCTATAAAATGATCGGCGGGAATTTTGGGATTGCGATCATCCTGTTCACCATCCTGATCCGCGTGATCACCCATCCCCTGATGGCATCCCAGATCAAGTCCAGCACCAAGATGACCCAATTCCAGCAGTCGAAGCAGTGGCAGGATATTCAGAAGAAATACAAGGGCGATAAGGAAAAACTGGCCCAGGAGCAAATGAACCTCTACAAGGAACTTGGGATCAGTCCATTTGCCTCCTGCCTGCCGTCGCTGGTCCAAATTCCCACTCATTTTTGGCTTGTATCAAAGCATCATGCGCGCCCTGGCTGCTTCACCCGCTCAGTTGCTGATTTTGACCCGCGTCGTCTATTCATTTCTGCCCGTCAAACAACCTGGTCCCGCTCAACAGTCAATTCCTGTGGATGAACCTGGGGCAGCCCGAGCGCGTATATATGTTTGGTTTGGGCGTGCCCATACTTGCCATCATTGTGGCGCTCACCACCTATGTCCAGTCCAAGGTGACCATGCCGGCCTCCACCAATCCGGGCGACCAGGGTGCCATGATGAATAAAATGATGGCGCTTTACATGCCGCTCCTGCTCGGTTATTTTGCGCTTACCTTTGCTTCCGGTCTTTCCATTTACTTCATCACCGGTAACCTGATCGGCATTGCCCAATATGCCTTGCTGGGCAAGGTCAATTGGCGGGCGGTCATTCCCGGTTACAAACCTGAAACCACCGCCCTCGGCGAGGAACAAATGAACGAGCGCACCACTCTCGAAAAAATTGCTCCGACGGTCGACGAAGCCGTTGCAGAAGGATTATCCGAACTCGGCCTGGGTGCGGAGGCCGTGGATGTGGAAGTCCTCGACAACGGCAGCCGTGGACTTTTCGGTGTTGGCAGCCGCCAGGCTCGTGTTCGCCTCACGGTAAAATCTACCGGTTTCCGGACCTGGGGCTGGCGCGGAAAAAACCTCGGCGGTGCCCGCAAATGCCGCTCCCCTGACCTCTCGAAGTCAGGCTCGGAAGAAATCTCGGAAGCGGCCTTCAATGTCCTCGACGATAACTTGCTGTTCGTGTCACGCCAGACCGTGGCTGAGCTGCTTGAAAAAATGAAGATCCCGGCGCACGTCGAAGTCCGTTATGGCGACCTCGACGAGGAGGGGCAGCGCCCGGTCCTGGTGGATGTTGAGGGGGATGACCTGGGTGTCCTGATCGGTCGCCGGGCCGAGATCCTGAACGCCCTGCAGTACATCACCAATTTGATCGTCAGCAAACAGGTGGAACGCTGGGTGCAGGTGGTGATCGATGTGCAGGGCTACCGGGCGCGTCACGAGCGCCAGTTGCGCCAGATGGCACAGCGCATGGCCGACCAGGCTATGAAAGCCGGTCGCCGCCAGGTCCTGGAACCCATGTCTGCCAGTGACCGCCGCATCATCCACCTGGAATTCCGCGACCATCCCAGTGTGACCACCCAGTCGGTAGGCGAAGAACCCACCCGCAAGGTGACGATTGTTCCAAAAGAGTAATTCGACAAGGTTCAGAGGAATTCATTCTCCTGAAACAACAACCCTGGAATTTTTATCTTTAGCATGACAGTTATTAATATGAAAGTTCTCATGCCCCTTTCCTGATAAGAAAGGGGCATTGCATAGTGGTCCCCCCTATCTCATCGGCAGGGACATTTCCAATTAGCAGCCTGGCACGGAAACGAGGGAGCGGAGGCGCCTTTGCCGAACGCTTCCCTCGTTTCGCATCGAAGCCCCCTTCCCGTAGGAGGGGATCTGGTTATCATGAACACATTCAGTTTACGGGAAGGGGGTTTGAGGGATGGGTAGAAGGTGTAAACATCCCTTCCCAACGCCCTGGCTCGAAGCGTGTGGTAGTTACAAAAAAAAACAATATTAGAATATTCCAAAGGGTTTTTATGAAGATGAAAATCCCTTAAAAAGATGCCTGGAAGTAGCATGATATAATCTTGACATTGAACCCCAAAAAAAGCCCATGAACCAGTTTAAAATTCCTGAGGTAAACGGAAAGGGACCGTTCGAAGAACGCCTTGCTATTATCATGGATGAATTGTCTCTGGGGATCCGCTGGGAACGTTCCAGTCTCATTTTGGCAGTTTATCGCTCTGAACTCATAAAAAAAGCGGTTCAATCAAGGCTCGCAAAGGATCTCGAAAAATCAGGTCAGGTGGTTTTCCAATATTCTGTTGACAAGTCCCATTTCGATATCCCGGTCGCCTTGCAGAACCACCCAGACCGTACCAGGGTGGTATATTTCGTCACCGGGCTGGGAAGGGGAGGTGGGCGCGGTTATTCGAATGCTTACCGCGCTTTGAACATGCATCGGGAGTACCTCATTGACGGCAATGTCAGGGTTGTATTCTGGCTTACGAAAAACGAAACGAAACAGTGTTCCCGATTCGCACCTGATTTCTGGGCTTTCCGGCATAAAGTGGTGGAATTTTTCGAGCTTCCCTCCCAAAACAAAAACCGCACATCAAGATCGACTGTTCGTTCAATCAATGATCTTTATACCCGGACGACCAGCGATTTCCATTCCAGGATATCATCTGCCGAGCGTCTTTACGATATGGGTTGTTTCGAAGACGCCATTCTCGACTATCGCAAAACATTGCGCTTGTATCCGGACCAGAAAGCCATCAACTTGCACATCGCGGAAATCCATCTTTCCATGGGTCAACTCCCGGCCGCCAGGCGTATTCTATTAAAGATGGGTAAAGAAAAATCGATCAATGGGAACCTAAAAAAGGAGTTTAATCGACTGAGTCAGGTTATCAACTCGATCCATCCCCAAACAGGTGGATTTAAAGAATATATGGTTTAAATTATATGAATCCAGACATGGTAATAGTAATTGAAGTACTCATTTCTCTTTGTGCGATTATCATGGGCGTTTTACTGGTCACCCTTCGCCGTCAAAAAGGTATTGGGTATGCCAGCACCCTTGCTTACGCCATCTGCCTCAGTGTTGGTTCAATCACGCTCTTGGCAGGCAACTTTATCCAAAATCTGCAGGTGGTCACTGCTTTCCGGATTTTATCCACCTTGCTTTTAGGATTTTTGCCTGGTTTGGTATTTACGTATATTCTTGGGTATGTCATCCAAAATCAGCGGTTATCCTATCGACTATTCATTGTTATGGCTCTCGTGCCTGTGCTTTTATTAGTCAGCGTAATAATTCGTACCATCCCCGGCGCTGCTTTTTCATCCATTAATTTACAGAATTCTGCAGGGATTTCTCCCCTTGATTCTTGGGGGTTATCGGTAATGGTTTATTCCATTGGACTTCTTGTGGCTTCCATCGTGCTGACGATTTCGACCTCCGGGAACACCCTTAAGCCTCTCAGCGCTGGACCGTTGATCGCCCTTGATGGCGCGCTATTTATTGGTGTTCTCCTCGATGTGGTGGGACTTGCCACCCTTCTGCCGGCGGTCATCAATTCCACCCTGATGCTGCTGGGCTTTATATTGTTGGGAGTGGCACTCATCTACACCAATCGGAAAATCCTGGAAACGAACTTATTAACCCGGGATGAGTTATTTGACAGTATTAACGACGGTATCATTATTTTGAATGATCAGGATAAGATTTTGGATTTAAACCTTGCCGCAGAGTTATTGATCGGTATTCCATCGCAAAAGGTATATGGACACCCCGTGGAGACAATTCTGACCAATTGGAATACCATTTCCAATACCGGTGACGCCAAGGAAAAGGAATTTAGAGGCAGCATTAACCTGAACCAGCAGTGGCATCACATCAGTGTCCGAATTAATAAATTTGATGATGACCGGGGCAAGGTGATTTTCCTTCGGGACATAACAGATCGCAAAGATACCAACGAGGTGCGCCAGCAGGCTCGGGAAGAAATGTTTAACCTTCTGCGATCTTTTTTCAAGTCTGCCAATACCTCGCAATCAACCAACGATTTCTTCCGGGACGTTCTTTTTCAAATCGCCTATACTTTTCATGCAGAAAGCGGTTCCATTTGCCTGGTGGATCCCCTTCCAAAATCCAAAAAGTTTAAATTCTCGCTAATGGCCAAGTATGGGGAACTTATGGAAGGGGAGGGTACCTTGGTCAACCTTCAGGAAGCCCTGGTTTCTTCCAAATGGATCCTTGGCAACAGGGAACCGTTGATCATTTCGGAGGGAAGCCTAAACCCGCAATTCACCAGCGTGGCGGAACAATTTGAGGGTTTCACAGTTGCTGTATTTCCACTTTTATATAACGAACAAATGATGGGAGTATTGATCCTCGCCCGAACGGAAGAGGCTGGATTTATTCCCGATGAGATCGTCCGGTTGAGCGTAGTCACTGAAGAGCTTGCCTCTTTCATCTATTCTGACCGTAAAAGGAAATCTGATATTGCCCTGGCTGAACGTCATCGCCTTGCTCAGGACTTGCATGACTCAATTACTCAAAAACTGTACGGTCTGGTAACACTGACAGAAGCCGTGAAATTGGGGCTGGAATCGGGTGCACCGGTTGATGAGAATAAAATGGTGGAAAAGATCGGTGAAAATGCACGCCAGGCACTAAGGGAAATGCGCTTGTTCCTCTTCGAGCTTGAGCCTGTGGATATTGAGAGGGATGGGCTTGTTTCCACCATACAACAACGGTTGGCATCGGTGGAAGGTCGCTCTGGCATTCAGGCACGCATGATTTCGGATACTGAGATATTATTATCAGTGGAGAAGGAAACGGAAATCTACTATATTGTGGAAGAGGCTTTAAATAATATACTTAAACATGCCAATGCCAAATCGGTTCTGGTTAAATTGAAACAGCGCAAAGAATCGATTCATCTTGAGATTGTGGACAATGGGTGCGGCTTTGATTTTGATAAGGTCAAATTCGGCGGAAAAGGTCTTGGAAATATTAGAGAGCGTGCCAAACGAATTAAGGGCAAGCTGAACATTGATTCTTCCCCCGAGCATGGCACCAAAATCTCGTTGACCGTACCAACATAAAATATAATAGGAAGGATTTCTAATGAAAACTCCCAAAAAAATTCGTGTCCTTATTGTCGAAGATCAGGCTGTTGTCCGGGAAGGGCTTGCTGCTATATTATCCTACCAGGCAGATATAGAAGTGGTTGGTCAGGCCAAGGACGGTATTGAAGCTGTGGAAATGTTGGAAGCAGCCAAACCGGATGTCATCCTGCTTGACCTGGTCATGCCGCGCCAGGATGGACTGACCACTATCCCGATTTTGAAAGAGAAAAAGCCCGATGTGCATATTCTGGTCCTGACTAGTTTCGCAGATAACGATCGTGTTTACCAGGCAATAAAATTTGGGGCACAAGGGTATATGCTAAAGGATGCAACCCATACCCAGTTGTTGCAAGGGATACGCGATGTGTCCCAGGGATTGTCAACGTTGTATCCATCCATCGCCATGCGGGTTATTCGAGAGTTAAACAATCCAACGGACTTAATGTACACCACTGAACCACTCACCCCACGCGAACTTGAAACACTTCGCTTGATCTCCAGCGGTTTAAGTAACCAGGAAATTGGGCAGAAATTATTCGTCCAGGAATCCACGGTTGCCAAATATGTCAGCAATATTTTGGATAAACTTCACCTTGCCAACCGAACCCAGGCGGCCCTGTATGCCATTCGCAAGGGATTAACCGAATAAATATCGGATCCAATCCCTTATTAATGGAGTCTCACATTTTTGTGAGGCTCTTTTTCTTTAATTTGCAGGCTTTTATTCTTTTTCCTTGGGATTCTTTTGATTTTATGTGTGGATTATTTCCTTTTACCGACTTGTCAAAGGAATACCACAAAAACATGATGATTCTTCCCCCATAATACTTCCCAAGTCATATTCTTATATCGTCTAAAGAAATAAACGGGTTTCTGCGGTTTCCCATTCAACCGGAAAGGGGGAAAATATGATTGTTCCAGTAAGACCACGCCGACGTGGTTGAAGGCAATCTTGTGCCCACTGAATTCCTGTCGCCACAGATGTTATCGCCCGGAATTCATTTACGACTAGAAGGAAAACGATGTTTTTCGGAAAATGCACTCTCCCGCTAAGTGAAAATAACCGGTTCACTCTGCCTTCCAATTACCGTGAGGCAGGGAATAATGCTGTTTATATTACCCAGGGTTTTGACCGGAATCTTATTGTGTTATCTCCCCAGGCGTTTAATGCCCTTTACCTGCGTATAAAAGACACCAGCATTTCCGATCCACTGGCTCGTTTACTGAATAGGTTGTTCTTGAGCTCTGCTGCCCTGGTTATGATGGATGACTTGGGACAGGTTGAATTGCCGGTCGCTCTGCGTGAATTTGCGGAATTGGGTCCGGAAATTGCCATTGTTGGCCAGGGTGAATATTTGGAAATATGGTCTGCTGGCGCATGGCAAAAACAACTGGAAACCTTAAACGATTTTGATGCAAATTCCCGCCGGTTTGAGAAATTCCAAATTTCTCTATCATAAACCCGTTCTTAGTGCACCAAATAAAATTTTTCAGCTGGGAATTTTTGGAGACCTACCATGACTGTTCTAGGGATAGATATTTCCAAATGGGATGGTAATTGGGATGCCGAGAAGGCGAAACAGGCGGGGGCAACATTTGTATTCGTCAAAGCATCAGAATCAACCTTTACTGACCCCCAATTCCTGGAAAATTGGCAAAAAGCCAAAGATGCTGGATTATTACGAGGTGCATACCATTATCTGGATTACACCAAATCGGGCATTGAACAGGCTGATTATTTTGCCGATCTTTTAAAGGATGATCCTGGGGAACTGCCTCCTGTAATCGATTATGAGCTTCGCCGTACGGATAATGATCCGTCTGCAGCGATTGGGTTTCTTCGGGATTGCCTGGATCAATTGGTCACCCGCAAGGAATTGTTTGAGAATGCGACCATCAAATACCCGATGATTTATACAGGTCCTGGTTTTTGGATGGAATACGGTGACCAAACCAAGCGCGATTATTGGATTCAATTTCCCCTATGGAATGCCCATTGGACCTCGTCCACCTCACCCAAAATCCCACCGCCCTGGACTATGTGGCATTTCTGGCAATTTACTTCCAAAGGTCCAGGCGAAGCTTTTGGTTCTGAATGTCTCTCCATGGATATGAACCGGTATAACGGTACTCTAAATGAGCTAATGGAATTTGCCGGTATGAATGTCCCCGTGGTTAATCTGAATGAGAAATTGGAATTGCTGGATGGGAAAGTAAAAAAATTGGAGGGAGTCGTTTCATCCATTAATCAGAACGGAAATTCTGATGCATCCGCTACACTGGATCGGGTTGCGGCTCTCGAAGGGCAGGTTTCGATTATTGGCGGATCACTCGCGAGTTTATCAGAAACACTGCACCAACGGATCATCACCATTGAGAAAACGATCACCGGGCTTGGGCGCATTTCGATTCAAACTCCACAAGTGCCCACCTGTTCAATCGGAAAGTGCGCCAACGCAGAATACGTTCCCCCGGTCCGACAAGCCCGGTTCAAACTGACTCCCCCCAGGATCCTCAGGCCCAGAATGATCCTCCAGCGGATATGGCTGATCCTGTAGCTTCACTCAGGACCAACCCGTACTATCTGATTTATCGGTCGATCCCCCCAGTACAACCAGCACCCCTTCAATTATTTCTCCAAACGCCATTTGTATCACCAATGCCCTTAACGTGCGCAGCGGACCCGGGTTCGGCAAATCAAATCGTAGGTGGCTTGCAATATGGACAGCGGGTAAAGATCATAAACCGGCAGGGTGGCTGGGCACAAATTCAGAACCCAGCTGGCTGGTGCAGTGAAGCATACCTGTCGTTCGAGCAGAGCGATGCGCCTGCGCAGACGGAAACCCCTCAACCTGCAGCAACTCCTCAACTAGTTACGGGATCTGCAACACCAGTGGTTTAAACGTGAGGAGTGGACCCGGATTAACAAATTCAATCGTTGGAGGACTGATTTATGGTCAACGGATCAAAATCCTCGGTCATAAATCCGGTTGGGCACAAATTGAATCGCCGGCAGGATGGTGCAACGAGAGTTACCTGAGTTTTGCTTGAAGTTAGTTTTGAATATTTCCTGAAGAGCTTCATTCAAAAATCCGAATATATAAAGTGAGCCAGGAAACGCCATGACAACCTACGAATATATAAAAGCGATGGATTTCGACCGGGCCTGGTTAAATTTTGAACTGGACCTTCCCCTGGCGCCTGGAAAAAATGGGCAGCCCAATCCATTTTATATTTCCAGACCGGGTAATCCAATAAATGAATTGGCAGATGCCATCCTGGCGCCTTTCTTTCGCCCTCCAAAATTCTTTTTTTCCGGGCATCGCGGCTGCGGAAAGAGCACTGAACTATTGCATATCCTCTCGAATGGGGAAATCAATAAAAAATTTTGGCCGATCAATTTCAGCATTCGTGAAGAAACCGACATTGTCGATCTTGATTTCCACGATGTTTTATTGGCAATCGGCAGCCAGATGTATCGGAAATACCGGAAAAATGGCGGCGAGATCCCTGAAAGGTTATTGAAACAATTAAATAGTTGGAAAGGGAAGGTTGAACAGGAAGTAAAAACAGTGTTATCAGGGCAGTCTTCCTATGAATTCGGAGGGTCCCTGGATGCGTTTTTCTTAAATGCTGGTATGAAAATGAAACTGGAACCAAAAACGCGGATCGAATTACGGCAGGTGTTTGAAAAAGACATTACCGGTTTGATCGATGTCATCAATATGATAGCTGCCGCAATATATGCAAAAGAGAAAAGGATTCCTCTTATCCTGATCGATGATATGGATAAACCCGATCTAAATAAAGCCACCGCGATATTCCATGACCGGCGTGAAATCATGATGCAACCCAATTGCGCCATTATCTATACCGTCTCAAGTGCGTTGTTTTACAGCAAAGAATTTGATGCCATCCGGGACCAGGCGATATTTTTGCCGAATATTAACCTGCACCCATGCCAGGAACCGGAGAAACATATTATCGAAGGTTATGACGCCATGCGCCAGTTTGCCCACGTCAGAATGGATCAATCCCTTATCGATGGACCAGGCCCTGGAAGATGCTATCACTTATAGCGGGGGGGTATTCCGGGAGATGGCCAGTATCATGCGTTCTGCGATTGGTTGTGCCAGGCGGCGAAAGGCCACGAAGATTAATCAGGAAGATATTGAATGGGCGGCTACTGAAATTCGGAATGAGTATCGGCGTATCCTGGATAAAAATGATCTGGCATATTTAAAGAAGATCTGTGAGCATAACCGCCTTGAGTATAACGACCGGTTGAGGCCGTTACTCCAATTACTTGCCATTCTTGAATATCGCGATAGCGAAAATTGGTGTGATGTCCATCCTGTCCTAAAGAGGCTAGTAAATGAACAATGAAACTCATGCCCCTGGAACTTGATATCAGCCTCCCTTTCCAAGATCGGATAGACATACTTTTCCGTGAGATCGAACTGGCGGTACGGTGGGATCGGCCTTCGATTCTGTTTGCCATCTACAAATCTGATATCACCAGGGATGAGGTTAATACTGTTTTAAAGGAAAAACTTGAAAAGATCTCGCAGAAAACCCATTTCATCCAAACGAGCTTTAATAGCCAATTTGATTTTCTTGACCAAATCTCCCAATTGCCGGATCTCTCTCAAACCGTTTTAATCATAGATGGATTTAACTGGGAGTGTGGTCCCGAGGGAGTGCACGTCTTCAAAGAATTCAATAAGAACCGGGAATATTTTATCGATCAACAATATCCGTGCCATATTTTGGCTTTTTGAAAATGAAGTTTCCGATTTTGCATCAAATGCGACGGAGTGCTGGATCCTTCGCCATCGTGTGGTAGAGTTCGTCGATCTCCCGCAACTGGACCAAGAATCGATTCAGCCGCTGGAATACATATTGCAGGCTGCAGAAAACCAATCTTCATGCAGAGGGGCACTCTATTGAAATTCCTAAGGATGAAAATTACTGTTATCAATACCACAAACAATGATGTATCCCGAGCCAATGCCTTCCTCAATCTGGGAATACTTTTTTGGAGAAAGGGAAACTTAAGACGAGCATTGAAGTACGTTCACGCTTCCGAAAAGATATCCGTAACGCTGGCCGACCAATCTCTTCAAGCACAAGTTCAAAATGCACTCGCCCTGGTTCAAACAGAAACTGGAAATGTCGATGAAGCTGTGGCCGCTTACGAAGCTGCCATATCACTCTATCGCCACAGTCCGATTATCTTTGGAATAATCTCGGGACAATTACTGGCAAAAAATGAGAGAAATGGAGAAGCAATCAATGCCTTCAATAAGGCACTGGCCTGCTCTCCGCGAGACTTTCTAAGTTGGAATGGCGTCGGACATATTTATAACAAATTGGGCGTGTTTCAAAATGCGATTTCTGCATTTGACAAAGCCCTTGAAATCGCCCCGTATTATGAATTTGCCTGGGAAGGAATTGGAAAAGCTTATCTTGAAACCGGCCAATTGGAAAAAGCGGAAGTTTCACTCCGAAAGGCTGTTGAATTAAACCCTCACTTATTGGATGGCTGGAAAAATTTGGGAAAGTGCTTTATTCAGGACAAGCGAGATATCGATGCGATCGCTGTTTACCGTAAGGCGATTGAATTTAACTCTCAAGATGCTGAGATTATGGAATGAACTTGGAAAACTACTCTTGCAAAAGCATATTTATGCAGAAAGCATAACTGCATTTCAAAAAGTAATTTCCTTGAATCCGCAATTGCCGTGAAGCATCTGATCAGCCTGGCTCATGCATTATTTCAAATCGGTGATTACGAAACATCTGCATCAATTTATGAAGATAGTATTCCTTTATTTGAAGATGGCATCACCCGTTCGGCTCTGTTTAATCGATTGGGAGATACGTACCTTTACATGAAAGATTATGAAAAAGCCATTGCCGCTTACAAACAATCTGAACAACTTCAAAAGGAATATTCAAGTGTGAACGGTGAAAACACGGAATTGTCCAATGGAATTCCAAGTGTAGATTCCGAACGACGAGCAAACCACGGATGAGGACAATTCGGGACAAGAAAGAGGTGAAGAGATGATTGAGGCCAACCAGGTATTCGACTTGAAAACTGCTTCAGAATGGAATGAACAAGGTAATGCTCATTTGAAAGCCGGAGCATACAACGATGCCATCGTGGCATATACCAAGGCAATTGAATTGGCTCCAGATGCATGTTGGCCATATATCCAAAACCTGGCACAAGTACATTATGAAAAAGGGAAGGCGAGAGGAAAGTTGTCTGTTGGAAAAATCGATGATCCTGATGTTTGGGAAGGCGAAGAAGAGGCTGAACCCGACTCTCTCGTCAGTTATGATTCACTCATCGATCCTGAAAAAAATGAAGGCAGCGAAGAACCGAAACTTGAAAAATCAAACAAGAATAAATCTCGTTACTCCAACTCTTGAAGCTTCTGCTCTTGACAAACCTGAAACGCATAAATCCGATCCGGTGAAGAAAATTGTCCCAATGATTGGGAACGCGCCTGATCCGAACCACCAGAACTAAATTCAGTTGGTAACATGGCAAAAATTTGCGAATGTAAAAAAGAACAGCCGCAACCCATTACAACCGATGCGAATGCTCAAGTGGAGAAACCATTATCCTCCCAAACTCCTGAAACCAGACTACAAACTTCCAGTGATTGGAACGAATTAGGTAATTCATACGTAAGTTCAAAGAATTATAACGATGCAATAGAGGCATATAAAAAAGCAATCGAGATGGATCCTAAGAATGGTCAGCCCTATAGCAACCTGGGATTTATTTATTACCGAATGGGGAAGTATGATTTCGCGGTCCTGCTTTATAAGAAAAGCATTGACCTTTTGGCTTCACCCAAGGATCGGGCAATTTCCTGGAACATGCTGGGCGATGCTTACAGGCGCCTGGGCGATTATGGAAATGCCCTTGCAGCATATAAAACATCCAGTGAGAATGAACCATCCGGAAGCCCAGTAATGGCTCGCGCCAGAGCCACGTTACTGGAGAATATTGTTGCAGGTTAGTTAGAGGCTGAAATGAGCGATGAAATACTTTGGAATGAGATCGGGAATATTTATTTGAAATTTGGGTCTCCCAAGGACGCTATTACTGCTTTCTCCAAGGTAGTTGAGCTAAACCCTGAATCCGGGTGGGGATATTGCAGCCTCGGGAATGCTTATCTTTTGACCGGAGAATATGGCCACGCTTTATTCGAATTTCGGAAAAGTCTTCAATTAATGGTTACACCTGAAAACCAGTCGGTAGTTTGGAATAAAATTGGTGATGCTTACCGGGCATTGAAAGATATTGATAACGCCATCCAGGCATATAAAAAGGCGGATGTCTCTGGATATGGGGGTGTCTCCATCCGAACGGATAGAGGACAAAAAACCTGGTAACCTGACAAGTTTTCGCGAAATCGTCGAAAGTGAAAAAAAGGAATCGGATAATAATTATTTGCCATTAAATTCGGAAAAATCGGCAGACCTCGATCAATCCTCCGTCGCTGCTCAACCAAAAGAAGATGGGTATTCGCCTGTTAATACCACAACAGAATCTCGCTGAACCTGTTCCTGAAAAAGACCCGACAGATACGAAGCCTGTTTATTTGCCTATATCAAGGCCGAATGACGAGCGCTTAAATGATCCTTCACCGGAAGAAAATACCCTGGAGGTATCTCAAAACAATAAAGACCTGGACACTCCATCCATTCCCAGGGAAAAACCTTTAATTGTGATCCCCGAACCGGGTTCGGTGATTGCTTCCCCTCCAGCAGAACAACCAACTCATCCTAACCCCCAGCAAACCAAGAATCTCTTCACCAGTCAATGATGATGGAAAAAGACATGGAGGAACGACAAGGGGGCATGCCAACATTGGTCCAGGAACTGATGATTTGGAAGAGATCCTGGCGAAGGTAAATATTTACGAAAATATTACCCGGGTCAACCCAACCAGCGACCGCGGTTGGGATACTTTGGGTAAGTTGTATAAAGCTCTGGGAAGATACAAGGATGCCATTGGAGCTTATCAGAAGGCAATTGAAGTTGCCCCCGATAAAGAAGTTTACTACTATTACCTGGGCCTGCTCTTCTCGGTTGAACAACAAAACGAGGAAGCGATCCAGGCTTTTCAGTTTGTCCTTCGAAAGAATCCAGATTATATTCTTGCCCACAGTGCACTTGCAGGTGTTTATCATAGGATGGGGCTTGAAAATAAAGCTAACCACCATATTACTATTGCTTTACCCAAGATGAATAATGAAAGCACATATAATCGTGCCTGTTTTTATGTAATTTGCGGGGACCATGAGCTGGCATTTGAATTTCTCAGACTTGCGCTCACAAACAGGGAAACCACCATAGATTGGATAAAGTCCGATCCTGACTTGGATCCAATCCGGAGCGACCAGCGCTACCAGGAATTAATTTCCGAGGATGATCAACCTGCTCTGGAACATGGCAACGAAAATTACTTTTCATCCGAGCTGGAGGGCAAACACAACAAGCTGCTCCCAATATTGAACCATTCCTTGACGAGGTGAACAAAATGTCAATAACAATATTGCTGAATGTTTTAATTGGTCTTTTTCTTACCTGGTCTTTGCTAAGCCTTGCTTCCATGCAAATACAGGAATGGATTGCTTCCAGGTTAAAGTGGCGTTCTCGAATGTTGGAAGAATCGTTCGAAAAAATGCTGACAGACTTCACACTTGTCGATCAGTTTTACAACCATCCATTGATCAGAAGTTTATATACCGGGAAAAATAATGGCAATAAACCTTCATATATTCCCGCCAGCCAATTTTCCCAGGCAATGATCGATATCCTTTCTACCACGGGAACAGAGGCATCTTTACTCCAACAGCAACTATATAAACTTTTCAGTGAAACCCAGAGGTTACCAAAAAAGAAGCGCCTCGATGCACGCTCTCGAATTGGGTTAATGCTTGGGATGATCCGCAAAGCCCTGGTGTCCGAAACAGGTGAAGAAGCAAGTGCCGAAATAATGGATACTGTAAAGAATGATCTCCTGGTATTGGGACAGGATATCCCGCGACTGCAGGGTCTCGATCGATTCCTTGTTTGACACAATACGATTGCAGAAACAGCAGATTAATGACGCGCTGATAAAACTTTCCTTTAAGGAAAACACATCCGATGATGAAACGATGACTAGAATTCGGGCTGGAGTCACAGCCCTTAGCATCACTCACCCGCAATTAAAACAAACCATGTATGCGATTATGAACAGCACGCCCCAAACCGTATCACAAAATCAAAGCGAATTGGAATTGGTCCGGGGTAATATCGAAGAATGGTTCAATAATGCCATGGATCGGTTGACTGGTTGGTACAAACGTCGTTGCCTTATTACCACCCTTCTTGTGGGAACCATCTTGGCAGTAATTATAAATATTGACTCGGTTAATCTTGTTAGCCGTTTGTGGAGTGAACCAGATTTACGGTTCGCGATCCTTAATAATATCGAAGGGATGCTTACCCAGGATAATACAACCATATTAAATGTTGGACCAACTTTCCGTTATACAACAACAATTTTCGCAAATTACCCTTCCGGTTGGTTGGTTTGGTTCACCGGTTTCGATGGCAGCGTGACCAGGAAATAGGCACAATGAAGCAATGCACTTTATTTCCCGGTCAGGAAAATGATATTTATGGCGTTTTATTTTCAGGGCAATGTTACCCAATCATAAATTCTCCTCTGGCAACAAATTTGACCGGATGGCTGATAAAAATCGCCGGAATTTTGATTTCGGGTGTCGCTGCCAGCCCAGGCGCATCATTCTGGTTTGATCTCTGAAAAAGATAATAAATGTCCGGCTGACTGGTATTAATCCCTGCTGAGATGCAACCTGGGACAGCTGCCAATTAGGAGATAAAGTTTTTACCAGGATTGGAATAATCCAATCCTTTCAAAAGAGCGAACGAACTGTCCAAGAGTGCATTCTTGGGCAGTTCTTTTATTAGTGGAGAGAAAATCTATCATTGATTTGACTTATGGGATAATCGATAGCCTTGCCCGATGGCGGAGAAGAGCTTCCCTTTATCCCTCCTCAGGTATAATGGGTTCATGCCTTCGCTCGTCCAATTTGAACCGGTGGATTATCTGGTCATCGGTAATCTTTCATGTGATATAACCCCCGATGGTCCACGCTTGGGTGGGACGGCAGCATATGCTGCATTGACAGCCATGCGCTTGGGTCTGCGCGTTGGCATCGTGACAGCTTGGGGAGGGGAAATACCCCTGGATGTCCTGGATGGAATTAAAGTTCAAACTGTATCCCGCTCCAACAGCAGTACGACCTTCGAAAACATTTATACTCCCGATGGACGAATACAATATATCCATCACAATGCACCGGACATTTCCCCAATCAATATTCCGGATGCCTGGCAGCATACTCCAATTGTCCATATTGGTCCAATCGCTGGAGAAGGGAAATCCCTGGTCAACGGATATTTCCGATCATCGCTGGTTGGACTCACTCCCCAAGGCTGGTTGCGGAAATGGGACAGTACAGGGAGGATTGGACCTGGTGAATGGCCTGAAGCCCGGGAAATGTTAAGCCTGAAGCCGGAGCAGCTGTGCTAAGCATTGAAGATGTCGGAGGGGATGAGGATCGTATCGAAGCCATGGCAATCGAATGCCGGGTTCTGGCGATAACCGAAGGACCTGCTGGAGCGCGCCTTTATTGGAACGGAGATTTACGCCGGTTTCGTGCTCCATTGCTAAAAGAAGTGGATGCGACCGGGGCAGGAGATATTTTTGCTTCAGCTTTCTTTTGGCGGCTGTATGTAACCCGAGACCCTTGGGAAGCCGCACGGTTTGCCACCCACCTGGCTTCATTCTCGGTAACGCGCAAGGGACTGGATGGAATCCCTAAACAGGAAGAGATCCAGACCTGCCTCATGGAGGTTTTGTAGTGGGTCGCGTTTACACACTGGTGAATCAGAAAGGTGGGGTTGGGAAAACAACCACGGCCATAAACCTGGGCGCCTATCTCGTGCAATTTGGTCAACGCGTTTAATCGTGGATATTGATCCACAAGCCAATGCCACTTCATCTCTCGGTGTCGATAAACACACAGTTAAGGGAGGAACTTATGAGGCACTGATGGGTAATGCGCCTGCGACTGCATTGGTATTGCAAAACCCCCGTTTGAAAATGTCGATTTTACCTTCCTCTCCTTCATTGGCAGGTGCAGAGGTAGAGCTGGTTAACGAATTCGGGCGGGAAGGAAAATTGCGCCAGGTCATTGCCCCATTAATCGACAGGTATGATTATATATTAATTGACTGTCCCCCTTCATTAGGCATGTTGACCATCAACGGAATAGTAGCTGCTCAGGATGGTGTGATTATTCCGGTGCAATGTGAATACTTGGCATTGGAAGGGTTGGGTCAATTAACCCATACTATCCAACGAGTTAGATCGGCATTATTTCCCACCCTCAAGGTGAGAGGGGTTATCCTGACTATGTTCGATGGTCGTACCAATTTGTCAGGTGATGTTGTCACCGAAGTTCAAAAGTATTTTTCTGAGAAGGTGTTTGAAACCATTATCCCTCGCAGTATCCGGCTTGCTGAAGCACCATCATACGGACTGCCAATATCTGCATATGCGCCGGAATCAAACGCTGCCAAATCGTATGAATCCTTGGCACGCGAATTGTTAATGGGTGATGGCATACCCGTTTTGGAAAGTGTATAGCAGGAGACATATATGCCACAAAAAACTGGTCTCGGTCGAGGATTGGGTGCATTAATTCCGGGAGGGGATAGTGTTCAAATGGGAAATGGGATAATCCTTGTTCCAGTGGAAAAAGTATTCCCAAACCCGCGCCAGCCGCGGAATATGATGCACCCTGAAAGCCTGGAAGAACTTACTCTATCTGTTCGAGAACATGGTGTCCTCCAGCCGTTGATAGTTACCCTGGGGGAGGCGGATGGACAATATGTACTCATTGCTGGGGAGCGGCGGCTAGAGGCCGCCCGCCTGGCAGGTCTGGCTTCAGTACCGGTGCTTGTGCGGGAGGCCACCGACCAGCAACGATTGGAGCTGGCAATTATTGAAAATGTCCAACGCTCCGATCTATCCGCTCTTGAAGAAGCGGAGGCTTATCGCCAGCTGGCTGAAGATTTTGGTCTTTCCCATGAAGGTATCGCTGCCAGGGTGGGAAAAAGTCGGGTGGCGGTCACAAATACATTGCGTTTACTTCGGCTGCCGGACTCTGTAAAAAATGCTTTGATAGAAAATCGGATATCGGAAGGGCATGCACGCGCTCTTTTAGCACTTACCACACCAGAAGGTCAGACTGCTGCTCTTCACACAGTCCTGGTTCAGGAACTGAACGTACGTCAGACTGAACAACTCATAAGGAAACTATCTGGAGAAACAGTACGCCCAAAGCCAAAACCAACTGTGTCACCCGACATTCTGGTATTGGAAGATCGTTTACGCTCCAGTTTGGGGACGAAGGTTTCGCTCCGTTCGGGAAGGAAAGGCGGAACGCTGACCATACATTATTATTCTAATGAAGAATTGGATACATTAACGTCTCGTCTACTGAAGGATTGACCCTGATAAATACAATCGTACTAGTATCTAATTAAGATGAAACTCCTACATAACGCTCGCATTCATACATTAGACGGCGCTCATCCAGATGCAACCGTGTTGGCAGTGGAAAATGGAAATATCTTGGCATTGGGCGGTGATGAATTAATGCAGGAATTCCAATTTGCCCAACGCGAGGATATGCGAGGACAGGTAATCCTGCCAGGATTGGTCGATGCACACATACACCTTCAGGAATACACCAGAAGTAAAGAGTATGTGGATTGTGAAGCGGACGGAAAGCAAGAAATCCTGGAAAGAGTTAATGGAACGGGTTAAGAAAACTCCACGGGGGGAGTGGGTACATGGTCATGGTTGGAATCAGAATACTTGGGGAGGCGGATATCCAACTCATATTGAACTTGATAGCGTAGCACCGGAAAACCCTGTATGCCTGACAGCAAAATCCCTGCACGCTATTTGGGTAAACAGCACAGTGTTGAATATGGCAGGAATTAATTCTTCTTCCAGGGATCCGATCAATGGGAGCATCCAGCGGGATATTTTCGGAAAGCCGACCGGAATTCTTTTTGAGGCGGCAATGAAACTGGTTGAAGCAATTATCCCTGAACCCACGCCAGAATCGCTCGCGCAAAAATTTCAGGGGATTATTACCCAACTTTGTCGTATGGGGCTGACAGGGATTCATGATTTCGATAAGCGCACTTGTTTTCAGGCCCTGCAACTTTTACATGAAAGGGGAGATTTACATTTCCGGGTGGTCAAATCCATCCCGCATGAACTCCTTCCAGAGGCAGTTGCACTTGGATTGCGCAGCGGTTTTGGGGATGATTATTTGCGTATCGGTGCTGTCAAATTCTTTGCCGATGGCGCGTTGGTCCACATACTGGGGCAATGTTAGAACCATATGTTGACGAACCTCAAAATCGTGGTATTCTAATAATGGATCAAGGAACAAATATTCGAGCAAGGAGTGATTGCCGTAGAAAGGTGGACTTGGGTTGGCAGTGCATGCAATTGGTGATCGCGGCAATCCATGAAGTGTTGGATGGGTATTCCCGATTGCGTACTTACGAGCGGGAACATGGGTTACCGGCTTTTCGTCACCGCATTGAGCATGTGCAGACAATTCATCCTGATGATGCAAGTCGGTTGGCAGAATTAAATATTGTTGCATCGATGCAAGCCAATCCATGCTACTTCAGATATGCATATGGCGGACCGGTTCCTTGGCGAACGCGGCGAAATATTCTTATGCCTGGAATACTCAGATGCACCATGGAGCGCGGTTGGCTTTTGGATCGGATGCTCCGGTCGAAAGTCCGAATCCGTTTTGGGGCATACATGCTGCAGTTACCAGGCGACGCCGGGATGGGGCTCCAGGGTATAAAGGCTGGATTCCCGAACAGAGGTTGACAGTCAAAGAGGCAATTGATGGCTATACAACTGGACCGGCTTTTTGCAGCGGAATGGAAAACCAAGTTGGAAAGTTATCTGCCAGGATACTTTGCAGATTTAATTGTTGTTGAAACGGACCCTTTCACATGCGATCCATCGGCCCTTTTCAATATCCAACCTACGGCAACCATGGTCGGCGGTGAATGGGTCTGGCAGTCGTGAGGAATATCGAGATGACAGCCCCTCTGACCCCTGAAGTTCTTGTTCCTCGATTAGGCGAAGCATTGGTCCAAACTGGACTAATTACTGAAGCGGAATTGCAAAAAGCCCTTTCATATCAAAAAGAAAAACAACAATCGGGAGAGCGTTTCCTTTTAGGGCAAGCGCTTGATGGAGTTAAATCTCCTTACTCGCCTGCAAATTGACCATGCTGTGACTGAGCAAATTATTCAACTGCGAAATGCTCTTGAAGATGCCAACCGTTTCTTGGAGAGTCGCGTCGCAGAACGAACTGCTGAATTGCAGGAAGCACTACGCAAACTGTCCGAATTGAGCCAGATGAAGGCAAATTTCGTGGCAAATGTTTCTCACGAATTGCGGACACCCCTGACCCATGTAAAGGGTTACTTGGAGTTACTGGCAACTGAATCCCTTGGGTCATCTGAGTGCTGAACAAAAAAATGCCCTGCAAGTAAGCCAGCGGGCAGCAGGCAGGTTGGAAAGCCTGATTGACAATCTCATCTTATTCTCGTTGGCGGCTCGTGGGGAAATGACATTATCACTGGCTCCGGTTGATCTGAATAAGGTTGGGGGGGAAATAATCAGTTATTCCCGGGTCAAAAGCAGATGATCGCAATGTAGTCCTTCTACTTTGAAATGAAACCAGAAATTCCATTGGTTCAAGCGGATGAAGAAAAAATCTCCTGGGCAATATTGCAGTTGATTGAAAATGCAATAAAATTTACACCTTCAGGTGGACAAGGTGAACTTTATCCATCCAGCCTGAAATCGGATACATTGATCATGGTTTCAGTCACAGATACGGGGATTGGTATTCCTGCAAACCGGATGAATGAGATTTACGAACCATTTCCACCAATTGGATTCTATCCTCCACCCGCCGATATGGGGGTACCGGGCTGGGACTTGCCCTGGTTCGGGAAATTATTACTGCGCATGGCTCGGTCGATCGAAGTGCAATCGGAAGATGGAAAAGGAACCCGGTTTCGGTTCCCGTTGTTACGGCAGTTAATAAAGTTCCTGATTCGAAGAGCAGACAATGGATGGCTGAAACGCTAGATTTTTTTACCCGTTTGAGCAGCCCAATCGTCAGGGATGATTGGAAGAAATCCCTGAATGCTTTGTTCACTTTACTCCGCAAGAAATTCGTTTTTGACAATTTGGCAATTTATCTTGTCGAAGCGAAGGCAGCACTCCAGAAGTTGTTTATGCCCGTGCTGCAGGCCGGGGACGTAACAAGGAAGCGGAAGCTTCCTGGGGAGAGGAAATTGCCAACCAGGTGATCACCACGGGAAAAGTTATTGAAGCCACCCCCGCAAAAAAACGTTCCGCTAGATCGAACACCATGCCGTATTTCTTGGGATTGCCTTTGATCCTGCCGGAGCGGAAAGGTGCGCTCGTATTTGTTCGTTTCGGAGGTCCTAAATTTACTTCTGAGCAAATGCCCTTGGCAACACTCGCTGCAACACATGCTGCAAATGCACTCGAACAGAACATCTCCAGGGAAAGCCTGACCCAGCTGGAACATGCCCGTCATCGTGCCCAACTCCAGGACGATTTTATTGCCACTATTTCCCATGAATTGCATTCCCCACTTGGTTTTATCAAAGGGTATACCACATCCCTTTTGCGTTCCGATACTACCTGGGATCCAGCCACCCAACAGGAATTCTTGGCAATTATCGACGAAGAATCTGACCACTTGCTTGACATTAATCGACCGGATGCTCGATTCAGCCCGGCTCCAAAGTGGAAATATGAGCATGGATTTCCAGCCTGTTCGGTTGGATTCCCTGTTACGGGATATGGCCCAACGGATTCATGGACGCCATGAAGGGCATGGAAGTAATTCTGGATTTGACACCGGTTCCACCCAATCCTGGCGGATACCATCCGCCTCTCCCAAGTTTTTGACAATTTGTTTGATAATGCAATCAAATATGCCCCAGGCTCGAAAATAACAATTTCTCTCCGGAGCAAAAGATGATTGGCGGATTATTACTTTTACTGACCTGGGATCCGGGAATCCCACCCGAGCATATCCCATTCCTTTTTGAACGTTTTTATCGAGTGCCTGGACAATTCAGTAAAAGCGGGACCGGGCTGGGATTATTCATTTGCAAACAAATCGTGCATGCTCACCATGGACAAATTTCGGTCAAAACTGCACCCGGATAAAGGGACTGCATTTTGCATCGAACTACCCGCTCACCCTGAGAACGTGGAATAGGAGGTGTCAGCCATGTCTACCCGAATATCTGGTCGTTGACGACGAACCACGATACCTGCGCTTGCTCGAGGCAAATCTTTTGACCGAGAAGTTCGAAGTTTTTACCGCAACTGATGGGGAAAAGGCATTGGAATCATTTGCTGCCAACCCAGTGGATTTGGTGTTGTTGGATGTTATGCTTCCGCGCATGGATGGATTTGCAGTTTGCCAACGCATCCGCCAATTCTCGAATGTTCCCATAATCATGCTGACAGCAAAGGGGGAAGAGCAGGACGGGTAAAAGGACTGGATGTCGGTGCTGATGATTACCTCGTCAAACCATTTTCGGTGATGGAATTACTTGCCAGGGTAAGGGCGGTGCTTCGGCGTGCACAGGTTACCGAAACTGAACAAGATCAGGTTCTTCACACACGGCAATCTCCGCATCGATTTTGCACGTGCTGAAGTCTGGCTTGGAGGAACGCCGGTATATTTATCAGCCACCGAATATCGCCTCTTGCTTCAATTCACGCATAACATAGGGAAAGTCTTATCTGCCGAGGAATTATTGACCGGCGTATGGGGACCGGAATATCGTGACGACAAGGAAATCCTGTGGGTAACAATCGCCCGGCTGCGACAAAAAGTGGAAGATGATCCCCACGTGCCGGTGCATATTGCGACCCGCTCCGGGCTTGGGTATTTGATGACTCCGATCGAGGAATGATTTCCGACAGGTGCAGATGAATACCAACCCAATTTCAATCCTGGTTATTGATGCGGATGCCGCAAGCCGCAACTATTTGACCGTAATGTTGCGAAAAAGTGGTTATGCCGTCCTGTTTGGCTTCGCTTGGCCGTGAAGGTTTAATCTCCGCATGGAAAGATCGGCCTGACATTATAGTTTTTGATCCTGAACTGCCGGACGTAACCGGGTAAGGAAGTATTTACCCGACTTCGCCAGGACCGGCGTACATCTGCGGTCCCGGTTGTGGCATTGAGCAGCCGGCAAGATATTTCAAGACCAGGGTAGCCTGCTTTTGGCTGGTTGCAATGAATACCTGGCAAAATCCAGCCAGGCTGTTTCTCAACTTTTGGAACTAATTCCGCGATTATTGAGGGAAGAATCGACTGCCCCGGGAAAACGCGGGATCTTGGAGGTTTTTCTAAGCGCCAAGGGAGGGACGGGGACATCATCCTTATGCGCAAATATTGCCATGTGCCTGGGGAGTGAAAAAATCGAAACTCGTGTGGCAGTAATGGACCTGGTTCTCCCAATTGGTTCGATAGCTGATATTGTTGGATATACAGGAAAATTAAATTTTGTTAATCGGTGCCAAAGGAAAGTCCACGTCGTCACAACCGTTGAATATTTTAAAGATTTCCTTCCGCGTGTTCCAAATTGGTATTTCCATCTTCTGGCTGGTTCCCCGGATCCTGAAAGTGCAAACCAACTGGAAGTGAGTCGGTTGGATGAGATTACCAATGCGATTATTAGAATCATATGATTACATCCTTGTGGATTTGGGACGGGCGCTTTCTCGAATAAGTTTGCCGATCATCCAGATGGCTGAGCGGTGGTTTTGGTGGAAGGGACGGATTTGTCTACAGCTATCCTTAACCCGAACGGTATGGGATTATTTACAAACTCATGGGATCGATCCAAAGCGTTTATACGCCCTTCAAAACAGATCGGTGGGGTTTGGAAGGCTTGACAAAAATCGAACTCGAACAAATGACAGGAACACAAATCCGGTTAACTTTGCCATATATGAGCGGGAATTTTACCGTTGCAAATAACCGCCATGAGCCCTTAATAGTGAAATTTCAAAACGATTCTTCTTCATTTACCTTAAAGGAAGCTGCAATTCAAATCGCCGAATTGGGTCAACATTCGCATACCTGGTAACGGATTTAGTGAGATATCCTGTGAAATAGAGGTCGATTTCCCGGAGAGTTATCATGACAATAGAATTCGATGATAATGGTAAATTTTTTACGGATATTATTTCAAAAACCCCCATGCCTGTCTTGATTCAGACCCTTTCACACTAATCCATGGAAATATCCACATCAGTCAAGATAAACGTCTAAAAGATGAACTGGACCTTCCGGAAAAATTTATCGCGATAACCGATGCCATCATCTCAACCGCCTGATGGAAAAGTTCTATTTCACACCAATTTCCTGGCGGTGCAGCGAGACGAAATCATTTGGGTCATGCCAGACAAAGAGATTACAGAATCAACGAACGGAAGCATAAAATGATTGGATCGCAGGATAATCTCCTTTCTGGGATAATTCCCCACGGATATTTCCAAATTGCGGGACTACCTTAATTGCTTCTGTCACACTCAGAAATTCGGGATAAACACATTCACCCAGGACCAGGCGAAGTACGCGATCCACGATAGGCTTGAGAGTGAGTTGGCCAGGAGGGGGTCGATGTTTTCAGATTTGGTCCCGTAGATCGATTGATTAAGGATATTCTTGCTGAGATTACCGGATTTGGTCCACTGCAGCCTTTGCTCGACGATCCTGAAGTTACCGAGATTATGGTCAATGGACCGCAAAAAGTATATATTGGAGAAGCGGGGACGTCTTGAACGGACGAATGTTGATTTTTGAAGACAACCTTCACATCCTGAAAATTATTGACAGGATCGTTACTCCCCTGGGACGCCATATTGACTCAGATAGTCCCATGGTGGATGCTCGTCTTCCCGGATGGTTCTCGTGTCAATGCAATTGTCCCTCCTTGCGCGGTAGACGGCGCTTCCATCACAATTCGGAAATTTCGAAAAGAGAAATTATCAATTATGCAATTGATCGAATTTCAATACGTTGACTCAAGGGAATGGCTGATTTTCTGCGAGCTTGTGTTCTTGGGCCGTTTGAACATAATTATTTCCGGCGGGACCGGTTCTGGTAAAACCACCTTCCTTAATGTTCTTTCGGGATTTATTCCCAATGACGAAAGAATTGTTACAATAGAAGATGCGGCAGAATTGCAGCTACAGCAGGAACATGTCGTCCGGTTGGAAACCAAGTTGGCAAATGTGGAAGGGCATGGTGTAGTTAATGTAAGGGAATTGGTTCGCAACTCCCTTCGCATGCGACCGGATCGGATAATCATCGGCGAATGCCGTGGAGGGGAAGCCTTGGACATGCTGCAGGCAATGAATACCGGGCATGATGGTTCGCTGACAACGATCCATGCCAACTCACCTCGTGATGCCATTTCACGCTTGGAAACTCTCGTACTGATGGCTGGAATGGATCTTCCAATCAAAATTGTTCGTCAGCAAATATCGTCCGCGGTGGATGTAATTGTCCAGATGTCGCAGGGTACGAGACGGGACGAGGAAAATCACAGCCATTACCGAAGTTGCCGGCATGGAAGGGGATGTAGTTGTTTTGAGCGACATTTTCAAATTCAACCAGACGGGGGTGGATGAGGAAGGGAAAATTCTCGGGCAAGTAAAACCAACTGGTATCCGTCCATTATTTGGACCACGACTTGAAGTGGCTGGTTTTAAACTGGGAGCGGAAATTTTTGGTGCAACTGCAGCAGACATCTTGGCAGCCCGTCAACGGCGATAATGATGGTCTGTCAATCTGCTATAATGCCAGAGTAATTTCAGAATATTTGTGAGGTATACCATGAGCATTCAAGCCCAGGTTAATCTTCGTTCAAGAAAATTAGGTGTCTTGATCCGCGATGCGCGTCTTGTCTGAGCGCAGAACAATCCCGGAATGTGCACAAGCAGTGGGAGTGGCACCAGGAATATTTCGGGCTTGGGAGGAAGGCCGTAAATCACCTTCTCTACCGGAGCTTGAAGCAATTGCCTATTCCTGCATTTGCCTATAAATCAGATTTTGGAGCAAGGATGCCACCTCAGAAGATGTACGCCGCCAAATGAAACTTTGAACCTGCCGGCATTCTTAAGCATCCGCCAGCGTTTGATTGGCGCACTTCTTCGACAGGCACGCGAAAAGTCCAATATTTCTCCCCATGCCCTTTCGGAGATGTCAGGTATTACAACAGCCCGGATCAAAGCATTCGAGTTGGGTGAACGGCCGATTCCATTGCCGGAATTGGAAGTCGTTGACTGCCTTACTGGGTACCCAGATTGAAATGCTCTTTGACCAAACTGGACATATAGGATTATGGATGGTTCAGCAAAAAGCCATCCAGGAATTTCTCACACTTCCCAATGAATTGCAGAATTTTGTAAGTAAACCAGTAAATCGCCCTTACCTGGAATTGGCAAAGAAACTAAGTGGAATGTCCACTGATAAGCTGAGATCATTGGCCGAAGATATTCTTGAAATAACATTTTGATATGTTGAACTCACCTCGATCAACAAGGAAATTGAAAACGAGGCCAAACACCTTTACCAGGCTGGTGACTTTTCCTGAGTGCAAGTACCGGTTTTGCGCGGGCTGCCAGAGTTGTATGAAAAGCAGGCGATATCGATAATGTCTGCTGAAATGAAAAATAATCAATCCGTTGCTTTTTGCGCAATAAGCAAGCTCAAGCTGCGTTGGAAGCCTCTCAAGGGACGGAAAAAGTATTTCGCTGATGCGGGTGATGACCGCCGCCAGGGGATGGCATTGGCTAATCAGGCATCAGCATTGGAAGCACTTAAGCGACATAAAGAAGCAATGGATTATTCACTCCCGGGCAGGGGCGGCCCTTGATAAAGCAGGGGAAATAGAGTTGCGTTTAGAAGTGATGCAATTACTTGCAGCACTATATTTACGCAGGCTGAAATTTTATGATGCAATTATCACATTGCAGTCAGGGTTGATCGCTCTTAAGAATCCGACCCCCAAACAGCGCTTCATGAAAAAGCTGCTGTTCTTCCGACTATGAATTCCCAGGGCGATCTATATGTGCGCCCTGCCGTGCAGACCGACCAGCGTCAGATAGCCAACCTAATCCATTTCAGCTCAAATGTTCACAGACACTTGGATTGGCGCGGCCCGCTCGAATGGATTGGGACCCCCCCATTTTACGTACTCGAAAGCCATGGAGAAGTTCTTGCAGCTTTAGGTTGTCCGCCTGAACCCCCCACAGTTGCTTGGATTCGATTGTTTGTAAATTCTGGACGGATCCCTATTCAGGAAGCCTGGCAGATACTTTGGGGAAGGGCTTTTTCCGAACTGAAGCAAAAAGGTAAATTCGTTTTCGCTGCAATCGTTTTACAGGAGTGGTTGCGCGATTTATTGATCTCAAGTGGGTTCACCAGTCATCAGTCGATAATTATGTTGGATAGAGATGGAGGGATTTCAAACGACCGGCTCTTACCTCCAGAAATCAGGCTTCGCGCAATGATGCCTTACGACCTGCCGGAAGTTGCAGAAATTGATATGTCCGCGTTTGAACTGCTCTGGCAGAATACATTCCCAGTGTTGGAGAGAGCTTATCCGCAAGCTTTGTGGCCTGCTGTCGCCGAGGCTGACGGTCAGTTGGTCGGGTACCAACTTGGCACCCGCAACCCACTTGGAGTTCACCTTGCCAGGCTTGCTGTAAGACCGGCGATGCAAGGGAAGGGAATTGGATTTGGCCTGGTCGCTGACCTGGTCAAACAAGCAGGGCGACATGGTATAAACCATCTAACGGTAAACACACAAAGTGATAACAGCAGTTCACTCACACTTTACCACCATCTTGGGTTCCGTGAAACCGGGGAAATCTACCAGGTGTACGAATTAAATCATGAAATTTGAGGTATAAGCATCCCTTTTTGAATGTCCGGTTTTTCTAAATATTCTGAATGAAATTCGAATTTCCACACCCCCGTTTTTTATTTTGGAAAACGGGGTTTTAGCTGGACAAACCTGTGTGAATATGGGAAAATTCTAACATTGAATTAAGCAAAAAGAAAATTCTAAAAAATAATACTCTCTTGGAATGCAAATTCCCTGAATTTTCAGGTTTGTTTGATGAATATGTAAAGGAGAAATGAAATGAGTAAACGGGATGAAATCCGCCAACGCCGGCAACGGGAGAGAACTCGCAATCGCATATTAGTCATAGTACTGGTTGCGGCGGGGGCATTATTGATCGCCTTTGCGTTGTTAAGACCGTTGATATTAAGCAACCAGTCCACCGCAAATGCTACCCAAGTGCCAGTGATAGCCGTAACTCCAAGAACATTTACTACCCAGGTGAATGGCGTTCACTTGGGTGATCCCAATGCCCCCGTAAAGGTGGATGTATTTGAAGATTTTCGGTGCTCTGTTTGCCAGTACTATACGCAGAATTTTGAACCTCAAATTATCCAAGCTTACGTGGATACGGGAAAAGTATATTACACATTCCACTCTTTTATCGTGATCGATGGAAATGATGGCACAGATGCATCCTACCGCTCTGCCAATGCTGCGATGTGTGCCGGGGAGCAAGGACAATTTTGGGATTACCATGACACTCTATTCGCAAACCAGGTTACCGAAGACGCCTCTCTTTTTACGGATGTACGTCTTGTAGCGATGGCTCAGAATCTTAACCTGGATATGACGGCATTCAATCAATGTTACCAGGCAAAAAAATATGCCAGCAGTGTCCAGGCTGATATTACCGAAGCCCATACATTAAACCTAACCGGGACACCCAGCATTTTGGTGGACGGGAAGCTTTTACAGATCCAGACTTTTAATGATGTATCGACCGCAATCGACGCCGCGCTAGCAGGAAAATAATCACAATAAAAACAGGAATGGTTATCCGTTCCTGTTCTTATTTAACCCCCAGGATTGCCAAAATCGCCACAATCAATGGGGCGATGGCTAAAGACGGTAAAAAATTCCCTACCCGAATGGGCTTGATTTCCAGGAGGCTGCTTATGGCAATTCCAACGAGGAGGATCCCACCGACGGCAGTCATCTCGGCCATCATGGCAGGAGAAATGAAAGAGTTCAGTTGATAGGCAAGCAGTGTAAGCCCCCCTTGAAAGAAGAGGATGACAAATACTGAAAATAATACCCCCACCCCCAATGTTGAGGCAAACGCCAGAGCTGCGAAACCATCCAAAACCGATTTTATGGCAAGCAGGCTGTAATCTCCATTCAACCCATCCTGGATGGATCCAAGAATCGTCATCGGACCTATGCAAAAAACGAGCGATGCTGTGAGGAAGCCGCGAACGAAGTTTGTAGATCGATTTGATGGGACTATTGGAGAAGCTGCAAGGGAGGGTTCATTTTCAACACCAACTTTATTCCTCCTCCCGACCGAATGAGATTCCAGCCATCTCCCGGCGTTTTGCAGACCCTCCTCGATTTTCCACCATTCACCCAGAAGCGCCCCTACCAATAAACTTCCCAGGACAATAAGTGGATTTTGAGTCTTTAGGAAATTATAAATACCGTAGGATAATGTGAATAGTCCCAACCCGGCAATGACGGTCTTTTGTACGCGCTCAGGGAGCCGCCCACCGAACAGCATTCCAAGGGTTCCTCCAATTAAGACTGCGCCAACATTTAGAAGTGTTCCCATTATTTTTTTGCCAGTGTTGGTTCGTGACCAGAAACTTGGTTTTCAAGAAGTTCCAAAGCAAAACAAACGGATGATAGACGATTCAAATATTGCAAAATCAGCGGATTCTGAATTTCCCCGCTTTTTAGTAACTCCACAACCCGCCGCTCCGATCGACGGACGATTGTCCTGGAAAGAGCAAGAGCTGCGCCTGCGACACAGTCCCCTGGCAATATAAACTCTTGGGGAATGGGAACGAGACCAGAAACTATCTCTGCCTGCGATTCCAGCCATTTAATGCGCGTCAAATCCATAATATTAAACCTATCGGCATTTTCAGGTGTTGCCGATATTTCTGTCATCAGATTGTACAGGTCGCGTTGTACAACTATGAGAATTGACCCGGTCAATGGAGCCTGGCAAAGAGCGCGAGATAGACCAAGAGCGGCAGATGCCTCATCAATAGTCCCCAATGCTTCAATACGTGGATGATTCTTCGGCAAGCGGCCTTCCCCCAATTGGCCTGTGGTACCGTCATCGCCAGTGCGAGTAAAAAAAGGTGACATATAAAGATTATAACCAGAATGAAGGAATATGAAGGTTATTCCTCACGTTTTCATTGGTTTTTCAAATATCCATTTAGGTTAACCTTATTAAAACTTCTGGCAAAAACTGTAATTGTCCTCGCGAAACCAAAAATGCATGTGTAGTTATCCCCCATTAATATATAGTTTTTCATAGTTTCAGGATTATTCTTCCCTCGCGGTATAATGACCTCATGGAAATTATCGATAACCTTGAAATCGAGTTAAAAGAAGCAATGAAAGCTGGCGACGATGTACGTAAACGCACCATTCGAATGGTGTTGGCTGCAGTTCGCCAGGTGGAAATTGACCGGCAGATAAAATTGGATGAGACAGCCGTGTTGGCAATCATCCAGAAAGAAATTAAGACTCGGAAGGATGCCATTGCGGAGGCAAAAGGTGCCAATCGTCTCGATATTGTCAATGCTACAGAAGCTGAGGTAGTCGTTCTTCAAGGTTACCTGCCTGATGCCATCAGTGATGAAGATCTTACTAAGCTTGCACAAGCGGCAATTGTTGAGGCAGAAGCCGCCACCCCAGCAGATATGGGGAAAGTGATGAAATTGATTATGCCGCGAGTGGCAGGTCGTGCAGCAGGTGACCGCGTCAGTTCTACGGTCCGACATTTGTTGCAGAAATAATCTGTATCGGGGCGACTTTCACTCGTCCCATATCGGAAAATTGGATGGATTCCCCCAAACCTTCAAAAACCTTTTCATTCAAATCGTTTCTACCCATCCTTGTGCTTGTTTGCATAAGCGTCTTGGTATACGGAGCTATTGTTCAGCCATGGTCGTTGCGTCAAATTAGTTTACGGCTTTCAGTGGGAGATGTAGCTCCCCAGGATTTGCGGGCTCCCCGTAGCATTCAATATCCAAGTGAGGTTTTGACAGAAGCAGCACGTACGGCTGCCGAGCGTGCTGTTCCCCCAATTTACAACCCACCTGATACCGCAATTGCTCGTACCCAAAATGAGATTCTCAACTCCATTCTTGGATCCATTTCTTCAATACGGATAAACCAGTTAACAACACTAGAGCAGAAAAAAACTGAAATTGCAGATATAAAAGGACTTGTCATTCAACCTGTATCTCTGGATATTTTGCTGGCTTTGTCAGATCCACGCTGGGAGTTAGTGCAAACCGAAGCATTCAAACTTCTGGAACAATCGATGCAAAATCCCATTCGGACCGAAGACCTGGACTTCGCACGCCAAAACCTCTCATCTCAGGTAAGTCTCGCACTGACTGAAAAAGAAGCAACTCTGGCAGTCGAAATTGTTGCCCCTTTGGTGGTTGCAAATAGTTTTTATAGCCCCGAGCTTACCGATGCAGCCCGCCAGGTCGCTCGCGAAGCAGTCGAACCGGTAACGCAATCTTATATTGCCGGGCAGACTGTGGTATCCCGCGGGCAGGTGATTACCACAGTTGACCTGGAAGCCCTGACAGCTCTCGGGATGATTACATCCAATGATCCGTCTTATTACTATTTGGGGGCTGCAGCGCTTGTAGCGCTTTCCGCAACATTTACAATCTTGTATTTCTTCCGTAAAAAACCTGTGGCAATTTCTAATCTTCGCAGCCAAATATTATTGGCAATTTTGTTTGCGATTTTCCTTTTTGGGGCACGCATAAGTAACCCAAACCGGACCATTGTTCCGTATCTTTTTCCAGTTCCGGCGTTTGCACTTCTTATATCGGCCCTATTTGGAATGGAACGGGGATTGGTTTTTGGGTTACTAATGAGCCTCCTTGCAGCTTATGGGATGCCGGATGCTCTGGGTTTAGCGCCTTATTATACGCTTAGCAGCTTATGCGGTGTCCTTGCATTAGGGCAGGCGCGACGCGTTGGACAATTTTTATATGCTGCGCTTGCGATTGCATTTGCCGGCGCTTGTGTAATTGCGGCTTACCGTCTTCCATTTACAGATCTGGATTGGGTCGGGATGGCCACCCTGATGGGGGCTGCGGCTTTTACGGGAATTGCCTCAACGAGCATTGCATTACCGATGCAATATCTACTGGCTCAATTTCTAGGCCTGACAACAGCTTTACAACTTCTGGAAATTTCCCGCCCAGATTCACCCCTTTTGAATTATTTTCTCCAACACGCTCCGGGGACATACCAACATAGTTTGCAGGTTGCTAATTTGGCCGAAAGGGCGGGAGAACGCATCCAGGCCGATACTTTACTATTGCGAGTAGGCTCATTATTCCATGATGTGGGAAAGTCCGCGAATCCACTTTTTTTTGTAGAAAACCAGCCTCCAAACCAAATAGATTCCCATATCGACCTGCCTCCAGAAATCACTGCTGAAGCAATTATTCAACATGTTGCGGATGGGTTGAAACTGGCTCGCAAATTCCGTCTGCCACGGCGTTTGTACGATTTTATTTCCGAGCATCACGGGACTCTTGTCACCCGTTATCAATATAACCTTGCCGTCCAGGCCGCGCTGGGGGATGCTTCAAAAGTGGATGAAAGCAAATTCCGATATCCCGGTCCCTCGCCCAGGTCCAAAGAGACTGCTTTGCTCATGTTGGCAGATGGAGTGGAAGCACGCGCCAGAGCCGAGAGGCCGCATAATGATGAAGATGTACGCGCACTGATCCGGAATGTGATTGAACGATGTCAGAAAGATGGGCAACTGGACGATACCCCCCTTTCTCAACAAGACTTGGCGAGAATTACCGAGTCTTTCATCGAAACATTGCGTGTAACCTATCATCCGCGCCTTGAATATCCTCCAGAGCAGGTTTCCCAGCAGACCCAACCGCTAACAGAAGATCCAGGTCCATCCAGTTCACCATCCGAATAGCATGATTAATATTGATATTAGTCCGGAATATAAGCGAATGTTTATCCCTGGGGTCCTTGAACGTGCTGCCAATGCCACGCTTCTTCATCAAACTGCACCAGATGTGGATCTTACTCTGGTTCTGACAGGAGACTCCCAAATCCAGGCGCTCGACCGTGAGTTTCTTGATAAGGATGTCCCAACGGATGTATTATCATTTCCTTCTTCCGAAACGGATCCGGAAACTGGTCGTCGATATCTGGGAGATATTATCATTTCTGTTCCGCAAGCCGAAGTTCAGGCAGGAGCCTCCGGGCACTCCCTCGAATCTGAATTATCCCTTTTGGTGATCCATGGTATCCTGCACTTATTGGGCCATGATCACGCAGGGACCAAAGAAAAAGCGCGCATGTGGGCAGCCCAATCCGAAGTTCTTTCCAAATTGGGTATTCCTCCAACAATTGTTTATGAATAGAATTCAGAATTTTTTTGCCTCCCGTATACATGCTTTCAAGCATGCATTTCGAGGCTGGTGGTACGTACTGCGAACTCAGCATAACGCCTGGGTTCATGCTGTTGCCTCAACTCTGGCAATCATTTTAGCATTGTGGTTGCATTTATCAATGAGGGATTGGGCTGTTTTAATGCTGACAATTGCGTTGGTTTGGACTGCTGAGTTCATTAATACGGCTCTTGAAGCTGTTGTCGATCTGGCTAGCCCTCAGCAGCATCCACTTGCAAAGGTTGGCAAAGATGTTGGCGCTGCAGCCGTTTTGATTGCTGCACTAACATCGATTTTGATCGGTTTTCTAATATTGGGACCTCCCTTATTGGAGAAACTGAAGATAGTATTTAAATAACCGAACAGGGAACGTTTCCATTAATATAACATTTGGGGTTTACAAACGATCACTAATGTGCCGGTTTATTGGGGTTGAAAAGGAGCAAAAATGTCCCTTTCATTTAAATTTGGTACAGTAGGGTCCCCAAAAGGCACGCCCCCCAACCCCGGTGGGACAGTAGGGGGTATAAAATATGCTGCCTCCATTGGCTTGGATGCTCTTGAACTGGCATGGGTCCAGGGTGTTCGTGTTAGCGAAACCACTTGTGTTGCCATCAAACAAACTGCTGTTGAAGAGGGGGTAGTCCTTTCGGTTCACGCTCCATACTATATCAATCTAAATGGAGATGACGCTAAGTGGCCGCATTTACGACAGTACCTGATTGATGCTGCACACTTTGGAAATCTGGCTGGAGCGACTGATATTGTTTTCCACCCGGGTACGTATTTTGGGCGTTCACCCGACGATGTACTAAAAATCGCCATCCCTCGTTTAAAAGGTTGTAGCGATGAATTGCGTGAGAAAGGCAACCCTGTTATCCTTCGACCGGAGATTAGTGGAAAAGCCGCCATGCTCGGTTCGCTTTCTGATGTATTGGAGATGTCCAAAATCATACCTGGAGTCATTCCATGCATTGACTTTGCTCACTTGCACGCGCGCCTCGGGGATGGTGCAATGAATACTTATGAAGAGTGGATTACTGCCTTGGATTTATATAGTAGGATCCTTGGGAGCAAATCCAAGATCAATATGCATATTCATCTATCAGGGATTAACTATGGTCCAAAAGGTGAGAAAAACCACCTGGTCTTGGAAGATGCGGATTTGGATTTCCAAAACTTAATGCGGGCATTGAAGGACTCTGGGGCGAAAGGTCGAATAATGTGTGAAAGTCCAGTTTTGGAAGTGGATGCGCTGAAATTTAAGAGGATGTGGATGGACGTAAGTGGAGAAAAAAATGGAAACTGAATTTGTAACTTTATTCATTCCTTGCTCCCATCAATGGAATCCAAGGAATTATTTATAAAACTCATTTCGCTTTCCGTTAAAAGGTAATATCAGGCTCCATTTACCCATAATTATCCGATAGTGGCAAGGTGCATGAATTAGTCGATAATTTTGCGCAATTCCTAATGATTGATTAGTTAAGGGAATTATTCCGCCCTGATTAGCGACCCACAATAATCGCACTCGATAGTTTGGTCATCCACCCAATTAGCATCATTTTGATGGATTGGGGCACCGCATTTTGTACAATTAGTTGGAAGCGAGCCCTTGTGAGAAAGATCAGGAGTCGGATTTTGAGGGATTGGCCCTATTCTTGATCCGAACTCTCCCTTCAATGTATCGGCTGCAGATTTCATCCCCTTGTTGTCAAACTTCCGAGTAATGTTGGCATAAAACACTGGGATCCGATTAACCATTCCTGATTGAATGAATAAGCCAAGGGCGCGGCGTGCTTGGTCGAGGGCTGCCTGTTCATTCTGACTATCAGCGTAGGCGTGGGCAGCTTGGGCATGCAAGTTCGCTGCCCGTCGAGGATGAGCGGTTGTTTCCATTTCGATGGCAATGGTGGCAAAAAGAGGTGCAGCTTGCCCGGGATGTCCGCTTGCAACCAACTGGTTTGCTTTGGCTAATGACTCCAGTTGGATCGGGTTCATTGGGTTGGATTGGAAAGCAATTCTTCTCATTCGTCGAAACATACAACCCTCCTGCCGGTAATAATATTTTACCGAATTCTAATCCAATTATTCAAACATGATGGATCAATCTTATAAAAACTCCGGATCTTTTCAGGATCCGGAGTTTTTGTATCACGCAGCTTTTAAGACTGGTCTGAATTTATAACCATATATCAGCATCCCACGCTCATCTCCATCTGATCGTAATCTGCGTGTAACCATCTCCACGGGCATGCCAATCTCAGGATGTGTTTCTCCCAGATCGGTAAGCTGAGCAGTTATCAATGGGCCTTCTTCCAGCTTCACAAGTGCCACTGTATACGGCGCGGTTTCATCGAATCCCGTTGGAGCTTCATAAATCGTGGTGAACGAGAAAACAGCCCCGCGTCCGCTGAAGGCAAAGGAAGTTTTCGCGTCTTTTCCGCATGCAGGACAAATATCGCGTGGCGGGAAAATTTTAGTTTCACAATGAGGACAAACTTCTCCTACCAATCCATACCTTTGTTGATTTAGTCGCCAATGGCGGGGAATTTCCATTCATTTATCTCCTTGATAGAACTATGATCGATTCTATCCAGCCAGTCTATCAGGAACTATCAAACTTCTCTTTACTTTGCTTTCCAGCATTAGATCATGGTTTCCAGCACGTGAGTTATGGCAATGGAGGCGGGTCCACCCAGGCACTGTATAAGTGCCAGCCGTGCACCCTCAATTTGGTTCATACCCCCCTGGCCTCTTAATTGCATAGTTGCTTCCACTGCCTGGTACACCCCCGTAGCGCCTCCGGGATTTCCACGTGCCTTCAGCCCTCCGAATGTGGCGCAAGGGAGTTGACCAGACAAAGAAATAGCTCCGTCCCGGGCAAATTCCAACCCTTTTCCTGGTTTAGCAAACCCGGCGGCTTCCAATGATAATGCCGCAAAAATTGAAAACAGGTCATAGTACTCAAACAAGTCCACTTGTTCGTGGGAAATACCAGCTTTTTGAAAGGCTTGTTCAGTTGAGGCCTGCACCGCGCTGAACCATAACATGTTGGCACGTTCCGCAAGGGAAAAAGTGTCTACCGAAATTGTTGATACTGCCAGCTTGTACGAGTGGATGGGGAAAACCATTTGGCAGTAATTCCCTCCGGGTCAGAATCAGAGCAGCAGCTCCATCGGCATTTGGAGCAATATCAAATAGATTTAATGGTTCACATACCAGCTCCGCTTTCGCATAGGCATCCAGATTGATTTCTTTTCTATACATTGCATTTTTATTCCCGGATCCATTCTTATGAGCGATCAGCGGGAAGAATCCTAATCCATCGAGTGGGACGCCATATTCAAATGAATATCTTTGGGCGAGAAGCGCCGCCTGTGAGGTAAGAGTCAACCCATGGGTAGACTCGTAATCTGTATCAATTTGAGAAGAAAGAGCACTCTCGAGATCGGGCCCTATCACATCAGTAAATTTTTCAACCCCCACCACAAGTGCAACATCTACTAGCCCACTCGATACTGCCAGGTAGCCTTGTCTCAAGGCTGCTCCCCCAGAGGCACCCCCAGCCTCGATAGTTGCAGCTTCGATTCCCGAATACCCGGCATAATCGGCTAGAAGTGCGCCCAAATGCGCCTGGCGGGAAAGGTTTCCTGCTAGCATATTGCCCACATAGAGGACCTGGGGCGTGAGACCACCCGAATCCTGGACGGCAGCTTGAATTGCTTGCAGCGCAATGGAACGCAGGGAGGTGTCCCAATGTTCCCCGACCGGTGTTTGTCCTATTCCAGCAACAATGATATCTGTCATGATTATTTCATCGTGATCTTGCCGCGGAAACGAGTGTATGTTGCGTAATCAATTTCTGTGCGACGGGCAATATAGTCTTGGGTTTTTAAAGCTTTGTCTCTGCGTTCTGGAAGTTTATCGGTAACGGTGATGTCAAAAGCATCCGAACCAGCTCCTGACCCAAATGAGACCATTAGAATTCGATCTCCCGGCTTGGCTTCATCGAGGGTGGAGGTCAAGCCAATTATGGCTGCACCGGCATAAGTATTGCCTATAACTGGGGATAGTAACCCAGGTTTGATTTGCTGAGCGGTAAAACCAAGTTGGGTGGCGGTGCGCTGGGGAAATTTGGAATTTGGTTGATGGAAAATTGCCCATCTATAATCCGCCGGTTTTGTACCTAATTCTTCCATTATTATTTTCCCGGCGGATAGACTGTGCTTGAAGTAAGCAGGCTCTCCGGTAAATCGGTTTCCATGCTCGGGATAGCGTTGGTATTCGCGCCTCCAAAAATCAGGGGTATCACTAACAAAAGAGTAGGATGCATTAATGGTTGCCAGGCTTTCTTCGGCAGGTCCGATGACAAAAGCAGCGCCCCCTGCTGCCGCAGTGTACTCCAGGGCATCTCCTGGTTTCCCTTGGGCGGTGTCGAGACCAGCCGCTATGGCATAACGAGCCATTCCAGATCCTACCAATCCCATCGCCATGACCATGGCTTCTGTTCCAGCCTTGCATGCGAATTCCATGTCTGCAGCCTGAACATTGGGAGTAGCTCCTATGGCTTCTGCAACAATTGTTGATGTGGGTTTAACTGCATATGGATGAGATTCGGATCCAATCCACACTGCCCGGATTTCAGCCGGGTTGATATCAGCTCGTTTTAATGCGTTCCTTACCGCTTCCAGTGACATTGTCACCACGTCCTCATCCAATCCAGGAACAGCTTTTTCTTTTATGGGTAACCCTGTTGTTCGGCCTCCAGCCCAAACACGGGCAACTTCACGGGCGGGTAATCGATACCGAGGTACATAGGCACCATAGCCTACAATGCCGACAGGTTTGGCTGTTTTTAGTACTAATGGATATGGTTGAGGAATGGTCATAATATTTCCTTTAATTGCGTCAGCGGAATTGGGGACTCAGGGAATTTATTATTAACGATAATATTTAGCTTAAAATCATAAAGTTGTATCTGACCTCTGCCTTCTTTTACTGCTTCGAACATGATCGGATAGCATTGGGGTCCACGGATCGAACCATTAGATATGTTCCCGATTAATCCATCCGGGATAGAAATTAATAACTCACGGAGAGCATACTTTCTGTCATCCAGGTAGATCCAAAATCTGGAGGTGACATGAAGAATAATGGTTTTACCACTATCATTTGCAGTAATGGACTTATTAATGAAATTTTGAAACTGGTCGGGTCCTGGAGTTTCGCAAGGTCCGGGTAATGGAGTAAATGTTGGTATTGCAGCCGCAGCCTTCTGGGAAGGTAACCTCTCTTTTGTTATTGTTTCTAAAGCAGGAGGATTATTATTACCTGATGGTTCCAATGGGGGAACATAAACAGGACCATGAAATCCACATGCAGAGAGGTACACCAACAGTCCCATAATTATTAGCAGCCCCGAACTCATGTTTATTTTCGATCTTTTAATATTTCTTCTGCCCGATCGATTCTCACCTTCTTCTCTGATACCATTTTTGCAGCCACCTCATCTATCTGTTTGCCGGTTGCGCCAGCTGCTGTTGCCACCTGGCGGGCATGCAGAGTCATGTGTCCGGTCTGGATTCCTTCCGTGGCAAGCGCGCGCAGAGCAGCCAGGTTTTGTGCCAATCCGACTGACGCGATTATCCCAGCCAGATCTGAAGCAGAGTTAATATCCATTAGATTTATCGCTGCTTTTGCAGCCGGGTGGACCTTTGTTGCACCGCCGATTATTCCAACTGCCATCGGCATTTCCAGTTCACCGGTCAGGTTTCCGTCGACGTCACTGCTCCAGGTGCTTAGACTTGTGTACCGACCGTTGCGGGCAGCATATGCGTGTGCTCCAGCTTCAACCGCACGCCAATCATTGCCGGTGGCAATGACCACAGCATCTACTCCGTTCATAATTCCTTTATTATGTGTGGCTGCACGATAAGGGTCTGCCTCGGCAAAAGCCCATGCCTCGATGATCCCATTCCTGACTTGCTCGCCTGTAAATAAATTTCCATCTGCATCCATAAAGGCAAGGTCTTCTACAAGAACTCTGCAGTTCGCCTTAACAAGGCGCTTGTCTGCCAGGTTTGAAAGGATTTTTAAATGTACACGGCCTCCGGTTATTTGGGCGATTTTAGGGGCAAGGTTTTCACATGCGGTGTTGACTGCGTTGGCTCCCATGGCATCCCGGACATCATAGATTAAATGGAGAACCAGGAAGGGACCGATCGCAGATTCCTCAATCACGCGAATCTCGAGGTCACGCGCACCACCTCCCAATTTTAACAAAACTGGGTCAAGCTGGTCAACCTGTGCAAGCAATTCGGATTTATGTTCGAGCAGTTTCATGCTTGCGGTTGTAAGATCTTTGACGTCCAAAACCTGGATCTGCCCGATCATCTCTGGTGCAGTGGTAGTTGCGGTGAACCCACCTGCAGCGCGCACTAATTTTGCCATAAATGATGCCCCTGCAATCACAGAGGGTTCTTCAATCGCCATTGGGATCAGTACTTCACGTCCGTTAACAATGAAGTTTAGCCCTACACCGAGTGGGAGGCCGAAGGTACCGATCGCATTCTCGACCATATAATTAGCCTGTTCCACCGACAAACCTGACTTTTGGAAGGCGAATAGATCGTCGAGCTCAAGTCCGGAAGCTTTCGCCAATCTCTCAAGCCTCTCACTCATGGGTAAATTATAAAATCCGGCGATTCGAGACGAGGTCATGCATCCATTTTATCAGGCCAGGCTGGCAAAATCTATCAAACTTGTCATAAACTGGATATGTAGAGTAAAATTATCTTTATTGAGGTATCCGAATGCTCCTGACACGTGAAGAGTTACAAGAAAGATTGATTGGATTACATCGGGCGAGCTTGGAATTGGTAAAAGAAGTCTCGCTCGAAACGTTATTGGAGCGTATTGCGAAATTAGCATGTGAACAAGCAGGAGCTAAATATGCCGCATTGGGGGTTTTGGATGATGATGGAAAACTAAAGCAATTTATCACCGTGGGGATGACCACTGAAGAAATCAAGAAAATCCCCCACCCTCCACGTGGGTTGGGATTAATCGGTGCATTGATGCACGGAGTTGATGGAAATATTCGCATCCCGGAGATTGAAGACGATCCCCGTGCAGTTGGTTTCCCTGATGGACATGCAGAGATGCATTCGTTGTTGGGAGTACCCATCAGAATTGGAGGAAGGCAATTAGGGCAGATCTATTTGACGGAAAAAATCGGTGAAACGGAGTTTAGTCCTGATGACGAAAAGGTAATTGAAATTTTGTCTTCTTACGCTGGCGTGGCAATCGAAAATGCTCGCCTTTATGAACGGTTGCAGGAACGTGAAAGCACTCTCACTAAGCGAAATGATCAATTGGCAGTCATTAACCAGATTGGGTCCGCGCTGGCTTCATCATTGGAACTCGAAGAAATCCTTAATAAAACTCTTGCGCTTTTGATGGCCCATTTCAGGGTTGAAGCTGGTGAAATTTTCCTGAAAGAAGAAGACGAATCCTTACGACTGGTATTACATCGAGGCGAGGCTGCAGAAGCCTTCTGGACTCGAAATCGTTTCAAAATTGGTGAGGGGATGGTCGGGAAGGCGGCTGAAACTCGTAAACCGGTCATAAGCAATCACCTGGATCAGGATATGCAAGGCACACGGCAGGCTGTGGTGGAGGCAGGGTTTAAGCAAATCGCATGCATCCCTCTCACAACTCACGGAGAAGTTGTTGGCGTTTTAACTATCGCCACTCGCAGCCGCAGGACTATTTCCCAAAGTGAACTCCAACTGCTTGTATCGGTTGCTGCAGGAGCTGGTACGGCGATCGAAAATGCCCGCTTGCATTCAAATGTACGTCGTCTTGCAGTTCTTGAAGAACGTGAAAGAATCGGCATGGATCTCCATGATGGCATTATTCAATCGATCTATGGAGTTGGTCTGGCGTTGGAAAACGCAAGATCATTGTTACGGGAAAATCCAAAGGACGCTGAGCAACGTTTACAGAAAGCAATGGAAGACCTGAATCACACAATTCGTGATATCCGAAGCTATATACTTGACCTGCGCCCACGTCAGCTCCAGGGAGAGAGTCTCCTTGAAGGATTGGGAAGGTTGATTTCTGAGTTTAAGCAAAACACCAAATTGGAAGTAAGCTTGGCAGCCCCAAAAGATCTTTTAACCGACCTGACGCAAATGCAAGCAATGTCCCTTTTCCACATCTGTCAGGAAGCCCTTGCCAATATCGCGAAACATGCCAAGGCATCCAAGGTCACGATAGATTTATGGACTACCTCCGACCGCGTACTTTTGGAAATATCTGACAATGGGCAGGGATTTGAATTGGATAAGACAAACAAGACTGTCGGTCACGGTCTGGCAAATATGGTGACGAGGGTTCAAAACGTGGGAGGGGATGTGGATATTACTTCGGGAATTGGAGAAGGGACGTCCATTCTCGCCTGGGTCCCACGTCTCCCAAATCGGGAAGTTGTATAAGAAACAATTATTCGTTCAACGAAACGCCCGATTGAACGTTTCACGTTTCACGGAAACGGTGACGGTATATATTTTGATTTTTTAAGGTTGGTGTAGTGTTGATAAGAAACCAACCAGGTGTTCACGATTTACCCCCAAATATGGCGATTTAAACCATTACTCCGTTGGCTGTGGGGGGTAAAAATGAATGCAGTCCATATGATGGATTATTTAATTCTAAATTGCTTGTTAAGGTTGGAGATACCTTAAAAATTGAGATGTTTTTAAGCTTGCGTAGGTTTGGCGTATGGAATAAACAAGTCTTTTCTGCTAGAATAGTCTCGTGAAGGATAGGTGGCACTATCCTCCCCCAAGGAATAAAGCTGGGAAGAACCGAATAATAAATAGATGGCTACCCACTGCGAAAGCAGTGGGTCTCTGTACCTGCACCAAATCGCCGGAAATCAGTATGTTTGGAGGAAGAGATGGACGCCGAGCAAGCCTGGCAGTCAGCGTTGGGGCAACTCCAAATGGAGATGCCAAAGGCATCCTTTGATACCTGGGTGCGCGATACCCAGATCTTTTCTTATGAAGACGGGTTGTTTACAATTGGTGTTCGCAATGCTTATGCCCGTGATTGGCTGGAAAACAGGCTATCCAACACCGTCACACGTTTATTAATGGGCATAATGAACCGCACTGTGGATGTTGCATTCATTGTAAATGCGGCCTCGGCCAGCGACTGTGTATCAGAGTCGGCCAGTACAAATGATATTTCCCCGGAAATTTCAATTACTCCTCAAGGTCCGCGCAGTGTAACACTAAATCCCCGTTACACTTTTGATAATTTTATCGTCGGTCCAAATAACCGTCTTGCACATGCAGCATCTCAGGCAGTAGCAGAGAACCCTGCTACTGCATACAACCCGTTGTTTCTGTACGGGGGCGTGGGTTTGGGAAAAACTCATTTATTACACGCTATTGGAAATTATTGCCAGGAACATTGTTTACGAGTTTTATACGTATCATCCGAAGAATTTACTAATGACATGATCAATGCCATCAGGACACATACCACACAGGCATTCAGAGACAAATATCGTTCTGCAGATGTGTTATTGGTGGATGACATCCAATTTATTGCCGGAAAAGAATCCACCCAGGAAGAATTTTTTCATACATTTAATACTTTGCATGGTCAGAATAAACAGATCATTGTTACTTCTGACCGCCCTCCCAAGTCCTTGGTAACCCTCGAAGAACGTTTGCGATCACGGTTTGAATGGGGATTAACTGCCGATATCCAATTGCCCGATCTGGAAACACGGCTGGCAATCCTGCGGTCAAAAGCTGAGAGATTAGGTCATGTTGTGCCATCCGACGTATTGGATTTAATCGCTCGTCGAGTACAATCAAATATTCGCGAACTGGAAGGTGCTCTAAATCGGATCGTGGCGTTTGCTGACCTGAGTGGAATTTCATTGACTCCTCAGTTGGCTGACATTGCTCTCGCAGACCTCTTACCCCAACGCGGGGATGTTAAACCCGGTGCTGTGGTTGACATGGTGGCAAAAACATTCAACCTGACCGTGGATCGATTACTTAGTCCTGACAGGTCCAGGGATGTAGCCTTGCCTCGCCAGATTGCTATGTATCTGATGCGGGAGACAAATATTTCCCTGCCGCAAATTGGCTTGGCTCTGGGCGGTCGCGATCATACGACTGTTATGTATGCCTGTGAGAAAGTCGCTGACCTGCTTGAGCGGGATGATAAAGTTCGCCGTCAGGTTGTGGAAATTCGACAGCAATTGTACGCATAATAAATATTCATTAATAAAATACAGATCATCCCGCTGAAATCTCATCGGGATGATTTGCATTTATGAAACGGACTTTTATAGGAGCATAAGATTTTTTGTAAAAAAATACCTGGTCTTGGCGCGTACCTTTTGATAAAATTTTTACGTTGATTATGATTTTTTATCTGTTTAACCTCATTCACAGGTTCTGGTTAGAATCAAATTTTATGACCACATAAATTAATGTTCAGGGCGTGTTTCAATAAGAGACTTTCAGAAATAATAATAAGTTTTCGATATAACACTGTATCCAGACTTGATTCTTCCCTGGTGATATCATGATCAATAGTAGGGCGGACATTTTATTTCGAAATCGTTCTTTGCGGAAAGGGAATGGTAAAGATACCAAGCCATTGAAAAAGGTTTGATGGTTGTGCATTCTTAAGCGGTGCATAGCGTACACCAAGGCAATCCAATCGAACCAGGAATTTTTCCAGCCTGCGAAGAAAATCATTGAATGATTTCTGGTCTTTTGATGTCCATCCAGTTTCAGCCATGGCGGTAAGCCTGGGATATGCTTGATAGTCGAGGCGGGCGCGATTGGGCACCCATTCGGACCAGAGCGGAAATTCCAGTCCGAGGATATTACTAGCCTGGGCATCCTCTAGTCCTGGCGGGATCGGTTCGAAGCGATATGCCCGACTCAATGGCATCAGCTGATAACTATGATCCAGATAAGTGTCTAAGTAATTGGACATGACGACTGCATGCTCTTTCTTTTGGAGGACTTCCAATAAGCGCCGATGACCTCTAGCCCAAAATTGTATGACTGCATTTTCATCTAGACCGTTTTGGAGGATCTCATTCCAACCAATGACCGTCCGTCCTTTTGAGCTAACGTAAGCGGCGATACGGTTGGTAAAATACCCCTGGAGCGCATGTTCGTCTTTAAGTCCATTCTCCTGGATGCGCCGTTGGCAGTCCGGGCAATTTTTCCAGCGTTCTTTGGGAGCCTCGTCTCCGCCAATGTGAATATAGGGGGAGGGAAAGAGGTCAAAGATTTCGTCGAGTACGTCCTTTATGAAAGAAAAAACCTTGTCTTTCCCGGCGCAGAAAATGTCGGGGAAGATTCCAAAGTGGGTAGCCACATGGAAAGAATCTTGCCGGCAAGCTAAATCCGGATAAGATGCCAGGGCAGCCATTGCATGGCCAGGCATTTCTATCTCTGGCACAATCATTATGTTTCGTTCACCGGCATATCTGACGATTTTCCGTATTTCTTCTTGAGTGTAATATCCTCCGTGTGGAATTCCATCGTGCTTTTTTCCCCACATGCTTTTGCTTGTCCCTGGACGAAACGACCCTACCTCAGTCAATTTTGGATATTTTTTGATCTCGACCCTCCAGCCCTGGTCATCAGTCAGGTGCAGATGCAAAATATTTAATTTTTGTAATGCCATTAAGTCCAAAGATGAATAGATGGCATCCATGCCGTGAAAATACCGGCTTTCGTCCAACATGAAACCGCGCCATAAAAACCGCGGTTTGTCAATAATATAAAGGCATTGAACCCTCCATTCAATTCCAGGAACTGGATGACGGTCTTCGATTTTAACGGGGAACAGCTGGCGCAATGTCTGGATTCCATAAAAGATCCCTGCCGTATGAAGGGATTCTATGGTGATGGATTCTGGAAGGATTTCCAGCTGGTACCCTTCACGACCGAGCTCTACCAGACGCGGGTTCAAACCCAGGCGGATGATGTTCTTTTTAATTGGGAAGTTATTCTGGATATCTAAACGGAATCCGGTTGGAGGGGATAGCAGAGTTCGCAAGTATTCAGCGTTCCACTTGTTCGGAACATCGACTAAAATCCTGGCATCTCTAGAGAGCAGAAATTGACCGTCTCTTTTTTCATATTTGTCTGGCAGCGGAATAATATCCGTTTCACTGATGATGTTCTTCTCGAGATTGGTAACCATAATACTATTTTACTTCGGCTCCGTTGGATATGTGGTATACTACCGCCGCTTCCATTCAGGAGGCACATTCTGCCCGGGACGGGCAATAAGCGTCCCTGAGCGGGTTTTATATCCCCGCTAAACTTTCAGATCCCGAACGAATGGGACAAAGTTGTAAGGAGAAAAAATGGCTGTTGTAACCATGAAAGCGTTGCTGGAAAGCGGCGTCCATTTCGGTCACCGGACCAACAAGTGGAACCCTGGGATGAAGCCGTATATTTTTACCGAGCGCAACGGAATCCATATCATCGACCTGCAACAAACGGTTAAGGCTATCACGAATGCTTACAACGCAATTCGTGATTGTGTTTCGACAGGTGGGGTGGTTATGTTTGTGGGAACCAAGCGCCAGGCACAGGAAACTGTCCACGATGAAGCTATTCGTTGTGGAATGCCCTATGTCACCGAACGCTGGCTGGGTGGAATGTTGACGAACTGGTCCACAATGCATCAGCGAATTGTTGAATTGGAGCGGATGGAAAAGTTATTTGCTACCGGGGACATCGAAAAGCTAACTAAAAAAGAAGCTTTGTTAATTCAACGGCAAATTACCCGTCTTAACATTCATCTTTCAGGTGTGCGAAATATGGCACGTGTCCCAGACTTGGTATTTGTGGTTGACGTTAGCCGTGAATATGCAGCTGTCCATGAAGCCAATTTGATGAATATTCCGGTTATCGCTCTTGTGGATACGAATTGTGATCCAAATAATGTTGATTATGTAATTCCATCAAACGACGATGCAATTCGTGCGATCAAATTGCTGGTTTCCAAAATGGCGGATGCTGTTGAAGAAGGCAAGGCCATGCGCAAGGATGAGGAACTCGAAGCAGAAGCCGCTGCTGCACGCTTGCCGGAATCAGATTTTGATTCGGTAAAGATCTTGGCACACGCAATCGATACCGAAGAAGAACTCAAGGATGATGAATTATTGGGCGAAGCAACGTTGGCAAAAATCACCCCGGTTCCTGGTATCGAAGAAACCGCGACGAATGAGGTCGTGACAGAAGAGACCGGAAACGATGAAACCAAGGTCGACGATGATGCTGGTAAAGAGAAGAAAGAATAATTGATAAAGGAATAGGAATGGAAATTTCAACTGAAATGATTAAAACATTGCGTGAAGCCACCAAGGCTGGTGTTTTGGACTGCCGAAAAGCCCTGGAAGCCTCGAACGGTGATTTTCAAAAAGCGGTGGATTTCCTAAGGGAAAAAGGGCTTGCGACTGCAGCCAAGCGGGCGGACCGCCAGGCATCCAATGGAATTGTTGAGCTATATTCTCACGGCGATGGTCGGGTTGGTGTTATGGTGGAAGTCAATTGCGAGACGGATTTTGTGGCTCGCGCTGAACAATTCCGGAAATTTGCCCATGAGCTGGCTCTGCAGGTGGCTGCTGCCGCTCCTCAATATGTAAAAGAGGAAGATATACCGGTAGATGTTCTTGAGCATGAAGTGGGAATAGCCAAAGCCCGTGCTCTTGAAGAAGGAAAACCTGAAGCAATATTGGAAAAAATAGCTCAAGGTAGAGTCGAAAAGTTTAAGGATGAAGCTGTTTTAATGCGTCAGGCTTATATCAGGGATGACAAGGTCACCGTGGGAAAACTCTTGCTTGAACAAGTTGCTGCACTTGGAGAGAACATAGTCATCCGGCGCTTCGCGCGCTGGGAATTGGGTGAGGTAAGCGAATAATCTGAAAGCCAACCATTCGGTTGGCTTTTTTCATCCCGATAACAAGAGGAGTAAATATGGCAGACCTCAAATTTAAACGCATTTTACTTAAACTTAGCGGAGAATCGATTTCTGGACCAAATGGTTTCGGAATTGACCCTGAACAAGCTGAAGCGATCGCCGAACGCGTAAAAACCGTTCACCAAATGGATGTGGAAGTGGCTATCGTAATTGGTGCGGGGAACCTTTGGCGTGGGAAGCAGGGGCTTGACCGTGGTATGGATCGTGCCACTGCCGATTATATGGGGATGCTGGCAACGGTCATGAATGCAATGGCTTTAATGGACGCCTTGGAGCGCACTGGCGTATTTACAAGGGTTCAATCTGCAATCGAAATGAGAGCAGTTGCTGAACCTTACATTCGTAGACGCGCCATCCGTCACCTGGAAAAGGGGCGCGTGGTGATTTTCGGTGCAGGTACCGGAAATCCATTCTTTTCTACCGATACTGCGGCAGCTTTACGTGCGGTTGAGATCGATGCCGGAGTGTTGATCAAAGCGACTAAAGTGGATGGCGTCTATGATTCTGATCCACAAAAAAACCCCGGCGCCAGTAAGTTTGATACCCTGAGCCATATTGACATTCTTAACCGTCGGTTGGAAGTAATGGACAGCACTGCCATTTCGCTGTGCATGGATAACAACCTGCCGATTCTGGTCGTCAATCTGTGGGAGCCTACAGCACTCGAACGTGCAGTACGTGGAGAAAAGGTGGGGACTCTGGTAACCAACAAAATTAATTGATTTGAGAGCCTTTTGAGATTTTCCGACAGGATCGCTCGATAGAAGATTAGCGATCCTGTTTTTGTCGCAACCTCTTGTGATTTTCACTCCTATTGAATTTATTGGCATTTTTCATGGTTTTAAGGTATGCTTATGGAAAATATTTTTCTTTCCAGGAGGCCGACGTGATTAAAGACATCCTTAAAGAAGCCGAGATTCGAATGCACGCCGCAATCCAAAACCTGGATGATGACCTGGCTGGAATACGCACCGGTCGTGCCACTCCGTCACTGGTGGAAAAACTACAAATAGAATATTACGGCACGCCAACGTCCCTGGTGCAACTGGCTTCGATCTCGGTGCCGGAACCTCGAAGTCTTCTGATTAAACCATTTGATCCAGCATCCTTAAAAAGCATTGAACGCTCGATACTGGCTTCTGATCTTGGTCTTACCCCCAACAACGATGGTAAACAAATACGTTTGAACTTACCAGCCTTAACCGAGGAACGGCGGCGCGAGCTGGTCAAGGTGGTTCATGGCCGCCTCGAAGAATGCCGCATTGCTGTCAGAAATGTACGACGTGATCATCATAATGATATGCGCGATTTTGAAAGGGAAAAACTTATTTCAGAGGATGACCTTAAACGTGGAGAGGAAGATCTACAAAAAGTTACCGACCATATCATTGAAGAAATAAATAAGCACGGCCTGCATAAAGAACAGGAAATCATGGAGGTGTAGTGACGGTTAAATATCGCCGCTACCAAGTTTATGCCAACAAAAACCAAAGCCTCTCGTCCTCGAATCCCCGTTCACGTTGCAATTATCATGGACGGCAATGGGCGTTGGGCAATTTCACGAGGCCTTCCGCGTCTCGCAGGTCACCGGGCTGGCACTGAAAATCTGCGCCGAATAATAACCGCCTGCGTTGAATTCGGTATTAAATACCTCACAATCTATGCTTTTTCTACTGAGAATTGGGGACGCCCGCGTGAAGAAGTCGATGGGCTGATGCACATCCTGGAGGATGTGATCGATAAAGAATTGGCAGAGTTGAATAAAGAGGGGGTCCAATTACGTCATATCGGACGGCTTGAACGACTGAATCCCAACCTTCAAGAAAAGGTTCTGGATGCGATCGAATTAACCAAAAATAATAATCGTCTCATTTTAAATGTGGCCTTCAATTATGGCGGTCGTGATGAAATTGTATGCGCCATCCAGCGCATAATAAAGGATGGTGTCAAACCCGAACAAGTAAACTCTGATCTAGTCAGTCAGTACTTGTTTACCGCGGGTGTACCTGATCCCGATTTGATCATCCGCACTTCAGGTGAATTGAGGGTTTCAAATTTTATGATCTGGCAAGGCGCATATTCTGAATGGTATGTCACATCCGTATACTGGCCCGATTTTAATAAAGAAGAGCTCCAAAAAGCATTGGATACATTCTCCCAGCGTGATCGTCGCTATGGCGGCATATCCCAGCCCGGAGAGGAATAATTTCTAGATGTTGATGAAACGAACACTCGCCGCCCTTGGACTGGCGGTTATCGGCATCCCTGCCATGGTTATGGGAGGCTTTTTTTATTTTGCATTGATTACTATCCTCTTGGGGATTGCCGCTTGGGAATATGGGAGGATCTTCCATACAGCAGGGTATAACGCCTCCACTCCGGTTCTTTTGGGCGGGGTTATTATGCTCTTGGGTGTAAGAACCTATTTTTCCTCCTTGGCAGCGGCCTGCTTGACTTTGCTTGTCCTTGCAGCAATGACATGGCATCTATTCGATTATGAAAAGGGACGTGGTTTGGCTGCAGGTGATTTCTTGGTAACAGTTGGGGGAATCATTTACCTGGGTTGGATCGGAGCCTACCTGGTCGATATTCGCAATTTGCCAGATGGAATTTGGTGGCTGGCGCTCGTGTTACCAGCAGCATGGTTGGCAGATACGGCAGCTTATTTTGTCGGTAAACAATTTGGCAGGCATCAACTCACCCAGCGATTGAGCCCCAAAAAAACATGGGAAGGATTTTGGGGTGGTGTAATCTTTGCGACGGGTGGCACTGCGGGGTTGGCGGTATTATGGCACAACCTTGGCGGCCTTGACGTAACTTGGTTGCAGGGAGCAGCTTTAGGGGCTGCGCTCTCCGTTGTATGCACTCTGGGCGACCTGGGTGAATCAATGTTCAAGCGCCAGGCAGGTGTGAAAAATTCTCAGCCAGATCATTCCTGGTCATGGCGGAGTGTTGGATAGGATGGATTCATGGTTGTGGGCAGGCGCGCTAGGATATCTCCTAATTGTTTGGTTCTTGCTTTAACATAACCCTTTCCAGGAGCTGTGAAATGGTCGCTGAACCAACTCGCAATTTTGCCCTTGAATTAGTGCGCGTAACCGAAGCGGCTGCATTGTCTGCGGGTCGTTACATGGGACGTGGGGATAAAAACGCTGCCGATCATGCTGCAGTGGAAGCCATGCGGTTGGTCTTAAATTCAATTTATATGAACGCCGTTATAGTGATCGGGGAAGGGGAGAAAGATCATGCACCCATGTTATTTAACGGTGAACATGTGGGAAATGGGAATGGTGCGGAAATGGATATCGCAGTCGATCCCATTGATGGGACTCGACCTTTGGCAAATGGAACCTGGAGTGCGTTATCGACCGTGGCGCTTGCGCCCAGGGGGACAATGTTTAATCCCGGTCCATTTCTTTATATGGATAAAATTGCGGTTGGTTCCCAGGCTAAAGGTAAGGTGGATATTAACGCACCGGTAAAATATAATCTCGCAGCGATCGCAAAAGCCGGTAACAAAACCCTGGAAGATGTTACCGTAATGATTCTAGACCGTCCTCGTCATGAGCAACTAATTGCTGATGTACGACTTGCTGGGGCGCGCATTGGATTAATACCAGATGGAGATGTTGCCGGAGCATTAATGACCGCCTGGCCTGACTCAGGAATCGATGCGCTCTTGGGCATCGGAGGGACACCCGAAGGAGTGCTTTCCGCATGTGCCCTGCGTGCTATGGGGGGGGAGATTCAAGGCAGATTGTTCGCAAGAAATGAGGACGAATTGCGGCGAGGCCGCGAGCAGGGTTATGATTTTGAAAAAGTGTTAACAATGAATGATTTGGTGGCTTCAGAGGATGTCTTTTTCGCTGCGACAGGGGTTACTGATGGGGAATTTCTCGATGGAGTTAAATATTTTGGAACTGGAGCACGCACCGATAGTCTGGTTGTTCGCGGTCTGACGGGTACAGTTCGTCAGATTATTGCTACCCATCGCTGGGAAAAACTTAATAAATTCAGTGCAATTAAGTATTAATTAATTGGAATTCTGGCTCTCTAAATGTGATGGATAAACCAATTTATGGCATTGTGATACAATCCCCTCTCGAATACTCTAGCCGGAGGCAAGATTACCCATGGCGAAACAACGTATCTTATTGGTAGATGACCACGAGGTGGTGCGGTTGGGATTAAAATCGCTACTTGAGCGCCATCCGCAATTTGAAGTGGTTGGCGAAGCTTCTTCGGCGCGTGAAGCGATGGAAATTGTCAATAACACCCACCCGGATGTTGTTGTAATGGATATTCGTCTGCCAGGAACCTCCGGTATTGAGGCGTGTGAAGAAATTACTGGACGTTTTCCGGAAATAAAGGTGATCATGTTGACCTCGTATGCCGAGGATGAGATGCTTTTCTCAGCTATTCGGGCAGGCGCTTCGGGATATATCCTAAAGCAAATAGGCGGGGAAGACCTTGTCCGTGCACTCGAAGCTGTCAGTCGCGGAGAAGCCATGCTCGACCCAACTGTAACTCAGCGTGTATTTCAAGAAGTTCGTCGGGCGGTTAAAGAAGAAGAAGCTTCTGCTTTCGCACATCTTAGCCAACAGGAAAAGCATGTCCTGCTTCTTGTTTCCGAAGGCAAGACCAATCGGGAAATAGCGAAGGCACTGTTCCTGGGTGAAGGGACGGTGCGCAATTATGTCAGCAGCATCTTATCCAAATTGGGAGTGAATAACCGTGCAGAAGCAGCCGCCTACGCAGTGGGTCATAACCTGCGCGAATACATTGCAATGTAGCTGAAGATGCTTCCAGGTTGACAAAATCATAGTTTCGGATAAAATACAACCCGCACGCCGAAGTGGCGGAATTGGCAGACGCGCTAGGTTCAGGGCTTAGTGGCCTTACGGTCGTGAGGGTTCAAGTCCCTCCTTCGGCACAGCAGACCCGCAGAAAAGCGGGTTTTGTATTTTAATTAATACGTTATCTTGGAGTTTTCCAGCTGACATATTTGTGCGATGAAACTGGATATTCTCAATGGTAAAAACCGGCTTGTCAAACCACCCGGGACAGGGTAAGATACGGTTATGAAGAGCAAATGGCGCAACGTTTTAATTGTTCTCGGTCTTTTCGTTGCCGTAGTACTGCTGGTGGATTTTAACCATCGAATGGAAGAGTTGGATCGCCTTTCCACCCAATTAAATTCGATTTCTGCTGAGGCCACTGCCATTATTCAAACACAAACCGCCTTGGCTGGTCAGGTGGCTTTTGCTACTTCGGATGTCGCTGTGGAACAATGGGCGTATGATAATAAAATGGTTCGTCCCGGTGAGCATCCGGTGAGTGTGGTACCTGGCACAGATATCACGCCAACTCCTGGGCCCACAGTTGCCCCTTCGGGAAGCAATATCCCAATCTGGCGTATCTGGTGGGAATTATTTTTTGGGAACCACCAATAATATTTGCCCGGACATATGTCCGGGCAAAATGTTATTTCCCTGGGGGATCTAGGGGGCGACGATTACGATTCCTTTTTGTCCCTGTTTGGCTTTATGTTCTGCGTTGTTCGCCCGGTCAATTAAAGCTGATAGATTTGGTCTTTCTTCAGAAAGCACCGTGACGCCGATTGATATGGTCACGTTTAATTCGCCAAATGAAGTCTTTATTTTGCTGGCAGCAATTTCTTCGACCATTCTCCGCGCAACTATATGTGCACTGGCGATGTCTGTTTCAGGAAGCAAGGCTACGAATTCGTCACCACCAAATCGAGCAAGCACATCCACTGTTCGTAGGATTGAACGGCAGCGTTCCGAGATGGCTTTTAAGATCAGGTTGCCAGTGGCATGATTGTATGTATTATTAAAGTTGCGAAAGTTGTCAATATCAAAGAATAATACCGAAAGTGGTCGGCTGAACCGGTTGGCTCGCTCAACTTCTCTTGCACCAAGTTCCTGCAAGCCGCGATAGTTATAAATGCCGGTTAGTTCATCAACAATGGCTAGGCGTTGGATTTCGGAGTACAGCCTGGCGTTTTCGATTGCTATGGCAGCCTGGACAGCTATTCGTTCCAATAATCGAATATGATCTTCCGAGTATGCATCAGCTCGGTAGTTTTGGATGGATAAAACGCCAATGACTCGTTCTCGAAGAGTGAGCGGAATCCCGATATAAGATCGCGATGTTTTTTCCGGTGCATTTGCTGAAAGTTGTAGTGGATGTGTGTCGGACAATACATTTTCATTGTTGATATTATTCAGGTAAAGGGTTTTGCGCGATCGAATTACAGCCCCCAGGGTGCCCGGCCGGTCATCAATATCGCGCGATGGTCCTGCTTGATAAAGACCAGCCTCGTAAAAAATCGGAACTTGGATTAAGGAATTTGTTTCATCGTAAAGAGCAACGTAAAAAATATCAATTGGTACCAGTTGGCTGCATTGTTCATAAAGGGTTTTGAGGACATGTTCCATGTCCAGTCCCGATGTGACTGCTAGGCTGATTTGGTTAATTATCCCCAATTCTTTTATCGTGTGTGCTAATTCCGCTTCCGTCTGATGGCGAAGGGATACATCCCGCAGAATAATTAGTCTTCCCGCCAGTTGTTTTTGCTTTCCATATATGGGAGATACTGAAAGATGAAAATAACGGGGGGGATTTGTACCCCATCGGACCTCGGTTTCGCCTTTATTTTCATTTTCGTGCAAGCGTTTAGCCAGGCCAGGCCAGAATTTCAGGACTTTTGATATTGGTTGTCCCTGGCTTTGGTTTGGTGTTGTGTTCAAAATGGTTTGAGCCACCGGATTGATATCCACGACGCGATTTTGTGGATCTAAAACCAGGATCCCATCGTTCAAATTGTCAATGAGAACATGACGGGCAAGCGGGGCGAGATCGAATAAATGAAATCTGAAAATTCCGAACGTAATTACCAACCCACAAATGCAAAACGATATTGGGTAAAGATATAGACTAGGTAGTGCATTCGGGAAGATTGTGTATATAAGTGCACTAATGAACGGAAATAACGAACCCAACAAAAGGATAATAACCTGTTGCCGGAAACGATCTTTGACATGGTTAAATTCTTCAAGCAGGGTAAAAATGCCTGCAGCGATAGCCGCGAAATCGTACGCAAACAAAAAATAAAACCCGGCGCCATGTCCATATATGAGAATATTTGGCAAGACCGGGCTGAATGAGAAACTGGTCCATATCAAGTGATGCATTTCATTGGTTATTACGGTGATAAATCCCGCGGTTGGAACAACGGAAAGTAGCCCCAAATATATTGGCTGCAGCCATCGATATTTATGGCAATATTGAAGGGTAAAAATTAGGAATAAGGACGGAGCACTAAGAGCCCCAAGCAATTCAATTTTTGACCAAATAATCTTATATTAAATCCCAACGACCGCCGCCTCCAACCCGGAAGCCAAGGCCCATTCTGCAACTGCAAACATCAAAATTGGCAAAACCCCCACACCTGGAGATTTGCGACGGTTTAATGCAATAAGTCCCACAATAACGGATATGACGGCAGAAACATGCAGAACCGCCGCATACACCGTATAATTCCAGTTCATGTCCCTCTCCCTTGCGGACCAACAAACCATGCGAATAATATGGTTATTATTCCCATATCTTCACTATATTTGCAGTATAGCATAACAATATTGGAATTGTTAAGTCTCGATTTCTCGCTGCGATAATAACCGGCCGCGATCTAGTGTTAATGTTTCATCTTCAGGGTCCCAATCTGAAACAAATTCTCCGCTAATTCGAAGGATTTTATATTCCAGGCGTTCGCCGCATATAAAATAGCCATCGTCCAATCGTTTCTTCGGCTAAAGCAACTATAAAAATTACGAACCAACCAGCAGTCCACATACCTCGCGGCAGAAAGAGCAGCGATATTCCTCCAATAAATCCCGCCAGGAGCAGTCCTGAGCGCCATTGATGAAGCCTCATGGCTTCTCGTTCGGGATGGGACAATAAGTTAAGAAAGCCGCCAGAATAACCAATAATTCCAGTCAGGGCGAGAACGACCAATATATTAACAGGGGTATAACCCGGGAGGATCGTTCCAGCAAGGAAACATCCCAAAATGATCGTAGATAAGCTGAATTCTATAAAAGTTCGGTTGGTATTCCAGCCCGGCATACTGCGAAGTTGATACACTCGTTGCATACAATATAATGCCCCCAATCCACAGAGTAATATAAGTAGACCAAAAAAAGGATTTACCAGGAATGATCCGCTTAGGAAAAATCCAAGACCCCCTTGGATGACCCACAAACCAACAAAAAGCAATGTCAATAGAATTCGCGACTTAGCCATGACTTGCGCAGGTGATTGATTGCTCGCCACGAATTTTTAGGTTTCTTTTAAGTGTAAAAATGACGTTATCAAGGCGGCCATCATGGTCGCGCCGGCTGCTAGAAAGGGTACAAACGTTAAATTTTCGGCAAGCAGTTTATCGGAGAAACCCAAATTAATTAAGAATAACACGCCGTATATCCCGATCGCCATTTGTACAAGTAATGTGAAGAGAATAAGAGGAATTTCACCCCAGGCAGTCACCTTGGGGTGTGATGGGGATGTTTCTTCACGATTATTAACTTTAGCGCTTTTATCTACCATATTTACCGCGGGATGAGACTTTATTAAGAGATGCGGTTCAGTGCGAGACAACTTTGGCAATGGGAAGGGGTGCTCTTGACCAGGGATTTTCCAAAGAGCCTGCCCCATCTCCTCCGACATTTGTTCATTACTATTGACCAGCTCCAAGCAACGTAAAGGACAGGCAGCCACACATGCAGGGGGGAGCCCTGCATCCAAATAGTCAAGGCAAAGGTTACACTTTGTCATTACCCCCGTATTTGGATTGTTTTGCGGTGCATCGTATGGACAGGCCCAGGCGCAGTATCCACACCCGATGCATTTATTTGGATTGATCAGGACAATTCCATCCGGGCGGACCTCGTATGCGTCCACGGGGCAAACCCCAGCGCATTTTGGATGCACACAATGATTGCAGGCAATTGAAAGATTAAAAGCATAAACTGTATTCGTCCAGGAATCGCCAGATTTTGTCCATTCACCCCCGCTGATTTCGTACACACGCCGCCAAAGTACACCCGCTGGGAGGTTATTCTTATCCTTGCAGGCAACCTGGCAGGCTTTGCAGCCGGTGCAGGAACTTGAGTCAAAATAAAAACCGTAGGCCATTATAATTTTTTCAGAATACCCTTTTTATTTGGTGATTTCAGTCCAATTTTGGCGTTTTTATCAATCTGGGACCTTTTGCGAGGCAAGTCGTCAAGTTTTTCAATTTCGACCATAATCGTATGCTGTGTTGACCCAAATGCAAAAGGTGTCCAACGATGCGAAGTCAACACATTGATATTTCCGCCGTAGTCCACACCATCCATATTCGGCTTGTACCAGGCACCCTGGGGGATATCGACTACTCCAGGCATAATTCGTACCGTAATCCGGCTGGGGAGAACGATTTCACCCCGATCGTTATATACTCTTACTTTATCCCCATCCTTGATTCTGCGGACAGAAGCGTCCATTGGGTTTATAAAAACGCGCTGGGGAAAGGCTTCTCCCAGCCAGTCATTATTGTCGTGTGTTGAATGGACACGATGAAGAGTGTGATGCCCGATTGCCTGGAGCGGGTATTTACCACGAATGGCCTCAGATGTGATCCACTCTGATTTTCGTGGGGCTTCGGGCTTTGCTTGTGCATCCCGATTTGAAGCTTCCACCGAATCATCAAAAAAAGGGTTTTCCCATTCGGGAATATATTTCGGTACAGCGGGAATTTCACGAGGGTTATTTAAATCGTACAATTGCTTTGAAAATAATTCAATCTTCCCGCTTGGGGTATTTAAGGGGAAATGTTCGGGATCACGACGAAAGTCTGCGAAGGCGATTGCGGGATGGGTGGCTGGAAGAGTCCATGCGCCAAGGTTTTGTTCGATGAATTGGTCAAGGGATGGAAGTTCTGGAAACCTGATCCGACGAAATTCCCCCAAGCAATATTCGACCCAGGCTTTTTCATCACGACCTTCAGTAAAGGCGGTTCCGATACCCAGCCGATCTGCTAGCTGTGCACAAATGCGGTAATCGGATTTACACTCTCCGGGCGGCTCGACAAGTTTGGGTTGGAGGATGACTTCATCCCCATACTTCCATCCATCTTCCACTCCCCACGTTTCGAACTGGGTACAAGCGGGTAAGATAATATCTGCAAAGCGGGCGCTGGAAGTCATGAAATTATCTTGTGCGACGATGAATTCAACCCTGGATTCATCCTGCAGGATTTGAGTTGTACGATTAATATCTGCATGTTGGTTGATCAAGCAATTTGACGCTACGGCATAAATCAATTTGATATCATTATCAAGCTGTTCTACCCCGCGCACACCGTCTGTTGCTGTCATCGACTTGCCACGTAGGCAAGCCTCTGTCCAAAGAAAGACCGGGATTTCAGCCTTAACCGGGTTATCTTCAATCGGAAACACTGTCCCCAACCCGCCGCCATCCGGAGCCTGTAATCCCAAGCCTCCCGCCCAGCCTCCCGGCACTCCTACATTTCCTGTGATCGCTGCCAGGATACAGCCTGCCCGAACCACCTGTTCACCATAAGCACGGCGTTGCATTCCATACCCCTGGTACAGAATGGAAGGTTTGCAGGTGGCGTATTCTCTTGCAATCCTGGTGATCGTACGGGCAGGGACCGAGGTAATGGTTTCAGCCCATTCGGAAGTCTTTGGCAATCCATCTTTTATTCCCAAAATATAATCACTGTAACTTTCTTCTTCCGGTAAGGGCATTTGATTCTTATCAAACCCGATGCAGTGAGTCCTTACAAAATCTGCACTATAAAGTCCTTCTGTGATCATTACGAAAGCCATTGCGCTCATCATCGCTACATCTGTTCCGGGGCGGATGGGAATCCATTCATCAGCTAAGGCTGCCGCACTGAGCGTGTGGCGAGGATCAATGCACACGAACTCGTGCTCCAGCTTTGCGAGCCAACTTGATAAAATAGTCGCTATTTGTCCCATCACGCATTTCTGCCGGGTTCCATCCCCACATAATGATATATTTGGCATTCAGCCAGTCCTGGCGTTGGTTTCCTGTAACAAGAGTACCGTAGACAGTGGGTGTGGCAAGATTTGTGGCAGCCCATGAGTACGAGTTGTATATCCCCAGGCATCCCCCGTACAAGTTCATCAATCGGCGTGCAACATGGGAACCATTGATTTGGTTGTAACTGCCGGTTCCATAAGGGACGAATAACGAGGATGAACCATATTTGTGTTTTATCCGCTCGAATTGACCGGCGATGGTATCCAATGCCTCATCCCACGAGATCGGTCGAAATTCTCCTTCCCCGCGTTTTCTTGTTCTTTTCAGTGGCGTCATCAATCGATCTGGATGATACTGCCTTTGCAAGTATGCCCGTCCACGCACACAAGCACGCAATTGAGGTGCCTCCAGGGAGTCAGGGCGGTCGTCGGATTCAAGCCGAATAATCCTCCCATCCTGGACATGAGCGATTAGCAGGCAGCGTCCGCCACAATTATGAGCCGGGCAACCAACCCGGATTTTTTGGATATCCTTGGAAGAAATCTCCATGGCACCAGTGTACAGGACTGCAGATAGTTGGGGTAGTGATGTATGTAATTTATTTCTACGATTTGGAATTATTATCTTTTCCAATCGGTATATATCCGCAGGCGCGAATAATAATTTCAATTTCGCACAAAATTTCCTATGTTATCTTCAATATGATTACGATCTTGCTCACAATCCAAAACCTATGACAAGTGGTGATAAAACCAAAATGAATGTCCCCCCGATTTATAAATTCATGGTTTGGTCGGAATTAGGTGTTTTATCTGGGAAAACATCACCGCTGCTAAAATAATCCCACAGCCGATAATTTGAATGGGTAATAAATTTTGTCTCAGGATCAGCCAGGCAGCGAAACCGGCAAATACGGCTTCCAGCCCAAGAATAAGAGCTGCGTCGGTGGGAGAAGTATGTTTCTGCCCCCAAACCTGTAATGTATATCCAATTCCTATGGAAAGGAATGAACGGTAGAGTATTGTGCCTATTAAAAATTAAAGGAGTGAGAAGGGACAATCGTTCGAAAATCAATCCCATGATGAAATTTAGAATTCCTGTGATAAAAAAATGTCCGGAAGCAAATGATATTGGTTCAAAGCGCGCTGCAAATTTCCCCAGGACGACGAAATGCATCCCCCAGAACACTGCCCCTATAACCTCGAGACTGTCCCCTTGTTGGAATTGGAACCCTTTGCCTGCTGTTGAAAGAAAATATGCACCAATAATCGCCGCGATCACTGCCACAAGGTCCATCCAATGTGGACGCTCATGAAATCCAACCCAAAGTAGAAAGGGGGTAAACACAAAATATAAACTGGTCAGGAACCCGGCATTGGCAACTTTTGTAAACAAGATGCCAACCTGCTGGAGTGCTGTAGCAAAAAAGAGAATTACTCCTGCAATACTCATCCACATTAATTTCTCACGGTTGAACTTTTGACCTTGAGGGATGAATGGGATCAGGATGATTGAAGCCAAAATGAAACTCACGCCATTAAAAAGATAAGCAACATGAAATCGTCCGGCAATGCCTTGCGAAATAAAACCAGTCCCCCAGATCAGGGCAACGATGAAGAGGGTTATGTTAGCCTTTATTCGCATATTTTATCCAGCTTAAATATTTGCGCACCTGGTAATGGCATCAGAAATTGGTATTTTATTTGAAAAATTGCATACCTGCTGAATTACCTTATTGTCAAATGAAAGGTGAGCCTATAAGAAAGTGGGTGGAAAAGCAAAGGTGACCATCCCTTTGAACCTGACAAATCGGGATCGATGTGCGCGAGCAACGGTAAACCTACCAATCGCCACCCTGATATTTGAGATTGAATTGTTGGATATAAAATCGCCAGATACTCTCCACAGAAAGGGAGATTTTAATCATCGATAGAGTTGATGTATCAATCTATAGCCACCATCACACTCGAAGCTTTGATTACGGCATAAGCATCGTTGCCAACATCTAGCCCAAGTGAGTTGACCGATGCATTGGTGATGATGGACACGATTTGTTCTCCGCCGGGGAGTTGAATAGTTACTTCGGAATTTACCGCTCCTTTAACGAGCTTGATTATTTTGCCTTTCAATATATTACGTGCACTAAGTTTCATGTCGATCTCCTCCTTTATTAATCGTTTGCTATGTGATTATATCGTCTCGCTGACATTATTTGCAATTAATTCAAGGAATAGTTAAAAATGTTCCTCACATTAATTCTAAGGATAATAGTTGGAACTGCTGTTATCCACTTTTAACGTTTAGTGTAAGGTATTTACCATTTTCCTTGAGCCACCGAACCCGAACTTTGTACTCAGGCAATATCTCACAAAGCCTGTTCCAGAATTTTTTTGAGTGGTTTTTAATCTTGGTGTGGACCAATTCGTGGAGCACTACATAATCCACAATTTCAGGAGGGGCCATAACCAGCCTCCATGTGAAACTCAGCGTTCCATTTGAGCTGCAAGAACCCCAACGTGTGTGGGCAGAAGATACCCGGATTTTTATATACTTGAATTCAAATTTTTCAGCGAAATATTCCACTCGCTTGGTTACCTCGATCCGTGCCTGGGTTTTATACCAATTGAGGAACGCCTGTCTGCCTTTAAGGCGATTGGATAAAGATAATTGGAATTTGCAATCATTTAAGATTAAAGCTTGCCGTTGATGACTGACGATAGTCAGCGGGTATTCCCTTCCCAGGAACATGAATAATTCTCCAACCTTAAAGACCTTTTCCTGGGGGGGAGGAGATGCATTTATCCGTGCCTGATTTTTACGAATCCATGCTTCATGGGTTTGCACAAATTCCTGGATCTCTTTTGCGGACATTCGTAATGGGGCGCGTACCGTCAATTTACCATCAGTTTGAATGATGAGGGAGACAGTCTTCCTCCGGGAGTGGATTAGTTTATCAATCGGGATTGCCATTCCATGGAGTATACCAAAATGGTAATTATTCACGGTCACACATTCAATTAGGCATAATAAATCTCGAATTATGGATTAAAAAAACCTGCCGGGCGGCAGGTCGTAAATGGGATAAAAATTAAGATAAAGTTTTCAAATATAATGTGGAATCAATACAACATTTGAGTGGCGAAGGTGAGATTTGAACTCACAACCTAGGGATTATGATGCCCTTGCTCTGCCGTTGAGCTACCTCGCCAGGCGCGCTAGATATTACTATGGGCACGCATTTTTGTCAACGATTTCATGGAGATATGGACAATTCCAGAAAGATTGGTCCTAAATATGCTTGACTTTGCCTAATAGAGTTAGTATAATCAGCTTTTGCATATTCGCAGCATATTCCCCCACTAGGGGTTTCACTTGCAGAAAGTTCTTTCCTTCCAGCTTCCTAAATTTAGGAGATCGCCATGGCCTCAGTTTTACCCGAGAAGAATTACGCGTGTATCCCGGTTACACTTAGCTTGCCCAACCTTATCGAAGTTCAATTGGATTCTTTTAAGCGGTTAAAAAGCCGAAGGGTTGGGGGATCTGTTCCACGAAATATCACCAATAGATTCTTATAACAAGGGAATGAAACTATTCTTTCCCAGCCGTGGCCCCGAATTTAAACAATGGGGACTGAAATATTGGTTTGGTGATCCAAAGCATAATATAGAAGAATGCGTCGAACGCGACCTGACCTACGCCAGCCCACTTTACGTCTCTGTCTTGTTGGCGGGGGCAGATGTTCCTGAACCGATTAAACAGGATATTTTCCTGGGCGATTTCCCTGAAATGACAGATAAGGGTACGTTTATTATCAATGGTACCGAGCGTGTTGTTGTCTCCCAGTTGATCCGGTCTCCTGGAGTTTATTTTGAGGCACCCACGGATCGTGCCACCGGTCGCCCATTGGCGATGGCCAAGCTAATTCCAGACCGCGGTGCGTGGATGGAATTTGAAACACGTAAGAGCGATTACATTATTCTAAAGTTCAATCGCAAACGCACAGTCCCAATTACTGTTTTTCTACGCGCCTTATCTGCTGTAGATGATGGTGATAAAGGGGAGCCAATTCTTACAGCAGGAACAGACGAGGAATTGATCAACCTCTTTAAGGATGTTGATTCTAATCCCGAGCGAATGTTTATTGCATCGACTCTCCGCCAGGAACCTGAATGGGACACTTCGGGTGGTTTATCCATTGCAGAAGCAGCATTGATAGAATTCTTTAAAAGAATGCGGCCCGGCGACCCGGCTACATTGGATAATGCACGTGCCTTCCTCGAAGAACAATTATTTGATCAGCGCCACTATGATTTGGAGCGAGTCGGTCGATATAAACTCAATCAAAAACTCGACCTGCAGATTCCCATCCCTCATCGGACCGTAACCAAGGCTGATGTTATACGGCTTCTGAGGCGGATGATCCTGATTAACAATGGGATAGAACCACCCGACGATATTGACCATTTGGGCAATCGGCGTGTCAAGACGGTTGGTGAATTAATCCAGAATAAACTCCGGATAGGACTGCGCCGTATGGAACGCGTCATCAAAGAGCGCATGTCAATCCGCGACCAGGAGCAACTGTCTCCGGTCACACTGGTCAACATTCGACCGGTTGTTGCTGCTTTGCGTGAGTTCTTTGGTTCCAGCCAGCTGTCACAATTCATGGACCAGACTAATCCCCTCGCTGAATTGCGTCATAAACGAACCCTGTCAGCGCTGGGTCCGGGTGGGCTCCGCCGTGAACGTGCAGGTTTTGATGTGCGCGATGTCCACCACTCCCACTATGGTCGCATCTGCCCTATTGAAACCCCGGAAGGTCCGAACATTGGCCTTATTGGGCGTTTGGCGTCGTTTGCTCGCGTGAACGAGTATGGTTTTATCGAAACACCCTACCGCAGGGTCATAAAACAAGCTGCATGCAACGACCCGATTTTGGTTGGTCGAGTTTTACGCGAAGATCTTACTGATCCCAAGAGCGGGGAAATGCTTTTAAAGGCCGGCGAACGTATTACATCCAAGACGCTTAAGTCTGTTGCCAAAGTCAAGCGCGATGTAGCGATCATTCCTTACGTGTCAGATGAATTTGAATATCTTTCCGCTGATGCAGAAGATAAATATGTGATAGCTCAAGCGAACGCCATACTAACCGAGTATCGCGAATTTGAAAATATGCGGATTTCCTGTCGATACCATTCGGGCTTCATTTTTACGGCTCCGGAAAACCTGGACTATATGGATGTAGCACCGCATCAGGTGGTTGGTATTAGTGCTGCCTTGATTCCCTTCCTCGAACATGATGATGCCAACCGCGCCTCATGGGTTCGAATATGATGGCACAGGCTGTGCCGTTGGTGCGACCGGAAATTCCGATCGTATCAACCGGGATGGAACCTTACGCAGCTTTGGATTTAGGTCAGGTCATCGTCGCTGAAGCAGATGGAGACGTTATCTCGGTAACCGGTTCTTCAATCGCTGTTAAGAAAAAGATGGCAGTAATCACACTTACAATTTGCGCAAGTATCAACGCTCGAATCAATCCACCTGTATTGATCAGCGTCCTGCGGTAATTAAAGGACAGGTTATCCATACCGGGGATATTATCGCCGATTCTTCCTCGACTGAAAGAGGAAACTGGGTCTGGGACAGAATGTCACTGTCGCATTTATGTCCTGGGAAGGCGCCAATTACGAAGATGCCATAGTTATTTCTGAGCGTCTTGTTCAAGATGATCGCTTCACGTCAATTCATATCGAAAAGTACGAAGTCGAAGCACGCGATACGAAACTTGGACCGGAAGAAATAACCCGGGATATTCCGAATGTCGGTGAAGAGGCAATCAAGGATCTTGATGAAAGTGGCATCATTCGCATAGGCGCTGAAGTCGGACCGAATGATATTCTTGTCGGCAAGATTACTCCTAAAGGCGAAAAAGAATTAACACCGGAAGAGCGGCTTCTGAGAGCCATCTTTGGTGAGAAATCTCGCGATGTGAAAGATACTTCATTGCGCATGCCACATGGCGAGCGGGGGAAAGTAGTGGATGTGAAAGTATTCACCCGTGAAGACAACGCTGACCTTTCAGCAGGGGTGGATATGATGGTGCGTGTTTCGGTTGCTCAGCGCCGGAAGATTACAGCCGGTGACAAAATGGCAGGACGCCATGGTAATAAGGGAGTTGTCTCACGTGTGGTTCGCGTGGAAGACATGCCCTTCCTGGATGACGGTACACCTGTCGATATCATTTTGAATCCCACCGGCGTGCCGGGACGTATGAATCTTGGTCAGGTGTTGGAAGTGCATTTGGGCTGGGCTGCGCAGAAATTGGGATTTCGCGCAATTACCCCTGTCTTTGACGGAGCAACAGAAGAGGAGATTGAAGCCGAATTGGCGCGCGCTTGGATGGTCGATTATGCGTGGCAGGAGACGGCTGATACCGCCTGGAATTGGCTTAAAGAACAGGAATATACCCCTGAGATGATCGAAGATGATGATGAAGTTCGCCGGTTATATCTGGAGCAGTGGCTGGGTGAGCGCGGTTACGATGTTTACCAGCTCAATGATGAAATTTTTGCCCGCCACGCAACCGTGACAGAATGGTTGAGAGACCACGATTTTGATCCCTCCACTATCTTTTCAGATGAAATTCCGGCGCCATCAAAGCGGAAGTCCTTCGATCAGAGTGCTGTACGGGCATGCCTTAAACTCTGGCTTCATACTTTTGGACACGATAATGTTTCGGACCAAAAGCTGGATGCCACAATACAGGCGATTACTTTGGAAACTGGTGTTCCTGCACCAATCTTGGGTAAGCAGGTTTTACACGATGGCAAGACAGGTGACCCCTATGACCAGCCTGTCACTGTCGGAGTAATGAGCATGCTGAAATTACATCACCTGGTAGAAGATAAAGTGCACGCTCGTTCCACTGGACCTTACAGTTTGGTTACTCAACAACCTCTTGGCGGCAAGGCTCAGTTTGGTGGTCAACGGTTTGGTGAAATGGAAGTATGGGCGTTGGAAGCGTATGGAGCGGCATACACCCTTCAGGAGATGTTGACCGTAAAATCTGACGATGTCCAGGGTCGTGTGAACACATATGAAGCCATAGTCAAGGGCGAACAGATTGAAGAGCCGAGTATTCCGGCTTCGTTCAGAGTGTTGGTAAAAGAATTGCAGTCCCTTGGATTGGCGGTTGAAGCAGTCACCGATACAGGTGAGGTCATTAAGTTTGGGAAAGATGAAGAAAAAATTCATCCGCCAAAATATACAACAGGCCTTATTGACATCGGTGAAGAGCTTGTGAAAGTCAATAAACGCGAAAGACCTTAGCAATTTCCTTGACGGGCTTCATACCGTCATGATAAAATTGAAGTTCGTTGCCTAAATGGGCGGCTGCTTCGCAACGCCCACTGCGTATCGTGTACGAGTGAGGCCATCTGGCACGTTTGCGATGGCCTCACTTATTGACAAAACCTGGTAATCATCAAGCATTTTATTCGGAGGCGAACGTGCCAACAATTAATCAATTGATCCGCAAAGGACGACAGTCCAAGAAAGTTAAAAAGCAAGGCTCCTGCATTGCTCTACACCCTGAATACAAAGAAACAACGCCGGGTACGCCAGGCCAAGGGTGCACCTCAGAAGCGAGGCGTCTGCACTGTCGTTCGCACCACCACTCCTAAGAAGCCGAATTCAGCGCTCCGGAAGATAGCCCGCTGTCCGCTTGACCAACGGGTTGGAAGTGACTGCTTACATTCCAGGCGAAGGACATCAACTGCAGGAACACTCTGTAGTTCTGGTGCGCGGTGGTCGTGTGAAAGACTTGCCCGGTGTGCGTTATCACATTGTCCGCGGATCGCTCGATACCACAGGTGTCAACAACCGGAAGCAAAGCCGGTCGAAGTATGGCGCCAAGCGTCCAAAAGAAACTGCTGCTTAGTAAATTCGGTTAATGGAGTAATCATATGCGACGTGCAAAGCCAGAAAAGCGCGAGATCCTTCCTGATATCCGCTATAACAGTGTCACCATCCAAACAATGATTCATCATATGCTTCATCGTGGGAAGAAAAGTACCGCGACGAATGTAATGTATGAAACATTGGATATTATCCGCGATCGGAGTGGCGGTAAAGACCCGGTCGAGATCTTCGATACCGCGATGAGGAACGTCGCACCTGCTATGGAAGTACGACCAAGACGGGTGGGCGGCGCAACTTATCAAGTGCCAATGGAAGTGCCTCAAGCTCGTCGGACCACGCTGGCAATTCGGTGGGTACTCGATTCATCCAAGGCGCGCTCTGGAAAATCTTTCGCAGAAAAGCTGGCGGATGAACTTTTGGATGCATATAAGAACGAAGGCGCTGCTATCCGAAAACGCGAAGAAACTCATAAGATGGCGGATGCCAACCGCGCCTTTTCTCATTACCGTATGTAACTAGCGGTTCTGATACTAATTATTCAGGCATAGCTTTCAATGACCCGTGCTTTCCCGCTCGAACGGTATCGTAATATCGGCATCATCGCTCATATTGATGCCGGTAAGACGACTACCACCGAGCGGATCTTTTTTACACAGGCAGAACTCACCGCTTGGGATCCGTCGATGATGGGACTACTGTCACAGACTGGATGGAGCAGGAACGGGAGCGAGGTATCACAATAGTCTCTGCCGCTGTAACAGCAGAATGGAAGGGTTATCAAATCAATATCATTGATACCCCCGGGCATATTGACTTTACAGCGGAAGTGCAGCGCTCTCTTCGGGTATTGGATGGGGGAGTTGTTGTTTTTGATGCAGTTCAAGGTGTGGAGCCGCAAAGTGAGACTGTCTGGCGGCAGGCAGACCGGTACGGTGTGCCCCGCATTTGTTTTGCTAATAAGATGGATCGCGTCGGCGCCTCCTACGAGCGTACACTGGAAAGTATTAAGCAACGCCTGGGAGCCAACCCGATTGCGATGCAAATGCCAATAGGGTTGGAATCAGCGTTTCTCGGTGTTATAGACCTTATGGTGATGAAGGCTGTCTATTGGGATGATGAGTTGGGCAGGGAGCCCCGAGAGGCGGATATTCCAGCCGATTTGAAAACGGAAGCCGAAGAGCGACGCCGCACCATGGTTGAACGGATAGCCGAACTTGACGACACCCTAACGGTTAAATACTTGGAAGGCAAAGAAATCAATATCGATGAACTAAAATCTGCTTTGCGTCAGGCAGTATTGACAAGCAAAGCAGCCCCGGTTTTTTGCGGAAGCTCGCTGCGGAATAAGGGAGTTCAGTTGGTACTCGATGCGGTCATCGACTATCTTCCTTCTCCATTGGATGTTCCCCCTGTTCATGGAACTGATCCGAGAAATGATGAAGTCGTGGAACTCCCGCCTAAAGATGATGCAATATTAAGTGCTCTGGTCTTTAAAATTGTTACAGATCCGTATGTCGGACGACTGGCTTATTTTCGTGTGTATTCGGGCACAGTGAACCAGGGACAAATGGTTACCAATTCCACCAAGGGGAAGAGGGAGCGAATTGGACGGTTGTTGCGCATGTACGCTGACCATCGCGAAGACGTGACCGAAGTTCGAGCGGGAGATATTGTGGCTGCATTGGGCTTTAAGGAAACGTTCACGGGCGATACGCTTTGTGACAACCGCATGGTCATGCTCGAGAACATTACCTTCCCTGAACCGGTAATCTCGGTCGCGATCGAACCGAAAACGAGTGCTGATCAGGCTCGAATGGGTGAGGCTTTAAAGAAGCTTTCCGAAGAAGACCCAACATTTCGTGTCCACTCAGACGAGAATACAGGCCAGACAATTATTTCTGGAATGGGTGAATTACATCTGGACGTGATCGTAGACCGCATGATGCGTGAATTCCGTGTCCAGGCTAATGTTGGCAAACCGCGGGTGGCATATCGCGAATCGATTACGAAACCTGTTGAAGAAGTAAATTATAAGTATGTCAAGCAGACTGGTGGTCATGGTCAATATGGGCATGTAGTAATTTCCCTTGAACCGGGCGAGCGTGGTAGCGGCGTGGTTTTTGAGAATAAGGTTGTTGGGGGCGCTATTCCCCGGGAATATATTCCGGCAGTGGAAAAAGGTATCAAGGAAGTCTCGGAAAGTGGTGTGATGGCCGGGTACCCGGTGGTTGACATAAAGGTTACTTTGTTCGATGGATCGTTCCATGAAGTGGATTCGAATGAAATGGCCTTCAAAATGGCTGCCACATTTGCATTTAAAGAAGGCGTTCGCAAGGGTGGACCAGTGCTTTTGGAACCGATTATGAAGGTGGAAGCAGTGGCTCCTGAAGAATTCCTGGGCGATATTATCGGTGGTCTGAATGCGCGCAGGGCAACCATCCGCGGCATGGAAATGCGTCCTGGAAATGCACAGGCGATAAATGCGACTGTACCGCTGGGTGAAATGTTTGGATACGCAACCGAATTGCGCTCGACAACTCAGGGACGGGGAGTTTTTTCAATGGAATTTGATCATTATGCGCCAGTACCAGAATCTGTGGCGCATGAAATTCTTAATTCATAATTGTTTGGTATTTCATAGAAGGAGAGAGATTTCATGGCGAAGCAGAAGTATCAACGAACGAAACCGCACATGAACGTGGGGACCATGGGACATATTGACCATGGCAAGACGACCTTGACGGCGGCGATCACCAAGTACAGCCAGTTCCTGGGGAAGGCGCAGTATCGGGCATACGATACGATCGATAATGCGCCCGAGGAAAAGGCGCGCGGCATCACGATCAACATTGCGCATGTGGAATACGAGACCGACAAGCGGCACTACGCCCACGTGGATATGCCAGGACACCGCGACTACATCAAGAACATGATCACCGGGGCGGCGCAGGTGGATGGCGCCATCCTGGTGGTGGCTGCCCCGGATGGACCGATGCCGCAGACGCGCGAGCACGTGCTGCTGGCCCGCCAGGTGGAAGTGCCGAGCATCGTGGTGTACCTGAACAAGGTCGACCAGATGGACGATCCGGAGCTGCTGGAACTGGTGGAGATGGAACTGCGCGAGCTGTTGAACGGGTACGGTTTCCCGGGCGACACCACCCCCATCGTGCGTGGCAGCGCCTTGAAGGCGTTGGAGAGCACTTCCACGGATCCGAATGCCCCCGAGTATGCCAGCATCAAGGAATTGCTGCGCGTGGTCGACGAGTACATCCCGGAGCCGAAGCGTGAGACCGACAAGCCGTTCATGATGCCGATCGAAGACGTGTTCTCGATCAAGGGTCGCGGCACGGTGGTGACCGGGCGCGTGGACCGGGGTGTGGTCAAGGTTGGCGAACCGGTGGAAATCATCGGCTTGCGCGAGACCCGCAACTCGGTGGTCACGGGCGTGGAGATGTTCCACAAGATGATGGACGAGGGCATGGCCGGAGACAACCTGGGCCTGCTGCTGCGCGGCATTGAGCGCACCGATGTGGAACGCGGCCAGGTGGTTGCCAAGCCCGGGAGCATCACCCCGCATACCAAGTTCACCGCCAAGGTGTACGTGTTGAAGAAGGAAGAAGGCGGGCGCCACAGTGCCTTCTTCAATGGCTACCGCCCGCAGTTCTACATCCGCACCATGGATGTGACCGGTGACGTGGAGCTCCCAGCAGGAGTGGAAATGGTCCTGCCGGGTGACAACGTCGACCTGACCGTGACCCTGATCGTCCCTGTGGCACTCGAGCAAGGTTCCAAGTTCGCCATCCGTGAAGGCGGCCTTACCGTCGGCGCGGGCGTCATCACTAAAATTATTGAATAGGTAATGATATGACCAAACAGAAAATCCGCATCCGCCTTAAAGCCTATGATCATCGAGTCCTCGACCAGTCTGCCAAGCGGATTGTCGAAACAGCCGAACGCTCTGGTGCCCATGTAGTTGGTCCCGTACCCTTGCCAACTAAGATAGAACGGTTTACAATACGCCGCTCGACTTTCATTGACAAAGACTCGCATGAACATTTTGAGATCCGCACGCATAACCGTCTGATTGACGTACTTGATCCAGATTCCAAGACGATTGACATGTTAATGCGGCTCAACCTGCCAGCGGGTGTGGATATCGAGATTAAAATTTGAAATCGTAGCTATATCTAACTTGATCACCCGGAATGTGGGTCGATCTTGTTAGGATGATGGCAGCGCAAGAACGGTTCTGTTCGTAGGCCCCACAATCCTGTGTGCCGCGGCAGGCCGGTTGACTGTGCTGTGACCGAGATGATGCAGCCAAGCCCGGCTGACAGTCTCAATATATTCTAAGCAAGGAGAAAACCGAGTATGTTAAAAGGGCTGATTGGCAAGAAGATCGGCATGACCCAGATCTTCGATGAGACCGGTGTGGCATTACCGGTTACTCTGATCGAAGCTGGGCCTTGTTACGTAACGCAGGTACGCCTTCCAGAAAAGGAAGGCTACGCAGCGGTGCAACTCGGATTCCAAGAGGCAAAACCCAAGCGGCTCACATCGGGCCAACTGGGGCACCTCAAGAAAAACGAATTGCCTCCACTGCGTTTTTTGCGTGAATTTCGCAGCAAGGATTCCGAATACAAGATCGGCGATAAATTGACGGTTGAAGTATTCGGCATCGGCGAGCATGTGGATGTTATCGGCACCAGCAAGGGCAAAGGGTTCGCCGGTGTTGTCAAGCGCTACCATTTTGCCGGTGGCCCTAAAACACATGGTGGATCGGACCGTCTGCGTGCCCCCGGATCGAACGGTTCAACGACAACTCCTGGTCGTGTTTATAAAGGATCGCGCCGCCCTGGTCATATGGGTCATGAGCGCGTGACTTCCCTCTGGTCTTAAGGTGGTTCTGGTGGACGCTGAGCGAAATCTCCTCGGTGTTACCGGTGCTGTTCCTGGATCCAAAGGCGGCCTTGTTGTTGTCCAGGAAGCGCGCAAGCAATAGCGCGGATGATGGGAGCAATGGAATTATGAAAGCAGACGTTCTCAACATGAAAGGTGAAAAGGTCAAATCGGTTGAACTTCCCGCTGAGATCTTTGAAGCCCCGATAAATATAGCATTGATGCATCAGGCTTACTTGCAGCAAATGGCGAATGGTCGCCTGGGCACTCATAGTACCAAGACGCGCAGCGAAGTCTCTGGTGGAGGCAAAAAACCCTGGAAACAAAAAGGTACCGGCCGTGCGCGTCAGGGATCCACCCGTGCTCCACAGTGGGTTCATGGTGGCAAAATTCATACCCCGCACCCGCACAAGTACACCCAGCATATGCCGCTCAAGATGCGTCGGGCAGCATTACGTTCAGCTTTGACTGCGAAAGTTGCGGACTCAGGTCTGGTGTTGGTGGATGAATTTGTGCTGCCGGAACCGAAGACCCGCCTGATGGCAGAGGCCCTGAATGTATTGGTTGGAGATGCCACTGTCCTGATCCTGGTTGCAGAAAAAGATGCAGATTACGATATTGTCGCTCGATCATCCAATAACCTTCCGGATGCCAGGTTGCTTATGGCAAATTATTTGAATATCCGGGACTTGCTTGGGTACGATAAACTCGTCATGCCTTTAAAAGCATTGGACGTTTTAAAGTCAATTCTGGTGTAGGAGGGCAGCATGATAACCATTTATGATGTGCTTCGCCGCCCGCTTGTCACTGAAAAGTCGAACTATCAAACCGGTAAACTTCACCAGTATTCATTCGAAGTGGCTCCTGATGCCACTCGCACCTTGGTAAAGGACGCCGTTGAAACTTTGTTCGACGTAAAGGTCACGCGTGTAAATATATTGAATACGGCTGGAAAACGCAGCCGCCGACGCAACCGCCGCTTGATGATCAGGGACGCTGGGTTTTAAAAAAGCGGTTGTTACCCTTGCCGAGGGAAGCACCCTCGATTTTCTTGAAGGGGTGAAATAATGGCAATAAAAAAGTATAAGCCAACCACTCCCGGCCAAAGGGGAATGACCGGATATACATTTGAAGAGATTACCAAGTCGACCCCTGAGCGCAGCTTGATTATTCATCCGCGTGGTCATGGAGGTCGGGATAACACCGGCCGCATCTCAGTCCGTCATCAAGGCGGAGGTAATCGACGCTATATTCGTATTTTGGATTTTAAACGGGACAAACAAAACATCCCTGCTAAAGTTGCTGCGATTGAATATGATCCTAATCGTACCGCACGGCTGGCTCTTCTAAATTATGCTGATGGCGAAAAACGTTATATTGTTGCTCCATTGGGAATTAAAGTTGGGGATACGCTCCTTTCTGGTCCCCAGGCTGAGATCCGCCCGGGAAACAATCTACCGCTGTCCAACATCCCGGTGGGTACCTTGGTTCATAACGTTGAACTGAAACCTGGTAAGGGAGGACAACTTGTCCGCTCTGCTGGCGGGTCTGCCCAAGTCCTGGCAAAAGAAGGGGAGTATGCCCAAATCCGTCTCCCTTCGGGTGAAGTGCGCCTGGTCAGCCAGGTATGTTTTGCCACGATTGGACAGGTTGGCAATTTGGACCACAATAATATCAAGCTGGGTAAAGCTGGTCGAAAACGGCACATGGGCATACGTCCTACGGTGAGAGGTACTGCAATGTCCCCCCGCGACCACCCACATGGTGGTGGCGAAGGCCGGCAGCCCACTGGTATGCCCGGTCCGAAGACACCTTGGGGCAGACCAGCCCGTGGTTACAAAACCCGCCGGAACAAGTCGACGGACAAGTACATCGTGCGCCACCGCAGCAAGTCCAGCCGCTAAGGCGCTGAGAGTTAGCGAGGTTTGAAAATATGTCTCGTTCATTGAAAAAAGGGCCTTTCATTGCCCCAAAATTGTTGAAAAAAATTGAAGCGATGAATCAAAAAGGCGAGAAAAAGGTCATCCGTACTTGGAGCCGCGCCAGTGTGATATTCCCCCAGATGGTAGGGCACACGATCGCTATCCACGACGGACGGCGTCATGTACCGATCTATATCACGGAAAATATGGTCGGTCATCGCTTGGGTGAGTTTGCCCCGACACGGCTGTTCCGCGGCCATATGGCAGCTGAAAAGTCGTCCAAGGCGGCGTAGGAGTATAAAGATGGCTCATGATATTCGTGCGCAATTGCGCTTCCTGACGATTTCTGCACAAAAAGTCCGCCTTGTTGTCGACTTGGTGCGAGGAAAAAATGCTGTCCAGGCAATGGAAATTTTACGTTTCGCACCGCAGAGTGCGGCCTTGCCAGTTGGAAAACTGCTTGCATCTGCTGTCGCCAATGCTGAGGAGAACTTCGGTGTAAGCCGCGACGACTTGTATGTGGCAAAAATCTTTGCCGACGAAGCTCCCACCCGCAAGTGGCGGCGTTTCGGAGCACGCGGTCGCTTCAAGCCGGTACTTCGCCGTACCTCACATGTAACGATCGTCCTGCACGAACGGGAAGCTGCCTAACCGGCAAGGAAAAGACGAAGGAGATCTTATGGGTCGAAAAGTACATCCGATTGGTTTTCGCCTGAATGTAAATCAGGACTGGCGGGGTCGCTGGTTCGCCGAAGGCGCCCAGTACCGAGAGCAGTTGTCACAGGATTTTGCCATCCGTGATATGCTTTATAAAGAATCGGGCAGGGCAGGCGTCTCTCGGATAGATGTTGAACGATATCCGGGTAAATTAAAAGTTGCTGTTTTCACCGCCAAGCCCGGCATCCTTATCGGTCGCAAAGGTGAAGGTATAAAGAAAGTTCGTGTAGCCTTGGAAGGGTTGACCGGCAAGAAAGTGGATTTGGATATTAAGGAAATAAAATTTCCTGATTGCGATGCTTACCTTGTGGCCCATAACATTGGGGATCAACTGGAACGACGTATCAGTTATCGGCGCGCGATGAAGCGAGCCATCCAACAGGCAATGCGTCAGGGCGCACAGGGAATCAAGATTGAAGTGGCTGGTCGTCTGGCTGGTGCGGAAATGGCTCGCACGGTCTGGTTAAGGGATGGGCGGGTTCCTTTGCAAACACTGCGGGCGGACATCGATTTCGCTCGTGCTGAGGCTGCTACCACTTATGGACGAATTGGTATCAAGGTCTGGGTTTATCACGGTGAAATGAAAACCGAAGTGGAAGAAAAAGTCGAAACTACCGAAGGCGTCTACGTTAGTGAGTAGCCGCAGTATCGTTGAAGTGAGGTTGATCCGATGTTAATGCCAAAACGAGTGAAATACCGCAAGCAAATGCGCGGCCGGATGAAGGGAAAGGAATCGCGTGGTGTTGAGATTTCCTTCGGCGATTACGGTCTCTTAGCAATGGAGCCGGGATGGGTGACCGCCCGACAAATTGAAGCTGCTCGCCGTGCTCTGGTCCATGCTATGAAACGACGCGGTAAAGTCTGGATCCGCATCTTCCCTGATAAACCTTATACACAGAAACCTCCTGAAACCCGCATGGGTAAAGGTAAGGGCAATGTGGAATATTGGGTGGCAGTGGTCAAACCCGGTCGGGTGATGTTTGAAATTGGTGGTTTGGATGAGGCTGCTGCACGCGAAGCACTGGGCTTGGCCAGGCATAAATTTGCCATCAAGACCAAGATTATTGCCCGTACTGACGTGGCAGCTGGAGAGTAGGCATGAAAACCGAAGAGATTCGTAAGATGTCGGTTGAAGAAATGCAGGCAAAAGTCGCGGATATGCGGGAGGAGTTGATGAAACTCCGGTTTCAGCAGGTTACCGGCCAATTGACCGATACAAGCCATCTGCGCTCATTGCGTCGTGACATCGCTCGAATGGAAACTATTTTTAATGAACGTACGCGAAAGACCGCACAGGAAGGTGAAGCATGAATGACCGCCGTCGAATTACAGGCGTTGTAACCAGTAATAAAATGACCAAGACTGTAGTAGTTGAAATTGGGCGAACATTCCGTCACCCGCTCTACCGCAAAGTGGTCCATTTGAGCAAACGGGTGAAGGCGCATGATGAACTGGGTTGTCAAATTGGAGACCAGGTTCAAATTGTGGAAAGCCGTCCGATTTCCCGTGATAAGCGCTGGGTGGTTAAGTCCATCATCAAGCATGAGATCCGTACGGTTGATAGTGGCGTGGCCGAAGTTACCACTGCACCTGAAATGGCGGCTCCAGAAGTCGGAGAATCTCCCATGGAGGCACAGCCATGATTCAGCACGAGTCTCGTCTGAAAATTGCAGATAATACTGGTGCCCGTGAAATCCTTGTCATCCATGTCATGGGCGGATCGACCAGGAGGTATGGCCGCATCGGTGATATTGTGGTCGGTGCGGTGCAATCGGCTACCCCGCAAGGTTCGATCAAAAAATCTGAGATCGTGAAAGCAGTGATCGTCCGGTGCACTAAGGAATGGCGTCGTGAAGATGGATCCTATATTCGCTTTGATGATAATGCTGCGGTCATCCTTGACACTGATGGTCAAAACCCGAAGGGCAGCCGCATTTTCGGTCCTGTTGCCCGGGAATTGCGGGAAAAGGGTTTTATGAAGATTGTTTCACTGGCCCCTGAAGTGCTTTAGGCCGGTTGAGGAGCGAACGATGAGAGTCAAGATTAGAAAAGGGGATACCGTTGAGATCATCAGCGGGAAAATTGAAGAAAAAGGTAAGCGCGGCGAGGTCATCAAGGTTCTTCCTGACGAACACCGGGTCGTTGTGCAGGGCGTAAACGTACATACCAAGCATCAACGCCAGGTCCAAACCCAGGGAAGGACGATTAACCCAGGTCGCATCAAGTTCGAAGCACCTCTCGATATCTCGAATGTTATGCTTGTTTGCCCAAAGTGTAATGAACCGAGCCGGGTACGTGTTCAGCGCGATGATGACGGTGCTCACCGCGTCTGCAAAAATTGCCAGGCGTTGATCGATTAACCCTTGGTGGAGCATTGATATATGAATAGGATGCAGGAAAAATACCAGAAAGAAGTTGTAACAGCCCTTCGCAAAGCATTTATGTATAAGAATATTATGCAGGTGCCGCATATAGAAAAGATTGTGGTCAATATCGGCCTGGGCGGTGAAGCAATGGATAATCCGAAAATGCTGGAAGCAGCCATGGGCGATATGACGATCATTACCGGCCAGAAACCTGTGATGACCAAGGCGCGCAAGAGCATTGCTAACTTCAAATTGCGGGAGGGACGGATCATCGGCACCAAGGTTACTTTACGCGGTGCCAAAATGTGGGCTTTCCTCGACCGCCTCATAAATACGGCTCTCCCGCGCGTTCGTGATTTCCGCGGTGTTTCTCCAGAGGCATTCGATGGACGTGGTAATTACACGCTCGGTTTGCGTGACCAGTTAATCTTCCCGGAGATTGAATACGACAAGATTGACAAAGTTCGAGGCATGGAGGTCACAATTGTGACCACAGCCAAATCTGATGACCATGCGCGGCTGATGTTGCAACTGCTGGGCATGCCGTTCAAGAAGGAAGCATAACTATGGCAAGCACTGCTATGAAATATCGTGAAATGCGGCGAAAATATTCCAATCAGGTCCGCCATCGCTGCTCGCGTTGCGGACGCCCGCGCGGTTATATTCGACGTTTCGGTCTGTGCCGGATTTGTTTCCGCGAATACGCGCTGGAAGGGAAAATCCCTGGCGTCATGAAGTCGTCATGGTAGCCGGGTGGAGGTAAGAAATGAGCATGACTGATCCTATTGCAGATATGTTGACCCGCATCCGCAATGCCGTGATGAGTGGTCAGGCCCTGACAGCAATGCCGCTTTCAAAGGTCAAGGTTGAAATTGCCAAGATCTTGAAAGAAGAAGGGTACCTGGAAAACTTTGAAGTTGCCGATGGTGAACGTCCCAGCCAAAAGGTCTTGCGCCTCAAGATCAAATATATTGGCGAACGCCGAGAGCGCAAGCCGGTCCTTACCGGGCTTGAACGGGTCAGCCGTCCTGGACGGCGTATTTATACCAAGAAGCAAGAGATTCCCTGGGTACTTTCGGGCATTGGCGTCGCCATTCTGTCCACCCCTAAAGGCATCATGACTGGCCAGCGAGCGCGCCAGTTGGGTGTGGGCGGTGAGATCCTCTGCAAAGTTTGGTAGAAGAGGAGGTAAATAAAGTGTCTCGAGTTGGACGAATGCCTGTAATCATCCCTGCCGGTGTGCAGATCGAACTTAATGGTTCGAGCGTGAGCGTTAAGGGACCCAAGGGTGAAATGAAACGCACATTCTCTCCGTTGGTTGGGATTGCAATGGAAAACGGTCAAATAGTCATCACCCGTAATACTGACTTGCCTGCAGAGCGTGCTTTGCATGGAACTACCCGCGCAGTCCTTGCGAATATGATCCATGGAGTCAGCACAGGGTTTGAACGTGTGTTGGAAATCGAAGGTGTTGGGTACCGGGCCGAGATGAACGGGAAGAACCTGGTTCTAAATATGGGTTATTCCCACCCGGTTGAAATGGAACCTCCATCTGGTATTACCTTTGACGTGGAAACGAAAACCCGCCTGGTATTTGTGCGCGGATTTGACAAGGAATTAGTCGGCCAGACAGCAGCTAATGTTCGCAATGTTCGCCCGCCGGAGCCATATCATGGCAAAGGCTTGCATTATCAGGGTGAAAAGATACGGCGCAAAGCTGGAAAAGCCGGAAAGGCGGCGAAATAACCTATGGCTGGAAAATCACGTTCCGATGCTCGCGTCCGCCGGCATACGCGGGTGCGCATGACCGTGCTGGGAACCGCGCAGCGACCCCGGCTGAATGTATTCCGAAGCCTCACGGAAATTTATGCTCAAGTGATTGATGATCACATCGGCAATACAATTGTTTCTGCCTCAACCATTGATGAAGAATTACGTGGAAAAATGAAAGGCCTGAAGAAATCCGAGCAGGCAAAATTAGTTGGCAAAACAGTCGCCGAACGTGCGCTGGTAAAGGGTGTCAAGGCGGTTGTCTTTGACCGCGGCGGTTTCAAATATAGCGGCCGGGTAAAAGCCCTGGCCGATGGCGCTCGTGAAGGCGGCCTTGAATTCTAAGGCCTGATTGGAGAACGTTATATGTTGGATTTCAAGGTAAGAGAAGCTGAACAGCAAGCAGAATCCTTGGACGAGCGTGTAATTGAAATTGCGCGTGTAGCCAAAGTGGTAAAAGGTGGCCGCCGGTTCCAGTTCCGCGTGACCTTAATCATGGGTGATAACCATGGAAAAGTCGGAATGGGTATTGGTAAAGCGAATGCTGTTCCGGATGGCATGCGCAAGGCGACTGATCGTGCCCGCAAGAATATGCACCCGGTTTATTTATCAGGTACCACTATCCCCCACGAGACTACTGGAAAGGTTGGCGGGGCCATTATCCTGCTCAAACCGGCTTCCCCGGGAACGGGTGTGATCGCAGGCGGTGGTGTGCGTGCAGTGCTTGAGGCTGTTGGCATCCATGATATCCTGACGAAGTCATTGGGTTCTTCCAATGTCCTGAACATCGTTCAGGCAACTCTTCAGGCGCTCGACGCGCTTAAATCACCAAAGGAAGAAGCCGCCCGGCGTGGCAAACCAATTGAAGATTTGTTGCCCTACTGGGAAAGGAAGAAGAAGCATGGCTAAAAACGCCGAAGGCAAAACGATAAAAATTACTTTGGTGCGTAGCCCGATTGGTTTCCCGGTGCCTCAAAAAGCCACCTTGCAAGCGCTGGGTTTGCGCCATCTCAACCAGACGGTGGAACATAAGGACACACCCGCCATGCGCGGGATGTTAACGAAAGTGATCCACTTGATTCGTGTGGAAGAATAGGTAACAAGATGAAACTGAACGATCTTATACCCAATCCAGGGTCAAAGAAAAATCGAAAACGCGTCGGGCATGGCATTTCTGCCGGCCAGGGGAAAACTGCGGGCCGCGGTACAAAAGGTCAGCGTTCCCGTACAGGTTTCGGTGGACATTTGGCTCGACAGGGTGGTGCTCTGCCCTACTATCGCCGTCTCCCGTTTGTTCGTGGGAAGGGCTTTACACCTCCAACCGAGGTTGAATTTAATGAGGTCAACCTTGACCAGTTAGCCTCATTTAAAGCCAATGCCGAAGTAACACCTGCAACCTTGGACCAGGCTCGCCTGATCCGTGACCCTCGAAATCCTGTCGCCTTGATGGGGCGCGGTGAAGTAAAAATCGCCCTAAAAGTGCGGGTAGATCGTGTGACCAAAAGCGCCAAAGCGAAAATTGAAGCTGCAGGTGGCACCGTGGAGTTGATTGGATAACTCGTTGTTACGAGGAGCCTCATTATGAAAAACCCATTTTCGGGTGTGCGCTATCTCTGGAAGTCACAGGATATCCGTCGCAAACTGATTGTGACAATAATTATTCTGGTAATCTTCCGATTGGCCGCTAATGTCCCTGTACCCGGTATTAATGGTGCAGCCCTCAAGTCGCTTAATGTCGAACCTGAGTAGCAGCGGATCATTCTTTTCTTTTCTTGATCTGCTTTCCGGTGGCACGGTATCGCACTTCTCGTTATTGTCCATGGGTGTTTATCCATACATTACCGCTCAAATTATCTTGCAGTTGCTTACCCCCATCTTCCCTGCACTTCAAAGAAAAATGGAGGAAGATCCACGCGAGGCTCGCAAATGGCAGGAGAAGTGGACTTACTACCTTGCCGTACCCATGGCTACCCTGTCTGCTCTTGGTCAGATTAACATTTTCAACTCGTATTCTGCCCAGAGTGGCGGAGCTGCTATTGTACCGTTTGGGTTTACTGCTGCATTATGGCTTCCATCATTAACGGTTCTGATCACGATGATTGGCGGCACAATGTTTGCCATTTGGCTGGGAGAATTGATCTCCGAGTATGGCATTCGAGGTCAGGGTCTTTCCTTGATTATTTTTGCTGGTATTGTTGCCAGGATCCCTTCACAATTTGGCACTCTCCTGGCGGATAAACAGCATGGTTGGATCCTGGTTATTGGCGATGGTTGTGGTAATGGTGGCGGTCATTTATGCCATCGTATTACGTTCAGCAAGGTCGCCGCAATGTTCCGGTAATGTATCCTGGGCGCCGTGTCGGCAATCGCATGTCCATGCCGGTTAAAGGGACGCTTCCATTGATGGTAAACCTGGCCGGCATGATCCCGCTTATTTTTGCAAGCGCCATCCTTCAATTTCCGGCGATTATTTCAAGTTACTTTACCAGCTCAAGTGTTGCCTGGGTGGCAAATTTCGCCACAGGGCACCCAGACGACCTTTAATCCCAATTCAATTGGGTCTACCAGTTGCTATATTTCCTGATGGTCGTGGTCTTTACGTTCTTTTACACGGATGTGATGTTCTCCCAGCAGAATTATGGTGAGAATCTGAAGAAAGTTGGTGCGCAAATTCCGGGCATTAACCGCGGTGCTCCCAACCCAAAAATACCTGACCAAGGTTCAGCGTCGAATTACCCTGCCCGGAGCATTCTTCCTGGGTCTTGTAGCTGTCCTTGGCTATCATGATTAACCTGATCCTGAAAGCGGTCGGAATTGGCGCGTGCATTGTCATCCACTTCCATTTTCCTGGTTTCATCTGCTGGTTTGCTCATCGTTGTCGGTGTCGTTCGTGATACATTCCTGAATATCGATGCAGAATTAAAATTGCACGGCTATGATGATGCCCAGTTGGTGAAATAGGTTTCGACATGCCCACTTTTATTGTTCTTCTCGGACCTCCCGGTGTTGGAAAAGGTACTCAAGCGAAAATGATCGCTGAAGCCACCGGGCTTGCCCCATATTTCTTCGGGTGATCTTTTTCGGGAGAACATTAAGAATGAAACTGAACTCGGGAAACTGGCCCAATCCTTTATGAATAAAGGAGAACTGGTTCCGGACGATGTGACCATCAGAATGATCCGTGGCCGGCTCTCCAGCCCGGATTGTAAAGATGGCGCACTTTTGGATGGTTTCCCGCGCACGACCGTCCAGGCCGATTCGTTGGCAGAACTTGTTAAACGAGTTTGATGGTAAGGTGAATTATGTGCCTTATATTACCGCTTCTGAAACCACGTTGATCGAGCGACTTGAGCGGGCGCTGGACTTGCAAGGCACAGGGACATGTATTTCACGAAAAAAATAACCCGCCGTAAAAATCCGGAATATGTGATTTCGATGCGTCCCAGCTTTATCAGCGGGATGATGACAAAGCCGAAACAGTCATTCGTCGCATCCAGGTTTATTTTTTACAAACTGCTCCGTTGATCACTTATTATCGGGAGCGTGGACTTGCTTTCTGAAATTGACGGAGCCCAACCGATCGAAAAAGTGACAGCTGCATTGATGGCAGTTCTTAGGAAGAAAGTATGACTTGGGATCGCGATATCAGTTTAAAAAATGCAGCTGAAATCGCTTTGATGCGTGAGGCTGGACGCATTGAATGCCAATGTATTGGCTGCGGTCCGGGAACTTTTACAACCAGGCGTTACCACTGCAGACCTCAACGCGGCTGCTGAGGATATTCTGCAGAAACATGGAGCCTATTCTCCTTTCATAAACTATGGCTCTCCCCCATTCCCTGCCTCCATTTGCGTCAGCGTAAACGAGCAGTTGGTCCATGGCATTCCTGGAAATCGCAAGCTCCAGGAAGGAGATATAGTCTCGGTGGATTGCGGGACAGTCTTGAATGGCTTCGTAGGTGACTCGGCCTTTACCTCTGGTGTTGGGAAAATCTCCCCGGTCGCCGGCAAGCTGATCGAAGTCACTGAACAGGCACTGCAATGTTGGTATCGCCATGATGCGTGCTGGAAATAAAACGGGCGATGTCTCTGCTGCCATCCAGCAATATCGTGGAAGCCCAGGGATTTCACGTAGTCCGTGAATATACCGGTCATGGTGTCGGTCGGAAAATGCACGAAGGACCGCAGGTCCCGAATTATGGCACACCAGGAACCGGCGTCCTGCTCCGTCCCGGTATGACCATTGCCCTCGAACCAATGGTCCTGGTCGGTACTCACCGTACCCGTGTCCTATCCAACCAGTGGACGGTTGTCTCAGCAGATGGTTCTCTGACAGCCCATCAGGAACATTCAGTGGCTGTCACGGAAGGCGACCCTCTCGTCTTGACTGTCCCGTGACCCTGCGAGATAACGTATCTGACTGGACGGATGAGTTCAGAGCAGGTATAATTCAACCTTTGGCTGAGCTACTATATGCAAGGAGAAAGCAATCATGAAAGTAAGTCCCTCCATTCGCAAGCGCTGTGCGAAGTGCAAGATTGTCAAGCGCAAAGGCAGATTGTTTATCATCTGCGAAAATCCGAAGCACAAACAGCGACAAGGATAGGATAAGGATATATGGCAAGAATTGAAGGTGTTGACCTGCCGCGCAATAAGCGCGTCGAAGTTGGCCTGAATTACTTGTTTGGAATTGGTCCTGCGCGTTCACGCGAGATTCTGTCTGCCACCAAAATCTCCCCGGATACCCGCGTTAAAGACCTGACCGAATCCGAAGTTGCAGCCATCCGCGATTACATTAATAAGAATTGGAAAGTCGAAGGCGATCTGCGCCGCCAGGAACAGTTGAATATCAAACGCCTGGTGGAAATTGGCTGCTATCGCGGCCTTCGTCATCGCCGCAATCTGCCTGTCCATGGGCAGCGCACCCGCACCAATGCCCGTACCCGCAAAGGTATTAAAAAGACTGTGGCTGGTCGCGGACGCCGCAAGGGCGGTAAGAAGTAATCCGGATACAGGAATTAGAGAGGTATTATGCCTCAGACTGTACGATCTGCACGCCGTTCCAGCGGCGCAAAAAAAGGGAAGCGGACGCTTTCTTCTGGACAGGTCCATGTATTTGCGTCTTTTAATAACACCGATTGTGACTGTGACTGACCCTGATGGCAATACGTTGTGCTGGGGAAGTGCTGGTTCTGTTGGTTTTAAAGGCTCACGAAAGAGTACCCCTTTCGCGGCCCGTCTGGCTGCCGAACAGGCAATCAAGGCAGCCCAGGCAATGGGAGTCCAGGAAGTGGATGTGATCGTCACTGGTCCTGGGCCCGGCCGGGAAAATGCCATTCGCGCCGTCCAGGCGATGGGTTTGAAGGTTAAATCGATCGCAGATGTCACTCCGGTACCGCATAATGGTTGCCGGCCTCCTGAAGAAGCGTCGTGTTTAGTTCTTGTGAAAGAGGATAGGAAGTATGGCGAAATATACTGGGCCGGCCTGTAAACTGTGCCGGCGTGAAGGTGAAAAATTGTTCTTAAAGGGAGAGCGATGCTATACTCCCAAATGTGCTTTTGAGCGTCGCAGTTTTGTTCCCGGCCAGCACGGTCCCACTGGGAGTCGCGGCAGCCGTGGCGGACGAGGCGGCACAGGGCGTGAATCTGATTACGCCAAGCAATTGCGTGCCAAGCAGAAAGCTCGTCGTATTTATGGCGTTTTCGAACGCCAGTTCCGGCGTTACTTTAGCCACGCGTTGCGCACTCATGGAATTACGGGTTTAATGCTTTTACAAATCCTGGAATCCCGCCTGGACAATGTCGTATTCCGAATGGGGTTCGCATCAAGCCGCGCCCAGGCCAGGTTGCTCGTAACCCATGGTCATTTCACCGATTAATGGCCGGCGCACGGATGTCCCATCCATGAACCTGGGAGTTGGGGATGTGTTGGCTGTACGTCCGGGTTCAATGGATGCAACCTATTTTAAAGACCTGGCTGCTTTGGTAGAGACACGTAATGCGCCGGTTTGGTTGAGTCGCGACATTAAGACGCTTTCAGGTAGTGTTTTGCGCATGCCCGAACGTCCCGAGATTGACGGCAACCTGAACGAGCAGTTGATTGTTGAGTACTACTCGCGCTAATCCGAGTCCATTGTATTAGACGCGGCGTACCGTTTTGTACGTCGATGAGAGGGTTCCGTGACAATTACTAACATGGTTATGCCAAAGATCGAGCGCGAAGCTGAAGCGCGAAATTATGGCAAATTTGTTATCAGCCCATTGGAACATGGCTATGGGGTGACATTGGGAAATTCACTGCGGCGCGTTTTGCTTTCATCCTTGGAAGGCGCTGCTGTGACTTCCATCCGCATAATTGATGTCCTTCATGAGTTCAGTGACATCCCGGGTGTGCGCGAAGATGTTTTGCAGGTCATGTTGCAGGTAAAGCAACTGCGATTGATCATGGAAGGGGTTGACACTATCCGCATGCATCTTGAAGTCCGGGGTGAAGGGGTGGTGACTGCTGCAGATATAATTGCTCCCCCTGAGATCAAGATTATTAACCCTGATCTATACCTATTTACCGCGGATAATGCCAAAGCGCGTCTGGATATTGAATTTACTGTTGAGCGTGGACGGGGCTATGCTCCTTCCAATGAGCGTGGCAGAATGCCAATTGGCGAATTACCGGTTGATGCAATATTTGGGCCGGTTAAGCGGATAAATTGGGAAGTTCAATCCGCACGCGTCGGTCAGAGCACCAACTATGATAAATTAATCCTTGAAATTTGGACGGATGGAGCAATTGCTCCTGAAACTGCCCTGAGCACCTCGGCCAAAATCCTGATTGAGCACTTGCGCTATGTGGCTGGTATTAGCGAAGAGACTCTCGCAATTTCCATGGAAAAAGAAGTTTCTGGATCTCGCCTGACCAGCGAAGTTGCCGAGACTCCGGTCGAATCCCTTGACCTTTCGGTGCGTGTATTCAATTCGCTTAAACGGACGGGTATCATAACTGTCGGTGATGTGCTTGAACTGCTTGAGAAGGGCGACCAGGCGGTCATGTCCATTCGCAATTTTGGCGAAAAGAGCCTGGAAGAATTGCGCCTAAAGATGCGAGAAAAAGGTTATTTGAAAGACGAAACCAAGAAAGAGTCGGAGTGATTTAACAATGCGACACCAAGTAGCAGGATATAAACTCAATCGCACAAAGGGTGCGCGCATTGCTTTGCGCCGCAACCTGATTAAACAATTTTTTGTAAACGAACGGATTCGCACCACCGGTATCCAAAGCCGCTGCCATCCGTGGTGAAGCGGAAAAAATGATCACGGTTGCCCGAAATGTCAAGGATGCCACCGATGATGAAAAAGTAGCTGCCCGCCGGCTGATTGTCACCCGATTGGGTGGCAACAGTAATGATGTGGTAAAGAAATTATTCGATGAGATTGCGCCGCGCTTCGTGGAGCGCAAGGGTGGTTACACCCGGGTCCTTAAACTTGGTCCCCGTTTTGGTGATAAAGCGGAGATGGCCATCCTCGAATTGGTCGAAGAGTAGTCATTCTTGCAGTATTTAGTCAGGTGGCCCGGCAATTTTCTTGAATTTGGATTACCCGATCACCTACCATGGCTCGTTACCAGATTATCCTTGCTTACGACGGTACCCAGTTTCTGGGTAGTCAGCGCCAGGCAAAATCCCGGACAATTCAAGGTGAGTTGGAGAAAGCCTTGGGGAAACTCGGGTGGAAAGGTCGGACAATCTACCTGGCGGGGCGTACCGATACCGGCACCCATGCTTCAGGCCAGGTGGCGGCCTTTGATCTCGATTGGCATCACGGGCTCGAAAGTTTGCGCAAAGCTTTGAACGCTCATCTGCCACAAGATATGGCAGTGCGGGAAGTTTTATTGGCGGCGAATACGTTTCACCCGCGGTTTGATGCCAGTGCTCGCCATTACCGCTACCATTTGTTCTGTGCTGGAGTGCGGGATCCTTTGCGGGAACGTTATGGCTGGAGAGTATGGCCGGCAGTAACCAACCTTGCACCTCTGGCAGCAATATGGCCCGGGACCCACAATTTCAGTGCTTTCGGGAGCCCTCCTAAGACCGGTGGAAATACCATGCGAACGGTGTTCTCTGCCAAATGGACAAACGAAGGCAACGATTGGATTTTCGATATCCTTGCTGATGCCTTTTTGTACCGCATGGTACGCAGGCTGGTTTATGTTCAGGTGGCGGTTTGCCAGGGTAGAATTTCCGTGGAGGATCTGGTTTCGGCTCTGAAAGACGGCTCCGTAAAAACTGGCGAAAACCGTAATAAAGAACAAAGCCGTATCCCTGCCAGTCTTGCACCTGCATGCGGCTTGACGCTCGTCGAAGTATTTTATGATAACCTGGTTTAAATTAGTCTGAATTTTTGGAGAGACAAAAGTGTACAAATCTTACTATCCCAAGGCCGCTGAAATTGACCACCAATGGTTGCTGGTGGATGCGAACGGTGAAAACCTCGGTCGCCTGGCGACCAAGTTAGCCGCCCTCCTGCTTGGTAAACATAAACCAACCTTTACCCCCGGTGTTGAAATGGGTGATTTTGTTGTAGTCATAAACGCCCAGCATATCACTGTCACTGGGACAAAAACGCACACCAAATTGACTGAGAAAATCTATCATACCCACTCAGGTTATCCGGGTGGATTGAAATCGGTTAGTTTGCGCGACCAGCTTAGCAATCATCCCGACCGTGTTATTCGTGCTGCTGTTTGGGGAATGTTGCCGCATAATAAAATGGGTCGGCACCTCATCACCAGGCTCAAGATTTACGGTGGTGCCGAGCATTCGCATGCTGCACAGAATCCCAAAGTTGGTAGCCTAAAGGAGTAGAAATATGTCTGTACAATATTTTGAAGGGGTTGGACGACGCAAACAAAGCATTGCCCGTGTTCGGATTATGTCAGGTTCAGGCCGATTTATCGTCAACGAAAAAGATGCTCCCGCATTTTTTACACGTCTTGGTGACCTTGAAGCTATTTTGGCTCCGATGAAGGCAGCCGGTCACGATGCAAAAACGTTTGACATTACCGTTGTGGTTAGTGGCGGTGGTGTAACCGGTCAAACTGACTCGGTTCAACTTGGCTTGGCAAGAGCAATTGTCAAAATGAACCCTGAGAATGTTTCTGCCATGCGCAAAGGCGGTTTCCTTACCCGTGATGCCCGCATCAAGGAACGCAAGAAGCCGGGTCTCAAACGTGCCCGCAAAGCTCCTACATACACCAAGCGCTAAACCGCTCTTTACTCGGCGATAACACGCTCAACGTAATGTGTGATGCGCGGTTACCCGCTGCGTTCATGCATTACGTTTTCCTTTTAAGGAGTTTTTATGCCTGGAATAACCATACTTGGTCTCGGTCCCGGCGACCCCGCCAAATTGACTCGCGAAGCCTGGGATGTTCTTTCTTCGGTCGATGAAGTCTGGCTCCGTACAAACCAACACCCTACGATAGCAGACTCTGCCATCGACATTAAGAATTCGAAGCTTCGATGATCTTTATGAAAATGGGGAATCCTTTGAAGAAGTTTATTCTGCCATTGTGGAAAAAGTGCTGAAACTAGGGGAAAAGCCGGAGGGAGTGGTTTACGCTGTTCCCGGTGATCCATTTGTTGCCGAGGCTACCTGTCCTGAAATTGCTAAACGGGCTCGGGCTCTGGGAATGGAAGTAAGAATCGTGAATGGTATTTCATTTCTGGAACCGGTATTTTCCGCTTTAGGCCTGGACCCGTATCCACGAATTGTTTTATCGGATGCGATTGAGTTGAGCCAGGCGCATGTCCCGGAATTTCCTCCTGATATACCGGTACTGGTAGCCCAAATCTACTCACGGCTGATAGCGGCAGAAGTAAAGATGACGCTTAACGCAGTTTACCCTGATGAACACCCGGTGCGTCTTGTTCACTCTGCCGGGACAAAAGATGAAATCATCGAGGACCTTCAGCTTTTTGAAATCGACCGATCTGATCATATTGGCTTGCTTTCGGTTTTATATGTTCCCCCGTTGGGGGAGGGGACATCTTTCGAAGCATTTCAGGAAATCGTGGCTCACCTGCGGGCTCCAAATGGCTGTCCGTGGGATCGGGAGCAGACACACGAATCTCTCCGCCCTCACATGATGGGAGAAGCTTATGAAGCTCTGGCTGCCATGGATTCCGGAAACCCGGCTGAGATGTCTGAGGAATTTGGCGATCTTTTGCTGCAAATAGTGTTAAATGCTCAAATTGCCAGCGAAGAGGGCGAATTCAATATGGCCGACGTGCTCAAGGGTATTTACGATAAAATAATCCGTCGACACCCTCATGTTTTTGGAGATGTCAAATTGGATGGTGTCCAGGGTGTTTTATCGAATTGGGAAAAACTCAAAGCGGTCGAACGATCGAACAGCCACGAACCGGAAAAAGGGTTGCTGGATGGGGTGCCACTGGCTTTACCGGCGCTTGCTCAGGCGCAGGAATACCAGGATAGGGCTTCCCGTGTCGGATTTGACTGGAAGGAAGTCAGCGGTGTGTTGGATAAAATTGCTGAAGAAATCCAGGAAGTTAAGGATGTCGTTAATGAGCAGGAATTGGTCGACGAATTGGGCGATTTGTTGTTTGCCCTGGTCAACCTTGCCCGCTGGAAGAAGGTGGATGCGGAGTCCGCTCTGAGAGCCACGAGTCAACGTTTCAAGAATCGCTTTGCCTATGTGGAACGGGGAGCAAAGAAGGAAGGCAGGAAGCTTTCGGATATGAAGATGGATGAAATGGAAGCATTGTGGCAGGAAGCCAAACGTCAATAATCCTATTGGATGTAAGACAGCACCCTGATTATTGCAGCTGAGTAGGCTGGCTTGACTACTTGGTTATTTTTAATCGGTTATGACTTCAATATTTATTGGGTAATGAGTTGGAGAATTATTAAAGTCAATTCGCGTTCCGGTTTGGAGTTTGGCAATTTATTCCCCAAAAATCCAAAGTTTTGCCCAGGGAATATTTGGCAGAATTTCAGATGGTTTACGTGGGTCCAATTTTATCGGAACACTCTTGCCAGGCAATATCAGGTCCAGGGAATCCACTTCGACCAACCAGCAGGTAGTCACCTTGGACGGTGCTTTATCCGGGATCTCTAACAAAATCTGCAGGTTAACTTTAGCGTAACCGCCTGCATTCTCCACGATCGTTTCATTTTTACTGATCACTGTTGCTTCAACTTCAATTGCATTTCGAATCCCACCAATTAGTACTGGTTCATACCCTTTTATTTTCTCCACACGGTTCAATAGGCTCCGGTTAAGGCGCCTTGTTATTATTACGACCAGGATTATTGGGATTAATATTACGCCTAATATAATCAGGGGATTCGTGGCATTCATAATTATTCCATTTATGGATGGGTTAATAAACCGGGTGGGTTAATGGCTTGTTATAAGAATATTCTCTAGAAATATCAGACATCATTTTTATTCGACCATACATCACTGACTTTGAAAATTATTTATCCTCAGTTCATTTTATGAGTGCTCCAAAGATATTTATATAATTATTTTCAATACCCAGGGTCAAATATGAATCGGGCTTGTAATTTTGTTCTGAATGGAAATATTATCACGACCTAGAGAAATGGTGTGACCTTCCTCGGAAAACTATTTGACTGAATATAAAAAGCGGGAATATTTTAAGGTAATTAACCCGCATTTCCTCTTGTTCACAGATAATAATCATGTTAGAATAATGGAAACAACGCCCCATATGTAGGGGATTTTAATTTCTAAACCACCAAATATGGCGGCTACATTTGTTCTATATTTCGCGGAGTCATGTTGATGCGTTGCCCCTACTGCCAAAACGAAGACTCAAAAGTAATAGACACAACCCACGATAGTCACGGGGGTATTCGCCGCAGGAGGCAATGCCTGAAATGCGGACAAAGGTTCAGCAGTTATGAACGCCCGATTATGGCAATCCCCTTGATCGTAAAGCAGGATGGAACGCGCGAAGAGTTTGAGCGAAGTAAATTGGAACGAGGAATTCGAATTGCTTGTGCCAAGCGCCCCGTCTCCGCCTCTGATATCGAGCGGCTTTTGGGGCAGGTCGAGGCAGCACTTCAACGCCAGGGTAAATCGGAAATTTCTTCACGCATAGTCGGAGATCTCGTGATCAAGGGATTAAAAGAATTGGACCAGATCGCATACATCCGCTATGCGATTGTTTATTTGCGGTTGGACGATTTACACGCTCTCCGCAACGAAATCGACCGATTGTTGTTAGAATCATAATCCTGTTCTTGCGCTGATATTCATTTTTCATGGAGGGAATATCGGTGCATATTTTTTTCTCTAAGTTACTCGTTTTTTTAATAATAGGTACGACATGAAATAGTGAGGAGTAACCTTGCATGGTAACAACCACCGTTGTCTCGAATAAACATAAATTGAATACTCCGCCCATACCCGCGGATCTCCCAATTGTGGATTTGACCGAAAATGCACGCCAGGTTTTAGTGCGGCGCTACGTACGCAGGGGGGATGATGGGAATCCGCGGAAACTGTCGAAGAAATGTTTTGGAGGGTTGCCTACCATATTGCTAAAGCCGAAGAATCGTATTACGGCAATGTTGAGACTAGCGCCCGTGAATTCTATGGGTTGCTGACATCAAGAAAATTCTTTCCCAATTCTCCTACTTTTACCGGCGCTGGGACGCCTCTCGGGCAACTTGCCGCGTGCTTCGTATTGCCGATTACAGACGACATGGGTCGTGATCCTGCGGGTATATTCCAATCCCTGAGGGATGCTGCCCTTATCCAGCAGACCGGCGGGGGGAATGGCTTCTCGTTCTCTCGCATTCGACCTAAGGGGTCATTGGTGAAATCGTCCGCGGGACAGGCTACCGGACCTGTCGGTTTCCTGCGCGTTTATGATCATGCCTTCGGAGAGATTGCCCAGGGAGGAACCCGGCGGGGTGCCAATATGGGCGTGTTGCGTGTCGACCACCCTGATATTGAGGAATTTGTTACCTGCAAAACTGATGAAAATCAGATCACGAACTTCAATATTTCCGTGGGTATTACCGACGAATTCATGCAGGCGGTAAAGAATGATGCGGACTGGGATTTGATATTCCCTGATGTGATGTCTCCTGAATATCGCGGTTTCAGCGGCACCCCTGAACAAGCAAGGGAAAAAGGGATTCCTCTGCGTACTTATCGGACGGTCAAAGCCAGCGAGCTGTTTGCGAAAATTGTTAACCAGGCACACCACAATGGCGAGCCGGGATTGTTATTTCTGGACGCTGCCAATCGGTATAATCCAGTCCCACATTTATACCCGCTGGAAGCGACAAATCCCTGTGGTGAACAATGGCTGGGACCCTATGAAAACTGCTGCTTGGGATCAATAAATTTGGCGGAACATTGCGGTGCCGATGGGGCGGTCGATTGGGAGGATCTGCGCCGAAGTGTGGAAATCGCTGCACGATTCCTAGATGACGTTATCGATGTGAACGCATACGTCCCGGCCGTCCCCCAATTAAAAGTGGCAGCCAATAAGGCTCGCCGCATTGGGCTTGGAATCATGGGTCTGGCTGATGTTATGTATCATGTTGGGGTTCGTTATGGGTCTCCCAAAGGCAGGGAATTTGGAGCCCAGCTGATGGAGTTCATTCGGTTCCACGCGGTAAAAACCAGCATATCCCTGGCACGCGAACGCGGGGCCTTTCCAGCCATAAAGGGCAGCATATATGATTTTGAAAAGATCCAGTGGCAGCCCCCGCAGCCGAAGTCTCCATATACCGATAATTGGTCGCGTCCTGGTCTGGATTGGTGTGAAATCCTTGAAGGGATTCAAAAATATGGCATTCGGAATGCTGCACAAACCACTGTTGCTCCCACGGGGACCATAGCCACTGTGGCTGGGTGTGAAGGCTACGGTTGTGAGCCGGTTTTCGCTTTGGCATATGTCAGGCATGTAAATGATAACGGCAAGGATCTTCAATTAACCTATGCCAGCCCTCGCTTCGAATCCGCTTTGGAAAAAGCTGGACTGACTACTGATGCGCGCCAGGAAATTATCCAAAAGGTCATGCAGCATGGAACGTGTCAGGATATATTGGAGATACCTGAGTTGATTCGGGATGTATTTGTTGTTGCCGGAGATATCCCTTCTGAGGAGCATGTTTATATGCAGGCTGCACTTCAGGCATTTGTGGATAATTCTCTATCCAAGACAATCAATTTCCCGGAGGATGCCACCATTGATGACGTCGCGGAGGCGTATATGCTGGCCTGGGAACTGGGATGCAAGGGTATTACAGTTTATGTAACCGGTTCACGTGAGAAGGTGGTGCTGGAAACCAAAGCTACTTCGCAAAAAAAACACCCCCTCCTTAATCCATCCGGGCGGGATGTCCCTTCCGAAACAGTTGTTTTACCCTTTGGAAAAAATACCAACGGAAAACCAGTTTCAGAGTCGGAGTTGGCCACGCAATTGGCGGGTTGGCACGAATTGAAGAAAACCACGTCCGCGCTTGTTACCAGGGAGTACATTTCGTGTCGAAACGCCGCTTGGAAAGGCATTTATTACAATTAATGAGAATGGGGGCAAACAGCCGTTCGAAATATTTATTAATACGGCCAAAGCTGGTTCGGAGACTGCAGCTGTATCGGAAGCCATCGGTCGACTCATATCATACGTGTTGAGACTCGCCTCTCCGATTGCCCCTCGTGAGCGTTTGGCAGAAGTTGTTCGCCAGTTATCTGGGATCGGTGGGAGTCGTTCCTTGGGGTTCGGTCCAAACCGGGTCCGCTCTTTACCTGACGGTGTAGGGCAGGTGCTCGACGAATATTTGAATAATCGTAAAACCCACCAGGTGACAGGATCGGATGAAAAAGATAATCACAACACTGAAAATGGAATGGTCATTCCTCCTGAGATCGAGAACATTTCATCTCCGATCAAAATGGGCGACCTATGCCCGGAGTGCGGTGAAGCTACCATGGTGAATGAAGAAGGTTGCCGTAAGTGTTATACGTGTGGATATAGTGAGTGTTAGCATGTGATTGTTGGATATTGGTAAAATAAAGAGCAGAGCATCATCTCTGCTCTTTATTTTCATGGACCAGATGTGAATTATTTTTTACACCTGCTATCCGGTAGACTGTAAATTTTAAAAAGGTGTTCGTTGAGCAATCAGGGAAATTTAAACAAACCAACACTATCCCCGCGCTTGCAGGGGACCTTTGCCGCGTTAAGGCATCGAAATTACCAGTTATGGTTTTATGGTCAGATGGTTTCCTTAATGGGCACCTGGATGCAGAGTACTGCCCAGGGTTATTTGATCTATCAACTGACCAATTCTCCGGTATATCTCGGCTTGGTTGGCTTTGCTGCTGGAATTCCTACCTGGTTGTTTACCTTGTTTGGGGGAGTAGTTGCCGATAGGATTTCCCGCCGCAACCTGATGGTCATCACCCAAACCGCCATGCTTATCCTGGCATTCATATTGGCTGGATTAACATTTACTAGGTTGGTCCAGCCATGGCACATTCTCGTCCTGGCATTTCTTTTGGGTGTTGCCAATGCATTCGATGCACCCGCTCGAGCATCCTTTGTGTTGGAATTGGTTCCTCGAGAAGATATGACCAACGCCATAGCAATGAATTCAACGATGTTTAATATTGCCACCGTGGTTGGTCCTTCGGTCGCCGGGTTGACCTATGCTGCTTTTGGCCCGGCTTGGTGTTTTACTCTCAACGGATTTTCATTTGTTGCCGTAATTATTGCCCTCTTGCTTATGCATATAAAATTGGATATGCAGCAGATCCATCGTTCCAGCGCAATAACGGAAATTGTCGAAGGCATACGATATGTGGTTACCAACCGGCTTGTTTTAAGTCTTACGATAACGGTTGGCTTGGTGGCAATGTTTGGTTTTGGACTGATGAATTTATTGCCTGCTTGGGCAACGGATGTTCTCCATGGAAATGAAGTCACAAATGGGTTATTGGTATCCGCCCGCGGCTTTGGGGCATTGATCAGTGCCCTCATGCTGGCATCCCTGACACAACATAAAATGAGAGGCAAGTTGTGGATGGCCGGCTATATAGTTGTACCCTTCTCATTATTCCTTTTTGCCTGGATCCGGTGGTTACCTCTCTCCCTTGCGGTCCTGGCTATCGTCGGTTGGGCCATGATGATGGTAACCAACAATAGCAACGCTTTAATCCAATCCCAGGTTCCCGATAATCTACGCGGCAGGGTTATGGGAGTTTACGCATTGGTGTTAAATGGATTAATTCCTGATCGGCGCGCTGCTTGCCGGTGGAATGGCACAGAAATTGGGCTCTCCTGTTACGGCAATGCTCAGTGCAGGAGTATTTCTCATATTTGTTGTTATCACCTGGATATTCTTACCAGAGGTTCGCCAACAGGAATAATGAAATCAGCGAGAGGCAACTGATTATTAATCTGGTTGCTGCCTTTCCTTTTCCGTAATAAATTTAGTTCGCCTCATATATTTGTTTTCCTTTCATATATTTTCGATTCCTTGGAGCATTTTCAAGTACATTCATCCTAAGGTTATTTCTGGAAAACTACGAAGTTCATATGAATGCTTTAAACAAAATCATGGGTGCGCTAAAATAAACTTCGTGTACAATTAAACATATTGAGGAGATTGCATGTCGAAACGACTGGTCGTTGTCGCCGGTAACATCGGGGCGGGAAAAACCTCGCTGACAGAACGCATCGGTTCGAGACTCGGCTGGCGTACTGATTTTGAATCCGTGGCAGATAATCCATACCTGCCGGATTTTTATGCGGATATGCATGCCTGGTCTTTCCACCTGCAGATCTACTTCCTGGGTCATCGCGCCGACCAATACCTTGATGCCGCCCACGACCCGCGCTCTGTAATTTTAGACCGGAGCATCTACGAAGATGCTTACATATTCTCCCGCGCGCTTCATCATATGGGAAACCTGGCTGAGCGCGATTATCTCGCCTACCGAAAACTTTTTGACCTTGTAGTTGGAAGTCTTCCCCCGCCCAATTTACTTGTGTATCTAAAATGCCCCGTGGAAGTCCTTATGTCACGCATCCAGCGCCGTGCCCGCAATATGGAAACAGGGATATCCACCAATTACTTATCCTTGCTGGATTTATTCTATGAGGAATGGTTGCGCACCTTTGACATTTGTCCAGTTTTAACAATCCGTACGGATGATCTGGACTATGTCAACCAGCCCATGGCATTGGAAGTCGTGGTGGGTCGCATCCAGGAGCGCTTGGGTGGAAAGGAAGAGCTTGACCTGCGCGCCAAGTAATACTCGAGAGGATTTGGAGACCTGAATGAAAAATTGGAAGTTGTTATTGCTTTATGGAGGGCTTCTTCTCCTGGTTGCAGCAATGGCAGTTTATGTGGCACGCATTGTATCGTGCTACCCATCCGTAGCCATTTACTCGCAATTTAGTCCGGACCAGGCAAAGGGGTTCAGGGAAGCTTGTCAATTAAATTCTTCAATAGTTACACAATTTGGCACCTTCCTTATCCTGTTTATTCCCGGCGTAATTCTCTTTTCAACTTACTGGCTGATTACCCGTCCCCGGGTTAAAAATCGCCGTATCGGGCAATTGAGTGGGTTTTTATTATTCCTGATGTTTGACAGTTTGTTGGTGATGTTTTTTGGGCTTCTTGAATTATCCGCCCCCTGGTGCAAGCAATGGTCCGGCAGGCTGGGCGGTGGAAGCAATCGCCGCGCTTGGTTTTTTGTGCTATCTGGCTGCCCTGGCGCTTTGGCACTGGAAACGGTGGGGATTGCTGCTTTTCCAGGGGGCATCCATCGCTCTTGCGGTGTTTGTCCTTCTTGGAGGTAGATCACTCGTACTGGCTGCAGTGATCGTGGCCGGGGTGATTGGATTGTCTTTAGTCTTACGCCCCATGCGGGACAAGTTAAATTAATCAAAATACCCATACCAGCTCAAATACTCTTATCGCATTACGTATTTTGAATTTATTTGATGGTTGGGTTTAATGGGGGTCTTCCAGGAAGGTTTCGTGTAAAATAGGGGAGAGGATCCGATGCCTGAGATAATTGATCCCAATAACTATTTGCCCCGCTATTACCAGTTGGCTAATATTTTACGCGAGCAAATAGCAGCCGGCAAGCTTGAACCTCATCAACCCATTCCTTCTGAACGCCAACTTGAAACGATCTATTCGGTCAGCCGGACAACCATCAGGCAGGCAATCGATCTTTTAGTGCGGCAGGGGTTCTTATATAGGGAGCATGGTAGGGGAACCTTTGTCTCGCCGCAGAAGTTGCAAAAAGGGATCTCAGAGCTGACCAGTTTTACCGAGGACATGAAACAACGCGGGCTTACCCCTGGACAAAAAATCCTCGAGATCGGCTATGTCCAACCTCCAGAGAAGGTACGTCAGCACCTTGAGCTCCAGCCTGGGTCCGGCAAAATTCTTTTTATCGAGCGGATTTGGCTGGGAGACGGCGTTCCCATGGGACTTCAGACATCTTATTATTGTTTGGCTGATGATCAGACTGTTTCCAGGGAGGAATTGGAAAATCAAGGTTCGATTTATAAAATTCTCCAGGAAAAATTCCATCTCATTCCTACCGAGGCTGACGAAACCTTGGAAGTGGCTCTTGCGACTCCTCGCGAGGCTGGGCTTTTGCAGATCGAAGCCAGGAAGTCCACTTGCTCTTAAGCGAACGGACTACCTACTCCCAATACAGGCGTGTTTTTGAATTTGTAAAAATACTTTACCGGGGGGATCGCTACCGGTATATAGCCAAACTCACTCGGTAAACGGAATATTACCCATTTTAAAGCCGGAAAATGAAGCCTTCCGATATTTGGAAGGCTTGACATTTTCATAGGGGCATGCTAAACTGTACCTGTAGTGTGGTCATGTGGTCATTACCAGTTTTATTTATAACACATTAAGGAAATATGCGTGGCTTCCATCGATGATTTGGAAATTCAGCAAATTGTGCAACGCGTTATTAAGCAGGTGATGGGAACTCCCTCACCTGTCGCTCCATCCGGGTCAGCTGGTAAATTGCAACCAGGCGAAGTCCCAGTTCCCGAATCATAAGACGAGGTCCGCAAAATAGTCGCCATCGGTGCGGATCACGGCGGTTTTGAGTTAAAAGAAATCCTAAAAGGTGAAATCAGTGGGATGGGATTGGATGTCAATGATGTCGGTACATTTGGTAAAGCAGCTGTTGATTACCCGGATTATGCGCTATGAAGTGGCAAAACTTGTAAGCGTTCGGGAAAGCCTGGAGGGGGATCATGATCGATGGAGCAGGAATTGGAAGTTGTATTGTCGCCAATAAAGTTCCCGGTGTGCGGGCGGGAATGGCCTACGATTACTCCTCTGCAGTAAATAGTCGTGAACATAATGATACTAACGTCCTTGACCCTGGGTGCTGGGTTGATCGGAGTGAATTTGGCCAAACAGATAGTAAAAACTTGGTTATCCACCGATTTCGGTGGAGATCGCCATGCACGCCGGGTTGAAAAAATTAGCCAAAGTTGAAAAGATGTATTTTAAATAGAGGTCAAAATGATTACCGATACAAAGGGAGTGGAGCAGTTGGTGGAAATTATTACGCACGAGGTTCTTGCTGCCATGATGGAGAAGCAGGAAAAAGCCAATGTTCCTGAAGGAGGACATTGCAAGTATACGTGCGCAGAATCACAATGTGTCCGCACCTGCTTCGACCGTGCCGGGAATGTTGTCAGTGCCGGGGCCGAACGTCTTTCTTCCACGGTCGGGGTAATACCTCAGGATTTGGAACTGGCAAAAATGATCGACCATACCCTCCTCAAACCCGATGCAACCCAGGACCAGATAGCCCAACTGTGTTTTGAAGCCCGCAAATATGGGTTCGCATCTGTCTGCATTAACCCTACCTGGGTGGAATTATGCTCGAAATTATTGGAAGGTTCTCCGGTGAAAGTCTGCACGGTAATTGGCTTTCCTCTCGGAGCCACATCGGCTGAGGTAAAAGAATTCGAAACCAGGGTGGCCCTGGATCATGGAGCCACGGAAATTGACATGGTGATCAATGTTGGCGCTTTGAAAGCCCGCGACCTGGATTTGGTTGCCAGGGATATCCGTGGTGTGGTCACTGCTGCCCATTCCAGGAAATCTATCGTAAAGGTAATAATTGAAGCCATTCTTCTTACAGATGAAGAAAAGACTATTGCCTGTCTGCTCGCCAAGGAAGCCGGAGCCGATTATGTTAAAACCTCCACCGGTTTTGCGAGTGGGGGAGCAACGGTTCATGATGTTGCATCTGATGCGGCGGGTGGTTGGTCCGGAAATGGGTGTCAAAGCGGCTGGTGGAGTCCGCACCTATGAAGATGCCGAAAATATGATCAAGGCAGGTGCCACACGAATTGGTGCCAGCGCAGGCGTGAAGATCATTCAAGGACCCAGTACCGCTCCCGCTCCTGTGCTGCCTGCAGTTCCAGCCGTAAAGAATTATTGATCTTGGGAGTAACGCCATGTTAATAGCACGTGTGATAGGAACGACCGTTGCGACCATTAAAGATGAAAAATTATTTTCGAGAAAATTGCTGGTTGTTCGGCAGACTGATGAACGCGGCGACCCGGTGGGGAAGCCGTATGTGGCTGTGGATACCGTGGATGCTGGTATAGGTGAACTGGTTCTAACTTGTGCTGGTTCTTCAGCACGCCAGACCAACATTACCAAGGATTCACCTGTGGACGCAGTCATCATGGCTGTCATAGATTCATTGGAAGTTGACGGTAAAGTGTCGTTCCGGAAATCTTGATTTGGCTGGTTGGAAGGATTTGAAAGATGACGCTCGATAAAGATCTTGCCTCCGTCCAGGAATCACGTGATTTGGTTAATGCTGCCCATGAAGCCTGGAAATCTTGGAGTAAGGTTTCCCAGGAAGAAGTTGACCGGGTTTGTGCTGCCATGTCTGCTGCCGGAGTACAGGCTTCAGAACGGTTGGGGCGTCTTGCACAGGAAGAAACAGGATATGGAGTTGCTGCCCATAAAAAAATAAAGAACGAGTTCGGTTCAAGGGTGGTTTGGGAAAGCATCCGGGACCTGAAAACGGTAGGCGTAATTCGCCACGATCCCGCCCGCAGGTTGTATGAGATTGCGTGGCCTATGGGTGTGGTTGCTGCTCTTATCCCTTCGACAAATCCGACCTCGACCACGTTCTTCAAGGCATTGATCGCAGTTAAAGCGCGTAATGCAATAGTTTTTTCTCCCCACCCTGCAGCAAAGCGCTGCACCTATGAAGCGGCTCAAACCATGGCTCTGGCTGCGGAAAACGCCGGGGCACCAAAAGGACTGATCGCTTGTCTTCAGCAGGTTTCCCTTCCAGGGACCCAGGAATTAATGACTCACCGCCATACTGCGATTATCCTGGCGACTGGTGGGACTCCCATGGTCCGGGCAGCACATTCAACCGGGAAGCCTGCTTATGGAGTAGGTCCAGGAAACGTACCCGTTTATGTTGATCGCAGTGCTGATTTGGAAAAGGCTGCCCGGTATATTGTTGCCTCCAAGGCATTCGATTATTCCACGATTTGTGCCACGGAACAGTCTGTCATCGCTGACCTGCCGGTCGCCTCAAAATTGGCTGAACTCATGCGCGCCCAGGGAGCTTATTTTACCGATCCTCATGAAACGGACGCTTTGCGAAAAGTTATTTTTCATCAGGACGGCAGCCCGAATACTGCAGTTGTGGGAAAGTCCGCTTCCTTTGTGGCTGAGGTGGCTGGTTTCCGGGTTCCTGCTGAGACGCGCATACTTGTAACCCCACTCTCCAAAACCGGCCGGGAGGAACCTCTCTCTCATGAAAAGATGACCACGGTGCTGGGATGGTACCAGGTTGATGGTTGGGAACAGGGCTGCGAAAGGTCAATTGCCATCATAGAAGCTGGAGGAATCGGTCATACCCAGATTATTTATGCAACCGACGAACGTGTCATCATGGCCTTTGGGTTGGAGAAACCGGTTTTCCGTATCCTGGTTAATACCATGGGTACCCTGGGAGCCATCGGGTTGACTGCCGGAGTGATGCCTTCCTTAACCCTAGGTTCGGGTGGTGTTGGAGGTGCCATTACCGGGGATAATGTTTCCGCATATCACCTGATCAATATTAAGCGGCTTGCTTATGAAACCATGGCTCCTCCTCCCGAAGCGTTTTTACCCGGTGAAAAATCTGCCAATGCTTCTGCTGAAGACATTGAACGCGTTGTCCGGCAGGTTCTCAGCGAAATATTGGACACCAGGCGCAATTGAAAACATCATATTTTCCAAATTAGAAAGGAAGGTACAAAATGGCTTTAGATCCCACTTTGATTGCTCTCGGCATGGTCGAGACAAAAGGCCTCGTTGGTGCGGTTGAAGCCGCGGATGCGATGGTCAAGGCAGCCAACGTGAACCTGATCGGTTCAGAATATGTTGGCGGCGGATATGTGACCGTGATGGTGCGCGGTGATGTTGGTGCTGTTAAAGCAGCCACGGACGCAGGCGCTGCAGCCGCTAAACGTGTTGGCGAACTGGTCTCGGTTCATGTGATCCCGCGCCCTCATATGGACGTCGAGATGATCCTGCCAAAAACCTCCAAGGGCAGCATCGGCGGTCGTTCCGCTGAACCGAAAACGAAATAAGGATTCCCGGGAGGCTGGCCACCTGGGCAAGGTTTTCACATCGCTCACAAACCCTGCGTGAACCGTCCACGCGTTGAATAAACGCGTGGCTCCCCGGGCTTTTCCAGCCACTGTTGTCCCGGGCTTTGCTGGAAGGAGAACCAAGCATGGCTGATACGTTTTCGCTGCGTTGTTACTGCTATCTCGACAAGATGCAGCCGCAATATGCCTCTTTTGTTGGGACGATCACCCAGGGCGATCTTCCAACTGAAGGCATGGCTGCATTGTATGTCGAGATGGCTCCTGGAAACGAGGTTTTCCGGGTGGTGGATATTGCTGTGAAAGCAACGGAAGCCCGCCCCGGAGCGCAAATTGTTGAGCGCGAATTTGGCATGTTTGAGGTACATTCTCCCAATCAGGCTGCCGTCCTTGAAGCGGGGGACGTCGTTCTTAGCCGGCTGGGGATGACTGTGGCTGACCGGATTAAGCCCCAGGTGGTATCTATCCAGGTGATTACCCGGGTAGATCCATACCAGGCACAGCTTATCAACCGCTTTCGACGCGGTAGTATGCTGGTGGCTGGTGAAACCATGTTGGTGCTGGAATGCGCTCCGGCTGCCTATATTAATATTGCATGCAATGAAGCGGAAAAAACAGCCAGCATAAAATTGGTCCATGTGTCCTCTGTCGGGCGTTTTGGCAGAATGTGGCTTTCCGGTTCCGAAGCGGAAATCCTTACAGCCAGGAATGCCGCTGTTCAAACGCTTGAAAACCTCGTGGGTCGGGAAGGTGCATAGGCCGCGCAAATTTGCGGCCTGAGAGGAGTAGCTATGCCCAAGGAATTTTATACGGAAAGAGACATCGAAGATATGTTCAAGCGCGGCGTGATGTCGTTGAATGTCTCAGAGAATGTTGTTTTAACTGAATTGGCTTATGAAAAAGCCAACCGCCTGGGTCTGCAATTGATCCGCACCCAGCCCGACAACCCGCCTAGCGCACCTGTCCGCCCATATCTTGCGCAAAAAAAAGTCCCGGAAGCCGTGGTCCCTGTGGCAACCTCGTCCAGTGCGCAAGCGGAAAAGGATGTGCAAGTTCGAATCCATTCAGCGGTGATTGCTCGCATGGGCACACAGGTGGACCCGGAATTGTTGGATGTCATCATCCAGCGAGTGCTTAAAAGCACTGGAGTAAAGTAATCCATGTTGTTCGGACGGGTCAAGGGTAGTGCGGTTTGCACTCTCAAATACTCAGGCACTGAGGGGTTGAAACTCCTGGTTGTTCAGCCCCTAAATAAAAACCTGGAACCTGTTGGAGTGTTGCAGGTTGCTGCCGACATTGTCGATGCTGGACCGGGAGACCTGTGTGTAATGGTCCGTTCACGCGAAGCGGCTTTGGCAATGCCCTTGGTAAAGTTCGTTCCTGTTGATCTTGCCTTGGTTGGCATTGTTGATGAGTTGGCCGTCCACCCGGATGGAGAGTTTGATTTCACGTTGAAACCAGGTATTAATCAGTATTCTTGAGGGTGTGAATGATTCTTGGAAAGGTAGTTGGTACTGTTGTAACCACGGTCAGCCACCGGGATTATAAAAACCGGAGACTGCTTGTTGTTCAGCCGCTGGTGTTTCAGGGTGAAAAGGTGGACGAAGACTTTATTGCCATCGATAACAGCCAGGCGGGGGTTGGGGATACTGTCTTGGTTAATCGGGAAGGGAATGGCGCCCGCCAGGTCCTCAAAAATCCTGATGCTTGCATTATTTCTGTGATTGTGGGGATTGTAGACTCTGTATATATTCAATAATAATATTTGGACTTCGCTATCCCAAGGTCAACTTTAAATTAATCAAAATAAGAATAAAAAAGTTCACAGAAAATACGCATATTTTCAGTGAACTTTTTTTCAATATTTTTCGATATGGTAAACTATGTTTATAGGCAGTTTAATTATTGGATATGGAAGGGCATATGCTTTCATTTGAGAATGCTAAAGTAGCCGCTTCAACCTTTATAAAAGGTGAAGATCTGGAAACCAGGATTGAAAAACTGGTTCTGGAGTCAGGGCAGGAGAAAATCCGGCTGACTTCAATGGTGAATGATGAGGCAGTAAAGAGTCCTTTAATTCTCTCTGAAGAGGAATTGTTTGAATTATTAAATAAAGCAGTTCACTCGGGAGTCCTGCCTCGGAATTTTATCGGGAAATTACGGGATGGAATTGAAATTTAATGTAGAAGTTTAGGAGGTAACTTGATGCGTCCAGATTGGGATTCGTATTTTATGAAGATCGCTTACGCGGTTTCTGAGCGAAGTACCTGTGATCGTGCCTTTGTCGGATGCGTATTGGTACTGGATAAACGCATCCTGACTACAGGTTTTAATGGATCCCCGGTTGGGCAGCCGCATTGTGATGAAGACGGTCATTTAATGGTTGACGGTCATTGCATTCGCACCATCCACGCTGAGACAAATGCGATCATCCAGGGTGCGTTGCATGGGGTTTCAACGAAAGGGGCAACTTGTTACGTAACCCATCTTCCTTGTATTAATTGTACCAAGGCGCTTATCAATGCTGGAATTACCCGGCTGGTCTACAGCGTAGCTTATCGTACCGATGAGAATGCGATGAATTTCCTAAAGGCGGCGAATATTGAGGTTCACCAGTCGACTTTTATCCCGGATGTTCTTCCAAAAGAATGATTCCCAATAATAAATATATTCGGACTGAAAATATATCGGTTTGATTTGCATACGGAAAACGATATGTCGCTTTATTGATATACAAACTCATCACCATGGTGATAATGGGGGTGAGTTTAATTTAGGGATTGATTGAAATGGCTTCAATTTCCAAACTCCCGGCAGGGTTCTCCAGCGTACCGTAACCGAGAGATCCCTTGGGATCCCAGGCTGCATATTGATTGTCGATCCAAAGTACCAGTCCAAGCGGGGGATTTGGCGAAACAGTTGTTTTCAGGATGGCTTCCCCGTCAATTTTAAAATTCACAGTTTCGCGTAGCCACTCAATCGAGTACTCATGAAATTGAGTAACGTCGAGTGAAATATTGGTGGCATCTTGCTTTACGATCTTTCCTGCCAACCTCCGAAAAAGTCGGGAAATTGGCTTGATTGCAAAGAAAGGTAAGGTCAGGATGGCAGGTGCAAGAACCAAGGATGGAATTTTTGGCGAATATAATGTTCCCGCGAAGAAACCGCGCGCAGGAATACCATCTCGAAATGCCAGCCAGTTTGGAGGGGAGGCGTAAAAAAACCAGGCGGCATTTGGAAGAACGGGCAATCGCCCTTCTGTACGACCGAATCCCAGTGAAAACCCGAACGGATCGTTCCATATTCCAAATCCCCATGTGCCTGGTAGGTTCGTTGATGAAACCCTGCCTCGCAAACTGATGGTCCATCGGGGAGAATGATGGAAATTCCTGCGCGCTGACATTACGTAATCATCGAGTTGAGCTAGGCGGTAAGTACCAGCAGCTCCCGCTGGAATTTCCAGTCGCCATCCGTTGGGAGTCTTGGCTATCGACGCACCGTTGGAGCACCGTTCTCTCAGTACATTTTCCATCCCAATTATTATACGAGTATAATAGCCTTCACGGAGAACCTATGGAGATTACTTGGTACGGTCATTCCTGTTTTCGGCTGACAGAACGAGGCATGGCTACGGTTGTCACTGACCCGTTCGATGCGGAAACAGTTGGATACGAACCCCTCAAACTTAAAGCGGATATTGTTACATCAAGTCATGACGCCCCAGGGCATAATTGTCTGAGCACAGTTAAGGGGTATAGTCATGCCATAACCGGTCCGGGCGAATTCGAAATTGGTGGCGTTTTTATTACAGGCGTGCAAACGGATATTTCCAGCAAGAAATCAACTGCCGATAAACCCCGCAATACCTTGTACGTATTCGATTATATGGGCATCACGGTCGCTCATCTGGGAGATCTTCGCTCTGTGCCCACCCAGGCCGAAATTGAAGCTTTGGGGACCGTACATGTTGCGCTCGTTCCTGTGGGCGGTGGTTCTGGCTTGAACGCTGCCAAAGCTGCCGAAGTGGTGAGCTTGTTGGAGCCAAGTGTTGTCATTCCCATGCATTTCTTTTCAGCTGAAGCGAAAGTTCCACTCGACAAGTTGGATAAATTCATGAAAGAAATGGGGTTGCACGAAGCCGAGACGATGCCCACCCTTAAAGTCTCCAAATCATCCCTTCCGGACGAAACGAAAGTGATCGTCTTGGATTACCAACGGGAGTGATGTTTTTCTAAACCCCGATATTTATTGAATCATTTTTTTTGGAGAGTTGATTTCCTACCATTTGGAATAGCATCTAATTTAATCGTGACGCCAATCTGATGGTGACCGCAAGGTGATGTGGAAATGGCTGTAAAACTTATAATGACTTGGGATATTGCCCCTGATCATGAACAGGATTATTTTGAGTTCGTGATCAACGAATTTGTCCCTGGAGTCCAGCGATTGGGACTTCAGCCTGCAGAGGCTTGGGCAACAGTCTTTGGGGAATACCCGCAAATTCAAGTCAGCATTTTAGCTGAAGGGCTAACGGATGTGCAAAAGGCGATGAATTCAGATAGTTGGGCGCAACTGCAGGATAAACTATTTGCCTTGGTTCAGAATTTTTCATATAAGGTTATCCCCGCCCGCACCGGGTTTCAATTTTAATTTCGTTTTATCTTGCTTGGTCCGAGCGGTAATAAGCCCGAAGGAATATGAATAATGACGCGATTATTCTTTGTTCCTTCGTTTTGTTTTTAGTATGAGCAAATTATCCACTCGAATTCTTGACTGGTATTCACAGCACGGCCGGGTCCTTCCTTGGCGTGATAATCCGGATCCTTATTCGGTTTGGGTTTCGGAGATTATGCTTCAGCAAACCCGGGTCGATACGGTTATTCCCTATTTCCAACGGTGGATGGACCGTTTTCCGGTGGTTGAAAAGCTCGCCGCTGCAACCGAGCAGGAGGTCTTATCCCAATGGGAAGGTCTGGGATATTATAGTCGGGCACGCAACTTGTATAAAGCCGCCGGGATGATCGTTGAAAAATATGGCGGAAGGTTACCCGATGATTTGGTTGAGTTGCGAAAATTACCGGGTGTCGGAAAATATACTGTTGGTGCAATAGCCTCGATGGCTTTTGGGGTGGATGCTCCTACCTTGGATGCAAATATACGTCGGGTTTTTTCGAGGGTTTTTAATGTTGTTGAACCTGCTGACTCAGCTCAGGGGGAAAAAATACTTTGGGGTCTTGCTGAAAAACACCTGCCTAAAGGACGGGCAGGAGATTACAACCAGGCATTGATGGACTTGGGCGCTGCCATTTGCCTTCCTCATAATCCTGACTGCCAGCACTGCCCGCTCAAGAATTTATGCAAAGCTCGTATGCTTGGCATTCAGGAATTACGCCCGGCACTCAAGCCCAAATACAAGATCCCTCATTTCATTGTCACTGCTGCGGTCATAAAGCGAAATGGGAAAATTCTTCTTGCAAAACGACCGTCCCGGGGATTGCTGGGAGGGATGTGGGAATTCCCTGGAGGAAAGGTTGAAGAAGGGCGAAACCCTGGAACAATGCCTCAGTCGGGAAATCTCTGAAGAGCTGGCGGTTGACATTCGTGTAGGCAATTCCATGGGCATTTATCGCCATGCTTATACTCACTTTAAGATCACACTGCATGCATTTGACTGTAAATTAATTCGCGGAGAGCCGCGAGCCATTGAAGTCGCTGAGCTGGTTTGGGCTTTGCCTGCTGATTTACAGAAATATCCAATGGGCAAAGTGGACCGGCAGATCTCTAAATATCTCCAAATGGAAACATAAATCGAATGCATTGGCTCTTATGATTTGGCATTCACATGAATACCGATGAGTACCTGATCGCCCGAAAGCGAATGGTGCAAAACCAAATTGCGGCTAGGGGGGTGTCGTACCCTCCGCTGCTTTCGGTAATGGAATCGGTGCCGCGCCACCTTTTTGTTTCGTCCGACGACCTGGCTTGGGCATATGCAGATGGACCCCTGCCCATAGGTTACGGTCAGACGATATCCCAGCCCTACATTGTCGCCTTGATGACGGAATTATTGCAGGTGCACCCTACCCATAAAGTTTTGGAAATTGGGACGGGTTCCGGTTATCAGGCAGCTGTTATTGCCCGGCTGGCTGCTGAAGTGCATACCGTGGAAGTAATTCCTGAACTGGCTGCACAAGCTGAAAGGACGCTTTTGGATCTGGGTTATTTGAATATCCATGTCCACACCGGTGACGGATCGCTTGGCTGGTTGGAATCGGCTCCCTATAACGGTATTTTGGTGGCTGCTGCTGCGCCATCTGCACCCCACCCACTATTGGATCAGCTGGCGGATGGAGGCCGGCTTGTCATCCCGGTTGGTAGCCGTGGTAATCAGCAACTGGAAGTTTGGAAACGCGATGGGGAGAATTATGTTTGCGACAAGAATCTCGCGGTCGCATTTGTCCCTCTGCGGGGTGTTCATGGCTGGAAATAGCCCGTATCCACCTTTTTATGCCCAACTTTTTTCAAGAGCCCTGTTTTTTCGAACGCGACCTGGCACCTGGACTCGGATTATTCTTCCCCCGATAGCAGCTTTAACCGTTCCCAGGGTTTCAGGTTCTCATCATCTGCCATGATGGACTTTAGTTCATACATTTCGTCCCGTAGTGCAGCCGCCTTTTCGAATTCAAGGTTTTTAGCTGCTTCCTTCATTTGCTTTTCCATCTCGCTGATCACCTTTTGCAGTTCAGAACGCGAGGTAACATCACGGTGTTTCCCTGTTTTGTACTCGCCTTTCATTTCAGATACTGCCTGTGCTGACATTTGATCGGTAAGGTCACGGATGGCCTTGTGGATGCTGACAGGAATAATCCCGTGTTCTTTGTTGAAGTTAACCTGCTTCGTCCGCCGGCGGCTGGTTTCATCAATTGCACGTCTCATCGAATCGGTAATTCGATCGGCATACATGATCACCCTTCCATCGATATGACGGGCAGCGCGCCCGGTGGTCTGGATAAGGGCAGTGTCTGATCGCAGAAATCCTTCCTTATCCGCATCCAGGATTGCAACCAGGGAAACCTCTGGCAGGTCGAGACCTTCGCGCAGTAGGTTGATGCCTACCACTACATCGAACACACCCAGCCGCAAATCCCTCAGGATCCCAATTCTTTCCAGGGTTTCGACTTCTGAGTGCAGGTAATGGACCTTGATGCCGAGTTCCATCAGGTATTCTGAAAGATCTTCCGCCATTCGTTTTGTAAGTGTGGTGACCAACACCCGTTGCCCGTTCTCCACTCTTGCCCTGATTTCTTTCACCAGGTCATCCACCTGCCCCTGGGTGGGACGCACCTCCACTTCCGGGTCCACCAGGCCGGTTGGTCGGATGATCTGTTCCACCACTTGTTCCGCATGACTCATTTCGTAGGGACCTGGTGTTGCCGAAGTGTATATGGTGCTGCCCATCACCTTCTCAAATTCCTCGAATTTCAGCGGGCGGTTATCCAGCGCCGATGGCAGCCGAAACCCATATTCAACTAAAGTTTCTTTGCGCGAGCGGTCGCCGTTATACATGCCGCGGATTTGCGGGATGCTCATGTGCGACTCGTCGATCACCAGCAGGTAATCACTGGGCAGGAAGTCCACCAGTGTCCATGGGTGCGTTCCCGGTGCCCGCTGGTCTAGTTGGCGGGAATAGTTCTCGATCCCGGCACAGGTGCCCACTTCCCTGAGCATTTCCAGGTCAAATCGTGTGCGTTGTTCGATGCGTTGCGCTTCGAGTAATTTCTCGTTGGCTTTGAAGAAAGCTACCCTCTCATCCAGTTCCTTTTCGATATTGGCGATCGAAACCTTAAGCCGCTCCTCTCCTGCAAGATAATGCTTGGCCGGATAGATATCCACCTGTTGTGGTTCAGAAAGGATTTCCCCGGTTAGTGGGTTCACTTCAGAAATGCGTTCAACTTCATCTCCGAAAAATGTGACCCGGTAACCGCGTTTATTCTCGTATGCGGGAATGATTTCCAGGGTGTCTCCCCGCACTCGGAATGTTCCCGGACGCAGATCCACATCATTCCGCTGGTATTGTCCATCAACCAGTTGCCGGATCAAGGCATTGCGTCTGCTGATTTCACCCACTTTAAGTCCGACCACGCCTTTGCCGTATTCCTCAGGGTTTCCCAGGCCGTAGATGCAGGATACAGACGCGACAATGATGACGTCCCTGCGCGACATTAATGCAGTCGTTGCTGCCAACCGCAGGCGTTCGATTTCCTCGTTGATTTCTGTTTCTTTTTCAATATATAAGTCGTGCCGGGGTACATAGGCTTCCGGCTGGTAATAGTCATAGTATGAAACAAAATACGAGACCGCATTATCCGGAAAGAACTCACGAAATTCGGCATAAAGCTGGGCTGCCAGCGTCTTGTTATGTGCCATGATCAGGGCTGGTTTTTGCACCTGTTGGATCACGGACGCCATCGTGAATGTTTTACCGGTTCCGGTTGCACCCAGCAGAACCTGGTGCTTGAGTCCTCGCTGAACGCCGTCCACAAGTTGTCGTATGGCTTCCGGCTGGTCGCCGGTGGGTTGGAAGGGAGCTTTTAAGTTGAAATCCATAGGCTATATCTGCAATAATACCTCAGAAAAAACCGAGCAGGAGTTCTGCGTTCCAAAAAAGACAGTTAAAGAATCAATCGAAATTTGTTGTAGAGCCTATTCCTGAATATTCGGATGGATACTTAATGCAGCTTGAAGTGATTGGTCAGGGTGTAAATAATGTAGTTATTCCACAGGGCGATCATGTCATTGGTGGGGTAGTTGTGGCTCGAGAAGGTCTGGAAGAGCACCTGCCCGTCCATGCACTCTGAGAGCAGCCCATAGCCGCTCTGTTCGCCGGCGTGCAGGGAAGACAGGATGTGCGCCTTCGAGTTGTCGGTCACCTCCAGTAGGTCACCCAGGTCGCCGTACATCCATGCGGCGTCGGTCGACAGCGAAGCGCCGAAAGCTCTGACCTTGTTGGGCACATTAAAAACCGGGCTGGTCGGGTCCACCCAATACATGCCGTAATAAATGGGGTCATACACGGCTTTCGCCTGCCAGTCGGACTGCAAGCCCAGTCCGCACTCTCTCAGGAAGGGGGCGATCATGCCGCCGTTGATTTCGTTCAGGTACCAGATCTCGGTGACCAGGGCGGCGCCTCTGTCCACCTGGCTTTTCAACACTGTCCAGTAATCCCCGCTGATGTTGGTGCGCAGCTCGGAGGCGACGATGATCAAGTCCCACTTCGTGCCGGAATTCATGTCACTCATGAAGGTGCCCATGGCGTCGGCATCATACTTGTGATAGCCGCCCACCGATTTCAAGGCGTCTTTCACATAGGGGATGAAAGATGGAGTCACCGGCAACATCTTCATATACCAGGATGTTGGAGGTAGCTATGCGGGCTTGGAGATCCTGGGCGGTGGGAGCCGCTCACCGTATCGGTCGGCAAGGGAGCGGTTGTCGCTTGGAGAGGGGCGCTCAACGCTGTCTGCGTCATGGCTATAGCCACCTGGGTGTTGATCAGGTCGGGACCCTGGGTGGGGAGGGTGGGGGTGGAGGTCGGGATCACATGTACAGGAGACAGGTTCATGGCAGTCTGGGTCATGGCCAGGGCGACCTGGGTTTTAACCACGCCGGAATCCGGGGTGGCGCTACCGCTCAGTGTGCAGGCCAGGCTGATGACGAGCAGGATTACGATGAAAGCTGGGACCAAAAGGGGTTTTCTCATGTAAGTCTCCTCAACGAGTGTTCCGGCGGCAAGAACAAAGCCAGTATATATTTTATTGGGGGCAAGGTCAAGCGGATGCAATCGTTTATTGTATTTGATCCTTTATCGAGCTCACGTTCCATCAGACATAAGCTTGTGATTATAGAACATAAGTCCTATTCTATCACAGGTATCTGCTCAACTCGTTGTTGGCAAAGGCGTAAGATTGCTGCATGGTACGCGAAAGTCTGGGAACGGAGGTGTACTTTGTAGTGCACCTCGGTTTTTGCAAAAAAAACCCATTCCCGGAAGTGTTTATTTTTGAGCGTGTAAAAAAGGAATGGATTTCCCGGAAGGAGGAGTGGGGGATGGTTTATATTGGCTTCATTTTAATGGGCGCTTTTGTGTGTGCGAGTAGATACCTGTCACAAAAACGACGTGTTTCCTGGCGATGGGAAATTTCCTGTGAAGGGCAGGGGGATTTTTTGACCATTCTTTTCCAGGATTCAATCGTTTTGGCAAATCCTTACAACTTGTATGCATTCGATTATTTTGCTACAATGACAAGGAAGTGGTTGTCTCCAATCGGCTCCATACAAATCAGTAGTTGCAGAAATAGGCATATTCTGCTCTCTATATATATGATTTTGGGGTTCCTTGTCGGTATTGGGTCGGAGGTTGATAATAATTCCTAAAGGGAAATTAATATTAAGATCTGACCAATGAATTTGCTAATTTTTATCTTGGCAAGTCCGCTGGTACTGCAAATCTATCTCTTTGGATATCGCTTGGAGACTTTAAAGTATGGATCTTGAGTGCCGCACGGAAATAAAATATCGCTTAAAACACCGTCCTTGAAATTCCGGTAAATTTGGAAAATGCATCAATCTGATCCGGTTATTTCCCCAATGGATGAGACGATCGACAGGAGAAAATTTTGAAAAAAAGCACCATCATCAAGTTCTTCATTTGGCTTTTGGCTATAGAACTTGTAGTTATGACTGCATTGATTTGGCCGGATTTATTCTCAAGACTTTTCAATTCGTCTGGAGGTTCTTCGCGGATAAATAATATTCCAACGCAAGTTTCTGCTTCTCAGGCTTCTCCAACGGATTTGATTACTCCGGAAAAGCAACTCATTACTCTAACCTGGACCCCGTTTCGATTTACGGATACCCTTTCCCCCACCATGACGGTTGGCGGAACTGCAACGCCTACCCTGACACAGTCTCCTGTAACTGGTTTTCTACCATTGTATACACCGACAAATACACCGGTAGTAATAGGACACCCCCCAACAGGGTTACCTTCCTTAACACCTACGTATAAACCCACTTACACCAAGACGCGAACCACCAATACATCAATACCTCCAACAGAAATTCCAACGAACACTGAGCCGCCCCCGACCAATACGGAGGAAACCCCCACAGGTTAACCGGCGTAACCAGCAGAAATCCCATCAGGATAACTACAAAATTGTTCCCTTCGAAATCCGGTTTAGCCTGTCGATATTCCGGGCAATTGGCAACCCCTGTAATCTGGCAGTTTCTTATAAAAGATAGGTAAAAGTGTTTATGCTCAGGGACCAGGTGTGAAAATTGCGTAAAAATCAAAAGCTTCATAAAGCGTTTGATTTCCCTTTTCCAGGAATTATATAATCCTAATTTGGAATTCTCTCTATCCAAATTCTTGAAATCAATACGTGACACATTGATTTAGGAACATAGTATTGAAATATTCCAAATTTGCGCCATTTTATGGTGTTCCAGAACAGCTTTCCTTGCACGAATCCTGAAGATTTCAGGGGATTTTATTCATAGATCTGAATTTGCAATATAGTTGTAATTGATTCCCTTTTGATTTTTTGATAAACTTTCCTTGATGATAAGCGATGAGAACAAGGGATATAGAATTTATTTGGTCGAAAATATATGATATTATGGGAAATCGCTCATCTATATCTAATTTTAACCCTTGCCTTTTTTGATCTTGGTTTATCCGGGAAGCTATTCAGACCAATGAAGACCCCTCTTGCCGAACGCATTCGCATCGTGATTATCGATAGCCATAACTTTGGTGAGAACCGGTCTGCGTCTCATTCTTGAAACTAAGGCGGGGTTTAAGGTGGTGGGTGAGGCCGGTAAAGCCAGTCGAAGGGATGGAGGTTGTTGCAGCTCAGAAACCGGATATCATCCTGCTAATACTGGATCCATCTATGTTCAATTGGTCTGGAGATCATCCGAAAATTATCCAAGGCTTCTAGTTCCTCTCGAGTCATCCTGCTTGCACGACCTGGACGAAGCCCAGGTACTGATAAATGCCGTCCAGGAGGGAGTTTTAGGCATCGTTTTAAAAACTCAATCCCCGGACGTTCTTATCAAGGCGATCCAGAAAGTTCACGCCGGAGAAGTATGGATTGAACGATCCATGATCGCAAACTTGCTGTCAGGGTTGAGGAATGCGCAACAGCTGATAACACAGGACCCGCAAACCGAGTTGATCGCTCATCTCTGCCCGGCGTGAACGCCAGGTAATCCAGCAGATCGGTCAGGGATTGAAAAACTTCCAGATCGCCAAGCAACTCAGTTTGAGTGAGACTACCGTCCGCCACCACTTGACTTCGATTTATGAAAAATTGGGGGTTTCAGATCGGTTGGAATTATTCGTTTTCGCCCACCGCAACGGATCTGGATTAGTAGACAATATAATCACTGCCTTACCCGGCTCAATTCCAGGCAGATAAAAGATCCGTCTGGATTTTTTTGATCAAATGGCACATTTGTGCCTATAAGTTTGCTCATGAAATGCCGGGAAATAAATAAATAAATGGGAGATGATTGCGCAAATAAACAAGCCGGATTAGACGGTTTATTTCCCCCTTTATTTGCTACAGTAGAGAACAGTTGACCCCAACGGATCTACCGGACTCTTATATCAGAAAGATAAGGTGTCGCATGGAAAAACACCAGAATAATGTTGCCTTCGTTGAAAGACGGGGAAAACCCAGGATGAGATGTGCATACCCTGCCGTGGTCCGTGGTCTTTCACAATTGGGAAAGAAATTTGAGGAAACTGCCACAGTCCTTAACTTGAGCGCAACTGGTGCATATATTATCTAAACCGGTTGATTCAAAATGGGCAGGATTTGTCTGTAAAAATCGCCTTTCCCACGGGCTCTCTTGAATGGGGAAGCGCTAACTTGAATACGAATGGCGTCGTGGTAAGGACGGAAACACTGACCGAAGGCGTGTTGGGAGTGGCGATTTTATTGCAGCACTACCGCTTTATTTGAAAATCTCAATAGGCTGTCGCAGCTTCCAAAGAAGAGTGACTGCTACCAAAGTATCACATTTCTTGGAGCGCTGTACTCTAAAAACGGATTGGTTTTGTTCGAATTTGGCGAGGGAAGATGAATCTCAAGAATTACATCGACATATTTCTACGCAGAAAGTGGGTGGTGGTAATCACGGTTGTGGTAACGATGGCGGTGGTTACTGCTGGAACCTGGCTGATGAGACCGGTGTACACAGCGACTGCTACGCTCCGGATTGCAACCGCTTCCGTCAGCTCATCTTATCAGGATTACCAGTTTGCTGATCGCTTGATAAATACCTATGTCATTATTGCTACCAGCCAGCCATTGCTCGATGAGCTGGATAAACAGCTAAACCTTTCCTTGCCGCCCAAGGTGAGTGTTCAGTCTGTTGCCAACACTGAATTGATAACCATCTCCGTGGAGGATTACGATCCCAACCTCGCAGTGACCGCTGCCAATACCTTGGGTAATATCCTCATTTCGCAAGGCGCTGAGTTTTATACGGGAAGCGGAAAAAGTCCTTCTGAGACCCTTAAAGTTCAGGTCGATCAGGCCGAAAGTGATCTCAACCAGGCAAGAATTACTTACAATGCCCTTTTAATGTCCACCCCGCCCCCCACAGATGCTATCGTAAACGCTGGTAAAGACGTTGACCTGAAACAGCAAATATTTAATTCCCTTTCATCCCAATATGAAGATCTTAGGGTGAAGGAAGCCGTCCAGGCCAACCTGATTTCCGTGGTAAACCCGGCCTCATTCCCCCAGTCGCCGTCGAAGCCCAACAAAATCCTTTATCTGGGGTTGGGGTTGGTTGTCAGTTTCATGGCAGGTTTTGGGCTCGTTCTATTATTCGAAAACCTGGATTCAACCCTCTTCTCATCCGAGCAGATCTCATCGGTGGTAAGGCTGCCCATGCTCGGTAGGATCCCCCTCGAACGGAAAAAGAAAGGGCTCCAATTCCCCCTGAATGGAAGTTCTTACAATACGGAAGCTTTTTTGAGATTGCGGACAACCTTCCAGAAGAGTATCGATGAATTGTCGTGCAAATCCATCCTGGTGACCAGTGCGTTGCAGGGTGAAGGGAAATCGACCATTGTCAGCAGCCTGGCGTACTTGTTGTCCCAGTCCACAAAAAAAATTATCCTTGTGGATTGTGATTTGAGACTTTCCACCATTCATAAGATTTATGGTCTATCCAACGACCTGGGTCTTTGTGATTATTTGATGGGCAGGGCTGATCTGGATGATGTCATTCAGCAAACGAAATACCCCGGTCTTTCGGTCATTACCGGAGGTCGGTCGGCACATGAGCCCGTCAATCTCCTCAGTTCCGATCGGATGAAGGACCTTATTCAGGAACTATATAATCGATACGACCTCGTGTTGTTGGATTCGCCTGCAGTTCTTGCAGTAACCGACGCAAGTGTTGTTGCTCCTCTTGTGGATGGAGTATTGTTGGTGGTTAAGCGTGCCTTTATTGGTCGGGAAAAACTGGAGGCTGCCCTTGAACAGCTTTCTACCGTCAAGGCAAAACTGATGGGATTAACGATTAATGGTGAAGACATATCTGAAAATTACTACGAGTACCAGGCTTATTCTTCAAAAAAGAAATGATTGCTGGCAGCGAGGTTACTATGGAACAGGAAACGGATGTAAATAATATTACGGGAAATGCTCTTGTTTTCCCGGCCGCCCGATCGCTGAACCGCACGTTTTATTATTTCTCAAAACGCCTCATCGATATAGTGGCGGCATTCATTGCCTTGGTTTTGCTTTCGCCAATAATGCTGGTGATTGCCATTCTGGTCCGTTTGGATTCTCCCGGACCCGCTCTCTTCATTCAGAAGCGGATTTATGGTAAACGGGAGATTCTCAATGGAAAGATGGTCTGGAAACATGTTCTTTTTACATGCTACAAATTTCGCAGCATGGTCCAGGAAGCTGACCCTGCAATTCACAAGGAATTCATCAAAACCTTGATTGAGAATTCATGCTCCGATCAACCCCATTCGCAAAATGATGGGGAAGGAATTAAAAAGTTGACTGCGGATGCTCGCGTTACCCGCCTGGGACATATCCTTCGCCGCTCGAGCCTTGATGAGCTGCCCCAGTTTTGGAATGTCCTGGTGGGCAATATGAGCCTTGTCGGTCCCCGGCCGGCTATCCCTTATGAGTTGGAGATGTATAAGCCCTGGTACCATCGCCGGCTGGATGCCAAGCCTGGTCTTACCGGGCTTTGGCAGGTGAGTGGCCGCAGTACATTGGGTTTTGATGAAATGATGAAATTGGATGTTCAGTATGTGGAGCAGCAATCCTTGAAGTTGGACTTGATCATCATGTTGAAGACTCCCCTGGTCATACTTTCTCGCCGGGGCGCGCTTTAATCGTTTGTTTAGGGTTTCATTAGTTTGGGAAGTGAGGGAGAAATGGACAGAATTAGGGTAGGGATGATTGGGAGTGGCTATTGGGGTCCAAACCTGATCAGGAACTTTGTCGATATTCCAAAATCGGAACTGGTCATGGTCGCTGATCTTAAACCGGATCGGCTTGAAAAGATTTCAGAGGAACTATCCGGCTGTTTTAACTACTAATCGCTATCAGGATCTTTTTGACCAGAAGCTGGATGCGGCTGTCATTGCCACCCCACCTTCCACGCATTTTGCGATTGCAAAAGCTTGTTTGGAGCATGGGTTGAATGTTCTGGTTGAGAAACCTTTAACCCTCACTTCAGCTCACGCCGAAGAGTTGATTGAATTGGCGGAGAAAAAAGATCGCCTCCTGATGGTTGGGCACACCTTTGAATACAACGCCGCTGTTCACGCCATGAGAGACTTGATTGATCGTGGTGACCTGGGGCAGGTGTATTACCTGGATGCTGCCCGGCTGAATCTTGGGCTTGTTCTCCCACGACCTGAATGTCATGTGGGATCTGGCTCCCCATGATATCTCGATCTTGCTCTTTCTCCTGGACAAATTACCGCTTGCGGTCAGTGCCCACGGCTCTTCCTGCGTTTTTAATGGCATTCATGATGTGGCTTATATCAACATGGTCTTTCCCGACAATATTATGGCTCATATCCACGTTAGTTGGTTGGATCCTTGCAAGGTCAGGCGTGTGACCGTTGTCGGCAGTAAAAAGATGGCGGTTTATAACGATATCGAGAGCCTTGAAAAGATCAAGATATACGATAAAGGGGTGGAATCTCCGGATTACAGCAATAATTTCGGGGAATTCCAGTTCTCTTACCGCTATGGGGATATCCTGATCCCCAATATCCACCTGGTCGAGCCGCTTAAGGCGGAATGCCAGCATTTTCTGGATTGCATCATGAACCATCAAAAGCCTTGCAGTAGTGGCGAGGTTGGCTTGCATGTGGTCAGGATCCTCGAGGCGGCCCAAAAATCCTTAGCAACACCGGGCACACGGAGGAGATCAAATGGTAACTGGAGATTTTATTAGGATTTCACCGGATGTGAAATTGGGACAGGATGTCCGAATCTATGCCTTCGTCAACCTTTATGGGTGTGAGATTGGCGATGGCAGCCGGGTTGGCACCTTCGTTGAAATCCAGAAAGGTGCCCGCATTGGGCGCAATGTCAAGGTATCCAGCCACACCTTCATTTGTGAAGGCGTCACCATCGAAGATAATGTTTTTATCGGTCATGGTGTCATGTTTATCAACGATAAATATCCCCGGGCGACCAACCCGGCCGGGGGATTGCAGACCGAATCCGATTGGACCTGTGTCTCTACCCAGGTTTGCAAAGGCGCCTCGATCGGCAGCAACGCCACCATCCTGTGCGGCGTGACGATCGGTGAAGGCGCCATCATTGGCGCTGGCAGTGTCGTGACCCGCGATGTGCCTCCCTATACCATTGCCGCTGGCAACCCAGCCAGAATGCTTAGAAAGATTGATCAAAAAATAGGAGAGACCTCATGAATATCCCGTTAGTCGACCTGCACGCCCAATACCTTCCTCTCAAAGACGAGATATTTTCCGGAATGGAAAAAGTGTTTGAAAGCATGCACCTGTTTCTCGGTGAGAATGTCCAGGCATTGGAAAAGGATTTTGCCCAGTTTTGCGGTGCCAAATTCGGGATCGGTGTCAGTGATGGCACCACTGCCCTGCAGATCATCCTGCGTGCCATGGGTATCGGGCCCGGGGATGAGGTCATCACCGTCTCGCACACCTTTATTGCCACTGCAGAGGCCATTGTGCTTGCCGGGGCTACCCCTGTGTTCGTGGACATCCATAAGGACACCTGCCTGATGGATGTTTCCCAGGTGGAAGCGAAGATCACCCCCCATACCAAAGCCATCCTTCCGGTTCATCTCTATGGTCAGACTGTGGATATGGACCCGTTATTGGAAATTGCTTCCCGGCATAACCTGCAGGTGATTGAAGACGCCGCCCAGGCGCATGGCTGCGGCTTATAAGGGTCGCCGCGCTGGCAGCCTGGGTGATGCTGCAGGTTTCAGCTTTTATTATTCCAAGAACCTGGGTGCTTTTGGAGAAGGCGGTTTTATCACCACCAGCGACCCTGAAATTGCCCGGAAAGCTCGCATGATCCGTGACCATGGCTCCGAACGGCGTTATTACCATGACATGATCGGTTTCAACGCTCGTCTGGATGAAATTCAGGCTGTGGTGCTGCGTGCCAAATTGCCTCATCTTCCCGAATATAACCGCCTCCGCCGGCAGCACGCTGCCCTCGTACCGTGACCTTCTCGCCGGTCTCCCTGTCGTAACACCCACCGAACTCCCCGAAAACCAGCATATCTATCACATGTATGTCGTCCAGGCTCCTCGCCGGGATGAGCTCCAGGCTTGTCTCAAGGAACGAGGCATCGGGACAGGCATCCATTACCCGGTGCCCATCCACCTTCAAAATGCCATGAGCAGCCTCGGCGGCAAAAAAGGAGATTTCCCGGTCACTGAAAAGGTCGTGGACCAGATCCTCTCCTTGCCCCTTTATCCGGAAATGACCGAGCAGGCCATCCGGACTGTTGCTGCCTCCATCCGTGAATTTTATACTCCTAAATAACTGGAAAATTTCTTCTCTCATTATTGGAAATTCGTTTGCTAAAAGAGGAAGCCATGAAAAAAACTATCGTCTTCATTCTGGTCGGTATCCTGGTCGTCGGAATTGTGGTCGGGGGTATCTATCTTTACAACCTCACCAGCCAGCCTTTGGGTCGTCCCCTTACCCTCGCCTATCCGCGATACACCTGAAGCACCGGCTGCCGCATCCGCCTCTGCGGGACGGTTGGTTTGCGGTCAGCGAGGCGCGTTTACTGTTCTTACCATTGGCTCGGACGCAGAAGATCTGCGCGGCCTGCCCGGCTCGGACCTCACCCGTCTCGTCCGTATCGATTTTTCCAATAAAACCATCAGCACTTTTGCTCTCCCCCGGGATCTTTGGGTGGATGTCAGTACCTTGGGGTTTCAGGATCCCCTGATCGCCGCTACCACCTTGGGAAAAACCTACTATCAGGGTCACGAGCGCTCGACCCAGGTCGATGAGTCTGGCAAGATCGCTGATGGTACCCAGGTCTCTGCTCAGATGATCCTCGACAACTTCGGCGTGACCAGCGACCATTACCTGGCGCTTGACCTCGACCAGCTACCCGATTTGGTCGATGCCATTGGTGGGCTGCCCATCGATATCCCCGAGACCATCACCGACCCCTGGATCGGCACTGTCATCGAAGCCGGACCGCAGACCCTCTCCGGTGATCAGCTTCGTGCTTACGCCCGCGCCATCCCCGACTCTGACTTCGCCCGCATTCAGCGCAGCAACCTTGTCATCCAGGCTCTGCGCCAGAAACTCCTCGATCCCTCCGTATGGGTCAAACTGCCTACTCTCTATGACCTGTTTGCTAAAAAGATGATCGTCACCGACCTCAGCTATCAGCAGATCTTCAGCCTCTTCTGCCTCGTCCGCGATATTCCCACCGATGAGATCGTCATGCAGAAGGTCGAGCCCGCCTGGACCGCCCCCGGTCCCGAAGGTTCCCTCCTCTGGGATAAGGGCAAGGTCAATGCAGCCCTGTTACAGTTGGGTCTGCTTCCGTAGACAAAGCCTAAATTTATCGGGATTCAGAATTGACCGATTAATATGTTATTCTGGATATTGGTCCAATTTTACTTTTCTATTTTTTTAATGTTACAATTTAAAACTTGAAATCAAAAAATATCTTATCAACTCAATAATTTTCTGTTGGTAGAAGGAATAAATCAATTGTTGCAGAATTTTCGGAATAAGATTCCAATAGTTTAATTCTGTTTCAAATTTCCTGAATTATTGTGGTGAGTGTGATATTGGGGATTGCGTTAATCTTTTTTCCCCAATTTGGATATTGGCAGTAATAGTTGTAATTTTTGGTATTGCAGTTGTAATAAAAAAACCAGAGTTTGCCTTGCTTGCAATTCTGACAGCTACATCCAGCATCATGTTTGAGGATTCTCTCCCACTCTTGCACGTTGGCATTGGCAGTTTACACATGACGGATATCCTTATATTGGGTATGCTGGTTTGGATTCTTATTCGGGCGCTTGTTGAACCCGGGTTTAAGGTTCACTAGGGAACTCCTCTTGACCTGCCATTAAATGTTTTTATGGGATTGCAGTATTTTCGACCATCTTCGCAATATTTAATGGATCAGCGGATAGACAGTTGGCTCTTCGAGAGAAAATAGCGTAATAACCTATTATTTAACTTTTTTCTTGGTAACTAACCTGATCAGGAATAAGGTTCGATTAAGGGTCTTGATTACCGGGATTTTGATCTTGGGTTCTATAGTTGCCTTGGCGATGATTGCCCAGTATATTGTTGGGGATAAGGTCCAGTTATTTCCAGGAAAAGTCGAAGCTATGCAAACTCAAAGTACCGCCTTCACGGGTGTTACTCGAATACTTCCTCCTGGTCAATCATTGATATTTGTAATATTTGTCATTCTAGTATCGCTCCTTGCGATTAATCGCATCCAGCCGAACCTTAATCATTTTTACCATGACGGTTCTCGCTGGAATCGGGTAATCCTGACATTTTTACCAATCGCAATTTCTGGGTTGGAATAGCAATAGCGCTGATAAGCATGCTTCTCTTGGTTAGGTTTTCGGATATTAGCAAACTTGTCATGTGGGGAATGATAGCCCTTATGGTGGCAAGTTTCACTGTTCCTTTGGGGAGGTGATATTCTGAAAAACCAGAGCCGTAACCCTGTAGGAGCAATTATTGCACGACTTTCTACGCTTTTTAAAATATTGATACTGTAAATGAGGAGAGTTTTAACTGATCGATATATTGAAATGGCTTATGCATTCCCACAAATTGCAGAGCATCCCATTGTTGGAATAGGTTTGGGAACTAATTATCGTCCTTACCGGATCCTCGTTTAGATTATGAGAATCACGTGTTTACGAATTATATTCATAATGCACATCTTCGTCTGATTCTCTCTTACCGGAATTTTAGGGTATATGTGCTTTTTTATGGTTGTCAGGTCGATTTGTATATTCGCGGCCTAAAATATTGGAAAACCATCCAGAATGGTGAAGATCGGGCGGTGTTCCTGGCAATGACTTTGGCCTTCATTGGAATATTTGCTGCTGCGATGGTTAATCCCGTATTTCAGCAATGGTTCTGGACGCTTCGGTATTTGGGGTCATGATGGGGTCGAATGAATTGTTGTTAGCATTTGAGAAGAGTAAATGAAGCTCGCAGAGAACCCTAAAATGGCTTTAACCGGAATAAGGTCAAATACCCCCAATAATATTTTGTTCAGGTACAGATTAATTTATGAATAATAAGCCTTTAGTATCTATGGTGACTCCATCTCTTAATCAGGGAAAATATTTAGAGGAAACCATTCTCTCGGTGACATCACAAGATTACCCATTTATTGAATATATAATTATTGATGGTGGCAGTTCAGATAAAAGTGTGGATATTATAAAAAAACATCAAGGAAAAATATTTTATTGGATAAGTGAACCAGATAACGGGCAAGCAAATGCAATTAATAAAGGGTGGAAATTAAGAGAAAATCATGGGGAAATAATTGCTTTTCTTAATTCCGATGACACTTATCAATTGGGGGCAATTAGTGAAGTTGTACAAGCATTTAATAATCACCCCCGATTGGGGGGCTTTATACGGGGATTCTGCATTTATTGATGCTAATGGCAAATGCATTAATCGGATACAAGCCAAACCATTCAATTTAGAAAGCGAGTTATATCGCTACACAATAGTCCAACCGACTTTTTTTATTTAAGAGATGTGTATTAGATAAAGTTGGTTGGCTAGATGAACAATTGCGAATATCAATTGATTTTGATTTTTGCATGCGGATTGCAGTATCAGGAATCAAGATAGGAGTTTTGGAAAATATTCATATTGCGAATTCCAGAATGCACCCGGAAACGAAATCAAGTGTTCAGGCAATCGATTTCATTTATGATGATGAGATCATTATTAATCGCACAATATCAGCAAAATATCATTTTGGTGATCGTAAAATAATTCAAAAAAGAGCCGTTGCTTTTCTAAATCTTCGAAAATCGGAAATATTATTATGCTTGAAGGAAAAAGAAGATGCCCGAAAATCATTGGTGAGAGCATTACAAATGGATCCTGTAATAATTATTAAAGAACGATTTAGAGATCTGATTTCCATAATATTGAAGATAATATTTAGTGATGATGTATTGGAATATGGAAGAAAAAATTAAATTTTGGCTATCTGCTAAAATTGGAAGCTCTATAAAAGTGAAGTAAATATCTATAATCAATTGCAGAACATTCACTGTATGAACACATTAAGAGTTCTATCAAAAAACGCATCTGTACTAATTATTGGATACATTTTTCCATATGTCCTCCGTTTATTTTATATTGGGATATTAGCACGATATATTGGGGCAACTGGAGTAGGGCAAATTTCTACTGCAACATCGATTGGTTCAGTTTTAATCATATTAGTAAATTTTGGTTTTGATACTCTTTTAGTCCGAGATTTGGCATCTGGTAAAAATGACAATGGAAAATATGTTTAACGTTCGATTCTCAGGATAATTCTGTCGTTGGTTATGGTTTTCATTTTGATAGGGATATTTAGTCTGCAAACTTATAACGCCTCAAACCAGGATCATAATAAGTATTTACGTACTAACATATATTTTTGATGCCTTTGTTTAATATACCGCGTTCTGTTTTCAATGCAGCCCAGAAAATGGAATTATCTGCGGGTTTCAATTTGGCACGTGATATCTTGAACTTTGTGCTGAGTATATTAGCTATTAAATTAGGTTGGTCTCTAATCATTATTGTTGATTTTCTGCTTTTGCCAGTATGGTCAAGTTAGTTATCAGCACAATCGTTATGCGTATTCAATTTATCCAACTAAAATTTCAAATTGAACTTAGATTTCTGTTTGAAATTACTGTCGTCTGTGATCCCATTTGCACTTTTATTATTTATTAGTATAGCAAATGGACAATTTAGCACGATCATTCTTTCCTTGTATCAGCCTTCTGCTGCAGTTGGAATTTATCAGCAGCACTTGTCCCCGTTAGTATGCTTTTGGTAATTCCAAATATGGTTATGGAATCAATTTTCCCGGTTTTTTCTACGATCCAGTTGAACCCACCATCTGATCTGGTCGATTCCTATGGAGCCGCATTTAAGGTCTTATTGTTTCTTCGGGTTCCCAATGGGCATTGGCACCGTGTTGACGTTTGTTGAATCTTTAATCCCATTGATTTATGGTCCAGGGTTTGGAAATGCTGTTCTCGTTATGAATATAGTTGCAATTCAATTATTGACAATGGTAGGCTATATTTAATGGAGCATTTTTAAATGCAACTCACAGACAGACCCTTTTTATTATTGTTAAAATAGGGAATGATTATTTTTACAATTATTTTATCGTTTTTACTGATACCATTCGGTATAGTTATTTTGGGGCTGCTTTATCAACTGCAATTCCATCGATTATTGATTTTTGGTTGTATTCTATTATTTGTCATAGATTTAATCGTACCATTTCCTTGGGGAAGCGTACTTAAAGCGAGTTTTAGTACAGCCATAATGGCGTTAGCGAGTTTTTCGCCTGTTATCAATCAAAATTAATATATTCATTGTTGCGTTGATACTGGCCCCCTTGGTGTATCTATTGTCGTTGATTGTTTTCCGAGTGGTTGGATTATCAGAATGGAAGTTTTTTTATAAAAATTCACCATTTTTCCGTTGGAGAAATGCTGCCGCACATAATAAATAGTTGTTAGGTAATTAAGTTAAACTTCTCCGAACAATACGAATTATGAGATTTAATTTACATTATAAATACTTTGATTACCTTTAAACTAGATTTCCGATTTTTTAAAGAGAAGAATGCAAGTCTGTTTATTACTGATAGTTTTCCTTATCCTCCGGTATCTGGTGATCAGGATAAGAGTGTATAACTTGATCCAGAGAATTTCACTGAATAATGAAGTTTGGCTGGCTGCACAATTAGACACTCCGGAAGAATTGGAAGGAATTACTCATATGCAAAAGTTTTACGGGAGTAATAACTTCCCTTGTGAAACGCCATCATCCGTTATTTCATTTACCAGGATTAATATCTTATGGAATCATTGGAATTCCGTTAGAAGTAAAATTTAGTATTTCAGGTGATTTAATCAATCATCTTAATGATTTGATATCCCAAGTAAATTTTGATATTTTAGAAATAGAGCATTCATATTTAGCGCAATACTTGGAATTTCTAAAATTACGACCCACATCAAAAACTATTTAAGTTTTCATAATATTGGGTCTGACCAATATACACAAATTTCCAAAATCCATTCAAACCTGGGAAGAAAAACCAGAACATGGCTGTATGCAAAATCTTTAAGTCATTGGGAAATTAAAAATCACAAAGAAATTTGATACTTGCATTACTGTTTCTAGTTTAGACAAAAAGATTACTGGATGCAAATCCTTTATTGCGTGTGAAAGTGGTCCCCAATCGTGTCTGGTCCAGGCTTTGAGGCCTTTAGAGAAAAACGATAAGTCCAAATCATTATTATTTATTGGGTCAATGAATTATGCGCCTTGCGTTGATGCTGCGATATATTTTTGTAAAAATATTCTTCCTATATTCGTTCAAAAATCCCTACTATTCAATTATCGATTGTCAGAAGGTCCTCCGAAAGAGTTAAGTTCCCTGAATATTGAAGGAGTGCATGTTACTCGTGAGCTAAAAACGTGATTCCATATTACCAACAAAGCAAGGTATGTATTGTTCCACTACGAGCGGGAGGGGGGACTAGGGTTAAAAATTTCTGAAGCAATGGCACTCAAACGTGCAGTCGTATCAACATCAATTGGCTGTGAAGGATTGGATGTAATTAACGGACAACATTTATTTATTGCCGACAATCCAAAAGATTTCGCCGATAAAGTTTACCAGCTCATGACAAACCCTGATTTGTACAAAACCGTTACAGATTGCGCAAGGATGCTTGTCGAGGTTGATTATGATTGGGATGATATTTCTAAAAAATTATTAGAGGTGTATGAAGAAATTAGTTGTGAAACCCGATAAATACCATTTTTATTAAGATCTCAGATTTTTTCGCCAGAATTAAAATTGATTATTAGTAATGTAGTTGTAATTGCAATTGCTGTACCTTTGAGGATCATAGAAAAAATGGAATAAATTTGATTTTAAACTAGTTTAATCATTGTGCTCTATGCTTTTTGGTACCAAAGCTTTATAGGAATTATTAGCAAATCTTTCTGAACAAGGCAAAGTATGCATATTGGGTTGGTTTCATTCATTGATATCGATTATGCTCTCAATTTGGCGCATGCGCTCAATAATGCAGGAGAGCACATATCTCTTTATCTCTCCAGAGGACACGCATAATTTCGGGAGTGGAAAACCCGACGATTAAAATCATTTTATGACCTGACCCTTCTCCCACATAATGTCAGTTTACATCTTTATGATTTTCCGA
>CAVUIO010000006.1:0-40486 GCA_963741635.1 uncultured Chloroflexia bacterium
TCATTGCTTCGTCAGGCGTACTGTGCCTGGCGAAGCAATCTCACAATACATGGAATATGTCCTCCGCCATATTCCTTATCTCTCCCGCCAACTCCCCCAAAATCCATCCTCGCCTCCCTGGTCGGCCCGACCGCGCTTACTATGCCGGGCGTCGTCCCGACGTACTCCCAGTCTCATCTATTTGGATTTGTCCCTTTTTGCCTGCCTCCCCGATATACTTGTAGAGCTCGATACATATTTCCCAAGGAAAAGGAATGGTTATCTCCGAACCAATGCCACGAACATCGCTGATCGAAGATGCCGGGAACCCTGATGAAACCAGCCTGGTTGCGGCTGCAAAAAAGGATCCCCGGGAGTTTGGGCAGATCTACAGCCTCTATGTCCAGCCTGTCTTCCGCTATCTTTACAGCCGGATTGGCAGCCTCCCGGAAACCGAAGACGCCACAGCCCGCACCTTTCTGGCCGCATTGGAAGGCCTGCAGCGCTATCATCACAAAGGACACTTTGCTGCCTGGCTGTTTGCCATTCGCGCGCCGGAAAGCCATGGATGTCTTCCGGGCGCGGCGGCACTTGTCATTGGAAACTGCAGAGGAGGTTCCGGCGGAAACCGATGTCCTCCAACAGGTGATCCGCACGGAGCAAATTGCTGCCCTCGCGGGGTTGATCGGTACTTTATCGGAAGAAGAGCGTGAGCTGATCCGTTTGCGTTACGTCGCCGAATTGAATTTTTCAGAAATTGCCCGCTTGTTGAACCGCAGGGAAGATGCGCTGAAAAAATCTTTACACCGGCTGTTGGCCCGCTTGCAAGGTCAACTGGAGGTCTCGCATGAATGACTTCACTACTTTCACACAATTGGAAGATCAGGTCCGGCAGGCTGTGGCAGTCCCTCAGGCCCTTCCGGAATTTGTCATCCGGCTTCATGCCGATTTGATGCGCCGGGCGGATTTGAAAAAGCGCGCCGGATTCGCGGCCGTTTTACTTGCGACCGGCCTGGTTTGCGACGCTGGTTGCGATCGCCTTGCTGGTCGGGTCCACTCTGATCGTTGGCCCCGGTCGTGTGTTTGCCGCCGTGCGCCATTTATTTGGCTACCTTCCCGGCGTGGGGTTGGTGGAGCAGGGCAGTGGGATTCGCCTGCTGGTCGGGCCGGTTTCGGTGGAGCAGGGTGGCATCACCGTAACAGTGGATCAGGTTGTCGCCGATGCGACCCACACGTTTGTAGCGTACAGGGTGGATGGCATTCCCGCGGTCGCATCCGGCTTTCCCATTTGTACCGATCCCCCCGCTTTGCAGTTGCCGGACGGCACTACCTTGAAGTTCCTGGGCGGCGGGGGCGGTGCGATGGGGCCCGACCAACCCATGAGTTTTGCGACGAACTATACCTTTCCGCCCCTTCCGGCGGATGTCTGGCAGGTGGTGTTCCTTTCACCCTGCCATATGCCGGGCATTCAACTCGCCCTGGTCCTTGCACCCTCCGGTTTTGTGACGCCGGCAGTGGAAATTGGAGCTGCCTTCGAGTCGTCTGGTCCGCAATTTTCAACCACCGCCACACCGGTTTCGGAGGGGACGGTCTCGTCTGTCCCCTATGACCCATCCTTCCCGTCCACGCCGACCCCCGTCCCGCATGGCTCGGGGTTGTATCTGGACCGGGTCGTTGAACTGGATAATGCCTATGTTTTGGTCGGCAATTTTACCGACGCGGGCGATTTACCGGGTGCCTTGGCGGTAAGTTCGTCTGGAGCAGATTCTCATCGAGTTTCCTATCCAGATTACTGATGAAGCCGGGCGTACCATAAGTTACCAGTCACGTTATGATATCCGCCCTGATGTGAGGGTGGGGAGCGGTATGGTATTGGGCTTATGAAATTCCCAAACCGGTCGATGCTCCGCTGACCCTGACGCTCGCCAGCATTCCCGTCCACCAGGAAGACAGCCTCCGGTTCCCGCTGGATGTGGGGCAAAACCCGCAGCCGGGGCAAACATGGGAACTCAACAGCACAGTAAAATTGGGGGGGCATGACTTTGTCATCGAGGATATTTCCCGGGTGGCTGACGGTTACACCATCCACTTTCACACTGACGCCCTTCTGTGTCGGACGAGTTGTCGCCTGGCTTTTTTGTTGCGGGAGACGAACTCTGGCCAAACTGTTGGCAGTGTTGATCGACAGAAGCAAAGGGTTGTTTACACCGAAACGATAACCTTCGCCTCGCCGCCTGCCGGTAACCTGATTTTTATTCTGACGCAGTATAAGATCGTGCACCTCCCCGGCCCCTGGACGTTAACCTGGTCGCCTCCTGTCCCGTGAATGAGTGCAGGTCCGCCTGGCAGGCATGAATTTGCCCCTCCATCCATGTTGCCGTCATTGCGAGTCAGGCGTACTTTGCCTGACGAAGCAATCTCACAATTACTGGAATACGTCCCCAGCCATCCTCCTGATCTCCAGGGCGATCTCCTCGAAATACAGCGTCGACCTTTTGATCAGCCCGATCGTGCTCATGAAGCCGTGCGTCATCCCGTTGCAGCGCATCAGCTTCACCTTCACCCCCGCCTCCTGCAGCCTGCGGGCGTAGCTTTCCCCCTCGTCGCGTAAAACATCGAATTCCGCTGTCACCACCAGCGCCGGCGGCAGCCCTCCCAGGTCCTGCGCCAGCAGCGGCGAGGCCAGCGGGTTGAGCCGATCTCCCGGGTCGGGAATATATTGCTGCAGGAACCATTCCACGTCCCGCCTGGGCAAACCGAGCGAACTTTCGCCGAACTCTTTGTACGAGGGGGTGTCCAGGTTTACGCTGTCCAACCCTGCATAGAACAGGCACTGCCCTGCAATTTTTGGTCCGCCCTTTTGACGTGCCATCAGCGCCGCGGCAGCGGCCAGGTTCCCGCCGGCAGAATCTCCGCCCACCAGCAGTTTTCCGGCGTCTGCACCCAGTTCTCCGGCGTGCTCCGCCGCCCACGCCAGCGCGGCATAAGCATCCTTGGCCGCCGCCGGGAAGACATGTTCGGGCGCCAGGCGGTAATCCACCGAGAGCACCGCGCAGCCGGCGTGCCTGCAAATAAAACGGGCCATGTTGTCCGCGCTGTCCAGCCCGCCGATCACCCAGCCTCCCCCGTGCAGCAGGACGAACAGGGGGTACCCCATCGCCTTGCCGGGCATGTACAGGCGCGCCGGGATGGCCCCGGCTGGCCCGGGGATGGCAATCTCGCGGGTTAAGTCCACTTTTTCGAAGGTGACCCCGGCCAGTTTGAGCAGCGAAAAAGTCTTGCGGAAGTTGCTGCGCGCTTCGCTGGGAGAGACCTGGTCCAGTGGGATTTCATCCAGGAGCTCCTGTGCCCGGTGCATCAGCGCGGTCTGCTCGTCCAGCACGCCCCCCGGCAGCGCAGGGACCCGGGTCCGCAGACCCAGCAGCTTCAGGCGTATGAGCAGTGCGATGATTTGTGGAACGGCGAAATAGTTGGGTTCCATGGATCCATTCTAGCACACCCGCTGTCGGCATCCAGCCGCTGTTGAAAGTATCTTTTCACTTCATATTCGACATGGGCGTGAGAAGATCTCCTCGATTTGTAAGTGCTTATCTGGATCAGGAAGGAAGTTCCTTCCATTATTACATGGAACACATCGGCCACCAGTTACGCGAAAAAGGTGAGCGGAGGCGTTCTTTGCCGGAGCTCATCCTTTTTCGCAACTAAGCCCCCTTCCCGAAACAGCAGCTCCTGGTCTCTAGTATGGTTTGCTTCTTCGGGAAGGGGGTTTGGGGGATGGGGAGATGATTGGAAGTTCCCATTCTGACGGCCCGCTGATAAGAGGGTGAGTAGGCACCAAAACGTTAAGGAACAAATCGGCCACTAGTTACGCGAAAAAGGAGGAGCGGAGGCGTTCTTTGCCGGAGCTCACCCTTTTTCGCAACTAAGCCCCCTTCCCGAAACAGCAGCTCCTGGTCTCTGGCATAATTTGCTTCTTCGGGAAGGGGGCTTGGGGGATGGGGAGATGATTGCAAGTTCCCATTCTGACGGCCCGCTGATAAGAGGGTGAGTAGGCACCTGTTGAAACAAAGAACATATGTGCTATAATTGGGATGGTACTTACTCACCCCTACGCGATTTTCGCGAGGTTTGGTAAGATTGAGTCACGATGACTCAAGATGATTTGGCTCAAATGAGCCGTGAAGAATTGATTGATCTGGTGCTTGCAGAGTATGAAAAACTTCAACTGCTGCAGGCAGAGATAGAAGCGTTGAAGCTGAAACTGGAGAAGGGCAAGAAACCGCCCACGAATTCCAGCAATTCTTCGCAGCCGCCCTCGCGTGATCAGAAGGCCGACCTGGCCAAGAAACGCAAGAAACACCGACATGGGCCTCCGGTCGGGCATATGAAATATGAGCGCAAGTTTGTGGCCGAACCGGATCATATTGTGGAAGTGAAGCCGCAAGTTTGTGAGCATTGTCAAAGAGATCTGCGCAGAGACGTGGCCTGCCTGGCGGATGTCAATCAGATCACCGAACTGCCGGAAGCAAAAGCGGAAGTGATCGAAGTGCGGCAGTATGAAGTGAAGTGTCCCTGCTGTGGGAAGAAAGCAAGCGGCTGAACCACCTGCTGGATTGGAAATGGAGCGCACCTTTGGAGCACGGCTGGAAGCGACGGTGGTGTATTATCGGCAGGAACAGCATATGAGCTATGTCCGCACGAAATCTGCTTTGCGTGACTTGCATGGAGTCAAGATCAGCCAGGGTGGGATCGACAAGATCATGCAGCGTGCTGGGCAACAAGCCGGGCATCAAGTGGAACCCATCCAGAACGAGATCCAACAGAGTATGGTCATTCATAGTGATGAAACCGGCAGCCGGGTGGATGGACAGAATTGGTGGCAGTGGGTCTTTTGCTCGGCAACGGCGGTTTTGCACGTCATTCGCTCCAATCGCAGCGTGGATGTGATCCGGGATGTCATGGCCGATCATATCGCCGAAGTCTGGGTCAGTGATTGCTACTCGGCTCAGGTGAAAGCTCCCTCGAGCGAACGCCAGTTGTGCCTGGCGCATCAACTGCGCAATTTGCAAGCGGTGGTCAGACCTCTATCCGGCCTCTTTCTGGCCAAGGGCCATGCAAGCCATGTTCCGTTCTGCAATCCACTCCTATAACCAGAGAGATCACCTCTCACCACCAGAATTTCAAGCCCAGGTTCAAAGGATCGAGCGCATATGCGACCGGCTGCTCAAACGCTCACTTGATCAGCGCTGAAGCCAAAAGACTCTTGAAACGGTATCTCAAATACCGGAATTGCCTGTTCGTTTTCCTGCACCGTACAGATGTCAGTCCGACCAATAATGTCAGTGAGCGTCACCTGCGTCCTTCGGTTGTGCATCGGAAAGTAATCGGTTGTTTCCGCTCCGGATGGGGAGCAAGAGCTTATGCTGCCATTGCTTCCGTTATTGACACCGCTGAGTTGAAAGGAGTTTCGCCTTTCACTACCATTCAATCTCTGTTCGGTACTCCTTCCCTTCCTCTTCCTCTGGGGTGTGAGTAAATACATTACTTTGGCATGGTTTTATCGCGCCAAAAATATTCTATTACCTTTGAACCTTAACAACTGCTCGAACCGTAAATGGAAAATTAATTGTTCCTCAATTGTTTCTGAGGAACAATGCAAACTCCTGGGAGTAATAGTAGCAGGGATCTCCCCAGGAATTTCGCGGGAAACTTACCGGGCAACCGCCAGATTATTTTTAGGTATTCGTTCCTCGTAACTCACAAAAATAGTGACTTTAATTGCGCTGGTTTTCCAAGCTATTCGTTCCGCGAAACTCACAATAAAAGTGACTTTAATTCCGCAGGGTTTCCAAACTATTCGTTCCTCGAAACTCACGAAAAAAGTGACTTAAATTCCGCTGGGTCCACAAAGGGAGAAATAGTTGTTCCTCAATATCAATTCACACCAATGGGTACCAATTTTTCTCCACCTCCACAATTTGGGGTACATACCAGGGAAGAGGACAAAAAAATAGCCCTCTAAAAGAGGACTATCATATGAGCGTGGATTTGCCGAATTTCTGTCCCTGGTCAACCGGTTCGGGCTCGTTATGATATTGAAAAGCAGATTCCTCCACGAGGCGGATGTTGGAGAGGTCATCCGGCGCATCCGAACGGATAGTTAGCTAATCTGAGAAGTGACTCAGTACCCGGGGCAGGGACAGGTCAGACAGCGAGGCGAGGGTTAAGTCAGCGGACAATGTACCCAGCCCGGCAGTGATCGAGGTCGGCACGCCTACCACCTGCAATCCGGCAGCTTGGGCGGCTTTGACACCATTGGGTAAATCCTCAAACGCGAGTGCCTGATCGGGCCGCACAGATAGTGCAGCCAGGGCGGCGAGGAACAGGTCCGGGTCCGGTTTGACGCGCAGGACATCTTCACGACAGATGATCGCATCGAATAGATCATACAGTCCCAGGCGGCGCAGATAGCCATCCACCCAAGCGTGCGGGGAACTGGAGGCAACTGCCAGTCGCAACCCCAGGCGGCGGGCTGTGCCAAGGTAATCTACCACCCCCGGCAGGGGCGGCAGGACGGCTTGCAGTTCAAGACGGGTGCGGTACGCCTGTTCGTGCAGGGCCTGGTGATCGAGTTGCAGACCGGTAAGGCGGATAAGCTCGTCCACCGGGTCGAAGTTGTCATCGGTGGATCCAACCACCGTACGAACCCATTCATCTCGCGGGAAATCCTGCCCGTAGCGGGCATAGATCTCCTGCCAGATCTGTAAAATGGGGGTCTCCGTATCCATGATGAGACCGTCGAAGTCAAAGATGAGGGCTTGGATCACATTTCTCCTGGAAATGAACAGAATCGGATTGGTTGGCTGGTAGGTCAGGGATCTCAAAAGACCCTGCCGGCTGGCCTATTATAACTGAACGATATGGTGCTTATTTACTTATTATTTGGGGAGGCACATATCTTGCCTGTCCTTACGAATAATGATAAAATGAAAGCAATCGTAAATTAACGCAAATATAAGAAACCAAATCCAATGATCAACTCCACGAACCTATATCCCGCTGAGCGAAAACAGCAGATACTGAAGTACCTGGGCAGTAACGGTCGGGTCAGCGTTTCTCAACTCAGCCAGATGTTCCATGTTTCTGAGGTGACGATCCGGGCTGACCTGCAGCTCCTGGCCGCAGAAGACTTGATCGTACGCACCCATGGTGGTGCCGTGCTGGTTTCCCCTTCCCCCGAGCTGTCACTGACTTTGCGCCGTCAGCAGCAGGTTGATGAGAAAACGCGCATCGGGGCTGCTGCAGCTGAGTTGGTCGCCAATGGCGACGCTGTTTTCCTCGACGCCTCCAGCACTGCGTTGGCGTTGGGATTCGCTTTACGTCACCATCGCGACTTGACCGTTTTGACCAATAGCCTGGTCATTGCTCAAGTGATGCTGGATTCCCCCGGTGTGACCGTGGTCATGTCCGGCGGGACCATGCAGCGCGAGACTGTCTCGCTGATGGGTGTCGATGGGTTGGTCACCATGGGCAAATACAACATTAAGATCCGGCTTCTTTGGTGCCCACGGCCTTTCGCTTCCCTGAGGGTCTGACCGACGTAAGCCCCGGCGAGGCAGAGGTCAAACGAGCCGTTGTCGCCGTGTGCCACCAGGTGATCGCCTTGCTCGACACAACAAAATGGGGCCGTATTGGACCGGCCTCCTTTGCCGACCCTGCCAACCTGGACATCATCATCACCGATACGGGCGCCCCTGCGGACCTGGTGGCGCAGGCTCGCTCCCTGGGGACGCGTGTGGTCCTGGTGTAATTCGATTAATATTTCCGGACGGTTTGTGGAATAGTAACGACCGTCCCTATTCGAAATGTGGTCCCAGCAACATAGAATTCACATCATTCATCCAAGGAGTCTCCATTCATGTCAACACAAGCAATACCTGCCACCAAACCATCCAGGCTGGAGATCGTCTCGGCCATGATCGAGGAACAGGGACTGACCAAGGAACAGTTGGTCGGTTACCTGCGCCAGATGATGGAGATCCGCGCCCTGGAGAACAACATCGCCAACCTGCTGAGCAAGGCGGTGCTCAAGGGCGCCTCGCACCTGTATGCCGGCGAGGAGGCGGTTGCCGTGGGCGCGGTCGCCGCGCTGCGCGACAGACGACCTGATCACCAGCACGCATCGCGGCCACGGGCACGCCCATGCCCACGGCGACAGCGCATGCCAAGACGCCCGAGGCCAAGCAGGAGCACTACAACAAGATGATGGCCGAGGTGCTGGGCAAGTCCGGCGGCTACTGCAAGGGCAAGGGCGGCTCGATGCACATCGCCGACGTGGAGCACGGCAACCTGGGCGCCACCGGCATCGTCGGCGGCAATATCCCGGTCGCGGTCGGCGCGGCGCTGGCTCAGAAGCTGATGGGGACCGACCGGGTGGTGGTGTGCTTCTTCGGCGACGGCGCCTCCAACACCGGCAACTTCCACGAGTCGCTGAACATGGCCAGCCTGCTGGGACCTGCCGGTCGTCTTCGTCGTCGAGAACAACCTGTACGCCATGTCGGTGCCCTGGTCAAGAAGGCCAGCAAGCTGCCCGATGTCGCCAGCCGGGCCTGCGCCTATGGCATCCCGGCGAGGTGGTGGACGGCATGGATGTGCTGGCCGTGCGCGGCGCAGTGGCCAAGGCAGCCGAGCGCGCCCGCAGGGGCGAAGGCCCGACCCTGATCGAAGCCAAGACCTACCGCTGGTTCGGCCATTCCCACTCCGACCCGCGCGCCTACCGCACCACGCGAGGAAGAGGCCGAGTGGCAGGAGCGCGACCCGATCACCGTCATGAAAGATAACCTGCAGGTCGTCAAGATGCTGACCGAGACCGAGTTCGAGACATCTGGAAAGGCCGTGGAGGCCAAGCTGGACAAGGCGATGGAGTTCAGCGATGCCTCCCCCGAGCCCGGGCCCGGAAGATCTCGACACCGATGTCTTTGCGCCCTGCCAAGTTCACACCGGCCGATATCGAGACCGACCGCCGTCTTGCGCGAGCGCATCGCGGCAGGCGAGGTCAAGCGCGCAGATCACCTATGCCCAGGCGCTGGTCGAAGCTGCCCGCGAGGAGATGCTGCGCGACCCCAAGGTCTTCATCATGGGCGAGGACGTGGGCCTGTACGGCGGCGCCTACGGCGCCACGCGCGGCCTGTATCAAGGAATTCGGCGAGTGGCGCGTGCTGGACACGCCCATCTCCGAGGCCACCATCGGCGGCGCGGCGGTCGGCGCGGCCATGGCCGGCATGCGCCCCATCGCCGAGATCATGTACGTCGACTTCACCCCGCTGGCCATGGACCAGATCGCCAACCAGGGCGCCAAGAACCGCTATATGTTCGGCGGCAAGACCAGCGTGCCGATGGTGATCCGCACCGAGGGCGGCGCCGGGCGCGCCATCGCCGCCCACCATTCGCAGAGCCTGGAATCGCTCTGGACGCACTTCCCCGGCATCTACGTGGTCATGCCGTCCACGCCTTACGACGCCAAGGGCCTGCTCAAGGCCGCCATCCGCGACGACAACCCGGTCATGTTCATCGAGCACAAGATGCTCTACAAGGAAAAGGGCCCGTCCCCGAGGAAGAATACATCATCCCCCTCGGCGTGGCCGACATCAAGCGCCCGGGCAAGGACGTGACCCTGGTCACCTACTCGCGCATGGTGCTACCGCTCCCTGGAAGCCGCCGAGATGCTGGCCAAGGAAGGCATCGACGTCGAGGTGGTCGACCTGCGCACGCTCAAGCCGCTGGATATCGACACCATCGTCACTTCGGTCAAGAAGACCGGCCGGTTGGTCGGCGTCACCGAAGCCTACGAGAACACCAGCTTCATCAACGAGGTCATGGCGCAGGTCAACGAGCTGGCCTTCGATTGGCTGGATGCGCCGATGGTGCGCGTCGCCGCCGCCAATGTGCCGGTGCCGCGCGCCGAGATCCTGGAAGATGAGGCCATCCCCAACGTCGACCGCATCGTGGCGGCCTGCCGAAAGGTGGTGAGCTGATGGCGGAAGAGTTATTCATTCCCAAGCTCGGCCAGACGGTCGAGGAAGTCACCCTGGTCAAATGGCTGGTCGAGGACGGCGCCAGGGTGACCCAGGGCCAGGAAGTCCTGGAAGTCGAGACGGACAAGGCCATCTTCCCGGTCGAAGCCAAGCCGCGCGGCGTCATCCACATCGGCCCTTACAAAGAAGGCAAGGTCCTCCCGGTGCTGACGGTGGTGGCCATCATCGGCAAGCCGGAAGACAAGTTCGAGGCTCAAGGGAGCGGAGCTTGCCGTCCCGACCGCCAGAGTCGGTACCTGTCGCGCCCGTTACCGCCGCCGTGTCGACCCTCGATCGGCCGCAGATGCCTGCGATCAGCGAGAGGAACAGCTCTTTGCCTCTCCGCGCGCCCGCAAGCTGGCCGCGGAGAAGAGCGTCGACCTGGCCGCGGTCATCGCCGACCGGCTGCGGCGGCAGTGCGCGTGGCCGAGCGCGACGTGCTGGCCTTCCTGGCCTCAGTCGCCCAAAGTCACCCCGGTGGCCCAGCGCATGGCTGCCGAGAGCCGGCATCGACCTGCGCAGGTCCCGGGACCGGCCCGGGCGGGCGCATCGTCAAAGAGGACATTACCGCGCCTCGCCACAGCCGAATCATCGCTCGCCCAATCCGTCAATTCGTCGATCTCCACGCCTCGACCCGAAATCCTGCGAGCGCATCCCGCTCAAGGGCGTGCGCGCCATCATCGCCGAGCGCATGGGCGCCAGCGTGCACACCACCGCCCGCGTGACCCTGGTCATCGAAGTGGACGCCACCGAGTTCGTGACTCGCCCGGACGCGGCTCAAGGAAAAGGTCGAGCAAGACTGGGGCTTTGCCCCCGGCTACAACGACCTGCTGGCCAAGATCGTGGCCGCGGCGCTGCGCCAGTTCCCCTACATGAACGCCCGCCTGGCCGCGGATGCCATCGAGCTCCTGGGCCACGTCAACATGGGCATGGCTGTGGATACCGAGCGCGGCCTGCTCGTGCCGGTGATCCGCGACGCCGACCAGAAGAGCCTGCGCCAGTTCGGCGCCGAGTTCCGCCAGCTGGTGGAGCGGGCCGCGTAACGGCCGTTCGCTGCCCGACGACCTGACCGGCGGCACCTTCACCATCACCAACCTGGGCATGTACGACGTGGACGCCTTCACGCCGGTCATCAACCTGCCCGAGGCCGCCATCCTGGGCGTGGGCCGCATCGCGCCCAAGGCCGTGCCGGCAAGCGGCGAGAGATCGTGGTCCGCCAGATGTGGACACTCAGCCTGGTCTTCGACCATCGCCTGGTGGACGGCGCTCCGGCGGCGCGGTTCTGCAATACGTCAAGCAAATGGTCGAAGAACCATACCTGCTGCTGGCTGTCTGATCGATATTTCTAGGGAAGGTGACGGACACCGGGCTACCCTGCCATCCCAGGACGGGCAATTTTAACAATCTTTGATGGATTTCCCAATCATCGTAGATCGCGAAAGTCACTGTCCGTTTCCAGTTCCATTCCATGGCTCCCCTTGATACAACGGAACCGTGGTTAAGATAGATCTGGTGGTATGGGTCGCATGCAGTCACCAATCAGAGTTGTGGGGCTTTGAACAGTATTTTACCACTGAGCATTGCCCTCACTCACCTCGGAACTTTAGCCGGCTCAACTCGGGGTAGGTGAAACGGACATTTTCGGGCGCAAACGCAGCAAAAAGACCAATGCAATGGAAGTCAAGATGAGGCTCCCAAAAATCAGTATGATCATGGCGGGGGGGCCGCTTGACTCGATCACCTTGCCTACCAGCCCAGGAAGCACCATGGTTCCTGTACTGTCACCCATTAAGACAATACTGCTGACCCGTCCGGTCAATGGAAAGGATTGTCCCGCCAGGGTGAAACCGGCTGGCCAGATGGGTGCCATACAGAAACCCAATCCCAGTGCCATGACCCACAGCACTGTTCGTGACCCCGGGAGGATCATTGCCAGCCCCAGAATGGAGAGACACCCGAGCAAGGCTACCTGGAGAATCTGTTTCGGGGTAAATCGGGTTGCCGCCGGTACGGAGATCAACCGTCCAATCGTAAAAGTAAGCCAGAAACCTGAAGTCAGATAAGCCGCCCCCGAGCTGCTAATCAGCTTGAGGGTAACCCCATACGTGTACACCCAGCCCCCGAAGGTGATCTCTGCCCCAACATAGAAGAATAAGAATAATGTGGCTGCAATTATAAGCGGATAGTAACTCCGCAATGGAATATTTTGTCCGGAGCTTGCTTTGTGCATGTACCGGCAGGGGCTGCCCTTAAGGGTCAGTATGCGCAAGCCAGCCAGCAAGGAAAACACCCCAATCACCCAGTAGACCCAGTGGAATGTGGTCGGTGTACCCACTGCCCATGCCACGAGCAGGGGAGAAATAAATGCTCCCAATCCAAAGGAAAAATGCAGTCCGTTCATGAAAGGACTTACTTTTTCACCATGGGTCCAGACCAGGAGTGTGTTCGCTCCGGCATTGATAAAACCTTCAGCAATGCCCTTGCATGCCAGTATCACCAAAAGCAGCCAAAACGAGCGGGCTTCCGGAATAAAGATGAGCAATAAAGCTGCACAGATCTGAGCCACCCCGAGAACAGAGTGCCCGGGGACATCGTCGAAAATCCGCCCGGCGAGGTATGTCCCCAGGGTATACCCCATCGACCAAATCACGAACACCAAGCCCATATTTCCCAGGCTCGTGTGAGTTTGATTTCCAAGGGATGGCAGGGTTGGCCCGATGACGGCCAGAGCTCAGTCCAAGACACATAAATAGTGAATAATATCCGATTGTTCGACGGATGGGATCCGTACGGGTAAGGGTGGAGAGTTTTTTAATCATTTTGGAAATTATATGAATCTCTTCAACAGTGGATGAAAACTCAAAATATATTGATGAAAAGGGGGAATGCCCCTCGCGATATAGTTGCAATACTCGATCTGAAAGGACATTCCCCTTGCTAAAGATGTCAATTTCTGTTTATTTGACCATCATTCCAGTTTTCGTCGACGCTTGATATCAGTTGAAGTCGCGAAACTTCAGCAATATAATATCGGATGGTTCGCACGAAATAGCTTATTGTAAGGTCGATGCTAATGAGGCGATAAAACCTGAAGGACTTCTTCAAAGACCTGGATCACCTTCTCGGCCTGACTGTCGGTGATTACCAGTGGGGGCTTGATCTTTACCACATTACCCATTCCGGCATACTTGGAATTCCCGAACAGCACACCCTCGTTAATGCCCTCTTTCTCGAATTCATAGGCTTCTTTGCGCGCCGGTTCCTTGGTTTTCTTGTCATGCACCAGTTCAATCCCAAGCATCAATCCCGGCCCACGCACATCTCCGATCATCTCGTATTTATCTTTCATCTCGAGCAGCCGGCTGGTAAAGTACTCTCCAACCTTGCTGGGCACGTTCGAGCAGGCCCTCTTCTTCCAACACTCGCAGGGTAGCCAGGGAGGCCACCATTGACACCGGGAAGTGGGCAAAGGTAAAGGAATGGTCACCCGGATTGAAGCCCTTCAAACCATCACGCGCGATAAATGGCCTGCTATCGGGAAACCGCCACCCAACGCCTTGCCAAAACATAATATATCCGGCTCGGTCTCATAGAGCTCGGAAGCGAACATCACTCCGCACCGGCCGAATCCGGTCTGGACTTCATCCCAAATCAGCAGCATATCGTACCTGTCACACATCTCCCGGATTCGCTGATGGTACAGTTTCGGGAAGTCGATCATCCCGCCGCTGGCCTGAATGGCCTCGGTCACCAAGGCGACCGGTTGGCCATCGACCGCGTTTTCGATAAATTTGCCCATCATTTTTACGCAGAACACGTCGCAGGAGGGATAAGTCATTTCGTAGGGGCATCGGTAACAGTAGCCCTGAGGCACACGGATGGTGGTGCCGGTATAGTTCAGGAAAGGCCACGGATGGGGGTAGCTCATGCCAATCCCGGCCAGGGTGCGACCGGAGAACAGATCCCAGGGGGAGATGAAAAATTTCCGGTCAGGATGTTGGCGTATTGCGAGCTTCATTGCCCCTTCGATGGCATTCGAAGCATGCAGGCAATAATTGACGCGTTTGAGTTTTCCGGGCGCGATATCTGCCATGTACTTGGAAAGCATAACGCGTGGCATCGTCTCGAAGCTGGTGCGCACGTGTGTGAAATAATTAAGCTGTTCCTTTACTGCAGCCATCACCTTGGGATGGCAGGCGCCCACGTTCAGGCTCCAAGCTTGCGAGGTGCAGTCGATATATTCTTTGCCAGTCTGGTCCCAGAAAGAAGCGCCCCGGGCCTTGGTGATCTGGATCGGCATCTCTCCACCGACCGAACCGCTCAGCAGAGCCTTTCGTCCGGCAACCATATCTGCCTCGCTTGGGTTTTCGTACATCTTGCGCACCCATGATACATCCACTGTTTCTGATTCGTTCGTCATGATTGAAATCTCCTTATTGGATGGATAATAATTAGATGAGTGAGGAAAGAATAGCAAGATACTGCGATTTCAGGGCTCGATCAAGATCTTGACCGCCTGTGGATCACGCGTGGCATAAAAAGCCTCGACGGTCTGACTGAGTGGATAAGCGCTCGTCACCAGCTTTTCCATCTGGATTTGAGGCAGCAGTCTGATTGCTTTTTGGTAGTCCTTGATCGTGCAGTCGATCGAGCCATGGATGTGCAGCTCCCGGTAGTGGACATCGTTAAGTTGCAGGTCGAGCGTGGAGCCTTTTATGTAACCGCTAAAGAACAATAGCGAACCGCCTGTTCGCACCAGGCTGAAACCGTCCTGGGTGGCTGGAACGCTGGCACTCGCCACGATCACACGGTCGAATGCGTAGCCATAGTTGGCCTTTAAGATCTTGGCCGAGGGATTGATCGCCTCTTCCGCGCCGAGTTCCAGTGCCAATTGGCGGCGGTGGTCAAGCAGCTCGCTGATGACCACGTGGGCGCCCAGAAGCTTGGCGAGCTGGACAAAGGTCATGCCGATCGGCCCGCCACCGATAACCAAAACACGCTCCCCGGCTTCAAGTCCCACCTGGTGCAAACCGTGGAGACAACACCCCACCAGTTCAGCGAGGGCGGCTTCGCGTGGATGAGTGCCTGCGGGGAGCTTCACCACGCCTCCCACCTCCACCATCTGACTGGGGACATGGATATATTCCGCCATGCCGCCATGTACATTACAGCCGATAACTTTGGCTGTTTCGCAGATATTGTCCTTGCCAGAGGCACAAGGATCGCAGTGCATGCATGGGATGATCGGTGCCAGTCCCACCAGATCACCGGGATGATAGTCTTCCACTTCGGCACCCACTTGGGCGACCTCGGCGCAAATCTCATGACCCAGGATAACCGGATGTATATAACGGGCACTGGGGCCGTTGAAAAACATGCGGTTATCTGATCCACAAATTCCACAACTGCGTATGCGCAGCAATAAGTCCTTGCCCCTGACGGGAGGCAGCTCAAAAGACTCTAAACGGATATCCTCTTTACCGTATAAAAAGGCAGCTTGCATGGTGTATGTTCCTTTCAATTTTCGTCCGAGGCAGCTAGTACTTGGCCTACTGCTCCGCCAGGATGTACTTTGGCTAATTGTTCGGGGGTGAAGCCTTTGGCCTCCGCGATGAAAGTACACAATGCATCGCAAACTGCCGAGTAGGCGACCGTGCTGGTGGTCGCCAGGTAGCCCATCAACTCGTATTCTTGTGGGCTTTGGATCGGCAACAAGTATTTGGCAGCACGCGCCAGGCTCGATTTGAGATCGTGGACAAAGCCAATGGTCTTGACGCCCAGTTTGTTGGCCACGGAGACCATTTGAATGACTTCCTGGCTCTCACCGCCCCGCGACATTGCGATCAGGACCTCTCCTGGTTGCATGATATTTGTATGCCCATGCAAACCGTCGGAGGGGGAAAGGAACATGGCGCCGCGTGTCCCGAACAGGTCAGGACATGGGCAAACCGCATTGCCACTGACGCTGAAGTACCCACGGCAGTGATCCATACCAGACCGGGACAATCGATCAAAATTTGGGCGCACTCCCAGAAGGCATCCCCCAACTCGCGCTCTAACTGTTGCAGGGTAAGCACTTCCTGGCGTATGGCTACTCGACCGAGATTTAGTGCCTCTGACTTGGTGATTTCAGGCATGGTTTCCTTTTCTAAACCAGGATTACCTCGGCACCCTGCTCGCGTAACTTCTCGACGAAATCTGGGGAGGCATCACTATCGGTCACCAATGTGTCGATGCGGGACAGGGCCATAATTGTCGCCAGGCCGATCACGCCGATTTTGCTCGAAGATCTGAGACTACGATTACCACGCTTGAGGATCCACCATCGCCCGGTCAACTTCTGCTTCGAGCACGTTTGCGGTTGTGATCCCTTGAGTGAAGGTCAGGCCGTCGGTTCCGAGGAACAATTTATCTGCATGCAGGTTTTTCAAATTAGCAATAGTCTGAGGGCCTACCACAAGGTCGTACGTCGGCAGGTAAACACCACCCAGTAAGATCGAGTGTACGCCAGGGTGGTTGCCCAATTCGTGCAAAATGGGGAGTGAAGCAGTTATGATGGTCAGGTTACCCGAATCGAGCAGGTCATCCGGTAGGTGCCGGACAACCTGCAAGGGAGTGGTTCCAGAGTCAATGATCAGGTTATCGCCGCGTTGCACAAGTTGAGCGGCTGCCCTTCCGATGCGTTCTTTTTTTTCAAGGTTTTGATACCAGCGGGTTGAGAAATCCTCGCTGCCTGTTTGGCCTCGATTAACAACTGCGCCTCCGTATATGCGCTTCAGCAGGCCTAAATCCCTCCAGGATTTGCAGGTCGCGCCGAATGGACACCTCGGAAACACCCAGGTGATCGCTCAGATCGGCAACTTTTAATCTTTGTGTTCGGTTTAACTCGGTGATGATTTGGGAACGTCTTTGTTTAGCGCCTGAAGCCATGGAAAGCCCTCAGAGTTTCAGATCATTTCAGGAATTATTGAGACAAAAAACCTTTCATATGAAACATAATATTCTTACAATGTGACATTTAAAGTCTTCTATTCGAAACTGCCTCGAGTGTCAAGTTTTATATTTAAGAGGAAGTAACCCAAATGATATGCAAAATTTCTTAATTTCTACAACTCTGGATGTTATTAGGTCCTTCACATTTGGTTGGTAAGCTCCATTGGTCCTTTGAGCGGATGCAGTAATGGTGCCTTCCTCCGAAAGCAAAGTGAGTTTCATCCTGTCTTGATCTTCTGACGCCACTATGGTTCCGATCTCAGACCAAACCCCGGGCACCTTCTTTGAACAGCCCATCGATCGAATGAAAACCTTCCTAAACCAGCAGCTCTCTTCGGGCATGCGTTTTTAAACGGGAAATGGGTCAGGCTTGTATGGGGACTGTATCGAAATGACAGTCCGGTCGCCATTTCCACAAATCTCCACTACTCTGATGATCCTTATTCACGTTTGATTCAAGTCACGATAACCTCGATATCAAGCATCCGCCCAACCTGTTGTAGCTCTGTCAGCAGGTTCCCATAAACAATGGCGTAATGCTGGCTGGATATATTCTGCATGAAAGCCGGGATGTCTCCATCCATGGCGACGTTGACAAACGGATACGTGGGGCAGCCAACTTCGTGAAAAGCAGGCGGCAACTCGGCTGTCCCACTGGCGATGTGCAACTTGAAATGGCCTTTACGGGCACCAAGCCGTGCCAGTGTGACCGGACCGGTCTTGTATGGAGAGCTGTTTAATAAGCCTTCGTAAAGTGCCGTATGTTTATTGATGACTGGCTTTCCATGGGCATAACTTAAAGGCGCAAACCCGCAAGCCCCCCACAACGTATGTGTGGCTGTGCTGTTGTGCAAGTCACCGTAACTGGTCGGATCGCCGGTCAGGTAATGGAGCATGAGTTGCGAAACAACCAGGGGGATATCCCCTTCACAACTGGTAACTATTTCATCGCCCAGGATCGACAGAGCCAGGCAGGGTGCCATGCCAAAAGTCCGCGAAAGCTCGTATTGGCATTTCACAGTTAGAGCATCCCAGCCGCGTTCCTGGGCCAATCCCCGGATCACCTCTAACATGCTGAAAGATTTGCTCAAATCCTTCTTGGTTACTTTTTCGCCCAGTTGCCAGTCACTGGTTTGCTGAAACAAAACCGGTGATGGGTCATCTCCCAGTGCATTAAAGCGTGCAACGATCTCATATTGGTCCATCTGGTCGATTTCCGGACCGAGTTGATATCTCAACTGGGTATGGTCGATGGTGCCGGTATACATCCCCATCGATGCGTAGCCCAATAAGCCCACCCGGGACGTGGAAAGTGCCCGGACCGCAGCTGCTGAGCGTGCCAGGGTCTGTACGGTTCTTTCCAGCCCGGGGTCACCCGGCATGCCGTACATGAACCAAAAGTGAGCCTCCATCTCTTCCAAGGTCTCACGGATTACACCCGCAGCCGGCAGCGCACCCAGAGTGAGTCCCACACCATTTATGGAATAGATGGTATGGCTCCACAACAAGATCGGTAGGGAGAAGAAAGTCTTCGACGTCGCGACCACCAGCGGAGGTTCCGTCCAGACTTACCAGGAGAGCTAACAGCAGGTCAAAATCAGCTGAGCGTAACTTCGCCAAAGCATTGGGCACGTCGCTTGCAGCGATCACCGCTGCGGGATCGAGATTACCTGGACTCCACTCTCCTCGAGCATTTTTAGTGACTGTTGGATCTGGTGCTGGATATCCGTTGGTGGGTAATCCGGATAAGCAAAAGGTACGACGGCCACACGCGGGGGGGATAACTTTTTCATAGCCTGCCCTCCTGGACCATATTTTGAATCGCTGGAATTTGTCGGGAAAATACTAGGATAATTGTCATCAAGACACAGACTGAATTGCGTGTTGACTTTATAAAATGTTCATTCTATAATAATAATACATTTCATTCGAAAAAAATCAATAACATTTTAACACGGCAGTGATTTAGACACTAGGTGTTGCAATGAGTTGCTAGATTTTCCAGGAAATAAACTTCAATTATAGAGTTGCCGAATTTGGTAGAAAAGTATGACCTTTTCTGCAGAGACTAGGCGATACAAGATTATTGAGATGCTGGGAGTCTCGAGCGCTCCTGAAAGTTGCCGACCTGAGCCAGCGTTTTGACGTCTCACAAATGTCCATTCGTCGGGATATGCGCCTCCTGGAAGAACAAGGCTTGTTGCGAAGGATGCGTGGGGGTCTGATCGCTACCCGGCTTTTGCACCTGGGCCTTGATACTACGTTCCACAGTTGCCTTTCATATTAGGGAGGGCTGGTCGGAGAAGGATAAGATAGCAAATGCAGCCGCTGCCTTGTCCAATCTGGTGACCACCTGATTTTCGATAGCGGGATCCTCATACCTGACCGCATGTTCCCTCTCCGGTGATCTGTTGATCCAGGGAGAGCTGACGGTAATTACCAATTCCCTGTTGGTTGTGCTGGAACTGGCTCCCTGGCCAGGTGTGGAAACCATCCTGCTTGGCGGCGAGTACCAGGCCAATCGTATGATGAACTTGACTGGTCCAAGCACCTTGCGCACCCTCGAGGGCTTGCATGCGGATAAAATGTCCTCACCCTCGACGGGAAGGACGACCCACATGGAGAAGCGATTTCCACGGCTGAATCCAAGTTGGAAATTAAGATGATCACGGCCTGCACAAATGTCATCATGCTTTCATCCAGAAGCAAGATCAGGCATCTCGACCATATTATGGCACTGCCCATCTCCGAAAAGTATACCTTGGTGGCAGCTAAAGGAACTCAAGCAGAATTACTCTCCTGCCTCTGCGATCAGGGAGCTGAGATCATCCTGGCTTGACATAACTCTTGGGAGCCATGAAACCTATCGGACCGTCACTCGCTCGTGTATTAACCGCATTACGGAAAGGCCAGCCGGACCGTATCCCTTCATTCGAATGGGAGATCGATGACAAGATCATCGCTGCCCTGGTGCCTGGCGGCAATATATATGATTTCATTGAATGGGTTGATCTGGATGGTGTTGCCATCTTTGCCGATTCAAAGAAAACATATCTGGATTCCTCCACTTATATAGACGAATGGGGAGTAACGTTGCGGAAAACGGAGGATACTATCCGATCGCTGTCGACTACCCGATTAAAAACCCGCAGGACTTGGCCCGTCTGGTACCCCCCGATCCATGTGCAGAATGGCATTTTAAATCCCTGGAAGAAGCCGTCGATCGCTTCAAAGGCAAGCGGGCGATTATTTTTCGCGCCCAGGATGCGTTTTCGATCCCCCGCAATCTGCGCGGGATGGAAAATATTATGATGGACTTCATCCTTAACCCGGAGTTGGTGCGCCAGTTGGTTGAGATTTCCATCGAGTACAACTCAGCATTGGTCCAGTGTGCGGTCCGGCTTGGCGCAGACGCCATCTTCACCTCCGACGATTACGCGGATAACCGTGGGCCAATGATGTCTCCCCGTCATTTCCATGAGTTCTTGCTTCCAGGGTTAAAGAGAGTGGTTAATGCCACTCATGCGGCCGGCGTGCCCGCCATCAAACATACTGACGGCAATATTACAGAACATCCTGGCTGATATCCTCTCTACTGGAGTGGATTGCATCGATCCGCTTGATCCCTTGGGGGGCATGCAGATCTCGGAACTCAAGGAAAAGTTCGGCACCTCTGTGTGTTGTTAAGGGCAATGTGAATATCGGCGGTGCGCTTTCTTTGGGCACGCCGGATGAAGTTCGCGCTAGAAACCTACTCCTGCATCCAGGCAGGCAAGCCGGGTGGAGCTTATATTCTTTCCACCTCCAACAGCATCATGTCCAGTATATTGCCAGCCAACTATCTTGCAATGATGGAGACTTTTCGTCAAAATAGGGATTATTTGGGATGATTGATTTTCAGGATAAAATCAAAATTTTTAACGATCAGGAAATCCAGCAAATCCACGCAGCTTCCTTGGAGATCCTCTCCAACCCTGGAATGAGACTCAACTCTGCGCAGCTGCGTCAAGGGTTAAAGCTGCGGGCGCTCAGGTCGATGAAGTCAGCCGGGTGGTTCGAATTCCCCGCGGCCCTGGTTGAAAATACCCTTGCGCAAATAAGATCAACGATCCAAGCAGGCAGAAACCAGATCGTCCTGAATGGTGTGGTGGCTTCGCTCACACCGCGCTCGATGTCCGTTAAGTTTGGCGGTGCTTGCATCGAATATACTGATTGGAAGACGGGTAAAGTACGCCCTCCCACCTATAGTGACTTGGTCCATATGGTCCAGTTGGGGGAGGCTTTGCCCGAGGTCACATTCGTCGGAAACCCGGTGATTTACCTGAGCGAGGATGATGAGACACCGATTGATCCCCGCATGCAGCGCATCAAGACCGCGGGCTTTAATCGCGCGGTTATACCACCAAGCCCGGTTCGACGGAGGTCTGGAACTCGGCCGAACTCGAAGTATCTCATGGAGCTCGGAGCGATCGTCGCGCGGCAGCCCGGCAGCTTACCTGGCCCGGCCATGCTTCGTGACCGCCAAGGAGACTATCACCCCTCTCATCCTGGACGCGGCAGCCGGAGATGTGTTGCTTCTTATGGCACAACACGACCTGCCCTGCGTCGTCATCCCCATGCCTATCACGGGCACATCCAGTCCCCTCAGCCTTGCATCCAATATCGCCTTGGGAAATGCCGAAATACTGGGTACCTTTGCTGCCATTCAAGCCGCTTGTCCGGGTGCAAACCTGGTGGGTGGAGTAATTAGTGGCACTTTCGATATGAAGACCACCATGGCTGTCTTCGCCTCACCGGAAGCAGTGCTGCAAGATATCGGTCTTGCTGAAATCCACGAACGACTTTATGGATTCGATTTTGGTGTCGGCGGCTATGTGGACGCCAAATACCCAGGACCTCAGATCATGCTTGAGGTGTTTGCCCGGTTCTCCACCTTGGCGCGCTCGGGTCGTTATAACGTGCCTGTTGGCTTGTTGAATACCGGAAAACGGTTCTCTGCCATCCAGGCATTGATGGATATCGAGGTCGAACGTTGGATTGTGGAATCCGGGAAAGGGATCGAAGTCAGTTCAGACACGCTGCGGGTCGATCAAATCCGCCGGGTCGGGATTGGAGGTCACTCGCTTGCCGAAAAACACACCCTCGACAACATGCGCAAATCGGTCTGGTATCCGCAATTGATGGACCATTCCATCAGCGCTGTTAGCCAGGAGTTTGTCAACGATATGCTGAACACCGCTGCCGGACGGGTGGAGAAGATCCTGGCTCGGAATGATCTCTACGAGGCCGATTCTGCAAAAGCTAGGGCCATCGACGAAGTCGTGCGGGCTGCTGAAAAAGAGTTGCTGGAAACCTGAAAGAATGAGGTGAAGGAGTTCTCATGAAGGATTGCCGAATCTCGGACAAGTGGACTCTTAATGGCTTGAAGGTGATTATTCTCGAAAACGAATTGATTCGCTCCAGCGTGCTGGTGGATCTGGGCGCACGTGTACATGAATTTATTTATAAACCGCTCGACCGGGATTTTCTCTGGCACAACCCGCGCATCGAGCCGCGTGCCGGGGTATTTCAGGCTGATATTGATGCCTGGCTATCCGGAGGAATGGACGAGGCCATACCAACAGGTCATCCTTCAACATATCGAAATGATCTTTATCCCTATCTCGGCGAATCCTGGTCGTTGCGCTGGGATTACGATATCGTAAAACGCGGTCCAGATGAAGTGGAAGTCCACCTGTGGCGTTACACGCCTATCTCACCATTGCGGGTGGAGCGTTGGATGTCACTGCGCCGTCGTGAGCCGGTTGTTCACTTGCGTCACCGGATTACCAATTTATCCGGCTTACCGTTTGATTTCCTATGGGGGCTCCATCCGTGTTGGGATGTCAATCCGGGCACACGCTTCGACCTGCCCGCTGGCGAAATGCTGATCGAGGAGTCTTCGCCTGATGAGCGTCTTGGGCAAAAGGGGACACGCTACACCTGGCCTTTTGCAACCGAATCCGCCACCGGGCGCCAGGTGGACATGCGCTTGATGCCGCCTCCTGATTCTGGATACGGTGAGTTCCAGTTTGCTACCGGGCTGCAGGCAGGTTGGTTGGCTGTAACCGATACGGCTTCCCGGGTTGGAGCCGGTTTGGTATTTCCAAATGATATTTTTAAAGCAGTCTGGCTGTGGACGGTCGCTGGCAGTTGGCGCGGCTATTATGTCGGCGCACTTGAAGCATGGACAGGCTACCCCCAGAAATTACACGATGCAGTAGATCATGGCGTTTTCAGCACTTTGGCGGCAAATAGTGTGCTTGAATGCGAAACTGCGCTGGTAGCCTATACTGGGGTGAAAAGTGTAAGTTACCTCGGCAGTGATGGTACCGTGAAGGAATAAGATCATAATATCTATCAAACAGAAAGGATCAAAATGAAACCAAAAGTAGTGCTGGTGCCCTTTGGAGACCGTTTTTACCCTCAGGATCTATTGGGAGCATTGATCGAAAGAAGCAAAAACATGGTGGCTGGTCTGGATATCGACCTGGTCACCACCCAAACAGTTAACAGCATCCCTGACGCTGCTGCGGTCTCCAGGCAGCTCGAGCAGACTCCCGCTGACTTGATTATTGGTTTTATATCTTGCTGGATGGAGCCATCCAATTTCATGGCCGCCCTGGACAAAGTTTTTCACAAGCCGATTTTATTGTGGAGTCTGGTGATGTTTCCTGCCCAGGAAGGCAGTGATGAGATGCTTACCACGGGGGCATTTGTGGCTGCTGCTGTTCTTCGCGAAACAATGGAAGAAATGAGTGTGGCACATAAATTTATTTGGGGCATGCCCGAAAAACCAGAAGTACAGCAGGAAATCGCCGCGTATGCTAAGGTTGCCCTCGCAAAGCGGCGCCTCTCTGATACCCGCATCGGGTTGTTTGGCTACCCTGCCTTGGGTATCTATACTGCCACCGCGGATCACGTTTCTCTGCGCCGGAAGATCGGACCAGAAATATTCCACTTGGACCAGTGGCTGATTATCAAGGGCATGGAAGAGGTCGAAGAGAAGGAAGCTGTCGCGTTTGCCGATGAAGTGCGTCGCACCTGCCGTATCGGGCCGGGTGTTACCGACGAGCTTCTGCTCAAGGCAGGACGCATGGCTACGACGCTCCGCAAGCTGGGCAATGAAAACCAACTGGATGCCCTTAATGTCAAATGTCACTATGAGTTATCAGAGATTTATAAATTTACTGCCTGCGTTCCACTTTCTTTCCTGAGCCGGGAGTTCGTGTGTAGCTGCGAAGGCGACCTGATGGCTTCAGCCACCCAGTTGATGTTGCACTACCTCACCGGCAACCAGACCGTATATGGCGATATCCATGAGGTCTTCTCTGACCGGTTGACCATCTCCTGCTGCGGGCTGAACCCGATCGGTATGTGTGATCCGGCCCGCTGCCTGATCTCCCGTTACAATGCCGACTTCCAGGGAATCAGCAATTCCAGCCCGTACGTGCCTGGGCAGAAGGTGACAGTAGCCAGGTTGGCTGCGCGTGGAGATGAGTACAAGATGCACATCACCACCGGGACTACCATAGATACCTCCAACTGGCACGAAGTGAATTGCCCGCCGCCTCCGGCAACAGACGTTATGCTGGACGACGACCCCAATTGGTTTGCCAAAAATATCGCTTCCAATCATTATGGAATGGTTTATGGCGATGTCCGCAATGAGCTGGTCGATCTGTGCCAGATGTTGGGTGTCCGGGTAGTGACTTACCAGCGCTAACCGCAAGAGGAGATGGGACGGATGGCAGAACAGCTATTCCTGGGTCTTGACATCGGCATTTCCACCGTTAAAGTTGCACTCTTCACCGGGCAGGGTGAGCTGTTGGTGTTGGAATCAGACGAGTACATGATCATGCCGGAAGGGGAAGCCATCGAAGCAGACCCCGAGATATATTGGGCGCCGATGGCCCGTTCCATCCGTAGGCTTCTAAAAAAATGGGGCGGTGAGCCGGAGAGCATCGCGGCAGTCTCCATTTCAAGTCACGGTGAAACCGTCTTTCCGATGCGTGCCGACGGCAAACCCGTTCGTAAAGCCCTGAACTGGATGGATAATCGCTCCCAACCGGAGGTTGACGAACTACTCAGGAGCGTGGGAAGCCAGAAAGTGCTCGAGATCAGTGGGCAACCGGAAATTGGGCCTATATGGCCGGTGACAAAATTCCGTTGGATGAGCAAGCATGAGCCCGATGTCATCAAGCAAACAGCAGCCTTTCTCTTACCCGAGGATTACATCCTGTTCCGTTTGAGTGGGAATTTCGTCGGCGAATACACCTTGTGGTCGTCTTCACTGGTTTTTGATATTCGCAGCAAGACCCTGTCAGATGAGCTCCTCGCATTTGGAGGTATCACTTCTTCGCAAATTCCTCGTTTGTATCCGTCGGGCACAGCATTTGGAAATATCTCCCCCGAATGTGCAGCTGAAACCGGCCTGAGTCCAAAAACCAGGGTTGTTACCGGCGCTCTAGACCAGGTGTGCGCGGGAATTGCGGCAGGCAACGTTGCCCCCGGCATGATCACCGAAAGCACGGGTTCTGTTCTTGCGCTGGTGGCATCAGTAAAAGAGCCGTTATTCGACGCTAAAACCAAGCTTCCCTGCCATATCCATGCCGTCCCGGGCATGTACTGCATGTTGCCCTGGAACCCCACCGGCGGCCTCACATTTAAATGGTTCAAGGACTGTTTTGCTCCGGACTTGATCAGTCAGGCACAGGAGCAAGGACTGGATGTCTACGATCTGCTCACCGGCCCGGCAGCTCAGGTTCCCCCAGGTAGTGATGGCTTGATCATGTTGCCGCACCTGGAAGGCGCATTCTTCCCGGAGTTTAATGCGCAGGTAAGGGGTGTGTTCTTTGGTTTTACCCTGAGCCACACCCGCGCCCATTTTACGCGGGCGATCCTGGAAGCCATTGCTTATATGCTCCGCCGCGATCTGGAGGGGCTTCAGCGCTTGGGTGTGGGGGCGACCGAGCTGCGCGCTTTGGGGGGCGGGGCGAAGAGTCGACTCTGGTCGCAGATCAAGGCGGATGTTTGCAACCTGCCTGTGATCATGCCCAGCCACCGCGAGGCAGCCGTGATGGGCGCCGCTATTCTGGCTGCAGTCGGGGTGGGATATTACCCGGATATCCCATCCGCAACAAGAGGGATGGCTCGTCCCGGTTCTCGCTTGGAACCAGATCCAGCCAGGCAGGCATTTTACGAAGACGCGTTTAATCTGTATGTTGCTCTCTATGAAACGCTCCAACCGCTTTTCCCACGCCGATTGGAGCTTCTAAATAAGGTAAAAAGATAAAGGCGATCACTTGACTATTGAACCTCACGTGCCATTAGACGATATTCGTAGCGAAGCCCGGCGGGTGGCGGGTGCCATGGATCTTGTCCACGTGCCGTTGCGCCTGCTTGGTGGGATTGCGATATGGCTGCGCTGTCCGAGTGCCGATCATGAGCTGTTGCGTCGCGACTACATGGACCTGGATTTGGTGGGTCTTAGCACCCGTACCGCCGAAGTAAAACATTTCCTAAGTGAGTTGGGATATCAAGGCGACAAGTTCTTCAACTCGTTACATGGGCGGACCCGCCTGCTCTTCCATGACCATAAAAATCAGCGGCAAGTGGACATCCTCTTCGACGAGATGAATATGTGCCACAGGCTCGACTTCCGTTCCAGGATAAACGTGGATACGCACACATTGCCTATCGCAGACCTGCTCCTGACTAAACTTCAGATCGTTGAAATTAATCCAAAGGATGTTACCGACCTGTTCACGCTGCTCAGTGATCACCAGGTCGGTGATCAGGACGGGGAGATGATCAATGGAAAATATATTGCTCATCTTACATCCGGCAACTGGGGGTTGTATCGCACCATTCAATTAAACCTGGACCGGGTTGTCGAATTTGCCAAAGGTGTCCCCCGGGTTGGGACTTATTCAATCGAAGAGCAGGTACAAGTTTTGCGCAACACGATCGACTCTGAACCAAAATCGGTGAAATGGAAAATGCGCGCTCGTGTGGGTGATAGGGTGAAGTGGTATGAATTACCGGAAGAGGTACGACGCAGCTAGGAAAGGAAATGAGCATGTTTTTTAAAAAACAAATAGCAACGAAATTATTTTTTGCGACAGACATTCATGGTTCGGAACGGTTATTCCGTAAGTTCCTGAATGCAGCCAAGGTTTATGGCGTATCGATCCTGGTCTTGGGAGGGGATATTACCGGCAAAGCCCTCGTTCCCTGTGTCCGGCAGGATGGGAAGTATACCTGCCATCTCATGGGACGGGATTACAGTGCCAGCACGGAGGCTGAACTGACAGAGCTGTACCGGCTGATTAACTACTCCGGATTTTACCCTCGCAAAATGGAACTGGAGGAAGTGAAGCGGCTGGAAACCGATCCTGACTTTCACCAGCAAGTCTTCCAGGATACCGCGCTTTCATCGGTGAGATGCTGGTTGGAATTGGCTGCAGAGAAATTGAAGGGTGCCAATGTCACCTGTTACATGATGGCCGGCAATGACGATCCCCCGCAGGTAGCTGAGATCCTTTCCGCTTCAGGAGTCGTGATCAACGTTGATGAGAAATGCGTTCAATTGGATGATTTTCACGAGATGATCAGCCTTGGCTACTCCAACCCTACCCCATGGGATACCATCCGGGAACTTGGTGAAGATCAGCTCATGGAGAAAATGGAGGCAATGGCAACTTGCGTCAAGGGGCCTCAAAATCTTGTGGTTAATTTTCACGCCCCGCCTTATGACAGTCAACTGGATACTGCTCCCGAACTCGAAAAAGATTTCCGGCTCCATACCCAGATGGGACAGCCCATCCTGGTGCCGGTGGGTAGCAAATCGGTGCGCACATTTATCGAAAAACACCAACCTTTGGTGGGATTGCACGGTCATGTCCACGAGTCGAGCGGTATGGCTCGCATCGGCAGGACCTTGTGTATCAACCCCGGCAGCGCTTATTCCGACGGAATGCTATGCGGCGCGATTGTCGGCCTTAAGAAAGATGGATTGGATACTTACCAGATGGTGCGGGGGTAAGGTTCACGAACCGCCGAAAGGAGGATATAGGCCTGAGTAATGTATTTTCAACCGAACGTTTCATTCAGATGTCCAACTAAATGAACTTTCGAAGAAGGATAACCTAGAGGAGAATTATCATCATGAATACTACTCAGTCAAATGAAGAAAAGGGCGCTGCCCCCGGGCTTTATTTGCGTAAGGCAACCGGTTTGGTGCGCGAGATCACCATGGGCCAGGTAATTGTGTTCAATATGCTTCCGGCAGTTCCAGGGTTGATTTTGGCCTTCTCCCTGTTCTGGATCCTGGGCGCATTTCCTGGTGTGAACATGATCCTGGGAATGGTGATCACCTTAATACTCGCTGTATTCATCGCCACTGCTTTCGGACTGTTGGCAGTTGCTATGCCACGCACTGGTGGCGACTATATCCTGGTCAGCCGGACCCTGCATCCGGCCCTCGGCTTGGTAAGCAGCATCAGCCTTGCATTTTCCGGGTTCCTGTCCATCGGATATTGGGCCTGGGCTTGGACGGTTTTCGCACTGCAACCAGCCATTCAAGTGGTGGGGTCCATCACCGGTAATGCCGGCCTGGTCAACATTGGCAATTCGCTGGGCGGGAGTCCGGCCAAGCTTATTGTCGGCCTGCTCAGCATTGCAGCCATTGTATTCATGCTGGCGGGCAGGTATACGTATCACTATGAAGATCCAGATGATCCTATGGTGGATCGCCTTCGCCGGTTTGCTGATTATGGGTATCATCTTGCTTTTCAGTGGACAGGCGACTTTCATCGAAAGGTTTAACGCTTATGCCCAGACGTATACCCACCAGGCCGATTCGTACAACTACATGATCGCACAGGCACCGCTGCCGGGATGACCTGGACCGGGAAGTATTGCCTTGGGACCCACATTGGCGGCAGTTGGTGCACTACTGACCTTCGGCATGTGGAGCTGGTGGTCTGTGGCTATCTCGGGTGAGATCAAAGGCGGCGCTACCCGCAAGCAGTGGTATGCCATATTATGGGCCACCTTGATCCAATACGTTATCTTCATCGTCATGACACTCCTGCTCTACAAGACGGTCGGGTCAGCAGTTCATCGCATCGGTTAATTATCCTGAGCACAGCAAACCCAACCGCATACGCACTTCCATCTGCGCCGTACCTGGTGTTGTTGACCAGCATTATTCCTGGTGGGTTTTTGCTGCCCTTCTTGATTTCGTTCTCCTTTATCGCCTGGTTGCCCCTGGTGCATTTCATCCAGTTCGTTCAACCCATCCGGGCTTTCTTTGCCATGGCGTTTGATCGGGTGATGCCGGGCAAGTTGGGAGATGTAAACGAGCGCACACATGCCCCAATTACCGGGCTGGTTGTCTGCACGATCATCGGCGTCATCTGCCTGGTGTGGGCGGTCTTCTCACCCACGTTTATGACCGTGATCGTGATCGCCGGTCTTTTCGGCATCCCGCCCATCGTCCTGGTAGGTGTATCTGCCATTGTGTTCCCCTACCGGCTGAAGGATCTCTACAAAACGTCTGCAGCCAAAATCGAAATATTTGGCATCCCGCTGGTGGTGATCTCCGGAGTTGTCGCAATCCTGGCTGAAATCCTGTATGGTTATGTTGTATTCAAATATGGGTTGCTGCCGCCAGCACCCAAGGAGCAGGGATCGTCATCACTGTTGCAGTCGTTGTGATTTCCGCCTTGATCTACTTTGTAGCCTACTATGTGCGCAAGAATGAGGGAATGGATATTTCCTTGAACTTTAAGGAACTTCCTCCGGAATAACCTTTCGATGCAGAAGTTAGGAGAGTTTTTTGTGGGTCTTGATGCCTTCAAAAAACTCTCCTCCATCGGATCAAATGGCCACTTTTGCCGATCAAAGACGCCTTCAAATAATGTCGCTCCTGGATGGCCAGCAGCGCATCAGTATGAGTGATCTGAGCGCGCAGCTCGGCGTGGCAGAAGCGTCCGTCCGAAAAGACCTTGAGGTCCTGGAAGAACTCGGGCTGCTCAAGCGCACGCAATTTGGCGCGGTGGTTATGCCCCATGACCGCGCTCGAAAAAGAACACTCAACCAGAATGAATCTTAATCGGGACAAGAAAGAACGTATTGGCCAGGCGGCTGCCTCTTTGATCCGAAACGGTGACCATGTGATCCTGGATGCAGGCACTACTCCATTGCAAGTGTCCAGGCACATCTGTTCAGAACTGCGTGAAGCTGGGAATCTTGCCGTTTACACTCCATCATTATCGATCTTTCGCGAATATTGGGGCTTGCCCGGGTATCCGTCTGGTGTCTACTGGGCGGAATCTACTTGCCACAAAATGAGGCGTTGGTGGGCCCCCAAACGGTGGAACACTTAAAGATATCCATGCTGATAAAGTGTTTTTCGGCGCGGATGGAATAACGGTGATCCAATGGAGTAACTGCAGCCAATATCCTGGAAGCGGATGTTGACCGCTATATGGTTCAGGCATCCAAAGAGGTGATTGTTGTCGCCGAACTCGAGCAAAATAGGCGTTATCGGCTTGGTGAATCTTGTCTCGCTTGACAGGGTGAGCAAGCTGGTCACCGATAGCGAAGCGCCGCTTGATTTTATCGAGGCGGCTCGCGATATCTGGGCGTGGATGTTATCTTGGCTTGATCAAAAGGACCGGAAATATACCAAATATTCTTAGTGATAGCAGTTTTCAATTGATGTAATTTACCTCACGAATAGAAAAGGAATTAGTTATGCCAACTACAGGAGAAAAAGTCAGGTTTTCCCGCCTGTTCTCTAACGGGCAAAACGCAGTCGTCGTAGCCATCGACCATGGGCTTTATTTTGGTCCGCTTCCCGGCTTCCAGGATTTACCCCAGGTGGTGAAATCCCTGGGTGGAGCGGATGCGATCCTCATGGCTCCCGGCACAGCTGCTCATTGCTCCAGCGTTTTCGAGCAGCGCGGCGCCCCGGCGATGATTTTGCGTCTGAACTTTGCGTCGAATTACATCTCTATTTGGAATTATACGCACTCCCACAGCGTGCCCATGCTCTCGGTGGCAGATGCAGTCGCTCAGGGAGCAGACCTCGTCCTTGCCAGCCTGACCTTGCGGATCCGGAAGAGAGCGAAGATGCGCAAAATGTGGCCTTACTCTCACGTTTCGTGAACGAGAAGCGCAGCCTTGGCATACCGCTGATTGGGGAGGTGTTTCCCACCGGTGGTGACGATGCCAATCCGGCTGACCTGTACGATTTGGTGCGCATTGGGTGCCGGCACGGTGGCAGAGCTGGGTGTGGACTTGGTCAAGACCTTCTACACCGGAGAGAACTTTGAAAATATCACCTCCAGCACACCGGTTCCGATCCTGGCTTTGGGTGCCAAGAAGACCAAACTGGAGAAGGATGCGTTATTCCTTGCCGCTTCTGCAGTGCGTTCCGGAGCCCGTGGAGTGGTCTTCGGCAGAAATGTGGTCCAGGCGCCAGTGGCTCGCTTTTTGGACGCGCTTAAAGAAGTGGTCAAAGCCAATGCGGATCCGAAAAAAGTGGCAGTCAAATATAAATTGGATTAGATCGATTTTGCATCTCTTGGACGGTCTGGCCTGGTAACAGGGCCAGACAGGGTTATCTTAAAAAATATAACGCAGCATGGCTGATGTAGCCCGCTTGGTTGGGCGCGCCTGCCAATCTTTTCAATGAGGAACGACCATGGATCTAAATGAGATTTACCAGAATGTGATTGCAGGCCAGTCCACAGAAGCTGAAACCGGGATCCAGGAATCTCTGGCGGCAGGGATCGGTGCGGAAGAAATTCTAAACAGGCTCTGATCGCTGCAATGAGCGAAGTTGGCCGGCAATTCGAGGCGGGTGATTTCTTCGTGCCGGAAATGCTGGTGGCAGCACGCGCACATGCAACGCGGCTTAAAATCATTGAAGCCCTACCTGGCCAGGGGCAGAAGTAAAAGCTTTGGGAAGATTGCCATAGGAACTGTCAAAGGCGATCTGCATGATATTGCAAGAACCTGGTCGCCATGAGTGCTCCCTGGAAGGTTCCGGGTTCGAAGTCGTGGATCTGGGCGTGGATGTCACGCCGGAAGGGTTCATAAAGGCCGTCCGGGAAGGCGTCCAGATCATCGGAATGTCGGCCCTGCTCACCACAACCATGAGCAATATGCAGGTCACGGTTAAGCTTTAAAATCAGCCGGTTTGCCCGCGACAAGGTCAAGGTGATCATTGGCGGAGCCCCCGGTCACCCAGGATTACGCCGATAAGATCGGGGCTGACGGTTTTGCATCGGACGCCTCCGGTCCACTCGTATCGCCCGCCAGTTGCTGGTAACCGCTCCAAACCTAATGAAAAATCAGGAAGATATACTGACAGGGCATTCTGAAATTCTATACCGAAAATTATGCAATTCAATAACTGAATATCATTTAAACGCAAATTTCGGGGTTTACAAATAAATCCTTATTTTTACTATCAAGCACTACCGGAAACATAAGTGTTGGTCGATGAGATTGGCTGCAGGGTATCAATCCTTTTGATCACATGGGCATGTTTGTAGGACTTACGCAGGGACCACTTCGGTTAAAGCTGGCTTGTTCAACACAAGCGGATTTGTCCCTCGCGATTGGTCGCGAAGGAATATTCACTTGAGACGCCCGCAGCAGATTGGGTGGAGCTGCACCCCGAAGTTTATTGGAACGCCTGCGCGCGGGCATACATACCGTACTTGAATTATCAAAAATTGATCCTGGTGAAATTTGCTCTTTGGCAATCTCCAGCCAGGGGGAAACCGTTATTCCTGTCGGAAAAGATGGCTCGCCCTTACGGACAGCGTTGATCTGGCTGGATAATCGTTCTAAACAAGAAGCACTGGAATTGGAAAATTTATTTCGTTCACAGATCTACACTGTCACTGGTTTGTGTGATGTCGCCCCCACTTGGTCGGCTTGCAAGATCTTGTGGATAAAAAAGAACCAGCCTGAGATTTTTGATTCGGTTTACAAGTATCTTTTGGTCCAGGATTATCTCGTTTACCGTTTAACTGGACAGTTCATCACAGAGGGCGCGGTTTCGAGTTCCACGATGATGTATGACATTGTGCATGACATCTGGTGGGAAGATATGCTGGCTGCTCTCCGTGTAAGGAAGGAGCAATTACCGGAGATTTCAAAAGCCGGCATGGTTGTGGGAGGCATTACCAGGGAGGCGGAGAGATTTTGGGTTAAAACCCAACACCCCTGTGGTTTTGGGAGGCATGGATCAGGAACTGTTGGCGCGATCGGCGCTGGAAACATACGGCCGGGGATCATCTGTGAAACAACAGGCGCCGCCCTGGCGTTGCAGGCGTCCACTCCTGCCTTTAATTTTCATCTCTCGCGATAAGGTGCCAGTTTATCGACATAGTATCCCGGATTTGTTCTTGGTCTGCCCCTTTTGCCCAACGGCCGGGATGGCTTTGAAATGGTTTCGCGATGAATTCTGCCAGGTGGAAATCGAAATCGCCAGTGAACGGAATTCGGATGCATATGATTTATTGACCTCTCTGGCGGAGCAAATTCCTTCCGGGTGCTGAGGGATTATTGATGCTGCCACATTTGTCGGGGTCTTTGAACCCGATTTACAATCCGGCGCGCCGGGGTGTTCAGCGGTTTTTCTTTGGGGCACCAGCGCGGGCATTTTGTGCGGGCCATCATGGAGGCAGTCGCCTACATGTTGCGCCGAAACCTCGATCTGATCATGGCCTCCGGGTTCGCAGAGGAGATACGCAACAGCGGTGGAGGCGCACGCAGCTCCCTCTGGAACCAATCAAAGCGGATGTCTGCGGTTTACCCGTTATCACCTTGGCCAGTGAAGAGGCGGCATTATTGGGAGATGCGATATTGGCCAGTGTGGCTGTCGGGGAATTTGGGTCCCTGCAGCAGGCATGTGAACAAATGGTCTCGTTGAAAGGTCGAATTCAACCGGGCGCCAACCAACAGGTCTATTCTCGTTACTACCAGCTTTATTGTAAGTTGGACAACTATATGGATGCTTTCTCTCGCCTCGATTGAAATGATAATTGGAGGAGTGATATGCGCATATAACCCAAATAAATATTCAAATCCTATCCAACTAAGGTTTTATGATCAAGCATAAAAAAGGAGTTGAAGATATGGGAAACGTTACTCGTCGAGACTTTCTGAAGATCGCAGGGTTTGCTACCTCCGAGATCGTTTTAGCGCAGATCCTCTCTGCCTGTGGTAAGGTTGCGGTCGCCACCGAAACACCGGTTCACCTGACCCTCGGTTCCTACGTGTTCGGAAATGTGCCGGATGTATATAAGACTTTGGTTACCAGTTATACGGCCAAGAACCCGAATGTGTCCATCGATTTCGAGTTTGCCGATTATTCGGGCTTTATGGACAAATTGACAACCGAGATCGCCGCCGGCACCCAACCTGATATTGCCATGTTGATCCCGGACGCTTTGCCGAAATATTATGCCCGGGACCTGCTCATGGATTTGAATGACATGGTTACCGCTGCCAATGTCGATCAATCGAAATGGTATGCCAATGCCTGGCTTGGCCTGCAGTTTGGCGCCAACAAGCATTTTTATGGCGTCCCCCTCACCTGGGATGCCGACGTGTTATGGTATAACAAGACCATTTTCGATAAAGCTGGCGCTAAAGTTCCCGATGAGACCTGGACCTACGACACCCTGGTCGAAGCCGCTAAGGCACTCACCGTGGTCGACAACGGCAATACCACCCAGTGGGGCTTGGGGATCGGTTGGGAACCCTGGTACCAGTTGATGGGCATGTTCGGCGTTGATCCCTGGGACAGCCAGAACTTCCAGAAATCTTCGTTTGACAACCCTCAGGTGATCGATGCTGTTCAAAAGGCAGCCGACTTTTACGTGAAGCACAAGACCACCCCTGTCGAGCCCCCCAACAGCGGTTTGGCGGTGAACGGCGCTAATTCGCAGTTCATGGCTGGCAATATGGCCATGTTGCTGGGCGGCACATGGAATACCCAGACCTATCTGGATCCCGCCAATGGCATCAAGGATTTCGAATTTGATAACGCACTTTCCCCTATGGATCCTACGGGGAAGAATCGGATGACCATTGGTCAGCCGAATGTGTTTATCATTTTCAAGCAGACCAAATTTGCGGGTGCGGCCTGGAAGTTGGTCTATGACCTGTGCGTGTCTGATTCTGGCCAAAATACGCTCGCGCCTTCGGTGGAAATTCCGGCTCTTAAGTCCGCAGCCGAAGGTACCTACCAGAAAGATTGGCTCAACAAGCTCGGTCACCCGGCTATACAACTCGAGACGATGGACAAGTACGCCAAGAACGTCCAATACGGCCTGTTGGATGAGAATACCTGGATGGTCGAAGTCGATAATGAGTTGGATGCAGTCTGGAAGGGTGCCGACGTGCCCACCACGTGCAATGCTTTGGCTGTCAAACTGGATAGCCTGCTTGCCGAAGCGAAGAAAACATACGGTGGTTAAATTCAACTGGAAAGGAAAGAGTTGGTGAGCTGGACCGGGAGACCGGTCCAGCTCACATCCCTCCTACAAAAATGAATTCAAATCTCGTCGAACCTCTGGTTAAAACCAAGGCGGAGCAGACCTCGCCGATCTCACCGCCGGCGGGTGCTGATGGAAAATATCTGGGCTTTAGGTTTTTTGGCGCTGGCGTTGGTCGGCCTGTTTGGGCTGAACATAGTCCCAATTGTGGCGAGTTTTTTCTTAAGTTTCACCAATTGGGATGCCTTGGGTGCGCCCACCATGGTTGGGTTACAGTAATTTTATCAATTTATTCCAGGACCCCATTTTTTTCAGGGCATTATGGAATACCATTTACTATACTGCAATTTCGGTGCCGGGAGGGATGGTCTTGTCGTTGGTACTGGCCTTGCTGCTTAAACCGTGCCCTCAAGGGGATGAGCTTTTTCCGCACCATGTTCATGCTTCCGGTAATCTCATCCACGGTCGCCACAGCCTTGTTGTGGGGGTTGATGCTCGACCCCTATATCGGACTGCTAAATTACATTTTACAGGTGCTTCATCTGCCTACTTCGGGTTGGTTGACGGATGTAAACATGGCGATGCCCGCCATCATAGTAATAAGCATGTGGAAGGGTCTTGGTTATAACATGGTGCTTTTCCTGGCCGGTTTGACGGGAATCCCGCAAGAACTATTTGAAGCCGCCCGGATAGATGGAGCCAACCGATGGAAGGAATTTTTCAATATTACCCTGCCTATGCTTTCTCCAACGACATTCTTTGTGCTTGTAATTTCCCTGATTTCTTCGTTTCAGGTTTTCGATCAGACCTGGGTCTTGACCAAGGGTGGTCCGCAAAATGCTACCATCACCCTGGTGTATTATGTCTACCAAACCGGGTTTCAACAATTACGCATGGGCTACGCCTCGGCAATCGCCTATGTATTATTCTTCATCACCCTGGCAGTGGTCATGGTTGCGTGGATCTCTCAACGACGCTGGGTATTCTATAGCTAGGAATGAATTTATATGAGCATACTCAAAATGGAACACCCCATAAAAGTTCGCCCATTGCTCAGTAACATACTGATCTATCTTGTCCTGATCGTGGCTACCATTATTATCTTGCTGCCCATGTTCTGGATGGTATCCACCTCATTTAGTTCCTGAGGGACACCTTCAAGTATCCTCCGATCTGGTGGCCGAATTACTTTACCCTGATGAACTTCAAACGTGTTTTTGAGGTGGTTCCTTTTGCCGGGATGATGTTTAACAGGTTAAGGTTGCGTCCCTCGCCACTCTTGGTCAGGTGATTTCGTGCACCCTGGGTGGTTATGCCGTTGCCCGCATGCACTTCGTGGGCAGGCAGACAACCTTCCTGGTGATATTGGCAACGATGATGGTGCCCTACCAGGTGGTAATGATCCCCATTTTCATTATTATGAAGAACCTGGGCTGGGTCAACACGCACACGGCTTTGATCGTGCCGGCCTTTCTGGGAAGTGCCTTCGGTATTTTCTTGATGCGCCAATTCTTCATGACCTTGCCGATCGAGTTGGAGGATGCCGCCCGCATGGACGGGGCCAACCCGTTTCAAATTTTTTATTACATTGTCCTGCCCATTTCCCGCCCGGCGATTACCGCCTTGGCGGCTTTGAGCTTTACCAACTATTGGAATGATCTGCTCACCCCCTTGATTTATTTGAGCAAAATGGAAATGATGACCATGCCGGTCGGGATCTCGTTTTTCAAGGGTCTGCACACTACGGAGTGGAATTTGTTGATGGCTGGAGCATTGCTGAATATCTTGCCGGCAGCCATAATTTTCCTCATCGCCAACAAGCAGTTGATCTCCGGGATCGCCATCGGCAGCGGGATCAAGGGCTGATCATAAAAGCTGGTTAAAAGAAGGATGGGATGTATGGCTCAAAAACCCAAAATAGGTGTTTTTATCTCGGCCTTGTTGGAGGATGATTACAACAAGACTGCCCACTTGCGTCCCCGGGCTCAGCAGTATGCGCAGCACATCGCGGATATTTTGTCACCCTATGCCACGGTTGTATTCCCGGGTCTGATCGAAGAAGAGGATCAGGCCGCAGCCGCCGCCCGCATGTTCAACGGGGAAGGCGTGGATCTGATCGTGGCAGTTGAGATTGCCTACACCAAGGGCATCGTGCCGGTCCGTTGTTTTTTGGAAGCCAACGCCCCGGTTTTGGTGTGGAATACCCAGCAGATCCCATTTTTACCTGAGGACGCTGATTTTGACCTGATCATGCTCAATTCGGGCATGGCGGGTGTTCCGGAATTGACCTCGGCATTGATACGGATAAAACATCCCTTCTGGATGGTCACCTCTCAACTCGATGATTCTTTCGGACGGCAGAAGCTCGCCGAATATATTGAAGCCGCCGGGGTTATCCGCCGCCTCAAGTCGGCTCGCATCGGCATTGTGGGACATGCCTTTGAAGGGATGACCGATTTAATGGTCGACCAGCTTAACCTCAGGCAGCATATCGGCCCGGTGTGCTGGCCGTTGGAGCCGGAAAAGATCGCGGTCGCCATGGAAAAGGTTTCCCGCAAAGAGCTGGAGGCGCTGGTCAACCGGGAGAAGGGTCGCTACCAGGTGGAGATGGATGCCGGCCTGTTCGAACGGTCCTGCCGCCTGGCGTTGGCGCTCGAGAAGGTCGCCCGCGATAACAATTTTGATGCCCTCGCCACCTTTGACCAGGTCTTCCTTTCCGACCCCCGGGTGGGCATCATCCCCTCCTACGGCACCGGGCGCTTGTGCGAGTTGGGCATCCCCTGTTCCACGGAGGGGGATATCACCACAGCCGTCGCCATGCTCGTCCTGCAGGAATTGGCTGGTCAGGCCACATTCCTGGAAAACTACGTGATTGATTTTAGCAGGAGGCGATGATCCTTTCCCATGATGGCCATGGTAACCCGGCCTTGGCCGATAAGCCTGGCAGCGTCAAGGTCAAGCACAGCATTTACTATGAGGGGGTGCATGGGTTTGGGGCTGGGTTGGAATTTGCCTACGCTCCGGGGCCCGTGACCAACTTGTCCCTGGTAAATGTGGGTGACTCGCAGTGGCGGTTCAACATTGCGGAAGGCGAGTCCTTGCCCATTAAACCCCGCCCGGTATCTGCCCCGCAGATGCTGTTCAAACCCCGCCATCTGAAGATCTCTCCGTGGTGTGACGATTGGTGTATGGCCGGCTCGCCTCATCACATGGCCCTGGCTTACGGTCACCTGGCGGATAAATTAACCCTCCTGGCGAAGGTCATGGGGATTGAATCCATGGAGATCTAGGCATGAATTCCCGGCAGCGCCTTCCTTGGCGCGTTGAAGCATGAAGTCCCCGATAAGGTCCCGGTCAGTTTTTTCATCCAGGATTACTTCGTGCACGAATTTATCGGTAGGAATGAGATCGACCCTGTGGATGATGTTGTCTCCACCGGTCGTGAGCTCGGCCTGGATATCATGCTGCGTCCGGAGTGGCTGGATACCACCTACTTTACCAAGACCTCTGCCCCGGGTTGGGAAGTGGAGCTGACGGTGGAAACCCGGGATGATCGCTCCCGGGAAAAATGGACGATCCACACCCCCGGGGGGGATTTGAGCCAGGTGGTGGTTACCGTGAAAGGAGAAAGGGACCTCAGTTTCTTTGGCTGGGAGGAGCATTTTATTAAATCCGAGCGGGACCTGGATCTGTTTGAAGAGTTCGAACCTCCCTTATCATTCGATATCCGCAGCAAGATGCGCCATGCTTTTGAATTCCTGGGAGATGACGGCATTGTTGCTCCCTGGCTGCCGGATTGTCCATTTTAATCAGGCCTTCTACCTGCGCGGTTTGGAGGACCTGTTGGTCGATAGTCTCGAGAATTTTCCATTTTACGATCGGCTTTTAAGGTTCAGGCAGAAACAGGGATTGACCATCGTCCCCGAGGTCGTCTTGTGTGGCGCAGACTTGGGCTGCGTGGGCGCCAATGTGGCCAATGCCCGTCTGGTCAGTCCAAAGTTTTATGAGCGTTATGTGTTTCCCTATGACCAGGCTTACGTGAGCCAGATCGAATCCGCGGGTCTGCCGGTTTTATTCCACAACTGCGGGTATATCATGCCTTTTTTGGGGATCTACGCCCGCCTGGGCTGTCGGGCGCTTAAATCCTTTACCCCGCCGCCCAATGCCGACGGCGATCTGGCGGTGGCAAAAGGACAAATTGGTCGGGAAATGGTCCTGGTCGGCAACCTTGACCAGATCGGTCTGTTGCGTTTTGGAAGCAAGGAGGATATCGAAAGTGCCGTGCGTCAGGCGATCGAGCAGGGGGCTCCCGGGGGCGGCTTTATCCTGGGCACAGCCGATCATCTCTATGATAAAACCCCGGCTGAAAACATTCGTTGGGCGGTTGAGGTCGCACGTAAACATGGCAACTACTAGGTTATATAGGTTATATATGGAGGTCAAATCTTATGGATGACATTCGTGTGGGCTTTATTGCCTTTGGGTTTTACGGTTACCCGCGGGAAGTGATCACCCAACGCGGTCGTGAAGCTGCCGATGCCCTGCGCTCCATGGGTATCCAGGTCACCGAGACCGACCCGATGACCGGCTTCGATGACGTGCCCCATGGGCTTGAGCAGCTGGCCGGAAAAGAGTACGATGCCATTATTGCCTGCGTGGTCACCTGGACGGAGACGCCGGTGATCACCGGTATCCTGCGCGATTACCTGCACCTGCCGATCCTGTTGTGGGGCAGAGGCGGTTATACGGTCAACGGGCGCCTGGTGTCCCCTGCAGCCCAGGCGGGGACTTCCGCCGCGCTGGATACGCTTAAACTCCTGGGAGCGAAATGTAAATACATCTACGATTATCCCGACAGTCCGATGAACCTGG
>CAVUIO010000007.1:0-80197 GCA_963741635.1 uncultured Chloroflexia bacterium
ATTTACGAATATAGTATAGCCAATATTCCTTCTCGTTACGCACTTTTTTTGAGATCATTTTGGAAAAAAAGGTCAACCCGGAATGATCAAACAAAATATTTTTTTGTGGGTTGTTGTGCCCATGTAGGGGCGAGGCGTGCCTCGCCCTTGTAGGGGCACGATCCCCTGCGCCCCCATAGCGTCCCCCCTACTCTTTTGTTATTTATTCGTTTTTCCTTCCCAAACGTTATACAATACTATTGATTCCCTTCCTTATGGGGCGCTAACTGGAATTAAGGCGCTTTTTCAACAACTGTCTTGAGCATTATCAACACCAGGGGAGAAATTAAATGCTTGATTTAAGATCTTTAATGCTCTTCTCCATATTTGACCTTCTCTTCGATTTCTGGCCCATATTGCTCCTCGCTCCTCTAAAAAACAAAAAAAACGGATTGAAGAGTATGGTCTTTGTCTGGGGCCTTTGGGCTGTCGTTCGAATATTCCTGATTTTCAACCCCAATCCAAATTCTAAATCTCTATTGATCCCGGAGCCATTAAGTACCAGTTTGTTTTTTACTACTGGGGTAATCTTGATTTTTATATGGCTTGCTAAATCTTTCATGTTTCGTGTGAATATTAGGAAGACCTTATTCGGATTGTCCTCCGATCGACCTGGTTGAGTTGTCCCCAGGCGAATTTGAAGAGATGGTCGCCGAACTTTATCGATCGATGGGCATCGCGCCCGGCGCACCGGTCGATCGGAGATCATGGCGTGGACGTGGTCGTCATGCCAGGAATGGTGAAAAATGGGTCGTGCAGTGCAAGCGCTGGCGCACTCCTGTTGGCAAATCGATCATCCGGGATTTCTGGGGCATGATGCAGCATGAAAAAGCCGCCCAGGTGCCATCATTGCCACCAGCGGTTTCACCTATCCCGCAGTTGAATGGGCAAAGGGGAAACCCCTTTATTTATATGATGGGAAAGATTTCATGAGGTTAATGAAAAAAGCAAAAAAGAAGCTAGTCAACCCTATTTGAGTCCTAATGTTCGCAAAGATTTGTAAAAGCGCTTCATTTTACAACCTGTTCTATTTTTAGAATTGTTTGCTTAGACCATGTAGTGTGGATTTATATGAAAAGAGAATATTACTCCGACTCAATCGCTAAATTCTGTAATAACACTCCAGACGGATTCTTGGCATCCTTGCTAGAAATAATGATTTCTCTTTAGAACAAACCCAGCGCGACGCATGGTTGGAAGAAATTAATATTTTGCAAAGAGTTCTTTTGCGATTTGATGGGGCGATATATTTTGAATATTCTATTCCGCGCATGGGGAAACGGATTGATGTTGTACTCTTAATTGGACCAGTGATATTTGTTCTTGAATTTAAAATTGGCGAAAAAGAATTCTCATCTTCATGCGATCGACCAGGTATGGGATTATGCATTGGATTTAAAAAATTTTCACGAATCGAGCCATGAACATTTTATTGCTCCCGTCCTCATTGCCACCAAAGTCAAAAACGTTCATACCGGTTGTAGCTACAACCCCACAAAACGACAAATTACTTTTTCCTATAAAAAGCAATGTGGAATTACTCGGTCAAGTAATTGACAATGTTTTAACTTTTACCGAAGGATGTCAATATTGATCGCATCTCAATGGGAAACTGGTAGATATTGTCCTACCCCAACAATTATCGAAGCCGCAATGGCACTATATAACGGCCATTCGGTGAGTGAAATTTCTCGTAGTGATGCAAGTGCAATAAACCTAAGTGAAACATCTGATGCAATATCGGAAATTATCAATTTTTCAAAAGAAAAATCGCAAAAATCCATTTGTTTTGTAACAGGGGTTCCTGGTGCAGGGAAGACATTGGTCGGACTTAATATTGCCACACAAGCATATTGATAAAAACACTGATCTTTATAGTGTTTTCCTTTCTGGAAATGGGCCCCTTGTTCATATTTTACGTGAAGCTCTTAGCTCGAGATAAAGTCCGCCACGAAAAAGAACTTGGGCAAAAGATCAAGAAAAGTGAAGCGATGAGCGAAGTTAAGATGTTCATTCAGAATGTTCATAATTTTCGTGATGAATGTCTGATAGATTCTCAAAAGCCACCAATCGAACATGTGGCATTATTTGATGAAGCACAACGTGCATGGGATTTGCAGCAAACAGCAAATTTTATGCTCCGAAGAAAGAAACTCCAAATTTCAAAAAATCTGAACCAGAATTTCTTATCTCTTGTCTTGATCGTCATTCAGATTGGGCAGTGATCGTTTGTTTGGTTGGTGGGGGTCAGGAAATCAATACTGGAGAGGCTGGAATCAGTGAATGGATTGAAGCCCTAAATCGTTCATATCCTGATTGGCATATTTATATATCTCCACGGCTTACCGATAGCGAATATGGGGCAGGAAAAATATTGGAAGAAGTAAAATCGCGTTCAAATGTTGTATATAAAGATGAATTGCATCTTGCCGTCTCGATGCGTTCTTTTCGTGCTGAGAATGTTTCCTTATTGGTAAAACAATTGCTGGACCTGAAAACCGAATGAGGCCACGAAACTACATTGGCAAATGTTGAGAAGTAAATATCCAATAGTTATAACGCGAGATCTTTCCAAAGCAAAACAATGGTTGAAGAAACAAGCACGGGGCTCAGAACGTTATGGAATTGTGGTTTCTTCTCAGGCGCAACGATTAAAACCATATGCCATAGATGTTAAATCACCGATGGATCCGATTCATTGGTTTCTCGATGGAAAAGAAGATGTGCGATCTTCTTATTATCTTGAAGATGTTGCTACTGAATTTCAAGTACAAGGGCTTGAACTTGATTGGGCATGTGTAACTTGGGATGCCGACTTCAGGTATGCTAATAAAGGTTGGGAACATTGGTCTTTTGTTGGTGATCATTGGAATAGAATTAAAAACTGAGCGTCAAATCTATCAAAAATGCTTATCGTGTTCTTCTAACGCGAGCTGACAAGGAATGGTTATTGTTGTTCCAGGCAGGGGATGAGAAGACTTTACTCGAAAACATAATTATTATGACCCAACGTTTGAAATATTTAAAAGCAATTGGATTTAATGAAATATAAATCCTGGAAATTAACAAATTTCCAGGATATCTGCTAACAACAATATTTACCTGTCTATATTAAGTTTTCTCTTATGTTTCTTTATTTTTTAGCAACATATTCTTCTCTTGATTTTTGTGTTATTGGAATTGGCTAGCAATCTAGCTTGCGTTCTTGCTAGATCCGGAGACAGCCATGAAAGTATTGCTTGACACTAATATTGTGATACATCGTGAAGCTAATACCATCGTTAATGATGATATAGGCATATTATTTTAATTGGCTTGATCGTCTTTATTATACGAAATGTATTACCGATTTAACACTCCGTGAAATACAAAAGCATGGTGATGAAAAACTTGTACGCACTTTAGAAGTAAAACTAAAATCCGAAACGATTAATGCAAACTGAATTTCTCATTGCTCCAGAAATACAAGGATTGATTGATTCCAAGGATAGTGATCAAAACTCGTAAATGATTTAACCCTTAAATGAATTGTTTTGTGGACGAGTAGATTTCTTTATTACAGATGATAGAAAAATTCATTCAAATGCATTGTCATTATCTCTTGCAGATAGAGTATTCACAATTAATTCCTTTATAGAAAAAGTGGGGATTGAAAACCCTGGGTTTGTAGATTATAGATCCCAACTGTAAAAAGAGAATTTTTTGGCCATATTGATTTGAATGATCCTTTTTTTGATCAATTCAAGGAAGATTATGTCGGATTTACTAAATGGTTCAATGGAAAAGCTGACGAAAAAGCATATGTGTGTAAATCTGATGATCATATTATCGGTTTCCTATACTTGAAAGAAGAAAAAGAAGGCGAGGATGATTCAGATATAACCCCCCAATTCATCAGAGCCAAGAGGTTGAAAGTTGGTACGTTTAAGGTGGTTCTTACTCCATATAGACTTGGCGGAAGATTTATGAAAATCATTTTTGACAACGCCCTTATTCTTAAAGGTGGCCGAGATTTATGTTACAGTGTTTCCGAAGAGATCTGGGCAATTGATGCTTATTCAATTGTTGCAAGATCGGGTATTTTCAAAAGTTTGGAATTAAAGCCAGCGCATCGGGAACAGAAGAAATCTACGTACGAAATTTCACACCTTCATTCAACCCTTCTAGTCCGAATTTATCTTTTCCAGAGACGAAGACAAAAGACCTTTATCGTACCTATTTACCCAGAATATCATACTGAATTATTCCCAGATTTCATTGATTTACAGAATCCCCTCTTAGTTTTATTGAAAACAAACCATATCGAAATGCCATAAGGAAAGTATATATAAGCCGTTCAATTGAACGGAAACTAAGTACAGGAGATAATATTATTTTCTATCGTACAGGTGGTTTCTATCATGGTGTAGTATCCACTATCGGAATTGTTGAGAATATTGTAACAAAAATTAAAGATCAAAGTGATTTTATTAATTTGTGTCGGAAAAAGGAGCGTCTTTACAGATAAGGAGTTACTTGAGCATTGGATTTACAATTCTAATTTGCGTCCTTTTATAGTAAACTTTTTATATGCTGATCCTTTGAAAAGCGGTTTAATACTTAAAAAAGGCTAATTGAAATTGGTGTAATTCCAAGCATAAAAGATGTTCCAAGGGGATTTGTACAGATAAATAATGATCAACTTATAACGATTTGAAAGGAGGCAACTGAGGCAAATGAAGGTCTTATTGTCCATTAAGCCTGAGTATGTAGAAAAAATATTTTCAGGGTATAAACAATATGAATTTCGGCGAGTTATTTTCAAGAAATCTCTGGTAACAACTATTGTTGTTTATGCCTCTTCTCCTATCCAAAAGGTCGTTGGAGAACTAACTATAGAATTTATTATCTTTGATAAATTGAATTCGCTATGGAAGATTACCAGCGATCAAGGAGGAATATCAAAAGAGACTTTTCTTCGAAAGATTTTAACAATAAAGAATATGGTTATGCAATAAAAATTGAAAAAACGAGAAAATATGATGTTCCCCTATCATTGGATGATCATTTTGGAATCAAACCTCCTCAATCTTTTGTATATCTGTAAATATTTATTAAAGGTGCATTATTCAAAAAGAGCCTTACATATGCCTGTAAATTAAAGCCCGATGCAATATATATTCTTTTCAGCAAAATAGGGCTTCTTGATCTTGAGATGGTCATTGATCCTTACAATCTGACTTTAAACACCATGTCTGCCGGAGAGAATTGCCGTTGGGCTAGAAATGTTTTGCAGCAACTCAGCCATGTTGCGGATTTACAACAGGATCATTTTGCTTTTCTGGCAGGAAACAATTATCGGGAGAATCTTTTTACCTCTGATTTCTTCTTACGAGATCCCGATGGAGGGGTTGAGTATCGGGAGGCAGTTGCAGTTTTTATCCAAGTGAAACTCTTCTGATTATTTCCCTCTTGACTTTCTAGCACATCCGTTCTATAATATAACCAGGCAAGGGACGGCCGCATAAACCGTTCTTTGCCTTTTTTTAATTGCGCCGTCCTTTGCCGAGTTCACTAGATCATTGGTCTTCAATGCCTGATCACATATCTTCACTCACAAATCTACATTCCTTGATTGCCCTTCGCGTCCGCCAGACCATCCGCCGCGATCCCATCGGCTGGGCCTCCTCCTGCGGCATCAACCTCCGTCCCTACCAGCGCGGCGTCGCCCGTTCCATCGCTGCCTGTGTCGGCTACCCCTGCCGCTGGACGGGTTACAAAGGTTTCATGTGCAAAGTTGGCAAGGCCCTTCTAAAGGCATCATCTAAAAAAAGAGCCTCAAAACCAGTCTTTCGTTTTGAGTTTTTGCAGTTTCAAGCCGTAAACAGCCACCCGTTGAACTTTGTCAACGGGGCGAATCCAGGCAGAAAAAATGCTCACAAATATGATCTAAAAAAAGATCCCCAAATCCTCTCATTCGTTCCTAGTCGTTTTCGCGCGGTAAAAATGGCAGATGAGCTGATGCGCGAGGGTGCGGGTCGATCCGCCCCCTCGCCACATCGACGATTGCAGAGCATCCCGAAGGGACAGAGTTATCGATGGGCGGCTTTCACGACGTTGTCCCCGAACGGAACGGAGAGGAAGCACCCCCCCAGGGGGGCAAGCCGCACTTGCTAGTCCCGACGGCATCGCGAAGCAAATCGTCCCCGAAGGGTACCGAGGGGATCCCATTGGGACGAGTCGTCGGGGTGAGCGCTCAATGCTTCCATTTTTTCTCCCCCTAAATGTGAAACATTTGGGGGAGCCAGAGGGGGGTTGGGGGCACACGAGTCCGCGGTGGTGCACCGAGGCAGCTTCCAGCTGCCATCGCGTCACACCACAGACATGTGTCTGTGGTGCCTCCTATTGAATTGCCCCCCATTTCATCCTATAATGAATCTCGTCCTTTCTTCGTCTGCCATCGGGAGGGTCTTAATGAACAAAACTGTCATATCTCTTCCATTGATGATCCTGCTCATCCTATCCACCACGCTCGCCGCCTGCAACCAGGACATCCCCGTCTGCCCCGACACCAAGCTCGAAGCCCCCATCCTCGGCGCCCCCCAAACCGGCACGGTCACCAATAACCTCACCCCCGTGCTCAGTTGGCACTACCCCAACCCCAACTGCCGCGCCGAAAGCTACCGGGTCTCCGTCTCCACCGTCGCCAACCACTCCCAGGTCTGGACCGGCACCGTCTCCGGCGTCTCCAACAACTGGAGCCCCGCCACCCCCCTGCTCCCCGGACGCATGTACGAATGGACCGTCTCCTCGCTCATCAGCCCCAACCACTTTGTCCAATCCCTCAACCATCTATTCTTCACCGGACCCCTCTGCGACGCCGCCTCCCTGCACGCCCCCTCCCCCAGCCTTCCGATAAACGGCTCGGTGCTCGATAACCTCCACCCCACCCTGCTGTGGGATTACCCCGACCCCTGCCTGCCGGATTCTACCCGCATCGACTTTTCCACCGACCTCTCCTTCTCCGAACTCGCCCTCAGCCTCACCACCGGCGACCCTTCCTCCATCTGGTACACCGGCGCCGGCCTGGCTGACTGCACCACCTATTACTGGCGCCTCGCCCCCATGCTGGGTGGCGCCCTCGGACCCTTTTCCGCCCCCTACTCCTTCAGCACCGACCGCGAGGGTCTGTGCAGCCCCGCCCCCGCCAGTCTCCAGGGTCTCCTCTGGTACGACCAGTGCTCCCTTCCCATGGACAGCGGTCCCGTCGCCCTCCTCCCCCCCGGCTGCGTTATGACCTCCAACGGTGTCGACGCCGACGCCCTCCACCAGCCCTCCGAGCCCTTCATGTCCGGCATCGTTGTGGACCTCGGGGCTGGCAGCTGTCCCTCCCCCGTCACCCAGTCCACCCTCACCGGTCATGACGGCGCCTACAACTTCATCGGTCTGACCGGCGGTGAATACTGCCTCAGCGTCGACGCCGCCGGCTTCCTCGCCAAGGGCGAGACCGGCCACTGGACGCTCGTCACCGGCGGGCACCAGGGTCTCACCTCCCGCTCCATCCACCTCCTCGAGGGTCAGTTCCTCACCGGTCAGGATTTCGCCTGGTACCGCTTCACCGGTCCCACGCCCACCCCCACCTCCGCCCCTCATTTCGACTTCACCCCCGCCATGAACCTCAACTGTCACACCGGCCCCGACCTGGTCTTCCCGGCACTCGACGTGCTCCTGAAAGGGACGCCCTACCCGGTGGATGGGCGCAACCTGGACGGTACCTGGCTGCGCATCATGCTCGACGCCAACAAAGGCTGCTGGGTCATGACGGACGCCGGCACCCCCTCCCTGGACCCCCTGGGTGCGCGTGTCCTCCTTTCCCCGCCCACTCCCACCCCCACGCCTGAGATCGATTGCTCCGATTACAAGGACGAGAAATCCTGCGAGGCCCTCCCCGTCTGCCAGTGGAAAGCCTCCACCCTCGGCACCGTCGCCACCTTCTCCTGCACCGCCAAATGAGCCTTGTCTCAACCGTGCCGGTGGTTCATGCTTTTGTAGGGGCGAGACGTATCTCGCCCATTATCATCGATTGCCGTTGCCGCGGACACCGCGAAGCGTCCTCCTGGGGGACGAGTCCGCGGTGCTTCTCCTGCCTCATTCACCTTGCGCGGTGGTTCATTTTTTGGTAGGGGCGCAATATATTGCGCCCGTATCTCAAAAAACCCCCTCCCCAAATGAACAACATTTGGGGATCGCAAAGCATCCCGTAGCGAAGCGGAGGGAGGGCCGGGGTAGGGCTGTGTTTTTCCTTCGTGTCCCTTTGTGTCCTGCGCGGCGTGCGGTTCGACCGCACGCACGCCACACCGCGGACACGAGTTCCGCGGGGCTATTCCTGCCTCATCCATCGTTTAACCGCTTCAACGGGCGTCTTATACCCCTCCATTGCCTCCAGCAGCCTCTCCGGCTTCTCCTCGCAGATCAGCGCCCGGCGGTGTTCCGGGAACAGCAGCTTCTCCTTCACCGCCCGGTCGAGCATCTTCAGCAGGTCGTCGTAGTAATGGTCTACATTCAATAGTCCCACCGGCTTGGAGTGCTCCCCGATCTGCGCCCAGGTCAGCGTCTCGAACAGCTCGTCCAGCGTCCCGTACCCGCCGGGCAGCGCCGCGTACCCCTCCGCCAGTTCGTACATCCTGGCTTTCCTCTGGTGGATGGTGGCGGTCACCTCCAGGCGGGTGAGGCGGGTGTGCGCCAGCTCGGGCGTGTTCATCCCCTCCGTGATCACCCCGATCACCTGCCCACCCTGCTCCAGGGCCGCGTCCGCCAGCGCCCCCATCAGCCCGGTCTTCCCCCCGCCGTAGACCAGGGTCAGCCCGCGGCGGGCGACCGTCTCGCCCATCCCCCTGGCTGCCGTGAAAAACTCCGGGGAGGCCAGCCTTGCCGAACCGCAGTACACGCATATCGATTTCATGGTGTTTTATTGACTCCTGTGCGCTCTGGGGCTTCAAGTCCCATAGTGCCACATCGACGACAAGAGTCGTCAATGCCAAGCGACACAAAGGCACAAAGTATAAATACATTTATCTTCCATTGATTTTAATCCTTTAGTGTCCTGGTGCCTTGGTGGTTAATCTTTATTTGTCCTGAATTACCCAAATATAAACCTTCCTCCCTTATTCGACCACTGCGTTAGAGTTCCATTAATCTCCTTATACTGCCCAACTCCCCCATCTCCGTCTGGAATATAATTATGATTTATGGAGGCATAAACCAACAATCTTAACCACTAAGACCCCAAGCCAAAGTAATAATATTAAACCTTAAACAAGAAATTTTGTCTTCGTGCCTTTGTGCCTTGGTGGTAAGTATTCTCACTTTCGCAGCAAACGGTAAATGGTGCCCCATGGAATATCACGACTACTACAAGATCCTCGGTGTCCCCCGCAGCGCCGACGCGGACGAGATCAAGAAGGTCTACCGCAACCTGGCCAAGAAATATCACCCTGACCGCAACCCCGGCGACAAGCAGGCCGAGGAGCACTTCAAGGAGATCAACGAGGCCTACCAGGTGCTGAGCGACCCGCAGAAGCGCGCCCGCTACGACCAACTGGGCAAGTCCTACTCCCAGTGGCAGCAGGGCGGCGCGCCCGGCAACTTCGACTGGGGGCAGTGGGCTGCCATCGAGCCAGGGCGGCGCACAGGAGGTCAACCTGGATGACCTGTTCGGCGAGGGCACCTTCTCCGATTTCTTCCGCTCCATCTTCGGCGGCTCGGTCGGCGGACAGAACCTGCGCGGGCGGAGCTCGCGGGCTGCTCCCGCCATGCAGCAGCCGGTCACCATCACCTTGCAGGAGGCCTGCTCCGGCACCACCCGCACCCTGCAGATCGGCAATCACCGCGTCGACGTGACCATCCCGCCCGGGGTCCGCACCGGCACGAAGGTGCGCGTCAAGGGCGCACTGCCCTCCAATTCCGGCGGCGCCCCCTCCGACCTGTACCTGGTCGTCGAGCTCGCCGGGGACTCCACCTTCGAGGCCGACGGCGACGACCTGCACACCCACGTGACCATCGACGTGTTCAAGGCCATCCTGGGCGGCGAGGTGGAAGTGCGCACCTGTTCCGGAAAGGTGGTGCTCACCGTCCCCGCCGGAACGCAGCCCGAGCAGGTATTCCGGGTGGCTGGGCGCGGCCTGCCCCTGCTCAAGGATCCCAAATCCTGCGGCGACCTGTACGTGCACCTCAAGGTGCAGGTGCCGCGCAACCTCACCACTAAACAGAAGTCCCTGCTGGCCGAGGCCGCCAAGCTAAAATAAAACTCTGCTCGCCGCGTCAGCTCCTAGCCGCCATCAACCGGTTTGGCGACATCGCGAAGCATCCCCTTGGGAAGAGTCGCCGAACACGTCCGCATGATTGTCATTCGCCGCCGCACCCTCAGGGTGTGCTTCGCAAGGGACGGCGGCGGGAGCCCAAAGAAGAGACAGGAGCATTCGCATCTAACTCTGCTGGCAGCAGCAAAATCATCGAGATGCTGCCCTGATTGGGTGAAATTTATTCAATCAAAATTCATACAATCTTCTTACCATTGAAAACCCGGGAGTCATGTCGTGTTAATGTTCACAAATTAGAATGCGGCATCGTTCTTCTATAGGGAATTTCAAATGGAGCAAGCCATGCAAAAGAAATTAACTCTCTCAGTCTCGATCGTCCTTCTCACGGCCCTAATGGGCTGCTCGGCTTTGAACGCGGTCTTCCCGCCCACCGCCGCAGCGCCCACTGCCGCACCCCTTTCCACTCTTCCCTCGTCATCCGCTCCCGCCGCCTCCGGCTCGCAGAGCACCCTTGCCACCATCTACCAGACCTACAGCCCGGGCGTGGTCACCATCCAGACCTCCACCGGCCTCGGTTCAGGCTGGGTCTACAACGGTGACGGGGTCATCGTCACCAACGCCCACGTGGTCGGCACCGAGACCCAGGTGGAAGTCGACTTCCCCTCCGGCCTCAAAACCTTCGGGACCGTGATCGGGGTGGATACCTACTCCGACCTGGCCGTTGTCAAGGTCAGTGTGGATCCCTCCGAACTGCATGTGCTGCCCATGGGTGATTCCAGCACCCTGCAGGTCGGGCAGTCCGTCATTGCCATCGGCAACCCGTTCGGCCTCGCTGGCACCATGACCACCGGCATCGTCTCCGCCGTCGGCCGCGCCCTGCCCGGCAACGTCACCGACCCCTCCGGTGCTTCCTACACCAGCGCCGATATCATCCAGACCGACGCAGCCATCAACCCCGGCAACTCGGGCGGACCGCTGATGGACCTCAATGGTGAGGTGGTCGGCATCAACAGCTCCATCGAATCGACCTCCACCGGCACCGGCGGGCAGCCGGTCAACTCAGGCATCGGCTTCGCCATCTCGATCAACCTGGTCAAGAAGGTCGTCCCCAGCCTGATCTCGAGCGGCAAGTATGCCTACCCATACCTGGGTGTCTCCACCATCGACGGGCTCTCCCTCCAGGAGATCAACGCCCTCGGGCTTAAGAGCACCTCCGGCGCCTACGTGACCAGCGTGGTCCCCGGCGGACCTGCAGCCACGGCGGGTATCGTGGCCGGCACCACTCCGCTCAGCATCGCCGGCACCTCCACGGGTGTGAACAGCGGCGGCGACCTGATCACAGCCATTGACAGCCAGCCCGTGGTCACCTTCTCCGACCTGATCCGCTACCTGATCCTCAATAAAGCCCCCGGTGACACCGTCACCCTCACCGTCATGCGCGGGTCACAGACCATGCAAATCCCGGTCGTCCTCGGAACCAGGCCATAGACCAAATCTAAACCACTAATACACAAAGGCACGAAGTTTTTGAAATTTCGTGCCTTTGTGGTTAAATGCCTCCTGCTCCAGGCGGCGGGAGCAAGGTTAATTGGGGGTCAGGCGAAGCGCTCTTCCTTCCAAACGTCCGCGCTGTTGCTGTAACCGGCCTTTTCCCAGAACCCCAGCCGGTCCTGGCGCATGAACTCCAGCCCGCGCAGCCACTTGGCGCCCTTCCACAGGTAGGGGCTCGCCAGTTCGGTCCGCCCGGGGATGGCTCCCACCACTCCGCGCAAGGGTGCGCCGTGCTCGGGCGTCAGCGGCTCGCCGTTGAAGTGGGTGGCCAGCAGGAAGTTCTCCTGCAGCACCACCTTGAGCGGAAGGTTGACCGTGAACCCGTACTCGGCATGTTCCATTACGTACATTGCCGTGGGCTTGACCTTGATGAAGCCTTCGTCCACCAGCGTCCGCACGGCGACGCCCTCCCAAAGCGTGTCGGCCTTGCTCCAGCGCGTCACGCAGTGGATGTCCATCAGCACCCTGGACCTGGGCAGCTTGTTGAACTCTTCCCACGTCCACGCTCGTTCCTGTTCCACTTCACCCCAGGTGCGGAAATCCCAGGTGGCCGGGTTGAAGGGTGGCACCGGTCCGTAGTGCAGCACCGGGAACTTTAAGGTTAACTCCTGCCCTGGCGGCAGGCGTCGTTCGTTGCGTATCCGTTCTTCTTCCTTGCGGCGATCGATACCTTTAATGGTGAACATATGCGACAACTCCTATCCGAATTATAACACCATGCCTTACGGTATAATCCTCTCGTGTCCCGCATCTGCATCATCCCGAAAGCCTCCAACACCGGAGGCGTCAGCACATTCCAGACAAAAATGGCCCATGGATTGGAGGCGCGCGGCATTGAGGTGTGCCACGACTTAAGCGAGACACCCTACGACGCGATCCTGCTCACCAGCACCACCCGGGACCTGCCCGGGCTGCTGCGTCAGAAAAGGCGGGGGCTGCGCATCGTTCAGCGCCTGGACGGGATCAACTGGATGCACCGCCGCCTGCGTACCGGCGCGCGCCATTTCCTGCGGGCCGAGTACGGCAACTGGCTGCTGTCCCTGCTCCGTTCCCGGACGGCAACCCATATCGTTTACCAATCCGATTTCGTGCGCACCTGGTGGGGAAAGCAGTTTGGCGGAGACCGGGTTCCCTCGAGCATCATTCATAACGGCGTAGACCTCGCAACCTGTACTCCCGATGGACCCGATGAGCGCCCCGCAAAGGCACTGCGGATGCTGGTGGTGGAGGGCAGCCTGCAGGGCGGCTATGAAACCGGTCTGGCCACCGCAGTTGGGCTGGCAGACCGGCTGGCTGAAATCCTGACCGGACCGCTCCCGCTCGAGTTGATGGTCGTGGGGAATGTGTCCATCCGCATGCAAAACCAGTCCCAACAATTGAGCCGGGTGCCCATCCTGTGGGGCGGGCTGGTGCCACCCGAACGGATTCCCTTACTCGACCGCTCGGCACACCTGCTCTACTCCGCCGACCTGAATGCTGCCTGCCCGAATTCGGTCATCGAAGCCTTGGCGTGCGGGCTGCCCGTGGTGGGATTTTCCACCGGTGCACTGCCCGAGCTGGTCACAGGCGACTCCGGTCGGCTCGCGCCTTACGGCGGCGACCCGTGGAAGCTGGAGCCGCCCGACCTGCCCGTCCTGGCAGCCGCTGCTGTGGAGATCCTGCAGGATAACCAGCGTTTCCGCCTTTCCGCCCGCCGCCGCGCTGAAGAAGCTTTTAGCCTGGACCTGATGGTGGGGCGGTATTTGGATGTTTTGCTGGGATAAGTTCGAGGTTGACCAACCAATTAACCACCAGGGCACTAAGACACTAAAATATTAATTAGTGCTATATAGACTTGGTGGTTGTTTTTTTCTTTTAGGCAACTTTTGGGAGAAGAAATGGTCAGGACGGGAGAACACGTTCCGCTTCCTCCGGGGACAGAGGATATTGCCAAGCAAATCGTTGATGCAGCATTTACAGTCCATAAGGCATTGGGACCTGGTTTGCTGGAAAATATCTACGAGGTCTGCTTCTGTCACGAATTAAAAAAGCGCGGACTTTCCGTACAAAGACAAGTACCCGTACAAATCACCTACGATGGAATTAAATTCGATGAGGGTAACCGGCTTGATGTGCTGGTCGAAAGCAAGGTAATCTGTGAATTAAAGACGGTAGAAAACCTGAATGCCACTCACCAGGCTCAGCTGCTTTCCCAAATGAAACTTACAGGTAAGCGTCTTGGTTTCTTGATAAACTTTAACGTCGCCACTATTAAATACGGGATCAAAAGGTTGATTTTATAAAACCCTCGTGTTTTCGTGCCTTTGTGGTTATGCCTTTATGAAAAATATATTCCTGAATGCCGCGGCGTTCGCCGCCAGGATCCTGCCCAATCCAGTCAAGCAGGCTATATACAAGATCAAGCCGTTGGCGGGGCTCATTCGCCGCGGGCTGAACCGCGCCGCCCCTAAGGGACTGGTCGAGGTCAAGGTGGCTGGGGGAGACTTGGCGGGATTCACGATCCTGCTGGACATGCAGGTGGACAAGGATTACTGGCTCGGCACCTACGAGCCAGAACTGCAGTCCGCACTGCGCGAACTCATTCCCCCAGGCGCAGTCATTTTCGACGTGGGTGCCAATATCGGCTACGTGTCGCTGCTCCTGGCGAAAGCGGCTGGGGAGAGTGGGAAAGTGTTCGCCTTCGAAGCGCTCCCGTCCAATGTCGATCAACTGCGCCGCAACGTGTCCATTAATAATATGGAAAAGCGGGTGATGGTTATTGATCGTGCAGTCACCCAGGTCTCCGGCCCGGTGAGTTTCCTGGTGCATGCTTCCGGCGGGATGGGCAAGGTCGCCGGGTCCGCAGGGCGGGAAGATAAATATGAATCAGAAGTTGTTGTCCCCGGAATTTCGCTGGACGAATTTGTCTACGGGCAGGGCAACCCAGCGCCCCAGGTGGTCAAGATGGATATCGAAGGGGGCGAGGTGCTGGCCCTGCCGGGCATGCGGCGCGTGTTGAATGAAGCCCGTCCGCTGATGCTGATGGAACTGCACGGACCCGAGTTCGTGCCGGGCTGCCTGGGACACGCTTACTTCCGCCGGATACAAAATCTCTTGGATGCGGCCCGGGTACCCGGTCATTCCCTCATTGGAAGAAATGGGCTGGAAAGCATATATCGTGGCGAAACCCGCGCCCACCATGAGGAGCAGTCCGGCATGAGCCTCTTTCCCGGAAAGCTCGCCCTCCAGCAGCGGGTGCTGACCCCCTACCGGGCAGTCTTCTTCGATGCGCTGGCAGCCGCATGCAGCGGTGGTCTTGGCGTATTTGCCGGGCTGCCGCGCCCCAAGGAATTGATCGCCACCACTGAAACTTTGAACGTTGCCCATTACACCCCGGCGCGCAACCTGCACTTCCTGGGGGCACCACTGTACCTGTGTTACCAGCGCGGCCTGCTTTCCTGGCTGGTGGACTGCAACCCCGATGCGCTTATCGTGGAAGCCAACCCGCGCTACCTGTCCACACCCGCCGCGGTCAACTGGATGAAGCAGCGAAACCGCCCGGTCATCGGCTGGGGGCTGGGGGTTCCCTCGCCCGCGGGACCCCTGTCGGAGTTGCGAAAATCCCGCCGGGCATCCTTCCTGCGCCATTTCGATGCGCTGATCACCTACAGCCAACGAGGGGCAGATGAGTATGGCGCTCTCGGTTTTCCAGCCGACAAAATCTTTGTGGCCCCGAATGCGGCCTCGCCGCGCCCGAGCTCACCCATGCCCCACCGTACCCCGGGCTTCGACGGGAAGCCGTCCGTTCTTTTCGTCGGGCGCCTGCAAAAACGCAAGCGGATAGACGACCTCCTGCAAGCCTGCGCCTCCCTGCACGGGAACCTGCAGCCACACCTGGTCATCGTGGGAGACGGTCCCGAACGGTCTTCACTGGAGAGCCTGGCGAAAACGGTCTACCCTTCAACCGAATTCACCGGCGCCAGGCACGGAGCGGAACTGGCCGGATATTTTTCCGCGGCGGACCTTTTCGTCCTGCCCGGGACCGGGGGGTTGGCGGTTCAGGAAGCCATGTCCTATGCGCTGCCGGTAATAATGGGACAAGGGGACGGGACGAACGACGATCTCGTCCGCCCGGCGAACGGCTGGCAGTTGCAAAGTCCGGACAATTTGGTGGAAGTACTGTCCGAGGCTCTTTCAAACGCACACCGTTTGCGGGAGATGGGGGCGGAGTCTTTCCGGATAGTCTCGGAAGAAATAAACCTAGAGCGGATGGTGGAGGTCTTTATGCGGGCTCTTAACCGGGTGACTCCCCGGGAAACCCAGCAATCTTAAATTTAAGGTTACAACCTTTAATGCTTTATAACGTAAGTTTTAGCGGAGGCAAGAATGACAGAAAACAGACACAACCATCACATCCCCTGGCTCCTCTGGCCTTTCTGGGCCATTTGGAGACTGGTGATCGCAATCGTCGCCGGGACCGGGCGCCTGGTCGCCGTGATCCTCGGTTTGGTATTCCTGATCGTGGGTGTCGTGCTGACCATAACCGTCATCGGGGCGATCGTGGGCGTACCGTTTATAATTTTTGGCTTGCTGCTGATGCTGCGGGGATTGTTCTAGGGGCGCAAGGTGACCTCCCGGTCTTCGTCTGACCGGGCAGCCATTCACATCCTGTTCTTAATATTCGCAAACATGCCCGCAAGGGCATGTTTGTATTTTTGAGCTCAAGACGGGTCAATGGTCCAATGAGTTAATGAGCTGGGGATCTATTACCAAGTATCAACTCGCAGCCGGCAACGACGATCAGCGTAATTGCCAGGGTTGCCAGCCAGGCGATGGCGGTGATCTGCTCCACCTGGTTCTCGCGGATCTCGACCTCTCTCAGCGATCGACCCGCCAGCACGAACCCCGGTTGCGTGCCGCCGTAAGCCACCACCACCGCGGCAATCCTTACTGCGGCTTCGGGCTGCCAGGTCACACGGTCTTCCCCCTTCTGGCGCGTATAATCGAAAATCCCGTGCGGTAGGGCGGGAGTCAATCCATTCAGTTTGGCTGACGAACCCAGCGGCTCGCCCGAGTCATTGTAGATGACCATGAAAGGCGCCAGGCTGTTTGAAATATCCACCTGGGCGGTCGGAAGCACGGACGTGACTGTCCCGCCGGAACCCAACGCTGCAGCGGCATCTTCAGCCATCTGGATCTGGGGGTCATTCGCCCCCCAACGCAGGGATTGCTGTACCGCAAGGTAGATCAAACCTGAAAGCAGGGTGGTCACTGCTGCAAGCGGCAGCCAGTATCGGATGATATTCCTAATTTTCATGTGATTCTTTCCTGGGAAAAAAGCCCCGATTTCTGGAAGAAACCGGGGTTTCATGATTCGATTTATTCCATTTTTCCGGTCGAGAGCGCCATTTTAACTTCCCCTATGGCTTTTGTGATCTGGATCTCGCGCGGGCATGCCAGGGTGCAGTTGAAGATGGTGTGGCAGCGATAGACCCCCCACACTTCGTTCAAGATCTTCAAGCGCTCGGCACCGGCCTTGTCCCGGCTGTCGAAGATAAAACGGTGTGCTGCAACGATGGCTGCCGGACCCACGTATTGCTCGTTGGCCCAGAAGGATGGGCAGCCGGTGGTGCAGCAGGCGCACAGGATGCACTTGGTGGTGTCATCGAAGATGGCGCGCTGTTCGACACTTTGGGTGCGTTCCTTTTCCGGTTCCGGGTCGTCGTTGATGAGCCAGGGTTTTACAGACCGGTAGTGCTCGAAGAACGGTTCCATGTCCACGATCAGGTCCTTGATCACGCGCAGTCCAAGCAGCGGCTGAACGGTGATCTTCGCGCCGGTATCCCTGACCAGGGTCTTGCAGGCCAGGCGGTTGAACCCGTTAATCCGCATCGCATCCGAGCCGCAGATGCCGTGGGCGCACGACCGGCGGAAGGACAAAGTGCCGTCCTGGTAACCTTTTACCTTTTCGAGCAGGTCCAGAACGCGGTCGGTCTCCAGGGCCTCCAGTTTATAGGTCTTGTAGGAGGGTTTCTTATCCTTTTCAGGGTTGTAGCGGAAGAGTTTGATGGTTACTTCCATGTCGCCTCCTAGTAAGTCCGAACTTTGGGCTCGTACTTGGTGATGACCACCGGCTTGTATTTCAGGTCGATTTTACCGTTATCGCGGACCCAGGTCATGCTGTGCTTGAGCCAGTTCTTATCGTCACGGTCTGGGTAATCCTCGCGGGAATGCCCGCCCCGGCTCTCGGTGCGGGCAATGGCTGAGACGGTGATCGCCTCGGCCAGGTCGAGCAGGTTGCCCAGTTCCCACACATTGATCAATTCCATGTTGAAGATCTTCCCGGTATCGGTGACGGAAACGTGCTTGTAGCGCTCTTTCAATTCGCGCACCACCTTGAGGGCTTCTTCCATGCCGGTGCCGGAACGGAAGATGCCCATTTTATCGAACATGACTTTCTTCATCGTGGTGGCAATATCGAAGGCGTTGTCCTTGCCGTCGGCTTTCCGGATGCGCTCAAACTGGGAATTTGCGAAATCGGTCGGGTCTGCCGGCAGGGGTTGGAAGGAGGCCGTTTTGGAGAACTCGGCCGCGCGCAGACCGGCATGTTTTCCAAATACCACCAGGTCGAGCAGCGAGTTGGTGCCCAGCCGGTTGGCTCCATGAACGGAGACGCAGGCGCACTCCCCTGCGGCATACAGACCGGGGACGGTGGTATTCGTTTCATCCAGGATGGTTTCACCGTATTTATTGGTCGGGATGCCGCCCATGGCATAATGCGCGGTCGGCTGGATGGGCATCAACTGGGTCACCGGGTCCACACCCAGGTAGACCCGGCAGAAGTCCACGATATCCGGTAGTTTTGCCAGGATCTCCTCGCCTGTAACCGTGTAAGGTGAGCCGTCCTTGTTTTTTCGTCCATCAATGGCGGCATACTTGTTGACGCTTTCGGGCCGCACATCCAGGTAAACATAGTTCTGCCCGTTGGCGCCGTTGCCGTCGCGGATTTCCATGTAGATGGCGCGGCTGACCACGTCACGCGAAGCCAGGTCTTTAACATGTGGGGCGTATTTTTCCATGAAGCGTTCGCCCTTGCCGTTGATCAGGACCCCGCCTTCGCCGCGCACGCCTTCAGTGATCAGGATGCCAAGTTTGTAAATGCCGGTGGGATGGAACTGGAAGAATTCCAGGTCCTCGAGCGGCAGGCCGCGCCGCATGACCACGGCCGGACCGTCGCCGGTGAAGGCATAGGCGTTGGAGGTGATTTCCCAGATGCGCCCATAACCCCCGGTGGCAATGATGACCGCCTTGGCATGGAAAACGTGCATTTCACCGGTGGCAAGCTCTATGGCAACCACTCCCGCCGCAGCCCCGTTGACCATCAGCAGGTCCACCACCTGGAATTCGTCAAAGAAATTTACGTTGTTTTTCATGCACTGCTGGTACAGGGTCTGCAGGATCATGTGCCCGGTCCGGTCGGCGGCATGGCAGGCACGCTTGACCGGCTTTCCGGTCACGTTATTGGTGTGCCCGCCAAACGGGCGCTGGGAGATCTTGCCTTCGGGAGTGCGGTCAAAGGGCAGGCCCATGTGTTCCAGTTCATAAACCGCCTGGACCGCCTCCTCGCACATGAACTCGATGGCATCCTGGTCTCCGAGATAATCCGATCCTTTTACCGTGTCGTAGGTGTGCCATTCGGGATGGTCTTCTTCTTCGCTTCCGAGCGCCGCGCCGATGCCGCCCTGGGCGGTGCCGGTGTGCGAGCGGGTGGGATAAAGCTTGGTGATAATGGCTGTTTTAGCTGTTCGGGAAGCATACAACCCGGCCATTAAACCCGCACCCCCTGCGCCAACCACGATTACATCAAATTGATGGGTTTTCATACTGCTGCTCCTATGAAGTTACGATGACCGCGATGCCTACGAGTGTGATAGCCACCCAGATCACGAGCACCAGGTAACGCAGGGTCATGCGCATCTTTTTGCCAGAGATATAGTCTTCCAGTACATTGAGCAGACCGTGCAAACCATGTGCCCCGGCAAAAAAGAGCATCAGGACTCCCATGAGCTGCCAGAAGAGCGTCTTCCAGACTTCGATATCAGGAATATTCGTATTGACCACGTGGTTCGGGTTGGGCATGAACGACCAGCGCATCAAATCGGCGATGGTCATGTTCTGGCGGGCGCTCATCAGCAATGCACCCGTTATCCCCACAATGGCGATCAGGTACATCGCCAGGGCAGACAGGCGGGTGAAAAGCCACATGATGTAATCAAAATGGAACCCGCCCAGGGGAGTAGTCCTTCGTTTCGTTTTCATTTACTAACCTCCCAGTCCGCTGCGGACGATCACATACAAAGCAATGCCGTAAAGGGGAATGAAAACAAACCATTCCAGCCAGATGGCTTCCCGCTGGTATTCGATCAATTTTGGCCAAAGGTCCAGGATGACGATCCGCAGCCCGTTGATGACGTGGAACAGGGCAAAGAAGAAGATGAATATCTGGAAGACCCAGTTCTCGTAGATTGAATTCATGAAGAGACCAGCGCTCGAGCCCCAGGCGTGGTTCGCCAGCCAACCGGCCAGGATGTGAAGACCGACGAAGATGACAATTGCCAATCCCCCAATCCTGTGCAGGATGTAGGTCAACATCGGGCCTTTGCCTTGATATCTCAAGCCTTCCATAAGGCCAACGTTCCTATTAAGACCCATCTACGCCTCCTCCAGTCTATTATTCGTTTTGGTCAACCCCTTCTGAAAGGACCCTGCAATCCGGGGAATGCCTGTTCTTAATGCACGCCGCCAACACCGGAAGATCACGGCTGCTCCCAGCGGCGTAAAATTTTAATATGTGCTATTATCCCATCCTAGTTTCTTTCGTTTAAAGTGACAATACTCACGGTTTAATCATTCCAGACATCCTCTTGGGGATGGCTGAATCTTCCTTATAATCATATCACGCGGATTGGTAGTCCTTGGTGCTACAATCCATACCATACCAGGAGGTTCGCATGGCGGGGTCTCATAATATCAGCCGTCGTGATTTTGTTAAACTTATCACAGGGGCCATCGGAGCAGTCATCGGTGTGGCGGTTGGCGTGCCGGCCATCGACTACCTGATCGATCCGGCCCTGAAGGCAGGTGGCAAGGATGCCTGGATACCCTTGGGGAAAATCGATTCGTTTCCAATTGGGACGCCAACCCTGGCCACGTTCACCCGCAGCACAGTCAATGGATGGGAGAAGACGGTCAATAGTTATGGAGTGTTCGTGCTGCGCAAGTCGGAGACCGACACACTCATCCTATCGAATAAATGCACGCACCTTGGCTGCCACGTCAATTGGAACACGGACAAAAAAGAATATATCTGTCCCTGCCACGATGCCCAGTTCGGGTTGGACGGCCAGGTTTTGGGCGGCCCGCCTCCGCGTCCGTTGGACCGATACACGGGTGACCAGGTCCAGGTTACAGACGGTACACTGCTCATTTATTTTAATGGAGGGTGACGAAAATGTTCAAGAAGCTATTCGCCTGGCTGGATGAACGACTCTCCCTGACCGACCTGTATAAAGCCACGCTCGACCGCCCCGAGCCAAAAGGGAATTGGTGGAATACGCTTGGTTCGGCCAGCCTCTTCCTGTTCCTGCTCCAGGGGGTGACCGGTATATTCTTGAGCGTTTACTATACCCCCTCCCCCGACCATGCGTTCGACAGCATCCAGTACATCATGAACGGCGTCGCTTTTGGCTGGTTGATCCGGGGGATCCACCACTGGGGAGCTACATTAATGGTGCTGGTGGTCTTCATCCACATGCTCCGTGTTTTTGTGACCGCTTCGTACAAATACCCTCGCGAGCTCACCTGGTTGATCGGTGTGGGTCTGCTGCTTTGTACCCTGGGGATGGGTTTTACCGGTTACCTGCTGCCCTGGGACCAGAAAGCGTACTGGGCTACCACGGTCGCCACCTCCATCGCCGGAAGCGTACCTTTTGTTGGCTCCTTTAATCATGAAGGCTTTGCGCGGGGGTACTGACCTGAGCGCGTTGACCTTGAGCCGGTTCTTTGCCGCCCACATCTGGATGCTCCCTGCCATACTGGCCGGGTTGATCGGTGTCCACCTTTTCCTCATCATCAAGCACGGCGAATCAGAATTTCCGGGCAGGGACGACTAAGGGAGCGCGGACATGAAAGAAGAACAAAAAAAGAACATCCTGGAGAAATACAAGATCGCCCTGCAAAAAGGCGAGCGCTTCTGGCCGGATAGTATTTTCAAGGATTTACTGGTTTCCTTTGCAATCTTTATTGTTTTGATCCTTCTGGCAACCTTCATCGGTGTGCCGGGCGAACCCAAGGCGGACCCGAGCGATACAACCTATGTCCCCAAGCCGGAATGGTACTTTCTTTTCCTGTTCAAGTTCCTGGCCGTTTATGGACAGATCCCGCTGCTGGGAAAAATCGAATGGATCGCGACAGCACTGATACCCGCCGCGGTCATCCTGCTCCTGTTCGTGCTGCCCTTGATGGACAAAAACCCATACCGCCATTATTCCCGGCGTATGATGGCATTGAGCATCATGGCTGTTTTTGTGGTTAGCATGGTGGTCTTAACCCTCATTTCCGGGGTCCCGACCATCTCAACCACCAGCACCAATTCCGCAATGACCCTGTTGCAGTTCATAACAGGGTTGATCATCCCGACCCTGGCATATATTCTTATCGTCGGATCGTCGTTCCTGGCGAAGAAATTCGCAAACCTCGTCAGCCGCTTGCAAAAGTGGACGGCATTCGGCGCCTCCGTCTCCATGGTGGTTGTGGCAGGTGGTGTGCTGCTCCTGGCTCCACCAACCGCCAGCACCGAAGTCCAGGTGGCGGGTACGCTCACCGACCAGATCCTGCAGGGTCAGGACCTGTATTCGGTCAACTGCGTTGAATGCCATGGGGCCGACGGCGAAGGCGGCATCATCTCGGGCGTGGAAGGGTTGGAAGGGTTCAATATGAAAGCCATCCACACCCAGGACGAGATGTATACCCGCGATGATGAGACCCTGGCGGATATCGTTTCCTACGGACAACCTTCACTCGGTATGACCCCATTCGGAAAAGCTTACGGCGGCGGACTCTCCCCCTCAGAAATTGATTCGGTGGTGGCTTTCATGCGCTACACCTGGGATGACCGCACAGAGATTCCTGCCGGAGCCGTCAGTACCATCCCGGCACTGAACCCGGGCGAGGTGCCTTCCTGGGATGTTCACATCCAGCCGCTGGTCAAGCGCTATTGCGTGTCCTGCCACCGTGCCGGGAGACAAAACAATAATTACCTGATGACTTCCTACCAGGAAATGCTCAGCACCGGTGACAATGCCCCCTTGATCACTGCTGGAGATCCGCAAAGCCTTATGCTGAAACTTATCAATGGGCAGGAAGGCCTGGATCCAATTACTAATAAAGTCATCCGCCAGATGCCGCCCACCAAGCTGCTCGATCAGCAGTATGTCGATATGCTGACCGCCTGGGTGATGAACGGAATGCCGCAGACTGCGGATGAGGCGGCCAAGCTGAAAGCGGTCCCCCTGCCCGGCCTGGCGGTCAACCTCACCGGCGATCCGGTCGCAGGGCTGGCTGTATTTACGGCTCAATGCGTTCAGTGTCACGGTGTGGCTGGCGCACAGGGCGTTGAAAACCCCGGGTCCACGGATGGTACCGTCCCGGTCTTGAATCCGATCGATCCCGCCATCAAAAATGCAGACCCCAAAATCTTTGCACTCAACCTGGATATTTACATCCAGAATGGGTCCACACCCGATGGACCCAGCCCCAAATTGAAAATGACGGATTTCGGGCTGACCAATTTCCTGACCCAGCAGCAGATTGCGGATGTTATCGCATACGTTATCAGTTTGAATAAATAGAATATCGCTAGAAATAAGAGTTGTCAAAAAAAGCGGAGGCTGCAATTGCAGCCTCCGCTTGCTTTCCGACCAACGTTTTCCTAAAGAGTCTGAGATCTACCCCATATGCTTTATGATCGCGTCGCCGAATTCCGAGCACTTGATTTCTGTGGCACCTTCCATCAGCCGGGCAAAGTCGTAGGTGACAGTCTTGGCAGCCACCGCGCCCTCCATGCCCTTGACGATCAGGTCAGCAACTTCCTTCCATCCCAGGTAACGGAACATCATCTCACCTGAAAGTATTACCGAGCCGGGGTTGACCTTGTCGAGGTCGGCATATTTTGGCGCCGTGCCGTGCGTGGCTTCGAAGATGGCATGCCCGGTCACGTAATTGATATTTGCTCCCGGGGCAATGCCGATCCCGCCCACCTGCGCGGCCAGGGCATCTGAAAGATAGTCGCCATTCAGGTTCAGGGTGGCGATCACATCGTAATCGCGCGGCCGGATGATGGTGAACTGCAGGCTTACATCTGCAATGGAATCCTTGATCAACAGCTTGGACTTCCACTTGCCGTCGCCATGCGTTTCCCAAAGCATCAGCGCCGCCTCGACCTCGCGCTTGATGTCGTTCTGCTGGTCGGGTGACATCATTTCGAATCCCGGGTCAATCATTTTCGCATTTTCTTCCACGCTCAGCCCGGGAGTTTTTTCCTTGTTGCCCAGGATCCAGGTCTCACGCTCGGTAACGATCTCGTTGCGGAACTCACGCTTGGCGAGTTTGTAGCCCCAGTCCTTGAAGGCGCCTTCGGTGAACTTCATGATATTGCCCTTGTGGACGAAGTTCACGCTCTTGCGCTTGTTTTCCAGTGACCACTGGATGGCCGCGCGCACCAGCCGTTCGGTGCCTTCCACTGAAACCGGCTTGATGCCGATGGCTGCCGTGTCGGGAAAGCGCATCTTGGAATATTCCTTCGGGAACTCTTCCTTGAATAATTTCATGAAGCGGGTGTTATCTTCGCTGCCGTACTGGAACTCGATGCCGGTATATATATCCTCGGTGTTTTCCCGGAAGATGACCATGTCCACGTATTCCGGGTGTTTGACCGGTGAAGGCACCCCGTTATAGTAGCGCACCGGGCGCTGGCATACATACAGGTCAAGCATTTTGCGCAGGGCGACGTTCAATGACCGGATGCCGCCGCCGATTGGCGTGGTCAACGGGCCTTTGATCCCCACCAGGAATTCCTTGAAGGCTTCCACGGTTTCATCGGGCAGCCAGGTTTTGAACTGCCTGAATGCCTTTTCCCCGGCGAACACTTCCACCCAGTGGACCTTCCGCTTGCCACCGTAGGCTTTTTGGACAGCTGCGTCGAAGACGCGCACGGAGGCGCGCCAGATGTCGCGCCCGGTCCCATCCCCCTCAACAAACGGGATGATCGGGTTGTCAGGGACCTGGAGCTTGCCGCTCTTGATGGTAATTTTCTCCCCACCCGCGGGGATTTTGAATTGTGTGTATGCCATTTTTTGTTCTCCTTTGGTTATGACGCGGATTATATCAAATAGCATGTGCAGGTGACCAGCAAAGAACCGGGTTTCTCAGCAAACCCTTGACAAAAGTTACGGACTGCCTATAATTCCGCCCGAGATGGTTACAATATTTTCTTATTCGGGATTTATTGTTAGGCCTGCCGGATCGCCCATTGCCATCGTTTTTTAGAGAGCCGTTATCGGCTCTCTTTTTTTATACACACAACCCCCCCGCCTGTTCCCTCTCCGGTGCAAGCTGCGAAGGGTACGCCAGCGGAAACCCTGCCTGGAGCATGGATGATCAAACTACCCGGATTGATCGACCCGCACGTCCACCTGCGCGAGCCTGGTGCCACCCACAAGGAAGATTGGGGTTCCGGCACTTCCGCTGCGCTGGCGGGCGGCTTGACCATGGTGCTTGCCATGCCCAACACCAAGCCTCCCATTTTCGACCCGGCCACTCTTGACCTGGCACTTACCGCCGCACGCACCAAGGCGCGCTGCGATTATGCCCAGTATCCTCGGCGCCGGACCGGATAATGCCGGGATTGCGGCTTCCATCGCTCCGCAGTCTGCCGGATTAAAAATGTACCTCGACAGCACTTTCGGCGAATTTGCGCCTGGATGATATGATTTTTTGGCAGGAGCATTTTCGACAATGGCCAAAACAGCTTGCCGATCGTCGCACATTCCGAGAGCCGCAGCATGGCCGCGGTCATCCTGATGGCAGCCATTTATGACCGCCCGGTTCACATTGCCCACATTTCGTTGAAAGAGGAAATCCTGCTGATCAAGGCGGCGAAAGAACGGGGGATTAAAGTGACCTGCGAAGTTTGCCCCCATCACCTGTTTCTCACCCGGGATGATATTCCCGCTATCAGCGCCGGGCACCCGGGGCGCGGCGAGGTCCGCCCGAGATTGGCTGGCAAGGAAGACGTGGCTGCTTTGTGGGCAAACCTGGAGATCATAGATTGTTTTGCCACTGACCACGCCCCGCATACCCTGGCAGAGAAGGATGGGGAAAACCCTCCTCCCGGGTTCCCCGGCCTGGAAACCATCCTCCCGCTCCTGCTCACAGCCGTCGACTCTGGACGTTTGACTCTGGACGATCTCATCCAAAAAATGGTCATTAATCCCCGGAGAATATTCTCTCTGCCCGAACAGCCCGAGACCTGGGTCGACGTGGATGAGAAATCCGCTTATGAAATCCACGCTGCTGAAATGCATTCCCGCTGCGGTTGGACGCCTTTCGAGGGATGGAAGGTCAAAGGCCGCGTGCGGCGGGTTGTTTTACGAGGGTCGGAAGTGTTCCTGGATGGCAAGGTTCTTGCTGGTCCCGGTTTTGGTCGGAACATCCGTCAGTCATCATAACATTCTATTTTAAAAGGAGATCAAATATGCCCACCCAACCCAATAATTCCCACCTGCCCTTCGGTGACCAGCGCACTGCGCCCTGGTACGGCAAGGACATCATCTCGGTCAAGCAATTCAGCCGCGAAGACCTGGAGTATGTCTTCGCCGTGGCGCACGAGATGCATGACATGGTCGACCACGTCGGTACGTTCGACCTGCTCAAGGGCAAGATCCTGGCCAACCTGTTCTACGAGCCCTCCACCCGCACTTCGTCGTCGTTCACCGCCTCAATGGAACGGCTGGGCGGTTCGGTGATCCCGATTAACGAGGTGAAATATTCATCGGTCGCGAAAGGCGAGTCCCTGCCCGATACCGTGCGCACCCTGGAATGCTATGCCGATGTGATCGTTATCCGCCACCCCGAGGTCGGTTCGGCAGCTGCAGCTGCCAAGGCAGCCCATAAACCGGTCATCAATGCCGGCGACGGGATCGGCGAACACCCCACCCAGGCCCTGCTGGATGCATTCACCATAAAGGAAGAACTCGGTCACATCGACGGGCTTACGGTCACCTTGCTGGGCGACCTGAAGCATGGTCGCACCGTCCATTCCCTGGCGCGGCTGCTCTCCCTTTACAAGGTCAAGCTGAACTATGTCGCACCCGACATCCTGCGCATGCCTGCCGAGTTGATCGAAGAACTCAAAACCAAGGGCATCCAGCAGGCCGAGTTCACCGGGCTCGACCAGCCCCTTCCTGAAACCGATGTGCTGTACGTTACCCGTGTCCAGAAGGAGCGCTTCACCGACGAGGCTGTCTACGAGTCCGTCAAAGGCGCTTATGTAATCGACTCGAAAGTGATGAAAGCCGCCAAGGAACGCATGATCGTGATGCACCCGCTGCCGCGCGTGGGCGAGATCGCGGTCGAATTCGACGACGACCCGCGCGCCGCATATTTCCGCCAGATGGAATACGGGTTATACGTTAGAATGGCGTTACTTGCCATGGTGCTGGGAAAGGCGTAATTACGCACCCGGCATTTTTGTGCGGGAGGCTTGGCAATGTTTACCGAAGATTATCTCATGCGCATCATCAACCAGGCAATCGCGGCCCTGATGACCGCCATTGGTTTGAGAAAAGCTGGCAAAGTATCTGAAGCACAGCAGGCCATCCAGCAGGCGATCGAGCAGTTAACCACGCTCCCCGCCAACCTGGTCGACCAGATGGATGACACCAGCGTCCTGAGCATGTTGTCAGCGCAGGGACAATTGGACATGGGCAGGTTGGCGATCCTGGCGGATATCTACCAGGAACAGGGTGAACTCCTTATCCAACAGGACCAATCCCGCCAGGCGGATTCAGCGTTCGCCCGTTCCCTGCGGTTTATCCTTGAAGTGGCACTGGCTGAAGACGCCAACCTCTCCAATGAAAACATTGGCAAAGTTTCAAATTTGGTTCAGCGGTTGGAAGGGATTTCCCTGCCCGAAGATACGCAGTTGGCGTCTTTCTGATTATTACCCGCGCTTGCTCGAAAAAGATGACCGGAGTCTCGCAGCAGCAGGGACCTCGCGCAAAACAGGTCAGCCAGGCTCTTGCCAACCTGCAGGGGCAGCCTGGTCCCGGATGGAATTCAAAAGGAAATTGATCAAACGATGGAAACCTTCTTTTCATTTCTGGCGAAACGCGTGGACGACTGCTCTTCCCTGCTGTGCGTTGGACTTGACCCGCACCCGTCCGATCTGCCCGCTCCCACCGCCCAGGCTGCCCGGGCCTTTTGCCTGCGCATCATTAAGGCCACTGCACCTTATGCGGCAGCATTCAAGCCGAACGCGGCCTTTTTCGAACTCTATGGGCCCGAAGGGTTGGACAGCCCTGAAGGATGTCATCACGGCAGGTCAAAGAGCAATCCGACCGGTTGGGTTCGATGATCCCGGTCATCCTGGATGCCAAGCGCGGTGACATTGCCTCGACCGCCGAAGCGTTATGCCAGATCGGCCTTTGAGAACTCTGGAGCGCATGCCATCACCCTCTCACCGTATCTCGGCAGGGACTCGCTGGACCCATACCTGGCATACAAAGAGAAGGGTCTTTTTCTTTTGTGCAAGACCTCCAATCCCGGCGCAGCGGATTTGCAGGATTTGCCGGTCGCGGTCGGGTGGAAATGCTCAAAATCCTCATCCCGCTCCACGTCCATGTTGCCCAGCTGGCCCAGCAATGGAATACCGCCGATAATATCGGCCTGGTCGTCGGTGCGAACCAACCCGAAGCGCTGGTAGCGCGTCCGGGCTGCAGCACCTGGCCTGTGGTTCCTCGTCCCGGGCGTGGGCACCCAGGGCGGCGACCTGGAAACAGCGCTGCGCTCCGGCCTGCGGGCAGATGGAAAAGGGTTGCTGATCAATGTTTCGCGCGGCATCTCACGCGCCGACGGACCCCGCCAGGGCAGCCGCAGAAATCCGGGACGCCATCATCAACTATCAAGTACGCCCTGAATCGCTGATCTATATTCGAAACCAATGTCCAGGGTCCTGATCCTGTCCAAACGCGCCGTTGATTACCGCCACTGGTCGAGGCTGCCGGCTTGCCCGGGTTGGAGAAATTGGCTGTCTGCGACCAACCCGGCTGCGGCATTGGCACTTGGGGACGATTTCGATGTCATCTTTGGCGAACCCGTCGCTGATCCGGGATGTGGTTGCCAGCCTGCCAAACCTGCGCTGGGTGCAAGCCACCTACGCCGGTGTGGAGCCGCTGCTCGACCCCGCCCTGCGCCGGGATTACCTGCTGACCAATGCCCGCGGGGTCTTCGGCGGGTTGATGTCCGAATATGTTTTCGGATACCTGCTGCTGCATGAGCGGCGGCATGTTCGAACGCTTCCGTGCCCAGCAGGAAGGGCGCTGGGACAGGACCATCACCGGCACCCTGCGCGGCAAAACCCTTGGCTTGCTGGGGGTCGGCTCGATCGGGGCCGTCCTGGCTGGGACTGCCAGGCATTTCGACATGACCGTGCGCGGGCTACACCCGGGCGAGCGAATCCTGCCCGGATGTGAATGCCTACTTCCACGGATGCAGGAATGCTGGATTTTGCCGCTGGGTTGGATTACCTGGTAAGCGTTCTGCCTGATACAAAAGAAACTTTTCGCATCGTGGATGCCCCTCTGCTCGCACGGTTGCCAGCGCACGCTGTTTTCGTCAACGTGGGCGCGGCTCGGCTGTGGATGAGACGGCGCTGGTCGCTGCTCTCCAGGCCGGGAGGTTGGCGGCTGCCGTAGTGGATGTTTTCGAGCAGGAGCCGCTCCCGCCCGAACACCCTTTTTGGCACACACCCCACCTCCTGATGACGTTCCATACATCCGCCCCCAGCATCCCCGCCGACCTTGCCAGGCTGTTCATCGAAAATTACCGCCGCTATGCCGGAGGCCTGACCCCTCTGCATGCAGTCGATTTTGAAAAGGGATACTGATTCCCTGTCCCCGGAGAGAGAAGGATGAACGATATCAAGACCCTGCTTGCAGATGCGCTGCTCGAGGCTGGCTGTGTAAAGTTTGGGGAGTTTACTCTCAAATCCGGGATGAGATCCCCCATCTATATCGACCTCCGCCAGGTAATTTCCTACCCAAAACTGCTGGAACAGATCGCCGCGGCTTATTTACCGGCATTGAAGGAGCTCGAATTTCAGCGCATTGCCGGTTTGCCATACGCGGCCATTCCCATCGCGACCGCCATCTCTTTGCAGGGCGGGTATCCGATGATCTACCCGCGCAAGGAGGTTAAAGAAGTATGGGACCAAGGCCGGGATCGAGGGTGAGTATCACGCCGGAGAGACGGTGGTCGTGATCGACGATTTGGCTACCACGGGTGGGAGCAAGTTCGAAGCCATCGAAAAACTGGCCTGCAGCCGGGTTGAAAATTACAGACGTGGTGGTATTGATCGACCGCCAGTCGGGGGCAAAAGAGGCGCTGGAGCATGCCGGTTTTCACCTGCATGCCGTGCTGACGATTTCGGAATTACTGGATTATTGGGAAAAGACGGGGAAAGTTGCAAAGGAAAGGATTTTGGAAACCCGCCGGTTCCTGGGAGGGATTTGATGAGCAAAAAACATACTTTCACAGCCACCATCATTGGCGCCGGAGGCGGCGGGGCTTACGTCCCCATTCCCTTCGACGTTGAAGAGGCCTTCGGGAAAAAGCGCGTTCCGGTTCAGGCTACGATCAACGGGGAACCTTACCGCGGCACCCTGGTGCGGATGGGCGAACCATATCATATTTTAATTGTGCTCAAGGGGATCCGCCAAAAGATCGGCAGGGAGATCGGCGACGAGGTGGAGGTCGTGCTCGAAGAAGACACCCGGCCGCGTGTGGTGGAAGTCCCCCGGGATTTAAAGCAGGCGCTGGAAAAAGCTCCGGCTGCGAAGGAAGCATTTGAGAAAATGTCTTACACCCACCAGAAAGAATATGTGAATGCCATCCTGGAGGCAAAGCACGCCTCCACCCGCAGCGACCGAATCGCCAAAACCATTGAAATGTTGAAGAAGTCCAAAAAGGGGAAATAAATATCATAAATCAAAATAACAGACCGCGAGCTTCTATTTTGATTTGATCAGTTTTTCCTTGGCTTTCCGCCCCATCTGCTTGATCCTGAACTCGCGGCGCATGGCGCTGCTCCGGTCAGGATGCTCTTCAACGTACACCAGTAGGACCGGGCGCCGGCAGCGCGTATACCGTGCGCCTGTACCGCGGTTATGTTGGCGCACGCGCCGTTCGGGGTCGGTCGTCCAGCCCGTGTAATAACTTCCATCGGAACACGTGAGGATATAGCAATAGCAGGTCATAATGGACAGTTATTCGTCCCCGGGTTTCTTTTTATCGCCGCGCCCGAATAATTTATCCAGCCCGCCGATCTGCTGTTTCCATATATTCGGGACCTTTGGCAGGTCAGGCTGACTGGATTCCACCGACAACCAGTCACCCTGGGCACGCTGCGACTGCCATATGGTGCGCCGCAGGCGTGATTCCTCCAGTCGGGCTGTCAAAGCCTGGATATTTCCTTCAGCAATATCGTTCCGCAGGGAAGACAGGTTGTTAATGTAATCATCCAGGATCCGGATGATGTTATCACGGTTGCTCACGGACGCTGCCGCCAATGCCCCGGACTCTTCGCCTTCAAGCGGCATTATTGCCGCTGAGAATGCTTTCCCTGCCAGTTTCCGGATGTCGGGCCAGCCTGGCTGATTTGTTGCCGTTTCCACCATGGCTGCTGCCGATAATCCTGGTAATAGCTGGGCGCAGGCTATCAGTCCGTCCACTTCAGCCAGGTCTGCGAAATATGGCTGAGCCCCAAGCAGCGTTACGAAATTTGCGGCAAGTTTATGGGCTGCCTCAGGCGTCCCTTGAGCGGCAGAGACTGCCACCACCCCGTGCTGGAACAGGTCTGCACGCGCTGCCTCCAGCCCATGCGAGGCATTTTCCAGGTAAGCCGGGTTGAGCGCCGGGGTCAGACCGACATAATGCCGCCTGGGAGGCAGGAGTTCCTTCACCCAGCCCGCCACCGCCGATTTGACCGGACCGGTATCCATCACTACCGCATCTTCACGGACATCCTGCGCGATGATATTTCAGCGTTTCATAAATCGCCTCAAAAGGGATGGCCAGCACGATGACATCTGCCCCTTCCACGGATGCAGGCAGGTTGTAGGAGATGCTCTCTACCGCTCCAATCTTTTGGGCTTTGCGGGCAATCTCCGCCGACTTGTCATGCCCGAGCGTGGTAACCTGGTCCTTGTGCGTCGCCAGCGCCAGTCCCATGGAAGCTCCAATCTGACCAAGTCCGATGATCGTGATTTTTACTGTCATAAAATCCTCTTACGCTGGATATTCTCGAACTCTGGAAGGATTACAGATAATTGATACTTATAAGCTATTTTTCGTTATCCGCAGCCTGCAGGGCTGCCAGTTGCGGATCGTCTGTGGATGGAAGATCCTGGTGGTGGCGGATCAATTCCACCGTGCGGAGGGAAGCTGCCGCCTGCCGTGCGAGGTCTGCACCCCACTCGGGGTGGCGGGCAGCCACCACGAATGGACGGCGGTACTTTTCCGGTGTTCCTTCGCTCCAGCGCCCTGTTCGACCCGGGAAAAATGCTTTCCCCAGGACGATTACCACCCGGTCAAATAACGAGAGTGGGAAGAGGACCTTGCCCACGTCGTGCAGCAGGGCCGCAGTTAGCAAATCGGGGTCGGTCCTGGCCGGCAGCTTTCAAATGGTTTGAAGACATGGAAAGCATGGGTCTGTTCTGACCTGTGCATCCTGCCGAAAAAGCATGATTTGTGTGGGTGATAAATGGGGAAGAAGGGCGCTGGTTTCAACAGGCTTGCGGATACCGGGTAAGGCATTCCAGAATTGGCGGGTGCGGTAAGCGAGGCGGGAAGGCATCAGGAAGAAATCCCCGGCGGTTTTCTGCCGACAAGGGGGATTATAACATTGTGATAAAATCGTGAGAGCCGGGGACGCCGACCCCGGCCCTCTTGAAAGGAGGAGAAGAGAAATCGCCTTACGACAATATCTTACCATCTGGGTCTAAAATGTACTTGACGCTTACCCTACGCTTCCCCTACGCAAATTTGACAATTTTGTAATCGTTTTTATCCAATTTTTGGAGTTTTTTACGTTTCCCTGCAGCCTTTGAACCAGGTTTAAATAAGTTGATCATCGAAAATCTCAGCACAAGATAGAACGAGGTGGGGTTGACATCTTTCTGGATATATGGAGCGGCATGTGGATTCTTCGAGAAGAGCCGGAAGGACAAGAGACTTGTTATCATGGGAGGTGCCGGCATGGATAAACTTTACTTCGGTCAGACGGACAGGACCGCCCTTGGGAAATTCTGGGTGGCCGTGTCCGACCTGGGGTTGGCGGCCGTGGAATGGGGTCTGAACCGGGTTGAATTCGAGGCGTATCTCTCCAAACGCTTCAAGCGGACCGTTGAATTTTCTCCCGACCGCATCCTCGAAGCATGCAACCCAACTGAAGGAATACCTGTCCGGTCAGAGGCGGGAATTTTCCCTGGACATCGATTGGGCTGTGCTGCGCCAATTCCAGCAGTCAGTGCTGCATGCCACATGCAAAATTCCCATACGGGGAGACACGCACCTATAAGGAAATAGCCGGGAATATCGGCAGGCCCCGTGCCGCCCGCGCCGTTGGTCGCGCTGAAGCCACAAACCCGATGCCGCTGGTTATCCCCTGCCACCGGGTGATCGGCGTGGATGGAAAATTGCACGGCTACGGTATGGTGGAAGGCATTAAAACCAAGGCCTGGCTTGTTAAAACTGGAAGGGGCAATGATCGCCTGATAGATCCTGGCTGGTCGGGATGGGAAGCATACTTCCCGACCTTTTATTTATCCTTGCAAAACATCCTCCATTCGGTTATCCTTATTGCCGGGAGTGGTTAGGTCCCGGAGGGCCTCCCGGTCTTCAACACCGGCGGCGGGTCGCGTTGCGGGCCGCGGTGGGTTCGACCCCCATCCACTCCCGCCTTTGTTTCCGGACGCTGGATGGCATCCACCGGCATCCAATGTCCAAGTATTGATTTTACAGGTGAAAATATGGCTCTACCCGAAACTGAAATCCTGACATCAATCATTTCCCGTGTTTTCCGCGTGGATGAGGTCACCCTGGGCGATCCCAAGAAGGGATACTTCCTGCGCTACCGCGGCGAATTGATCACGCGACTCGGTCGAAGCATATGACCAGGTGGCTGCCGCCCTGCTGCCCTACGATATCACGCCTCTTTTCCGCATCGAGGACAAGCGCCAGACCGTGCTGCTGGTGCAGGGCACCATCCATCCCAGGCCGGGACGGGCCTGGATCAACATGCTCCTTTTCGCCCTGACAGTCTTCAGTGTTCTGATCGCCGGTGCCATTTACGGTTATTCGCGGTCCTATGCCTAGCGATTTCCTCGGGCAGGTCTGGACGATAGTTACCCACCTGTGGGTCGGCTGGCCGTTCGCGGTCAGCCTGCTGGCAATCCTGACGGCGCATGAATTTGGTCATTATTTTGTAGGCAGGGCACGCGGCGCAGCCGTATCCCTTGCCTTATTTCATCCCCCTGCCGTTCAGCCCGCTGGGAACCATGGGCGCATTCATCCAGATGAAACAGCTTCCCAAGAATAAGCGCGCATTGTTCGACCTTGCCATGGCCGGTCCACTTGCCGGGCTGGTGGTTGCCATCCCGGTATTGCTGTATGGGCTGTCACACTCCACTCTGGCCACGGTCACCGGCAGTTCCCGGCAGTTGGTCCGAAGGAAATTCCCTGCTTTACCTGCTGGCGAAATTCGTTGTCTTCGGAAAGCTCCTCCGGCTGTTCCCAACCTCACCGGGGTTGCCCCTGTTGTATCCACTGGATCAGTTTCTTTTTTATCGGTCAGCCCTCGCCGGTCGGCAGCCTGGATGTCATGATCAACCAGGTGGCCTGGGCTGCCTGGGCCGGCTTGCTGGTCACCTTCTTGAACCTTATCCCGGCCGGGCAGCTTGACGGAGGCCACGTGATCTTCACCGTGTTTGGCAGGCGGCGTCAACTTGATCCTGCCTGTCATCCTGGTTGCCACTGTCGTGCTTGGTTTCTTTTGGAGCGGGTGGTGGTTGTGGGCATTCCTGATCTTCCTGCTGGGTCGTTCTCACGCCGAACCCCTCGACCAGATCACCCAGCTTGATCCTTCCCGGAAAGCCATGGCAGTGTTGATGCTGGTGATATTCCTGCTTGTCCTTATGCCCGTTCCCCTGGTGACCTTCTAGATGCCGCATCCAACTTCATCGTTCCCTGGTGCCTGTCCTGCTGGCATTGGTGATTCTTTCCGCCTGCAGCCTCGGGCACATCCACCCCCGCGACGACACCCACCTCACCCGCTTCAACCGGGACGCCTGACTCCACCCCCACCATTTCTGCCGACTCAGACGCCCGCAATCAACGTGGACCCGGCAGCCTTGCGTGGGCTCGACCTCCAGGTCTGGAATGCTTTCTCCGGTGGAGCAGGCACGACGTTTTTACAGACGAGGTTGCCCAATTCAATGCCTCCAACCAGTGGGGGATCGTGGTCACCCAGACCGGGTATGGAGACTATCCGTCGTTGTTCGATGCGGTCAACTCAGCCATCGAATCCGGCGGGACCCCCGACCTGGTGGCTGCCCTCCCGGAGCAAACCCTGGCGTGGGACGCCTCCGGTTCGGTCGTGGATCTGACACCCTACCTCAACGACCCAACCTGGGGGCTGGGGAGCGGAGGCGCAGCCGATTTTCCATCAGTTTTCTGGGCCCAGGACAAGGTGGCAGGAAAGCAGTTGGGAGTGCCGGCTCAGCGATCGGCCCGCTTCCTTTTCTATAACAAGACCTGGGCGCATGAACTGGGCTTCGATAACCCCCCATCAACGGCGGATGAGTTCCGTCAACAGGCTTGTGCAGCCAACGCATCCTTCCGCAGTGACAGCGACCCGCAGAATGATGGCTATGGCGGCTGGATCGTGGATACGGATTGGCAAACGATTTACTCCTGGATGCTGGCTTTTGGCGGAGGTGTGGTGGATGCCAATGGCTCCTATGGCTTTCAAACGGATCCGAACCTGGCTGCCCTGCAGTTCTTGAAAGGTCTCTACGACGATAATTGTGCCTGGCTGGCTGTAGATCCCACCAATCCCAAGGACATCAGCCACGGACCCTATTTCGACCAGTTCGCCAAACGCCTGGCTCTTTTCGTCAGCGGCGACCTGGCGGAAATACCCCTGGCGGCCGAATCCATGTCCCAGCACGAAGAATACGGATGAGTGGACCGTGCTGCCCTATCCCGGCACCAGTGGGAATGTCCTGGTAACTTATGGACCATCTTATAGCGTGCTTAAATCCACGTCCGGAGAAGGAACTGGCTGCCTGGCTGTTTACCCGCTGGTTGCTGTCCCCGGAAAACCAGTCCCAATGGGTGGATGCACCGGGCTATTCCCGCTGACCCATACTGTTGAAACCATGCTAAGTTCATCGGGCAGCACCGCCCCGCAATGGGATGCGGCGGTCGCGCAGCTTTCCGCCGCCCAGGGGGTGCCCCAGCTGGCTTCATGGCGGAAAGTCCGCTATTTGCTGCAGGATGGGGCAGACGTCATATTTCAGACCAACATTCCTCTTGACCAGATCCCATCCACGCTGATGGAGATGGATTCCATGGCAAAAGAACTCAGCAACCAGTAACCAGTATGACCGAAAAACCGAAGTTTTATGTGGTCTGGAAAGGGCGCAGGACCGGGGTCTATTCCAGTTGGAAGGCATGTGAAGCGCAGGTAATGGGATATCCCGGAGCGCAATACAAATCCTTTGGCAGTCGCACCGCTGCAGAGCTGGCTTTGCGGGGAAAGTATTCTGCGCAAACGGGCAAACCGGCTGCCGGCAGGGATTGGTTGTTCGCCCCCCACCCACCGCTGGCTGATAGTATCGCTGTGGATGCTGCTTGCTCTGGAAGCCCAGGGCGGTTGGAATACCGGGGTGTGGACCTTCGTTCCGGCAAGGAGCTCTTTCGGGAGGGTCCTTTTGGAAATGGCACCAACAACGTCGGTGAATTCCTGGCAATCGTCCATGCCCTGGAAATGCTCAAGAAAAAGAAAAGCGACCTTCCAGTTTATTCAGATTCGGAAACTGCCATTATCTGGGTTAAAGCCAAGCACTGCAATACAAAGCTTGTCGCCGACAAAACAAATGCAGCATTGTTTGTGCTGATCGACCGTGCTGAAGAATGGCTCTCTGAACAAAAGAGAACGAACCCGGTTTTGAAATGGGATACCAGGGCCTGGGGTGAGATCCCCGCCGATTACAACCGGAAGTAAATGGATTAGAATAGCTCTGTCATCACTTTAGCAGCACTTCTATAGAGGTAAATATGCCAATTTACGAGTATGTCTGCCAGGAATGCGAAAAAGTATTTGAAACCATCCGCCCAATGAGCCAGGCTGACGAGCCCATCCCGTGCGCAATCTGCGGCGCGAAACATACCCGCCGGAAGATCTCGGTTTTCTTTGCCGAAAGCGGTGGTAGAGCCGTGTCAGGTATGAGCGAGCCTACGTGCGATACATGCGGTGGAGGGAATTGCTCCCATTGCGGGCAATGAAGCCCCGGTTCAAAACCATTGGAATGATTCTTTGCGTTACGTTGTTGATTTAAATCCTTCCCGGCTTTTATCATAAAGATTTTTGGAGACAAGCATGCAATATACTCACCTGGGTCGCACTGGGCTGGAGGTCTCACGCCTGTGTCTCGGCACGATGAATTTTGGTCCCCAGACAGACGAAAAAGATTCATTCATCATAATGGACAAGGCGCTCGAGCTGGGTATCAACTTCTTCGACACAGCCAATGTCTACGGCTGGAAGATCGGGGAAGGTGTAACCGAGCAGATCGTGGGGCACTGGATCGCCCAGGGAGGTGGACGGCGCGAGAAAATCGTGCTTGCCACCAAGGTGTTCGGGCGGATGGGGGACTGGCCGAACACTTCCCACCTTTCTGCGCTGCATATCCGCCAGGCTTGTGAGCAGTCCCTTAAACGCCTGCAAACCGACCATATTGACCTGTACCAGATGCATCACGTGGACCGCCTCACTCCCTGGGATGAGATCTGGCAGGCAATGGAGCTGCTCGTCCAGCAGGGTAAGGTCTTATACGTTGGTTCATCCAACTTTGCCGGGTGGCATATCGCCAGGGCGCAGGAAACTGCCCGGGATCGACATTTCCTGGGGTTGGTCTGCGAACAGAGCCTTTACAACCTGAAAGACCGCATGGTGGAGCTGGAAGTACTCCCGGCCTGCCGGGCTTACGGCCTGGGAGTCATCCCCTGGAGTCCACTGAGCCGGGGCCTCCTGGGCGGAGCGCTTCTCCAGATCAAAGAGGGACGCCGCGCCCGCGAGGAAGTGCAAAAGGATATCGAAAAATTCCGCCCGAGACTGGAAACCTGGGAAGCTTTCTGCAAGGAAATGGGTGAAAAACCGGCAGATGTTGCCCTTGCCTGGCTGTTGCACAATCCGGTTGTCACTGCACCGATTGTTGGACCGCGCACCCTGGATCAGTTGACCGGATCCCTGCGAGCCCTGGAGATTAAACTGGACGGGACCGCGCTGAAAAAGCTCGATGAGATCTGGCCTGGACCCGGCGGAGAATCGCCGGAAGCCTATGCCTGGTAAACCGACTCCATCGGATTTGATTGGGACGGCAGCTGACCTGCCGTCCCAATCTTTTGAAATGGTTCCACGCTATTCCTATCCTCCCTTTGGATTCTTGCGTCTCGCCCCCAACGTCTTCTTCGGAGGTCGCCGCTCATTTCGCCGTGACGGGCAGATGTGTACGGAACGATTAATCCCACCCTTGCGTGTCCTGGGGACTGAAAATATCCCGCAGGGAGGACCCTGCCTGATCACATTCAACCACTACTACCGCCCCGGTTTCAACGCCTGGTGGATGGCTCTTGCACTGGCAGCAACGGTGCCTGTGGATATTCACTTTACCATGACCGGTGAGCTGACCTGGCCCGGCAAATGGTACGCTCCAATCGGTCAGATCGCGTCGCGTTGGCTGCTGCACCGGTTTTCCCGGATCTATGGGTTCACCTCCATGCCCCCCATGCCGCCGCGGGAAAAAGATGTGGCAAAGCGCGCCAGCTCGGTCAGGGCAGCATTGGGATTCGCTCGTCAGCACACGCAGGCTGTTCTTGCACTTGCCCCCGAAGGCGGCGATCAGCCGGGGGGTGTATTAAATTGGCCTGCCTCGGGGGCGGGAAGGTTTATTTTCCTGCTTACAGGGTTGGGATTTCCGGTCCTGCCGGTCGGGGTGTTTGAAGAAAATGGGGAATTTTGCCTTCATTTTGGTCCGAAATACCAGCTGCAGGTACCTGGAAATCTCACTCCCGACGGGAAGGATCGTGCCGTCGCGCAAAGCATCATGTCTGCCATCGCCTTGCAATTACCCTTGCGCCTCCGCGGAGTGTTTGGGTAACTATTTAGGGTAGTATCAGACAGGCAATTAAGGGGTAATTTGTCATGTCGCCGCGGCGGAAAATACCCATGACGGCTCATGCGAATTACCTGGCATTCCAGTTGTTTTGGCTCAAAATAGAAATTCCTTCCCCATTTGCCAGCAACTCCTGGCATAAACCTGCGTATACCTTATCAGAACGACCAACGAGGACCTACAGTGACTGATGAAATGACCTGGATCGACCAGGCCCGGCACGGCGATGACGAAGGATTTACGAAATTGGTCGAAACTTACCAGAAACCGGTCTATAACCTTTGCTACCGGATGCTCGGTGAGGCCGAGGCTGCAGAAGATGCTGCCCAGGAGACCTTCCTCAAGGTGTACCAGAATCTCGCCCGTTACGACCGCTCACGTTCTTTTGCCACCTGGCTGCTCTCCATCGCCGCTCATCACTGCATCGACAGACTCCGCCGCAGGCGCTTTCCATCGGTCTCGATCGATGAGCACGAAGAGGGTCAGACCGACCTGCCCGATCGCTCCGCCCCCGACCCCGAAATCTGAGACTGCCAAAAGACAGGAACGCGAACGGATGCAAACCTGCCTGCAGTCCCTCGATCCCACCGACCGTGCCGCCGTCGTTATGCGTTATTGGCAGGATAGTTCGGAAGTGGAGATCGCCCAGGCTCTCAACCTGACCGTCCCGGCAGTAAAAAGCCGATTGCACCGGGCGCGGCGGGCCCTGGCAGATCGTTTGGGAAGAAAAACAGGCGCATGTGCGCACAGAAAGGAAACCATATGGATCACCGGCCTTTTGAAGACTGGCTCCTGGATAACCAGCCCCTTACCATTGAACAGAAACGCCAGTTGAATGCTCACCTGCAGGGCTGCACATCCTGCACCGCCCTGGCAGAGGTGAACCTGGCATTGAAATCGGCAAGGTTGGCTGAACCCTCTGCAGGGTTTGTTGACCGTTTCCAGGTGAAACTGGCTGACAAGAAAAAGGCGCTGCGGATTAGAAATATTTGGGGTTTCGTCATTTTGACTTTGAGTGTCGCTGGTCTTTTCACCTGGGTATCATGGCCTGTTTTCCAGGATCTGGTCCAATCACCGGTCAACCTGCTGGTCGCCTGGATGGCATCCCTGGTCTCAGTCTGGGCATCCCTCCAGGCGATCCTCCGGGCCGGGATGGTCTTGTTCAAAGTCGTTCCGGGCTTCGTCCCTTCTTATATATGGGCAATTATCCTTTTTGCCGCAGGTGCCTGGAGTTTGGTATGGGTAGCCTCGTTGATTAAATTTACCAAGGTTCCGCAAGGAGTTTAATCATGAAAACAATAGTAAAAATTGCGTCTCTTTTTCTTTTGACGATCCTGGTCTTCGTCCCGCTGCAATTCGGTGGCTGCCAGGGGTGGTACTTATGACGGTCAGGTGATTTTTGGCCAATCATATACCTTGAAAAACGGCGAGACGCTTACCGGCGACCTGCTTGATGTTCGGAGGTACCGCCACCATCGAACAGGGCGCCACAGTAAATGGCAATGTTGTCCTTTTCGGCAGCACCCTGGTGGTTAATGGCGAAGTGAGCGGCGACGTGGCTGTTATCGGAGGCTCGGTGACCCTTGGAGCAACCGCCCACATGCATGGCAACCTGACCACTGTTGGCGCTTCGCTTGACCGCGCTGAGGGCGCCCAGATGGACGGACAGATTACCAATACGGGTACATCCATGAACGGCGGCAGCACTGTCGCCCCAGCAATCCCGTGATCCCCGGCAACCAGGCATCGCACATGCTGGATAAACCTTATTTCTAATTTTAATCCGTTTGGCCCTGATCTTAAACGCTTTTGGACAGGCGCTCGGCTTGGCTGTTTTGGCCATGCTGGTCATGCTCTTCCTGGCACCTCATGCCGACCGGGTGGCGCATGCAGTCATTGCGCAGCCGCTGATGGCGGGCGGCCTCGGTCTTCTGACGCTCATCGTGGCACCTATCGCCTTTATCCTGTTGACCATCACGATCATTCTTATTCCGGTAGTGGTTATTCTTGTGGTCGCCCTTTTCGTGGCAGGCGTTTTTGGTTGGATTGCCATCGGTTATGAAATCGGGCAGCGCTTTACCACCGCCATCCATCAGAACTGGCATCCCGCATTCTCTGCCGGTTTGGGAGTCTTTGGCCTTACGCTGGTGGCAAATGCCCTTACCGGAATCCCGGTGCTGAACTGCGTCGGTTGGTTGGTCCCGTTCCTTCTGGGCCTGGCGGGGTTCGGTGCAGTCATTATGAGCCGCTTCGGCACCCAGTTGGTTGTCGCACCCGCGGCATCCGCACCTGCTCCACTCTCACCGGTTGCGCCTGCTTCCCCGGTCCCCCCTGCCGCACCGGTTGCGCCCCAATCCGAATCCCAGCCCGCAGAACCGGCTGCACCCCAGCGCAAGCCGCGCACCCCGAAAAACTCGTAACCAGCCTGATTTGGGTATAAATTAGTGGGAAAGTCTTCCGCCTCGGACCTCCGGGGCGGATTTTTTTATCACCCTGGGATCGATCCCCGCAATGATTTCGAGGCGTCAGGGTTTCCTCCTTCCTTTTTTGATTCAAAGGACGGGATGATATAATTCCCATTGCCCCCTGGATGGCAGAAAGAGAGTACCTTATGACCCCTGAAATCAAGCCCCCGCTGCATCCGAATCCACCTCCGCTTGGTACGCGTCTCCGGTTCGCACCGTGAAATGGGCCGTCAAATTGGAGAAGCGTGTAAAAAACAGGTCCAGCACGGCGTTGAGAACGGTCGCAACCTGGTGGCGGATGCCTACCAGCAGCTGGAATTGACCTGGGCGGGTGCGCAAATCCAGGCTCGTAAATACCTGCCTTTTGCCCAGGAACGCTACCCGCAATACGTGGACGAGATGATGGGTATCGCCGAGGGCGCCGATGTCGTTTTTGAAGACCTGGTGGTGATTAATGCCATGGAAGCGGTGACGATGGATGCCCTGCACCTGACCCGTTGCACCAGCATGGCGGTCAATGACGGGCGGACCGCCGATGGTCACGTGCTGCTCGCTCATAATGAGGACTGGGTTCCTGAGGACGAAGACGACGTGTTTATCGTTCTTGCCAAGCCCAAGAGTGGTCCCCCGTTCCTGGCGATGACCTACGGTGGGCTGCTGCCCAACATTGGGTTCAACGCTTACGGCATTGCTCAAATGTGCGATTCTGTTTATCCGAACGACTCGCGTATCGGCACCCCACGCACGGTGGTTTCACGCGCCGTGCTTGGCCTCCAAAACACCCGATGAAGCCATTCGCCATACCTTGTCTGCGCAGCGGGCCGCCGGGTACAACCACCTTCTGGTTCACGAGAGTGGGGAGATGTATTCGGTGGAAGTCTCGGCGCGCCGTTTCAGCATCCTCTATGGCGATGACGGCTACATCGTGCACACCAACCATTATCTTTCTGAAAACATGCAGCAGGTGGAACGCGAACCGGAAGATCTGGTGGCGTCACGCGTCCGCTATTTCCGCGCCCTCAGGCTGATCACCTGCGAAGATCAGCATTCGATCAAGACTCTCCAGTCCATCCAGCGCGATCACGTCAATTTCTCGAACTCGATTTGCAACCACTCGATCGACGCCAGCAACCCGCTCGACCGGGAGAAGACGGTCAATGCCATGGTGATAGACCTGACTGCCCGTGAAATGCACATCGCCTGGGGCAATCCATGCGAGAATCCATATCATACCTATCACCTGGATGCGTAATTAATCTTCCTTTTCTTCCAGCCCCATTACCGCAATCGGTAGTGGGGTTTTCTTTTGCCTGTTGCTTGAATTAGTCACCTTTTGTACAATGATATGAACAAAGGAGATCTATATGCGCTTTGGAATTATGGCGATGCAGCTTGAAGCGCTCGTCCCTTCCGGGGTGCCTGCCGAGCAGGTTATGGCGAGTATCATGAATTTCGACCATGCCGGGCTGGCAAAATCCCTGGCTGATAAAGGCTTCAATCCAATCGAGTTGGGTGGCGACCTGGGCATGTTCCTGCCCAATGTCTACAGCCCGGAATCTGTTGGGAAACTGGCTGCACTTCGGTCATCGGGGCTTTCATATACCCTCCACCTGCCGCTTTGGTCGGTGGAACCGTCCACCCCGTTGACACCCGTCCGCAAAGGCTCTGTGGAGGCAGTGGTGCAGGTCATCCGGGCTGTAGCTGCCATCGAGCCGGAAGTATATGTGCTGCACGCCACCGGTGCCCTGGCGGCCGAGTTCTACAACATGAAGATTTCGGAACTGGCTCGTACACTCATCCTGAGACAATTCCAAAACGGCGCTCGCGAGAGCATCCGTACCATCCTCTCGGAGACTGGTCTCCCCCCTCGCCGCCTGGCGATTGAGACCATCGAGTTCCCACTTGACCTGACCCTCGAATTGGCTGAAGAGTTCGACCTGTCCGTCTGCCTTGATACCGGGCACGTGCTGGCTGGCTTCCCCGGCTGGTTCGATTTCTTCGAAGTCGTGGAAAAACTGCTGCCGCGCCTGGCTGAAGTCCACCTGCATGATTGTAAAAAAATGCCGCAGGGCGTCCGCGGCTACGGCGAAGACCACAAGCCGCTTGGCACCGGCGACCTTGAGCTGGGTCGCTTCCTCGACCGCCTGGTCTCGGCAAACTTTACCGGCCCTCTGGTGTTTGAGTTAAATGTGGACTGAAGCGCTGCGATCGCTTGAGGTGGTTAAATCGGTTCGCCCGGATTATATATAGGAGTGGCGATGAAAAAAATATCATTTCTGCGGATGCTCGTGATCAGTCTGCTCGGGTTTGGGCTGACGTTTTCATCCAACATCCAGGATCCGCCTCTGATGACTTATAAAGTGAGCCAGCTTGCGCCCAACCTGCCGAATACCACCCTGGGAATTATGGGCTTTGTTGGTCTGCTGGTTGCCATGGCAGTCCAGCCGATCGTGGGTGTTTTCTCTGATCGGGCGAAAACGAAACTGGGGCGGCGGCTCCCGTTCATTATGGGCGGGGCGGTGTTGATCGCTGCCTCCTTGTTCTTACTGGCTTTGGCTCCCACCCTGTGGGTGCTCTTGTTGGGCGTGATATTCATTCAATTTTCTTCGAATATCCTGCAGGGACCCTGGCAGGCTCTCATCCCGGACCTTGTGCCTGAGGGGCAAAGGGGCACAGCCTCGAGCCTTAAAGCGGTCATGGATATCATCGCCACCGTCGTGGCTGGCGCGGTCGCGGGCATCCTCCTGGGAACAACCGGGCAAAAAATCTTCGGGAACTCTGCTGTTTATGCCACTGCCGCCGCACCGGTGGTTGTTTTCATCCTTTTCGTCACCGTAACAGCCATTTGGGCTCGGGAGCATCCGGGTGTCACCAACGAAGCCATCGCCTCGCGCACCATCGGGCAGGCCCTTAAGAACGCCTTCTATGTCAATTTCCGTGAGAACCCGGTTTTCGGCTGGTGGTTCGCCAACCGTATCCTTTTCTGGGGCGCGTTCATTGCCATCAATGCCTTTTTGATCAACTACCTTGTGGACGTCATCAGGATGACGCAGAACGAGGCCCAAAGTTTCTACGGCACCCTCAAGGTCATCCTGGGAGTGGGCCTGATCGTCATGGCGCTGGTGTCAGGCTGGCTTTCGGATAAATTTGGGCGAAAACCGGTCATGCTGGCTGCCGGTCTTGTGGCCTTTGCCGGTTCAGTGCTCCTGTTGCTTGTGCGCGATAAGACCTTGATAACCGTTGCCGGAGGGATCATTGGCATGGCGATTGGCGCTTTCCTTTCGGCAAACTGGGCTCTGGCTACCGACCTGGTACCGAGCGGAGAGGAGGCGCGTTACCTGGGCATAGCCAACATTGCCACCTGCATCGGATCGGGAGTGGCGCGCTTGCTGGGTGGGGTGCTGATCGATCCGATCAATAAGATCCTCGGTTCGAGTAGTTTGGGCTATCTGTCTTTATTTATCCTTGCCACGCTTTGTTTCCTGGTAAGTGCATTGGTGATCATCCCCCTGCCCAATAAACGCGCAAAAGCAAATTGATCATCGGAATAAAACGACGAAAAAAAAGCACCTTCCATTGAAGGTGTTTTTTTTTGGGGGGGAAGTGATTATTATACAGATCTTCCTCCGAGAGTTGGAGTCGTGACGGGACGCGTCCGCTGTTTTCGACTGGCATTTAATATTCCGACAAGTACCGTAACGAAATAAGCCGCATATACCAATACTTGCATCAGCGATGGGCTGGCAGTGTACCCGAACAGTGCTCCCAGCGTCTGTCCGATTACGGATCCTTCATTGATGACGCCTCCAACATCCCATACATGCCCGATCAGGGCGGGGATCCATCCCACCAGTACCAGCTCTCCGGCACTCCGTCCCACCAGACCGGCTGCAAACAGGAGCAGCACAAAACCCGTCACCTTGAAGAAGCGTTGCAGGTCGAGCTTGACGGTGGACGCAAAAAAGGACCACCCGAGCAAAATGGCTGTACCAAGACCCAGCAGTCCCCCCAGGATCGTGCCGGATGCGCTCGAAGAAAATGCTGCCGCGGTCAGGAAAAGTGCCAATTCCACACCTTCCCGCAGGACTGCGATAAAAGCCAGGCTAAACAACGACCACTTCCCAGCCTGGGATGCCCGCAGTACATTTGATTCCAGCTCGGCCTTCATATTGACCGACCTTCGGGTCATCCAGAAGATCATCCAGGTGAGTATCCCTGCTGCCAGCAGCATGGTAATGCCTTCAAATATGGCCTCTCCGGGGTCTTTCAGTTCCAGGCCCAGGCGGGTGAACAAAATTGCGGTGAGCAAACTTACGAAGGCCGCGCTGCCGGTCCCTGCCCACAGGGCATTGGAAAGGTCCAGGCGCTTCACCTGTCTCAGGGAGGCCAGGACGATACCGATGATGAGTGCCGCTTCAATTCCCTCGCGCAGGGAAAGTATAAAAGAAGGAATCATGAGCCATCCTATATGGTGGTGTATTTGGATAATATATATCCAATTATACTCTGTGTAGAACCTTTTTCCAATTGAATAAATATTGAGGATATGTTCCTCCAATAAAAAATGTTATTAATGGGAGCTGTTTATGACCGGGAATGTTTTCCGAGCCCGGTTACAGGATGGAAAAGTGTTTTTTCTTCCATGTGTACCAGGAAATACCTTAACTGGCACCAGAACCTCCCGGAGGAAGCATAAAAATATGTAGTGTTATAATTAATTAACACAATTTCATTTCTAATAATTCATTTTATTGATTCAATTGAGTGCACATTCATCCCGGGAGACATCCTTGGCGATGAAATAGGTTTTTTGAAGAATACTAATCCCCCAGCGTGCCCTATATCCGTCGCCCGCTGGTGGAAAGGGGAAAAATAATTGCCGGCGGAATAACCGCCGGGAAAAAAAGGCCAAAATGATCCCAGTTAACGAACCTCGCTTGGGTGCCCATGAGTTGGAATACGTAATGGAATGTCTTCAGACCGGATGGATTTCATCCGAGGGACGTTTCATTGGGGCTTTTGAACAAGCCTGGGCGGACTACTGCGGAATGAAATTTGGAGTTGCGGTCAGTAATGGGACGACCGCACTGCAGTTGGCTGTAGCCTGCCTGGATTTGCAGCCCGGCGATGAAGTAATTATGCCGACATTTACGATTATCTCGTGTGCACAGGCAGTTACTTATAATGGCGGCATACCGGTCCTGGTGGATTCTGACCCGCGTACCTGGTGCATGGATGTTGGACAGGTTGAGGCTAAAATCACTGCGCGCACCCGGGCCATTATGCCGGTCCACATTTATGGACATCCTGTCGATATGGACCCTCTCCGCGACATTGCCCGGCGCCACAAGCTGGTTATCGTCGAGGACGCCGCGGAAGCCCACGGAGCCGAGTACAAGGGAGCCCGCTGCGGCAGCCTGGGGGATCTTGGTTGTTTTAGTTTTTATGCCAATAAGATTATTACCACCGGCGAGGGAGGCATGGTTTTGACGAACAATGAAGCCCATGCCTCGCGGGTCAGGTCCCTTCGGAACTTATGCTTTCAGAAGGAAAGACGCTTCTATCACACGGCATTGGGTCATAATTTCCGCATGACGAATATCCAGGCTGCCTTGGGGTTTGCACAAGTTGAAAACGTCGAAGCGGCAGTGCAGAAAAAACGTTGGATGGGTCAGGAATATACCAGGCGCTTAAGCCAGGTCAAGGGTCTCCAGCTGCCTGTGGAAGAAGCCTGGGCAAAAAATGTTTATTGGATGTATGGCATCGTATTGGATCCTTCCACAGGGATGAACGCGGTGGATTTCGCCGCACGCCTTGCAAAGCGAGGGATTATGACCAGGCCTTTCTTCCTGGGGATGCACGAACAACCTGTTTTCTTGGAGCGCGGTCTGTTTAAGGGTGAAAAATACCCGGTCGCAGAAAACCTTGCCAGGCAGGGGCTGTATCTGCCCAGCGGCTTGACTCTGACCGATGATCAATTACAGGAAGTATGTCGGGTTGTCGCAGAAGAATATAATGGCAGGGGATAAGGTCATTAAAATTGCTGGGGATCATCCTGATCGATTTAATGATCTTCCCGGGGAAAATTTAGCCGTCTTGGATAATGGTGCTGGAAGAATCACTGCTGTCTCAGTCATCATGCCCACCTTGAATGAGGCTGGTAATATTGCCAACCTTGTCGAAAATACGGTGGACACCCTTAAGACTGCCGGCGTTACCGGTATCGAAATTATTGTGGTCGACGACGATTTTCTGATAAGACCTGGGAGGTGGCCTCCCGAATTGTTTCTCCATTTGCCAGTATTGTGTTGATTCGCCGGATGGAAGACCATGGTTTGACTCTCTCGCTCATGGAAGGAATAAATGCTGCCCGGCACAATGTGATCGTGTGGCTCGACTGCGATTTTTCACATCCCCCCGAGTGCATCCCCCAAATGCTGTACATGTTGGGTCGTGGGTTCGATGTGGTTGTCAATTCGCGTTACGTGGTGGGTGGAGGTGAGAACCGGGTGGGGGAAGGGGGCACGCTGCAAAGATTTCTTAGTCGGCTTTTTAACTGGGTGATGCGCTTCTTCCTGGAACCTTCCTTCGCGGATTACACCAGCGGTTTTGTTGCCGTGCGGAAGCCGGTTTTACAGGAGATTCCACTGCGGGGGGATTACGGCGAATACTTTGTGGATTTTATCTTTCGGGTATTACGCAAAAAATACAAGGTCTGCGAACTGCCTTACCAAGCCATGCCTCGCAGGAGTGGGGTATCGAAAACAGGGACACATCTATTACAATACTTGCGGCGCGGCCGCAATTACATCTTTACGATTCTACGCTTGCGTTTTGCGACTCTATTTGGAAGGTTGTGATGGATATGGAAGCGATGGATAACGTTGAAATTATTACTGCCAATGGCAAAACACTCTGCTACGTGATCAGGCAAAATATTCAACCTGAAAAGACGATCTTTATCACCCCGCCCGAAGACAAGCAGCAGGTTGGGTTCATCGTCTACCCTAAAGGAAGTGTCATTGCCAGGCATATCCACAAACCCTGGGAACGCCACATCGTCGGTATGGCTGAAGTCTTGGTCGTGCGTACGGGTCACTGCCAGATTGAAATTTATAACGGGAACAAGGATTTTGTCACTTCGCGGGACCTGTATCAAAGCGATGTAGTAATTATGGTCGGGGGCGGGCATGGCTTCAAGATCCTGGAAGATACAGTCCTGTTGGAAATCAAGCAGGGACCGTTTCTTGGAGCTGATGACAAGGAACTCTTTTAATTTCAATACAGGGGAGGATCTCCGATCTCGTGGAGAAAAACATAAACCTTTCCTTAAGTCGAAAGGATTGTAGTATGTGGTCAAATTTATACGTGGAGAAAAAGATAAACCTTTCCATATGTCGGAAGGATACCACCTTATTTTTTCCCTTTTCTCCCTTTGCCTCCACGATATGCCGGCGCGGTGATTTCGTAAATATTGCATAGCCGCTCATCTGTGAGACGGACCCTCAGCCGCTGGTCAATCGTTTCAAGCATCTCAACTGCCACTGTTATCACGGTCGGTAATTCCGCATTGTAGCGGTAATTGAACAACTGGTGAAGTTTTTCTTTTGCCCAGGGGGAGGTGGATTGCGCCCCCAGGTCATCCAGGATCAGTAACGGAGCAGTGCGGATCTCGTCGAAGCGGTGGTCATATGAAACGCTGCTCGACGGGCTGAAGGTGGCTCGAAGATGATCCAGCAGGTCGGGCACCATGATGAACAAAGGCGGGTTCCCCTTGTCTGTCAGGGAGTTGGCAATGGCTGCCGCCAGGTGGGTCTTGCCGCAGCCATACGGACCGGTCAGCACCAGCCAGCCGCGCGGTTTGGCGGCAAACGTGGTGGCGGCTTTGACGGCTTTTTCCAAGCGAACGGATTTCGTCCTGGGCAAGGCCTTCATCCCGCCGGTCATCGAAACTGGCAAAGGTGCGGCTGGCATGCAGGTCGAGCGAAGAGAGTTCGGGGTGGCCCTTGTCATCGATGGGTCGACGGTAATCCGGTGCGGTGATGCGCACCGCGCTGACCAGTTCCGGGTCCGCCAGCCGGGAACGGATGCGTGCCTCGATTTCATCCAGGTCGAGGTTGGTCGTCACCACCATGGGCAGTTTATTGATATAGCGATAGTTTACTATCTGGAAAAGTTTCTCCTGCGCCCACCCGGTGGCATTTTGAGTGCCAAAATCGTCCAATATCAGCAGCGGGGCATCCCGGATTTCATCGAAACGCTCTTCAAATGTCGTGTCTTCACTGTCGTAAGAAAAGCGCAGGGTATCCAGCAGATCGGGGACCGTCAGGAACAGCGTGGGCACGCCCATGCCCACTGCAAAATTGGCAATGGCTGCTGCCAGGTGGGTTTTGCCGCAGCCAAAACCGCCCTGCAGTAGCAGCCAGCCGTCCAGCGAACCGGCGTATTGCCGGGCTCGGTTGAACGCCCATTCCAGGCTTTCTGCCTGCATCGGGCTGCCACCCTTATGTCCGTGGGTTTTGAAACTATCGAAGGTTAATTCACGCAGTTCGTCGAGATGGCTGAGTGAGAAAAGGCGTTCCCGCACGGTTTGGGCCACCTGCGCCCTGCGGCAGACGCACACATCCAGCTTGCCGAAATCCGGCGACCCCGGGTCCGCATCCCTGCGCAAATATCCCAGCCCATGGCAATGCGGGCAGTTTGGGTCTCCCAGGCTGGCAGCCGGGGGATTAGCGTTTGAGGAAGTCTTCGACTTTGCGCGTGACGTCGCGCCCGCGAAGCTCTTTAGCGTTTCGTCTATCTTGCTCTTTGCCATGTCCTTCTTCCTTGAAGCGGCGTAATATCGCTTCCGCATATTTCCAGTTGCGCTTGTTATTCTTGACCGCGATCTCCAATGCCTCCGCCACCCATTCCGGCGGATAGGTCTGCTTCGGCGTCTTTCAACGCATCGGCGATCAGCGGCGTCAGTGGCCCGATGTTTTCCTCGTACAATTTAAAGATATTCGGGCGTTCCGGCGGTGGATTGGATAATGTGTCTCTCTCCGGGATATCCAGCCTGCCTTTTTCGTAGGCTTCGGCAGCTGCCCGTCCCCTCGGGGAATTCAGGAAATAAAGGACCTTCCGTTTCTCTCCCGCCCGCAACAGGCTGCCACGCCGCACTGCTTTTTCCAGTGCCGGACCGGGTTCCGACACACAGCCGTTGAAATCCTCGGCTTTTAAATAACGAATCTTGCCCTTCCATGTGCTCGAACCGCCACAAAGCGTACAGGGTCACCTTCAACTCGTCCGGGTCGCTGATCTCAATCATTAACTGCCGGAAAAACGAGTCGGGGATTTGGGTAAAGGTTTCTTGATCGGTAAAACCGGTGAATTTTTTCATGGTGCCCGGTTGAATGGACCGCCTCCGCCCCTGGATCGTTGACTATAGTTGCGTCAGGTCCAGGCTTCTTTTCTCTGCGTCCACAAACTTTGCCAGGCTGCTCATAAAGACGAGTTCGACGCTGCCTGTGGGACCATTGCGGTGCTTGGCAACAATGATCTCTGCCACGTTCTGTTTGACCGTGTCCTTCTCATATTGGTCGGGACGGTAGATGAACATGACGATATCGGCATCCTGTTCGATCGAACCGGATTCGCGCAGGTCCGATAAAACAGGGCGCTTATCGGTGCGTTGTTCGACTGCCCGGCTGAGTTGCGCCGCAGCCAGCACCGGCACGTTAAGTTCGCCGCGCCAGCACTTTCAGGTTGCGCGAGATGTACGATACTTCCTGGACCCGGTTCTCGGTGCGTGTATCGCCGCTCATCAACTGGATATAGTCGACAATGATCAGGTCAAGGCCGTATTCCATGTGCAGGCGGCGGCATTTGGTGCGTAAAGCCAGCGGGGTGATGGCAGGTGTATCGTCCAGGTAGATCTGCGTGTCCCCCAATACTTCAATGGAATGGACGAATAATCCCATTTCGTTTTCATCGAGCTTGCCGGTTCGCAGGTGCTGCGAATCGATGCCTGTCTGCTGTGAAATCAGGCGCAGGGCAACCTGCTCGTTCGACATTTCGAGCGAGAAAACCGCCACGTGTTTCTTGTGCAGCAGGGCAGCATTTTTTGCCACCGACAACAGGAAGCCGGATTTTCCCTGACCCGGACGGCCGGCAATAACCAGCAGGTCGGATGGCTGCAAACCCATCAGCTTGCGGTCCAGGTCTATGAAACCGGTCGGGACTCCAAAAATATCCCCCGGTCGCTTGGCAAGTTCGTCGATCCGGTCGTACGCTTCACTCATCACCTGGCGGATGGGCTGCACATCGTGGCGCAGGCGCCGCTCGCTGACGTTGAAAATCGCTTTCTCGGATTCCTCGATGATGTTCTCGACCGAATCCCGTTCGTTATACGCCAGGGTAGCGATCTGGTTGGCAGCCGTCAGCATGCGCCGGCGGATGGCATCCGCCTCGACCATTCGTCCGTATGCTTCGGCGTGCAGCGACGTGGGCACCTGGTTGAGCAGTGCGGTCAAATAAGCCGGGCCGCCAATTTCCGCCAGTTGACCCGCGCTTTCCAGTTCCTCCGAAACGGTCAGAAAATCCAGCGGGATGCGTTTTTCGTGCAGTCGCGTGAAGGCTTCCCAGATCCAACGGTGCCGAACGATGTAAAAATCTTCCGCCTGGAGGAATTGTGCCAGGTCGTAATAGGCTTCTGGGTTAATGAGCACTGCTCCCACAACGGCTTCTTCAGCTTCACGGTTGTGGGGGGTTACCGGAGCGGAGGGCGTGGGAGTCCCTTCCAGGGATTCCGGGCGGCTGCCCTCAACAGGGTTCAATACAGGCTCTTCGGGGACAGGCAAATCAGGCATCGATCTTTCCAGTTCGGTGGAGCAGGTTTCCCCCTCAGGGGGACTTCCATCTTACGATTTGGGTTTCTCTTCGTCGCCTTTATCGGGACCGAGTTTCTTCAGAAAATCTTCGAAAACATCCAGGCGTTTTTCATCTTCCGGTCCCGACACTGCGCCGGGCGCGGGTTTCTCAGCCGGCTCGGAAGGAGGTTTCTTCGGTAATGTTTTTTTCGGGGACAATGCCCGCCTCGTCCATCACCGTCTGGTTAACCAGGATCGGCGCATGGGCACGTAGTGCCAGGGCAATGGCATCCGATGGACGCGAATCAATATTGTTTGTCTTCCCGTCCGTTTCTGTTACGATATTACCGTAAAAGACATCCTCTTTGAGTGCCACGATCTCAACTCTCATTACTTTGGCATTAAAGAGGGTCAGGAAATTTTTTAGCAGATCGTGCGTCATGGGGCGGCTGATTTCCACTTCCTGGAGCGCTACCGTTATTGCTTCGGCTTCGAAAGGTCCAACCCAGATTGGCAGGTACCGTTCCATATCCGTCTGGCGCAAAACGACCACCCGCTGGGGGGACATCAGGCTGACTCGCAGGCTGTCAATGACCACTTCAACCATCTCGGACATATTTTAAACTCCAATACCAATCAGGCAAAGGTAGCGTTATTCTAACACGGGCGGGAGGGGGTGACAACAGGTAACCCTCGGGAAGGGATATTCGTTGCATACTTTACGTGGTCGAAAGGTTAATCAATCCCCTGGTTGGGGTCCCCTTTTAAACATTCATCGAAAGAGCTTCACGCGGTGACATGATACAATGTCGCTCGATGCCTGCACCACGAAAAGATCCTGCCCTACCTGGCCCTGGGGGTTACCATCTTCAGTCTAAGTTTTGCTGCATTCTTTGTGCGCTGGGCGGATGCACCTGCCGCTGTTTTTGGATTTTACCGTCTCGGTATTGCCACCCTGATCCTGACCCCTTTTTTCTTGCATAATACAATCCGAAACCGGCATGACTCCCCACCCGCGCCGCCCTGCACGTTTGGATCCTGGTCCTGCCGGTTTTGGCCGGGCTGGCCTCTGGCCTGGACCATTTTACCTGGAACACTTCTTTGAAATTTACTTCCGCAGCCAATGCCACGCTGCTCGGAAACACCTCCCCCCTATGGGTGGCGCTCGCAGCCTGGTTGGTTTTTAAGGAGCGGACCAAGGGTCTCTTCTGGGTCGGATTGGCGCTGACCATGGGCGGTGCCGTGGCAGTGTTGAGCAATGATTTCCTGCATCATCCTGTCATTGGCTGGGGTGACCTGCTGGCTCTTTCGACCGGCATATTTTATGCGGTATTCTTCCTGTTTTCCCAGCGCAGCCGGGAGCATTTCGATACCCTTTCCCACGTCTGGATCTGCAGCCTGAGCAGCACCCTGGTTTTGCTCATTCTGAGCCTGGTTACCGGCTCGGGGCTGACAGGATACTCTCCGCGCACTTACCTGGTTTTCCTCGCCGCTGCCCTCCTTCCCCAATTGGCCGGCTATCTTGCCCTGGGGTATGCCCTCGGGCATTTGCCGGCTTCGATCGTCTCTCCCACCATGCTGGGGCAGCCGGTGTTGACAGCCCTGCTGGCAATTCCGCTCCTGGGCGAAAACCTCCAGCCGGTGCAGTGGATCGGTGGACTGGTTGTAATTGCCGGGATTTACCTGGTGCACCGCAGCCGGGAAACCGCTCCGCAGCCTCTTCCCGGGGATTGATCATTGGATTGGGGGATAATTTTTATCCGGCGAAACTGAAAGTTTGCATTCCTTGAGTTTTGGTTTTTATCCTGAAAAGCCCCCCTGAGATGAGGATATTTTGCCGCCTGCTCTCTGTTCAATCCTTTTCTTGCGGATGTAATGTAAAGGTCCGTCAGGTTTTGTCCCCCAAAAATGCAGGAAGTTACGTTAAATGCCGGGACCGGGATCAACTCCATCAGGTCGCCGCTGATCGGGTTCCACCGCGTGATTTTGGCGCCTCCCCACATCGCCACCCATAAATTCCCCTGGGAGTCGGAAGTCATCCCATCCGGCCATCCCAACTCGGAGTGGGATGGTGATGATCGGGCGCGGCTGGCATAGTTCCCCGCTTGCCAGGTCATAATCGAAGCCGGTAATTTGGTGTGAAGGTGTATCGATGTGGTAGAAAGTCTTGTGGTCAGGACTCCATGTGATACCGTTGGAGATGCGGATTCCGGTAAGCAGAGTTATTAATGCCCCGGTCGAACTATATGAATAGAGCGAACCGCTGGAACCTCTTCTTCTGCGTTGTCCATCGTCCCGGCCAGGAAACGACCTGCCGGGTCGCATTTGCCGTCGTTGAACCGGTTGCCGGGTAGGTGCTTTTCCAGGGTCACAAGCTGGGTCAGTTTTTGAGTGTTTGGATTAAAGTCGCGAACCTGCCTCGCAGCCCGACGACCAGGTCGCCGTTTTTGCATGGGGCCACACAACCCACGTTTTCGCCCAACGGGATCCGGATGTCCGCCCCGTTTTCCGGTTGGTAGATATGCAAGTCGCCTGCGCGGATATCCACCCAGTAAAGCTGCTTCTGTTACCATATCCCAGGCAGGACCTTCGCCCAGGTCGGCGCATGCATCCAGTAACAATTCGGGAGACATCATTTTTGGCGGGTCACTTTGGCGCGCACCAGGAACTGGTCCACGCCGCCGAACCGGTATTTATACTCTTCGTCCCCGCGCATGAAATCGAACTCTGCGCGCTTGTTCTCGTTTGCCCACTGCAGCAGGTGACCCAGCAGCACCCAGCCCGGGCTTAATTCCATGTAGCGCCGTTCTATCCCGGAGTTATAAACCCAGATGCGGTTCAGGTAATCGAAATTGAGGTAACCCGCCGCCTTTTGCCCGTCCACTTCGAGGAACGCCAGTTGCAGCCAGCCGTTCTCGAAAGCCGCCCGGCAGGAAAGCTGGATCTGCTGGCGCATCACCTCTGTCAGGAATTTATCCTTGTCGGGTTCCTGCGCCATCATTGCCAGGAAAGCATTCACCTCTGCCTCGAGTATTGCCCCATCCGAAACGATATACCAGCGCAAGTCACTCCCGCTTTCCATTGCCCGCCGCATTTTTCGGCGAATTTCATGCCGCTGTTTTTTATCAATCCCCGAAAGATACAGTTCAAAATCGCCCGGCAGTGGAATCGAAGGCGCGTGGTAGGTCTGGTTCTGGGCAAAGCTCCAGCCCCGCTTTTCTGTCTCGGTTTTCAGGACCGGCAGCGTGGGTGAGGATTCTCGGGAATGTTTTGCCAAGTCGAGTACCTGCCAGGGTTTGTTTCCGGCTTCCGGGGCGGGTGTGCTCAGCCCTGCCGGTCCTGAGCTGCCGAGAAAATCCAGCAAACCGGGTATGAAAACCGGCAGGTCTTTTGGATTTGCGATCAGGTCAAGGTAATCCGATATTTCGATACTGCCGAGCAGCAGGAGCGCGGGAAGCCGTCTCGATTTTTGGCGGAAAAAAGCGGCGCCACTCCTGCCAGGCGTCCATCCTCTGCGTGCGGTTATGACCGCCAGGTCGGCATCCGGCCATTCGCCTCCGCCTCGTGTCTGCCACCAGGTATGCAGGTATTCATATCGTAAAAATGGGACATGGGTGAAGCATTCACTTAGGAGTTTATTCCATTCAATTGCCAGCGGTTCAAGGTCTTTGAAGCTTCGATAAAGGGTAAATTCCATACCGCGATTTTACCAGTATAATGTGGGAGTGACTGCCGCTTTCGATCTTAACCTGCTCCCGTTTTATCGAATTAAAGGCCAGGAATGGCCGCAATTACCCGGTTTGTTGACCATGTTGCCGCCCCGCCGCACTGCCAGGGGACGCGAGAATGATCGCCTGGTTATTTACCTGACATTTTCAGGGAACAATCCGTTCTCTGCCAATGAATACAACCAGACCGGCGCCCAGATGGCCCGCCAGTTTTACCAGATTCCCGGTTCGGTTACTTCAGCTATCCGCTCTGTTGCCGAGACTCTCAACCAGTTGCTGGTTGACCGCAATTTGCGAACCACCGGCAAGGGTCAATACATCATTGGTCGGATGATTCTGGGTGTGATTCATGGGTCGCAATTTGTGTTCGCCCAATGCGGACCCACCCATGTTTTTCACCTGGGCGGCAAGGATGTACACCAGATTCATGATGCCCAAATTTCAGGGCGGGGACTGGGTATCGGTCAGGCTACCCCGCTCTATTTCTCACAACTCGACCTCAATCCCGGCGACCAGTTGGTTCTTTGTGCGGATCTGCCCTCCGGCTGGGAGACCGCCATATTGGGTACAACCCTTGCCACTACCGACTCCCTCCGGCGTGAACTCCTCACGGTCACTACGGAAGATTTGAATGCGGTCCAGGTTGAAGTCCAACCCGGCAAAGGCAATTTGAATATCCTGAAAGCCATGCCCGCGGTGGTTCCGGACGCAGTTGCTCAGAAACACCAACCCCCGGTTGTGGAGCATTCAGGGTTACCTGTGCCAGCGGCAGCCACGAAGTCAGTCGCTCCGGAAAGTTCACCCTCTTTCGTCGACCAGGCGATCGATCCAAGCACTGCTGCAGCGCTGGACTCCGCAACCATTGTCCCTCCGGTTATTCCCACCTCCCAGGTGGATAGCAGTCAGCCCGCCAGCCGCTTCGCCCGCCTGCTTTCCGGATCTGGCACGGAACAATCCGGAGACATTACTGAAACGGATACTCCCCAAAAGCACCTTGAGACTCCTCCTGCCGAAATCAAGCCGCGGGTTCCCGCCGTCTCATCCAGACCCGTCCCCCCGCCGGCGGTCGCTCAAAAACCAACCGCTTCCCGGCCTTCGGCGCAAACCGGGCGTTTTGTATCGGGACGCCTTGCCGGTGAACTTCCGGAAATCAAGCGCCCGATCACACACCGCAAAGGCATCTACCGCGGGTTGGCAAATATCATGCAGGGCGCTCGCGGGGTGACACAAAAAATCTCCAGGGGTCTCGGGAAGTTCCTGCCAAATCTCTTGCCAAACTCGAATGAGACGGATTCCCAGGATGGTGGATCGAGCCTCGCCTTTGTTGCGATTGCGATTCCGGTGATTGTCGTAACGATCGCAGGTTTGGTCTATGCCCGCTATGGACGGGTTACCCAATACAATGATTATTACGGGATGGCGATGGTCCAGGCAGCTCAAGCTCACGGTCAGACCGATCCGGCGGAAGTGCGCCGTGCCTGGGATAGCACCCTCTATTACCTGGATCTTGCTGACCGTTACCAGGTTACCCAGGATTCCCTTAACTTGCGACAGGAAGCCCAGACTGCCCTGGACAACCTGGACAGCATAGTTCGCCTGAATTTTAGTCCGGCAGTCGTTGGGGGACTTGACCGTACTCTGCAGATTGATCGGATGGCTGCCACCAACACCGATCTCTACCTCCTGGATGCCACCCGCGGCAACGTGATCCGCGCCACCTTGGGCAGCCAGGGATACGAGGTGGATACCGGTTTCGTCTGCGGGCCCGGTCAATACGGCACGCTCACCGTGGGGAAATTGTTGGACATCGAAGCCCTCCAGATGAGCAACGATTACAATGCCCGCGTCATGGGGATTGATTCCAGTGGCAATTTACTTTATTGCGGTTTCAACATGACCCCCGAAGCAGTCCCACTCAGCCCGCCTCCCCTCGGCTGGCAGGGGATCACAGCATTTACCCTGGATACTGACGGAAAATTCCTTTATGTGCTCGATCCCTCGGGAAATAATGTTTGGGCCTACCAGGGGTCTTCCGGCAAATTCACCGATTCTCCCACCCTGTTCTTTGGTCAACAGGTGCCTCAAAGCATGAGCACTTCCATTGACCTGGCAGCGAATAATTCTGACCTGTATCTTCTCTTTGCAGATGGTCATGTGACCTCCTGCCCGGCAAGTCATTTTGCGGGTGTCCCATTACGCTGCGCTGATCCTCTCACTTTCGTCGATAACCGCCCCGAGCGGCAGCCTGGTCCCAGGATCAACGATGCCATATTTAACCAAATGTCCTTTGCAGCCGCCCCCGACCCACTTTTGTACCTGCTCGAACCTCTCACCCGGGCGGTATATTACTTTAGCCCGCGCTCCGATTCTTTGGAGTTGCGCGGACAGTTCCGCGCCAGCGTGGAGCAAAGTAATACCCTGTTTAATGGTTCAGCAACCGCAATGACCATCAGCCCGAACCGTAATATCTTCTTCAGCATAGGTTCTCAAGTGTTTTACGCGACCAATGTGCCGTGAGAGGCGATGAATAACCCTTCCGGCGGTTCCGGGTTTTCGTTTCTGAATTGGTTGCTCAGGCTGTTTCGAAAGCCTGTCCCTCCCACTCCCGTTCATGCAGTTCCCCCCGATAATATACTTGAACCTGCTCGGATTGTAACCACCCGCGTCTTATTGGCAATATTCGATCCGGTCATGGACAAGGCGACGGGTGTCAAGCTTTCCCAATTAATGCAGTGGCAGTCTCCCGACGACCTCGCCAATGCCTGCATCCAGGACATACTCGAGTCCAGTGCTGGCATGGCCCGCTATCAAATTGCCCGGCGGGTTGAACTTAACGAGTTTCCCGTCAAGACCGATGGGTATTGTTATGATCCCCAAACCTATTTAAACGTAATCAAGAGTCTTCAGCCGGCGCATATGCCTGAGGGGGTCGATTACCAGTCCATCCTCACCCGGTTGAACGTCCTGCCCCTGGTTGCCATGCGTGAAATTGATGAAGTATGGTTGTTCGCCTTCCCACACGCCGGGTTCTATGAATCAACCATGGGCGGAGTTGGGGCTTTTTGGTGCAATTCTGAACCCATGGCCTGGTCCTCTGCCTCCACTCGCCGGTTTATTGTGATGGGGTTTTCGTTCGAACGGGGCGTGGGCGAAATGCTCGAATCCTTCGGGCACCGTGCGGAATCGCTCGTTTCTAAAGTATTCGACTGCCAGCAATTCGTTGCCTGGGCTTATAAGCAAAACCGGGTACCGTCGGTGGTTGGTCCCTCACTGAATATGTTCCAGCAGTTCATTTGTTTCGACCAGATCGCTCCGGGCAAAGCCGGGGTTGGGACCATCCATTTCGCTCCCAATAGCGTGCGTGATTACGATTGGAACAACCAGCGCCTCGTCCCCTCCAGCAGTTATGACTGGTACAACTTCCCGAAATTTCAGAATGATGTGCGTCAATTAAACTGCAGTGAATGGGGAAATGGTGATATTCGCGCCCACCACAAGTGGTGGTTGAAGCACCTGCCCAAGGCCTCCGGACGGACGAACGGGGTGGTCAATAACTGGTGGCAGTACATAATGGATCCCAACCAGGTCATCGGGTAATTGGGTGGGTTTTGATCCCGCTTGTATTTTAGAAATCTCTTTTCGAAACCTTTACTTTTCGCCCGGAAGAACCAGCGGGACGTCGGCAAATGGATGCTGGATCACCTGCACCGGCAGGTGATAAGCCGATGAAATTAATTCGGGGGTCAAAACCTGCCGCGCCGTCCCTTCCGCTGTGATTTCCCCCTCCACCAGCAGCGCCACCCGGTCGGCGTACCGGGCTGCGAGGTTCAGGTCATGCATCGCCACCAGCACAGCCAGTTTATCCTGGTGCGCCAGGTTTGTTACGGTTTCCATAAATCCCACTTGATAATGTAGATCCAGGTTCGAGGTCGGTTCATCCAGCAGCAGGATCGGCGTGGATTGCGCCAATGCACGCGCCAGCAGCACGCGCTGCTGCTCCCCTCCGGATAGCTCACCTACCCGCCGTTCGGATAGGTCCAGCGCGTCCACTTTTTGCAGTGCCAGGCGTGCGATCGCCTCGTCCTTGGATGAAACCTGCCCCAGGAAATTCAGGTGGGGCGTTCGTCCCATTAATACCGTCTCCCAGACTGTGAATGCCGGCGGCATGGAGGCTGCCTGGGGGACGACCGCCAGTGAGCGGGCGCGCTGAATGGGGGATAGGGAGAGTAGGTTGAAATGGTTGTTATTGTCGTCGATATGGATCTTGCCCGACTCCACCGCTACCACTCCGCTCACGGCGCGTATCAGTGTGGATTTTCCCGCCCCATTCGGGCCGATCAACACCGTTACCTCGCCGGGGTTGATCTCCAGGGATACATTGTTAATTACACGGCGTGTTCCATAGGTGACTGAAAGCTTTTCTACTCGTAACATTCCCAATTCCTTCGTGCTGCAGGGTTTTGAGTCAATGGAATCCCGGTTGGTTGAATTACCAGTACCCCTGGTTTTTGGAACGTCGCAGCACCCACAGGAAGAACGGTGCTCCCACCAGGGCTGTGACAATTCCCACCGGTAGTTCCTGCGGCGCGATGACCGAGCGGGCGATAACATCTGCCAGCAGCAATGCACCCGCCCCGCCGATCAGTGAGAGCGGCAGCAGGCGGCGGTAATCCGCACCGAACCACAGCCGCATAATGTGCGGCACGATCAACCCGATGAAACCGATAATTCCTGAAAAAGATACCGCCGCAGCCGTAGCCAGCGAAGCAGCCAGCAGTATCAGGGTCCGCGCCTGGGTGACCGGCAGACCCATTTGTTGTGCCTGGTCGTCCCCGAATTGCAGCAGGTTCAGGGCATGCCCGCTTAGTAACAGGACGCCCAGTCCGATCGCCAGGAACGGCAGGATCGCCAATACCGGTTCCCAACCGGCTTGCGAAGCGCCGCCGTTCAACCAGGCTATCGCCCGATGGAGTTCTCCCGTCGAGCGCAGCATCAGGTAGGTGGTAATCGCAGTTGCAAACGATCCGAATGCCACCCCCGCCAGGATCAGGTTTGTTGTCGGAATGGTCTTCCCCACCCGTGCCAGGGTGTAGACCAGGAAAACGGTAAGCAGTGCCCCGGCAAATGCCGCCACCGGTACTGCCAGTAAGCCCCAGAACGAGTAGGGCCAATTAATGCTCATCGCCAGTACCGCCCCCAGTCCCGCACCGGATGCCACTCCGATCAGGTAGGGGTCGGCCAGCGGGTTGCGGAATAATCCCTGGTAGGCCGCACCGGAACCCCCCAGCGCGGCTCCGGTCAGCAGTACAAGCGCAGTGCGCGGCAAGCGGATGCCGGTTACGATGAAGGCGAAGGTTTTGAGTGGCTCGGAGAAAGTTGCCCCCTCCAACCAGCCGGTCAGGATACGCCACAGATCGGCAGGCGGTATGAATACCGACCCGATGGCAAAGGATAGGATTACTGCTGCGACCAGGAAGAGCAGGGTATAAACGTAAGGACGGGTTTTCATGCTGGCTTGAAAGTTTCCTGCCTGTCTCTTTGCATCATTTAAATAATTCAGGATGGAGCAGTTTAGCCAATGCTTCCAGCCCGTCCACCAGCCGCGGGCCCGGTCGGCTGACCAGGTTATCGTCGAATGTAAATATCTGCCCGGTCTGGACCGCTGTCAATGTTCCCCACCCGGGGCGGGAAGTGACTTTAGCCGGTGTCTCGCCGTATGCCGCATCACCCAGGATGATGATGGCAGGGTTTGCCACTACCAGTTGTTCCAGGCTGATCTGCGCCCATTGGCTCGATAGTTCGGCTCCGATGTTTTTGCCTCCGGCGCGGTCGATGAGCAGGTCAACGAATGAACCGGGACCGGCGGTGATAAGGTTTGGTTGGGTCAGTGGCGTCCATTTCGTAGTACACCGTCGGGATGTTTGAAAGCGGTTTGATTTTCAAATCCACAGCCGTCACCCGGCTTATAAGCGAATCCACCAGTGTGGCAGTTTCGGGTTCGTGTCCGGTCAGTTTGGCTACTGTCTCAAGGTTGGTGAACATTTCTTCCAGGGTGTTTGGATTGGGGAGGTAATAGACTGCCAGCCCAAGGTTCTCCAGCGAAGCTACCAGCTCGGGGGTGTTGATCCCGCCCGCCAAAACCAGGTCGGGGTGCAGCGCCACGATGGCCTCCAGGTTGAACCCGCTGTATCCGCCAACGGTGGGAAGGTTCTGCGCAGCGGCCGGGTAATCGGAGGTTTCATCGCGTCCCACCACCTGCGCTCCGGCTCCTATCGCATACAGGATTTCAGTGTTTGCCGGAGCGAGCGAGACCACGCGCTGGGCTGGTCCCTTGAGCGTAACGGACCGCTTCAATCCGTCGGTCAGGGTGATTGCCGGATTGGCTGCTGTTGGTGCGATTGTGTCGGCAGGCGTCTGGATCGGAGCGGATGTTGCTGTTGGGGTCAGGGCGGCGCCGCAAGCCGCCAGCAGGGAGACGACTAACAATGCAATCAGGGTTTTTCGAATCATTCCATTCTCCTGAAAGTTGGTTTTTTGTGTGGTATCAAAGATATTGGTGAAAGGTCACAATTTTTATATAAGTCAATGGTTTTAAATTGCTTTTTCGTGCCTTGGTGTCTTGGTGGTAGTTTTTTTATTCCCAAAACAAAATCCCCTGTACTTGACAGGGGAGGGGGAAAAGGCAGTTTGTTGCGCCGTTCCCACCTCCGTTCCACGAGAGAGTGTAGAACTGACCAGGGCGGGCGGCCTGACTTGTCGGCATTTACGCCAACTCACAGTTGCGGGACAGTGCCGGACTTGCACCGGCTTCGCCATTGGGCCTTCCCATCCGGGGGAAGAGGCACCCTGACCAATATTCAATTACACGGTCATTGTATTCGTATGCGCGAATTTCGTCAATGACAAGCCTTGCCGAGTTCCTCCACAACCTGTACAATACCTCCAGGGGGGCCCCCTATGGAAACGAATAATCCTCGATCCCCAGGCAGGTTGTTCAATCTCACCGCGTGGATGCCGTTGCTCTGGCTCTCCCTGGCATTCATTGCCGGTATCCTGTTCGCAGGCAGAGTCTCATTATCAGTTCTCGTCTGGCTTATCCTGGCGGGATCTTCACTGTTTATTTTCGCGGTTTTGCGCATTCTTCACTCCCGGCTGCATTTTTCGATCAAGCCTCTGATCTTATTCACCCCGGCTCTCCTGGGCATTTTTTTCCTGGGCTCTGCACGCTATCAATCCACCCTCCCCCGCGTGGATGCAAATTATATTGCCTGGTACAACGACCGCAGCTACGAACTGCTGGTTACCGGTTCGCTGACCGATCCGCCCGATGTACGCGACACCTTTATCAACCTGCGGGTAAATGTCACCAGTCTGATTGCTGGTGATCAATCTCTTCCAGTCCATGGGTTGATCCTCGCCCGCATTCCAACCGGTTCCGATTGGCACTATGGGGATGTCGTCCGATTGCGAGGGCATCTTCAAACCCCTCCTGAAAATGAGGATTTCTCCTACCAGGACTACCTTGCCCGCCAGGGCATCCTCTCCTATATGCCGGATGCCGCTCCCACGCTCCTGCCCTTTATCTCTGGCAGTCCCGTCCTGCGACTTGTATACCACTTCAGAGATCTGTCCATCGCGAATGTTTACCGCATCTTCCCCGAACCTGAAGCTTCACTTCTCGCAGGTATCCTGCTCGGGGATGATAACGGGCTGTCCGCTTCCCTGCAGCAGGCATACAAGAATACCGGCACGGCTCATATCATTGCCATTTCCGGGTTTAACATCGCCATTATTGCCGGTGTATTCATCTTCCTCTTCAGCCGCCTGTTCGGGCGGCGCAAGGGAGCTGTCGCCGCCGTCATTGGGATCGTCCTCTACACGATTCTTGTTGGAGCCACCGCTTCGGTGGTACGTGCCGCCATCATGGGAACCCTAGCAATCCTTGCCGGGCAGTTGGGCCGCCGCCAGAACGGGCTTAACCTCCTGGCTATCACTGCTGGCATCATGGCGATCTTCAATCCCAATATCCTTTGGGACGTGGGTTTCCAACTTTCTTTCGCAGCCACCCTTGGCTTGGTCCTCTATGCCCAACCGCTCCAGGATTGGTTCACCCGCCTCCTTGCCCGCCGCCTGCCACTTGGCACAGCCCAGTCCATTTCCGCTCCACTCAGCGCGGTCATGTTCTTCACTTTGGCCGCCCAGTTGACCACCCTGCCGGTCATGGCCTCCCAGTTCGGGCGCATCTCCCTGGTTTCCATCATTGCCAACCCCTTTATCCTGCCGGTCCAACCGGCGGTGATGGTCCTTTCCGGGTTGGCTGTTCTGCTCAGTTTCATCTATCTGCCGCTCGGACAGGTTGTCGCCTGGGTTGCCTGGCCGTTTGCCGCCTATACGGATCGGGCTGTCCAGTTTTTCAACTCTCTCCCCCACGGTGTCCTGGTGCTGGGAGAGTTCTCCCTCCTTTTTGTTGTCTTGTTTTATGCGATTTTACTCATTCTCACCTTCGGCGGACCGCGCTTGAAAGGGGCGTTACGCCCCATCTTTGCCCCATCCGTGATCATTGCTGCCCTGGGAATCGTTGTTTTCCTGGTCTGGTCGGCTTTCTTCCAGGCTCCGGATGGACGCCTTCAACTGACTTTTTTTGATGTGGGCTCCGCCGACGCGATTTTGATCCAAACCCCGTCGGGGCGTTCAATCCTGGTGGACGGTGGACCCAGTCCGTCCAAACTCGCCGGCAGCCTCGGTCCTCGTCTCTCCGCTTTTGACCGCAGCCTTGATTGGCTGGTGGTTGCTTCGACTCAGGATCAGCAATTGGCTGCCCTGCCAACCATCCTCGACCGGTTCCCGGTTGGAAATGTCCTCTGGTCCGGCAACCTTGATGCATCTTACTCTTCAGAAGAATCTGGACCGTTGGCTGGCTGGCAGCAAAACTCCGGTCACCAGCGCTTACACCGCTGCCGTACTGGACCTCGGGCAGGGTGCTGCGTTGAAAGTCCAGAGTGTCTCGCCGCGCGGGTCGGTTCTGCTTGTTGAATGGCAGGGATTCCGCGCATTGCTGCCGGTTGGGATCAACTTCGATGACCTGTCCGCACTGGATACAGCCAAAGCCATTGGTCCTGTGACCGCTCTTCTGCTGGCAGATTCCGGTTATGCTCCCTCCAATCCGCCTGAGTGGATCCGCGCCTTGCACCCCCAGGTCGCAGTATTGAGCGCGGCTGCCGGCGATCCGGATGGTCTGCCCGACCAATCCGTCCTCGACAGCCTGGCAGGCATTACCCTCCTGCGCACTGACCGGAACGGTTGGATCACGCTCTCCACGGATGGCGTGGGGTTGTGGGTGGATGTGGAGAAGAAGTAAGACAGCTCTATATGGTAATAACTATTTATTGTAAATATCGGGGTTGCCTAAAATTCGTCTCCCTTGTTGTTTGAAAAACATCCAAAATGCTGGATTTTCCCCCAAACCAGGTGAATATGGACCTTGTTGTAAAAGAAAACTTCAACAACCTTGGATCGTCTGACGACAAGTTAAGGTTTATTTCTCTTCAATACATACTTAATATCACCGAAGAAAAAGTTTCTTGGGTATATGAGGTTTGGGATGATCTCCTTCTCAGGCTGGACGATGACAATTCCTATCAAAGATCGATCGCTATTATGGTGCTGTGCAACCTCGCCAAAAGCGATTTCCAGCATCGTCTGGATAATTCGCTTGATCGCTTGTTGGCTCACACACAGGACAATAAGTTCATTACCTCCAGGCAGTGCATTCAATCCATTTGGAAGGTCGCTTTAACGGGTGGGAAGACCGGAGAAAAAGTAATAGGACACCTTGAAAGGCAATTTGTCGACTGTGTAAAAGATAATCATTACAATTTGATCCGCCAGGATATCATCCAATCCATGCGCTGCATCTATGATGTTAATAAGAAGGCTGATATTTTGGCAAGGGCAGGGGAACTGGTAAATAAAGAGAAGGAAGAAAAGTATCGGAAAAAATACGAACTTATGCTAAAAAAATATTGATCTAAATTAATTGGGGCGTTGTTTCTTTTCTCGCCTTGTTCACAACCCATTGATTGGAGCAGGTCGGGCGAGGGTCGCCTGGCATGCCCTTTTTTTTGACAGGGCGCCTGACCTGACCTCCGCCGATGCGGGCTGATTTACCAAAAATTGTGCGATAATGCCAAGAAGTCTTTGTTGTGTACCCAGTGTCAACCATGAGCGACAATTAATTTGATGGATCATATGTTTTTTGTTTATAACCGCTTTGTTCGGGACAATATATAGTTGTTTCCGATTGGATGGCATCATCAAAGGAGTTGCATATGGGCAATAACCTGGTCGCCAAAGCTGCTATCGGCATCAACGCCTCAAAAGAGAAAGTTTGGGATGCGCTGGTGGACCCCGCTGCCATAAAGAAATACTATTTCGGCACCACGGTAATTTCTGATTGGCACCCTGGGAGTTCGATCGTCTGGAAGGGGGTTTGGGAAGGGAAAGATTACGAAGATAAAGGCGTGATCCTTCAGTTCAAAACCGGACAAATCCTCCAGTACAGTCATTTCAGTCCCCTTGCCGGCGTTCCCGATCTGCCGGAAAATTATCACACAGTAACTTTCGAGCTGGCTGCCTCCGGAAAGCAGACTCTGGTCTCACTTTCCCAGGATCATAACGCCACCGAAGAAGAACGTTCTCACTCCGAGCATAATTGGGGAGGCTTGCTGGCAGCCCTGAAAAAATATTTGGAAGGATAGGCAGTATATCCAAACCCTCGGTAAATACTTTTAGCCGATAAGAAAATCTGACCTGGTAATAAATACCACCGTCAGGTTGTTTGTATTTCGGGCGGAGGATTTTTATGAAGGTGCTCATTATTTTTCGTCGGATTTTGTCCCTGGCAGTGGCACTTTGGGCCCTGGCCCTGGCTGTGTTTTATCTATTCTTTGCCACGATTTCATATGAAAGCACGTCAGCCACAGGAGTCCCTGGCCAGCCGCCCGTAATAACCAACTCCACTGGTCAAATTCCATGGATTTCGCAAGCGGGTCCACTTGCCATAACCTTTATGCTTGCCTTCTCTTTAATGCTGGTGATTACTGCGGTCGCGATCTGGCGGGGTGCTCTGGCAGTTGCTCTTGCACTTTCCCTGGTCGCCCTCGTCTTCACGTTTATCACGGGCTTCAGCATTGGCGGGTTGTATTTTCCGGGAGCAGCCGCTGCCTTTCTGGGAGCGCTCCTCATTATCCCTCAAACACTTTCGGATCGATCCAAACGACAGGTTCCCTGAAGCTTCCCGCTGGGCGAGGGGGTCCTGACTGCATCTCGGTCTACAGACGCACCTGGCATTTCAATCCAATAACTCGAGGGTGTCACTTGATTTTTTCAAGGATTATTGTATAATAATATATGATAATTTAGATAATATTTATAATATATTTAACAAGTCACGTTTAACGAGGTGATTTTTATGGCAACGAATGATCCTGCCTCCATTGACAAACCAGTTGTTTTATTCGTCCCCGGCGGAGTTACGCCCGGGGATATTTCTTATGGACCCCTCTTGCGGGTTTTGGGAGATCAGATCCACCCGATCATAAAAGAACTTGAGGTCTATGCCGCAGATACTCCCCCCGCAGGTTATGCCTTGGATACCGAGGTGGAAGGCATCCGCCGCGCCGCGGATGCTGCCGAGGCGAAGCGTTTTCATCTGGTCGGGTATTCCGGAGGTGGCGCGTTTTCACTCGCCTTTACAGCAAAATACCCTGAAAGGCTCAACAGCCTGGCGCTCATTGAACCGGCCTGGCCGGGTGACCATGTCCCCGAAGATGCAGCCGATGAGGCCGAGTTGGCCCGCTTGATGACCCTGCCGCCTGCTGAGCAGATGTCTGCCTTTATTCGTTGGCATTTCCGTCCGGGTATTCAACCGCCGCCTAATCCCACTCCCCCCGGGCCGCCTCCCCCCTGGATGGCAAAACGTCCCGCAGGTCTTCAGGCCATCTCCCGGGTCTTCAGCTCCTCCCACATCGACCAGGAGCGTTTTCGTTTGATGGACCGTCCGGTATATTTTGCACTGGGCAGCTTGAGCACCCGCTATTTTGATCGTGCTGCGCATCGGCTGGCGATGTTCTTCCCCAATTTCAAAATTGAAGAATATGAAGGTCGCAGTCACTTCGATCCGCCCCACAGGGCTGAACCGGAACGGTTCGCTCGTGCTTTGCATGATTTGTGGGCGCGCGCCGCAGCAGCAGTGACCGCAGAAAAAATGAAAGGTTGAACGCCATGTATATATCCATAACCACCAGCCGGCCGAAACCGGATCAGGTTGTCGAACTCGAAGAATTTCTTGCGAAATTCCTGCCGCGTCTCGAGCAGCAGCCCGGGGTTGTGGCGGTTTATCATTATCCCCGCCCCGATAAAGGCGACGATACCACCCTTATCATCTGGGAAAGCCAGGACGCAGCCAGGAACTACCGGGAAGGACCTTTGGCTAAAGAGGCGTTCGCCTTCGAAAAAGCATTGAATTTACCCGGCGTTCGGGAAGGTTATCCTCTTGCTTATGCCACTTCGGTTTCTCCTCTGGCAAAAATGCAGGAGATACATTCATAAAGGATATATCCTCGGAAATCTGTAAATCTAAGAGGAGGTCTGATATATGAGCACAGTAATATCAAAAGACGGCACCACCATCGCCTACGAAAAACAAGGTGTCGGACCAGCGCTAATTCTTGTCGATGGAGCTCTCACGTATCGAGGGTTCGGACCCTTGCAGAAACTCGCCGAACTCCTTTCACCTCGCTTTACCGTCTTCACCTTTGATCGGCGCGGGCGCGGCGAAAGCAGCAATTCCAAACCGTACTCGGTCGATCGCGAAATCGAAGACATCGAGGCATTGATCGACGCCGCTGGCGGATCGGCATGCATTTATGGCATCTCCTCGGGCGCCTGCCTTGCTCTCGAAGCCGCCATCAGGCTTGGATATAAAGCCAGGAAACTTGCATTGTATGAACCTCCCTATAATTCCCTGGATGGGGCCGCTAAGCCTGGAAGGATTACCGGAAACAGCTCGCCGACCTCCTGGCAGCCGGCCGGCGTGGGGATGCTGTTGCCCTGTTCCTGCAGTTCGTCGGCACACCTGCTGAGCAGGTGCTCGGGATGCGCAGTTCGCCCATGTGGCCGATGTTCGAAGCTGTTGCGCCTACCCTCGCCTACGATGCCGAGGCCATGGGCAGTGACCGGGCAGTTCCGGTTGAAAGGGCTGCGGAGGTTTCTGTGCCCACCCTGTTGATGGATGGAGGCGCGAACCTGGCAACCATGCCATTTATGCATGCGTCGGCAGAAGCCCTGGCAAAAGCGATCCCCCATGCACAGCAACGCACCCTGGAAGGTCAGACCCACGATGTCAACCTGGAGGTCCTGGCTCCGGTGCTCGAGGAATTCCTGAACAAGTAATAGTTTGAGTTTCAGGACACGGGGCCGCTTCATTATGTAGCCGGGGATCAGAAGGTGCATTATGAGAAAAGTATTCTTATATATGACGATGAGCCTGGATGGTTTTATTGCCGGCCCGAACAATGAATTGGATTGGATGGACGGGGAAGCCGCCTCTGACCCGGAGCTGAACAAAGACATTGTGGACCTGATCAGCGCGGCTGACACGGGTCTTATGGGGTATCCTACCGCTGTGGGGATGATCCCTTATTGGGCAAACATGGCCAAAGACCCCTCCGCTTCCCGGGCTGACAGGGATCTCGCCACCGCAATCAGTAAAATTCACGGGGTGGTCATCTCAAATAAACCGGAGAAAATCGATGGAGATAATGCAGAGGTCCTGGTAGTAAAAAATGATAACGAGTTAATTGAGGCGGTATCAAACCTCAAGCGACAGAACGGGAAAAGCCTGGGGATACCCGGCGGCGTCCGCACCGGACAAACTTTCGCCCGACTAGGCCTGGTCGATGAGTACGACCTGCTCATTCATCCGGTAGCCATTGGGAGTGGAATGAGGCTTTTTACAACACGGGTCAACCTGGAATTGGTAAGCTCCAAGGCGTACAAGTCCGGGGTCACCCGCTTCAGATACCGTCCATCTGCAAGCATGAAAAATTAGTCCCTTGCATTGGGAAATAATTTATAGGAGGACCTATGACGCTCAAAGCTTATCTCGATAACATTCAAACCCAGACCGGTAAAACTCCCCAGGATTTTTTGGTCCTGGCGGAAGAGAAAGGGCTGCTCAAACAGGGTGTCAAGACCGGTCAAATTGTTTCCTGGTTGAAGGAAGATTTCGGGTTGGGACAGGGGCATGCCATGGCGATCGTTCTTACATTAAGACGGCTACTGAACCAAGGGTTGGCAAGCCCGAACAAATCTCCAGGCTTTTCAGCGGAGACAAGGCCAGGTGGCGCAAGCCCTATGATGACCTTTTGAGTATGGTGAAAAAATTTGGACCGGATGTTACCACATCACCTACCAATAGCTATATCAGTCTTCTACGCAAAAATAAAAAGTTTGCGATTGTTCAGGTGACCGCCGACCGTCTGGATATTGGTATAAAGCTCAAGGGAACTGAAATTTCCCGTCCGTTTGAAGCAGCCGGGGCGTGGAACAGCATGGTAACCCACCGGGTGCGTATCGCTGATCCAAAGCAGATCGATGCGAATATAATATCCTGGCTGCAGCAGGCTTATGAGAAAGCCTGAATAACTAATGGCTAATTGAAGGAGCGCAATCAAATGCAAAAAATCACCCCTTTCTTGTGGTTCGATGACCAGGCAGAGCAGGCGGTAAAATTCTATACCTCCATTTTTAAGAATTCGAAGATCGGGAGCATCAGCCGTTACGGGGATGCGGGACCCGGGGAGAAGGGCAAGGTCATGTCTGCCACCTTCCAGCTCGGCGGGCAGGAGTTCATGGCGCTGAACGGCGGTCCGGTTTTCAAGTTTTCGCAGGCCATTTCATTCTATGTCAACTGCGAGACCCAGGCAGAAGTGGACCTGTTTTGGGAAAAACTCTCCGAGGGTGGCGAAAAACAACAATGCGGCTGGTTGAAGGACAAGTTCGGCGTTTCCTGGCAGATCGTACCCACCGTGCTGGGAGAGCTCTTGAATGACAGCAACGCCCAGAAATCCCAGAAGGTCATGCAGGCCATGCTTAAAATGGAGAAACTTGATATCCAGGGGTTGAAGCTGGCGTACGAACAGGGATAATTGAAATTCTATTGGACTTGGGCGGGGATTCACAAGGCTGACTGGGAGTGGCAGCACAATGGGTTATCCCATTTTTTGGGACCCCTCTTGGAGCTGTCACTCTTGGTGTTTTAAACCCAGGTTTACGGAGTAGGGATAGCACATTATTTTTTTTAGTTGAAACCGGTTGGGGGTGTTTGTAGTAATATATATAATCTAAATCCTGAAATCATATTTAAATTATCCGGAGGAACATTAAAATGGCAGAACCAATGGATGCAGTCCTTGCTTTTCACAATGCTTTCCGCCGCGACATGAGCATGATCGACTCTGCAAGCCTCGAACAGGCGCGCGGTAAACCGGGGCTTTCTCCGACCGTGGAGCGCTACCGGTTCTTCAACGAGGTGCTGGTCTGGCATGCCCACGGAGAGGAGCTTGCCATCTTTCCTGCCCTGGAAGCGGTGGCACCTTCGGTCGCCGAGGCGTACGAAAGGGATCACCGCGGCCTGGACGCTGCCTTCGACGCCATGAATGCTGCGGTATCTGTAAAAGACAACCTGGAAATCGCCCGTAAATCAGCAGCTTTCAAGTTTCACCTTGACATTCACCTGGGCAAGGAAGACGCCCACTTGTATCGCCTGATCCGGGAGCGCGTGTCCCTGCCCGACCAGGGCAAGGCACTCGGCATTATGGCGGGCGCCATCCCGCAGGACCGCTTCCCCCAGGTGGTCGCCTGGTTGTTCCCGCTGATAGGGAATGACGACCGCGAGAACATGACACGCATCTGGCAGACGGTGCTCCCCCCTCCGGTGTTCGCACAGGTCAAAGGGCTGATTCAAAAGGCGGTCGGTAATGACTGGGCAGAGCTGACCCGGCGCATTCCTTCATTGGTGTAAAAAAGCTGCATCTTGTCATATCTTGCATTCGGTTCGGGCAAGTCGCCGGCAATGCACTCCGAAATACACTTGATTAATCAGCGCTTCATTGTAAATCTTCAAGCAACTCCCGGTGGCGTACAGGGTTTGGTCTTTATGGGACCTTATTTCATTCTGGCAGGAGTCGATTAATATGAAAGAAGATGGCTTTAAAGTCTACGGGTACCGCTGGGTCATGCTGGGGGTCTTCATGTTCATCGTGGCGATCAACCAGTTGCTCTGGATCACGTTCGCCTCTATTACCACCGATGCAGTCAAGTTTTATAACGTGTCGGACCTCAGCATCGGGATATTGTCGATGATCTTCATGATCGTCTACATCGTCGTCTCGATCCCGGCCTCGTGGGTCATCGACACTTACGGCCTGCGGCTGGCGGTGGGGATCGGCGCAGCTCTCACCGGTATCTTCGGCCTGATGCGCGGGCTCACCTCCTCCAACTACAACCTGGTGCTGGTTGCCCAGATCGGGATCGCCATTGGGCAGCCGTTCCTGCTGAACGCCGTGACCACGGTGGCAGCCCGCTGGTTCCCGGTGCGTGAACGCGCCACTGCCTCGGGGCTGGGCTCGCTGGCAATGTATGTCGGCATCTTCCTCGGGCTGGCGCTCACGCCCATCCTGACCGTCCACTACCAGGTGGGAGGCATGCTGATGGCGTACGGGATCGCCGCCGTGGCGGCTGCCGTGGTATTCCTCGTCTTCGCCCGGGAGCGCCCGGCAACTCCGCCCTGCCCTCCAGGCATGGAAGTCCGCTCGCTGGTGCTCGACGGATTCAAAACCATCTTTCGCCAGCGCAACTTTAACCTGCTGCTGATCATCTTCTTCGTCGGGCTGGGGGCGTTCAACGCCGTGACCACCTGGATCGAGAACATCATCGCACCGCGTGGTTTCACCAGCACCCAGGCCGGGGTGGTCGGCGGGCTGATGATCGTGGGGGGCATCGTGGGCGCCCTGGTGGTGCCGACCCTTTCAGATAAATACCGCAAGCGGGTGCCGTTCATCATCATGGCGCTGACCGGTGCAACGCTGGGATTGATCGGCATCGCCTACGCCAATACCTACTGGCTGCTGCTGACCTCCTCCGCCGTGTTGGGATTCTTCCTGCTCAGCTCGGGACCGATCGGGTTCCAGTATGGTGCCGAGGTGACCTACCCAACGCCGGAGGGCACCTCCAATGGGCTGCTGCTCATGATGGGGCAAATATCCGGGATCATCTTCATCTTCGCCATGGACGCCTTCAAATCCCCGGCAACCGGTTCGATGACCATGTCGCTGGTCGTGATCATCGCCTTGATGGTGGTGAGCATTGTCCTGGGTACGCTGCTGCGCGAGCCGAAAATATTCATCACCGAAAGCGACAAATCCAAGGAAATGGCAGCTCCGGGTGAGGCTGTTATAAAATAACGGTTTGGTTTTCGATCAAGGCTCTTCGGAATTTTCCGAAGAGCCTTTTGATTATTTAAATGTCTCCGTCAGCTTTTCCGACACATCCCGGGTTCAGTCTATGTTTCCGCCGCCGGGGACTGCGGCGGGAGCAGTTATTTGAGTAGGCGGCGGGACAAATCTTTTCAGGTCTCTAATAGCGGCGGGTTACAGCGCGCAGTACCGGTCCACGCGCCGGGCGATCACGTCCAGGCTGTCTTCCCAGAAGCGCCGGGAGCGGATGTCGATGCCGAAGCGGGCCGCCAGGTCCGCGGCGGGGGCTTCACCGGTGGAAGCCAGCAGGTTTTTGTAATCAGGCACGAAGTCCGCCCCGCGCTGGCGGTAGATGGCATACAGCCCTGTCCCGAAGAGCAGCCCGAAGGCGTAGGGGAAGTTGTAGAATGAAAGCCCGGCATAATAATAGTGCGGCTTCCAGGTCCACATGTATTTATGCAGGTAGCGCTCGTCGAGGGCGTCGCCGAAGACCGTTTTCTGGGATTCCAGCATGATGTCGCACAGTTCCTGGGGGGACAGCTCGGATTTTTCGCGGCGCTCGAAGACTTCCTTTTCGAACAGGTAGCGGCTGTAGATGTCCATGATCACCTGGCTGTCGCCGATCAACTGGGTCTCGATGATCGCAAGCTGCTCCTGCGGGTCGCTGGTCTCCGCCAGGACGGCTTCCTTGACGATCGTCTCGCACATGATCGAGGCGGTCTCAGCCAGCGTCATGGGGGTATCCTGCTGGATCTCGGTCTTGCCGGCCTTGTAGGCGCAGTCGTTGTGGAAAGCGTGACCCAGTTCGTGGGCGATGGCGCTGACCTGGTCGAGCGTGCCGTCGAAATTGCAGAGCACCCGGCTCTCTTTGACCGCCGGCACGCCCATGCAGAACGCGCCGCCGCGCTTGCCTTCGCGCTGCTCGGCATCGATCCAGCGGTTGTCGAAGGCGCCTCGGGCGAACGCCGCCAGGTCGGGTGAGAAGCTGCCGAACTTGGCGATGACGAAATCGTGGGCTTCGTCAAACGTGTAAATTTTCGCCGTCCTGCCGATGGGCGCATAAATATCCCACCAGGCCAGTTTTTTCTTTCCAAACCGTTTGGCCTTGGACTTGAAATATTTGCGGAAGGTCGGGAAGGAGGCTTGCATGGCTGCCAGCATGGCTTCCAGGGTGGGACGGTCGATGCGGGCCATGTCGATGGCGGGATGCAGGGCGTCGGTGCGGCCGCGGTGGTGGTTGAGCGTGTTGGCGGTGCCCTTCACACCGTTCATGCAGGCTGCCAGCGGCTCCTCGACCGTTTTCCAGGCGGCGATTTCGGCTTCGTACGCCCGGCGGCGTACAGACTCGTCGGGGTGCGAATGCAGGTTGATGAGCGCCGGCATGGGCAGCTTTTGGGTTTTCCCGTCGAGTTCGAAGTCCACGGTCAGCTGCGAGGTGACCGTGCCCTGCAGTTTGCCCCAGGCGCTCGCCCCGCTCAGGGCTAGCTCGGCCGCCAGGGCTTCCTCCGCCTCGGGCATCATATACTTGCTCTGCTCGGCGGTATCCCGCAAGCGCAAAGGCGTGCGCCTGGGCGGTGGGGTTGGCTTTAATGACCTGCTCGAGCACCGGGGCGATGCGTCCCACCCAGGCCTGGAACTGGGTGGCGAGGTTTTGCACGCGCACGCCGGTCATCTGGAACTCGGACATTTTCTTCATCGCCAGGGTATTGTGCGAGTCGGTGGCGACGAACGATTCGAGGTAGGCGCGCACGGTGGCGGAGGTTTCGTACAGGGCGTTGAAGCGCCCGATGGCATCGCCGGTCACGGCAGCCAGCTGCTTGACCGGGGTTTTGGCGTCCATGCGGGCCACGTTATCGGCGAAGAGCTTTTCCAGCCCGTCGATGTGCGCCTTGACGGTGGCGACGGCGGTTTCGTATTCCCGTGATTCGAGCGAGGGGTAGACGTTGGTCAGGTCCCAATGGGGAGGTGTGGACATGGTTTTCTCCTTGAATGAGGTAAATCAAGTATACCAAATCAAAAGATGAGGCGTTAGCACGAGGGCAGCAGGGGGAGGTTTGTTTCTTCATTATTATTCCGCAGGTGTCTTTTCACTTTGACCGTCTCAGGATATACTTTGTTGGGTAAATAAAATATTAATGTAGTTAACGACGTGAGTGGATAACGACTGAAGTCGTTAGTCTATAAGCGACTAAAGTCGCCACTACAATATGGAGAGGACTGAGCAATGAAAGTAGCCGTCTTGCAAGATAACCTGGCTCGTGGATTGAGCACCGTCTCGCGGGCAGTTTCGCCGCGCAGCACCCTGCCGGTGCTTTCGAACGTCCTGATCGCAAGCGATGAGGGCCGCCTGCGCCTGTCGGCGACCAACCTGGAACTGGGCATCACCTGCTGGATCGGCGCCAAGATCGAAGAGGAGGGCTCCACCACCGTGCCGGCGCGCACCTTCGCCGACCTGGTGAGCACCCTTCCGCCCGAACAGGTGAACCTGAGCCTGAACAGCGCCACCCAGACCCTCAACCTGCGCTGCGGGACGTCGACGACCGACATCAAGTGCATCGACGCCCAGGAGTTCCCGCCCCTGCCCGTGCCGGATATGGAGGGCGCCATCCTGCTGAACGTGGCGGATTTCAAGGACATGATCTCGCAGGTGGTCTTCGCGGCTTCGTCGGACGAGGCGCGCCCGGTGCTGATGGGCGTGCTGGTGGCGGTGGACAAGGATTCGATCACCATGGCCTCGGCGGACGGGTTCCGACTGTCGGTGCGGAAGGGCGATCCTCTCGCAGCCCGCCGCGCAACCGTTCACGGCGATCATCCCGGCGCGCGCCCTGGGCGAACTGGCGCGGGTTGCCACGGATGCCAACGAGATGATCTCGATGGTGATGCCCAAGGGCCGCGGACAGGTGGTGTTCCGCATGAAGGACTGTGAAGTGGTCTCGCAGCTCATCGACGGCAACTTCCCGGACTACCAGCAGATCATCCCACGGGCATACAAGAGCCGCACGATCCTCTCCACGCCGGCGCTGCTCAAGGCCTGCAAGCAGGCGGAGATCTTCGCCCGCGAAGGCTCGAACGTGGCGCGCTTCAACATCAAATCCTCGGGCGAACTGGAACCCGGCTCGGTGGAAATCTCCGCCCAGTCGGAGGAGACCGGCTCGAACGAGACGGTGGTGGCAGCCACGATCGACGGGGTGGGACTGCTGATCGCCTTCAACGTCAAGTACCTGCGCGAAGTGCCTGGAAGTGGTCAAATCGCCCAACGTGGCGCTGGAGACCTCGGCGCCGAACGCCCCGGGGGTGATCCGCCCGGTGGGAGACGATAACTTCCTGCACGTGATCATGCCGATGCACCTCGGGTAATAATATTTTGGAAATCTCTGCATTGGTTGCTTCGACGACTCACGTCATTGAAGCAACCAATTGTTTACCTTGAATGCTCGAGCCTTCAATGTGGCGCTCAGCGGCTCGATGCCGCAGAGCGCGCATGCCATGACATCAACCCCCACCTCCGCACACTCGTCCGACCCGATCCTGGATATCTACCTGACGCTGCGGCAGTACCCGATCCTGCGCAACCGGATCAGGGCGCGCATGCGCAAGGAGCTCTTCGAGCGGGGCATCGTCACGCGCGGAGGCGTTCGAGGCGGACGTGCGCGAGAAGGCGATCAGCTCGCAGGGGCGGGAGGGGCTGCACCACCCGTTCAACGAAGAGTCGTACGAGGTGTGGGAGAAGCGGCTGGACCGCATCCGCGAGGCGCAGACCGATTTCTACTTCGCCTACAACCTGCCCTACGAGGACTTCGAGCGCATCGTCAAGGAGATCCTCAGGGAGCGGGGGGAGACGCCGGACCTGATCACCTTCAACCCCGAGCTGGCGCCGCAGGACATGCTGTTCGAGCAGGCGGAGAACATCGAGCGCATGCCCCCCAGGGAGCGCAGGCAGATGGAGGCGCACCTGCAGGAGATCAAGGTGGTGCTGATCCGCACCATGATCAGCGACCAACTGGCTTACCTGAACATCGCCCGCAAATGGTTCACGGTGGAAGACCTGAAGGAGATCCGCCAGCGGAAGATCGGCTACGGCAAGATCGGGGGCAAGAGCGCCGGGATGATGCTGGCGTACCGCATCCTGCGGGACGAGGCGCCGCCCGAGGTCCAGAAAGCGCTGCGCATCCCCACCTCCTACTTCCTGGCGTCGGACACGTTCTACAGCTTCATGTCGGCGAACAACCTGATGCACTGGTCCGACCAGAAATACAAGAGCGAAGCCCGGATGCGGGAGGAGTACCCCAGGATCGTAAAGGATTTCGAGAAGGGCAGCTTCCCGCAGGACATCGTGGAGCGGCTGCGCATGATCCTGGAGGAAGCCGGGAGACGCCCGCTGATCGTGCGCTCGTCGAGCCTGCTGGAAGACAGCTTCGGCACGTCGTTCGCCGGGAAGTACGACAGCTTCTTCTGCCCCAACCAGGGCAGCCCGGCAGCAAACCTGAAGGCGCTGACCGAGGCGATCGCCCGGGTGTACGCCTCGTGCGTGAACCCGAACGCGCTGCTGTACCGGCACCAGAAGGGGCTGGTGGACTACGACGAGCGGATCGCGGTGCTGATCCAGTTCGTGGAGGGGCAGAAGTACGGGCGCTGGTTCCTGCCGCAGGCGGCGGGGGTGGCGTTCAGCCGCAACCTGTACCGCTGGAGCCCGGAGATCCGCAAGGAGGACGGCTTCCTGCGGCTGGTGTGGGGGCTGGGGACACGGGCCGTGGAGAGCGCAGGAGAGGACCAGCCGCGGCTGGTGGCGCTCAGCCACCCGCTGCTGCTGCCGTCGCAGGAGATACGGGCGCACTCCCAGCAGTACGTGGACCTGCTGGACCTGGAGGAGAACGCCCTGAAGACCATGCCGGTCCGGGAGGTGCTGACGGCGGACTACCCGGCGCTGCGCGAGGTGGCGCAGGTGGACGAGAGCGGCTTCGTGGAGAACATCCGCACCAGCCTGGTGGAGCCGGGGAACCTGGTGATCACCTTCGACGGGCTGCTGCGGCAGACCGAATTTCGCCGGGCTGATGAGGACGATGCTGGCGACGCTGGAGAGGCATTACCACTCCCCGGTGGACACCGAGTTCACGGTGGAGATAGAGGAAGCGGGAGGGGGATGAACCCGAGGTAATCATCACGCTGCTGCAGTGCCGCCCGCAGAGCGCCCTGGCGGAGGAGGGGGAAGTGGACCTGCCCGTGGGGCTGAACCCCAGCGACGTAATTTTTGCAACCCACCGGATGGTCCCGCACGGAAAGGTGGGGGGAATCCGCTGGGTGGTGTACGTGCCGGCGCAGGGCTACTTCTCGCTGGCGTCCAATTCCGAAAGAGTAAGACTGGAACGGGCGATCGGGAACCTGAACGCCAGGCTGAGGGAGGAGAGCTTCATCTGCGTGGGACCGGGCAGGTGGGGCACGTCGACGCCGGATTTGGGAGTTGGGATCGCCTACGGGGACATCTACCATACGAAGGCGCTGGTGGAGCTGACCGGCAGGGGGGTGAGCCCGGACCTGGAGCCGTCGTTCGGGACGCATTTTTTCCAGGACCTGATGGAGGCGCACATCTTCCCGCTGAACGTGAACCTGGACGACCGGGATGCGGCGTTCAACCGCGGGTTCTTCGAGGAGACGCCGAACCGGCTGGGGGAGTTCATGGAGGCGGACGAGGGGCTGCTGCGAGGCGCTGAGGGTGATCAGAGTGGAGGATTTTAAAGAGGGAGGAAGCATAAGTTTGGTGTGTAATGATGAGATGGGAAAGGCGGTGGCGTATATCAAATAAAAGCATTAAACACAAAGGTCACGAAGGGTACAAAGGATATTGTTTTTGTAGGGGCACGATATATCGTGCCCCTACGGGTTGTGATCTACCAAAAAAGCTGCGCGAAAACGAATAGGAACGAATGAGAGGATTTGAGGGGATTTTTTTAGATCATGCCGGATG
>CAVUIO010000008.1:0-279961 GCA_963741635.1 uncultured Chloroflexia bacterium
CTATTGAGAACATAATTACAGATACTCTCCATAAGTTCGGAAACCAATCTTGTCCATAAAATAATGCCCCGATTACTGCGGGAAGCCATATACTTGAGAGAGAAAGTACTATAGATGTAAGTACCCATACGATAAATTTACCCGGGTCATCTTTAATGGTAGAGAAATGCGAAAATGCAAGCGCCTTTTTATTATTCATCGTGATTTGTCTCCCTAGCATCTAAGACCCGAACTAAAAATATCTTATAGAAGTACCTTAGTTATTTGGATGGGCATAAAAACATATAAAGTCTCCCCAGATAATCTAATTCTCCCTATTTTATATGATGTTATTATACTCCTCATTCAGGTAGACCACCTCACAAAGAACGGTAATTTTCACGCGAAGGTGTTGAAATCATCCTTGAGATCGGCATTAATTTCACCTAGCGCCTATTTTCCAGTTTATTTGATTCACAATAGTTTAATTAACTTCTCCGCGATCTTTTTACGTTCGACTTCAGAAATCTTTTCAGTCTGAATAATATTTCCCAATTCATCTGACAGGTGGTTGAACATCCAAATAGCTGTAGTTGGGTTTTCCACAATTAAGGACTTTTCTTCATTCGCCCAAACGGCAATGGCATTGCTAAACAAATACATTAATATTGTCCGCTTTCAAAAAATTGCTTAAACGGACAGCATTGTGAATTGCTGTCTACTTGATTAACATCAGCGGTTTTCCATCTATTACCGTGACGATATTCCCAAGTTTCCCCGATATTTCGATATTCTCTATTGAAATTTTTTACTTCCAAAACCCAAACTCCAGGCGATCCCACCAATATAATATCCAGATCCCCTTTATTGCGACCAGGAAGTTTTATATTTCGTAAATAGTGTCCAACTTCCGTCCAGGGATTGTAAAACTAGTTGGACAGTCTTCTTCGCCCTCTTGTCCAAGGTGGTATGCTCAAAATCATTTTATCAATTCTTTTTTGTATTTGGTTTGGCATCTGGAATGGCAAAAAAATTAAAAAGCAGTAACTGCAAGTAAAAAGACTATTGTAATTATCCCCGAGAAAGACAGAATGGATCCATCGAGAATTTTACAGTTGGATGTGGACTTGGATATTTTACCAACCCCCAGACTTCCCCACCAAGCATCAATGTAATCAGAACGCCAAAAAACATCCCTTCGAGCAAAGTAAGCTGTATTTGTTTACTTTCGGAAAAACTTCTACCGCCAGAATTGATTTGGACAAACCCTGCGGGGAAATCCGGTTCCTTGAGGATTTGGCCCAGTCGCAACAACATTAACGCCGTAGCTGCCTGCCGAACCTTTTTTCCCATGCGCTTTCTATTGCATAACCCAAATCTTTTAGCGCAAGTTGATGCGTTTCCACCATATCACCCATAAGTTGACCTTTGTGGGGAGGAAAAGGCCACAAAGTGGAGCGCTTTTTTTCTAATGGTATTCCAATTGCGAGAGAGCTTTCGAGTTCCATTGGATGAACATCAGATATTTTATTTACGATTTCAGTAGAATTTGGAAATTGGTTTTTCGATTCGAGGATTACTTGTGCAGCTTGTTTCAAGATGGGGTCATAGGCAGATTTTGCGGCCCATTCCAATCTTGAAATGTTTAGATAGCCTTCATCCAACAATTCTCCCAAGGGACGATGATTATTCTTCAACCATAAAACTTGTCGTCCCTCAGTAGAATTTCATTTTTTTACCTTCGACGATTGGGAATTGATTATATTGAATGCAACTATTCTTTAAGTATATTTTTTCCGATGCCAATCTAGGGCCGATGGATGAGGGAATAGGATTTCGTTTCGAGGTAAAGAAATTGGCTTATTTGAAAACTCAACCAAAATGAAATTGAAGTTGTGTCGGCTTTAGAGACAATGGGGCTAATAGTAATATTATAGTTTCTGAAATAGAGAATAAACCATTGTCAAATGCCCAATGGTGGGTTCGGCAAAATGACAATCCATTCCGTGGATCATCTGTCCCACTTTTATTTTTTGGAATAATATGAGCCGCTTGCGCTTCGATCAATTCCCCAGATGAAATTTCATACCACAAAGGAACAATGGTGTTCGTAATTAGCTACCACCACTTTGCGAAACGCTAAATCTCTTTTAGGAGCACTAACACTATAAGTGACATTTTCTTCATGGACGAATGGGGCGAAATTCATTTGTAATCTGTGCATAAAGCTGAATCTCATACCTGACCTCTTCATCAGGGATAACGCTGGTAGTTTTTTCCAAAGTAGGCCAATCCGCACTTTCGATAATAAACACTCAGATTTGGCATCAAAACTAGTAACCAAACCTAATCCTAAGACAGATAATCGAGCTTTTGGAACTTGCTTTACCTAATACTTGCTTAATACACCTAATGGTATTTTGTGTCCATGCATTTTACCAATGCACGATTATCTGAAATATCCAAGCCTCCAGACCATGGGGAATAAGTCATCAACCAACGACCATCTTCAAGAAAAATAACATCATCCATTAGCTTCATATGGACTTCCAGGCTTCATGACAATCGACAACGCAAATTCGGACCAGGCAGGCTTATAATTCCTGAAATTAGATGGTGAAAGCGATCAATCCCAGGAATATAATCTTTGGTTTGACTTAGGAATCGCCAGGAAACAACTTGTCCTGTATATGCAGCAAGTGTAGCTTTGAGAATTTCAAAATGCTTTTCATTTGCCATTGTATTTATTATGAGCTGAAATGATTATGAGATTGATCGGTCCCTAATATTTGTAAAGTCATTATCGCGCACATAGGCACGTCGTTCAATAGCCATGAAATTAATTAATTTTGATATTTAGATTTATTGCCCAACTAAAACAAGCGCGTAGTAGGTTTCCAATGCTTCCAAAAAGATACGAAAAGCATAATAATACCGACCACCAATCCCGCAGCGAAGAATAAGTTGTATTTAATGGTTCCGGCAGCAACAAAGATTTAGTACCTGGAAGGGGATTAAAGAACAGAAATATGCGGATGACCGCCCAGATAGACCAAACGTAGAGCGAGCTTCTCAATCCATTTTTGCGATTAAAGAGGGGGGTAATTAGAAATAAGGGCCAGAAGTCGAAAGCATAATCAAAGACTGTGAAAAGGATGAAGAGCAAGGAGGTGAGCATTTAATTTCTCCCTGGTGTTTGCAATGCTCAAAACAGTTGTAGAAAAAGCGCTCTAATTCCGGTCAGCGCCCCATGAGGAAGGGAATCAAACTATTGTATAACGTTTGGGAAGGAAAAACGAATAAATAACAAAAGAGTAGGGAGAATGTCGCCCCTACAAAGGCGCAACGCGCCGTTGATAGCAGGTGCTCCTGCACTGCAATCGAGGGGATTGCCACGGTGGACACAAAACGTCCTCCGTGACGCCCCTTGGCGTCAACGTGGCTGATGCCCGCTTGATGCTGCCTAAGCGTATCGCAACGACACCGCCGCCGCCCCCCTCGGGTGTCCCCAAAGAACAGGGATGATATGGTCCGCGAGGGACGGCGACGGGAGCAGGTATGAAGGCGTAGCCAAGGTCTACCCCACCCTGCCCTCCCCAAATACAAGCACGGTATTTGGAGAGGGTGTTTTATATATTGTGTACCAGGCTTTTACTCATTAATTCCCCTAAAATGATATGCGATTTGATCCTTCCGAGCTTGACCAATTTTCCAAAATCATCTAAAAAAAAAGGGTGCGTAACGAGAAGGAATATTGGCTATACTATATTCGTAAATCATCGCCGGGACGAAAGCGGATCTTTGCATAGGAGGAGATCCATGGCATCCAATCCCATTCCAACCTGCCCAAAATGCAAACAGGCGGACCAGGTGCAAAAGGTGAGCAATGTTTATGATGCCAACACGGAGGAGTGGTCCGAGGAAAAACTGGGCATGGATGTTTTCGGTCACATCGAGGACCAAAAGGTGAAGCACGAGGCGCACACGAAGCTGGGTCTCAGGCTCAAGCCGCCGGAGGAACCCACAGCGCCGCGCTCCCCGGCGTTATGGTACATCATCGGCATCATCATCGCAGTCATCATCCTGGCGGGGCTGTGTCCCTTTGCGGTGGCTCCGTTCGCGATCGTCATCCCGATCGTGATGGTCAATTCAGAGACCCTGCCGGCGGTGTTACAGGGTCAGAACGGGAGGATGCTGATGGTGGGCATCGGAGCCGCGGTGCTGATCGGCGGCCTGGTGGTGCTGGGTCTGCTGGTTTGGGCGGGGTTCGCGATAAGCGGCGGTACGGCCGGGACATGGCGACCTACCGGGATAAGAAAGAAGCGTATGAGCGGGATGAACTGCAGCCATTCAAGCGGGCTGAAGAACGCTGGAAGCAGTTGTATTTCTGCAAGCGGGATATGGTGGTTTTCATACCGGAGGAAAACAAGGCGATCCCGATGGAGGATATGGGGAAGTATATCCGGGATGCTTATTACAAGTTTTAGGGAGGGGAGGGGGGAAGGAAGAGACGTCGGAGTCAGGCAAAAAAACCGCCCCACCCTAAGCCCTCCCCAAACCCCTCGCTTCTCGGCATATGCGAGACATTTGGGGAGGGTGTCGCACAAAGTGAGATAATATTGTAACGGAGGCATTGTGCCATTAAAAGCGATCGAACTCCGAAGATCATGCACTGTGCTGGGGAATTGCGTAAAGAACCCGGTGAGGCTGAAATCAAGCTGTGGGGATATTTGCGCACCCTGCGGGAAAGTGGGGTCCACTTCCGCAGGCAGCATGCCATCGAAACATATATCGTCGACTTTTGTGCTGTGCGCAATAAACTAATTATTGAGGTGGATGGCGGCCATCACAGGGAACAGAAAGAATACGATAAAGAGCGGACCGAATTCCTGGAATCCAATGGTTTCCGCGTTTTGCGTTTCTGGAACGGCGACGTGATGAATAAATTCAATGATGTGATGGGGGCGATTATGAAAGAGTTGGAAAAGAAAAACATTTAAAATCTGCCCTCCCCGACCTTGTAGGTCACCCTCCCCAAATGCTCGCATTTGGAGAGGGCCGTGGTAGGGCTGGGTTTCGGGCTGGGGTGCCAAGGATGGCTGGGGCTTGGGAACAATAAAACAGGAAGCCGCGCCCCCTGTTGCGCTATTTTTTTAACCCTTCCCATCGTGGAGCATATTATCCCTGTTCTCTAGGGATCCCGAAGGGAAATGCAAGTACAGTATTCCCCTGTGGGATGCTTCGCTGAAAGCCGCCTTCGCGTATAATCTCCTTTCAAATTCACGAAGTGCCTGTAAAATTATGGGAGCATTAAAATCTTATTGAAGAGGAATTCATGAAACCCAGCAGACCCATCGCATTTTCCTTTGTCTCTATCTTCCTGGTCGTTATGACCATCGCCTGCTCGATCGCATCTTCCGTCCCTACCAGCAACCCTGCGCCCATCATCCCTCCGAGCGCCAGCACCCCGGGTTAAAAGGACCCGCGGCGGCAGAGGTCACTGCGACGATGGCGGCAGCCGTGAACCAGGCGGCGCCCGCGTTCCTCGAGCAGGTATCCAGTCAGACCACGGTCGCCTCGGGGCAGAGCGCCACGGTCAGCGCAGCCTGCCCAAAGGATACGCTGATGCTGGGCGGCGGGTTCGAATCGGGGGTGAGGATCAAGATCACCAAAAACATGCCCGACCCGTCCGGGTGGATCGTGACCGGGTTGAACACCAGCCAGGGCGACCTTACGCTCACGGTCTTTGCCTCCTGCCTGCACAACGCCTCGGGGACCGTCACGGTGGTGTCGGCGGATGTTCCGGTAAGCGGCGGTCCGTTCGCCTGGTGCCAGGCGGGTCAGCTCGTCACGGGCGGCGGGTACGCCTTCAACACCGACAGCCTGGAGGTCTATATCAGCACGCCGATCGGGGATTCGGTCGATCCGCATAACGGATGGTCGGTGATGGCCCACGGGCTGCAAAACGCGGACGAGCCGATCACGGTCTATGCGGTCTGCCTGTCGGGCAGCAGCCTGACCACCACCCTGGTGAGGGACCAGACCGATTACGGTCCCACGAATAATTCGATGAGTTTTTCGCTGGTCTGCCCGGCCGGGGCGGTGATGGTGGAGGGCGGTTACGAAGGGACCGGCGCGTATGTCAGCCGGGTCAATCCATCGGATGCGGGCACCTGGGATATCGCCGTGACGGGAAAGGAATTTTTCGACGGAAGCCTGGACCACGCGGTGTGCCTGAATATTCCGTAAAATAAATCTGAATAATAAGAGAAACCGTGACCTTGAGGTCACGGTTTTTTTATCAGGTTGGTAACGATGAAATCCGGTGGCAAGGTTGTAGAAAGCTCAACCCTCAAATCTGCCCTACGATTACTGGCTCAGCACCGCCATCGGGTTGGCGAGGCAGGCATCGCCGGTCTCGCCGGGCTGGCACAGCACCAGGTTTCCGTCGGCGTTGACGGCGAAGATGAATTCCCTGGTCGTCTGCACCGTCATGTCGGAACCGGCGCAGCGGGAGCCGCCGTTCAAGGAAGTGTACGACTCATCTCCCAGCATTTCCAGGGTCAATTTATTCTCGGCGATATTGTAGGACCCGGTGGCGCTGATGTCTGAAAACTGGTATTCGCCGCGCGAGCAGGCTTCCATGTCGGCATGGTTGGTGATGATCCAGAAGAAGGCGGTGGCGGCGGTCACCGTGCCGGCCTGGTCCACGCGTACGGAGATATTGATGGTATCGTCGCCAAACCATTCCAGCGGCGGCACCCCGCCGATCACCTTGTAGGTGTCCAGGAATTTGTCCGAGATGCAGTTGACCAGGGGGCAGGAGTATTTGCCCCAGTGCAGCGGGCTTTTAACCGCGGCGGGTGGAGGCGGAAGCAGGGTGGCGTCGGGCGCAAGGGTGGGAGGCACCGCGGTCGGGACGACCGCCTGGGTGTTCACCGCTCCCGCCGCGGGCGGGGTGGCGGTAGGTTGCGCAGAAGCGGGCGCGGAGGGGGCGGCCCGGGTCAGGCTGCAGGCGGCGATCAGGACGAAGACGAGGACCGCGAAGAGGACATGGTGAAGTGGGCGAGGTTTCATGATGGCTCCTGGATGAGGATGGACCGGGGTGGAAAGTTATTTTTTCACGCTGAAGGTCAGTGTGTAATATTTCTCCACCGGGACTCCCTGTGGGTTCACGGTCATGCAGGTGGCTGTTCCCTGCGAGTCCACACCCGTGATCCAGCCGCTGGTGTCGCTTACGGGACCGTAGTCGATATTGCAGGAAGTGGTATTCAGTTCAAAGGCCGCTGGCACAACCGTGCCATTTAGCCTGTAGGTTCTTTGGTCGTTGATGGGCGCGCAGGTTTCGAAATCCACTGCCTGGACGGTCAACGCCAGGACAAAGGAGTTGTCGGGTTTTATTGTAAGGACCGCGGTCCCTTCGCTGGTGCAGGTTTTCGTAACAAACAAGGAGATGGTGCCGGTGCCGTTCATGACCAGCCCGTTGGTCACGTCCGCCTGGGGGGTGAGGCCTTCGCCCTCCGCCGGGTTGGTTAAGACTGATTCGGTGCAGCTCAGGATCATGATGGAAAGAATGACGAGGCAGAAAATTATCGCACTGCGGTGTTGGGGCTGGACGAGTGGGGTGTGGGCTTCCATGAGTTCTCCTGTGTGATGGTTGATTGTTGTCGGATTGGGGTTGCTGGTTCAGGGCGCAATGGTAACGTCGATTTTCATCTGTACACCTTGTGCCACGGCTCCGCCGAGAGATTCCACGTTCACCAAAAAATAAACGTTGTCGATATCCATCCCGGTCCGGGTGGCTTCCGCCGCGTCGCGCACCTGCTCCCAGGTGAGCGGGACATCGCCTGTGATTTCGCCGGGGTTCGCCTGGGAAGCGTTTACGGTCAAACCTGGCCTCCCGTGGACTTAACGGAAGCTTGCGCTTCGCCCTGGCCTTCAACGGTCAGCCTGAGGGTGATGTGGGCAACCCTTATCCCGGTCTGCGCCACCCGGGTGCCGAAATTAAACTGGGCATCAGATTTTCCATTCACGTCCGCTTTTGCAGTTTCGCAGGCGATCACCGGATCTCCGGAATGGGTGGTACATCCGGTGATCCCGATATCTGAAATATTTTCAAGATTCGCGCCTGAACAAGCCAGGCTGACAACGATCAGAATGACTGCCATGATGAGGACTGGATGTTTGTTCATTCATTCTCCCGTGGATTGTGAAATATTTCTTGAAGCTCCATTAAATCTATATCGTGCATGAGATGCGGATCGGTCAATCGGGATATTGGAACATCTTTGCGAACCTGATCCGCGAAAATAAGGAATGCGGAGGCGTTCTTTGCCGAACGCATTCCTTATTTTCGCAACGAAGCCCCCTTCCCGGTTGCGTAAATCTTGTCCTGATAAATAAATTGAATTTACGGGAAGGGGGTTGGGGGGATGGGCAGCGGATGAATATAACCCTTCTATACACCCCGCCTTTGCGAGTGAACAGCTCCACCTGTTAAACAGAACAAATGTTCTTTTTCAATACAGGGAATAAAAAACATCAATCTTGAATCCCATCAGGCGCGGCGTGAGGTTGGACCGTGCAAAAGGGCGACCCGCCGGGTCGCCCCTACGGCATCGATCGCATTCTGCGCGAACCGGCCGTCAATGGTCTCTTCGCCACCATGGTCACCTTGTTGGATTGGCTGGGGGTATAAACCTGGGTAACTTCCCAACCTTCGAGTCCCCATTCATTGAGGGTGGCTTCGATGTCTTCATCTTTGGTTCCGAATGCGCCGCCGATGGTTAACACACGGTATTCCCATTGAGTTACAGATTCAGTCATAATATTATCCTAATGTTTCACGTGAAACAAAAATCATTCTGACAATCTAAAATCTGCAATCTAATATTCTCGTTGTTGTTACACTTCCTGTCTCCGAAAGACCAGGCAGGCGGCAACCAGCGCTGCCAGGATGATCCCCAGGCTGATCCACAGCGCCGGCCAGCCGGAGGTCGTTCCACCCAGCACCAGGGTCACGCCCCAGGCGAACAGGTGACCCGGCAGGTAGTCGCCGATGGATGGCAGCGCGCCGATCCCACCGATGACGATCAGTGCCAGGAAAGCCAGTCCCACCGCGATGCCGTTGCTGCGGGCAATGGTGCTGCCCAGCAGCGATAGCGCCATATAGACCAGGAAGACAACCAGCATCAGCCCGTTGAGCGCCAGGAAGGGTCCCCAGGCGAGCGGCTCGAAGAGGATATAGGTGTAGTACCAGCAGCCGAGGGCGGCAACAGCCAGGCTGGCAGTGAAGACCACGGTCAGCGCCGCGAACTTGGCCAGCAGGAAGGTTTCACGTGCAACCGGGCGGGTCAGGAAGAAAGCCGCCGTGCCGCGCTCCTTTTCCTGCACCACCACGCCCATCGCCATCAGCAGCGCCAGCAGGATGCCGAACTGGCTCATGTTTTTGACGTACTGTCCCACCGCATCCGCCACGGTGGGGGTGGGGAAAGCCAGCATCAGCGCCGGCGGCACGCCCGGGATGGCTTTGAGCATTTCGGGGGTGAACTTTGCCAGGGCGGGGGACGACAGACCGAAGGCGGCGAACACTGCCACCACGATCAGGAAGCGGTAGGTGCGCCCCTGTTCGAGCATTTCCTTGCGAAATACGGCTAAAAAGTTCATGAGATACTCTCCGATCCAACCAGCTGCAGGAAGACATCTTCGAGCGATGGGCGCACCTCTTCGTAGCGGTTCATCACGAGACCGGCTCCCACCGCGCCGGCAGCCAGCATGCGCTTGGCGGTCTTTACGTCCCGGACCGTGATGCGCAGGGTGCCGTTATTGGAAGCCACGGCTGCCACCCAGGGGAAGCGCTTGAGACCTTCACCCCAGCGTTCCAGGGTCTCGCGGTCGTTCGATTCGACCTCGAAGGCGGGCACGGCATAGCGCTCCAGCAGTTCTTCACGACCGGATTGGACGATCATCCTGCCCCTGGCGATGATGCCGACCACGTCGCAGACGCGCTCCACGTCCGCCAGGATGTGGGTCGACATGACCACGGTGGCCTGGCCGCGCAGGTTTTCGATCAGGTCGAGCACTTCCTTGCGCCCGGCGGGATCGAGGGCGCTGGCGGGTTCATCCAGGAACAGCACCTCGGGGTGATGGATCAGCGCGGCGGCGATGCCGAGACGCTGGCGCATGCCGCGGCTGAACCCGCCGATGCGGCGTTTGGAGGCCTCCTCCATGTGCACCAGTGCCAGCAGCTCCCTGGACCTCAAGCGGCGCTCTGAAGACGAGAGTCCGTACAGACGCCCGAGGTAATCCAGGAACTCCAGCGGCGTCATCCAGGTATAGAAGGCGGGCTCCTCGGGCAGGTGCCCGATCTTGCGCGGCAGGGCATGCCCCGGGTGCAGCACGTCCACGCCCGCCACCTGGGCCGAGCCCGAGCTGGGGCGCGCCAGCCCGGTGAGGATGCGCAGGGTGGTGGTCTTGCCGGCGCCGTTGGGTCCCAGGAAGCCGTAGACGGTGCCGGGCGCCACGTCCAGGTCCAGCCCATCGAGGGCGTGCACCGCCCCGTAGTTTTTGGTCAGTTTTTCAATATGAACGCTGCTCACGAGATGCTCCGATCATTATTTGATGCATCAATTTTAGGTAGCGACGACATTAAATGGTGGTTGGGGAAACACGGCGGCGGGGACGCCGCCTAGAGCCCATATTGGAAAGTTTATTTCCAAATCTAACCAAAGATGTCATTTCCACAAAATAATCCTATTCTTCCTTGCGCCCGACGATGAAATAGACGATGGGTCCGATGAAGTTGACCAGGCAGATGATGATCGCCCACAGCCACTTGGGTCCGCGGGTATGCTCGCGGCGGATCAGGTCGATCAGCGCCACGACGATCAGGACGAGCTGGATGATCATCACCGGGATCAGGTAGGGGATGAATTTCATTAATTGGTCGAGGTTCATGTCATTTTTCCTTTCGAAGCTATGATTGCGATCGGCGGTCAGCACACTTGCAAACGATCGGGTGCCAGCATAAGTGTAAAACTATCATCACGCCGCCGTCCCTGCCGTTGGGCTGGTTCGCGCCTGTCCGGGTGGATGGTCTTTCACCATTTGTTTCACGTGAAACAAATCTGGGTTGTGTGGTTGCGTGCCCCTGCGGTTTTTGCAGGCCATGGCATTCTCCTGCCACTTGGAGAGACCTGGGCTGTCATTTACCCGGGGCGGCCCCAAGCCGCGGTCGTTTACGGCGTGGAGGTTGCCCTCGGTGAGGCCGCCTTGCTCAGGTTGGTCGAGGCGAAGTACAGCCCATCCACCTGGGTCCCCCCGACTTTGATCGACACCGTCACGATGACGGGTTCCAGTTCGAACTTGCAGGAGAGGCGGTAGACCGCAAAATCCTTGCTGTTCGCAAGCTGGGGAGTCGTGTCGCACGACTCGAACTTGCCACTGGTCATCGTGATCAGGGAGGTCAAAGATTTGACCTGGGACTCGGGCATGGCATTCTTCAGAATGGGACCAAAATCCCGGGTGAAACCGGCGTAGTCGCCGGCCTCCATCGAGGTGAGGATGTTGTTGATGACCGCCACGACCTGGTCGTTCGAAAGGGCGGAGGGTTTGGCGGGTCCGCAGCCGCTGAGCAGCAGCGCCGCTACCAGCCCCAGGGCTAAGAATGTAATGGGAGATTTCGTTTTCATGGTCATGGTTCCTTATGATAGCTTTTACGCGGATAAATGCAAGGGTCGCCAGTCCCCGGTTGGGGTGACAATCAGGCTTTTCGCCCGGATCGCGGCTGCCGCCGGGGTCCGGCGCGCAAGCCATTCACTCAGATCACTGTCGTCTGGGCGTTCCCGGGCTGTTCCTTCCGCAAAAAGAGGGGAATTGAACCCAATGGAATTACCCCTGCCCAATTCTTCGCGGCCGGCAGGTTGGTTTTTGTTGCCCTGTCCAACCTGCCGGTGCGCGTGAGTGTAATATGGACCCGTTATTCCTTTTCTTTTGGCACGTTCTGCTGCGCCAGGGAGACCATTCCGCTCAGCCCGCCCAGGTTCATGGTGTCGATGGCGGAGCTGGGCACGATGACCAGTGCGCCTTTTTCCTTGAGCCCTTCGAAGAGCATGTTCATGGCGCGCAGGTGCAGGGCGGTGGGGTTGTGGATGTAGGCCTTGGAGGCCTCGGCGAAGGAGGCGGCGATCTGCTCCTCGGACTCGCCCAGGATGATGCGCGACTGGCGTTCGCGTTCGGCCTGCGCCTGGCGCGACATGGCATTCTCCAGGTCGGGCGGGATGATCACGTCGCGGATCTCCACGGACTGGACGGTGATGCCCCAGGGCGTGGTGCGCTCGTCGATGATGCGCTGCAGGTCGGCGTCCATCTTGGCGCGTCCGACCAGGATGTCAGCCAGGACGCTTTGCCCGATGATCTCGCGCAGTGCGGTCTGGGCAGCCCAGCCGATGGCGGCGCGGTAGTCGGCGACCTCCAGGGCGGCCTTTTCGGCATCCCAGACCACCCAGAACAGCACCGCGTCCACGTCCACGGGCACGGTATCCTTGGTGAGGGTCTTCTCCGCCGAGAAGGGCGTAACCATGACGCGGTGGTCGATCCAGTTGGCGAGGGTATCCACGAACGGCACCAGCCAGAAAAGGCCCGGTCCGGCCAGTTTATGGAACTTACCCATGCGCAGGATGACCGCTTTTTCCCACTGCGAGGCGATCTTGAGCCAGAACATGAAATACGCTCCGAGCAGGATCCAGGCTACGGTCCACGCGCCGATCAGGGTGTCGCTGGTGACGCCGTTCTGGGTCATCACCAGCACGCCGACCACGAGCGCCAGCATGCAAATGGCGAACAGGAATCCGGCAGGTCCGGGGATATGCTGGTCGACTTGCAAGCGAGCCAGGGAGCGCAAGTTGGTGTCTTTGGGTTCAGATTTGGTTCTCATCGTACTCTCCTTTTATTCAACATCGGGTTCGGGGTCGGGCAGGTGACCGGTTTGCCGCCAAACTGCCACCTTATCCTTTAATAATCTGTTCGAGTTCCTTCGGGCGAAGCTCCCAGCCGGTCTGCATCCGCCAGGAAACGCTGGGTGAGGGCTGCCAGTGCTTTTTCGCGGATCTTTTCGGAGACCTCGGGCGGGGGAACCTCCATAACATAGGTGCCACGTCCCTGCTGGGTGGAAATGATGCCGACTTCGTCGAGGATGCGGTAGGCGCGGGCGATCGTGTTGAAATTGACGCGCAACTCGAGGGCCAGCGAGCGGACGGTGGGGAGCTGGGTGCCGGGTACGAGCGAGCCGCCGGCGATGCGCTCTTTAATCCGCTCCACAACCTGGAGGTAAATCGGGATTCCTGAACGAAAATCGATTTCGAGGTTCATGGGATGGATTGTATCATTGTCTCATTGTATAATTGTATCATTGTACTAATTGTATACCGTTTTTGGATTTTGTCAAGAGTTAAATGAAATTTCATTGTTTTTAACGCGAAAAGCGGAAATCCCATCCCCCTTTCCCCCTTCCCACAATGGGAAGGGGGAATAGAATGAAGAAACAAGGTTGAACGAGCTTTGCTCGTTCAACCTTGTTTCTTCACATTATCCCAACCCAAAGAGATGGGCAGCAACGATTATTTAGAATACAACCCCCAACTCCGGAAAAGTAGAAAAAATCATATGACTCCAGTCAGGATCGTCCCTTTAATCTTTTTGTCGCCTTGCCCAGCCGTTTTATCCCCTCCTCGATCTCTTGCTCCGAGGGAGCGACAAAATTCAACCGCATCCAACTTTTCCCCGCATTGGTCTCGGGGAAAAAGCTGTTGCCGGGGGCAAAAGCCACACCTTCTTCACAGGCAAGAGGAAGCAATTTTTCCGACGAGAGATCATCCGGCAGGCGCAGCCAGAGGAACAGGCCCCCTTGAGGCGGGTCATAAGAAACACCTGACGGAAGGTAGCGGTCAACGGCTTGAAGCATGGCATCCCGGCGTTTGCGAAATACCTGGGACGAACGACGCAAGTATGCCTGGTAACGACCGACGGTGACGTAGGCTTCCAACGCACGCTGGACAAGGGTGGAGGTTGCCAGGTCACTGTGACTTTTGAAAGTGAGCAGGCTGTCGTATACGGGACCATCGGCTACCAGGAATCCAACCCGCAAACCCGGCATCAGCATCTTGGAAAAGGTACTGATGTAGATCACGTGTCCGCCCGGATCCAGCGCTTTAAGCGACGGCTGGGCACGCCCCTCGTAGCGCAGGTCACCGACGAAGTCGTCTTCGAGGAGGGGGATATTATAGCGGTCGGCGAGGACGATCAACTGGCGGCGACGCGCAGCATTCAGGCAGGTCCCGGTTGGGTTGTGGAAATTGGGGATGGTGTAGATTAATTTGGGGTGATGCTGCTGAAGAAGTTTTTCCAATAATTCCACCTGCATCCCCTGGCCATCCACGGGAACGCCAACGATCCTGAACCCCAGGATGCGGAACAGCTCCATGGCGATCGAATAGGTGGGGCTTTCAACCAGGATGACATCCCCCGGTTTTAATAGAGTTTGACAGACAAGGGTGATCGCCTGCTGCGAACCGGCGGTGATCAGGATATTCCCGGGACGGGCCTGCACCCCCTCGCTGGCAAGGATATGCGCTATCCCTTCCCGCAGAGGTGCGTACCCATCCCCTTCGCCGTAATCCAGGGCGGCGATCCCGTCGCGGCGCATCACAGCCTGGATGGTCTTGCGGAATTCTTCCGCCGGGAATTGGCGGGAATCGCTGTCCCCGCTGGCAAAACTGATCGGGTCCGGGTGCCCGCCAGCCTTGAGCATCTCGCCGGAAGAACGAGATTTTATTTTGGTGGTTCCGGTCACCAAATTTTGCTGCCAAAGCGGCCAGGAATAATTCCTGTCATTACGGGAAACCGGAGGGAGCGGGGTGGGTGCCAGGACATAAGTACCGCTGCCGACCCTGGATAAAACCAGCCCATCCGCTTCCAGTTCGGAATAGGCATTCTCCACGGTGATGCGGTTGACGCCCAGGTCGCGTGCCAGCTGGCGGCTGGCTGGCAAGCGCGTACCGGGCGCCAGGCTTCCCGAAAGGATACCCTGGCGCAAATATTTATTGATCTGCTGATAAAGGGGCTGCGGGCTTTGGCGGTCGATGGGAATGCGCATGTTAAACCTCCAAAAAATGGTACGGCTAATATACCACCTTCCACGGAAGAATATTAGAGCCAATCAGGGGAGATTGAGACAATTCCAGTCAATTGGACTGGTATGTATTGATATTTATTGGCTCTTAACATATACCAATTTTCTCTTAAAATCAAGGCTGCCAAAAAACCATTTAATCCCGCGCTTGATGAAATAAACCTTCACAGCGGACTGCATCCGAGAAGGGCGAGCTTCATAGATAACAGCATAATATGAGAAGATGATTGAGTAAACCTTTGCCTGCGGATTATCAAAGCGATAGGTTTAAGCGCAGCGTGGTAAAATCACAACCGACTTAATCTCAGGAGATAATCATGGAACAACAAACCGGTTCATTTACAGTTAAAAAAGGATTGGCACAAATGTTAAAGGGCGGCGTGATCATGGACGTGGTTACGCCGGAACATGCGAAGATCGCGGAAGAGGCAGGGGCATGCGCGGTCATGGCGCTGGAACGCGTCCCGGCTGATATCCGCGCCGAGGGCGGCGTGGCACGCATGTCGGACCCGGACCTGATCCTCAGGATCATGGACACGGTCACCATCCCGGTCATGGCGAAATGCCGGATCGGTCATTTCGTGGAAGCGCAGATCCTGGAAGCCATCGGTGTGGACTACATCGACGAGTCCGAAGTGTTAACCCCGGCAGACGAGGAGAACCACATCCTGAAGCACAACTTCAAGGTGCCGTTCGTATGCGGCTGCCGCAACCTGGGCGAGGCCCTGCGGCGGGTTGGCGAAGGGGCAGCCATGATCCGCACCAAGGGCGAGGCCGGGACCGGCGACGTGGTTGAGGCCGTGCGGCATGCGCGGGCTGTGCTGGGCGAGATCCGACGATTGACCACGATGGCAGACGAGGAATTAATGGCGTACGCCAAGAACCTGGGCGCGCCTTACGAACTGGTTAAAGAGACCAAGGAACTGGGACGGATGCCGGTGGTCAATTTTGCCGCAGGCGGCGTCGCCACCCCGGCAGATGCCGCCCTGATGATGCAACTGGGCGTGGACGGCGTATTCGTTGGTTCGGGCATATTCAAATCGGGCGACCCGGCCAGGCGCGCGGCTGCCATCGTCAAGGCCGTGACGCACTACAGCGATGCCTCCATCCTGGCTGAAGTCAGCAAGAACCTGGGTGAGGCGATGGTGGGACGCAGCGTATCCGTCATGCCGGAAGTGGAGAAGATGGCCGGAAGAGGCTGGTAACAACATCCCCCCGAGTGCGGATTATCCCTGCCAGTTACAGGGTGAGGAGCTTTTCTTCAACCAGGGGCAGCGGTTTATAAACATCCTGCCTCCGGAAATGTGAAATCATGAAAATTGGTGTATTAGCCATCCAGGGCGATTTCGCCGAACACATCGTCATGCTAAAGCGCCTGGGAGTTGAGACCGCAGAAGTGCGCCTGCCTGCCCAACTCAACGGGTTGGATGCCCTGATCATGCCGGGCGGGGAGTCCACCACGATCGGCAAGCTGGCTGAAGATTTCGGCCTGCTGGAGCCGCTGCGCAATTTCGGAAAAACCCACGCCATTTGGGGCACCTGCGCAGGAGCCATCTTCCTTTCGAAGGACGCCCGCCGCAGCCAGCCATTGCTGGGCATCATGGACATCACCGTGGTGCGCAACGCCTTTGGGCGCCAGGTGGACTCGTTCGAAGCCGACCTCGACATGCCCGAACTGGGTGCCGGCGGACCTTACCACGCAATCTTCATCCGCGCTCCGATCATCGAAGCGGTGGAGGGCGGCGTCAAAATCATTGGCAGCGCTGCCGGATGGACGCATCGTTGCTGCCAGGCAGGGAAAATTGCTGGCGACCTCTTTTCATCCGGAACTGACACGGGATGCACGTTTCCACCAATATTTCCTTTCCATTGTGAAATGACAGTTCGATCGCTCGACTTCCTGGATCTTCCCTTCCTGCCCCGTTTGCGGAGGAACGTGCTGCCGCTGTACAGCGCGCGCATCCTGACGCGCGGCAGCCCGCTGGGGGCGAGGGCGATGCTTTCCTACCTGAACCCACGCCGCCAGGTCTATACTGCCATTGCAAGCGAGGATGAAGATTCACTGATGGGACAGGTCATTTTGAAGACGGAAGAGACCTCGGCCAGGTTGACTTTCCTGGCTCCCACGGACAACATCGATCGGCTGACTCCAGCCACTGCTCGACCACCTGACTGCGCAAGCCGGGGAGTGGGGCGCGTTCCACCTGCTGGCGGAGGTGGATGAAAACTCCCCGTTCTTCCGCTCGCTGCGCCAGGCAGGCTTCGCCATGTATGCCTGGCAGCGAGTTTGGAAATTGCCCAAACCGGACGATCACGACGGAATCGGCACCTGGCGCGATGTCCAGGAGGGCGATTGGCCCTCAATCCAGGCACTGCATGGACAGATCATCCCGGCGTTGATCCAGCCGGTGGACAACCTGCCGAGACAGCCGTCGGGCATGGTGTGCCGCCCGGAGGGAATCCTGCAGGCCTACGCGGCCATCGACAGGGGTCCCGCGGGAGTGTGGGTGCAGCCGCTCGTCCCGCCCGATTCGGGGTGCGGACCCGACCGGCTGGCAGGGCTTGCGAGCCTGGGCAACCGCCCGGTTTACGTCTGCGTGCGCTCCTACCAGGCATGGCTCGAAACCGTGCTGGATGACATGGGGGCCACAGCCGGACCGCGGCAGGCGGTGATGGTGAGACGCATGGCAAAGCTGCAGAAGGTCGAAGAAAAAGTATCCGCCCTGGAGAAAGTGCTGGTAAAACCCGTTGCGCCGGTGGCGCGCATGGTAAACGGTGAGGAACCTCACCTTCCGGGAACACGAAGATAAATGAACCATAGACCACATTAAGATCGATCCATATCCGGGCGACGCAGGCAGACCGCCTGGTGAACCCGAAAAGTGATATAAAGAGAATATGACCCAACTTAGAATCACGGACGACCTGGATGCCCTGCTGGGAGTCCTGCCGGGCAATATCGTGGAGGCCGTCCATAAAGCCAACGATTACGACAACCTGCTTGAGATCATCCTGGACCTGGGAAGGGTGCCCACGGCCCGCTACGTGCAGGGGGAGACGGTCTTGATCAACAAGGAAATCACGCGCGCCGAACTCGAACACGTGGTGGAACGCATCGGGGAGTTTGATGCGGACAACCGGGCCGGGCTCGAGCGCACCCTGCACCGCATTTCGTGCCTGCGCAACCGGCGCGGGCATATTGTGGGTCTCACCTGCCGGGTGGGCCGGGCCGTGTACGGGACAGTGGACATCATCCAGGATATCGTCGAGTCGGGCAAGAGCCTGCTTATCCTGGGAGCCCCGGGTGTGGGCAAGACCACCCTGCTGCGCGAGGCTGCCAGGATACTGGCGGAATTGAAACGGGTGATCATCGTGGACACCAGCAACGAGATCGGCGGAGATGGCGACGTACCGCACCCCGCTGTCGGCAAGGCGCGGCGCATGCAGGTGCGCGAGCCCATGCTGCAGCACGAGGTGATGATCGAAGCGGTGGAGAACCACAACCCCGAAGTGATCGTGATCGACGAGATCGGGCGCGAACTGGAAGCCGCGGCAGCCCGCACCATTGCAGAGCGAGGCGTACAGTTGATCGGCACGGCGCACGGACGGACGATCGACAACCTGCTGCTGAACCCGACCCTGTCGGACCTGATCGGCGGCATCGAAGCGGTGACCCTGTCGGACGAAGAGGCGCGGCGGCGCGGCACCCAGAAGACCGTGCTGGAGCGGCGCTCCCCACCCACTTTCGACGTGCTGGTCGAGATCCAGCAGCGCGACCGTTTTGCCGTCCACATGGATATCTCCGCCTCGGTGGATTCACTGCTGCGAGGTTACCCGCTGCCGCCGGAAATCCGCAGCCGGGATGCCGAGGGCAAGATCCATATCGAGAAAGCCAAAGCCAACCCGAAGTCCAGACCCGATTCGGAATTCCGCATCGAGAACGGGCACACCACCGGTGGTCCGCGCCGGAATTCCATCCGCCCTGAAACTGCTGACACCGGTGAATTCCAAACGAATTCCGACAGAGACAGCCATCCAGCCAACGGCAGCAGGGCTTGCGGCGATGCCAACCGAATCCCACCGCGCGCCGCTGCAGGCGGTGCGGGTTTACCCGTTCGGCGTGGCGCGCGACCGCCTGACCCAGCTGGCAAAGCGGATAGGCGTGCCGGCAATTTTCGTAAAGGATGCCGGCGAGGCGGACGTGCTGGTGACCCTGCGCTCCTACTACCGTGACCGCCAGCAGGCGGTAATGCAGGCGGAGCAGCGCGGCATGCCCATTTTTGTGCTGCGAGCCAACACCGTCAGCCAGATGGAACAATTCCTGAGCGACCTGTTCAACCTGTCGGAAATAGTGCCCGGGTCTGGCGAACTGGACGACGTCAAAGTGCAGGCCCAGGCGGCAATCGCGGCCGTGCTGAACGGTGAGCGCTGGGTGGACCTGCCGCCGGGACCTTCCACGGTACGCCGGCTGCAGCATGAGCTGGCGCGCGACGCCGAGTTGATCAGCCATTCGTATGGAAAAGAACCCAGAAGGCACGTGAGGATTTTCAGGGAATAAAAGGGATGGGCACGAAGACCCCCTCTGATACAGGATAAGACATCGTGCCCGAAAAATAATGTTCATCACCCTCGAAGGACCTGAAGGCTCCGGAAAGACCTCGCACGTCCCTGCGCTCGTGGAATACCTGCGCGAGAAGGGCTATTCCATCTTTCCCACCCGCGAACCGGGCGGGACTTCCATCGGCGAGCAGATCCGGGGGGTACTGCACAGCCTAAAGAACACCGAGATGAACCCGCGAACGGAGACCCTGCTCTACCAGGCGGCACGCGCCCAGTTCGTGGAAGAGGTGGTGCGCCCGCGGCTGGCACTGGGTGAAATCGTGCTTTCCGACCGGTACGCCAATTCCACCATCGCCTACCAGGGCTACGGTCACCAGCAGGACCTGGAGCAGGTGCGCGCCCTGGTTAAATATGCCACCGGCGGGCTGGTGCCCGACCTGAGCATTTTGCTGGACGTGGACGTAAAGGTCGGACTCGAGCGCGGGGCAAAGCGGCGGGACAAGGGCGGGGAGTGGAACCGGCTGGACGCATATACCCTGGAGTTCCATCAGCGGGTCAGGAAAGGATACCTGGAGATGGTGAAACACGGAGCCGCAAAGATGGACGGTGGTGGATGCCGGCAAGGGATGGGAGGAAGTGCAAAGCGCCTTGCGAACAACGATCCTGGAAAGAATTAAGTGAGCGCCAACGACACCTTGACCGTCCATTTAATGCCAATGAAGCTAACCACTAAAATACCATTCCAACTTTAAATCCAAAAGATGTAAAATTCGGGGAGAGTAATGGATAAGAAGTCCAGCGATGTTCAATAAATCTTTTGCTGCCAGCCAGGCTTTTAACCGTGCCCTGTCACAGGCCTACGCGGCCCTGCAACGCGGCGATAAACGGGATGCCCGCCATTGGGCACAAATTGCCGCCTCGATGGACCCGGGCAGCGAGGAGCCCTGGCTGATCCTGGGAGCGGCCTCCCAGGCGCGGGCCAGCATCGGCTACCTCAAGCGGGCATTGGAGATCAACCCGCAAAGCGAGCGCGCCCGCGGCGGCCTGGAATGGGCGACACGGCGGCTCAACGAGAATACTCAACCGGCCGGGCAGACTGAGGCAGCTTCACTGCCAAAGGTGGAAACGCCCGAACGCATCGGGTCCGCAGTCGAAAAGAAAAAGCCAGCCGCTCAAGGAACCAGGAAGCATGCATCCGCAAGCCGGATATTCATCCCCATCTTCGTACTGAGCCTGGCATTGCTCATGATCGCTGCCTGGACCTTCCGCCCGGGGGTAGAGGCGCCGATCCCCGGTACGGGAAGCAACCCGGCACCATCGCTAGAAAGTGCGCCTTTGTCGGAAGCTACGACAACCCCGACACAGCGGCCGATCACACTCCTGCCCACGGAAACCAATCCAGCCAGCGCGAGCGCATCTCCCACGGCATTCCAACCGGTGGCAGCCACCGCCACGCCCATCGCAACAGCCACACCCATCTTCACCGTCACACCGCTGATCGTGAACGCCGCCCAGGGAATGAACGGCATGCAGGCAGGCGAATTCCTTGCAGCCCAGTTCCCAACCGAGGGTGAAAAAGTAATCACGGTCTCCCTTCAAGACCAGCGTTTGATAGCAACCCAGGGGGATACAGTGGTAGCCAATTTTGTCGTTTCAACCGGAAGGGGTCATAACACGCGGACGGGAACTTTTCACATCCTCGATAAAATCCCCAACCCTTACAGCTATCTCTGGGATTTCTGGATGCCGAACTGGATGGGCATCTATTACGCCGGATCTCTTGAAAATGGTTTCCACTCCCTGCCTGTGCTCCATAATGGAGAAACCATCTGGGGCGATGCTTTGGGAACGCCTGTCTCATACGGCTGCGTGGTGCTGGGGGAGCCGGAAGCCAGGGCGCTTTACGAATGGGCCGAGGTCGGTACGACCGTGCAAATCAACCCCTGAAAATCTGAACGGCAATCAGGACAAACTGGGAAATTGTGAATGCCATGAATTTGCACCTTTTCTCCACGCCAGGCGTGGATGACATCCGTTATATCCTCGACGCAAGCCGCCAATACCTGGAATGGAAGGAACATCCGGTGGTCGCTTACCTTCCGGCAGCCTCCCTGTCCAATACCTGGCAGGAAATCACTGAAAAAGGATTCCGCGGCCTGGCAAACGTCGAGACGATCCAAACCGAGATAATGACCCTCCCGGATATGGAAAAATCCCTGAGAAAGGCATCCCTGGTATATATTCCCGGTGGAAATACCTTCCTGCTCAACCATCGTCTGCACATCAGCAAGTTTATGGAGTTCCTGAAAAGGAAAATAAACGCCGGGCTTCCGTTGGTGGCGTTTAGCGCGGGGACGGTTATATGCGGACCAAATATCCTCACCAGCACAGATATGAACACGGTGGGAACTGCGTATTTTTCGGGTTTGAACATCACGCCCTTCAACTTCAGCGTCCATTACCCGGAGGATGAAATTTCCCGCCATTAAAGATGTGTGGCTCAGGGAATACCACGTCTTCCACGACAACCCGGTCATCCTGCTGGCAGATGGAGGATACATCCAGGTGGATGGAAAGAAGACGACACTGGTTCGCGGGGAGGGCTGGATACTGCGCAAAGGGGAGGAAAAGGAAAAGCTGAGCACGGGAGAGACGATCGTCGGTTAAGTATCCGGGACGGGTTACCTCGATCCCAAGAGTACCCGCCAACATTTTTCCAAATGATATACGCCTATGGTGGTTGAGTGCTGGAGGATTGGACGGGCAGACGGGGAATTGGATTTATGAAAGTGGCAGCGCCATGAGCGTGGCAGTGGGACAAAAGGGATACGATGATATGCGCCAGCGGCGCGATTTCCGCATTGGTCGGCTGGAAGCCGGGGGAATTAAAAGTGCATATATTGGAACAAGTTGCAGTTTTTCATTAGTGTCTGAGCATGGTAAATGGCAGCAGTAACCTAACATTTCTGCCAATTGTCACGGCTACCCAGCCATTCTTTGCTTATAAGCAATTTTCGTGAAAACCTGAGATGCATCGGCACTATATTTGGGAGGAATTGAGGTTTCCAATAAGTTCACATAATATTGATGACAAATATCACATTCAAATTTATGAATATGATTGTATAATGCATTCGGAGTTACGAATATGAAAATTTCAAAAATACCATCGAAGTTCGCGAAAATCAGCAATTTGCTGCAGGCCATCAGCCCTGAACCTCGCTTGGAAATTCTTCTGGATATTGGCGCGGGTGAGGCCTGTGTCTGTCACCTTGAAGCCGCTCTTGGTTACCGGCAGTCATACATCTCCCAGCAATTGATGGCTCTGCGAGAGGCTGGCCTGGTGGATTCCAGGCGTGATGGAAAATATATTTTTTATCACCTGGCAAAGCCCGGAATTTTGGAGGTGGTCCAAAATTCCGCACAAATTGCGAATGTGGACCTTGAAAAACAGGACCCAGGCAGACATGAAAGGCAATGCGCCTGCCCTCATTGTGTTCCAGCGATTTCAAACTCGGTTACCGTCGAAAACGCCCATTAATCATTTTTAAACCACATTCTCACATTAAGGAGGTCTGTATGTTAACTATTAAAATTCTCGGTTCTGGTTGCGCCAACTGTAAAAGATTGGAAGCAATTACACGCCAGATCGTGGACCAGATGGGATTGAAAGCGGATATTGTGAAGGTGACCGAATTTTCCGAAATCATGGCCTACAACATTATGTCCACGCCAGGGCTGGTGATCAATGAAAAACTGGTTTCTGCAGGGCGCATTCCATCGCAAGCCGAGGTGTCCACCTGGCTGACGTCCGCCGTGGAACCGGCCTGAAAGCTACTTTTCAATTCAATAATTCCCCGCCCGAAAGCGGGGAAAAAAATAAGCTAAAACCCATTCGCATTTTCGAATATGTTCCCGGTTTCACAATTACTTAGTAAAGGTAAACAAATGGCACAAACACTCTCATCACAAACACCACAACCCACCCAAAAGAACCAGAGCCTCAAAGCCTTTGCCATCGTCGGCTGCGGCGGTGGTAGCCTGGCTGGTCTTCTACAACATCATCCAGCCGTTTGCAAATTGGTTGTCCTATGGCCTCCTGGCACTTCCGCAGGATTCACACCTGGGCCAATCGCTGGCTTTCTTTTTCTACGATGTCCCCAAGATCATCCTGCTGCTGGGCGGCATGATCTTCCTGATCTCGCTCCTGCGCACCTTCTTCAGCCCCGAGCAGACGCGGGCCTGGCTGGGCGGCAAACGGGAAGGCGTGGGTAACGTACTGGCGGCAATGCTGGGCATTGTCACCCCGTTCTGCTCGTGCTCGGCGGTGCCGCTCTTCATCGGATTTGTCGAGAGCGGCATTCCGCTGGGCGTGACTTTTTCCTTCCTGATCGCTGCACCGACCATCAACGAAGTGGCCGTGGTGATGCTTTTTGGCCTGTTCGGTTGGAAAGTGGCAGGGCTGTATATTGCATCCGGACTGATCATTTCCATCATCGCAGGCGTGGTGATCGGGCGGCTTAAAGATGGAGCGCTATGTGGAAGACTTTGTCTGGCAGCTGCAAAGCCAGGGGAATGGCCTGGTCGAAAAGATGAGCATGGCGGAGCGCATTGAACGTTCGTGGGGCTCTGTCAAGGAAATCGTTGGCAAGGTCTGGATTTACGTGGTGGTGGGCATCGCCGTTGGAGCGGCTATTCATGGCTATGTGCCGGATGCAGCCCTGGCCGGGATCATGGGAAAACAGGCGTGGTGGTCAGTACCAGCAGCGGTTCTGCTTGGCGTCCCGCTGTATTCCAATGCGGCCGGTGTCATCCCGATCGTCAGCGCGTTGATGGAAAAGGGCGCTTCGCTCGGTACCGTACTGGCCTTCATGATGTCGGTGGTGGGATTGAGCCTGCCGGAGACGATCATCCTGCGGCGCGTGCTCAAACCGCAACTCATCGCGGTTTTCGTCGGTACCGTGGCGCTGGCCATCATCATCACCGGTTATTTGTTCAACCTGGTGCTCTGAAATGAACATTAAAGTCCTTGGCTCTGGCTGCGCCTCCTGCCGGCGTATGTACAACGATGTAAACCGGATCATTGCGAGCAATGGCTGGCAGAATATTGAGGTGGAATACGTGCAAGACATCCAGCGCATCATTGCGTATGGGGTGATGACAACCCCGGCATTGGTAATCAACGAGAAGGTGGCGATGATCGGAAACCATGGCACGGCGAAGATCGAGCAGGTCTTGCGCGCAGGGAACGCAGGATGAGCATCGATATAAATACCATCAATGCTATTTATGCCTTTGTGAATATTCTGAGGAGAACCAACCATTATGGCTATTAGTTCCACTTTGATCTATGCAGTAATTTTTGCCTTTGCAATTGCCTTCATCTTTTCGATGTTTGGCCAGGGCGGCGGTTCGGTGTACTCCCCGCTGCTGCTTACGCTGGGGTTTGCGATCCTGCTTTCCACATCCACCTCGCTGGTGTTGAATCTCATCACTTCGTTGTCGGCAGGCTACATTTTCTATCGCAAGAAGATGATCGATTACAAGACCTCGTTCATCTTCGCCCCGGGTATCAGCATTGGCGCCTTTGCGGGAGGCGCCCTTTCCAAATCTTTTGATACGACGGTCTTGATGTGGTTGTTCGTGGCTTTCCTGGTGGGCGTAGGCGCAAGGATGATCTATCTCCTACTGGGAAAAGGATAAGGTCGAGGAGAATAAACCCTTGCAGTTGTCCACTGGCAAGATCATGCTCATTGCGATCTTTGGCGCAGCGGTCGGATTCCTGGCCGGCCTGCTGGGCGTAGGCGGCGGCATTTTCGTTGTCCCGTTCATGGTCTACGCGCTAAAGAGCCCGACAAAAATCGCGGCAGGATCATCCCACCTGATCATCTCGTTTTCGGCGCTGGCCGGGATCCTCGGTCATGCCACCTCTCACCAATTCGATCTGCCCCTGATCCTGATGACCGGCGTTGCCGTTCTCATCGGCGGCAATCTCGGGGCAAGGGTCAGCATGAAGATCAATACAAAGCTGATCAAGGCCGGCCTGGGCTTGATCATGTGGGCATTTGCTGTACAGATCCTGATCAAGCTTTTGGGTTAAGCAACAATTCACTCACCCCCTTTCCCGAAAAAGAGAAGGGAAAAATAAATGAAAAGGAGAATTCAAATGACAACGCAACATATCCCCCCCAAATGGGCCTTCGAATTTCACGCTCACGAATGTCCCTTCATGCCGATCGGCTACCGGATGGGCAAGCTGGCGCTCGAGTATTTGGGCGCTGAGAAAGAGCCCGATCATGGTTTCTTCATCTTCCCCGAACTGGGCGAAGGCCATCCGCAGACCTGCATGATGGATGGGATGCAGATCGCCACGGGTGCCACCTACGGCAAGGTGATGATCGCCAAGACCTTCTATGGCAAGCTGGCGGCGACCTTTTATCACCCGCAAAAGGGAGCGGTGCGCTATTCATTGCAGCCCGATTTCGTGGACGCGATGGGCAAGTTCGAGTTCTTCGTCTACCGCAAAAAGGGGATCGAACCCTCGAAAATTCCCCTGGAAGTCCGTCGCGAGGTAATCCAGTGGGTCTATGAACAGACCGATGAAACCATGTTCAAGGTTGAAGCCAAGCCGGATTTCAAGTACACGCGCATCAAAGGCTCGTTCAACAAGACCAAGTGCAGCGTGTGTGGCGAGTATGTCTTTGACCGCTACGTGCGCATGAAGGATGGGCAGCCGGTCTGCATCCCGTGCTCCGGATACGAGAAGACCATCCTGGTCGAGCGCTAATTTTAAACATCCCAATCCATCCCGAACCGATGGATTAGGAACTAAAAGGAGATTAATTCAATGGATCGCAACGATGAAGTTTACAAGGTCGGCCTGGCACTGCACGGGCATAAATGCCCCGCCATGCCGCTCGGCCTGCGTGCCGCCGAAGCTGCCATGCAGACCCTCGGCGTCCAGCACGCACCGGATGGTCAGTTGACCGCCCTGGTCGAGATCGACCGCAATCACTGCTCGACCTGCTTCGCAGACGGTGTCCAAGTTGTAACCGGCTGTACCTTCGGCAAGGGCAACATCCGCAGCCTGGGCTATGGCAAGTTCGCCCTGACACTGATCGATAACAAGAGCGGGCGCAGCGTCCGCGTTGTGGCTACGCCTGAAGCCATGCGCCGCAGTCAGGAATCGGAATTTATCAAGTTCCGCAAGAACGGCATGCCGGCTTCGCAAGTGGACGAAAAACTGGTCGAGCCGTTGATCGACAAGGTGCTGAGTGAAAAGACCGAAGTGTTATTCAAGGTCGAGCCGGTCAAGGAGACGAAGCTCCCGCCGATGCCCCCGCACGCCTTCGATACCATCATCTGCGCCGAATGCGGCGAAGTGACCGTCGAGCGCTATGCGCGCGTCAAGCACAGCAAAATTGTTTGCCAGCCGTGCGCCGAGAAGATCTAAAGGAGAAATTATGAAAATCGCAGCCGTTTCTGAAGATGGCGTGACCATCAGCCAGCACTTTGGCAGGGCTCCATATTACGTGGTGTAGTGTGTGGCGGTGCGCTGGTTCAAGATCGACATCCTGTGGATCTTCCTAGGCGGGTTGGCTGTGTGGGGCGGCCTGCTGGCATTGGGATTGATATAAGAATGAATACTGCCATACGGCAGCCAGCCAACAAAGGAGCAAAACTATAATGGATAATCCCGTCCACGTCACCGTGCACGATGACTCTCATGAAATCAAAGAAAACCGTTTTGTGCTTGCCTTTGCCCTGACCGGACTGATCTTTTTCGTGGAAATCATCGGCGGATTCTGGACACACAGCCTGGCCCTGCTCTCCGATTCGGCGCATGTCTTTATGGACGCTTTCGCCCTTGGCCTGAGTTATCTTGCCATCCGCGCCGCCAGGCTGCCAGCCGATGACAAACACACCTACGGCTACCACCGCATGCAAGTTTTGGCCGCGCTGACCAACGGCGCGACGCTCTTTCTGATCGCCTTCGAGATCTTGCGTGAAGCCTGGAATCGCTTTCAGAACCCCGAAGCTGTGCAAGCCGGCCCGATGCTGGTCATTGCCGTCATCGGCCTGGTGGTTAACCTGGTTGTTGCCTTCACCCTGAGGAAACATGACCACGACGACCTGAACACGCGTGCCGCCTTCCTGCACGTGTTGGGCGACGCGCTGGCCTCGGTGGGCGTGATCGCCGTGGGCGTGATCCTGCTTTTCGTCAACTTTACCTGGCTCGACCCATTGGTCAGCGTGCTGATCGGGATGTTGATTTGTTAAGTTCGGGAGCGTCCTGAAAAAATCCGTCCACATTCTGGCGGAAGGGATGCCCGAAGGGATGAACGCCACAACCATCGCTGAGATCATGCTAAAGGTGCCCGGCGTGAGCCAGGTACACGATCTGCACGTCTGGACGGTCGCGCCCGGTTACATTGCCCTGAGTGCTCACGTTTCCCTTGCCGACCAATCTCTCAGCCAGACCGCCGAAGTATTGTCAGCGCTCAAAGAGGTCTTGGGGGAGGTCTTTAAGATCCAACACACCACCATCCAGTTCGAGTGCGGCAACTGTGGGCAGGGGAGGATCGCCTGCCTAGAACTACCTGACCCAATCGGGGGCTGAAAAAAATACTGCAAATAAGGATTGCATAGCAAAAACTTGAACGAAAAACCCCTGACTGTGATCGGGGTCAGAAACAATGTTCAGGTTCTCTGTTTCAGGATATCTGCGCCTTTCCAGAACATTGGAAGGAGTTTTGTGTCCAGGTTGTCTGACAACCTTGCCAAATTAGCTCGTTTTGGATATAATTTATCTTAAAAGGAGATGAGGATATGCACCGAACTCGATTATTGGCAATTCCACTTGTGATGATATTTGTAATGGCGTGCGGATTGACCAACGGCATCTCGGGGCTCGCCACCCAGCTGCCGGGGATTTTGACCAGCATACCGACGGATATGGGCGCGGTTCAGACCCTCTCCGCCCAGCAGTCAACGACCAACTGCCCTGCCACCCCCACTGCTCCCGGACTGGGAATATCCCTGGACCAGGTTAAAACACTCCTGCAAGTCACGCAACAGTTTGTTTTCACCGATGGGACTGCAAACGGAAAACCTGACTCAACGGCCACGCTCGGTCCCACGTTGACGGCTTCCTTCCCGGATATCGCCGCGGGATTTTCCGCCCAGTTCATCGGTGATCCATGCAATATCAGTGAGCTGACCATTTCCATGCCGCGCACCGATAAGCAGGCAACCGTGGACCAGGCACTGGGTATCGTGAACGTGCTTGTCGTAGCATTCCTGCCATCGGGAGACCAGCTTGCGGTGCTTGACTGGTTGACCCAGAACTATGGCAGCATCAAGGTGGGAGAATCGGTAAACCAAACTTTCGGCAGCATGCATTTCACCCTGACCCGCAGCCAAACCGAAATGGTGATCGACACCGTCCCTGCAAAATAATGTGAATGTTAAATATAAAAACGGGCGACCTAAATTGGGCCGCCCGTTTGGTTTTAAAAATCGGGCTCGCCTCCACCCCCATCATCTCCGCCAAGATCAGGGAGTTCCTTTTCGATCTCCTCCGGGCTCTGACCTTTTTCCAGGCGATCGGCTACGTCGTTAAACTCCGGCGGCAGGTCTTCTCCCATTTCGTTACCCATTTTGCGCAGCATGCGCCCCATGGCTTGCGGGTCGTTTTCGAGACCTGCCAGGGCGGACGGGTCGGAGAAATCGCCGGCAAGTGAGTCCATGCGGCTGTCGTCCGATTTCGCCACGCGCACGCGCGGAACCCGCCGGCGTACATTTTTACTTCCGCAGTTGGAGCAGGTCACGGACCGTGAGCCGTATTCGGCATAGGTCATAAAAATATCAAAGCGGGTTTTGCAATCCAGGCAAACATAATCATAAAGCGGCATGGGGTTTCAGGTCCTTGCTAAGAATTTGTAGTGGTGCGGAGAAGAAGAGGAAGAATTCGAGCGGGGGTCTCTTTTTGCCCGGCTGCCTGTATTTTACTTCAATCTCCGTCTGGTACAATACAGACATGCCTGATTCCGAATTCAACCTGCATAAACCCCAACCCCTGCTGATCGTCATTTCAGGACCGTCAGGGGTGGGCAAGGACAGCGTGCTGCACTGCCTGAAAGAGCGGAAGCTGCCGATGCATTTCGTTGTGACAGCCACCACCCGACCCAGGCGCGAGGACGAGGTCCAGGGAGTGGACTATTTCTTCGTCTCGAAGGACGAGTTTGCCCACATGATCGAGCAGGAAGAGTTGATCGAATATGCCATCGTCTATAACGATTACAAAGGCATCCCGAAACAACAGGTGCGCGAAGCGCTGTCTTCGGGGCAGGACGTGGTAATGCGGGTGGACGTGCAAGGGGCAGCCACGGTGCGGAAGCTGGCAGCGGAAGCGGTGCTGATCTTCCTGACAACCGAAAGCGAGGACTCCCTGGTAAAACGGTTGAAGGCGCGCCGCAGTGAGACCGCCGAAAACCTGAGCCTGCGGATCGCGACCGCCCGCCAGGAACTCAAGCGGGCTGCCGAGTTCGATTACGTCATCGTTAACGCGGATGGTCACCTGGAAGAAACCGTGGATACGGTAGTGGCGATCATCCAGGCCGAGCACCACCGGGTGAACCCGCGCAAGGTAAGTTTATAAATTTGAAAACCTTTTATTTCCGGAGTTAAATGAATCAAAACCCGACCCCCACGCAAGGTCCCCAGACCACCGTACCGCCGCGAACCATCCAGGTGGCAATGCCAAACGTCAAGCCATATGCCATGTATGTGCTCCTGGCGGTTACCACCTTAATCTACCTGCTGCAGGTAGCCGGACAGTATATGGCAAGTTTTTTGCCAGCCAACATAGTAAATTACTTCATGTCCACCATCGGGACCACCGATTTTGTCACCTACTGGGGTATGAAGGATGATGCGCTTATCCGTGCCGGCGAACTGTGGCGGTTGATCACGCCGGTCTTTTTGCACGCCTCCATTTTGCATATCGCCTTCAACATGTACGCCCTGTTCATATTTGGACGAGGCATCGAGGCCCGTTACGGGCATGTGCGCTTCCTGCTGCTGTATTTCCTGGCAGGTTATGCAGGCAACGTGATGTCGTTCCTGTTTACGACCAGCCCGTCGCTGGGAGCATCCACGGCCATATTCGGGTTGATATCAGCGGAAGGCGTCTTTATCGTCCAGAACCGCAAACTGCTGGGAAACCGGGTAAACCGCTCGTTAATGAACCTGGTTTACATTGCCGGGATCAACCTGCTGATCGGTTACACCACCCCGGGGGTGGATAACTGGGGGCACATCGGCGGCCTGCTGGGCGGCCTGCTCTTCGCCTGGTTCGGCGGCCCGCGCTGGAAGCTGGAGGGGTTCTATCCAGCCGTGACCCTGACCGATGAGCGGGAGGGGCACGGAGCGCTGGCTGGGACCGTGTCGGTGCTGCTGTTTTTTATTCCGTTAACTGTGCTGGGATGGATCTGGATAGTGCATTAAACATTTTCATAATACAAAAAAACTTCCGAGGATTAGATCCCTCGGAAGTTTTTTTATCCTATTGCATCTTTTAACCTGCGCGCCAGGTCTCCAAAATGCTCCGTATAACGGATCTCATCCGCACGCGGGCGGGGCAGGTCCACCGGCAAATCGACCTTGATCCTTCCGGGACGCTGGGTCAGCACCAGGACGCGATCCGAAAGGAAGAGGGATTCACTGATGGAGTGGGTGACCATCAGCACGGTCTTTTGGCGCCGCTGCCAGATGTGCGAGAGTTCGGTCCACATGCGTTCGCGGGTGAGGGCATCCAGCGAGCCGAAGGGTTCGTCGAGCAGGAGGATATCGGGGTCGTGGATGAGGGCACGGGCAATGGCGACGCGCTGCGCCATGCCCCCCGAAAGGTCGCGCGGCCAGGAAGATTCAAAGCCCTGCAAACCGACCAGGTCGATTAATTCCTGGGCGCGCAGGCGGGCCTCATCCGGTGAGACACCCTGGAGTTCAAGCGGCAGGGTGATGTTTTCGAGCGCACTGCGCCATGGCATCAGGTTGGATTCCTGGAAGACCATGCCGATCTTCGGTTTGCCGCCGGCAAAGGTGAAAGAACCGCGGGTGGGTTCGAGCAGGCCGGCCAGGATGCGCAGCAGGGTGGATTTGCCGCTGCCGGAAGGTCCCAGGACGCAGACAAATTCACGCGGCTGCACCGTGAACGACAGCGTATCGAGGGCGTGCAGACCCCCGTTGGAGTCGGGGAAGGTGACGCTTAATTCGTGGACAGCGAGGATTGGATCGGCCATGGCACTCTGCATCGGGGGGTGACAGGAACCACCCGGAAATTTATCAGGGAAGGAACTGGTTGGTAAAGGCTTTGGTCAGGTCAAGCGGCTGGGTCAACAAACCCATGTCAAGCAGAGTATTCTGCATATTTTCCCAGGCAGACTGATTGGATTCGCCGAGACGGGCAGCCTTCCAAAGATCAATCGAGGTCGAAAGCACCTGTTTTTGGATGGTCGCGTCAGCCTGGGCGAGGGTGGGAACATAGCCCAGGGAAACCTGGTAAGCTGCTGCAGGATCCGCGATGGTGTCGGAAAGTCCATGCAGCAGCGCCGCGACCATGCCGCGCACCAGCGCCGGGTTCCCGGCAGCCGTAGTCTCGTTGGTGATCATCCCATTGGAGGCAAGCTGGACGTAATCAGCGACACGCAGTTCGGTCAGCTTATACCCCTGGGCGCGCAACTGGATGGGTTCATTGTTGGTGTAAACCGAAACGGCCTGGTCGCGCCCAGCCACCAGGGAGGCCACCTGGGTATATCCAATGGAGTCGAGGGTCACGTCGGTTTCTTTCAACCCACCGGCGTGAAGGAGGGCGCGCAAGCCGATGTAATTAGCCCCGTAAGGTCCCGGAAGACCGATGGTCTTGCCGCGCAGGTCTGCCGGCGAGGATATTCCCTGGTCGGCCATGGCAACCACCGAGACCGGGTACTGCTGGTACCAGGCAGCCACGTAGACAACCGGCAGCCCCTGGGCGCGGGCGAGCAGCACCTGTTCACCGGAGACCACGGCGAATTGAAGGGTGTTTGCACCCACCAGCGCGGTGGCCTGGGTTTCATCCTGGTAGGCAAATTCGATCTCGATTCCAGCATCGGCAAAATAACCCTTCTGGGCAGCTACATATAAAGGGGCAAATTGTATGTCAGGAATATAGCCCAACGATAACTTGACATGGGTGAGAGTGGGGGCAGGTTTAGACCCACAAGCAGCCAACAGAACCAGGGTAAAGATTGCCAAAGTTATTTTTTTATTCATACCAACTCCCTTGAACAATACTCGGGTTGTTCCCGGTCAGCGAGTAAAGGGTTCCCGCCAAACGAGTAATTTTCTTTCCAGAAAGGAAACCAGGCCGTACAGCAGCAAAGCCAAGGCGATAAGCGTGAATACCGCCACAAACACCAGGGCGGTATCGTACTGGCCGCGCCCCACGTTGACCAAAAACCCGAGTCCACGGTCGGAACCGACCAGCTCGCCCACGACCGCCCCGATGACCGAAAGCGTGGCACCGATCCGCAGCCCCCCCAGCAATACCGGCAGGGAGGCGGGCAGCTCGAGCATGCGCAGGGTCTGGAGACGGGTGGCGTGCAGGGATTGCATCAGGTCATGGAACGGACGCGGGACCGCCCGTACCCCCACCACCGTGTTGACCAGCACCGGGAAGAAGACGATCAGCGCACAAATCAGCACTTTGGAGAATATACCCGGTCCAAACCAGATGACCAGGAGGGGGGCAATGGCAACGACCGGGATGGCCTGGGTGGCGACCAGGTAGGGGGAGACCAACTGTTCGAACAGGCGACTCTTGGCGGTGACATACCCGAGGACCACCGCCGCGGTCGTCCCGGACAGGAGCCCCAAAAGGACTTCCGTCAGGGTGGCCGCCGTATGGAGAAGCAGTGTCCCATCCGTTAGAGCCTGCCAAAAGCGGACAGCCACCTGTTGCGGCCCAGGCAGGATGAAGGCAGGCAGCCCGGCAAATCGACTGACCAGCCACCAGACCAGCAAGGCAGCTGCCAGGGAGACCAGCGCTGTCCAACGCAGGAACCGGGGAGTAGTGCGAGGGGATTTGCTAATGATTTTCCAATCCATGGATAAAAAAACCTCGTTCAAAAGAACGGGGCAGGCGCGTTTTATCGATAAAAAATCCCGGAAGCAAGTTCCGGGGCGGATAGACAGACAAGACCATGACTGGTCGCGTCGTCACCTTCTCTTATCCGGACTATGACGGTCGGCTGCGGAATTCACCAGTTGAGTGAGTGTCACCGCATCATGCGCTGTTGCGCTCGTGGGCTTTACCACCGGTCGGGAATAACCCTGCGCTGTATCTTTATAGATACGCTGCAGGGGTCACCCTGCCCCGAAGGTCGAATATTTAGTTGAGGAGATTATACTGCAAATTAATTAAATACCCGCCTATAAATTCCCGCCAATGAAGACTCGAACCATTAAACATCCAGGGGCGGACTTCAGATCTCCGCCCCTGATGGGTGACTAACTTCGTTTATGCCTTGAGTATGGCTGTGTCTGCCACCGGGCAGACGGCCTGGCACTGCGGGGTATCGAAATGACCCACGCATTCCACGCAGGTGGCTGCATCGATCAAGTAAGGGGTTCCTTCGGTGATCGAGTTGGTCGGGCATTCCGGGACACAAGCGCCACACGCAATGCACTCATCTGTAATTTTCATTGCCATGGGATTACACTCCTTGAGATAAATCGGATAACTATCGTCCTAAATTTACTTTATCGGCGGATGCGTGTCAAATGACGAATGTCTTTGAATCGCCTGCTTTTGTCACTGGTCTTTGGAGAGGATGCGATGGATTTAAATCCATATATTTAAATGGATATCCGCTCCAATAGGCAATTAACCTCATCGAAGGTTGATGGTTCGAGCGGACTGCCCGACATGCAGGGGACCTTTCCTGGTCTTATTCGTTCCCTTTCAGCTGGGAGCTAATTTTCCCGGCTGTTTCCTTGAAGGCCGCCAGGCGCTCGCGTTCCTTGCGGACCACCGCTTCAGGTGCCCTGCCGGCAAAATCACTGCCAAGCAGTTTCTCCAGCCTGTCGATCTGGACCTGGGTCTCGACCAATTCCTTTTGAAGGCGGTGGCGCTCCTGTTCCAGGTCGATCATGCCGGAAAGCGGGATGTAGATCTCCAGCGGACCGGCGACGAGGGCAAGGTTGTTTTCCGGCTTGGTTGTGACGGCAGAAAGAATAGCGAAATGGGAGGTATCGAGCCCGGCAAGCGCTGCAACCACCGCCGCTTGTTCCTTGAATAATCCCGTTTTGTCGCCAGCCGCAATCGTGGCAGGGATGCGCCGGGCAGGGCTGACCTTTTTCTCGGCGCGCAGGTTGCGAATGGAGCGGACCGATTCCTGGATAAGGGCAAAATCGGCAACTTTCAAAGCTTCCCACATTTCAACGGGTCGCGACTCGGGCCATGAAGCAACGATCAGCGCCTCGGGCCAGTCTTTTACCAGCCCTGCCAGCGGAGAAGACTGCAAGGCGCGGCGCAGATGACCCCAAAGTTCCTCGGTCACGAAGGGAGTGATCGGGTGCAGCAGCCGCAGGGAAATGTCGAGGATGCGCGCCAGGGTCTGGGCTGTGTTAAAGGATTGCCGCCCGCCCTTGGCCATTTGCAGTTTCGCCACTTCCACGTACCAGTCTGCGAAATCGCTCCAGAAGAACTCATAGATCTGGCGGCCGGCTTCCCCGTATTGGTATGACTGGAACAACCGCTCCACTTCGCGGACCAGGGATTGCAGCCGTGCCCAAATCCAGGAATCAGCCAGGGTCCAGTCAGGTTGATCTGCGTTTTCAGGAGTCAAAGAGTTCCCATGGGTAACGCAAGGTCTTCAGGCCTGGCTGTCCCATTTGCATCCAGGCTGTTGATGGCTGAGACCACAAACCTGCCGGCATTCCAGATCTTGTTGGCGAAATTGCGGTTACCTTCCACTTTTTTCAGGCTGATGTTCGAATCGTTGCCCGGGGTGGAGCCCACCAGCAGGGTAAAGCGCAGGGCGTCGGTTCCGTACTCTTCCATGACCGGCAGCGGGTCGATACCCGTGCCCTTGCTTTTGGACATCTTCTGTCCCTCTTCGTTGCGTACCAGCCCGTGCAGGTAAACCGTCTCGAAGGGAACCTTGCCGGTAAACTCCAGCCCATCCATGATCATGCGCGCCACCCAGAAGAAAAGGATGTCGTAGGCAGTCTCCATCATGGTAGTGGGGTAAAAATATTTATAATCGGGTGTCTCTTCCGGCCAGCCGAGGGTGGAGAACGGCCACAACCCGGACGAGAACCAGGTATCCAGCACGTCGGGGTCCTGGTGGATATTTTTACTGCCGCAATGGGCACAGGCGAGCGGATCGAGGCGGGCACAGGTCTGTTTGCCGCAGTCAGTCGCAGTACCAGACCGGGATGCGGTGCCCCCACCACAACTGGCGGGAAATGCACCAATCTTTAATATTCTCCATCCAGTTGTAATACACTTTTTCGAAGCGCTCGGGGATGATGCGGATGCGCCCGTCCCGGACAGCCTCCAGGGCAGGCTGAGCCAGCAGATCGATCTTGACAAACCACTGCTCGGAGATCATCGGCTCGACGATCTCACCGCCGCGCTGCGACCGAGGTATGTTGACCGTGTAGGGTTCTTCCTTGATGACCAATCCGGCGTTGCGCATGTCGGCCCATATCTTTTCGACGGCATGCAAACCGGTCGAGACCCGCATAGGGTCCGCCGGTGTCGGTAACTTTGGCTTCGCGATCGAGCATCGAAAGGACCGGAAGCCCGTGGCGCTGGGCGATGGCGTAGTCGTTGGGGTCGTGCCCGGGGGTGATCTTCAGTGCGCCGGTACCAAACTCGCGGGTGACATAATCGTCGGCAATGACCGGGATCTCGCGCCCCAGGATCGGCACAACCACCTTGCGACCCGACAAATTTTTTGTAGCGCTCATCCAGCGGATGGACGGCAACGGCGGTATCAGCCAGGATCGTTTCAGGGCGGGTGGTGGCAACCGGTATGAAATCGCTCGACCCGGACAACATGTATTTAAAATAATAGAGCGTGCCGGGTTCTTCGTGGTATTCAACTTCCAGGTCGCTGACGGCGGTCTTCAGCCCGGGCGACCAGTTGATGAGGCGCGGGCCGCGGTAGATGAGTCCCTTCTCATACAGGCGCACAAATGCTTCACGGACAGCTTTCGACAGACCCTCGTCGAGGGTGAAACGCTCGCGTTCCCAGTCGCAGGAGGCGCCGATCTTGCGGATCTGGCTGGTAATGATCTGGTGGTATTTCGCTTTCCACGACCAGACCCGTTCCACAAATTTCTCGCGCCCGAGTTCTTCGCGTGTGACTTCCTCGGTTCGCAGCAGGTCTTTTTCAACCTGCAGCTGGGTGGCGATTCCGGCATGATCCGTACCGGGCACCCACAGGGCAGGGGATACCCTTCATGCGGTGGTAGCGGATCATCAAGTCTTCCATTGCCACGAACATGACGTGACCGATATGCAGTTCACCGGTGACGTTGGGAGGCGGGATGGAGATTACGAACGGTTTTTTGGATGGGTCGAAACCGGGGCGGTTGGGATCGTTAGACGGTCTGAAATAACCGCCCTGCTTCCCACATCTTATAAATGCGCGGCTCGGTGGATTTGAAATCGTAGGCTTTGGGTAACTGGTATTCGGTCATTCTGACTCCTTAATTAACAACTACTCATTTCCTGGGCAGGGTGCTAATAAAACCTATGACTAATAAGCACCCGATTTCAATTCCGGCATTCCAATACCACGGTAAAGGTATGAGACGAAACTCTTGAGCTGTGGCAAATATAAACAAATTGCTCATAAGCAGCCAATACAGGGTACGTTTACCCATGTCCATCAGAGGTACAGCTAAAAATTTAGCATAATACAACAGGTGTGCCAGCAAAAAGCAGACGTACACCGCGCCCATGGAACCAACGACCCAGAAAATGGATGGGGGAAAGCGAATATCCAACCCGTAAATATGGGCAATAATGAATATCGTAATTGCCAGGACGGCACCTGCCAGGAATTTCCACGAGAACCTTATCTGGCGTTGAGCAAAATATATTCCCATTAAAATATAGAGGCATGTATTGAACCACGGGGTAGCTTGTTATTGTATTACTACCAATAATCAGACTGGGCAGAACGGAATGAATTTGGGAATAATTGAAAAATGTTGTTATCAATAATCCGGCGATTACCGGCCAAAAGATGGCATTTTTCTGAGTGACAATAATAAACATTCGTGGAACAAATAGAATCAAAATAAGGATGATGGCATATGGGAGCAGGAATTCTGTAAAGAAGACAAGGGATTTCAAGCGCAGCGCAAGCAGTATGGAACTCAAGCTGAGTGAATGATCATAAAAAAATCCGTAGGCAATGGCGCAAATATAATAAGCGCCGAGTATTCTTAATATGTTAATGATAATTCGACGGCGGGGAAGGATTGGCTTTGCCAAATATGCCTTATAGGTCCCATATCCAAAGGCAAATATAAACCCGGAAAATATGGTTAATTGAAGTACTCCCCTGCGTGGATCCAACCAGGGAATGTTCAAATTCAGTCCGGTGTGAACATGGGAAATAACCATCAAAGCGATCAGCAACCCTTTCATAAGATCCAGAACAGGGTTGCGCCCTCCAAGCGAAACCTCTTTTGGTGATTGAAGGACATTCTCTTCAGAAGGAGGGATCGCGGCAGCGTCTGAGTCGCGGAATATTTTCATCACGGACATAAAACAAATTTTCCTTATATCAGCAATTGTTTTTGTTCTTACAGTTTCACCAATAAAAAAACGCCCACATCCGGTTGAGGACGGCGGGCGCCGCGGTACCACCTCACTTCACCCGTTAGGGTGCACTCTGTGCCTGACCAACATCAAGCCGGCCTGTAACGGGACCTCCCGTGCTGTTCTACTCTCGATTGGATTTCTTCAGCAATGAGACCGTGCGACTTCGGCAGGGGTTTGCTGTGGAGGCTTTCAGCCAGGGCCATCCTTCTCTACCAGCATGCCGGGCTGCCTACTCCTCACGGCATTATTGGGCAGATTATACATTTCTGGGCGAGGGGAGTCAAGCGTAATCGTCGATGTTCCCCTGCCCCCTGGTTTCCCCAAAAATGCAATTTGCCACGGTTACCAGAAGTAAGATTCCGGCGAGAAAGTATGGGCTCCAATAATCAAAACAAAAAGGAATTCGTAATTTCCATTGAAAATGGAAAAGAAAATTGGAATGAGAGGCAACGACCGATCGTCCCAACAAAAAACATAAAAAGTAGATAGATAGGGTTTCGGGTATGAAATTTTCCTGTCAACAGCCAGTGCAACATCATCCCCAACATATGACCCAACTCAGCATAGGATTCTACATACGACAATCCCGATTTGTCTGGTTGCGTCCGGTAGCCTGGCCAGCCAATCAGGTATCTCTCTTTATCTGTTATTAAAGAATCATTTATATTTTCTAAGTCGTCTTTTCTTGTTTGGCTCATCTCCCACTCTTTGTTTAATTGCTTGATGATTAAAGTATATACGAAAAAAGTGTCATCTGGGAATGACTTTATGGTATCCTTGACTTACCATCTTCATTGTTGCGGGAGAGACCATGTACATTGCCATCGAGGGAGTCATCGGGGTCGGCAAGACCACCCTGGCACGCATGCTGGCGCCTTCATTCGAGGCGGAATTACTGCTCGAAGTTTTCGAAGAAAACCCATTCCTTTCCGATTTTTATTCCGACCGGGCCCGGTACGCCTTCCAGACCCAGATCTTCTTTCTCCTCAGCCGCTATCACCAGCAGAGGCGCGGTGTTACCGCGCTGGTTGACTCGGGCAAGAACCTGCTCTCGGATTACACCTTCGCAAAAGACTCGCTCTTCGCCCGCATCAACCTGCAGGGTGACGAGCTGGGGATGTACAAGCGCGTGCACGAAGCGCTGGCTGAAAAAATCCCGATGCCCAACCTGCTGGTTTACCTGCGCGCCGACACGGACGTATTGATGCAGCGCATCGCCCTGCGCGACCGCAGCTACGAGCGCAACATGGAGCGCAATTACATCGAGGATCTCAACCGCGCCTACGAAGAGTTCTTCTCCAGAGCCGTATGACGGTACACCTGTGCTGACCATAGATACCAACCCGCTGGATTTCGTCCGCAACCCGGGCGATCTGGGCATCATCGGGAACCGCATCCGCCAGAAGCTGACCCTGCCGCCCTACCAGCCGTCCCTGATCGACCGCTAAAGGTTATTTCCATGCGCGTCACCCGCGACACACTTATCCGCATCGCCAGGGAAACTGCCATGAAACGGGCCAATGCGGACCCGGGCCTGGTCGCGGCATACCTGACCGGATCCCTGCGAACCGAAAATCCATTCCTGGGAAATTCCACCGATATCGACATGGTGCTGGTCCATGGCGGCGAAGTTGCCTGCCGGCGTGAGATCCTGCCGCTGACCCCCGAGGTGCACCTCGATATCGTGCATAACCGGCGCAGCGAGTACGATAAGCCCAAGGAACTGCGGGTGCACCCCTGGCTGGGACCGGATCTCTATGATTCGCTGCCTTTGTATAACACGCAGCATTTTTTTGAATTTGTCCAGGCAGGAGTCCGTGCCGGATACAATGAACCGGTAAACGTGCTGGCACGCGCACGTCAAAACGCAGATCATGCACGTGAAATCTGGAGCGGACTCGGGCTTGACCAGGAGACAGGACCAAAACGGCTGTTATCCTACCTGAAAAGCGTCAACCACGCCGCCAATGCCATCGCGGTATTGACAGGTAGCCCACTGGGTGAGCGGCGGTTCCAGCTCCAGTTCCAGGAAAGGGCCGGGGCAGCAGGTGTGGCGGGTCTCGCCGCCGGGCTGGCAGGGCTGCTGGGGGATGCAGCGGTGGATGCCGCCGTCCTTAAGGAGTTCCTTCCGGATTGGGAGAAGGCATTTGTCGAGGCTTCCGGTCGGGAAAATGTTTCTCCCGGGATCGCACTGCCGAGGTTGGGCTATTACAAACTTTCATTCGAGGCCATGCTGGCAGGCGAGTCTCCCCAATCCTTGTTATGGCCTTTGCTGCACACCTGGACGTTGTCCGCGGTGGTCTTATCGCCTGCCCACCAGGCAAAATGGAAAGCAGCCTGTGAAACACTCGGTTTGGCAGGCGCGAAGTTTAATGGACGCATGGAAGAGCTGGATCGTTTCCTTGATACGGTGGAGGAAACGCTTGAAAATATGGCTGCCAACCAGGGGATTTGACCCCACCCATGGGTATCCGCAGATTGGGAATATCGGACAAAACTGTGGATAACTGCCCATAATCTGTGGATAACCCGCGCGGAAAGTGGATAAGTCGCTCAATTGTTCGAAATATAAACCCTCATATGCAGGGGGTGGGTTGTAAATAATAGAGCGTAGATTCTGGTTTTCTGGTTAACATCCTGGTTGATAAACAAATAGGTCGATTTTCTCCGAAAGTTATCCACAGGGTCGAAATGAAGGGAATGGTTTGGAAACACCATACGTGCTATCAAACCATCAAGACATGCCAGCCCTGCCGATTTCTCAAAGTTATCCACTTATCCACAGTCCCTACTACAAATACTATTAACTTACATAACTTTAAAAGATAAGGAGTTCTGACAGGCGAAACCGACCAACAAGTGGTTGCACTTTGACCAAAAACTTGTATAATGTTCTTTACTATTAATGCAAAGGAGGTGCCACTGTCCTGATACATACTTAACTGTTCCACCCCAAACCAATCCAAAGTAACATATTATCTCAAGAGGAGAGAGATTGTGAAACGCTCAACGTTTTTACTCATTTCGCTGGTCGTCATGGCCAGCATGATCCTGGCGGCATGCGGTCCTGCAGCCACAACCGTTGCCCCTGCTCAACGCAGGTTACGCACCACCTCGCCCCGCGACGTAGTACCTGCAACCGCAGTCCCCCAAAAAACAACCATCATCATCGGCGTGACTGATCAAATTTCCAGCCTTGACGCGGCCGATGCTTATTCCACCCACGACTGGGAATTGATCCGCAATACCGGTCGGACCCTGCTGCGCTGGAACCCCGGCACGAGCGACCTGGTCCCTGACCTGGCGACCGCTATGCCCACCATTTCAGCAGATGGCCTCACCTACACCCTGACGCTGGTTCCAGGCGTCAAGTTTGCCGACGGCTCCCCCCTGGATGCAACGATCTATGCCGCCCAGCTTAACCGCCTGCTGACCATTGGCCCGACCTGCCCGAACGATGTAGCCGATGCACTGGCCATTCCTTATGTTAAAAGCATTGCTGCCCCGGATGCCAGCACCCTGGTCTTCACTCTGAAGAGCAAGATCGCTTACTTCCCGCAACTGCTGGCCACCGCTCCATATACTCCCACCGATCCAAAGATCTTCCCAGCCACCAAATGCGTTACGGATCCGCCCGCTCCGATCTACGGCGTTGGACCCTGGTACATCAGCCAGTTAACCCAAAACGAACAGGTCGTGCTTGGACCCGAACCCCTATTACACGGGCGACCTCAAACCGCAGGTGGATGAGATCATCATCCGCTACTTCTCCGACCCACAGACCATCGCATTGGCTGTCCAGAACGGCGAAATTGACATTGCCTGGCGCTTCCTTGGTCCCCAGTTGATCTCTCAACTGCAAAGCGTGAGCGGCGCTGACAGTTGGCACCGTCAACGGCGGCGCCATCCGCTTCCTGGATATCAACCATACCATGAAACCGTTCGATGATCCGAACGTGGTCAAGGCTTTCGCCTCCGTCATCGACCGCAACGCTATTGCAGATACGGTCTACAGCGGCACGGTCAGCCCACTGTTTTCCCCAATCCCGCCCGGGTTCCTGGGAGCCAACGAAATTTTCGATACCATGTACAAGGCGCCCGATGTGGCTGGAGCCGTGGCTTTGCTGGCTGCCTCCGGGTACACACCCACCAACAAGTGCGTCATCGACCTTTGGTACCCGCCCGAGCATTACGGTGCCGAGACCTCCGCCTGGATGGAGATCATCAAGCAGCAGCTTGAGACCACCAACGTCTTCTCCGTTACCCTGCATGCCCAGGAATGGAGCACGTATGTAACGGCCCTGACCGGCGGCAATGCCTATGAGGTTGGTGTTTTGGGTTGGTTCTTTGACTATCCCGATCCATCCAACTATATGGACCCGTTCGTTTATAACGGCGGTATGGGCACCAATGTATCCCTGGCCGCGACCAACAGCACCTTCGGCAATCCCATCAACGACAAGTCCACGCAGTTGGTGAACCTGCTTTCACAGGCAGACTCAGAAACCGACCTGACCAAACGTGCCGACCTGTACGTACAGGCCCAGCAAGTGTATGCCGACCTGGTGGTGACCCTGCCCCTGTTCTTCCAGGCAGAGCACGTTACTTACCGGTCCAACATCCACGGCATCGTCCACCTTTGGTTCTCCCGAAACCCTTAACATCGGTGGCAACGTCGAGTTCGATTATTCAGTCTTGACCAAGACACCGTAAAAAATGTTTAACGAGGGGCGGAGCTCATCTCCGCCCCTCTAATCCATTACCCAGCAGTATTTCCCAACTCAATTTACCGTTCAGAAACTGAGCCAATCGCCCATCATGTCACCAATTGCCCTTATCCTATTAATTATCGGCATTCCGTCGATCATCGGACTCCTGTATATATTTATCAGGGGATCGATGAGCCTGCGGCGCTATATCCTGACCCGCATCGGCCTGACCCTGCCCATGATCTTCATCCTGGCCACCATGGTCTTCGTGGTGATGCGGATCCTTCCTGGTGATCCGGTCCGGTCGGCACTGGGTCCAAAAGGCACTCCCGAAATGGTGGCAAATATGCGGGCGTACGCTGGGACTGGACAAGCCGCTGATCGTCCAGTATGCAACGTTTTTAAAGGACATGGCCACCCTCAATTTTGGCAATTCAGCCTGGTTGGGGGGCACCGCCCGATCATCGATGAGATGAGCGAGCGCTTTCCGGCAACGCTCGAACTGGTCATACCCGCCTCCATTATTGCTCTCGTTATCGGTGTCATTGGCGGCACCTATGCCGCTCACAAGCGCAAAACGGCCCCGGACTACCTCCTGCGCATTTATTCGGTCGTTATTTATTCGCTGCCCATTTTCTGGTTTGGGTTGATGCTGCAATTGCTTTTTGGGGTCAGGTTAAACTGGCTGCCAATTTCCGGGCGCATCGATCCGGTCATTGGGACTACGCTGCACCACGTAACCAACATCTACCTGATCGATTCGCTGATCAGCGGCAACTGGCCGGCGTTGGGGTCGGTCGCTGCTCCACCTGGTCCTGCCGGCATTCACCCTGGGGCTGATCCTCTCAGGCGTGTTCGTCCGCATGACGCGCATCAACGTGATTGAAACCCTGCAAATGGATTACATCGCCGCGGCCCGGGCACGCGGCATCCTGGAACGCACCGTGGTCTACGGGCATGCATTAAAAAATGCCATGATCCCCATCATCACCCTGATCGGTCTTCAGGTGGCCATCCTGCTGGCGGGAGCAGTACTGACGGAAACCATCTTCTCCTGGCCGGGCATGGGCGGGTACCTGGTGCAGAGGATCTCGGCCCGGGATTACACCGCCGTGCAAAGCGTCATTACCATGTTCGCCCTGCTGGTCGCCATCATCAGCCTGGCGGTCGACATTATCTATTCATTGCTTGATCCAAGGGTAAGGTACTAGGCATGCCCTCTACAGAAGAAAAGAACACCGAAACCCCGCCGGAAACCAAAACCTGGCAGGAAGATCTTAAGCACGTTGGACTTGTACGCCGCCTGCTCCAGGGACGAAAATGGTATGGAGCCGACTGGTGGTTCGTGCTGATCTCATCCGTCATGGTGGCGGTATTTATTTTTGTCGCCTTGTTTCCAGGCCTGCTTGCGCCTTTCAAGTTCGATCAAATCGTCGGAACCAGTTTCCTGGCACCCGGGGCACACCCGGATGTTCCGGTGCTGGTGGTGCCCAACGACTTCAAGCATTCAAAAATTGGGCTGACCTGGCCCTTCCGACGGATGCCGCCACCCAGCCGACCGTGGGGGTCTTGCAGGGCTCGCCTGCCGCAGTGGCTGTGAATGAACAATCGAAGCTGTTGGATGGGCAGCTCGTCCAGAATAACACCGGCTTGCGCCTGCGCCCGCATATCGATCGTTATCCCACGGTCACGGATTTGCTGAATGCGGTGAACACCGGCGTCGACCAGGCGGGTGTGCTAAATCTCACACAATTTAATGCAGTTGCTGCCGATTATCCCAACCTGCGCAGCGGGGCTTCTGTTACCGCCGAGATCGCTTCCGCAGGCGGTTTCGTCCTGGGCACCAACGATATCGGCCAGGATGTATGGAGCCGCCTCATCTGGGGCACACGCATCGCCTTGATCGTCGGCTTCAGTGCTTCCATTTTGTCCCTGTTGATCGGCGTTCCGCTCGGTTTGCTGGCCGGATATTTTGGCGGCACCTTCGACAGGCTGCTGAGCCTGCTGATGGACAGTTTGTATGCCTTCCCCGGCTTGATCCTGGCGATTGCCATCACCGCCGTTTTGGGTCCCAGCATCTATAACGTCATCGTAGCCATCTCGGTGCTGTATATACCCACCTATTACCGTATCGTGCGCGGCCAGACCCTGTCGGTAAAGGAAGAAGTGTACATCGAAGCCGCCCAGAGCATCGGCGCCAAACGTTGGGAGATCCTGTGGAGATACGTTTATCCCAACGTGATCCCCTCCATCGCCATTATCTTTTCGGTCAACATCGCCGATGCCATCCTGACCGGCGCCGGGCTGTCTTTCCTGGGCCTGGGCATGCCGCCCACCATTGCCGACTGGGGGATCGACCTGGCACGCGGCCAGCGCTTCATCCAAACCGCCTGGTGGCTGGTTACCTTCCCGGGGATCGCGATCATGCTGGTGGTGCTGGCGTTCAGCATGGTGGGTGAGGGGCTTACTGAAATTCTCAATCCAAAATTAAGAGAACGCTGATGCCTGCTGAATCCCTTTTTTCCATCCGTAACCTTACGATCGAATACGAGACGCGTGCCGGGAATGTGAACGCCGTCGATGATGTCTCTTTTGATATCTACCGGGGCGAGATCCTCGGCCTGGTGGGCGAGTCGGGCTGCGGTAAATCCACCCTGGGCAAGGGGCTGATGCGCCTGCACCGCAAACCGGCCCGTATCACCTCCGGTCAGCTAATGTTCGATTACCACGACCTGATGACCCTCAAGGAAGATGAAATGCGCCTGGTGCGGGGCGGTGAGATCGGGATGGTCTTCCAGGACCCGATGACCTCCCTCAACCCGGTCCAGCGTATCATCGAGCACCTGACTGAAACCATCCATGCCCACGAGCTGGATACCAGCCATGCCGACGCTTTGAAAAGGGCGGACGTGCTGGCTGAAAAACTGGGCATCCGCAGGGAACGCTTGAAGGAATATCCTCACCAGATGTCGGGAGGGATGCGCCAACGCGTGATGATTTCCCTGGCACTGGCATTGCGCACCAAGCTGGTCATCGCCGATGAACCGACCACCTCGTTGGACGTGATCGTGGAAGCAAAGTTTCTCGACCTGATGCGCGAGCTGCGCCAGGAGTTCGGGCTGACCATCCTGCTCATCACCCATAACATCGGCGTGGTAGCCGAAGTCGCCGACCGGGTGGCGGTCATGTACGCGGCGCGGTTGGTGGAGATCGGCGATGTGCGCAGCATATTTGCTGACCCAAAGCATCCTTATACACAGGGCTTGCTCAGGTCCGTCCCGAATATTGCCCTGGAAGACGCCGAATTATACAAAATGGAAGGCGCGCCTCCCAGCCTGCTCTATCCTCCCCTGGGCTGCCGGTTTCATCCCCGCTGTCCGTTCGTCATGGAGATCTGCAAAGAGAAAAGTCCACCCCTGGAAAGTATAAGTAATGACCGCCAGGTGGCGTGCTGGCTCTACCAGGATAAGGGGAAAGCATGATGACAAAGACGAGCAAACCAACCCCTGTTCAGAATCCGGAACCGTCCGAATCGGAACCAGCAAAAGATATGGTGCGCCTGCGAGAATGTGACCAAGCATTTCCCGGTCCAAAGCGGGTTCCTGGCAATGCTGCTCAGCAAAGGAGTTGTCCCGGCTGTGCACGCCGTGGACGAAATCAGCTTTACCATCCGCAAAGGCGAGGTGTTCGGGCTGGCCGGCGAAAGCGGTTCCGGGAAATCCACGGTGGGGAGGCTGGTGCTGCGCCTGCTTGAACCCACCTCCGGGCACGTCTTCTTCGATGATATCGATCTAAATGAACTGAAGGCGGAAGAAATGCGCCGCCTGCGGGCACGCATGCAATTGGTGTTCCAGGATCCGCTGGCTTCGCTCAACCCGCGCATGACCATCGGCCAGGCCATCCTCCACCCGGTGACGATCCACCTTGGGAAACTATCCAAGACGGAACAGCGCCAGCGGGTGTTGGACATCCTGACGGCGGTGGGGATGAACCCACCCGAGTCTTTCTTTGATGTATTCCCGCACCAAATCTCCGGCGGGCAGCGCCAGCGCATCGTGCTGGCACGCGCACTGGTGACCAACCCGGAATTGATCGTTGCCGATGAACCGATCGCCATGGCAGACGTGTCGGTGCGCGCCCTGCTGCTCGACCTGATGATGGACCTGAAAAAGAAATTCGACCTGACTTACCTGTTCATCACTCACGACCTGGCTACTGCCAAGTATGTCTGCGACCGCATCGCCATCATGTACCTTGGAAAAATGTGCGAACTTGGACCGATCCATGAGGTCTACGAGCATGTGCTGCACCCTTACACGCGGGCATTGCTCAAGGCGGTACCGGTGCCCGACCCGGTTCACCGCCGAACGGAACCCATGCCCGCCGGGGAGATACCCAGTGCGATCAACCCACCCGAGGGCTGCCGCTTCCACCCGCGCTGCCCGATTGCCATTGAAAAATGCTCGCACGAGGTCCCGCCTCTTCTCGAACTCCACCCGGGGCATTATGCAGCCTGTTGGATGGCCAAGTAGACGAAATTAAATCCAACAAGAGTCAAAATACCTTAAAAAACCGGTTCCCATAAGGAATCGGTTTTTTTATCCGACAACCAACATAAACTATTTCCTGGTCACATGCTGTCGGATTAGATCAGTAAACTGTACGCTCTCCTTGGGGGATTCATCCAAAAACTTGTATAATATTCCTGCCCCTTATAGACACGAAATGGGAACCCTGAAGCCGGGGACGTTAAAGCGCAAAGAGGATATATTCCATGCCTGAACCCTTCCGATTCGATGAACTGACCTGGCCCGATGTGGCAGCCCTGGCGCGCGATACGGCGCTCGTCCTGCCGCTTGGAGACATCCCGGATCCGCACATCATCCCCGGCCTGTTGAAAGCAACCCAGCCGGTCGGACTCCTGCCAGCCATCCCCTTCGGCTGGATAGGGAGCGGACTGGAGGTGCAGCCCCAGGTATTCGCTGCCCTGTTAAACAACCTGCTCGGGAACCTGCTGGAAGACGGGTTTACCTCGGTGCACATCCTGGTACCGTCCGGGCTGGACCTGGGAGCTGGTTTCCCATCCATTGAAATGCCTGGGAAAGTTTCGCTCTTCACTGGTACTACCCCAGCAGCACGACCAGGTGGTCATCCTGCCCACCGGTCACACCGAGCAGCACGGTTACCACGCGCCGCTGTCCACCGACACGCTCATCATCGATGCAATTGCCCAAGGCACCGCCGGGGCAGTTCCGGACCAGGCATTTTCGCTGCCGGTCTTCCCTTACGGAGTAAGCACCCACCGGCGCTCGTTCCCCGGCACCTTTAATGCCGGCGGGCGCGCCTTCGAGGATTTCTGGCTGGCGGTGATCGACACGCTGGTCAGGGAAGGCTTCAACCGCTTCTACCTGGTGAACGGGCATGGCGGCAGTTCGTCATTCCTGGTGAACGTGGTCAAGTACGCCGGGGAGAAGTACCCACAGATCTTTTGCGCCACGGCCTTCCTGTACCTGTCCGGTCCGCAGGGCGTGGCCGCGCTGGAATCCAGGCGGCAATCCAAACTGGGCGGCATGGGTCATGCCTGCGAACTGGAGACATCGCTCGTTCTCCACCTTCGCCCGGATTTGGTGCACATCGAACGCGCCGTGGACGAGACCGATTTCATCAGCACCCCCAACTACTACATGGACTGGATCGAGGGCGGCGCGCTGACCGCCAACCCGCCCTGGGAGGACGATACCCGCACCGGCGCTTACGGGGCGGGCAGTTTGGGCACGGCAGAAAAGGGAAAGTTCTGGCTGGAAGCTGCCATCGCCGAAAAGGTGGAACACGTGGGCGAGATCCACGAGCAGTACCGGCGGCGAAGAGAGCGGAGGACTCAGGGTGGTTAAAAAACCGCTTTGCGGTTTGACTCATTGTTGGAAAATGACATGGAGCAACTTGTTTGAATAATCACTCGTTGATCACCACCCTGAAAAGCCTGCGCGGGAACCAGAGGGGAGTTGTTTTTCCCGAACCAATTTGGGGTATTCCGTACAACCTTTATTCTCCGTACATTTCCATTTTCATGGTGGCGCTTGGGCTGTCGGATAAACAGATTGGCCTTATTGTCAGTATAAGTTGGGGCTTCCAGATCATCCTGGCGTTGTTGAGCGGTGTGGTCACAGACAAACTGGGGCGCAGGCGCACGACCCTGATATTTGATATCCTGTCCTGGAGTGTTCCGGCACTGATCTCAGCCGTGGCTCAGAATTTTTGGTATTTCCTGGCAGCGGGTGTGATCAACAGCGTCTGGCGCATCGCACAAAATTCATGGAACTGCCTGCTCGTGGAAGATGCCGACCAGGGCCAGCTGCTGGATATTTATACCTGGATCTATATTGCCTCAATTGTGGTCGGCTTTATCGCACCCCTGACGGGAGTGTTCATTGCCGCCTTTTCCCTCGTGACTACCTTGCGAGGGCTGTATTTTTTTGCTGCATTTATGTTTACCCTGAAAGCGGTTGTCACCTACCGCATGACGGAAGAGACCCGCCAGGGCAAAATCCGCATGCATGAGACACGCCACCAAAGCGTCTTTAATGTGCTGGGAGAGTATAAAGGTGTTCTGGGCACCCTGATCCATACTCCGCAGACGCTTTACACTGCCGGGATCCTCCTGGTTTTAAGCATTTCCTCGATAATCAGCGGGAGCTTCTGGGCGATCATTGTGACTGAAAAGCTAAATATCCCGGCCCGGTACCTTTCCATCTTTCCATTCGTCAAATCGGCAATCATCCTGCTTTTCTTTTTCCTGGTGATGCCGTGGATCAAAAAAATGCACTTCAAGCTGCCGATGGTTATCGGTTTTCTCGGCTATGTCCTCAGCCAGCTGCTCCTGGTCATCGCTCCTGTCCAGAACTATTTCTTTCTTGGTTCAAACATTTTCCTGGAAGCCTGCTGCTTTGCCGCTGTCATACCGCTGGTGGACCGCATGGTTGTGCTGACAGTTGACCCGAAAGAGCGTGCCCGCATCCAGTCGATCATGTATGTTGGCACGATCCTGGTAGCTTCCCCCTTTGGCTGGATCGCAGGAACGCTTTCCGAAATCAACCGCAGCCTGCCCTTCATCCTGAACATCGCCCTGTTTGCTTTGGGTGCAATCCTGGCTATCCTGGCAGGGCGGGCAGCGCAGATGGAACCTGTCGCAGAATTGTCAGTGCACTAAACCGGTCTTTTATTTCCCCGCGCTGATGATGACCCGTTCCCCGATCCCTGCCCAATCGTAAAGCCATTTCGCATCCGCCGGTGACAGGTTGATGCAGCCGTGCGAGGCGGCAGCCCCAAAACTGTCCTGCCAGTAGGCTCCGTGGAAACCAAAATCGCCGGCATAAGACATAAATAGGAACTCCCTCAATATAAAATTTGCTGGTTGACTCAGCAGGGGGAGTGATGAGCCTGTATTCTGTATCCTTTGTGAGAATGGCGAAACGGCCTTCGAACGTCCATGAATTCTTCCCGGATGAGACCAGGGTGGCAAATATAAGCTTGCAGTTGTTGTAGACCGTCAGCGTTTCCTGGGCCAGGTTGACATAAATAAAGCGGCAGGTGTCTGCTCCCGCGTCCGCCGGGACCTGGGGGTCCACCAGTGCAACCTGCTCCTGCGGCAGCCATTCGTCCGCGCCGATCGAAACGAAACCCGGATTTTGCGTCACCGCCTTTATCTCATGGACCAGCTGGTAGCGGGTGTATGCCCGGACGGGTGCCCCGGCTGCGTTGACGCTGGTGGTATCTGCCAGCACCCAGCCGAAGCGGAAGGGCACATCCCGGGTCAGCAGGATGCCGGTGAAGGTCGAGGGGGTCAGGGGTTGCAGGTCCGCCCCGTCCATCCAGCCGTATTGGGTCTGGTAAAATGTCCGGCCGTCGTTGCTGGTCCGGCTTGATGAGGAAGCCACGTAGGCCGGGTACTCGGGCAGGTGACCGAAATTCCCGTTTTTTGCCACGGCATCCTGGTAAGTGACGTAGACCCGGGCGACGGGTATTCACCACCTCGGCATATTGGTATTTCAGCTTTCCCAATGACGGGTCGAGCGGTGGAATACCAGGCCGGTTCGGGCGTGGGTGTGAAGGTGGACGTTGGGGAGGGAGTGAATGTGATGGTGGGTGTCAGCGTGGGGATGGAAGTGGCTGTCGTGGTTGCAGTTGGAACGGGGGTCGGCGCAGGAGCGCAGGAAGCAAGGATTAGAACAAATGCAAAAATTACGATATTCGAGTACCAAGCAGGCGTAACCAAAATTACAGGCGGCAATTTATTTATCCGGGTATACAAAGTTCTTTGAGCCTTCGTGTCTTGGTGGTTAGGCTGATTATTTTTCATGCAATCTTTGGCCAATCCAGCAAAACCACTTCCGCCAGCAGGCGGGCGTTGACGTTGCGCTCCAGCTTGTCGATGGCCTCCTCCGCCTCGCTGACCAGTTTGCGGGCTCCCGCCAGGGTCAGCGTAGCTGCCAGGGAATCGATCGCCGTCGGTGTAATCCACATTGGTCAGCGGGGATGCGGAACCGGAGAGGCGCAGGAGCACGTCCCGCCAGAACGAGAGCCACAGCAGCAAGGTCTCGCGGAAGTTCGTTCCTCCGCGGCGTGTTTCCGGTCGGTCAGTTTTTCCGCATAGGCGAACCGTTCGAGCACGCGTGGACCGGAGCAGGGTCTGCATTTCGTCCAGCCGGTCTGACCGGAATTTCAAGCGCATCCTTGTCCTCCATCAACCGCAGGGCATAGCCGGGTCGTCCGCCGGAGATGTGCGCCAGCAGGCGGGAGGTCTCTTCATCCGTGCCTCTTGCTTTAAGGGATGCTTCCACTGCTTCCACCGGCAGCGGCCGCAGCCGCAGGGTCTCACAGCGCGAGACGATGGTGGGCAGGAGCTGCTCGGCGCTGTCGGCGGTCAGGATCAGGACATCGTGATCCGGGGCTTCTTCCAGCGTTTTGAGCAGGGCGTTGGCTGAGTTTGCGTTGGCTTCCTGGAAGCGCAGCAAAAGCGACACGCGGTATTTCCCCTGGTAGGGTTTCAGCGAGAGCGTCTGGCGCAGCGAGCGCACCTGCTCCACCTTCAGCGTGCCGCCTTCCTTTTCAGCCTGGACGACAGCCAGGTCGGTGTACTGCATCCGCTCGATCTGCTTGCAGGTCTTGCATTTTCCGCAGGGTTCGCCGGGTGCGGATGGGGTTGGGGCAGTTCAAGGCCTGGGCAAAGCGCAGCGCCAGGGTGCGCCGTCCCAGCCCGGGAGGACCGGTGAACAGGTAGGCATGCCGGACGGAATCACGCACGAGATGCTGCTTGAGCATCTCCACCGCCCATTCGTGTCCGAGAAGGTTCCAGTTATTATCCATGATTGTTCGTCATTGAATTGTGCGCCAACCTTACTCTTCTCCGGCGCGCAACCTCAAATACGAATCATAGCGCTGGGGATGCACCCTGCCTGCCTGCACGGCAGCCCGCACGGCGCAGCCCGGCTCGGTCTTGTGGTTGCAGTCGTTGAACTGGCAGTGCTCACACCAGCGGCGCCAGCTCGGGGAAATAGCCGTCCAGTTCCTCCGGCTCGGTGTCCCATAGCGCCAGCGAGCGCATGCCGGGCGTATCGGCCACGTAACCGCCGCCCTCCAGCGGGAACAACTGCCGCACGGTGGTGGTGTGGCGTCCTTTGTTGAAAGCCTCGCTGATCTCGCGCACCGCCAGCCCCAGCCCCGGCTGGATCTGCGTTGAGCAGGCTGGATTTGCCCACGCCGCTCGGTCCTGCCAGCGCGGAAACCTTGCCCGGTCAACCTCGTCCGCGCAGTTCTTCCACACCCTGCCCGGTTTTGGCACAGGTATAGATGACCGGGATACCCGATGGGCGGGTAGAAGCCGAACATCTTCTCGGCCTGTTCCAGCCCCACCAGGTCGATCTTATTGGCCACGATCAGCGCCGGCAGCCCTGCTTTTCGGCGATGACCAGGAACCGGTCCAGCATGCGCAGGCGGGGGGTCGGGATGGGCGCAGGCGAAGACGAACACGGCCTGGTCGGGGTTGGCCAGGATGACCTGCTGGTACACGCCCTGGGGCCGTGGGTCGAGCCGCACCAGCGAGCTGCGGCGTGGTTCGACCGCCTCGATGCTGCCCGTGCCGTCCGGCATGCAGGTCACCTGCACCCGGTCGCCCACCGCGGCGATATCGCCCACGTGCTTTGCCCTGCTTCAGGCGGCCGCGCAGGTGACAGGTGAATGTGCCGTTTTCGGTCTGCACGCTGAAGAAGCCCGATTGGGAGCGGACGATGAGTCCGGTGTCTTGCCGGGGGAGCGGGCAAGGGTTGCAGCGGATCGGTCGGGCCGGGGCATACATCTTACGGACCCGGGGTGGGCGTCGCGGCGGGTGCGCCGTAATCCGGGTTGACCACGCCAAGGCGGATTCCCACGGGTAGATCCGTCTGGGGTTTGCCGTTGAAATAGATTTCCATCACCCGGCGGAAGATGGGCGCAGCCCAGGTGGCGCCTTCGCCCTGGTTGTTGACGATCACCGCCACGGCGATATCGGGCTTGTCGGGCAGGTCAGCCAGGCTGTACCCGGCGAACCAGGCATGCGGGTCTGCCGCGCCGCTTTCGGCGGTGCCGGTCTTGGCAGCCACCGGGAACGGGAAACCCTGCGAACCTGGAATAGGCCGTGCCTTTCGGGTCGGTGACCACGGTGCGCATGGCGTCCTGGATGACCTTCAGGTTGGCGGTGCTGACCGGCAGGGTGCCGTTCGCCTGGGGTTTGAAGATGTTGATCGCATCTCCGCTGACCGGCTGGACTTTTTCCACCAACTGCGGGCGGTAGAGCGTGCCGCCGTTGGCAACCGCGGCAATGAAGGTTGCCACCTGCAGCGGCGTCACCTGGACGTCACCCTGCCCGATGGCGATGCTGGTGGCATTGGTGCCGTCGGTGGGGTTGGGGATGGTGCCGTTGGATTCGGCCACCTGCTCGATCCCGGTGGCGCTTGCCCAGGCCGAAGGCCCTGGCCATGTCGGAAATGGCGGTACCTTTGCCGTCGCTGAAAAGGGTATAGCCGATGTGGTAGAACCAGGGGTCGCACGAGCGCATCAGGCCCTGCGGCAGGGTCAGCAGGCCGCTGGGAGGCCAGGACGGACACACGTCCTTCCCGGTCTGCTCATTTCTGAGTCGTTGCAGTATTCCCAGGTCCAGTCGTACAAGGTCGGTCCGCTGGGCAGGAGTTCAGTGAAAGCGTACTGGCAGTCCAGGGTGCTCTGCGGGGTGAAGACGCCGCTTTCCAGGGCGGCTGCCATGGTGATGATCTTGAATACCGAGCCGAGCGGATAAGTGCCCTGCGCGGCGCGGTTGAAGGTGGGCTGCTCGTCCATGTATGACCCGGTTGACGTTGTTCAGGTCGTACCAGTTGGGATCGAACCCCGGCGAGGAGACCATCGCCAGCACCCGCCCGGTGTTGACTTCCATCACCACGATCGCGCCGGGCAGACCGTCCATGGCGGCCTGGGCCTGTTCCTGCAGGTCCGCATCGATGGTCAGGGTAATGGAGGAGGCCGGCACGGCATTGACCTGGGCCAGTACCGTTTCATAGGTCCCATCCGGGCGGTCACATAAAGTTTGGCGGCGTTCTGCCCGTGCAGGTAGTTTTCGCCCCATTTTTCGATGCCTTCCCAACCGATCCGTTCCGCTCCGCTGTAGCCCAGCCGCCGGTAGGCATTGTAATCTTCGGGTGAGATGAACAGGGTGTATCCGACCGCATTGGGCGCCATGTTCGGTTCATAAAACCGGGAAGTATAACGCGCTGACCTGGACACCGCTGTAACCGGTGATTCCCGAGGCATTCGACTGCCGCGGCGCTGGCTTCGCCCACCGGCACATAATTTCCAGCCGCATAATTTTCGTAATTGTTCTGGATGATATCCGGCCGAACGCCCGTCAGACGGCAGAGAGTGTCTGATAACGGCGCCTTCGTTATCCGGTGAGACTTCCCCGGCCACCAGCCCGATGGCATAGGCATCCGTTTCGGCCGCGATGGCATTGCCGTTGCGGTCGTAGATGTCGCCGCGCGCCGGGGGGTCATAGGTGGTTGCCAGGTGCTTCCCGCCAGCCAGTTCGGGCAGGATCAGGCTGTCGTCCCAGGGGATGCGCCAGGTGCCGTTCTCGAGCACCATGGTGGTATTGAAATCCCGCTGGATGTCCCCGAACAGGCCGGTATGATAGGTTATATGGAAGGACACCTGTGAATTCTGCGGGTCGGTCAGCATGGACAGGATGTTGTATTCGATCGTTTTGGCGCTCAGCGCATTCAGGTCGTCCGTGTAGCGCTTGGCGAAATCGGTCTCGGAAATGGCTTTCTGGCTGGCCTGGGTGAGCTGGGCATACATGACCGTGTAATCGTTTGCCACCATGGCATCCAAAAAGGTGCGCAGCGCATCGCCCGCGCTGGGGACGTGGGTGACATTCACCACGGCGGTCGGCAGGGAGGAGGTGGGGGTGCCGCCTGGTCACTCCGTTCGCACAGCCAGCCAGGAAGGCGAGCATCAGCAGCAGGGATAACAAGTGTACGGGTTTCATCATTTACCTTTCAATTCAGCCGATCTGCTCCCCGCCTAAAACCCGGGCGGAGATCGGGCAGGCATAGTTCAACCAGGACTGGCATTCTTTGGCAATATCGGTGAGAGGCGCAATGCCGAAAGGGCGCAGGCTGCGGGTGAGGTGGCAGAGCGGGAGCCCCATCACGCTGGCATAGCAGCCGGAAATAGTCTTCGACCGGGTGGAACCTGGGGTGCTGGATGGCATAAGCCCCGGCTTTGTCGAGCGGGTCGCCCGCTGGCCACGTAGGCATCGATTTCCTGGTCGTCATATAGTTGCGCATCGGTACCTGTGTGACGCACAAATCCCGCCCAGTGTTCCCATCCGGGACACTTATCACGACACATCCCGGAATAGACCTGGTGGGTGCGCCCCCGTAACTTTCGGAGCATTTCCACCGCCTCAGCCTGCGTCCGCGGCTTGCCCAGCAGGCTGTTCCCATCCACCACGGTGGTATCGGCACCAATAATAATCGTCCCAGGTTGGGCGGCTGCGCGCAGGCACGCGCCTTGCTTTCGGCGAGCCGCAGGACATATCCCCCTGCTTCTTCGCCGGGGTGCTGGCTTTCATCGACTTCGGGGGAGCGGGATTCGAATTTCCATCCGCCGAGCGCAAGCAGTTCCCGCCTGCGCGGGGAGTTCGACGCCAGTACCAGGCGAGGGTTACCCATGGGCGGGATTCTAACACACTAGCGGGTTCTTCATCCCCGTTGTAAAATGGATAAGCATGGACCTGACAGAAATGGATGAAGCTGTCAGGTTTTGCACAAAATATTGAGGAGACCCCTTGTGCTGGAACTCATCGAACGCATCCGCCGGGACGGCAAAAACCTCGGCAACGGCATTTTAAAGGTGGACGGCTTCATCAACCACCAGGTGGACCCGCTCTGATGGATGCCTGCGGGCGTGAACTGGCGCAGCGCTTTACAGGGGTGGGCGCCACCAAGGTGCTGACCGCTGAAATTTCAGGGATCGCCCCGGCTCTGACCACCGCCCACCACCTGGGCCTGCCGGTGGTGTATGCCCGCAAATCCAAGCCGGTCACCATGCCGGATGAGGTCTTCCTGACCATGGCTCCCTCGCATACCAAGGGGCGCATGGTCGACCTGATCGTTTCGCCCGAATACCTGGCGGGCGGCGAAAGGATCCTGATCATCGACGATTTCCTGGCCTCCGGTGCCACCATCTGGGGGCTGGTGCGCCTGGCGCAGGCAGCCGGGGCGAGCATCGTGGGCATCGGCACGCTGATCGAAAAGGTTTTCGAAGGCGGGCGCGAAAAGCTCAAACCGCTGGGTGTGCCGGTGGAGGCGCTGGCGGTCATCCGCTCGATGGACGACGATCATATCATACTTCGAGGGTGAATAGAGCCAGGTTTTCCTTCTTGATGTTGTTAGTTTCAAATCGAAACTTCCAAGTTTAGCATTTGCTGACCTTCTACTATAATTTCCATGCCCCATCAATCCATCGCCATCCTCGATTTCGGTTCCCAGTATGCCCAACTGATCGCCCGCCGGGTGCGCGAGGCGCACGTCTACTGCGAACTCTTCCCGTGGGATGCGCCTGCCGAAAAGGTGATGGCATTGCAACCCAAGGGCTTCATCCTCTCGGGCGGACCGGCCTCGGTCTATGCCGAGGGTGCGCCGACCCTGCCCGGCTACGTCATCGATTCCGGCCTGCCGGTATTCGGCATCTGCTACGGGATGCAGTTGCTGGTGCATACCCTGGGCGGCAAGGTGGACCCGTCCGCCCGGCGCGAGTACGGTCCGGCAGAGATCCAGCCGCTGGTGCCCGGCACCATCCTGGATGCCGTGTCCACGGTCTGGATGTCGCACGGCGACCGGATCATGGAAATGCCGCCCGGGTTCGTTGCGCTGGCGAAAAGTGGCAACAGCCCCATCGCCGCCATGGGCGATTTTTCCCGCAAGTATTTCGCCGTCCAGTTCCATCCCGAAGTAAACAATACTCCCCACGGCGCACAGGTGCTCGAGCATTTTGCCGTGGAGGTGTGCGGCTGCGCCCCGGACTGGACCCCGCAGTCCATCATCGAGGAAAGCGTCGCCAGGATCCGTGCCCAGGTGGGAGCCGGACGCGTCCTGGCAGCCGTCAGCGGCGGGGTGGACTCGTCCGTGGCAGCCGCCCTGGTGCACAAGGCCATCGGCGACCAGCAGGTGGCGGTCTTCGTGGATACCGGCCTGCTGCGCCAGGGGGAACCGGAACAGGTGGTGCGGACATTCCGCGAGCAGATGGGCGCCGAGCTGGTGGCGGTGGATGCCTCCGCTGAGTTTTTTACCGCCCTGCGCGGCGTCACTCGACCCGGAGCAGAAGCGCAGGATCGTCGGGGAAAAATTCATCCGCATTTTCGAACGCGAAGCCGCCAAGCTGGGGGAGGCGAAGTTCCTCGTCCAGGGCACCATCTACCCGGACGTGGTCGAGTCCGCGGCACCCGACCGGGACAAGGCTGCCCGGATCAAGAGCCACCACAACGTGGGCGGGCTGCCGGAGCACATGGACATGGCGCTCGTGGAGCCGCTGCGCTACCTGTTCAAGGACGAGGTGCGGGCGGTGGGGGAAGCCCTGGGACTGCCGGAAAGCCTGGTGTGGAGGCAGCCCTTCCCGGGTCCCGGGTTGAGCGTGCGCTGCCTGGGCGAGGTGACCCCCGCAGCGGGTAGCCTGCCTGCGCCAGGCGGATGCCATCTTCACCCAGGAGCTGGCGGCTGCCGGGCTGCTGGGCAAGGGCGCCGGCACCAGCCAGGCCTTCGCCGTGCTGCTGCCGGTCCGCTCGGTGGGGGTGATGGGCGACGAACGCACCTACCAGGAGGTGTGCGCCATCCGGGCGGTGGTGACCGACGATTTCATGACCGCCGATTGGGCGCGCCTGCCTTACGACCTGCTGGCAAAGGTGGCCAGCCGCATCGTTAACGAAGTGCATGGAATCAACAGAGTAGTGTATGATATTACCAGCAAGCCGCCCGCAACCATCGAATGGGAATAGGAGAAAAAGTTTAATGTCCGAGATCATCCCATCCACGCCACACAGTCGTTCCATCCCGCCTGCGCCCATCCACCCGCTGGCGGCGCTGACGACCATCGTCCTGGATAACGTCTTCGGCATTTTCGAACTGGTCGACCCGCTGGCACTGATCCTGACCAGCCTGACCGTGGGGGTTTTGGGTACGGTGACCACCACCCTGATCCAGCGTTACCTGTCGAAGGATGAGTGGGGGCCGTCGGTGGCGAAGGGATTGGTCATGGGTATCATTGCCGGGGTGCCGTTCCAGGTGACCGGGACGGCGGTGGGCGCCATCCTGCTCGGTTGGGCGGGAGCCAGCCAGTGGATCAAGCTGCCCGGGTCGAAGACCAAACCGGAAAAGATTTCCGAAGACGATGAAATCGTGGATGCGGAAGTCAGGGATCACGATAATATCCCGCCCTCAATAAATGCGCAAATTCCTGGCGATACTTCTCAATTTAACCCTGCTTTATATAGGACTGAGTCCTGTGCGCGCCCAGGGCAGCGCCCGTCTCAGCCTGTATGCTTTGCAAACCGCTTCCTTTCCCACCATCACCGCCGGGCTGGACGTGTTCGATGCCTCCGGGAATTTCGTCAGCGGGTTGACCGGCGCGGATGTCAGCCTGCTTGAAGACGGGCAACCCCGCCCGCTCACCAGCCTCGAAGAACTCCAGCCGGGTACGGAATTCGCCCTGGCATTGGACCCCGGGCCTTACTTTGCCTACCGGGATGTCAATGCTGTCACCAAGTTGGATAAGGTGATGCAGGCTCTGAAGGATTGGATCGCCGCACACCCCGATTCCCTGGGCGATGACCTGAGCTTTATTCCCACCGGCGGGACAGCGGCAACCCACCTGGAGACAACCGCCGCTTTTTCAGACGCCCTGGCAGCTTACACCCCCAACCTGAATAACCTGGTCCCCAGCCCCCAGACCCTATCAGCCGCGCTGGATGCGGTTTCCGGCACCGGCTCCCAGCCTGAACGAAAACCCGTGGTGCTGTATATCACCACGCTGCCGGCTGCTGGCGACATCCCTCTGCTGCAAAACCTGGCACAGCGCGCCGCAGCCGGTTTCATCCGGGTGAATGTGTGGATCGTTGCCTCGCAGGATTTCTCCTCCACCTCCGGGGCGACGGCCCTCAAGGACCTCGCCATCCAGACCGGCGGACAATATTTCTACTTCTCCGGGCAGGAATCGCTTCCCAGCCCGGATACCTATCTCGCCTCTCTGCGCCACGCCTACCACCTGCAGTACTCTTCCGCCATCCTCAGCTCCGGTGGCCACACCCTGGCGGTCAAGGTTACCCGGAATGGTGAACAGCTCACTTCCACCGACCTGTCGTTTGAACTCGACATCCAGCCGCCCAACCCGATCCTGGTGGCGCCGCCTCAGCAGATCGTCCGCACCGCGCCGGATGCAGCCACCACCGCGGTATCTCAATTTATACCCGCCCAACAGACCATCAACATCCTCATCGAATTCCCGGATAAACGCACCCGTCCCCTGGTAAGAACCATACTGTACGTGGACGGAGCCATTGCAGCCGAGAACACCTCCGCCCCCTTCGATCAGTTCACCTGGGATCTGAAAGGCTACACCACCAGCGGCGATCACATCCTTACCGTGGAAGCCGTGGATAATCTCGGCTTGAGCAAGGTCAGCCTGGGGGTGCCGGTGCTGGTCACCATCGTCCGCCCGCAATTTGGGTTGCTGCCCTGGCTTTCGCGCAACAGCCGGTGGGTTGCCCTGGCTGCCATCTTTTTCGCCGGCGGAGGGCTGGTCGTGATCCTCTCCCGCAGCCGCAGGAAAAATCGCCGCAAGACTCCCTCCGGGCGCAGGGCGCGCCTGGACCCGCTGACCCAGCCTGTTCATCCCGAGCGGCGCAAGTCCGGTCTGCACCTGGGCTGGAAGCCTCCGGCAAAACCATCAGAAGCCTACCTGGTCAAATTGAAAGATGACGGTCAGCCGGTCACCGCTCCGCCGATCCCGCTCTCGACCGCGGAAGTCGTCTTCGGTTCCGATCCGATCCAGGCGACACATATTTTGGACGACCCGTCCGTCTCGCCGCTGCACGCCCGGCTTAAAGAAAAGGGAGGTCAATATTTCCTTTCCGATGAAAAATCCATTGCAGGGACGTGGGTCAACTACGAACAGCTGACCGGTCCGCGCAGCCTGAGGCACGGCGACGTGATCCACTTTGGGCGGGTCTCGTACCGGTTCATGCTGCGTAAACCCCCGGAGCTTCCCACGCTGCGCGTCACCCCCACGAAGAAATGATTTCAACAAAATTGCAGCGCCGGATGTCCCCATCGTAACCGGATCGGGCAGGGAGGGTTTAATTATTTATGAGCCGTTCGCATCCCCGTTCTGCGCGAAAAAATAATTGGGTCTCCAAAAACCTTACAAAACCAAACTCACCTCTTGTATTTTTCACGATTAGGACTATACTCCCCACCGATTAAATCTTATCGAAAGGTAAAAAAATGAACGCTCCGATGAAAGAAAAGGAAAACGATAAACCTCCCAGTTCGGCCCCGCGCCCGGCCCATCCGTGGCGGGTGGCTGTGCTCGCAAATATCAAGGAGCATGGCAAGTCCCTCCCAGCGGATGTTCCACCAGACGCCGGCGCGGACTACGATTATATCGAGACCATAGATACCATAAGGGCTGCCATCGAAACTGATGGCCATCAGACTGTATTTATCCAGGCTGATCGGGATCTGCCTTACTCTCTGAAGGAAGCCCGGCCCGACATTTGTTTCAACATTGCAGAAGGATTGGGGGGTGATGCACGCGAAGCCCAGGTTCCATCACTGCTTGAAATGCTCAATATCCCCTATACGGGATCGCGGGTTTTAACCAACGCCATCGCGCTGGATAAAACGCTGACCAAGCGTATCTGGCGGGACCGGAACCTGCCCGTATCTCCCTTCCAGGAATTCACCTTTGGCGACGAACCTCTGCGCCCTGAAATGAAGTTCCCGCTCTTCGTCAAGCCTGCCCGCGAAGGCACCGGCATGGGCGTGAACGAGAAAGCCATTGTCAACAACGAGGCGGAACTGCGCGAACGCGCCGAATACGTCATCCGCCTGTACCATCAGCCTGCGCTGGTGGAGACCTTCCTGCCGGGCCGTGAGTTCACGGTGGGCATCATGGGTCGCCACGACACGGTGCTTTACTCCCGCCATCCTGAATGGTATGAAAAGGACGGTTTCCTGCGCCTGCCGGTTTTGGAGCTTGACAGCAGCCGCTCCATCACCCCGGGCATCTACGGTCTGGCAGCCAAGGCCCAGTCGGTTGGTTCTGACGGCGCGCCTGATTACCTGTGCCCGGCACCGCTCGACCCGGAACTGGGGCGGAAGCTCCACCGCCTGGCGTGGCGGGCGCACATTGTGCTGGGCGCATGTGATGTCTCCCGCACCGACATCCGCCTGGATTGCGACGGTAACCCGCGCCTGCTCGAGATCAACCCGCTGCCCGGGCTGACCCCCGGCTACAGCGATTTGTGCATCCAATGCTCGGCCCAGGGTATTTCTTACGAAGACCTGATCCTGGAGATCCTCTACCTGGGCGCTTCACGCTGGAACATGCTCACCCCGCGCGACATCCCGCTGCCTCAAAAGAAGAAGACCGGACCCCTGAACGGGAACGGCAAACCCTCCAACGGGATCAGCATCCCGGTGCGCGAAGTTGCGCGCCCCATCCCGGTTTCGATACCGGCAAAGATTCCGACCAAGGTGTAAATTCACACCCAGGAAAACCCTTGATGATTCCTTGCTCCCGCCGCCTGAATTGGCGGCGGAGTTATTTAAAGATACGCAGGAAACTTTTTTGCGCAGAAATGGCAGCGTGAAATCTCTTGATACTGGCGACCAAAAAACCCACCACGGCAATTCCTAAATATACAGGATATCAGCGATTATTCTGCACCTCAGCCAGACTTGTAGCCCTGTTTTTTTTCATTACGGCTGAAACGCCACGAGAATTTTCGCGGACCTGATCCCGTAGAGATCAGTACGGCGCCGATGTTATAATGTTTTTTTCCGCCTTTAGAGGAAATCTCATGTTCATTGGAACGCAGGGGACTCGGCTGTTCGTGTCGTCATTTGGCGTGGGCGATCGTACCGCCCTCGCGCTGGGTGGTTGGATCGGAAGCGGCGAGATGTGGCTGCCCGTTCTGGGGCTCCTCAGCCGCAGCTGGCGCACGGTAACCTTCGACCAGCGCGGGTCAGGAACGAGTCACGTGCCGAAAGAACGGGACATCACTCGGGAAGCCTGGGTCGACGACGTTTTCGCAGTGATGGATGCGCAAGGGATCGAGCGATGCCTGGTGATGTCGGACTCCTCTGGCTGCTTTCCCGCCGTCCTGGCCGCACAGAAGTACCCGGAGCGCTTCACCGGTCTTGTGCTCGTGGGCGGGGCACCCCGAATGCCCCTGGATTGGAAGCGGCGACTGTTCGCTCTGGGCCTTCGCTTCGCCAACGCGACCAACCCTGAAAGCGTTCGTACGCACCTGCCTGCCAGAGGACGAAACAGGTCATGTCCGCCGCTGGCTGTGGGACATCTGCGTTCGCGCCGATCCCCGAAACGCCATCCGCCTGTTGAAGATCCTGGATGGCTTTGATTTGACGGACGTCGCACCGACGCTATCGACGCCTACGCTGATCGTGCACGGATCTAAGGATCTCATCCAGCCGCTCTCGGATGGAAGAACGCTCGCGTCGCTGATCCCTGGGAGCGACTTGGTCGTGATGGAGGGCAAGGGTCACGTTCCCATGATGAGCAGCCCGGAAGAGGTGGTCTCGATCATCGAAAAATGGGTCCGGGAGCGCAATCTCTGAACTTGAGCGACGTCTGTTCCCCTGCTCGGTCGTGTCCCGCTTTCGGTTGACGCTGTGCCCGTTCCTGAGGGTGGGGGACCTGCCAGACTCTGAGTTGACATGAGCGATCGATCTTTGCTAACAACTCTCGATTGCTTCGTTGGCTCATCATGTTCTCCTTCGTCAGCTAGAATTCCCTGCCGTAGAGTAACATTCTTTTTGATGCAACGAATATACTGAAAGTAAGATTCTATTTGATGCAATGCGCCAGTAGCCCTGTTTTTTTCGTTATGGTATAATTCGCCCGCCTTACGGAGAGGTCGCGTAGCTGGCTTAGCGCGCACGCTTGGAAAGCGTGTAACCCTAAAGGTTCGCGGGTTCGAATCCCGCCCTCTCCGCCAGAGAGGACTTCCCGCAGCCATTACGCGGGAAGTTTTTTTGTTGCATTTACGGGAACAGACAGAACCTTGCAGGAAATCACCCGGGAATGCTCTCATGTTATACTCCGCATACCGATGAACCGTTCACATCCTCCCAGAGCTTTTATTGCCATCCTGTTCATCCTGGTCGCCATTACCTTCCTGGTCGGGACGCTGCGTTCCTTCGCCTCGGCCCAGGCGGCGGTAATTTTGGAAGGTGCAGGCCAATCCGACCTGCGCTCAGGGGAGGCACCCGCTGCCACACTTACCACAACGCTAAATATACTTACCCCCCCGCCAACATTCACCCCGCCCTCGGCTTCGCTCCCGCCCTTGGCCACCCCAGTTTCAACTTTCACGCCCACCCCCACTCTGGTGCCGACAAACACACCGCTTCCTCCACAGGTGTTAACCACCGACATGACCGGCATTATTTCTCTTGGCATCCTGCTGGTGGTGGTGATCCTGGTCGGAGTAACCTGGGGGGAAAGCAGGATCCGTAGGAAAAAAACACGAAAATAGGGATTTCCCGTGGTTTTCCAACCATTGACAACCGGGGAATTCTGCATATAATCACGCCCAATACTTCAAAAACGTTGAAGAGGACGAGTAAACCTCACACGGCGGTTTAGAGAGCAGGCGGTTGGCGGTGAAAGTCCTGCCCGCACGATGGAGTTGAATGGACCTCGGAGTTGCCAGGCGAAAGGCGCGAGCCGAGTATCCCGGGCCGGAGCGGCCACCGTTATCAAGGCCAGGTTAATTCGCCAGGTTTGATCCATCGCCTGACCAGTTGACCGACAAGAGTGAGGCTGGCTTTTCCCTGTGCATCATGCAGGGAATTTTTGTTAAGCGACCTCAATTCGGGTGGCACCACGGACTGCGCGTTCGTCCCGTCATACGGACGAACGCGTATTTGTTTAAGGAGTCGCTGGCATGCTGCCGATCACATTTCACCCACCCTGAAGGTTCCCTTCCTTTCGATCTGCTGGTGTCCCTTACCTGTAACCCTAATTTGCTTGGCTTTGAAAGGAGATTAAAATGTCTGACCAAACCCGGTTTATGTTGAACGAAACAGATCTGCCGAAGAATTGGTACAACGTGATGGCCGACAGTCCCGTGCCGCCCACCCCGGTTCTGAACCCGATGACGAAAGAGCCGATCACACCTGAGTTCCTCTCGGTGCTGTTCCCCATGGAGATCATCAAGCAGGAAGTCAGCATGGAACGATTCATCCAGATCCCCGAGGAAGTGCGCGAGATTTACAAGCTATACCGTCCCACCCCGCTCGTCCGGGCGCGCCGTCTCGAAAAGGCGCTGGGCACCCCGGCCCACATTTATTTCAAGAACGAATCCGTTTCGCCGGTTGGGAGCCACAAACCCAACACGGCCATCCCACAGGCATTCTATAACAAGGTCGCCGGCACCAAGGCAATGACCACCGAGACCGGCGCCGGGCAGTGGGGTACCGCCCTCGCCATGGCTTGCAACTTCTTTGGGCTTGACCTCGAGGTCTACATGGTCAAGGTCTCTTATGTCCAGAAACCCTACCGGCGCATCTACATGCAGACCTTTGGAGCGCAGGTCTTCGCCAGCCCGTCGGACCGCACGGAATTCGGGCGCACCCTGCTGGCCAAGGACCCGGAAAATAACGGTTCGCTGGGTATCGCCATCTCGGAGGCAGTCGAAGTGGCTGCCACTTCCGGCGGGGTCAAGAAATACAGCCTGGGCTCGGTGTTGAACCACGTGCTGATGCACCAGACGGTCATCGGCGAGGAAGCCCTCAAGCAGATGGACCTGGCGGGCGAGTACCCGGACGTGGTCATCGGCTGCGTGGGCGGCGGCTCGAATTTTGGCGGCATCGCTTACCCCTTCCTGCGCCAGAACCTGAAGGATGGGCAGCGCACACGCCTGCTTGCAGTTGAACCCACCGCCACCCCTTCGCTGACCAAGGGCACCTACACCTACGATTACGGCGATTCCGCCATGATGGCTCCCATCGTCAAGATGCACACCCTCGGTCACACCTTCATGCCGGCCGGCATTCACGCCGGAGGATTGCGCTACCACGGCATGGCCCCCAGTGTTTCGGCGTTATATGACGCCGGTTAATCGAAGCGGTCGCCGTCCCCCAGATCGGGACATTTGACGCCGCCGTCCAGTTCACCAAGGCCGAAGGCATCATCCCGGCACCCGAGTCCGCCCACGCCATCCGTGTGGCGATCGACGAGGCTCTGGACGCCAAGGTAAAGGGCGAAAAGCGCGTCATCCTGTTCAACCTGTCGGGTCACGGTCACTTCGACATGACCGCCTACCAGTCCTACCTGAATGGCGAACTGGAGGATTATGAGTACCCGGCGCACGCCATCGAGGCAGCCATGAAAGATCTGCCCAAGGTGGCGGTGGAGGCGTAGTTTTTTGCTCTGCAGTTGCCTCAACTGGTCGGCCGTTCTGTACCAACCTGGCTTGACCTGATAAACAAAAAAAGCAGGTCTCCATGTCCGTGGAGACCTGCAATCTTATAAGCTTCTATAGGTTCGTTATGCCATTTGTGGTTGCTGGAGATACGCTTTCGACCGCGTGCCCGCTGCTCCGCATACCGGCATATTCTCAGACTCAATCCATGTGATCTTCCCGTTTTTAACGGTGATCATCTAACCTTTACTGGGGCGGGCTGCGCTCCTCCCAATGACGTGGAACTGTTGGAATCCCGGCGTTGGCAAATTCAATTCTCCGGTCTGGGTCCCGCTTTTTTGAACGACCAGGGATAGTTTGTCGCCGGGTCGCCTGAAATCCCTTGCGTTGAATTTCGTATCCGGCAAGGTGGCCGACAGGACCGGCATCCGGCCGGCGAATTCCTGCTTGCCAATTGGCTTGAGTACCGTTCCGGCGAATAGCAAGGCGTCGGAATGGTACTCTGCGAGTTTTTTTGGCTGGCCTGATTTGGAGGCTGCTAACCCGGATGTGACGACATCGATATCGTCCATACCACTGAACTCCTTTCGTAAATTAATGGTAAAGGGGGAACAATAGACTATTATACCACATATATGATAATTTTTGTCATATAACAATATTCAGCCTTTCTGTCTCGTTTTTTGATCGAATCAGAACATTCGTGCGAACTGCCCCCTGTGGTAGAATACAGCCTGTCTTTGACTGACGGGTTTTCGATTAAATAGAAAATTACCCGGGTCATGTCGTGTCTGCTGAACCAGCGTCTCTTTTATTTGCAGACACCCACCATTCCATATTCGTTCCTCGCTTTTTAGTGAATCTTCGCATAAATTAAGCAGGAACCGGTAAGAAGCAGGCAATGTCGATAAACACGTCACAAGGTAAATTTCCTCCGCCCCCTGGCTTGCTGTCCTCGATCATGGCGGGATTTGATTCTGTCGCCAACCACATCGCGGTCATCCTCCCGCCGGTGCTGCTCGATTTGTTCCTGTGGCTCGGTCCGCACCTGCGCCTAAAGCAATTCCTCCAGCCGGTCATCTGCCCAGCTGCCCTCGCTGGCGAACGCCTTCCCCGCCAGCTTCCCCGACCTCGCCACCATCCAGTCCACCTGGACCGGCTTCGCCAACCAGTTCAACCTGTTCATCATCCTGCGTACCTTCCCGGTGGGCATCACCAGCCTGCTGAGTTTACAGATGCCCGCCCAAAACCCGTGGGGTATACCTTTGAGCTGGGATGCCGGCTCGTTCGTAGGCATCCTGGGCTGGGCGCTCCTGCTGGTCATCCTGGGCTGGATCGTCGGTGGAATTTATTATTACTGGGTTTCCAGGGTGGCGCTAAAATCGGACGTACGCATGCTGGGCAAATCCCTCAGCCAGGCTGTCCTGCTGTCGATCATCTGGACGGGACTCTTGTTCCTGATCGGGTTGCCGGTGCTGGTGGTGTTGTCCATTCTCACGGCTGTCAGTTCGCTGCTGGGTCAGATCGCGTTATTTGTCGGTGCGATCGTCCTGATCTGGCTGGTGATGCCGATCTTCTTCTCCGCGCACGGCATTTTCGCCTTTCAACTGGATGCCCTGCGTGCCATCCTGGGCAGCCTGCGCATGGTGCGCTTCACCCTGCCCAATACCGGCTTGTTCCTGCTGCTCTTTGTGTTGATCAACCAGGGCTTGAACTTCCTCTGGACCACACCTGCACAGACTTCCTGGTGGATGCTGGTGGGTATCGGCGGGCATGCCTTCATCTCCACTGCGCTGCTGGCATCCAGCTTCATATATTATCGGGACATAAATGCCTGGTTGAAGGTGATCTTCGAACAGCTTCAACGCCAGGCTACTTCAGCAAAGGCTTAGTTTGAGGAAATTATGGCAGTAACCAACGGAAGTTACGACGCAAAAGATATCCAGGTCCTGGAAGGACTGGAAGCCGTCCGCCGCCGCCCCGGCATGTACGTGGGCGGCACCGACGTCAAGGCCCTGCACCACCTCGTTTATGAAGTGGTGGATAACTCGATCGACGAGGCTCTGGCCGGCGTCTGCGACCGCATCGATATCGTCATCCACCCCGATTCGTCCGTCACCGTCAACGACAACGGGCGCGGCATCCCGGTGGACATTCATCCCACCGAGAAAAAATCGGCCCTCGAGGTGGTGATGACCAAGCTGCACGCCGGGGGCAAGTTCGGCGGCGGCGGCTATAAGGTTTCGGGCGGCCTGCACGGGGTGGGCGTCAGCGCGGTCAATGCCCTCTCGGAATGGTGCGAGGTGGAAGTCCGGCTCGACGGTCAGTGTCCACTTCCAGCGCTACGAGCGCGGCATGCCCAAGGAACCGGTCAAGGTGATCGGCAAAGCCAAACCCAGTGAGCACGGCACCAAGACCACCTTCAAGTATCGATCCCGCAGATCTTTACCGAAGCGCTCGAATTCCGTTTCGACACCCTCGTCCAGCGCTTCCGCGAGATGGCTTTCGTCACCCGCGGAATTACCATCTATCTTCCTGGACGAGCGTACCAACCGCGAGATGACCTTCTACTTCGAAGGCGGCATCACCTCCTTCGTGCGCTACCTGAACCGCAACCGCGAGATCCTGCACCCGGTCGTCTATGCTGAGAAAGAGATCGAGAACATCGGCATCGAGGTTGCCGTCCAGTACACCGACGCCTACACCGAGTCCATTTACTGCTTCGCCAATACCATCAACACCGTCGACGGCGGCACCCACCTGACCGGCCTGCGCGCCGCCCTGACCCGCGTGGTCAACGATTACGCCCGCAAGGGCGGGCTGCTCAAGGAAGCCGACCCGAACTTCTCCGGCGACGATACCCGCGAAGGTCTGACCGCCATCGTCAGCATCAAGCACCCCGACCCGCAGTTCGAGTCGCAGACCAAGGTGAAGCTGATGAACCCCGAGGTGCAGACCTACGTGACCCAGGTGGTGGGCGAAGCTTTCGGGACATTCCTGGAAGAGAACCCCCAGGCTGCCAAGGCCATCATTGCCAAGTGCCTCACCTCGGCCCGCGCGCGCGACGCCGCCCGCAAGGCGCGCGACCTGGTCATCCGCAAATCGGCCCTGGAGAGCCTGACCCTGCCCGGCAAACTGGCCGACTGCTCCGGACGGGATGCGACCAAGACCGAGCTGTACATCGTGGAAGGCGACAGCGCTGGCGGCTCGGCCAAGCAGGGCCGCGACCGCCACTTCCAGGCCATCCTGCCCCTGCGCGGCAAGATCCTCAATACCGAGCGCGCCCGCCTGGACAAGATCCTGGGGAATAACGAAGTCAGGTCGCTGATCTCCGCCCTCGGCACCGGCATCGGCGATAATTTCGACCTGGCCGGTCTGCGCTACGGGCGCATCATCATCATGACCGATGCCGACGTGGACGGCTCGCACATCCGCACCCTGCTGCTGACCTTCTTCTTCCGCTACATGCCGGCCCTGATGGACGAGGGGCACCTCTACATCGCCCAGCCGCCGCTTTACCGCCTGGCATATAAGAACAAGGTCCAGTACGCCTACAACGATGCCGACAAGGATAAGCTCCTCAAGACCCTGGGCGTCAGCGCCGATAAGGTCAGCCTGTCGCGCTACAAGGGCCTGGGCGAAATGAACCCCACGCAGTTGTGGGAGACCACCATGAACCCGGAAAACCGCACCCTGCTGCTGGTGACCGTGGACGACGCCGCCGAAGCCGACCGCACCTTCGACATGCTCATGGGCGACGCTGTCGACCCGCGCAAGCGCTTCATCCAGACCCACGCCAAGGCGGTGCGCAACCTGGATATTTAATAATATTCCCGGGATCCTGGGTTGTCCGAAATCGAGGTTCCTGGCATTGAATATGGAATTCATGATACTGGGGAGGTAACGAATATCTCTGCCCGCCCCAAAAATGTGGCACTACCCCACTGTGAAGGTGGGGTAGTGCTTTTAGATGATGGTATGTCTCAGGTCGGATATTATCTGGACGATCTCTCTTTATCTATATACCGTAATTCTTCCAATCTTTGGTGAAGCATGGAAAACCGTATAATCGGCTTTCATTATAAAAGTGGACAACGCGGGTTTATCCGGGTGGAATATTGGGGGCTAACTCCGGGAGCAGGTATTCATCCTGAAGTGCTTGGATAAGTACCTCGAACTCATCCCCGTTACTGTAGTGCCCATAGAATCGCCAGGCGGGTTGCAGATAGGGATATCCAGCGTTCGCTTCTATTGCATACTGCGGGTTGCTGCCAAAGTAGACCAGCTCGACCTTCTCGATCGTGGCTGTCGGGGGAATTGTGACAGTGATATCCGTCGTCTGTGGTTTTTCCATTACATAGACCTGGTCGGCGGTGATGGTGAGTTCAGTCGACTGCCCATCTTTGGGGTTGACCGCCAATTGTGCACTGAAAATCAGCATACCCTGGTAACCACCCAGAGCCTCGCCCGGGATCACGAGGGCCTGGATCAATACCTGATCGCCTTCTCGACCGACCTCGCTCTGGTCGAAAGCCCCGTTCGGCATTAGCTGGACGTAAGTTTCCCCCGCATCGGTTGTGAAGAGGGTGGCAGGCTGGCTTTCGAGTTGAACGTTTTTTTGTGTACCCTTCAAGACCTGGAACTGCAGGTCGGGGAAGGGGATCTCGTAGCGGTCGACCTTTATCACGGGGGCACCGTCCTGGTTGAAATGATCGACAGTACCCCAGACATCCACCGGGCGGTTTTGGTAGGACTGCAGTGCTTGCAGTTCGCCTTCCAGGATCATGTAAGAATATGGATCCGTGCCGCTCCAGGCTACAAGTGCATATTCGACGGTCTGGCTTCCATCCGGCTGCTTGTAGATGGTCACGTTGAGCAGGCCGCGCTGGCCCTCGATTTTCTGACCGGTCGGCTGCTGCTCGGGCGGCAACGGGGTGGGCACTGCTGTAGGCAGGGGCACAGGCGTGCCGCTGAAATTGATTTTATAGAATCCCGCACCTCCGCCTCCACCGCCTCCCATCCCGTTATGTCCGCCTCGATTGTCGATGGATGTCCAATCATATATATTTCCCAACCGGACACCGACGACAAAAGCGTTTTCGAACGGCAGGGGAATATCGGCTGGCACGTCTGCTAGCAGGAAATTGCCTTCCTGGGCGGAGAGGGTGACCTGTCCATTCACCAATTCCAAAGTCCCTTCGATTCCGTCCTCGGTCAGCGCGGTCACTTTCCAGGAATCCACGTTGAATTTGGTGATCCCGCCCTCCTCCACAAACTGACCGGTCGCCTCAACTAATTTATTGGAGGCTAGCTGGTCCAATCCGGTGACGTTGCCGATGGCAGTGTACACTCCGACCTGGATCAAAGGCGCTTTGCCTGTCTCGGCGGATGGAAGGGAGCTCACATAGCTATAAATTGTCTCCGTCTGATTCACGGGATATGTCCTCAGCCATTCCCGGGTGGGGCCGCTCGGGGAGGAAGACCATTCCAGCTTGCCGGACTGTATGCCGGAGTCGAGCAGGGTTTTCCAGGCCTCCTGTGCTGTGCGGATGGGGTAGGTACCAACCGATTGGTAATCCACCAGGTTGGCCTGGACGGAGGCAACCTGCCCGGAACCGTCCAGTGTGATCAGCAGGCCTTCCGCACGCAGGTCTTCCAAGTGAACAGCGAAGCCATCCGGGCTTAGAGGCGCCACGTAATACTTTCCCCACATATCCGTGGAGTTGATTTTGTACTCGAAATTGAAACCGTGGGATTTCAGGAAGGTGTCGACATTCGCGGCTGCCTCCGCAGCGTTTATTTCAACTCCAGAGAGGCTTTGGGAATTTGGGTAGTCGGCGTAGTAGGTGAAATAATGGTCCGACCGGATGGTCATCCATTGCTTGCCGTCGGTAATGACATAATCCGTCGTACCGGGCAGCTCTCCCGCCCGTTGGTAAACTTCACCTTGAATGCCGAAGCGTCCTGCCAGGGCGACGGCTTCATCAATTGTCGCATGCTGGTCGGGTAGCAGTTGGTAAATGTTTGCCTCGATGGGCGAATCCGGCAGCTGCCCGTGCAGGTAAAGGGTGGTGCCGTTCCAATCATAACCGGTGTCGTTCGGTGTCGGGTTTGCTTGGTTTTGATAACCGACAGGTGTGGGCGTGGACTTCAGCGGAGATGTTGTCGGTGTGCCGGTATTTCCGGCTGCGGGCATGGGTTGTGGAACCAAAGAACGGATGGCCCACACCATAATGAATACCAATGCAATCACAGCCAGGACCCAGGCCACCGTGGGAGCCAGCCTTTTTAGAGAGGATATAAATCCAATCTTTTTCGGTTTGTAGGCTTTTTTCAAACGCTCTTCCAATTCGGTTTGGAATTGAAGATTAACGTTCGTTTGCGCGGCGACTTTTTGCAGCAATGCGGAAAGTCTTGCGTCGTCGGGATCCAACATATTTTCAAGGGGTTTGATCTGATCGTCGTTCATGGGTTCACCTCCAATACCAGGGAGGTCCGTTCCCGCAGATCTTTCAGGCCGCGGGAAAGCAGCATCTTTACCGCCGCTTCGCTTTTACCGGTGACCAGGCTTACCTCCAGACTGGTCAGGCCGCCAAAGAAATGCAGGACCAGCGCCTCTCCCCGATCGGGGCTGATCTGCTTCAATGCGCGGGAAACGGAATCAAGCAGGACACGTCGTTGCGCAGCTTTATCGGTCGGCAAGCCCGGGGTTGGAACTTGCAGGGCTGCTTCCAGGGGGACCTCTGGTTTTCGGTGTCGGAAGAAAAGTGCCTTTTTCCGGACCGCAATTCCCATAATCCAGGCAGCGAAGGAACCGTCCCCGCGAAAAGAGCGGATGCCCTCCATGGCTGCAATGAAAGTCTGCGAGGTCAGGTCTTCAGCGTCCTTGACGTTGCCAGTGTGCGCCATGTGATAACGGTAGACACGGGGAACATGCCTGCAATAAAGCTCGGCAAAGGCATCCCCGTCGGTGCGCGCCCGCTGGGCAAGCACTGTATCTTCCGCGGGCTGGCTTTGGTTTTGTGAATTCATATTGTGATTACAATCCTCCTCCGTTATTACGCTGCCTGATATATATGTTGCTGCGCTGTTCGAAAAGGTAACATGGAGTATTGCCGAATGGTTAGCAGTTTGGAAGCAAATGCCTGTTTTCAGAAATCCCGGGTGCAATGAAATTAAACCACAAATAAACGCTGCCCGTGGACGCCGCCGCCGACCGCACCTTCGACATGCTCATGGGCAATGGACCGGACCCGCGCTAATGCCTCATCCAGACCCACGCCAGGGCAGGAAGGAACCTGGGTTTTGGAATTTACCCTATCGTTTTCAGAAGGTGATTCCACAGCATCGAGGTGAATGCCATCTATAATTGATAAAATTGAAATTGCCCAACAGGGGCAAATTGGCAATACCCTATCGGAAAACAAAAGAACTTCGTTCCGGAACAATTATTTATCGATGAACTATTTTATAAAGTCCGGGGGTTATACTTTAAACCGCAGCAACAAATTCTTATTAAACCCCAGCCGGGAGTCTCTTCCATGCTGTTTTATAAACGGCTCAAAGCCTATGGTATAAGTTTTCCTTACAGACTCATATTTGAGAGCTAAATCCAAAAGGAATATTTTCATGGCAATAATTTCCACTATCTCTGGATCTTCTAAATCACGTGACCTGGGTGTTGCATTGGCTGTCGTTGGGTTGGTTATCGGTGGGGAATATTTCTTCCGACACTATGTTCTATTTTGGTTACCCACCCTGGGAACTTTATTGGTCAACGATATGCTCGTTTTATTTCTGTTCTATTTACTCTTGACCGTCGGCGTGGGCTTGTTGTTGCACGTCGACTGGCGGCAGGAGTTGGCAGGCGTTGGGCAGGCTTTGAGCGAGGGCCTGACAAGTTGGAAATTTACATTCTGGGTATTGGCATTGGTGCTGAGCGTTTGGGCTCTATCCATGCTGGATCGACTACTTTGGGGAAACATCCAATTGCCCATGATTGTCAGTTCTTATCGTAACTCGACGGTATGGTTGGCAAATTTAGCTCCCATTTTGAAGGCGGTGTCGCTTATTCTGGTGAATGGGCTTTTCGTCCCAGTCGCAGAGGAATATTTATGGCGCGGCCTGGTCCAGGTCCGCATGGTTCGCATTCTTTCCACGCCTTTCGCTATTGGCCTGACGGCGGCTCTTTTTTCGCTAAAACATGCGCTGGTGGATGCCTCCCTTGGGCGGTTACTGACCCTGGTCGCCTTCGGCGTTATTTGTGGGGTTGTCGCTCAGCGAAGCAGTTGGAGACGTTCGGCAGCCCTGCATATGGTCGCCAATACACTTCTTACGGTCATGGGATTAATCTTCGGCCTGAATTGAAACCCCCAAAAGAACCAGACAAAGTGTAATTGGCTGCTAGAGTAAGGTAGGGGGTGCCAGGATTCTATCTTGATATTTATTTGATTTACCTTTATTAATTATTTTCTGACGTCACGAAAGAGGTGGCGCAACTATCATTTATCCTCACAGAAGCCTGCTTTTGGACATTATCGAGTTGGGAATTTGACGAGGAACTGCCTGGGAATGGGCTCTTGACACGCTGTTCTTTCCGGCGTAAAATATCGCTCGATAAACAGACCGTCTAACGGTTTATTAATTCAAGAAAGGATATATGGCAAGAGTTTTCAAAGAAGAAGAGTACAACACGAAGCGCAACGAAATCCTCGACGCCGTGCTGAGCCTGGTTTACTCGAAGGGTTACGAGCAGATGACCATCCAGGACATCCTGGACAAGCTCCAGATATCAAGAGGCGCCCTGTATCATTACTTCGATTCAAAACAAGCCCTGCTCGAGGCCTTGATCGAACGCTCGGCAGGCGAGGCGCTGCACACTCTCCTCCCTATCGCTCAGGATCCAGCCCTTTCCGCTATTCAAAAAATTCAAGCGATTTTTGATACGGCCACCCGTTGGAAAACCCAGCGAAAGGATCTGTTCCTCAGCATCTTGCGCAGCTGGTATTCCGATGAAAACCTGCTGGTCCGCCAGAAAATTGCGACGGAAGTCGCTCAAGTACATGTCGCGTCTCCTGGAGCCGGTTATTCGTCAGGGCATCCAGGAAAAAGTCTTCACCACGCCCTATCCTGCCGAAGTGGCTGTCATTTTCGGCGGCATCGCCTTGAGCCTTTCGGACAGCCTGGTCGGGCTTATGCTCACCCCCGATCCGGACCAGGGAGTTTATCAAAAAGCGCAGGCATTTTTAAGTGCGTATTTCGATACGATCGAGCGTATCCTTGGGGCATCCCCGGGATCGTTTAAAGTCCTGGATATTGTCGCTTTCAAAGATTGGTTTATTGAACCAACGCCGGACCACGCTTCAACGACTGGAAGCGCTTAGCATTTGATAAGGGTAAACATAAAGAGAAAAATCGTTCTTATACCTAGCTGGTGGTCGGTCGCTAAATGACAATGTCGCAAAATCCTTGAGCATTTTTTGATGATCACGATGATATTATTTAGTGATATCACGAACGAGGTGACGTCACAATTACAATGGCGCAAAGGAGCCTGTCTATGAGCATCATTGAAGTAAGCAAGCTGACCAAGTACTACGGAAAATCGCGGGGCATCGTGGACGTTTCTTTCAAGGTGGAAGAAGGCGAGATCTTCGGCTTCATCGGGCCGAACGGCGCCGGTAAATCCACCACCATCCGCCTGCTTCTTTCGCTGATCCATCCCACCAGCGGCAGCGCCACGGTTTTTGGCAAGGATGTGGTGACCCACGGCCCGGAGATCCGCCGGGATATCGGCTATCTGCCCTCCGAAGTCTTCTATTACGAAGGCATGAAGGTCATCGACCTGCTCAAGTATTCCGCCAGCTTTTACGACTGCGACTGCACCCAGCGCATGCACGAACTGTCCGACATCATGGAGCTGGAGCTGAACCGCCGCATCAGCGACCTTTCCTACGGCAATAAGAAGAAGGTCGGCATCGTCCAGGGCTTGCTGCACAGCCCCAAGCTGCTTTTCCTGGATGAACCGACCAGCGGCCTCGACCCGCTCATGCAGCGCAAGTTCTTCGACCTGATCCGCAAGGAGAACACCCGCGGCGTGACCGTTTTCTTCTCCTCCCATATCCTGGGCGAAGTGCAGCGCCTGTGCACCCGGGTCGGGCATCATCCGCGAGGGCAGCATCGTGGAAATCTCCGATATCCGCACCCTGCAGCAGAACAACTATAAAAAGGTGAACGTGACTGCAGACGGGCTGGATCCGGCGACCTTCAACCTGCCCGGGCGTGACCAATATCCAGGCTGAAAACGGGACGACTGCATTTCTTCTTCAAAGGCGATATCAACACTGTGCTGCAGAAGATCAGCAGCCTCCAGGTTGACCGATGTCACCATCGAAGAGCCGACCCTGGAAGAGATCTTCATGCACTATTACGAATAGGCAGACATTATGAGCGCAACCATCTACATCCACGAGTTTCGCGCCCGCATCCGGTCGGTCATCGTCTGGTCGGTGGCCGTGGCGGCGATCGTTTTCCTTTTCTTTTCCCTATTTCCGGGATTTGCCGCCCAGGCTGATCTAGTCAAGAGCATTGTTTTCAAGAATTCCCGCCGGCGTTGCTGGAAGCCTTCGGGATGCAAAATACCGACCTTTCGACCGTGCTGGGTTTTTACAGTTTTATTTTCGTGTTCGTCCAGCTTTGCCTGGCCATCCAGGCCGGCAACTACGGCTTTGGGCTGGTCTCGATCGAAGAGACTGAGCTGACCGCAGATTTCCTGCTGAGCAAACCGGTCAGCCGGGCCCAGGTGATGACCAGCAAACTGCTGGCAGCCTTGACCAGCCTGACCATCACCAACCTGGTCGTGTGGGTGATCAGTTTCATAGCCGCTGGCAATGTTCAACGGCGGCCGAACCTACTGATACCGGCACCCTGGTCCTGCTGCTCGTCAGCATCATTGATCTTCCAGCTCTTTTTCCTGGCGGTCGGGCTGGTCATCTCCCTGCTGGTCAAGCGTGTCCGCAGTGTGACCCCCTATTCCCTGGGCCTGGGCTTCGGTATGTACGTTCTGAGCGCCTTCAGCGCGGTCCTGGCGGAGGTCAAGCTGGAATACATCACGCCCTTCAAGCACTGGACCCGGCGTACATCGTCCGGAATGGGGCGTTTGACACACCCCTGGTGTTGCTCAATATCGCCGTCAGCGTCATTGCACTGGCAGCTCAGTTACTGGTTGTATCTCCGCCGCGACATTCACGCGGTTTCGTAAGGAGGTGTCTGCATGAATATCTTTTTTCGTGAGCTGAAAGCCAACCTGAAATCGCTGATGATCTGGTCCGTCGTCATGATCCTGCTGATCGTCGTGGGCCTGGCCAAATTCGCCGCCTATTACAACAATCCCGCCTCGCTGGAAATCTTGAATTCCTTCCCCAAGGCGGTGCTGGATGCCATGAGCCTGCAGGCCTTTAACCTGACCACTTTGAGCGGTCTGTATGGGATAATGTTCGTCTATTTTGCATTGATGGGCGGGATCGCCGCCGCCATGTGGGGCAGCGACATGATCTCCAAGGAAGAGCGCGACAAGACGGTCGAGTTCTAGCCTGGTGCTGCCGGTTTCACGCAGCCGGGTCATCACCGCCAAGGCGCTGGCAGCCGTGGTTGATTGCATCGTCTTTGTCCTGGTCACCTGGGGAATGTCGCTGGTGGCGGTGCAAGTCCTACAAACCCGACCAGGCCTTCTTCAGCTTTCTTGACGCTTGAAATGGAAGCCATGTTCGATGATCGAGCTGATCTTCCTGGCGGTGGGGCTGCTGCTGGGCTGTGCCATGAAGCAGTACAAGCGCTCCGGCTCGACCGCGGTCGCCATCATCCTGGTGACTTACTTCCTCTCCGTTATCACCAGTATGCAGGCCAACCTGGATTTCCTCAATTACTTCACACCCTTCAAATATTTTGATGCCGCCCAACTGCTCCGCACCGGCCAGTTGGACGTGCCACTTCCTGCTGCTCTCGGTTGCGATCATCGTGGTCTGCATGGTGGCAGCGTATTGGACCTACAACAGGCGGGATTTGTATATATAATGTCGTAATAATAATGTTCTTGCGAGCCCCTGCGTACTTTGCAGGGGCTCGGCAATCTCACGCCACATGGAAGTACTCGCGTTGCGAGGAGATTGCCGCGTCGGGCATAATTCGCCCTCCTCGCAATGACAATATATCGCACCAAAATATTTCAGGGGGTGTTATCACTAGCGACACTTCGCTCAAATTGAATTAAAATAGCCCGCAAAACCGGATACTCATCGAGGAGAAAAAATGGCAAAGTCAGAGACTGTGATCCGCGAACTGCTCGAGCTGGCTGATGTTCAGATCAACGGCAGCCGCCCATGGGATATGCAGGTCCACGATACCCGCCTCTACGACCGCATCCTGCGTGACTCTTCCCTCGGATCTGGGCGAAGCCTACATGGACGGCTGGTGGGACTGCGATGCGCTCGACGAATTCATCAACCGGGTCCTGAAAGCCCGCCTCGACGAAAAGATCATGAACAACCTGCGCCTCGTCTTCCAGGTGACCCGCGCCAAGCTGTTCAACCGCCAGTCCTCCGCCCGGGCTTTCGAGGTGGGCGAACGGCACTACGACCTGGGCAACGACCTGTACTGCGCCATGCTCGACAAACGCCTCAACTACACCTGCGGCTACTGGAAGGACGCCCGCAACCTGGACGAAGCCCAGGAGGCCAAGCTCGACCTGGTCTGCCAGGAAGATCGGCCTCAAGCCGGGCATGCGCGTCCTCGAGCTGGGCTGCGGCTGGGGCAGTTTTGCCAAATACGCCGCCGAAAAATACGGCGCCTCCGTCCTGGGCGTGACCGTCTCCAAGGAACAGGTGGCCCTCGGCATGGAGCTGTGCAAGGGCCTGCCGGTGGAGCTGCGCCTGCAGGACTACCGCGAGGTGCAGCGGCAACTACGACGCCGTCATCTCGATCGGCGTGATGGAGCACGTCGGCTACAAGAATTACCGCACTTACATGCAGGTGGTGGACCGCTGCCTGAAACCGGACGGGATTGCCTTCGTGCACACCATCGGCGGCAACATCAGCAGCACCACCGGGGAACCCTGGACGCGACAAGTACATCTTCCCCAACGGCATGCTGCCTTCCATCGCCCAGTTGGGCAGGGCCATGGAAAGCCGCTTCGTCATGGAAGACTGGCACAATTTTGGGCCCGCATTACGACCCGACCCTGATGGCCTGGCATGCCAATTTCGAGAAAGCCTGGCCCGAATTGAAGAAGAATTACGACGAGCGTTTTCACCGCATGTGGCGCTATTACCTGCTCACCAGCGCCGGCGGGTTCCGCTCGCGCAGCAAGCAGCTCTGGCAGATCGTCTTGACCCGCCGCGGCAGCCCCCAGCCGGACTGCCGCTGTTCAGCTAAGGCCAATTTTGATGATCAAGACCGACGTCCTCATCATCGGCGGGGGTCCTGCCGGTCGGCCTGCGCCTGGCGCTTGAAGCAAGCGGTGCGGACTGCATCGTGCTCGACAAGTCCGCCTTCCCGCGCTTCAAGCCCTGCGCCGGCTGGATCACCCCCCAGGTGCTCAAGTGGGCCAGTTGGACCCGGCCGCTTATCCCTACGGCTTGACCGAATTCACCAGTTTCGACGTCTCGATCTACGGGCTCAAGTTCAAGCTGCCCACCCACCAGTACGCCATCCGCCGCTACGAGTTCGACCACTGGCTGCTGCGAGCGGGCGGACGCTGAATTCCACGTCCACGAAGTCAAGAGATCCGCCTGGAAAAGGGCGAATACGTGGTGGACGGAGAGTTCTCCGCCCGTTACCTGGTCGGCGCCGGCGGCACCCACTGCCCGGTCCGCCGTACCTTTTTCAGCGGGGATTGCCCAGGAGCAACCGGGTTCCCTGGTCGTGGCCCAGGAGGAGGAATTCCAGTACGACCTCACCGACACCCGCTGCAAGTTGTGGTTCTTCCAGAACAAACTGCCCGGCTACGCCTGGTACGTCCCCAAGGAGGACGGCTACGTCAACGTTGGGCTGGGCGGCTTTGCCGACCAGCCTGAAGGCCGGCGGGGACACGCTCAAAAATCACTGGAATTTACTGGTCGAAGAAGTTGGAACAGTCCGGGCTGATCATCGGTCACGACTACAAACCCACCGGGCACAGCTATATCCTGCGCCGCAAGTCGCCCGAGGTTCGCACCGGCAACGCCTTCCTGGTGGGGGATGCGGCTCGGGCTGGCCACCCTCGACATGGGCGAGGGCATCGGGCCCGCCATCCGCAGCGGACAACTGGCCGCCGAAGTCCATCCTCTCCCGCACGGCCTACTCGGTCGATTCCATCCCGCGCTATTCCTTCCCATCCCTGCTGGGGCTGCGCGAAAGGCGGGTGATTATACTGCCGGGCTTAAGGTTTCGAAACCACCAACTGGTAATCGACGAATTCCACGGGGGCGAGACATTCGGGGTAAAGGATCGACGAGAATTTCCTGACCGCCTCCGACTCGGAGTGCGCCTTGTCCGCCGCCTCATCCCGGAAGGTAAAGATATGCACGAAGCGCGTCGGGTCCTGTTTCTCCTGCCAGACCTCGTAGCGCAGGGTCCCATCCTCGTTGGCGCGCACATACGCCACGAACTCGCCGATCGCCTTCAGGCAGCGTTCCAGGGATTCCGCTTTCACCTGGTAGCGTGCCAGTTGACGGATCTCTTTTCCTTTGTTCGCATTTTCAGCCATTTTTGCCTCCACAGCCTGTACCTCTAAAACATCGCTTGTTGTCGAAATCGCATTTTACCTCTTGATGGTTGAATCCATCGGGCATTTGCCTTATACTCTTAAATCTAATGCCTCGACTGGAGCGTGTAATATGCGGTTTTTCTGGCGTCTTGTGGGATGGCTGATCCTGCTCGGCATTTTGGCTTTGATCGCCTTTGCGGTCTACCAGGGGGCGACCTTCAACCCCGGGGTTAATCCCGCCGCGGTCACTGAACTGTTCGACGATCCCTCGCTTCCCAACTGGAGTTTAAAGCTGGTGGATGGACTGGGTGTCGCGCAGCCCCCGCCCTACCACGGCGGCGACATCCTGGTGGAGAATGGGACATTAAGGCTGCAGGTAAGCCCTGACCCGGATTTTGCGAATGAAAGTTCCACCTGGCAGCCCGGGCAGGCCGCCGCAGCGCAGTATAACAACGCCTTTGCGATCGGCATGCCCGACTTTGCACCCACCCGTGAACAAAAAGTGGTGGTCGAGTTCCAGATGAAGATCGATTCAGGTTACCAGGGCACCTCCGGGCTTTGGATCGAAGCCAGGGATACCTTCGATCAGCAGGGGGTCATGGTTCCCGGTGGTTTCCCGGGAGCGGTCGGGGTCAGCGTTACCAGCTCGGACTCCACCCGGCTCCTGGCGGGGGTAAGGTTTGAATATGTCAAAGGGCTTATCCCGCTTTGCCTGGCGGATGTCGGCGGAGTAAATCCGTCCGCCTGGAATTTGTACCGCATCGAGTGGAAAAAAGTGTTGGGTTTCGCCGACCAGTATGATCTGTTCGTCAATGGCCAGCACAAAGCGCTGTGCTTTATCCCGCTGATCGGTTTTACCCATTCCGAGATCCAGGTTTGGAGCGATAACTATAAGATCGGGGACCTGTTCCAGATCGGGTACCTCAATCCGTTGAAGGTCCAGGGGACTTCATACAAGGAACTGAATATTTCGGCTGAGAACAGGTAAGTCACATTCCTTCATATAATTGGGTTCCTCGTAGCAGGCTGCTCATTCATCGTCCCCGCCGGTAACGAGTTAGCCTGGATTAAATTTAATTCCCTCTTTGATAAGGATACGATCATGTGGTTTGACCCCCTCACCGCCTGGCTCCTGAGATCCCCCCTGCATGGACTGGTCAGTAGCAGCCTTATGCTGGTCACCGTCACCGGTCGGAAAAGCGGGAAACTGATAACCACGCCGACCAATTACCAGCGCCTCGGCAATACCCTTTGGGTCATCAGTTGGCGCGACCGGAACTGGTGGCGGAACCTGCGCCGCGGGGCGGACGTGCGCCTCCTGCTGGCAGGCAAAATTGTCGAGGGGCGTGGACAGGTCATCGAGGATGAAAAAGCGGTTGCTCAGAGCCTTTTCGATTATTATCGCAGATCCCCCAAAACCGCCCGCTACGTCGGGATCGCTCTTGGACTCTGCCGGTCAGCCTGTCCGCCTTGATTGTGACGTTGCCGCTCAAAAGATGGTGATCGTCCGCATCGACCTGTTTTAAAGCCCGCCCAGGTTTTCTTCCCCAACTCTAAACTCTCTTTAATCAAAAGAGCCTTGCATCTTTTCTCCGATGGAGATAATATTTTTGTTGTCCAAAGATTAAAATAATGGATGCACAGATTGAAGCGTTCCTGGCATTATGTTCGCCCGAGCAGTTGGCAATCGTCCGCGAACTGAGGTTCCTGCTCAAGAACAACGCGCCCGGGGTGCATGAACTGCCCTTTCACTGCTGGCTGGAATACTCGCGCACGCCCTCCCCTTTTGAGAGGGTGTATTACATTTCCCGGGAGACCGGCTGCGTTATCTTCGGCTTTTTCGCGGGCGCGCACCTGGACGATCCCCAGCGCCTGCTTTCAGGGAAGGGCAGACGCCTGCGCCACGTGCACCTGACCCGGGTGGAGGAGACCGCCAACCCCGCCCTGGAAAAATTGGTCCGCGAGGCCTGGGTGGAAGCCGGCGCCTACATCCCCAAAATGTCCGTCCGCCAGCTGGAATCGACCCGCCCGCCAGATTAAAACAATCTCTCTTATCTAATCAGGTTCGCGAAAAAAAGGTGTGCGTGTTCTTCGCACACCTTTTTTCGCATATTATTCCCCTCCCGATTTTGGGGACTAGCAGAGGCGGCTTCGAGCCGCCATCGGCAGATTCAGCGCCACGAGGCGCTGATAGGGCCGGGGTAGGGCTGGGGCAGGGGGTGGGGATTTTATTTCCCTTTCCTCAAATTTGCGATCCGGTTCTTTTCATTGAGGATGAACTGCGCCACCATCCTCCCCTCCAGCGGCTTGACCTTGCCGTCGTCGAAGAACAACCCCACCAGTTTCATGCTGATCCTCTCCCCCCACACGAACTTGTAGGGCTCCTTGCGGCCCTTCTCGTAAACGTCGATCGCCGTGTCGTAAGGCTGCAGCCTGCTGACCTGGGTGAGCGGGAAAGCGATGCTGTTCGAGCTTCCCGCGAAAGCCAGGCTGGTCCTGGAAATGGTCAGCTCCCCCTCGTCGACCTTCTTATCCGGCTCGTGGGACTTGCGCTCCCCGGGCGTGAACAGCTCAACTCCCGGCAGGACCATCACGCCGTCCGGCAGTACCTTGAAGTCGCCGACGCGCATGCTTTGGGTCATGGTGATCAGGGTGGTGGGTTCAGTCATCGCTATATTCACCTTTTTTCTTTTTTAAACCGAAATTCGCTAAATCTCCGGCTCGTGTGATTTTCCGGTTGTTCAATCTTATCCGCTTGCTCAATACCTTATCGGTTCTGCTGGCCGGCAGTCTGCTCGTCTCCGGTCTCCTGCTCACCTTGATCCCATCCCTCGGAAAAAAAGGACCCATCAGATAATTCTATGAGGGGATGAACAAAATTGATATTTGGTTCTTTAATTCTACATCACAATGAGCCTCCATAATACGATTAATAATTTATAAAATTCATGGGGCACCTTTTATAGGAAGTGCGCCCTCTGGAGTTCGGATATGGTCGCCTCCTGAATGACTGGAGAGGGTGGATATGATAAAAGAGTTCAACAAAGGATTAGATTATTTCGTAGCCATGGTGACTGTCCCAAACAAATGGACGGTCCCTTTCAATAATTTAATCAGGCGTTGGGGTTGTTTCCCCCTTCCAGGTTCGATGCTATACTTTTGGAAAATACGATCATCGCCTGAACCGCCAACCGCTGACCGAATAATTGGTTGGAAGGGGCGGGATAAGAACAATATTCTGTCTTGATTTTGAAAATCAGTCAGCCGATATTCTTTGCGATCCTCCGGTAATCCATGGCATCCTTATGAGATGCTGATTTCTTAATGTGTGGAAAATACCAGGCCGCAATAAAGGAGGTTGAGTTATGCCAGGCGCAAAACACTTCCAGCGCTGTATTGTTTTCTTAATTATCTGTACCTTGCTGGTTTCCACGCCTCTTTCTGCCGGCGCCCAGCAGCCGCCGACCATCATCGCTGTGGGAGGCCTCGGAGCTGATTGTTCAAATGCGGATTGTCCTTTAACTATCACATTCCCCCCGGCCGGTGGGGCGGTGACGGGGAACGGCATATGGCAGGGTGAACTCGAGGGAACGCTTTTAACGTCCACCTTCACCATGACCGGCACATTTGCCGGCGGTGATGGCGGTGCCGCCTCCGGTACCTGGATCGAGGTGATCGGCGACGGGAAATCCGATTGCGCCTCGTGCATTACCTGGACGGGCTCGTGGAACGGAAATTTTTACGCCAACGGCACAGGCTCCGGGACCATCGCTACGGAGACTGTTTATGCTCCCAATGTTTCCGATGAGGTGATGGAAAGCAAGATCGATGACTACCCCTGGCAGGTCACTTTTTCAGCGCAGGAATTTCAAGCCGCCCTGGCTCCGGCCGTCACCTCCGAATATCTTTTCAATACTTACGGGATCCGCGTGGAGGACAGTTTTGGCGGGGACGGGTATGAAAAGACCGCCTGGAGCGATCATGAACTCGGTCTGTTGAACGAGGTGTTGAAGGAAATGCCGCCTGACCTTTTGAAAAAAATGGCGCTTGTCAGCATCGTAAGAAATAAGGTAAAAATCGATGCGAATGGGAATCAAATACCCGATGTTTTGGGTACCTATTATCCCTGCGGCTCGCCAGCGGATGGTGATTGTAGCGGCTCTTCCGCAGTCATCCGTATTTTTGATGCCGCCGCCTCTCCCAATATTGATTTTTCAAACGATCCGAATGGCGATTTAGAGTTCAAGGGAAGCGTTCTGCACGAAATGATTCATGCCCTTCAATATCGCCGCGACCAGTATTCGGAGTACGACGACCCTGCTAATTCCCCGGTGGTGCAAAACTACATGGATGCCACCCGGCCAAATACTGCCCTAATCCGGGGCCGATACGGGCTGGAACCATAATGGCTGGGCGTGGTACGGCAATCCGGCGGGCTGGAAATTATACGGCGCTGCCGCCAACCTGCCGCCGACCAACTATGGTAAAACGGACCTCTTGAGGATATGTCAGAGTCGGCGATGATGTATGTTTACGACCCTCAAAAACTGCAGGCCAGTTCTCCGCAGCGCTATAACTTCATTCGCGATCAAATCTATGGAGGCATCGAATATGAAAACGGGATCCAGAAGCGGCCGTGACCTGTCCATATTTTTGGCTGCAGCCGTGCTGGGATTGGCCGTGTTAGCCTGCAGTCTGCCGTCCCGGTCCAATGGCCAGGGTCAGGGTACTCCTCCCTCCACCCCGCCGGGCAGTGCTGCCCAGGGTCAGGATCCTCCCGCCTCCACCCAGCCGGGCGGTGCTGCCCAGTCGGCTTGCCTGGCAGGTATCCTTCCCGGTACGACCACTCGTGACGAAGTCGTGGCTTTGCTGGGCGAACCCCTGGCTGAGGAATCGGCAGACGGTCTCGCAACCCTGCTGTATGCCTCCTCCTCACGCGGATGGTTCAACTCTGTTGTAATTCAGGACCAGGTGGTTGGGTTGGTCAGCCTGCTGGTGGGTGAAGACAACCCGCTGGCATGGTCGGCCGTAAAGGCGCAGTATGGCGCTCCCGCTCACACGGCCTACAGCAATTACCTGCAGGGCAGCATGACCTACATCTACCCGGATCAAGGACTGTCCTTTATCGCCTCGCAGGATTCTGGATGTGGTTTTTATTCGGGAATGCTTTGTCCCCACGCCGTTGGAAGATTACCTGAATACCTGGGGCAGGGCTTTGCCCGCCGAAGACCCGTTTATCCGCTAGTTCACGAAATCTGAAATTTTGAGAGTGTAATGATAATGGGCGAGGCACACCTCGCCCGCTTTATTCCCCAGCCACATTAACTTTATTGCTCCCGCCGCCGTCCAGGGCGATTTTTATCTGGGGAGAAAACGGGTTGGCTTCGGTCACTCCCCCGCGACCGCATACCTGGCACGGACCGCGCCGCCGGTAATAGTAGCCCAGCGTCGCCGCCGCCAGCAAGCCGCGCCCCAGGCCGGGAACAGCAGGGTGGGACCGAGCTGGAAGATGACTGCCCCGGCGATCCCCATGCCGTCCATCCCCGCCGCCTGCAAAGTGGCGACCATCTGGGGCAGCCCGGACCAGATCGCCACGCCGCCCACGATCAGCAGCACCGACACCAGCGCGGCCGGCACCACCGCCAGCGCCAGCGGCACCCGCCGCCCCGCCAGTCCGATCATCCAGCGTGGGAATACCTCGCCCCAGCGCTGCACCAGTCCGAGCATGAGCGCTGCCCCGACCAGGCCGAAGGTCGCCAGGAACAGCCCCGAGATCCACATCCCGGTCACCTGGCCCTGGCGCAGGTACTCTTCGGTCATCCCCAGCGGGATCCCCAGCGCCCAGGCGTAGCGGGTGACGGCGTAGAAAACTGGCACTGTCATTGCAACATAAACGGCAGTCCGCCCCCAGCGCCTCGCCCGTTCCGGGCTGCGCCACCCCTCCGGCGCCTCCTTGCGTCCGCAGTACGCGCAGGCGCCCCCGCTCACCCGGCTGTAGCTGACCGTGGCCCCCAGCCAGAGGAACCCGCCCAGCAGGCACAGCACCTGGTGGATCGTCGTCCATTGCGTCAAAGAGCTTAGGTAACTCCGGGCGAACTCCGTCCCGGTCAACAGGCTGCGGACCGCGTAGGGGATATACCCGACCCTTACCAGCAGGTCGAGCGAGGTCATCATCAGCAGCAGCGTACCTGCCAGCAGCGCTCCGGCAGTGATCAGGGCCGGTCGCAGCGCCCCTTTTCCCACCCCGCGCAGCATCGCCGCTCCCATCGCCGCCGCCGGGATCCCCGCCAGGATCACGGCGGTCCAGGCTGCGCCCGCTCCCAATTGTCCCAGCAGCGGACCCATCATGTCGGGCGCGTTTTGCGGGCTGTAAGGGAACCCGCCTCCGCCCACCGCCCAGGTGACCCCCAGCACGGCGTAGATCAGCGACCAAGCCGCGGCCGCATAGGGTGCCCAGCGCTGCCAGCCGCCGAGGCGCAGCTTTTGGGTGAAGGAGATCAGGGGCGTGATAGTCATGGCCATTTTCTCCAACGAATTTAATTTGATGAGTACCTGGATATTAATATTCCACTAATTACTTTGACAAGATTACTCAAAAATACTGTAAATAATCTGATGAGGTTGAAAAAATAATCCCAAATTAATTTCTTCCACTCTTCAATCGGGCGGAATATAGAGGGAAGGTCCACTCCGGTTAGACTTTGCAAGAAGATTCCGGTATTGCTCGTTTTTGAAATCAATCGTGAATAGAACCCAGGCCGTATCGATCGTATCAGGAGGTAACTTATGGGTACTTGAATATCCCTCCTTGGTATTTCCTCGAACGAATCCGGCGTGGTTCTTTGCATCAGTGATTAGGGCTTTCTTTAGTTTACGATCATGTACTTTTGCTCTATCCAGGAAAACTTCACTGAGAAGTATCCATAAAAAAGTGGAGAAGAATAGACCAGTAAAAAGGGGCAAAATCCACGGTGTGTGCTCTAATTTATCAAGCAAGAACAGAGGGATGAAAAAAGAACACCCGGATAGAATGGCTGCTATGCGGAAAAAGAGCCCAACGCCTCTCAGGGTACGATCTTCACGGGAGGATGGATCGTAAAGCACGGGCACATAGTTATTTAGCACACATTTATCGAAGAAACAATCTACGCACAAAGGCAGGTGCAGAGTTATCCTAGCCTTGGTGGTCGTTCTCACCTGGTTTTTTACATCTGCGCTCACAAATGACATTTGAAGGTCATCGGTAAAATAATTCAGCCCAGGACTGGGTGTTAACCGTGCCAGGGAGTACACCTCCTGGATATACTCCAAATCCTGAGGTTGAATTGGTTTAAAACAGCTTGAACAATGGGATGTAGGGATCGTGATTTGAACTGGTAAAGGCCAATCAGGACTTATCGATCCCGGCATCTTTAGATCTATGAAGAATTCATAAAGAAAAGATTGCTGATTGACTGTTTTGGGATTTGCCTGGGGCGCCATATTGCGCAGTACGCTGACCAGCTTGGTCTGACATTTTTTACAAATCAATGAAGAACCGGAATTTTCTGTCTTACATTTCCAGCAGGTGACGTGTACATACCTTGGGTCTGTCATTTACCATGTTCCCTTTCTTAATCGGCAGTCCTGCTACTGAAGTATCTGGCAGGAAAATTATACATAAGTCTGAAAATATTGATATCCTCGGCGAATGCTTCCTTCACACGGGTATTCTTGAAATCCGGCAGGAGGAGGGCATCATCCCCATCTGGTACCTGCGACCAAGCGTATTCGTGCGCGTTTTGCGGGCTGTAAGGGAACCCGCCTCCGCCCACCCCCCAGGTGACCCCCAGCATGGCGTAGACCAGCGACCATGCCACTGCCGCGTAGCGGTGCCCAGCGCTGCCAGTTGCCGAGGCGCAGGGTGTGGGGCATGGGGATTGAGGGGGTAGGTTCAGTCATCTTATGTTTAGCCTTTGAATGAATAGATTTGAGCAACAAATTCCCAAATATAAAAGACTTATATATGGTGAACACGAAAAAATGCGCCTATTAGATCCTGACCTCATTGATTTCTTCTTTATTTTAGTTCATCCTTCTTCTTCCTTGGGCATGGAAAAGGATTTCCTTCCATCCACCCTCGCCCTTTCCTGACCCCTGCTATAATTTACCGAACCCAATTACCGAAGGGAGAATTCCTCATGAGCTTCTTGCAAAAATTATTTGGAGCAAAACAACCCACCCCCAAACCGATAGAGCCGCCCAAAGCGCCTCCTCCCGCTCCGCTCCCACCCATGCCGCCTGAAGAACTGGCCTCCTTTGTCCAGGAGCTGCTGAAAATTAACGCCTCCGTAGGCTTGATGCAGGTCGAACCCGGCTCCACCGACAACCAGTTGATGCACCGGGACGAACGCGGCCGTGAGATCGGGCAGATCCTCTGCGACCGTGGCGGCAACGCCTTGATGGTCCTCGCCGGAAAAGAGTACGTCAGGCAGGGCGGGGACGAATGGAACCTCAGTCATTGCTGGCACATGCTCAAGAACAAGTCCGGCAATGTCGTCTGGTATTCGTAAGCAAAATCGTGAGGGGCGACCCGCGGGTCGCCCTTTTCACTTCACCAGGAGGTTGAATATGGATTTCATTTTCTTCGCCCACTTGATCAATGCTCTTTTGATGATCGCCATGCCGCTTGCCCTGGCGGTCTACCTGACCCGCACCTGGAAACTGGGCTGGCGCTTGTGGTTCATCGGCGCCGCCACCTTTATCCTTTCCCAGGTCGTGCACATCCCGTTCCTGCAGCTTTCCACCTACTTCATGAATCGCCCTCCCCTGGTGAACGTGTTCCTGAACATGTCTTCTGCCGGTCTGATCGTATTTAACGGCCTGTTTCTTGGGCTGGCTGCCGGCTTGTTCGAGGAACTCTTTCGCTACGCCATGTTCCGCTGGTGGGCAAAGGATGCCCGCTCCTGGCGCACGGGCGTCCTCACCGGTGCCGGGCACGGCGGCGCGGAAGCGGTCATTTTCGGTGCTCTTGCACTCGTTTCCTTTATCCAGTTGGTCGGACAGCGAAATGGCAGCCTGTCTGCCGACCCCCAGGTTACGGCCTATTGGTCCGCTTCCTGGGTGATTGCCTTCCTGCCCGCCTATGAACGGCTCTGCACCATCATCATCCAGATTTCACTGGCGGTGCTTGTCTTGCAGACCTTTACCCGCCGCCAGTGGTTCTGGGTCTGGCTTGCCGTCCTGTACCACGCTTTCATCGACTTTGTCACCGTGCCCGCTTCGGCCGGTGTTATCAGCATCTACGCCGCGGAGGCCATCGTTGGCGGGTTTGCCATCGTGAGTTTGATCATCATCTTCGCCCTTCGCCGACCAGAGCCCGATCTTTCCCTTTTAAGTCCCCCTAAATACGAAGTAGTTGGGGGGACACCCGAACCCAAGGCGTAGCCGCTGGGTATCGGGAGGGGGGTTGCTTCCGCTTCTACTCCCTCCCCAAATGCGAACAGTTTGGGGGCAAGCTGAGGCGGCTTCCGCGTAGCAACCCCTTGGGGGTCAAGCCGCCATGCGCCGAGGCAGCTACCAGTTGCCATCGGCCACCCTGCAGACAAGAGTCTGCAGGGTCGCGCATCTTCGAGCCGCCATTCGCGGAGGACCCGCCTGGCGGGCGGGCGCACCGACGGTACCGCGGAGCGCATTGTCCCTGTTCTTCAGGGATCCCCCAGGGGGCTGAATTGTCGGTGCCACAGTTACTTATTTTGTTCGGGCAGGTTAAGCTCACCGATTTGGGGAGGGGCAGGGGGTAGGGCAACCACTTTATTTGGAGGCAGGATTAAAATTCTTGTTCCATTACCAGGCCCGCTTGGGTTTTCCATCGAACGGCTTGTAGTCTATAATCATCAGAGAAAGGTTTACCTCCCATGAGCAAATTTACCCCCGCAGAAATTTCCTACCTTCAAAGCCAGCGTCTCGGCCGCCTCGCCACCCTCGGCCCTCACGACCAGCCCCACGTCGTGCCCGTAGCCTTCCGCTACAACCCCGACCTCGACACTATCGACATCGGCGGTCACGATTTCGCCAAACGGAAAAAATTCCGCGACGTCCAAACGCATCCCCGGGTGGCTTTCGTGGTGGACGACCTTGCCTCCGTCAACCCGTGGCGGGCGCGCGGCCTCGAGATCCGCGGGACGGTGCAGGTGCTCGAAACCGGCGGTGCGGGCGTCAATCCCGGCTTTGACCCCCATATGTTCCGCATTACCCCGAAACGGGTCGTCAGTTGGGGCATCAATGCCCCCGTCCCTCCTCCCGCGGGTCGCGAGCAGCATTCATGAGGACCAACTCCTTCCCCGTCCCGCAGTCCGATCGCAAGCTCACCATCCTCGCCTGGGTCGTGACCCTCCTGGTCAGCACCCTCCCCGACATCTTCTTGGACAAGCTGGCGGGCGGCATCCCTTCCTGGCTGACGGATGTCAAGCTGGGGCTGCTGCTGGTCCTGATCCTGCTGTCCTTCTTCTGGACCTCCCTGCGCCCGCTCTATAATTACCTGCTGGTCATGTTTGCCTTCTTCACCCTGTTCGAACTGCTCCCGCTCGTCAATTTCACCATGCCCGGGCTGCAGGCTTTGTTCGGCAATTCCGTTTTTGACGTGCGCATGCAGGCCGAACAGATCGGCAAGCTGGCGGTCTCCATTGCCATGATCCTGGTCCTGCTCTGGCTGGGGGGCGGGCGCCTGGATCTCTTCCTGAGAGGCGGGGACCTGCGCGCTCCCATCCAGCCGGTGCGCGTGCTCGGTTTCCCGAAGCCCGAACCCTGGACGAAGTTTGGCCTGTTGTGGGGGTTCTGCATCGCCGGGACTCTCGCCGTTGTGTTTTACCTTGGCGCACGACCGGGCGGCGCGACCCTGCTCAAGGTGCTGCCCATCCTGCCCTCCATCCTTTTCTATGCCGTGTTGAACTCCTTCAACGAGGAGATCACCTTCCGCGTTCCCATGCTCGCCACCCTCGAACCGGTCGGCGGCAGCCGCCAGGCGCTGTGGATCTCGGCCTTCTTCTTCGGCATCGCCCACTACTTCGGCACCCCCGGCGGCATCCTGGGCGGCCTGCTCTCCATCTTCATGGGCTGGATCCTGGGCAAAGCCATGCTCGAGACCCGCGGCCTGTTCTGGTCCTGGTGGATCCACTTCCTCAGCGACGTCGTCATCTTCTTCTTCCTGGCGGTTGCCCTGGTTTGACCCTTCCCCTGGCAAAGAATGCAAACATCACTTGTTTTTCAGCTGATGCCTTCTCCCAGCGCCGATTGCGACCTTCGCGACGATCGTCCCTCGCGGAGCATATTATCCCCGTTCTTAGGGGACTCCCTTGGGTCGAACTACCATCTACTCCCTCCCTAAATCCGCAGGATTTGGGGAGGTCGGGGTAGGGCTGTGGGTTCGAGCCGTCATTCGCGACGCTTCCCCTCGCATAAGTTCGCGAATAAAGGAGCGCTTGTTGCCGCACATTTTTCTCGTCTTATAAATCGACCACGACAGCAGGATAGGCTGGTGCAGCTTTGCTGACTTACAGTTAATTCTTTGTGATCAATCCTTTCTCTTCTGGCGCCCACCTCATGATAAAAGCTTGCGAAAAAGGCTGGTGTGAGCTTCGCTCACACCAGCCTTTTTCGCATATATCACCCCTCCCGATTTTGGGGAGGGGCAGGGGGTCGGGTCAAACAATTCTTATTCATCCGCCGACCTGAATAGTCGGCGCTCTAGTTACTTGTTCCATTCAGCCAGGTTAAGCGTCCCCGATGCTTCCTTAAAGGGGCCGGGGGTGGGGTTTATTAACCTATTCTATTCATCACAACCACTTGAACCTATACTTGTTTTCTCATTCAATTTTCCATTCTCCCAAGTCAATCGTGCTGGCAGCCAAAGTAATGATATGATATCCCTTCGTCAGGGGTGTTCCTTGGGGTGCTCCAGGTACATATGAAAAAAAACCTCTCGCCAGGAAAGAAAATCGAAAAACCTTTATTGCTGGATGTGGAAGAAGAATATTCCCCTGTCGCCCGGCTGATCGAGTTGGGGCGTAGGAAGAAATACGTCACCATTGACGATATCCTGCACGTCTTCCCTGAAGCCGAAAAGGATATCGAGCAGTTGGAGGAGGTATTTTCGGCGCTCCTGAGCGCCGGAATTCCTTTCGCGGAGGATACTCCTGCCGTTGATTCTCCGGAGGATGAGCTGGGTGCCGGGGAAGAAACCGGGATCCGCATTTGAGCCGGAACCCTCCCTGGATGATTACCTCGCCAATATCGATACCTCCGATACCATCGGGCTGTATTTCAAGGAAGCCAGCCGCGTCCCGCTGCTGACCGGGACGGAAGAAGTCGAGCTCGTCCGGCATATTGAGAATGGGCGCATGGCGCGCGTCGAACTGGCGGGTGGAAAAGTCAGCCCCGGCCGCCGGATCGAATTGCAAAAATTGATTGAAGACGGTTGGTCAGCCCGCGAGCACCTGATTACCGCCAACTCCCGCCTGGTGATCAGTATCGCCAAAAAACATATGGGGCGCGGTGTCCCTTTTCTTGACCTGATCCAGGAAGGCAATATCGGCCTCATTCGCGCCACCAAGAAGTTCGATTACCGCCGCGGCTTCAAGTTCAGCACCTATGCCACCTGGTGGATCCGCCAGGCTGTGACCCGTGCCAATTCTGACCAGGGGCGCACCATCCGTGTTCCGGTCCATATGGGCGACCAGATCAACAAGCTCTTTCGCTCCCAGTACAAGTTGACCCAGTCCCTGGGACGCGAGCCCACCGTCGCCGAGCTGGCCGAAGCGCTCGAAATGTCTCCCCAAAAGATCGAGCACATCATCCACATTTCCCGCTGGCCGCTCTCGCTGGAATCACCAACCAATGTCGAGGAAGACTCCGTGCTTGGCGACTTTATCGAAGATGACGAAATCGCCCCGCCCGATGAAACCGCGGCTTATAATCTCTTGCGTGAGCATCTACGCGAAGTCTTGAGCGCATTGCCCGTTCGCGAGGGGCGCATCCTTGCCCTGCGCTATGGGTTGTTCGATGGGCAGCCTTACACCCTGGAACAGGTTGGACGCAAGATGGGCGTGACCCGTGAACGCGTCCGCCAGATCGAAGCCCAGGCTTTGAACCGCCTGCGGCACCCTTCCACCCACCGCAGCCTGCACGACTATCTGGACGAATAACGGCTGGTTGGTCCCCCGTTCAAAAATCCATTCTCTTACTCTCCGCCGCTGGTCTTTAGACCGGGGCCGGCGTGTGGTTATAAATATGCTCTCGGCGGCGTTCGCGAAGCATATCATCCCCGTATTTTGGGGACATTGTCCCTGTTCTTTAGGGACCCCCTTTGGGGGCCTCGCCGCTGATTTCTTCCACCCTGAGGCGGCCTTCGCGAAGCACATTGTCCCTGTTCTTAAGGGATATCATCCCTGTTCTTCAGGGACCCGCTAGGCGGGCGACCGCACACTTGCACCGCACTGCGTTTGGTGCAGTGCAGGTGTCGGGCTCACGCGTCCCCGATACCTTCCTTCCGGGCAGGGGAGGAATAGAGTCTTTGCATCCTTTGCTGACCTTTCACGCCGGCCTAACAGAACTGCAAAAACTGGAGTGCGTATTCTTCGCACTCCAGTTTTTCGCTTATTTCTCCCCTCCCAAGTTCGCAGGCGGCGTCACGCCGCCATCGACCGCATCTGGGCTCACGTGAGCCCGATGCTTCCTTTGAGGGGAGGGGGTGGGGTTAAAACTATTCTTATTCTTCCGCTGACTTCGAATCGTCGGTGCAACTTTATTTTCGTTCCCACAGTTATGCCCCCGATGACTTCCTTCCGGGCAGGGGTGGAATAGAATCTTTGCATCCTTTGCTTACCGTTACTCTTGCCTAAAGAATTGCGAAAATAGGTGTGCGTGTTTTTCGCACACCTATTTTCGCATACTTCTCCCCTCCCGATTTTGGGGAGGGGCAGGGGGTGGGGTCGATAACCCCTTTGGTGCTGTGGCTATCTCCCGCTGCAGTAAAACTCGTGCGACTCTCCGCTCGACATGCTCCCTGAGTCGCTCGCCCCTCCGCAGCCATATGCCGTGTAACTGTAATACCCCGAACACACTGACAGGGTCGTATCTCCCGTTCCGAGATAGAACACGTATTCGGCCGGACCGCTGAGATACAGGGTCACTGATTCACCCGTCGTGTTTGATATCTGGATGCTCGAGGATTGGTCGCACGACGGCACCGGAGATGAATACGGGACCGCCGGTTCCGGGCTTGCTGTTTCTGTCGGGGCGGGTGTGGGGATGAAGGACGGTTTCAGGTCCAGCACGTATTTGAACGAATAGGGGGCGTCGGTGGTCGGGCTGTACCACTGCCAGCCGTCATTTACCGGTGCATCGAAGCTTACCCCGATCGTCACCATGTGATTCTCGCCGATCGTCCAGCCGCTGAGCATCACGCCGATGAATGAACACGGATACGAGATGGTCGGATCGGTTTCGTCTGTCGAAGTGCCCTGGGATATGCTTGCCAGGTCCAGGTAGGAGATCCCGTCGATCTCGAACATGTATGAGATATGCTGCAGGTTGTCCTGCAGGGCGGCTTCATCTTTCGTACACCAGCCCACGTTCACCCGCATTTTATCCTCGGCGGGGAAGACGACCTCCGTAAGCAGGTTGCTCATGATCGGGTTTGACAGATACGAGGTGAACAAGTGTGCCTCGGGGCAGTCATCCTCAAATATGCAGCGCGTCACCGTCATCGGTGGAGGTGGCACCGGCGTAGCTGTCGGGGTGCTTGTTGCGGTGGGGGTGGGGGTATTGGTCGGAGTAAAAGTTACCGTGAATGTTGGCGTAGCTGTTGCAAATAATTGCATCGGCGAAGAACAGGAAAGGATGCTGAGGACGAGGATTGTAAACCCCAGCACCAGGGATCGGATTGAATTTCTTTTCATGAAGCCCCTCCCGTGGGCAGGTATATGTGAAAAAGATTATAAGCGCAGGGAATGAGTTTCCCTGCACCTTTATCCTTGACAAACGTAACTTTTTAAGTATCTTCTCACATTGTTGTCGGCAAAGGCATATGGTTGCCTCCTGGTACGCGAAAACTGGGGAGTGGAGGCGTCCTTTGCCGAACACTCCCCAGTTTTCGCAACAAAGCCCCCTTCCCGTAAGCGCAAACCTGGTTCTTATCTATATATGGATTTATGGGAAGGGGGTTTGGGGGATGGGTGGCTGGTGGAAATATCCCTTCTGGACACCTTGCCTTGGTGTGTGTGAGTAGGTACAATTGACGATTAGAACGCATGTGCTATAATGTATAAGGCAAGGGATTCTTTTCTTCCTGCTTGCCAAGATCTTTTCGAACCTTAAAAACTGAATATGAATCACCATCCAGTCTTCCAAAGAACAGGAGCCGATTATGCGTTCCTCGAAAATTGCGTAAAGTTCACACGAATTTGAAATTCTTCCTCTCCTAAGAGATATTCGTTTTTGTAGGGGTGGACGGCGTCCGCCCGACAAACCTTCCCTATTTGCTCATCGACCTCTTATGGGGGGGTTGGGGACATTGTTCCAACAATCCCCCCAGGTAGGTGCAAATTATTCGTTCCTCAGGATCGAATGCAAAATCAAATCATTGCCGATTTTTGGAGCACATTTATATGAAGGACCTCTCGAGGAGAATCGGGGTTTTGAGGAGAATATTCGTTTCTTTTTTTCCTGTCATCGGATCGCGGATGTAGCGATACTCCTTTCGCGAAGCGCATTGTCCCTGCTCGCCTGTCCCCCGAATTTTGTGGGATTAGGGACATTATCCCTGATCTTTAGGGATATTATCCTTGTCTTTAGCTCGGGACGAGTCAGCACCGAGAGCCACCAGTTTTCCACCCATATTGGGTACATTATCCCAATAATTCTCTTTTAATGGTCGCAAATGAATTGATCCTCAGGATCAATGGCAGGATCAATTAAAAATCCCGTTTTTTGGCCCCCCTTTAATGAAAATTCACTCGGTGAGAATCAGGCATTTGGAGCTAATTAATTGTTCCTCTTCTCGGACTCAACCGGTCGCGTGTACGTGCAGGCGGCGTCCAGCCGCCATCCGCTACACCACTGACTCATATCAGTGGTGTAGCACTGAGTGATCCCTGACCTGATTCGTGGCTTTGTGAATTCGTGGTTGAAGCTCTTCTCCCGCCTTATCCCGCCGCCGGGAACGACACGCTCACCTGCAATCCACCCTCCGCCAGGCTGCGCGCAGCGATCCTGCCGCCCTGTCCTTCCACCAGCAGCTTGGCGATCGCCAGCCCCAACCCCGCCCCGCCTGACACCCGCGAGCGGCTCTTCTCTCCCCGCCAGAACCGGTTGAAAATAAACGGCAGGTCCGCTTCTGGCACCCCCGGGCCGTTATCGCTGATGTTGATCACGACTTCCTTTTCATCGTTCGGAAATGTCAACCCACACCCGCCCGCCCTCGGGCACGTAGCGCAGGGCGTTCGAGATCAGGTTGCTGATCACCTGTTCGGTGCGCAGCGGGTCGGCGTTGACCAGGGCTTTTTCCGGCCAGGTCACCATCTCCAGGCGGATCTTCTTCTCATCCGCCTCAGCCTGGAACATGCTGATCGAACGCCGGGCGATCTCTTTCAGATCCAATTCGTGTTTTTCAAACGCCAGTTGGTGACTCTCAGCCATGGTCAGCAGGCGCAGGTCCTCCACCAGCCGCTCGAGCAGGTAGGCCTCTTCCAGCGCCGGCCCGATCGAATTTTCGTCCGCCGGGTAGATCCCGTCCATGATCCCTTCCAGACGGCCGCGCACCACCGTCAGCGGCGTGCGCAGTTCATGGGCGATGTTCGGCCAGCATGTCGCGCCGTTCGCGGTCGTTGGTTTCCAGGGAGTCCGCCATTTTATTAAAGCTTTTGCCGAGTTCCCCCAGGTCGTCCGATCCCTTGCGTGCGGGCCCGCACCGTCAAATTGCCTCCGGCGATCTCCTCTGCCGCGGCGATCACTTCTGCCAGCGGCGTGACCACCCGCCGGGTCAGCAGCAGGCCGATCACCGTGGCAAACACCGCCAGCACCAGGGATGCCAGCAGCACCGGCTGCAGGAAACGAAAAGTGAACAGCCTCTGTGATGGCTGGACGTTTTGCCCGACCGACAAGCGTCCCAACCACCTGCCCGTTCACCAGGATCGGCATGACGAGTCTCCCCGCTGCCAGGCTGGTATCACCAGGTGCTTCGGCGGGATCCACCGGCCGTCCGTATTCCACCACGACGTGGTTCTGGGCGTCCAGCAGGATCGAGTCTCTCCACTGGGCAGCTTCGATATCGAGTGAATTGGTGAAGATGCTGCTGACCCCGCCCCAGTTACCTCGGGCAATGGTAATAAGTTTCAAGCCGCGCAACGGTGGGCAGCCGGAAGAGCGGGTTGGATTGCGAAGGATTGGCCAGCACCAGCCCCGTGGCCAGAAGCGTGAACAGGACCAGGAAGGCAATGACAATGATAAAGGCGCGCAGGAGCAGCAGGAACAGCCGGTTTCGGATTAAGCGGACGGAGGAGGAATGCGTGCATGCTTATCCTTCGAATTTGTAGCCGATGCCGTGGACGGTGACGATGTAATCCCCCGGTTCGAGTTTGCGGCGCAGGTTGCGGATGTGCGAGTCGATGGCCCGTTCGTAACTTTCGAAGGAGACGCCCCGCACCGCGTTCAGCAGCTGCGCCCGCGTGAAAATGCGGCCCGGGCTGGCTCATCATGGTCGCCAGCAGTTCGAACTCGGTCATGGTCAGCACCACGGTCCGGTCCGGCAGCACCACCTGGTACCGGCTGCGGTCCAGGGTCAGGTCGCCAGCCCGGATCACCTCGCTGGTAGGCGTCTCCGCTGGCACGCTTCAGCACGGTGCGGACACGTGCCACCAGTTCGCGCGGGCTGAATGGCTTGGTGATGTAATCATCCGCTCCCAGTGCCAGCCCGATGAGCTTGTCCGTCTCCTCGATGCGGGCGGTGAGCATGATGATGGGTACGCTGCTTTCGTGCTGCAGGGTGCGGCACAGGTCCAGCCCGTCCATGCCAGGCAGCATCAGGTCCAGCACGATCAGGTCGGGTTTCTGCGAGCGGGCCATCGCCAGCCCCTGCAGCCCGTCTCCCGCGGTGATGATATCGTAGCCGGCAGCGTGCAAATAGTCGCTGCAAATCTCGACAATCTTGGGTTCGTCATCTATGACAAGAATTTTCTTTGCCATTGGTTGATGACAGGTTGCTGTAATATAATGATCGGATAAATCCTGATTCTTGTTGAGCATTTTGACAGCAGACGGTAAATATACCTATGACAGCAACGTTATTATGGCGCAGATGCAGGATTCATGCAAGAAAAAAATCAGCCCGCCCTCCTGCGGGCGGGCTGTCTCAAGTTATGCGCTGGGAGCCGTAGGTGTAGCCGTAGAAATCGGCGCAGCTGGGGTGGCTGGAGCCAGCATCTTTTTCGCCGGGATCAGGGCGAGCACAATGACCGCGACCGCCAGGACCAGGTGCAGGATGCTCAGCCCCAGGCTTAAGGCATTAAAGCCTCGGGCAAAAGTAAATGCCACCATGATCGTCGGGATCAGGCTGAGCACTGCAAGAACGAGATACAGAACGCCCATCACGATACCAAGCACCTGTCCCCAGCGTTTGGTCAGGAACATTCCCACCGCTGCAACCAGCGAAACCAGCAGGGCTAAGCCGTAGATGATGATCCCTGTAATCCCATTTAGGAAAGTAAAGGCAAATATGCTGCGGTTTTGTCCAGCGAATGTCCGCCCGGTTGGGCTGGTTGGAGCGGTCGGGCCGGTTGAGTTACCCTGGCCGGTAGTGCCGCTGCCCAGCCCGGGAAATCCGTTCTGTCCTCCGGGGTGTCCCACCGGTAAATTGCCGGGTGAAGCCAGTGCGGTTGGCTCCCGAGACTCCGGTCACCCGCAGGATGGGTGTGGCCAGGAATAAAAGTGCAAGCAGCAGGAGAACACCTGCTCCGATCATTAAAGTTTTTGAATTCAGTTTTGACATTTTTACCTCCAAAGTAGTCCCGCTTCCCACCTGGGTGCAGGATCAATCAATATTATTCGTCACGTTCTTGCTTTCACCGGTACGAGTTTTGACACTCGAAGACCCGGAAAGATACTAAAAAATAGGTCGGCAGCAATGGAAGCTATCCACACCAGCGGGGAAGCTGTGATCAGCAAGGTCAGCAGCAGGATCATGCCGGTGGATTTTGCAATGGTTATGATCGATAGTTTGGACATAGGTTCCTCCGAAGTATTCCCGGGTTTTAGACGGGACGTGTAGTCCCGGATTTAGCACGGGACAATTAATTATTCGTACCGCAATGCTTCCACCGGTTCGAGCCTGGCGGCCCGGCGTGCCGGATAGATGCCAAAGAACAAGCCGACGGCAATCGAAAACAGGGTTGCCAGCAGGACGGCGTTCAGGCTGACAGCCGGGTTCAAAGCAGTGCCGGCAGCCGAAGCGATCTGCCCGATGATCAGGGAGATCAACCACCCGAGCAGGATTCCGAGCAACCCGCCCAGCAGGCTTAGGAACGAGGACTCAGCCAGGAACTGGGACATGATGTCCCGGTTGCGGGCACCCAGTGCTTTACGCAGCCCGATTTCGCGGGTCCGTTCCACCACCGAGACCAGCATGATGTTCATGATGCCGATCCCTCCCACCAGCAGGCTGATCCCGGCAATGCCGCCCAGGAAAGCGGTTAAGATACCGGTGATCGAAGTGGCCGTCGTCAGCAAGCTTGCCGTGCTTTGAACGCTGAAATCTTCTTTTCCGACCGCCACGTGGTGGCGCAGGCGCATGATATCGGAAACCTGCGTGGTTGCCTCCGCAACGGCTGTTGCGCTGGAAGCCTGGATATAGATCTCGTCCACATTTGTGCCTGGGCGGCTGACGATGCGGTCACGTGCAGTGGTAAGCGGAACAATAACCTGGTTATCGGCACTCCCAAACGATGTTCCACCGGTCGCTTTCAGAACGCCGATGATCGTAAATGTCTGGCTGTTGATGAGCATCGTCTGCCCGGTCAGCCCCGTGGTCTGGCCAAAGAGCGTGGTTGCCAGGTCCGCACCGATGATCGCCACACGGGCATGAGCGTTCACCTGTTGGTCATTAAAAAAAGCACCTTCTGTAATTTGCTGATTACGGATGGAAAAGTAGCTGGTGGTCACACCATAGACGGTGGTTGTGGTTGTCTGCCCGTTGGCAGCCGCGGAGATGTTGCTCCCCTGTATTATGGGGGCGACCGCGCTGACTGATGGGGCCTGGATCGGATTCTCGACCGCAGCTGCATCTGCCAGCGTTAATTGCTTGACGTTCCGTACGGCGTTGAACCCTTCGGCACCCCCGAAACGAGCCCGCGTCCCCGCCGAGAGATACAGGACGTTCGTGCCGATGCATTGATCTGGTTGGTGATGGAGTTCTGGGCACCCTGCCCGACCGAAAGCATGGCAATGACTGCCGCCACGCCGATCACAATGCCCAGCACCGTCAGCCCGGTGCGCAGCTTGTTGGAGTTCAGACTTGTAAAGGTTTCCCGAATAATCCGTGTGATTTTCATTGTACAGCCTCCAGGATCTGCCCATCATGGATCATGATCTCGCGCTGCGTTTGAGCGGCAATCCTCGGGTCATGCGTAATGATGATCAGCGTGGTATTGCGTTCGCGATTAAGGTTAAGCAACAGGTCCATGATTTCCTGGCCCACCTTGGAGTCCAGGTTGCCGGTGGGTTCGTCGGCCATCAGGATTGCAGGTTCATTGATCAATGCCCGGGCAATGGCCACCCGCTGCTGTTCCCCGCCGGAGAGTTCCGTGGGATGGTGCTTCATGCGGCTTTCAAGACCAACCGCCCGCAGTGCTGCCACCGCCCGTTCCCGGCCGTCGTTTGCCGAGTCTGAATAACTCATCGGCAGTTCGACATTGGCAAGTGCCGAGGTGCGCTGCAGCAGGTTGAAGGATTGGAATACAAATCCGATCTTGCGGTTCCGGATGCCGGCCAGTTGATCGTCGGTCAGGCCCGATACCTTTTCGCCATCCAGGATGTAATCCCCGCCGGTTGGCCTGTCCAGGCAGCCCAGGATGTTCATCAGGGTGGTTTTACCTGAACCGGAGGGTCCGGTGATGGCTACAGATTCGCCGCGCTTGACCTCCAGGGATACCCCTCGCAAGGCTTGCACTTCCACTTCGCCCATCCGATAGAATTTCGTCAGGCTGTCAGTCCGGATCATTGTGTCTTCCATTTCATCCTCCTGACCTACGGGGTCGCTACGGGACGAGTGCCACCGCCGCCAGGTCCACCCAACCCGCCCAGCCCGAACCCGAACCCGCCGCCACCAGTGGTGGTGGACGTGCTGGCGAAGCTGAGAACGATCGTGTCGCCTGCCTGCAGGGTATTACCGGTGACCTGCGTGGTGGTATCCGAGACTGCGCCCGGTAGTGACCACCACGGCTGTCGGAGTGCCATTTTGGATCAGATAGACATATTGTTGACCGGATGTGCTGTCGGTAAAGATGGCTGTACTGGGAACCAACAATGCGTTGGCAACCTGGTTGGTGATAATGGTTACATTGGCAGCCATGCCCGGTTTGATCAGGGCATCCGCATTGGTGATCTGCACGCTGACTGTAAAGGTCGTGCTGTTGCTGCCAACCGTTCCGGCCAGGGATGACTGGATGACTGTGCCTTTATAAGTTTTATTTGGAATGGCGTTAAAGGTGATCGTCGCGGCTTGCCCGGCCTTGATGCTGTTGATATCCACCTCGGTGACCGAGACGGCCACCACCAGGCTGGACAGATTGTCAATGCGGAATGCCTGGGTACCCGCAGATACAACGGACCCCACGGTTGCAGTGGACTGGGTAATCGTTCCATCGAAGGGTGCGGTGAGGGTAAGCTCATCCAGGTTTGCCTGGGCGGTCTGGACCGCCTGCTGGGCCTGCTCATATTGCAGCAGCGCTGTCCCAGTGGCGTCCGCGGGGACGGTTCCACCTGTCAGTGCCGTGACATAGTTTTGGGCGCTGGTCAGTGTCGCATTGGCCAGGTCCAGGTTCGCCTGGGCCGCATCAAGGTTCGTTTGGGTAGGTTTCTGGGAATAGACACTGTAATTATATTCAGCATTATTGTAAGCTTGTTGAGCATTATACAGAGCCTGGTAGAGGGAGGCCTCTCCTGCATTATTAATATCTGTCCCAACATTCGCGGCATCATAGTTTGCCTGAGCCTTATCCAAATTTGCCTTGGCGATGACCACGTTTGCATACATATCCTGGATCAGGGAGGTGTTTTTCCAATATTGGGTGTTGTTCAATTGGATTTGAGCATTGGTGACATTATTTTGCGCCGTGGTAACCGCCAGCTTGGCATTGGCAATCGCCTCCGGAGAGGTCAACTGGGCCAGGTTCTCCCGTGCGTTGAGGAGGGCGGTTTCCAGGTTGCTTTGGGTCAGGGCGTCTTGAACCATGCTGGCTAAAACATCCCCCGTCTTGACCTGGTTCCCGATCTGGGCATTGACTTGGCTGATCTGTCCGCTTGTCTGCCAGGTCAGGTTATCTGTCTGGGTCGATGCCACGGTCCCCGAACCTTCCACGGTGGAGGTGAGGGTACCGAGCTGAAACGGTGGTCGTCTGGTAAGCAGCTGTAGTGCTGCTGGTTTGCCCGCGGACGCTCATCACGACCAGAACCAGGGCAATAACCACCACAACCGACACCCCTGAAATTATCCATGTTCTTTGAGTTTTGCTCATTTCCAATCTCCTTTTCTATATCTTTTTTATCCTGCCAAAGATACCGCTCATATGTGGAGAAATTGTGGAGAAAAGATGGCAAACTATCGAGGATTCCTTGCAGAGGTATATGAGGTTTGGGCCGTCACGTGCATATTGGGAAGGCGATCAGCAATGGGTTGATCCATTTGTCTTCTCCCCCGACCTTAAAGGAACAATATTCCCCACTAAAATCTTTGGTATGATGGGTACATGGAACCGAATACTAATAATCCAAAGATCATCCTCAATAGCCGGGTCCTTGTGGAATTGGTGGATTCAGACGGGGCAGTCGAGCAGCGCGAATTTACGATTGTCTCTGCGAAACTGGCTGATTTTAAAAGCGGCCTATTGGATGAGAATACTCCCCTGGGGCATGCACTAATTGGACACGGTACGGGAGAGATAATTCCCTACCAGGCTGGCGACCTAATTGAAGTGCATATCTTGACCGTAGCTGACGGCGAGGCGTCTCTCTCCTCGGAGGCTGCCGAAGAACGTCGCGCCGATGTCCAAAAAGCTGAAGCGCAATCGGAGATCACCAACCAGATGATTTTTTCAACTGCCAGCGGCAGTAAATGGGGGGATTATGATGTTGACATGGACAAGTTGCTGGAAGACAAAGACAAAAAGACTAAACCACCCAAAAAATAACAGCCAACCCATAACCCCCAATTTTTGGCTGGCAATGCATGCAGCCAATTTCAAACGAAGATCCTTTTATCGAGAGCGACTGGCGTAAACATTTTGAATTACCTTGTCACGCAGGACAGGCATCTGGCAAAAAAGTAATGGTACCCATATCCCCCAGCGCCTCGCAATTTACTCGGGATCCAGTTGTTTCTTATAGAAGCGGTAGCGCTTGTAAATTTTGGCACCCATACGGTGAGCAAGGGGAAATGTATCCGGGTTTTCATCCCCGGTCAGAGACAGGTCAGCCCATTTGTAGCCCTTGGCTGTGGCGCGGCGGGCCATCTCATCGAAGAGCAGCACGCCTGCGCCAGTGTCCCAGTGTTCTGGCACTACAGCGACACTTTTGATCGCCAGGCACTTTGGTTTAAGTCGTGCAAATTTTGCAAGCCTCAGGTAATCCCAGGGGCGGCGCAGGCCGTTTAAGTGGATGAGAACCTCGTTCATGTTTGGCACGCCCGGGAACCAGCCGATTACCTTGCCGTCCATTTCAGCAAACAGGATTAACTCCGGGTCGACAATATCCAGCATGGGCAGGATCATTGCTTCGATGTCATTGCGGGTGTACGGGGTATAGTCAGCGAAATGTGCCAGGCCGCGGTTTTGAAGTTCCAGGATGTTATCGACCTCCCGGTCAATATCCTTAAGGTTGCCGCTGCGTACGGTGATTTTCCTGCGCTGGCGGATTTTATCAGCCAGGCGCATCAAGTGCTGGATTTCAGGATTGTTGAGGTCAAGGTCGATTGCATAAGCCAGACCATCTTCGCCTGATTTTTTAAATCCAAAGCGTTCAAAAAAATCCTGGTAATAGGGGGGGTTATGACCACAGTATGAAGTAGGTGGGCGGTCACGGCCCTCGATGAGGATACCGCGTAAATCCTCCCGGTCCAAATTGATAGGTCCCGTATAAGCTGACAAGTCCGTGATCTCCAGCCCAAACGGTTACCTGGTTGAACAACGCTTCGGCTACCGCGTAATCATTAACGCATTCGAAGAATCCGACCATGCATTCCCCAAACCCCCTGGCGCGGGTGTTGTTCTTGTCCTCCGCGCAAACGACAGTCCCGGCTGGTTTACCGTTCTGCCAGGCGATGAATAACTCGGCATAGCCATCCTTAAAAAATAATCCACGCCGCGGGTCAATCGTTTTGGCACGCTCGGAAAGAAGTGGGGGTACCCACAGCGGATCTCCCTTGTAGATGCGCCAGGGGAAGGTCAGGAAGGAACGCCGTTCCCGTGCAGTTTTGACTGGCAGGACCTTAAATGTCGTTCATCGATGGTTCTCCTCGTGAAGGATAACCCCGTTACAACGTCATCAGCACGATGGCGGACAGGGCAGCCAGGATACCCGCCAGTTGCAGGCGGTTAAGGCGTTCATGAAGAAACAACCCGGCCAAAAGGACGGTGGATCCGGGATAAAGCGATCCCAGGACCGCGGAGACATCCAGCCGGCCCATTTGACCTCCTAGGACATAGAAGGCGTTACCGCTCGCATCCAGGATGCCGCTTAATGCAATCAGCGGCCACGTTTTTCGTCCTGGAGTCCAGGGCTGGCGGGTAACCAGTGCGTATCCGAGGATACCGGCAGTTGAAGCCAGCCGCGAAGCAACGATCGGCCAGAAGATGGCTTTTTGGCTGGCCTGGTGCATGAAAACAAAGTACATACCGAAGACCACGCCGGCGATGAGCGGCAGGATGATTTCATTCATGCGGATCGCCGCGTTTTTACTTTCACCTTCGCCGTGTGCAATCAACCAGACTGCAGCGAGAGCCAGCAGGATGCCAACAAAAGTCCACACACCCGGCAGCCCATCCAAAAATGTGCCGACAACCACCGGGATAATTGCGGCAATTACTGCGGAGACCGGGGCGGCAACGCTCATCCGTCCGCTTGATAAAGCGCGGTATAAAAGCAGTAACCCGAATCCACCACTAAGCCCCGAGGCTGCACCCCATATCCAGGTCTGCCACGGCGGAACCAGCTCCCGGAATGCCACTGCCAGGATGACGAACATGACCATCCCGAAGCCTTCGGCGCCAATAACAACGCCAAAAACATTGGAACGCTTGGATGCGATCCCACCGGTGAAATCTGCCGCGCCCCAGGTGAGGGCGGAGCTAAGACCGTAGAGGATGGAAAGCAAGAAACTCCTGGATTTCAGAGTTTAGAGCAATATGGAAAACAAACGAAGGCTGGAAAGGTCACCTGATAGACCAATCACCAACCTATTCCATTTTGATTCTACCATCTCCCCTTGATGCACCAGTCTATTACCCGAATAGTGACACTCCCCACGATCAAGTCAGGTTTGGGCAAGCTCAATATGGGATCGAAACTGATACCACGCCGGGCAAGCCGTCTCTCCCTTAATTTGCAGACATTCCAATTTGAATAATGATTAATATCCTATGCTTGCCTTTTTTATAAGAAGGAGTACACTTAAATTAATAATTACCCGGCAATCAACGATTAGGTTAGTGTAAAGTAACTAATTAATTGAAATAAATTCGTTGATTTAGCTAATGCCCACAAATTCGGGCAGTCAATTGTTTTTAGGTTGCAATCTGATTGCATTTTTCCCAGAAGAAAAGGATCACCGATTTGGCGATGAACAACGACATAATTCCCATGCCAGGTGGCTCCATCCAGGTAGTTGGCAGCGACCTGGACTATTCTAAAAATCCGGAACGTCCCAAAATCCTGATTGTCGACGATGATACGGATTTTATAGAAATGCTAAAAATTGTCCTGCGCAAAGCTGGTTTTGATGTCGCGGGAGCAAATGATTATCAGATTGCAGTCCAAAAGTGTGGAGAAATTGATCCCAACCTAATCCTTCTGGATCTATTAATGCCAGACGTGGACGGATGGTCAACTTTTCAAAAATTGCATCAGGTGTCAAGATCCCCGATCATATTTGTGTCGGCCGCCCCTTTCCAGGAAAACATTGTTAAAGGGTTTGAAATTGGGGCAGAGGATTTTATCGCCAAACCTTTTAATAATCCCGAATTGATTGCACGGATTAAACGGGTGCTGAAAAATCCGATTTATGCACAACGCCCGAACATCCACAAATACCCCGATAGCGGCATCGAGATGGATTTTGATGCACGTGAAATCTCCAGGAATGGGAGAAAGATCCGCTTGATCCCCCGCGAGTTCACCCTGCTGGAAATACTTGCAAACAATGCCCCCCGCAATGTACCCTATGAAAAAATAACCATTCAAATGTGGGGGGAGGATTCTGTAAAAAACCGTGCTCATCTTAAAACGATCGTGTTTTCATTGAAGCACAAATTGAAGGAAAACGAATCCGAAATTCCCATAATTGTCAACCATCGCAGTGTCGGGTACCAGTTGGTTTCTCATCCCGAGTACGGTAGGTCCCTTTTAGAGCAATTAAACGATGGATAAAATATTAATCATTGATGATGATCTGGATTTCATCCAGATGCTGACAATTAGATTCCGCCTGGATGGATACGAAGTTTTTTCCGCGACATCCGGAGAAGAAGGGGTCCGGGCGGCATATGAATCTCACCCGGATGTCATCCTGCTTGATATCATGATGCCGGAAACGGATGGCTTTGATACCTGCCACAACCTGCGGCGGATGACCAGCACCCCCATTCTTTTTTTGACTGCTCGTTCTGCCGAAAGCGACGTAATCCGCGGTTTGTTCCAGGGTGCCGACGATTTCCTTTCCAAACCATTCAGGCACGAGATCCTGGACGCACGCATCCGGGCGTTACTGAGGCGCGCCCGAACGCCGCAGCCACAACCGGCAAAGGCCAATCAATACTCCGATGATGTAATGACCATAGACCTGGATTCGCAATATATCGTGTCTTTGGGCAAGAAGCAAAAATTGACTCCCACGGAAAGGGATATCTTGAGCATTTTGCTAAACAGTGTTGACAGGTCTGCCACATACCAGGAATTGTCGATGAAGTTTAGAGGTCGTTACGACGAGGGCGCCAAGGAAAGCCTGGCAGTACATATAACCAGCATACGCAAAAAAATGAGGATATTGTGCGCTGCTTTGCATGATCATGAATATATCCAAAATCAATGGGGCATTGGATACCTTTTTGTGCCACGCAAATGAGGGCAGCCATAATAAGTTAGTTCCAACGTTCACTTAAAATAAAATCACACGCAGACAGGAGCATCCAGTATAAAGCGGTCCGTATTACTGACACATCGAGTTACCCCATCCCACCGAAAACTACCACGTTATATCTTACCTGGTTCATGCCATCCCGGATTTCGATCCCATTAGTTTTCATAATTGTCGCTTTACTGTGTGGTTGTCAGCCGATCTTTTCAAAGGCACCTGCAGCCGCTCCTTTGGTATTCCACACGGATGCACCGCTTCCTGCCTGGACTGCCAGCTTTACTCCGGACCTTCCCGTCCAAAGTGTCGAAAAGCCGACCCAGGTAGCCTCGCCAACCCCGAAATGGACCCTTGCTTTTTCGGAAAGCTCGACACCCACCGCGAGTTTCTACACTACGCCTGCTCCGACCCAGCTCCCCCTTACTCAAATCCTTGACCCGGCGGACTGGCACCATTGGCCGGTGATACCTGCCGTCTCGGAACACGCACGTCGGGTGTACCAGCTCGGTCAAACACTTGGCAATGATCCTCGTGCCTTTTCGGTTTTTGGTGATTGCCAGTCGGAGCCTAATGTTTTTCTCGGTATCTACGAAACCGATGCGCAGGCGATCGCCGCGTTACCGCTAAACCTTAAGGAAACAGTGGCCTGGTTCAGCGGCTCGTTCAACCGTTTGAGTCCAACGGTTCGCGGCGGTACAACAGCCGGTGCGCTTCTCTGGGACGGATGGACACAAAATCAGGAGACGTGCACAATTTATGAAACACCCCTAAAATGCGAACTGCGCATTCATAAACCATCCTTCGTTATCATCCACGTGGGAACACATTATGAGAACCGCAATGAAGATTACATGCGGACTATCCTGGATCAGCTTATCGCAGCCGGGGTCGTCCCCATCCTGGCCAGCAAGGCGGATGACCGTGAGTTGGATGAACATGTGAATACCCAGTATGCCCTGCTGGCAGTTGAGTATGATATTCCATTTTGGAATTTCTGGGCAGCGGTGGATGGACTGCCCAATCGCGGCCTCTACACCCGCCCCGATGCCACCTACCAGGGTGATCTATACCTGACAGACGAAGCTGCTGGGATTCAACGCCTATCCGGATTGCAGGTGCTGGATATTGTTCGAATGGCGGTGATCGAGCCGTAAAACCAGCCGCGGGCAGGGCATTAATTTTGGCGGCCTATCGCTGGGAACCCGAAGCCCGCTGATTGTGATAAGATACGCCCCATGGATATTTCCAAAATCACTGACAACCTTTATATAGGGGATACCCCACGCGCTGATGACTACGATTATTTGCGAGAACTGGGAGTACGCCTGGTCATCAATATGCGCTTCGATAGGCGCCTGAAACGGGACTCGCACCAGCCGCCCCTCGATATCCTTTGGCTGCGGACGTTGGACAACCCGGTCTTTCCCATCCCCGTGCATGCATTGATGCGTGGTGTTTGTGCCGCCTTGCAAACCTTCAGGGAAGGCGGGAAGGTTTATGCCCACTGTGCCAGGGGACGTCATCGCGGGGTTGCGATGGGTGCAGCCATCCTGATCGCTTTGGGGTATGGCCCACAGGAGGCCGTGGAGCTGATCAAGGTTCAGCGACCAATCGCCGACCCGGACGCCTTCTACATTCGGAAACGGATATTTCGATTTGCACAGGCTTGGTCCCATTGTTGAACCGTGAGTATTTCGTACCCACCCGCTCGATAGGAATGTGAATGGCTGTATCTGAAACAATTCCTGGCACCGAATCAGGCAGGTCGATCAACCGGTTGATTGCCGAGCAGTGGGAAGCCTGGATGAGGTGGGATCCGCTCTTTGCCACTTCATGCGGTGACCAGCGTTTCAACTATCTCCTTCCCGGTGCCGGGGAGGAGCATTTCACTTCGTGGCGTAAACAACTGGCAGCCTTTCGTCAGCGACTTCAAAAGATTGATCGGCGAGCCCTCTCCCACGGCAGATAAGTTGAATGCCGATATCTTTAAACGGTTGCTGGACTATGAGATTGCCGGGTTGGATTTTCATGGCTACCGCTTGCCGCTTTCCAAGGCAGGCGGCTTTCATATCTACTTTCCGGACTTGTATTTGTTCTCCCCTTTTGGAACGGTTCAGGATTACTCAAATTACCTGGCCCGCCTTGAAGCCCTGCCTCGATATTTTGACGAGAGCATTGACTTGCTTCGTCTTGGCTTGCAAACAGGTTACATTCCTGCGCGTGTTACCCTCGAGGGGGTGGACGACTCCGTGAACGCGCAAATCGTAACGGACCCGGCAGATAGCATTTTTTATAAACCTTTCGAAAAGTTCCCCCCTCAATCGGCGGACTGGACAGGGAAAAATTGACGGCTGAAGCGCAGGAAGCCATCCGCGGGTCGGTGGTGCCAGCTTACCAGTCGCTGCTGCGGTTCCTCCAATCGGAATACATCCCCGGGTCCCGGGCAGGGATCGCCGCCTCGGACCTCCCGGATGGTCAAGCATTTTACCAGGATCGGATTCGTTATTTTACGACACTCGAGCTTTCACCCGAGGAAATCCATGCGATCGGTCATAGCGAAGTCAAACGGATCCGTACCGAAATGGATGCCGTAATTATGAAGACCGGGTTTAAGGGTACATTTCGCGAATTCATAGAATTCTTACGCAATGACCCGAGGTTTTACGTTACCTCTCCCCAGGCCCTTCTTGAAAAGAGCGCCCTGGTTCTGAAACGGATGGATGGCGAACTGCCCAGGTTGTTCAAGACCCTGCCGCGCTTACCCTATGGCATCCGGGAAATACCCAGCTTTAGCGCCCCTGGTCAGACTGCTGCATATTACCAGCCTGGTACGGGAGATGGCAGCGTGGCTGGTAATTACTACGTAAACACATTTGACCTTGCCAGCCGTCCATTGTACGAGATCGAAGCTCTCTCTCTTCACGAAGCAGTACCGGGTCATCACCTCCAAATTGCCATCCAACAGGAACTGGATGATTTGCCAAACTTCCGCCGGTTTTCCGGGTTTACCTCCTTTGTAGAGGGCTGGGCATTATATTCAGAAAGACTGGGATTGGAAGTCGGTTTCTACCAGGACCCTTATGCGGATTTTGGGCGACTGTCTTATGAGATGTGGCGCGCCTGCCGGCTGGTAGTGGACACGGGCATGCACGCCCTGGGGTGGACGCGTCAACAGGCCATCGATTTCATGGCCGAATCCACATCTTCCACCCTGCTGAACATAACCAATGAAGTCGACCGCTACATTGCCTGGCCGGGGCAGGCACTGGCTTACAAAATGGGCGAGTTGAAAATCCGTGAACTGAGAGCACTGGCTGAAAAAGAACTGGGTACTACATTTCAATTTGCGGGAGTTTCATGACCGGGTTCTGCAGAATGGCGCCGTCCCCCTGGACGTGCTTGAAGCTCACATTCGTGAGTACCTGTCTGGTGAAACATAAAAAAATCCGGGTTCGGTTTTGAACCCGGAAATTTGATTTATTCCCTTTCGAGCTTTGCCACCGTCACGCCTGCTCCCCCTTCCTTATCCCCACCTTCTTCGAATGAAAACACGTGCGGATGCTCCTTTAGCGCTGCCCGGACCTCCTGCCTGAGTTTTCCAGTCCCCTTGCCGTGGATGATGCGCACAAAAGGCAGCCCGGACATATAAGCTTTTTCGATATAACGTTCTAGCATCTCAAGAGCGTCTTCCGCCCTTTGACCGCGCAAGTCAAGCTCGACGCCTGGGGAAACCGCCATTAGCGAGTGTGTTCGCTGGGCATCCTGGATGGATTCCCCCCCGGTTTTTGGATGTTTTGTCTTTTCGACACTATCTGGTTCTATTTCTGGGGTCTCTTTCTTTCGTTTCAACTCATCCTGGTGAACTCGCATCCGCAGCGGACCGGCCTGGATTTCAGCCTCATCTTCATCCAAAGAAATGATCGTCCCTTCATTGCCGAGTTTTTTTAGGATGACTTTCTCACCAACCTTGAGTGGACCTCTTGAGGCGGCATGGTCTACTTTTGCGGTGTGTTCCAGGTGGCGCTTTACCGGGCTCTGGATTTCCTCCTCGACAAATTCTACCTTTTCCTCGATCTCCTGGAGTGCCACAAGCGGCTGGCGGGCGCGCTTTAGTTCAGCCTTGAGAGATTTCAATTGCGCTTTGAATATTTCCACTTCAAGTTCACCTTCGGCGCGTGCTTGTTCGAGGATTTTCTGGCGTTCGTCTTCAATTTTTTCCAGCCGGTCTGCCAGGGTTTGCTCCAGTCGCCGCGCCTCGGACCTGGCTTTGCCGGCTTTTTCACTTTCCTTGAAAGCAATTTTGCGCTGGCGATGTATGTCGCCGATCAACTTGTCAGCCCGCAGGTCGTCTGGGTTGATTTCACTTTTTGCAACTTCGATGATCTCCTGGGGAAGTCCCAACCGCTGGGCAATCGCCAGTGCATTCGACCGGCCCGGCAGGCCAATGGTCAGTTTGAAGGTCGGGCGCAGTGTCTGGACGTTGAACTCCAGCGAGGCATTGACCACCCCCGGGGTGGTATGGGCAAAGGTTTTCAGTTCCGGATAATGCGTGGCGACAAAAGTGGTAATGCCATGCGAGAGCAGCGCCGAAAGGATGGCGCGTGCCAGTGCCGCGCCTTCCTGCGGGTCTGTGCCGGCTCCAAGTTCGTCCAGGATGACTAATGCCCGCTGGTCCGCTTTTTTCAGGATATGGACGATATTGGTGATGTGACCGGAGAAAGTCGACAGGGATTGCTCGATGGATTGTTCGTCGCCAATATCAGCATAAATGGCCTGAAAGCAGGGCAGTTCCGAGCCGGATAGGGCCGGGATATGCAGCCCGCTCTGCGCCATCGCCACCAGCAGACCGACGGTCTTGAGTGTGACGGTCTTGCCGCCCGTGTTTGGACCTGTGATGACCAATGCGAACGTCCCAGTGGCGGCATCGATCGTGATGGGTACCACCGAGTCGGGATCGAGCAGTGGATGCCTGGCATTGAGCAGCCTGATCGTGGGAAGTTCAGGCGGCGTACCTTGTCCCCCAGGGTTTGTTTCAATGGACTTCCCTTCATTGGAATGAAACTTCCTTCGCTTAAGGGTTGATATCTCCAGCAGGGTAGGTTCCGAAGCGTGCAGTTCTTCTGCATATTTGGCTTTTGCAAAGTCCAGGTCAAGTTCGGCCAGGGCGGTTACACCTGGATCGATCTGCCCGCCCAGTTCCCCCACCTGCGCGGAAAGTTGTGCCAGTACCCGCCGCACTTCGTCGCGTTCTGCGATCTGGGCTTCCCGGAATGCATTATTCAGTTCGACCACTGCGAGCGGCTCGACAAAAAGGGTGGCTCCCGTGGATGACTGGTCGTGGACGATGGCTTTTACCTGCCCCTTGAATTCTGCCCGAAGCGGGATAACGTAGCGCCCGTCGCGCTGGGTTATCACTGCATCCTGCAGCTTGGAAGCAGTGGAACTGTCGGTCAGGTAGCGCTGCAGGCGGGACATCAACCGGTCGTGGGCTATGCGGACCTGGCGGCGCAGATCATACAGCCTGGGAGAGGCGCCATCCGCCACCTCGGCATTTTCGGTGATGCAGCGCGAGATGGCTTCTATCAATTCCGTGGGCGAAGGCAGACGGGCGGCAATATCAGCCAGGTGTGGGTAAGTGGCAGCATGTTTGCTGAAAAAGCGCTGCAAGGTGCGCATCGAGATGAGCGTGGACTGCACATCCAGCAATTCCTTTGGATCGAGCACCCCACCGTGTGCAGCCAGGTCCACCTGTTCGCGTATGTCGTGCGCGCCGCCAATCGTCATATCGCTGGTGACGAGCAGCCTCCGCGCTTCACTGGTCTCGGCAAGTAGTAATACAGCCCGGGTATATTCAGGAGTCGGCTGGAGATCGTGGGCAAGTTCTGCTGAGGCTGAGAAATCGCAAAACTCCGCCAGCCGGTCGCGGATTTTTGAAAATTCAAGCACCTGCAAAGTTTTCGAATCCATATGGTTGAATTTAACCACAAGATATGGGATTAGAGAATGGGAACATGAAACATGAAAATAAAAAGGGCGACTTGTGGTCGTCCTTTTTGGAATTTCTGGAAGGGGTGCAGTGAATTATTGCAGGCTTATCAATGTCCGATCGGTGCCGGACCATCTGCGGCGCGCCTGCCTGCCCATTTGAATGGCCAGCCCGGCAAAAGCAGCCCTATCAGGAAGGCCAGGCTGGCGGCAAAAAATGTAATCCGGTACGACAGTTCGAATCCGGAAATGTTCTCCCGGCAGGCCTGGGCAAGCAATGGCGCTACCTGGGCGGGAATGGGTGCCGGCGGGTCACCAGGTTTTATATTCGCCGCCACCGATGCTGAAACGATCGGCTGGCAGATCGCCAGTGGAGCAACACCCGGTTGCGGAGGGGAATTCAGGAATTCCTGCTGCAGCGCGGAGATTTTCGGTGAAAGCGTACTGACAAGCACGGTTGCAAGTATGGCGACTCCAACTGCCTGGAATACCTGGCGGGTGGCGTTGGTGAGGGATGAACCGATGGCAATGGAGCGCAATGGAACGGCCGATAATGCAGTGACGAAAGTCGTTTGGATGGTGGCACCAAACGCCAGGCCGCGCAGAGCAAGGATGACAAGGATCCACGTGACCGGCGTGTCCGCTTTTAGCTGGGAAAGCTGCCAGGTATTGATAATTAATATCCCAAAGCCAAATGCGAGCAATGGGCGCGGTCCCAGGCGGTCATACAACCGCCCCGCCAGGACGGTTGCGACCCCACCCGTAACAGCCATTGGCAGCAGGATCAACCCTGTGTCAAAGGCGGTCTGGCCTCGTAAGAACTGCAGGTAGATTGGGAGCAGGAATTCAGCGCCGAAAAGTGCAATCACACTCACATATCCGAGCAGGTTGGCACTCAGGAAAGTAGGCTTTCTAAAAAGATGCAAATCCAGGAGAGGCTCTTTTGCCACAAATAACTCTATCAACGCAAATGCGATCAGTCCGGCTGCCCCGACGATGAACCATGTCACTACTCCCGGAGCCGACCAGCCGAAATTGGCTGCGACAGAGGCTGCGTAAAGGACAGAGCCGAATCCGATGATCTCGGTGATCAGGCCCAACCAATCCATTTTTGGCCAGTGATCACCAAGGAAGTCAGGCAGAAAAAAGGACCCAAGGATGATCCCGATAATTCCTATCGGGGGATTGATGAAAAAAATGTAGCGCCACAGGCTTTTATCAACCAGGTATCCCCCAGGATGGGTCCAAGTGCTGGCGCGACCAGGGCAGCCAGCCCAAAAATGCCCAGGGCAACTCCCTGCTCTTTTGCCGGGAAACTGCGAAAAATTATGGCGGAGGCCAGCGGTAAAGCAATTCCTCCACCAAACCCCTGGATGGCACGTGCAGCGATCATGAAACCCAGAGTGGGGGATATGCCCGATAGAAAAGAACCCACAATGAAAATGGATAAACCTGCCAGGTATACCCTCTTCATGCCGTAGCGGTTGGCAAGAAAAGCGGATAGAGGTGTACTGATTCCCAGCGATAGCACATATATGCTGATGATCCACTGGGAATCGTTCAAGCTGGCTCCGAATTCTGCCCGGAGCGTTTGAAAAGCAACATTGACCACCGTGGTGTCGAGGATCACCATGAAAAGGCCAAAAATGACCGAGATCAGGATTTTGTATTTCTGCGGCAATAATTGCCGCTCTGGAGTAATCGTTCCCGATTGTTCTGCTTGCATGATTCCCATTTCTCCCTGGGAGTTGTTCCAATTCCCAATAAAAAATAAGGACAGATATCCGTTTGAAACGGACATCTGCCCATTTCTTTTCAAGCTCTGTGTATATGAACCACTTGTCAATATTCAGATATTAATTGTCCTATTTTAGCACATTTGGCATCTCCCCGCAATATTTTTTATTGTACTGCCACTGATCATTATCGGTCTGCAGACCCGAAATCAATTCTTACAATTGTCATTATTGTTATATTAATGATTTTTAATGAGTGACTCTATAAATATCTGAGTGGCGACAAAAAAAAGCTGCCTTTATTAGGCAGCTTATGATAACAAAATTCGGTTTGGATCAGTTGGATCAGCTTGATTTTGCCGGCATGAATTCCATCAAACGATGGGCCATCTTGCTGACGGTCATGGAATGCAGCCAGATGCGGCCCGGCCCGGTCAGCGTGGCAAGGAAAAGTCCTTCACCACCGGCCAGCACGTTGGCAATCCCTTTGATCATCTGGATATCAAATGACACACTGCTCTCGAACATTGCCACATGACCCGGTTCCACTCTCATGAGCTCGCCTTGTTTTAAGGTTGTATTCAACCGCATCACCGTCCAGCTCGGCAAAGGTCATCCCGGGACCGGTAAGTTTCTGCAGGATAAACCCTTCCCCACCAAAGAAACCGGCTCCCAGTTTCCGGGTGAAAAATACATCCAGGGTGACGCTCTTTTCGGCGCACAGGAAGGCGTGCTTGTGCATGATGACGGACTGTCCCGCATCCAGTTCTATGGGCAGCACTTTGCCGGGGAAGTCTGTGCTGAAGGCTGCCTGCCCTGCTGCGCCGGTTGCGCTGAAATCAACGATGAAAGCGGATGCGCCGGAAACGGCACGCTTGAGCATGCCTCCCAACCCGCCGCTGGCTTTGGTGCTCATATTTACGGTGGTTGTCATCCATGACATGCCCCCTGCGTCCGAAAAAACAACCTGGTTGGGCTGCAGTTCCACTGCCAGCGTTTGCTGTACCGTTCCGAGGATGTGATACTTGATCCCGCTTTTTGTCTGTCCGCTAATTTCGGGGATGGTGGGTAGATCGGGAATACTCATTTTTTGATTCTCCTTTGGAAAAAGGGTTTGATCCTGAAATTATTCCGGGTGGTAAGGGGCTTCGTTCATATCACCCACGAACTCAGGTAGGTTGGTATGACCCAGCATCTGGCGGACTGAGGCCGCTTCCCCGTTGTGATACCAGTAATGATAAGTATTTCGCATTAGCAAGGTGCCGATGCTTTCGTCCACCGGTTTCCCGTCCCTCAGCAGGAATTTCTGCAAAATCTCGGGAGTAAGGGTTTCGAGATATTCATCCGCCTCTGCGGTCACTTTGCGCCAGGCTGCCCACATGTCTTTCAGCGGGGGTGTGCTGGCGGGTCTGCCGTATCCAACCATTTCATACAGTCCCGGGACAACTTCCTTTTGCTGGGCAAGGATCACCCAGTAACGGTGTTCCTGGTTGGCGAGGTGTCCCACCATCCAACTGATGCAGTTCATCGGCTTGAACCGGCGAATGGCATCCTCTTCGGAGACTCCCTCCAGGCAGCGGACAAACTCGCTTCGGGCAAAATGCAATTGGCTGACAAGCAGATGGGATTTCATATTTCCCTCCTTTAAATATCTTCAATTTCTAAAAACGATCTTTGTTTACGTAAAGGACTAAACCAGTTCATATTTTACTCTTTTCAGGAATGTATGGCTTGGATGCTATTTACTTCAGAATTATCATCCCTATTATGATCTCAGGCTTCCATAATCGTGGTATACTCTCGTGCCGCTCGATTGGTGAGCGGGATCACCAGGGAAATTGTTTTGAGACTTCAAATGATGGCCCGGCGAATGGACCGGGCTATTTTGTTGGGACGAGGAGCCCGCAAGAGTCCTCGGATTGGCAAGATCTTCGGCACCCGCAAGATACGGAATGACCGCGGAGTCATCGAAACATCCCTTCGTTTTATATCATTTCGAGAAGTGTATCAATGAAGTGCTTTCCTGGACTTATGGAAAGTGCCGAGCTGCTGCCCGAATTGCACGGGCTGCAAATCACGACTCGCAATGACCTTTGAGAGGATTTCGATGACCATCCAGTTTACTGATTTAAACCTGCGTCCTGAGTTGATGCAGGCCATTGCCCGGCTCGGTTACTCTGAGCCAACTCCCATCCAGTCTGCGCTTATCCCGGTCATGCTGACCGGCGCGGATGTGATCGGTCAGGCCCAGACCGGTACCGGAAAGACTGCCGCCTTCGCCCTCCCCATTTTGAACAACCTTGAACGCTGGCGAACGCCATGTGCAGGCGCTGGTTTTATGCCCCACGCGCGAACTTGCCTTGCAGGTGGCCGGAGCCATAAATGATTTTGGAAATGTGCAGGAAGTGCGTGTGCTTGCCGTCTATGGCGGGCAGCCTTATGGTCCTCAGATCAGCCGTCTCAATCGCGGCGTGGACGTGGTGGTGGGTACTCCCGGCCGCCTGATCGATCTGCTCAACCGAAACGCCCTTAACATCAGCCAGGTGCGTACGGTGGTGCTCGATGAAGCCGACGAGATGCTCTCGATGGGTTTCGTTGAAGATATCGAAACCATCCTGTCCGAGACTCCGCAGGACCGCCAGACCGCCCTCTTCTCTGCCACCCTGCCGGCTCCCATCCGCCGCCTGGCCACCCGCTACATGCACGATCCCCAGTCCATCCTGATCCAGCGCGCCCAGGTTACTCTGACTTCCATCGAGCAGCGCTATTACCTGGTCAACCAGGCGGATAAACTGGCTGCATTAACTCGCCTATTCGAAATCGAACCGCTTACCAGCGCCCTGATCTTCGTGCGCACCCGCTTCGGGACTGGCGACCTTGCCACCGAACTTACCCGGCGAGGATTTCCTGCCGAATCTCTGAACGGAGACCTTAGCCAGGAAGCTCGTGAACGTACCCTCAATCGTTTCCGCCAGAACCAGATCAAGGTCCTGGTAGCCACGGATGTGGCAGCACGCGGGTTGGATATAGACGACATTTCCCACGTCTTCAACTATGACCTGCCCGATGATCCTGAAATTTACATCCACCGCATCGGGCGCACCGGCCGGGCCGGAAAAACCGGCGTTGCTATTTCGATGGTCACGCCCCGCGAAAAGCGCCTGCTGCGACAGATCGAATCCCTCATCCGCCAGCCCCTGACCAAATCTGTACTGCCAACCGAGGACGACATTCGCAATCATCGTGAGAACGAGTTGCTTGAAAACGTCAAAATCTGGCTGGTTCGCGCCCGCTATCATCGCGAACGTGAAATGGTGGCGCGCCTGGTGGAAGAAGGGCATGACCCCCTGGAGATTGCCGCTGCCGCGCTGAAGCTGGCGCGCGCCGACGAAAAACAGCGACCGGTTGGCGAAGTCAGCGAAGTGAAAAATGTTGAGCCGCGCCGGTTCGAAAGGGGAGCCAAACGCTATCCCCGAGGCGGTTACGAAGATCACGAGATGGTTTCGCACGAACCAGGCATGGTGCGCCTCAACTTGAACCTGGGCCGCATCCATGGGATTCGTCCTAACGACGTGGTCGGCACAATAGCCTTTCACGCGGATATCCCCGGTAACACCATAGGAAAAATCCATATCCAGGATAAATTCACCCTGGTGGATGTACCGGAGAAATTTGCCGCCCGGGTGTTGGCAAAAAACGGGAACTATCGCATCCGCCAGCAACTGGTCAATATCAAACCAGCTTGATGCCAGATCAATAATCAAGAGAGTAGCGATGTTTTCAATCGCTACTCTCTTTTTAATTTCAAATTAATTGCCCGCGGACTACAATCAGCACAAAAAGACTTTTAGGATTTTTCCCCAAAATGGGTTTCAATTTGATATTTCTTGGATTTAGATCAGGTCCTTTCAGTAAATTTCCCGGACAAGGGGATCAATTTTTTGATATGGTCCACGTGGTCGCGTTCGTGCCAGAGTGCCCTGCGCAGCAATTTACGCGGGGACCAGAACTCCCCGTCTGCGCCGACAACCTGCTTTACCCCATCCAGTTTGAAAAGAACTTTGTTGAAATGACTGCGAACTTTCTCGAGTCGGATGAACGGTTCCTCCGGGACATTGGCGCGGGGAAAGGCCAACCCCAGACGTTCCATGTACCACCATTCCGCCCCGCCAAGGTGACCAAGGATCCCATTGATGCTCCAGCGCTCCCCAATATATGTCTGGTTTAGTTTTTCAATGCTCAGTCCTTGCACCGTTTTGAGCAGGTCATCCCGGCTCCATACAAGCATGTCCAGGCCGCGTTTGATCTCAACAGTGGTTAACGGTTTCCAATCATACGGGAAAAACGATTCCACGCTGTAACCATCTGCTTCATTGGCAATATCCAGGTCATCATTTACATAATAAACATCCCAGGTTCCATTAACGACCAGTTCAAGCTCTGCTTCCGAAAATGTCAGCCACGTGTTGGGTTCGTGATGCAGGATCCAGCCCGCGTATTTATTAAGAGCCCCTTCCAGGTTGGTGAGGGCTGCCTGGCCTTTCATACCGTAGGCGAAACATCCAGGATGCTCCAATGCCCAGGCAATCGAGCGTCCTTCATTGTTATTTTCAATTCCGACTTGAAAAATCATTAATCGCCTCCGTAACCCCATTATTTTACACCAATACAAAAGGCGGGCAAAGCCCGCCAATCGCCCTGTTTATCTTATATATACCTTTTCACCAACTCTCTAGTGCCTGCAATCATTAAGAATCAGCCGGGGTCACCCATGCCGGTTCATGAACTTTTCCATGCGATGCAGGGCTTCCTCGATCTTTTCGTAAGCTGTTGCGTACGAGCAGCGGACAAACCCCTCGCCCCCTTTTCCAAAAGCATTCCCAGGTACCACCGCCACATGTTCTTCCATCAGAAGTTTTTCTGCGAAAGACTCATCGTCCATGCCGGAGGCGCTGATATTCGGGAAAGCATAGAAAGCTCCATGAGGTTCGAAGGTGGTCAACCCAAGTTTATTCAACCCGCTCACGATCAATCTCCGGCGCCGGTCGTATTCGCTGACCATTTCCTGGACATACTTTTCACCGTTTGTCAGAGCTTCTAGACCGGCATCCTGGGCCATGGTTGGGGCGGACATGATGGTGTATTGGTGGATGCGTACCATGCCCTTGATGATATCTGCCGGGCCGCAGGCATATCCGATACGCCAGCCGGTCATGGCATACGCTTTCGATAGTCCACCCAGCAGGACAGTCCGTTTCTTGATCTCCTCCCCCAGCCCGGGAACACACACATGCTCGAAATTGTATACCAGCCGGTCGTAGATCTCATCAGAAACGATAATCAGATCGTGCTCGATGGCGATTTCTGCGACCCTTTTAAGAACCTCGCGCGAGGCGACTGCGCCGGTGGGATTGTTTGGGTAGCCTACAAAAATGACTTTTGTGCGGGGTGTGATGGCAGCGCGCACCTGGTCCGGGTCCAGTTGAAAATTATCCTCCAGGCAGCTGGGAATTTCCACGGGCACCCCGCCTGCCAGGATTACTCCCGCCTGGTACGAAACGAAGCACGGGGTCGGGATGATGACCTCATCTCCAGGGTCAAGCAGGGCGGTCATTACAAGATAGAGCGCTTCCGAGACGCCGACCGTTGCAATAATTTCCTCCACCGGATCGTAGCTAACCCCATAAAGTCGTTTTATATTCCCTGAGATAGCTTGACGAAGTTCAAGCTTTCCAGAATTGGATGTGTAATGAGTTTCCCCGGCGCGCAGTGAGTTCACACCGGCTTCCAGGATCGACCCCGGGGTGGTGAAATCCGGTTCACCGATGCCAAGAGAAAGAACATCCTTCATTGTGGCAGCAATATCAAAAAATTTGCGAATGCCCGACGGCTTCAATCCTGCCACATTCTTTGAGAGATAACGTGCGCTGGAAATTTCCTGCATCCTGCCTCCTTAGATGATTTTTATCTGCCACTTGAGTTCACAAGCAGAGTCTTGTCCTGCTTCATTATAAGACAGCTCAAAAAAATCTCCTGCATCTGTCTGAACCCGGAACCACTTTGCAAGCGGTGTTCGTCCCTGGGATAAGATCTCCCGGATGAGATACCGCTTTCCCTGCCAGGTGAACGCCTCTGGTCTTTCGCCATAAGCGGAACCGGAATAGCATTCGACGTTATCGGTCATATGGGCAACTATTCTTCCTCACATTATCGTGACGGAACTATCATCTCCTATATTTTAATGTTAGCAATGATTTTTCGGTCGAATTTCCAAGAACCCTGGCATGCCGGCCAATGAATGAACCCTTTAATGCAGCCATCTCTACTGATGCCCCATCTTCAATTATAGAGTCCTCGACTCGCGCGCCAGTTATCTTACAATCCGCTCCGATGGAAGCGTATGGACCAATTATGGAATTGCTGATGTTTGCGCTGGTGTGGACGTAAACCGGAGGTAATACCTTGACTCCGGTTTTAATTTGATTCCTTTTTTTAGTGGCGCTCCCATGGTCGAGCAAATAGCGGTTTGTCTCCAGAGTAGCAGCGATCGTACCTGTATCCAGCCACACTTCCACCAGATGTGTGCGCATTTTCAATCCGCTCTCGATCATGATGTTTATGGTATCCGTGAGGAAGTATTCCCCCTTGCGCAGGTTGCCCCGCCTGAACTGTTCGGAAAGTGCCGACAGCAATTTTTCACCTTGTTTGAAATAGTAGCAGCCGACCACAACCAGGTTGTTTTTCATGGTTGGTGGCTTCTCGACCAGGTGTGTTACCCAACCATCTTTGTCCACCTCAGCCACTCCGAATCGACGTGGGTCCTGTATGGGTTTTACCCAGGCAATTCCATCCGCCTTTTCATTGGCCAGGAATGAGAAATCTGTTTCCAAAAGAGTATCCGCAAAGCAAATCAGCAACGGGCCGGATAGATATTCGCCCGCAAGCCATAATGCATCCGATTGACCTCGCATTTCCGGCTGGATAACATAATGGGTATTGTATTCTGGATGATGTTCCCGCATAAATTTCGGAATTTGGGTTTCTCCTGGCCCTGGGCCAAGGATGATGATCAAGTCTGGGCTGTTCGGGGTTTCTTTCACCGCGCTCTTCCCCTTCGCAGGAAGACCCTTATTTCCCAGGGAGCGCGCGGTCGGTAAGCTGTGGAACATATCCAGGAGATGATCGAGTACGCTCCTGCCCGCCACACTTACCAGCGGCTTTGGCTTGGACCACGTTTGAGGACGCATGCGCGTGGCCAACCCGGCTGTGGGGATAATGATTTTTGGGTTTTGATTCATGGCTCTATTTTAGACGAGAAAGTTCGAATAATCTAAATGAAGAATGGCATCCTAAATCTTGTCCGGAATGGATGAATCTCTCGGCTGGGGAGATCACTTTTCCAAAAGCAAGCCGTTGGCTGCCTTCAAAGACTCTAGATATCCTTTTCCAATTCCTGCACTACGGACTCCATCAAATCCACAGCTTGTTTTACAGTGGGCAGGTCGAATGCAAACTTTGCCCTGGCGGCGTTAAAGAGTTCAGGCAAGGTAACCGTCCCTCCCAGTGAAAGCGCCTTACGGTAGGCAGCCACGGCACTTGCATGGTTGGATCGTGCATTTCCAAAAATCTGCACGGCACCCAACTGGGCCAGCCCATATTCTATATAGTAAAACGGAACCTCATGGATATGCAGTTTACGGTGCCACCCGGTTACCTTGACTTCCTCCAACCCGGAGTAGTCCACTCCGGGGATGAAACGGTCCCAGAGTTCGCCCCATTTTTTGTCGCAAGCCGTTGTGTCGGAACCTGCCTTGGGATTCTCGTAGACCCAATGTTGGAATGCGTCCACAACCGCCATGAACGGCCAGAAAAGGATCATACCTTCTAGATGCTCCACCCGGGCACGCGCAGCTTCGGTCTTGGAATAGAAACCGCCCTTGGCTTTTGTCAGGAAAGGAGAAGCCAGCAGTTCCATCCCCATCGAAGCCACTTCTGCAAATTCCATCGGCACGGCCAGTTGTTGGATACATGGGATGCCAGCGGTTTCATAAATATGGAAGGCATGCCCGGATTCATGCAGGGTGGTCATCACATCTTCGTGGGTGCCAACGGCATTGACGAAAATAAAGGGTTTACGGATGGATGTGTAGGATGTGCAATACGCGCCTGGAGCCTTGTTCTTGCGGTTCTCAAGATCGGTTAGGCCATCTGACACGGTCCGGTCGAAATAGTCTCCCAATACCGGGTCGACGTGGTGGAAGATGGCCGAGGTGCTTTGACTTCAAGTTCATCGATGGTTGAAAAAGGTTTAAGTTGCGGGAGGCTTGCCGGGTGTGTGGGGCGGGAGAACCAGCCGTCCACCAGGTCCCATGGGCGAAGCTTGTCAAGGCCGAGTTCCTGCTTCCTTTTCAGGTAGATGCGCGTGGCTGCCGGGACGACCACTTTTTCAATCGCCTCCTCAAAGGATTTGCAGTCTTCAGGACTGTAGTCGAACCGCAATCTTTGCACCCAGGTATATTCCCGGAAACTGGTTTTCCCGGCATTTTTGGCAATTCTGGCGCGCACATCCATGAATTTTTGCCACAGATCGTTAACCGCTTTTCGATCCATAAGTTGACGGTCGGCCTTCAAATGCCATGCTTTTTCCCGTAGGGACCGGTCAGACTGTTGGAAGATCAAGGCAAGACGGGTGAGTGTGATTTCTTCCCCATCCCATATCACAGTCTGAGCGCCGAAAATTTTGTCATATTCGATCCCTAATTTTTGCTGGTCAGCCAAGAGAGGCAGGTTGGACTCGCGGAATAGGTCCGCCTCGGCACGCATATTCCTTAATGGAATCTCGAAACCCTTTGGTTCCAATTTACTTGCAAGCAGTTTCTCTTTAAGTTTTTGCTCGGCAGCCATCACGTTGGGGAAGATATCGTCGAGATAGGCATTCAGCTGCGCTTCTGCTCCTTTGTCCGCTGTGTTTACTGTCGTACCGACGGACAGGCGTGAGTACATCTCTTCGAGCCTTTCACCCACGCTCGACCAGTCAGCCGCCCAGCCATCCACGCTCGGAAGCATTGAGCGGACGGGATTCCAAGTCCTTATAAAAAGGTTCGATCGCTTGCCATGTCCAGGATAGGATTTCAAGTGCAGAATTGGGAAGATTTTTTAACATGGGAATCCTTTCATTTCTCAGGGCAATCCTCTTCTTTTCCGAACCCTGAGTTTGCATGCTGGTGGAGTAATTACCCTTCAATTTTCTCATATAATGTCATGGGCAAAGGGCGCTGGCATGGCAATGGGCCCGTTTATTTTAAAATGGTCAACCTGGCAAGACTCGCCGCCAATCGCTTGATACCGACCGATTTAAAAACCACGTCCACGGTTTCGTCGTTATCCTGCAGACGCGAATTCAGTACGATTCCCTCACCCCAGGTGGGATGCTGGACTCTCATCCCGGCGCGGAAATGTACCTCAACTGTTTCGATGGTGGGCACCGCATCCGGACGAAGCCAGGTCGGAGTTCTGGTTGCGAGATTCCCGCCCGCCGCGTGCCTTCCCTGAAAGTAGTTCGGACGGGATGTCATCCAGGTAGCGGGAAGGGATGGTCTCCTCGGCATAACCCCGCCCACCGCGCCGTAATGCGCGCAGCAGGTATAAGCGGTCTTTGGCACGCGTGAGCCCCACGTAAAATAATCGACGCTCCTCTTCCATGGCTTCCGGTTCATCGAAGGATCGGCTGTGGGGCAGGATACCGTCGTCCAGCCCGACAATAAATACCGCTCCAAATTCCAGGCCCTTGGCGGCGTGCAGGGTCAACAACGTCGGCGCATTCTTGCCTTCTGCCAGGGTATCCTGGTCTGAAATGAGCGCCACGGTTTCGAGAAAATCGGTCAGGCTGCGGTTTTCGTATTCGGTGGTTAACCGGTGTAATTCCTGCACGTTCTCCCAACGCTCGGCGCCTTCCTCGGTTCCATCGTCGATATATGCCTGGTAGTTGATATCTTTTACAATGCGGTCGAACAACTCTGTGACGGTTGCGGCACGCGCTTCTGCCCGCCAGTCCGACATGAGCCCTCCAAAGTCGGCCAGGGGGAGCGCAGCGCGACCCGAGAACTGTGGCCAAAACGGGGAGGCGTCGCCGCGTCCCAGGTCCATCACCACTGCCGAAGGGGACGTTTTCGCCCCACTGGCAGCGTTATGTAAAGCCAGGATGGTTTTGTCGCCAATGCCGCGCGGCGGCAGGTTAATCACCCGGTCTAGTGAGATTTCATCTGCAGGGTTGTGGACCAGGCGCAGGTATGCAATGATATCCTTCACTTCGCGCCGCCCATAGAACCGCTGCGCGCCGACCAGCCGGTATGGAAGCCGGGCCTGCAGGAAGGCTTCCTCCAGCAGGCGGGACTGGGCGTTGGTGCGATACATTACGGCACAGTCGCCAGGCTCGCAGGTCTTACTTGCCACCAGGCTGGCGATGGTATCCACTACGAATGCAGCTTCACTGTAATCGTCAAGGGCTTCATAATAGAAGAGCTTCTCGCCTGCACCGCGCTCGGTGAAGAGACTCTTGCGCCGTCGATGGGGGTTGCGGTCGATCACCGCCATGGCCGCGTCGAGGATGGTTTGTTTTGAACGGTAGTTCTGTTCAAGAAGGATCACTTTTGCATCTGGAAAATCCTGTTCAAAGCGTTGGACGTTGCGATAATCCGCCCCGCGCCAGCGGTAAACCGATTGGTCAGGATCGCCCACCACGAAAATATTGTTATGTGCGGCAGCCAGGTGCTTTAACAGGACGTATTGAGCGAAATTGGTATCCTGGAACTCATCGACTAAAACGTGCAGGAATCGTTGTGCGTACTTCTCTCGAACTGTCGGAAACTCGCTTAGCAAGTGTGCCGTCCACAATAAAAGGTCATCGAAATCGACCGCGTTGTTTTGTTTAACATTTGCTGGTAACGGATGTAAACGCGCTTGACCACCTCATCGCGATAGGTTTGCGTGGGGTAGTCATCGGGAAATATCAACTCATTCTTCGCACGCGATATTGCGGCATGCACCGGTTGCGGACGATAGGTCTTTTCGTCCAGGTTCAGGTCACGGATGGCGCTTTTGACCAGGCGCTGCTGGTCATCATCATCATAAATGACAAACCGCTCGTCGAAGGGCAGGTGTTCGGATTCGCGCCGCAGCAGCCGGGCACAGATGGAATGGAATGTTCCCAGCCAAATTCCTTCGGAGGGCATTTCACCCAGGAGGTCCCTCACCCGGTTGCTCATTTCCCGGGCAGCCTTGTTGGTAAAGGTAACCGCCAGCATTTGGTATGGTCGCACGCCCTCGTGGGCGATTAAATATGCCGACCCGCTGGGTAAGTACACGCGTTTTCCCGGAGCCGGGTCCGGCCAGCACCAAAACAGGTCCTGCGCCAGCCGTCACAGCCTGGCGCTGCTGGAGGTTGAGTTTGTCGAGGAAATCCATTACAGAAGAGTTATCGATCCCCGTTATTCGCGGGTCGCGACAGGTGGAAAGGTTGCAAATCACGAAGAACGGATGGTATTTTTATGATAATTCCGATGTGCAATTAGGACAACGAGTTGCTTTGATCGGAATAGTGGTGAAGCAATGCGGGCATTCCTTGGTTGTTGGTTCAGCCAGGACGGGTGCGGGTTTTTTCTTCAGGTTGTCGATAACCTTGATCATCAGAAAAATCACGAGTGCGATAATGAGAAAATCGATAATGTTATTAATAAAATTACCGTATGTTATTTTGGCATTGCCAATCGTTATGGCGAGGCCGGTGAAATCAATCCCGCCAATAATCAGGCCAATCACTGGCATAACGATATCGCTTACGAGGCTTGTGACAATCTTGCCGAATGCTCCCCCAATGATCACCGCAACAGCCAGGTCCACAACATTACCGCGCATGATAAAGGCTTTGAATTCTTTTATCATAATAGTCTCCTTATCCAATTTGGTTGGCAGGTGACTTCATTGTACCGTCAGGGGATGGGGACTGTCAACGATGGCAGGAATTCCGTCTCATGTACGGGATGCTACTCTGTTGTATAATCCTGCCAACAGTCCCACAATTCACCCGTTAAATTGACCGATCGGGTACGGGATTGGGAGGGTTGTATGTCCTTTCGCCGGTGTCTTGTATTGATATGTGGCTCGATCTTGGGAGTATTATTTCTGGCTGCTTGTGGGCAGACACCCACATCGGTGCCCAGTGCCACCCCAACTCCACAACCTGCTCCTTCCGCGACCCCTGTGCCGAAGCGTCAACTGACAGTCTGCCTTGGGCAGGAACCCGTCACCTTATACCCGGTGGATAACCCTTCCATGGCAGCGCGCAGTGTGCTCGCTGCGATCTACGACGGACCGATCGACACGAATTCTTACAGCTATCAGGCTGTCATCCTCCAGCGCATCCCGAGTATTAAGAACGGGGATGCGCAGCTTTTTACCAAATCATTCTACATTGGCGACGAGGTGGTAGATGCCAACGGTACTCCTGTCACCCTGGCAGTGGGGGTAAAAATCCGCCCCGCAGGGTGTCGGGAAGATGCCTGCGCGATCGTGTATGATGGCACCTCGGAAGTTCAAATGGACCAGATGCAGGTGACTTTTAGTATGCTCCCCGGCCTCACCTGGTCGGATGGGAAACCGCTGACGTCCGAAATTCAGTGTATGCCTACCAGGTGGCTGCCGACCCGTCCACCTCAGGTTCCAAGTACCTCGTGGACCGCACCCAATCATATGAAGCAGTGGATGAATCCACTGTTCAATGGTGGGGGAAACCCGGTTTCATCGACCCCACTTACTTCCTCGAATTTCTGGTCTCCTCTCCCCGAGCATGCCTGGAGTCAGATCGCTGCCGACCAGTTGACCGAAACCGACCTTTCCACACGCACCCCGCTTGGCTGGGGAGCTTACGCTAGTTAAGGAATGGGTTGCCGGCGACCATATCACCCTATTAAAGAATTCTCACTATTTCCGGGCGGGTGAAGGCCTCCCCAGGTTTGACACCTTGACTTTTCGCTTTGTCGCTGACCCGGGGGTTGCCATCAGCAACTTGTTGGATGGCACATGTGATGTGCTCGATCCAAGTATCCCTTTGGATGGACAGGCTGACCTGCTGCGTTCCATGGCAGATCAGAACCAATTGCAGGCTTTGTTTTCAAAGGTCCCAGTAATGGAAGAACTGGCGCTCGGTATTAAGCCGGCGTCTTACGATAAGGGAAAAAATTCTTCCAGCCCGGCCGGATTATTTCGGTGACGTGCGCGTGCGCCAGGCCCTGGCATATTGTCTCGACCGCCAACAGGTGGTGGCCTCGGTCCTTTCGGGATTGAGCAGTGTCCCCAACACCTACCTTCCGGAAGAAGATCCCCTATTACAGTCCGGATGCGACCTCGTATTCTTTCGATATAGCTGCAGCCGGAAAATTACTTGACCAGGCCGGCTGGAAGGATATAGACAACGACCCAGCGACTCCTCGGCAGGCATGGGGGGTACCAGGCATTCCTTCGGGCACTCCTTTTGAGGTAAATTATGTAACCACCAATGCCGTGCAGCGTCAGCAGGTCAGTACCATCCTGGCAGGATCGTTGGCGCAATGCGGGATCAAGGTGAACGTGCAATATCTGGATGCCAATACGCTCTATGCGCCCGGTCCGGCGGGAATCTTATTTGGCCGAAATTTTGACATGGTCGAATTTGCCATGGGCACTACCGGGATCGAGCCCCCATGTGACTGGTTCACAAGTTCCCAGGTGCCGGAGGCAGCCAATAATTGGGTGGGCACGAATGTCAGTGGCTACTCTAACCCCGCCTTTATACCGCCTGCTTGTCATCAGAGCAAACCCTTCCGGATGATCCCTTTCATGCTGCCGCCTATGCCCAGCTACAGTCGATCTTCGCGACCGATCTGCCGGTCATACCCCTCTATTGGCGGGTTAAAACTGCGGCAATGCGCCCGGGGATGTGCAATCTATCCCTGGACCCGACCGCTTCCAGCAATTTGTGGAATATTGAAGCTTTCGACACTGGCGCGGGTTGTCAACCATAAGCAGATGGTCGTTGCTGCTGGCTTGTAACAGGGACACTTGACTTTTTATCTTTCTTGTGTTAATCTTCCATTAACTATTCTGGATAATTACGAATAAAAACCAGGACTCTAATCTTTTCAGCGAAGGAGGTGATTCTCGGGAAAAACCTCGAGTAGTCTGATTTGCTTTATTAATTCACCCTAACCTGTTCACATATTAATATATATTCGGAGGAGAAAGACAATGTCACGTAATCGCATTACATTGGTTGTCGGTTTGTTGGTGGCTTTCAGCATGATGCTGGCCTCCTGCACTCCAGCAACTACTACTCCTGCTCCGGTTGTCCCGGCGACGTCTGTCCCAGCGACAGCTGTCCCGGCGACGGCTGTTCCGGCTCGTAATGGCGGCTGGCTGGACGAGATCGATTATTCGATCGTCGATGCCGCCTCGGTCATCACGCAAATTAACGCTGGCGCGATTGACCTGTTCAGCTATGGTCTGGCATCCGATAAGCTGGCCGAGATCAAGTCTTCCAACTTATGCTACACACAGTCGTATGGTACCTTCTACGATTTCATGTTTAACTCGGCTGTCTTCACCGATGCCAACGTGCTGAATCCCTTCTCGGATCGCAAGATCCGCGAGGCCATGAACTGGGCGATCGACCGCAATTACATCAACCAGGAAATCTATGCCGGCGGAGCCCTGCCGAAGTTCTTCGCCTTGGCCACCCAGCTGGTGGACTATACGGGCGTAATTGATGTTGCCCGCGGTCTCGAAGCCTATTATGCTTATGATATGACCAAGGCCCAGACAGCCGTTGATACCGAAATGGCCGCCTTGGGCGCTACCAAGGGCACAGATGGCAAATTGCAGTTCAAGGGCGCGCCCGTTACCCTGATCTTCCTCATCCGCAATGATGGTGACGGCACCCGTCTTCCCCAGGGCGAATATTTTGCCCAGCAGTTGGAGAAACTCGGCTTTACCGTAACCAGGGTTGAAAAGAAATCCTCCGAGCTTTCCCCCATCTGGATTGGTTCCGACCCCAAGGCTGGCGAGTGGAACATCTACACTTCCGGCTGGGGTTCCAATGGTCTGAGCCGCGACGAGAAGGCCATTTTCCAGGAAATGTACCTGCCCGATAGCGTTGACGGCTATCCGTACAATGTTGCCAATGTCCCCGATCCCGCTTTCAGCAGGTTGGCGACGACCTGGCAAATGGTAATTTCTCCACCCTGCAGCAGCGCCACGACCTGATGGTCCAGGCTCTGAAACTTTCCCTGCAGGACTCACTGCAGGTCTGGACGGTTGACCTGCAGACCTATGCCCCGTTCAACTGCAAACTGCAGGTTAGCGCAGATGTAGGTGCCGGTGTTGAAACCACCTTTATGTCCCCTTATACAATGAGGGTCAAGGACCAGGTGGGTGGGCAGGTTAAGGTCGGTTCCACTGAAACCATGTTTACCGATCCATGGAACCCGGTCAACGGCAGCAACTGGGTCACCAGTGCATACATTCAGAATGCCACTGCCGGTCGTGCTTTCATGCCCGATCCTTATACCGGACTTGCCTGGCCGTTGCGCGCCTTGAAGGCCGATGTAACAGCACAGACGGGTCTCCCGGTCGGCTCGAGCCTGCCCTGGGTCTCCTTGAGCACTGCAGACACGATTACCGTTCCGCCGGATGCCTGGGCCGATTGGGATGCCAAGGCACAGACCTTTATCCCGGTTTCCACCAAGTTCCCCACCGGAACTACTTCCAAGCTAAAGATCGTCCTGTACTTCCCGCCCGACCTGTTCGATACGGTCAAATGGCATGACGGCTCCAAGTCTGTCCGTTGCCGACTTTGTCATGCAGATGATCATGACCTTTGACCAGGGCAAACCGGATAGCGCCATTTATGATTCAGACGTTGCCGGGAACTTGGAAGCCTTCCTGACCACCTTCAAGGGTGTCAAGATCGTTTCCACCAGCCCCCTGGTGATCGAGACCTACTCTGACAACCTTTATTCAGATGCAGAGCTCGATGCTTCCCTGGTTGGTTCCTGGTGGCCCACATATCTGTATGGCGAAGCTCCCTGGGAATCCGTTGCTGTTGCCAACATTGCTGTTGGTAATAAGGAACTGGCCTGGGGTACCGGCGAAGCTGACCGGAACAAGGTTGAGTGGTTGAGCTTCATTGGCGGTCCGAGCCTTGCCATCCTGGCCAAGGATCTTGACACTGCCATCACCGATAAAACCATCCCCTATGCTCCTACCATGAGCGCATACCTCACCGCAGATGAAGCCGTCGCCCGCTATACCGCCCTTAAGACCTGGTACACCGCCCGCGGCCATTTCTGGGATGGTACCGGTCCTTATTACCTGGCCTCCGTTGATCTCAATGCTGGCTCTGCTGTGGTGAAGAACAATCCTGCCTTCATCGATACGGCTGACCGCTGGTCCAAGTTTGGTGTGGCTCCGCTCGCAGTAGCCGCTTTGGATGGTCCCGCCCAGGTCAATATCGGCAAGGATGCCGTGTTCAATCTGACTTTGACAGCCAAGGCTGATGGTTCTCCATACCCCACCGCCGATGTCAAAGAAGTAAAGTTCCTGATCTACGATGCTTCCGGAGCAACAGTCTTTGTTGGCGCAGGCGTTGCGGTTGCAGGCTCTGATGGTAAATATACCCTCACTGTCCCTGCCGCCACGACCTCCACTCTGGTTGCAGGCGCTGGCAGGATCGAAGCAGCTGCGGTGCTCATTCCCGTAGCTATCCCGGCCTTCACGACACTTGATTACACCGTTGTGCCGTAGGCGTTTATATTCTGTTGGTAGATTGGGGGGGCAAGGGCTTGCCCTTGCCCCCCTCTTAATTTATAAACGTGTAAGGACGATATGGCCACTGAAACATTAGCCACGCCAGTTCCCGAGACCCCCCTTGTCAAAAAAAGTTTTGCAAATAGCACTTTCCTGCGCCTGGTTCGATATACAGCTCTCAGGTTGTTAACCCTGGCGATCACTGTCACGGTCGCTGTTTACCTGACGATTTTGATCGCCAACATGGGCGGCTATGTGGACACGATCATGCGCAATGAAGTCCGGGATAATATCACCCAGGGGATTGCCTCGAACCCGGCTTACCGCAACTTGGAACCGGCGGTGCGTGAAAAACTCATTCAGGATAAGATCGCCAATGAAGTCGCGCGCCTGGGACTGGACCAGCCTTTTGCCGTTCGCTCATTCAAATACCTGACCAACGCCTTGACTTTGAACCTCGGGCGTGCCATCAACATGACCAGTAATGCAGGCTCCAAGGAGGTGCGCTTGATCCTTCTGGAGCGCCTGCCTGCCACCCTGCTCCTGTCAGGTACATCAGAACTAATATTGTTTTTCGCCAGTGTTTTTATTGCCCTGACGTTATCCAGGAGATACGGAAGTTGGTTTGATAAGGTAACCATCGCTCTTTCGCCAACATCTTCTGCTCCACCCTGGTTTTATGGAATTTTCTTTATATTGATCTTTGCAGCCATTTTTAGGTTCCTTCCGTTTGGCGGCTTGGTGGATTCACCTCCCCCGGTCAACAAGGTGGAGTACGGCTTGAGCGTATTAAAGCATCTAATACTGCCCGCCACCTCGGTCATCATCAGTTCGATCTTTCTCAGCATTTATAACTGGCGGACATTTTTCCTCATTTACTCCAGTGAAGATTATGTGGAAATGGCGAAGGCCAAGGGGCTCCCACCGCGGGATGTCGAACGTCGTTATATCCTCCGCCCTACCCTTCCGACCATTATCACGAATTTTGCCCTGCTGGTCATCACCCTGTGGACCGGGTTTACGATCACCGAAACGGTTTTTCTGTGGCCCGGGCTGGGTCGTACCCTTTATAAAGCCATTGGCTTCTATGACACCCCGGTCATCGTCGGGTCCACGATCATCTATGCCTATTTACTGGCATTGACTGTTTTCCTGCTTGATTTTGTTTACGCCCTGGTCGACCCACGGGTCAAAGTTGGTTCAGGGGGTTCACAATGAAAGGGATAAAGGACGCGTTCCGCGCTCTTCTCCATTTCCCATCGGCAATGTTGGGGCTGGTGATTATTTTATTCCTGCTGGGTGTTTCCGCTTATGCTTTAATCACCATACCTTATAGTGAAGCTGTTCGCCTTTGGCGTGGGGGCGAGGACGTTTGGTATAAGAACCCAAAGTACGCCGCTCCATCCTGGTATAACTTTTTCACTGCCAAGAAACAGCCCCTGTCTTTTGCTGTGGATACTGAGGATGGGACGATGTCCAAGACCGTCACATCCAAAGACCCGAATATTTCCACGATTGACATCACATATTCCTTTGATTACAGCTACGATGGTTTCCCGGATGAGATGATCCTGTATTTCACACCGACCATCATTCAGAAGTTCCCATTCGTTTCCGTTTCGTGGTTTACCCCGGATGGCAGGAAGATCAGGATCGCCGACATGGCTGTTGGAGACAATGCGACCTTCCGTATTTCCCAGGATGTGAAATTACAAACGAGGTTGAATACAGAAAATGTCATGCAGGCGCTCTTCGCCGATCCCAAGGCGGACCCCAAGGCCTCAACCCCTACACCTTTGAAGGGAACCTATCAATTGGTGATCAGCGGGACGACCTTTGAGAAGGGTTCGGATATCGCCGCCCAATTCGTATTCCAGGGCAAACTATTTGGGTTGGCCGGCACTGATAAATACCGGCGCGATCTCTTGCTCCCCCTGTTGTACGGCACACCCATTGCGTTGGCATTTGGGTTGCTGGCTGCGTTGGGAACATCGTTACTGACCATGGTCATCGCCGCCATTGGCACCTGGTATGGGGGCTGGGTGGATGAATTGATCCAGCGTATTACCGAGGTCAACCTGGTCTTCCCATTCTTGGCAATCTTGATCATGGTAGGCACGTTCTATTCGCGCAGTATCTGGTTGATGCTGGGCGTTGCGATCCTGTTGAGTATATTTTCCGGGTCGATCAAGACTTACCGTTCTATTTTCCTGCAATCCAAGGAGTCAAGTTATGTGGAGGCTGCACGTGCCTACGGAGCCTCCAGTTCACGCATCATCTTTTCGTACTTAATTCCCCGCATGATCCCCTTGTTGATCCCTGCTCTGGTCACCTCTATCCCATCTTTTGTGTTTCTTGAAGCTTCTTTGGCGGTTCTGGGCCTTGGTGACCCGGTCCTGCCCACCTGGGGAAAAGTCATCAATGATGCCTTCGAAGATGGTGCCCTTTACCAGGGACGCTATTACTGGGTGCTGGAGCCCGCTGTTATGTTGATGATTACCGGGTTTGGATTTGCGTTGCTCGGATTCGCACTTGACCGAATCTTCAATCCACGATTGAGGGATATTTAGTCACATGGTCGAAAATAAAAAATTATTACGCATCGAAAACCTGGTCCTGCACTTTAACTCCAGCCAGGGTCCGGTTCAGGCCGTGGATGGAGTCGATTTCTCCTTGGACTACAACCGCGCCGTTGTGGTGCTGGGCGAGTCGGGTTGCGGGAAGAGCTCACTTGCTAAAGCGATCCTACGCCTTTTGCCACGCAATGCCGGAGACTACTCGGGTCACGTTTTCCTGGATGGGCGCGATATCATGCCTCTCAATGAAGAGGAATTCCGGCAGAATATTCGCTGGGCCTCCATTTCCATGGTCCCCCAGGCTGCCATGAATGCCTTGAATCCGGTCATCAGGGTGGGAGACCAGGTTGCGGAGCCGGCGATTATCCACCTTAATGTGGATAAAACAGAAGCCATTGTGCTGGTGAAGAAAATGTTCCGGCATGTCGGCGTTCCGGAAGATTTCATCAGCCGCTACCCGTTTGAGTTAAGTGGCGGTATGCGCCAGCGCGTGGCCATTGCCATGGCTCTGATTACCTCCCCAATCTTGATCATTCTTGACGAGCCAACTTCCGCACTGGATGTTCTAACCCAGGCAAATATTTTTAACGTTTTGAAGCGCTTGAAGAAAGAGCTGGGCATCAGTTTTATTCTGATCACCCATGATATTGCCACTTCCAGCGAATTGGCGGACGATGTGGCGGTCATGTATGCCGGGCAGATTGTTGAGTTTAGCGATGCATATCGCTTTTTTACAAAGCCGCTGCATCCGTATTCGCAGAAGCTGATGGCGAGCGTACCGAGATTGCATGGTAGTGCCGAACCTGATTTCATCACTGGTCAGCCTCCCAGCCTGATAAACCTGCCGAAAGGCTGCAGGTTTGCTGCCCGTTGCCCCTCCCGCTTTGAAAAGTGTACGGAAGATCCCCCCGTGGTTGATGTGGAAGGCAGGAAGGTCAAGTGTTGGTTATATTAATCCGTCAGGAGCAAGGTCATGGTATCAGTTTCACAGGTTGAAGTGGCAAAAAAAATGGAAGATTCAAGGAAAATTATCCTTTCTATAGATGATCTGCATGTCTGGTTCGAGCTCAAACGCTTCGGATTTGGCCATGCCGGCTACGTGAAGGCTGTTGATGGTGTTTCCTTTCAGATTCGTGAACGGGAAACGATTGCGGTTGTGGGCGAAAGCGGTTGTGGAAAATCAAGCTTGATGAAGACCATCCTGGCCCTTTATAAACCGACCAAGGGCAAAATCATTTTTGATGATAAGGATATTTCACAACTGGATATTAAGGGCTTGCATTGGTACCACTCTAATGTGGGTTTTGTCCAGCAGGATCCTTACGGCGCTCTGGCTCCCTTCTTATCGGTTAAAGGATCCTGGAAGAACCCCTGATAATTGGTGGGATCAAAAAAAAGGAAGAACGGTTGCAGCGCATTCGTACAGCCATGGAAGAGGTGAAGCTCACCCCTGTGGATGATTTCCTGAATAAGTTCCCTCACATGTTGAGCGGCGGGCAGCAGCAGCGGGTGGTCATCGCCCGCGCCATGATCATGGATCCGAAATTCCTCGTGGCGGATGAACCTGTGTCCATGCTGGATGCCTCGGTCCGGGTGGAAATATTAAAGCTGCTCAGTAATTTGCAGGAATCCCACAACCTATCTGTGATATACATCACCCACGATCTGTCCACGGTCAGTTACTTCTCCGAACGCATCTTCGTGATGTATGCTGGTAACCTGGTTGAAAAAGCCAGGGTCCGGCATGTGCTGGACAACCCGCTTCATCCTTACACTCAAGCCTTGCTCACGGGTACCTCGGAACCGGATGCTAAAAATGCAGAGACCTTCAAAGAGCTCCCACCGGGTGAACCGCCCAGCCTGGTTAACCCTCCCACGGGCTGCAGGTTTCACCCGCGCTGTTCCAGGATGATCGCCGGGCTTTGTGAAGTGAGATACCCCACTGAATTTGAACCTGAACCCGGGCATCTTGTGGCTTGCTGGCTTTACCAATAAGATATGTCTCTGAGCCCTGTCCAAATCATTTTGCTTGGCATGTTCTTGGCGATTTTGGGGGTGGTTTTGCCGTTCTTGATGGTGGTGCATGTCATCGAATCGACATTCTTTTTGAACTTTTTCAGTTACGGCGCCTCCTTGGTCGGGCTGATGCTTGGCGTCATTGGTGTGTCACAATATGTGCGCACCAAAAAAAAATAGCCGCACAATATTTGAGCTAGGAACAGGCTGCCCGACCCAAGGTCGGGCTTTTTGTTGCACGAATTGGAATCCTTGAATCTTTGCTATAATGTATTTAAGGGATGCAGCAAGGCATTAGTTCGCATTCAAAACCAACCATGCTGATCAGCAAAATAATGATTAAGGGAGACACATGTCCTCACATCACGTAATGATTGTGGAAGATCAGCGTGAGGTCAGTCGTTTGTTGCGCTCAGCCTTGGAAACTCTTGAAGCTGACCTTGACGTGGTTGAGATCCCATCTGGCGAGGAAGCAATTCTCCACAGCACAAATAACCGGATAGACCTGCTGGTTTCAGATTATCGCCTTCCAGGAATGACAGGCATCGAATTAATGCGCAAGGTGCGCACCAACCACCCAAATGCCAAGATCATCCTGGTTACCGGGCAAACCGATCCCAGGATTCGTAAGGAAGTGGCCGAAGCTGGTGCCGATGCTTTTTTCATCAAACCGGTGCCCATGGCTGATTTCCTGGATGCAGTGGAACGTCACCTGGAATTGGTTGAGACCCTTTTGCCTCCCGAGCCGATCTCCACGGATGACACCGAAATACAACGCAGCATCCCCGATTTGCTTGCAGGCCTCCGCCAGGACCTTTCAGCGATTGCTGTGCTGTTGCTTAACGATCGTGGGCGGATTTTGGCGCGCGCCGGTGACCTGCCTGACAGGGAGAACGATGACGACCTGATTTCTTCCCTGCTTTCAATTTACAGCGCCGGTCGAAATGTATCCCAACTCCTCGGTCAAAAAAATATTTCTTCCTGGTCGGTTTTTAATGGTGGAAAGTATGACCTGGTTTTTGTACCGGTGGGGTTGAAGCATGCCATGCTCGTCCTCGGAGAAGAAATCGCAGGGTTGGACCACGTGTTGCATACCATCGATGTCTTTACGGAAGCACGCAAGAATATTGAACGGGGGATCAGCGAGTCAAATCGAGGTAATCCCGCATCTGAGGAACCTCCAACAACACCTTCGCCAGGAGTTCGAGCAGACTGTAAAAGACATGGGACCGTTGTTCACCGAGGATCAGCAGAAACTCGAGCCTGGCGAAGTGAATGAGTATTGGAATGAAGCTGCCAGTATGCACCAAGCGCCGTCCGATCCCGATATGCTTTCTTATGACCAGGCAAAACAGCTTGGCTTGACCCCCGAGGATGAATCCTAGCCACGCCGTTGGGGCTGTGTTACAATTTGCGCCGCTTCCCGTGACTGGATCGGGATTTCTTATTGGGGCGTTGTGCAATGGCAGCACGTCAGCCTTTGGAGCTGATTATCTTGGTTCGAATCCAGGCGCCCCAGCCTGAATTTCCCGCCTGCAAGCGGGGCTTTTTTCTCCCTTTTGGGCCTCGCGCCATCCTCCCGCTGGCTGCGCAGGCTCTTTTAATTTGTTTGCCTATTGAATAATATTAAAACCTAATTCCGATTTTCTGATCGTTTGGAGCCGGGAAAAATCATTAATGATTATCAATTGCTGTAGGAGATGTACATGAAGATTACTGCCGTGATACTGGCTGCCGGACAGGGCACACGCATGAAATCGGACCTGCCCAAGGTGCTCCATCCGGTATGTGGAGTGCCCATGATTGCCCATTCACTGGCTGCAGCCAAGGCTGCCAGTAACGAGACGCCGGTGGTTATTATCGGGTATGGAGCCGAGGCTCTGCGTGAATTCCTTGGCAAAAAAGCCCGCTGCATCGTTCAGGAACCGCAATTGGGAACCGGGCATGCCGTTCGGCAGGCTGAATCGACCCTGCGCGGTAAAACCGACCTGGTTTTGGTTACCTATGCCGACATGCCTCTCCTGCGACCCGCCACTCTCAAGCGGCTCGTAGAGACCCAGAAGGAAAACCAGGGTCCTGTCACTCTACTAACGGTCAATGCCGCCGATCCGCGCGGCTTTGGGCGTGTGATCCGCAACGCGCAGGGCAACGTTCAAGCTGTTGTTGAGGAAGCCGCAGCCTCCCGGGCGCAATTATCCATTCACGAGTTGAATGTCGGAGCATACTGCTTCTCTGCCAAGTGGTTGTGGCAGGCTTTGGGTGAAATTAAAAGTATCCAAAAAGGGAGAATATTATCTGACCGATACAGTCCATCTGGCTGTAAAAGCCGGGCAAACAGTGCAGGCACTGGTCATCGATGACCTCCAGGAAACAATTGGCATAAACACCCGCCTCCACCTGGCGGAAGCTGAAGCCGCCATGCGGTTGCGAATCAATCGGGAACACATGCTGGCGGGTGTGACCATCGTGGACCCGGCTGCCACCTATATTGAGCCGGGTGTGAAAATTGGTCCTGATACGGTCATCTGGCCAAACACTTATTTGCGGGGTAAGACTGTCATCGGCGAAGGCTGCGTTATTGGGCCAAATACGATCGCAACGGATACGACCGTGGGGGATTTTTGCGAGATCTTGGCAGCCGTAATGGATGGAGCCGTCGTCGAAGATAACGTGGGGATTGGCCCCTTCGCCCGTTTGCGCAAAGGAGCGCACCTGTGCAAGGGTGTCCATATGGGGAATTTTGGCGAGATCAAGGATTTAACCCTTGGCCCCGGTACAAAGATGGGTCACTTCTCATATATTGGTAATGCTACCATGGGCAAAGATGTCAATATCGGTGCCGGCACGGTCACCTGCAACTACGATGGTGACCGCAAAAATCCCACCGAGATTGGTGAAGGAGTATTCATCGGATCCGATACCATGCTGGTTGCTCCGGTAAAAATGGGCGCGCATTCCCGAACCGGCGCAGGGGCGGTGGTCACGAAGGATGTGGAACCGGATACCCTCGTGGTGGGGGTGCCGGCGCGGCCTATTAGGAAATTGGCTGAAGGCAAAAAATGTCAAAACTAAGCGATGAAGAACGCAGGCTCTTGATCGGGATGGCGCAGGAAGCGCGTCGCCGGGCTTACGCACCCTATTCGAATTTCCCGGTCGGTGCCGTGTTAAGGACCAGGTCTGGTCGGCTTTTTACAGGCTGCAACGTCGAGAATGCTGCCTATCCAAGCAGCATTTGTGCCGAACGCACCGCCATTTTTAAGGCAGTCTCGGAAGGCGAAAAGGACTTTGATGTCATTGTCGTCGTGTCATCGGGAGCTGGCACACCGTGTGGGAGTTGCCGCCAGGTGATGGCGGAATTTGGTCTTGACACCCTTGTGCTGGTTGCCGATGAAGAAGGTCGGTTGTCGCTCGAGACTACTGTTGCAGGGTTGCTGCCTGAAGCTTTTACCCCCGAGAAATTAAAGAAATAATTATTTGCAATTCCTTTTGCGGATGGATAAATGGCTGAGCAACATTCATTCCGGGTTGAAGGTGTCGTCCTTCGTCATGCCGACTGGGGGGAAACAGACCGTCTCCTTACGCTCTATACGCGTGAACGCGGTAAAGTGCGCGCCATTGCTAAAGGCGCCCGGAAGATCCGTTCCCGCAAGGCGGGGCATCTTGAACCGTTTACCCGCGTGACCTTGCAGCTTGCGCGCAGTCACGATTTGCCGATCGTCACCCAGGCCGATACCTTGGATGCCTATATGCCCATCCATGAAAGCTTGGCTAAAACCGGTCAGGCTGCCTATATTGTTGAACTTCTCGACCGGTTCACGTATGAAGACGACACCGAGAATTATGGGATTTTCCGCTTGCTGACGGAGGTTTTATCGCGTCTTGAGAATGAACCCGATCCCTGGCTGGCAGTCCGTTATTATGAAGTCCGCCTGCTGGATTTGCTTGGCTACCGCCCGCACTGGTTTGAATGCGCCAACTGTGGCAGGGAGATCAAGGCTGAAGACCAGTATTTTTCCGCTGCCCGGGGTGGAGTGCTCTGCCCAACTTGCGGCAAGGAAATATCGGGCGTTTGGTCCATTTCAGTGGAAGCGCTCAAGTACCTCCGCCACTTCCAGCGCAGTTCCTACCCTGAAGCCCAGCGGGCGCGACCTTCCCCGGAGGTTCGCAACGAGGTTGAGTTGCTGTTGCAGCGATATGTCACGTACTTGTTGGAACGAGCCTTGAATTCCCCCCGCTTCATATCTCAAATAAAGCAATAGGGCTTGGGCTGTATTTATTATCGCCTTTTTTCCCTTTGCGCCCAGCCGATCATGAAATTCTGCATGATCCACGTCACGATTCCCACCCATGTGCCGCCAGACCAGGCGTTGAAAACCGGACCAGCGCAGCCGGTAGTAAAATTTTGCCCACCAGGTGCGTCTCTTCAGCGAAATACCCATCTCTGACCGGAGTATCTGGCAACGGTACTGGTGAAATGAGAAATCCCCGTGTTCAAAACCCTCCCGCAATGCCAGGGCCGCAAAAGCGCCATAATTTAAGGCAATGCTGATCCCTTCTCCAAATAATGCGATCCACTCCTGCCGCGTCACCCACCAGCAGCACCCGTCGGGCGGAAAATATGCTGTCTGGTTCGAACCAGCGCAGGGGATGACCTTCCACCTTGTAAGTCTCCAGATCGTAGCCGTGCCGTTTGAATTCGTCTTCCAGGGCATCCCGCAAGGAGACCTCGGTTTTAATCGGATATACATTACTGTCGTAAATACCACGTACTCGCACCGGTTTTCCGTTCTCAAGCGCGGGGAAATCCCATGAATATCCCAGGATTCCCTTGGGCAGGTAAGCAAAATCAAAATATGAGTTGGTCTGGATATGGAATGACTGTTCCGGTCTCGGCTCGGTAACGATCTCCAGCAGGCGGGCTACGTGGGTATCCTCATGTGGGATGATTGCCCTGCGGACAATGCTGTTGGAGCCGTCTGCGCCAACCAGGACTTCGGTGCGGTACTCGCCCTTATCCGTTGTGACCACCACCTCCGTCTCGGTGATAGAGATCTTCTTCACGATGGTGTTTTCCTGGATTAGAAAGCCTCGTTCTTTTGCCTTGCCCGCCAGCCATGCGTCGAATTCGTGGCGGCGGATCGTCCGGAATGCGATTCTGCCATCCTTCTCGCCGCGCATCCTCATCCCCCGTCCATTGAAATCGAAACGGGCCCAGTCCACGTCCACATGCGGGACCTCGGTGATATCCAGCTCCAGTCGGCGCAAAATAACTTCGGCGTCCGGCAGGAGACCACCGCCGCACAGCTTGGGTCGCGGGTGATGTGCTTTCTCAAGGATCAAAGTCTTGGGGACAAGGTTCGGAGCCAGTTTTGCCAGGTGTAGTGCGGTGGAGATTCCAGCGGGTCCGGCACCCACAATGATGATGTCATATTTTTGTTGATCGGTAAAGGTTTCGTTCTGCATCGTGTCCCATTCTATTTGAGAAGTGGACTGAAGGCAAGGATTTCCAGGAGCGAACTCCTGAATTTTGACATGGTGGTATTGCGAAGGAAAACCATGGAAGGGTGCTAAAATTATTAAAGGTATAATCTTCTCGAGTGGAAAAGTAAGTCTTAAATTCGCAAATTAGAAATCAAAATATGTCGCAATCCTCCCTCCAGTCCATCATCCTTCAACTCCAGGAATTCTGGGCCGCGCACGGCTGTCTCATTGGCCAGCCGTATTACACGCAGGTCGGCGCCGGGACCATGAATCCTTCGACCTTTTTACGCGTGCTTGGACCCGAACCCTGGAACGTGGGCTACGTTGAACCTTCGGTCCGCCCCGACGATGGGCGCTATGGTGAAAACCCAAATCGGTTCGAGCAGCACACACAGTTCCAGGTTATCCTGAAACCCGATCCCGGCAACCCGGTGGAGCTTTACATCCAGTCTTTGGAGGCTATCGGCGTCGACCCGCGCCAGCACGACATTCGCCTCGTTGAGGATAACTGGGAGCAGCCTGCCATCGCAGCCTGGGGGTTGGGCTGGGAAATCTGGCTGGACGGTCAGGAGATCACCCAGTTCACCTATTTCCAGCAGGTCGGCGGGCAGAGCCTCGACCCGGTATCGGTCGAGATCACCTACGGGCTCGAGCGTATTCTCATCGCCCTCAACAATGCTGCTGCCATCTGGGACGAACCCTGGGGGGCAGGCGTCACCTATGGCGAAGTCCGCCGCCATGATGAATTCGAGCAAAGTAAGTATTACTTTGAAACCGCCGATGTCTCCCGCCTGCGCCAGATGTACGAACTTTATAAAGCCGAGGCGGATGCCTGCCTGGTCCAGGGTCTGGTCGTCCCGGCTCATGATTATGTCCTGAAATGTTCCCACACCTTCAATATCCTGGATACGCGCGGTGCCATTGGTGTTACCGAGCGCCAGGCTTTTTTTGGACAAATGCGCGACCTGGCCCGGCGCGTGGCTGAGACCTGGCTGGAGCAGCGCAAAGAACTGGAATATCCTCTTTTGAATGAGAGCCGGGAGCCGAAAGGAAGAGGCTCTGCAACCTCCTCTGAGTCTTCATCGACTTTTCCGTATCAAACCTGCCAGCTTTGTCTTGGAAATTGGTGTTGAAGAACTGCCTGCCTCGGACCTGGATTCGGCAGTTGAACAGTTGAAGGTCAATGTTCCCAGGCTGTTGGATGACCTCCGCCTGGAACACGGGGATGTCCGCGTTTTTGGTACGCCGCGCCGGCTGGCGGTTCTGGTGGACTCGCTTGCACCGCGCCAGCCCGATCGCTCCGACCTGGTTAAAGGCCCCGCCGCTGATCGTGCTTTCGGGCCGGATGGAATCCCCACCCCGGCTGCCGTTGGCTTTGCCAGGAGCAAGGGTGTCCAGCCTAAAGACCTGGAAATCCGCGAACTGGACGGTGGCAGGTATGTTGTAGCTCTTGTAAAACAGGCCGGTCGACCAACTTCAACAGTGCTGCTTGAATCATTGCCGGGGCTGGTATTGGGCATCAAGTTTGACAAATCCATGCGCTGGCTGCCGGCTTCCAGCCTGGCGGGAAATGGCGGTGTTGTATTCTCGCGTCCCATCCGCTGGTTGCTGGCGTTGTTGGGCGAAGTTGTTGTTCCCTTTGAGGTTGCCGGGTTGACCGCCGGGCGAACCACGCGTGGTCTGCGTCCCTTCAACTCCCCGGAATTTAAAATATCATCAGCAGATGCTTATTTGAAAACCATCCGGGAGAATAATATTATTCTGGATGTCGAAGAACGCAAAACACTCATCACTGACGCCAGCCGGGAACTGGCTGCCTCGGTCAATGGGCAGATTGTCATGTCTCCTGAACTCCTGGGCGAAGTCGCCAACCTGGTTGAGAACCCCACGCCTTTCCTGGGCAGTTTCGACCAAACGTATCTGTCACTGCCAGGGGATGTGCTTATTTCGGTCATGAAGAAACACCAGCGCTACTTCCCGGTTGAGCGTAAAATCTCGAAATCTGGTGCTACCGGGCTCAACGACCAGCGGTCTCCATTATTGCCTCATTTCGTGGCAGTTCGCAATGGCGATGAACATGGACTGGATTTGGTCAGGCAGGGGAATCAACACGTTGTTCGTGCCCGCTTTGCGGATGCGAATTTCTTCGTGGGCGAGGATTTGAAGCATAAGCTTGAAGACTTTCGCCCTCGCCTGGGCACGCTCATGTTCCAAAAGAAACTTGGGTCGATGCTCGATAAGAATGATCGTATTGAAAAACTGACGGAGGCGTTGATCCCGATGCTCAACCTGGGGTCAGACGAAGCTGTCTTTGCCCGGCGTGCCGCCCATTTGTTGAAGGCTGACCTCGTAAGTAAAATGGTGATCGAAATGACCTCTCTCCAGGGCATCATGGGGGCTGAGTATGCCCGGCGGGAAGGCGAAGCTGCGGAGGTCGCCGAAGCCATCGCCGGACAGTACCAGCCGGTTCCACCCTCAAAACCCGGTTTGGTTGTGGCTCTTGCCGATCGGTTGGATTCACTGGCAGGCTTGTTTGCAGCAGGGCTGGTGCCCACCGGGACGAAAGACCCGTTTGGTCTGCGCCGCTCTGCCATCGGTGTGGTTCAACCGCTGATTGATTATGATCTCGATTTCGACCTGCGTGCCGCTTTGAAATCTGCTGCCGGGTTTGAACCCCTCCCGGTTACCGAGCAAATCCAGGCTCAGGTAATGGATTTCATCACCGGCCGGCTGCGCGTGGTCCTTATCGAAATGGGTTTCAAGTATGATGTGGTGGATGCAGTCCTGGCGGTCCAGGGGCAGAATCCGGCGGGCGCGGCGCGCGCCGTCCGGCAGTTAAGCGCCTGGGTTACCCGCCCCGACTGGAGTACAATTCTCCCCGGATATGCCCGCTGTGTCCGCATCACCCGTGATCAGAAGAATAAATTCGCAGTTAAACCCGAAGCATTTATCGAGAGCGCCGAGAAGAATCTGTTTGCTGCTCTTGAAAAAGCGGATAAAAATTCGCGGCTCCCTGGCTCCGTGGATGACTTCCTGGAAGCCTTTGTCCCTCTCATCCCTGCCGTTAACGAATTTTTCGATAAAGTATTGGTAATGACTGAAGACAAGTCTGTACAGGAAAACCGCCTTGGGTTGCTGCAAAGGATTTCATTCATGGCGGATGGGATAGCAGATTTTGGCAAGCTGGAAGGATTTTAAGACAACCGGAGCGGTGGAAACCCGTGCGACTCTATTTGGTCTTGAAAGTTTCCTTTCGACCTGTGGAGATGCAATGACCCAACCTCCTGCAAATATATTACTCCGTATTGAACAGCTTCTGAATGCAGGCAAGCTTCAGGAAGCCCGGGTGTTGCTTGTCGATTTCATTCAGTTGAACCCGAATTCTGCTCGCGCCTGGTGGCTGTTGAGTATGACCCTGGTGGATGCTGACCGCCAGGCAGCCTGTTTGAAGCGCGTCCTGCGGCTCGATCCTGAAAATAAGCTGGCCCAGACACGGCTGGCCCGGTTGAACACCCAGGTGACCCCACCCGCGGAGATTAGTCCATTCACCTCATCCATTATGGGTGAGACGGAAGAAATCGTAGACGATATTTCGATAATTCCAGATTGGGCTAAACCTGCTTCGCCTCGGGCAGTAAGCCAACCACTCCCGCCCTCCACCCCGGAAGCAGAGTCAACCATAGTGGCGCTCAAGCCCAATCCGCCGGAGGAGCCATCTGTTGCCCCACCCGAACATATTGAGCCGGTAGAAACCCAGGTCGAACCGCCAGAGTCTGCATGGCAGCCGGAAACCCCCGCAATTTCCCCCGTGCCAGCACAGCCAGAGTCTGTTTCCATATCAGCCGGACAACCTGGGTCTGAAACATCTCCCGTCGTGCAGCTTCCATCCGACTACCCGGCGGAAGCCGTTATCACACCCCCCATGCCTGTCGAACCGGAAGTTCCTTCAATTCCTGCGACACCGCAAATTGGACTTTTGACGTTCTCCCCATTATCCTCGGATGCGACCGTACAAGAAGCTACGTTGGAAGTTCCAGCTTCTCCCGAGGAAAGTGAGCTTTCCCCCGTCATGGCGGCTGGACAGGTTGAACCTGAATCGGTTTCCATCGAACCGGTCCCTTCCATCCAACCCGAGGTCGAAATTCTTCCTCAGCCTGTGACAGGCGAAGCAGAGTTAACCCCCTCCTTGCCGCCCGAACTGGTTGAGCCTGGGATGGTTTCCGGAGTGCCTGACGCAGCTTCAGCCCAGGAGCCGGAATTGATCGAACCGGTATCATCTTTTGAACGGGAAGACCACTCTGCTAGTGCATCTTCTTCTGTAGAGCCGCAAGCCATCTCCCCCGATCCGGGTTTGGTCAGCAGTCCGGTAGAATCGGTGGAAGAAGCGCCTGAAGCTGTCGAGCAGGCAGTGATTTCGACCAAACCCGCAGTCGACAGCGAACCGGATGAGCCTTTCACCACCCTGCCCATACCTGGCGCGGTGGCAGCAGTCTCTCCTGTATCCTCTGCGGTCATCGTAGAAAAGCCGCCCGCCGGAGCGCCGCCCTCTGCTGAGGGAACAAGCGAGGCTTCCAGCAAGCCCCCCCCATATGTCGAACCAAATACCGCCTCGACAAAACGGGCACTGTTTAGTGAACTGGATAAGTCCTTCAACAAACCGCCAGTCCCCTTCGAACCGGCAGTCACCCCTTCACTTTCCCCACAGTCCGTACAAACCAGGGCACCTTCAATTAAACCGGTATCCTCCAAAGCGGTGGCTGCTCCCCCTAAGCCGCCGGCACCGATAAAACCTTCTACCGCTGGATCCCGCCCCGGGTATCGGGGTTCGGGATGGGAGATTGCAGTCATATTAATTATCGGCGTTGTCATCCTTGCCGCGGTCGCTGTGATTGGCTACATTGCCATACAGCACAGGGGGCAGTCACCCGATCCGGCGTTGGTACCGACACAAAATCCCCAACAACAGACCCTGGCAGTTGCTCAAACTTTGACAAACCTGCCGCTGCCGACATTGATCCCCACCTGGACCCTTTCACCCACCTGGACCGGTGAACCAACCGCCACTTTTACTTCCAGCCCGACCCCATCTCCCACACCGGAGCCTACTGCTACGAAGACACCCCGCCCTCCCAACCAGGTGGGACCGACTGCAGGCTTGTATGCCCCCGATTTTAGCTTGACCGATCAGGCATCCGGGAAGCAGGTTACTCTCAGCCAGTATGACGGTCAGCCGCTGTTGATTTTCTTCTGGGCGACCTGGTGCATTCATTGCGACAACGAGATGAGTGTCATTGAGTCCATTTTCCAGGCCAATAAGGCAGCCGGACTGGTCGTCCTGACCGTTAATGCTGCTGAAGACCCCGTCACCGTGGCCCAATATCGCCAGGACAATAGCCTGACCTTTCCCATCCTGTTGGACCCGGGTTCGGTTTTCAAAATTGCCTATAACGTAAACTTGGATTCAATCCCGCTCCATTATTTTATCAATTCCAGCGGCATGATAAAGACTGTTCGAATGGGGGAGCTTACCCAGGCCGAAATCCAAACCCAGGTGGATGCAATACTGCCGCAGCATCCCACTGCCACTCCCTGAGCCGGAACCAGTCATTTTTCACATCCCATTTTTCCCTTCGACTAATCCTGCTTTCAATTAATTTCCAAGGTAATCCTGATATGGCCCAAAAAGCTTTCCAATCCTACTACCCGGAAGTAATGGCCCACTGTTATGGATGCGGCACACTTAACCAGTACGGGCACCAGATCAAAAGTTTCTGGGATGGGGAAGAATCGGTCTGCCATTTTATGCCCAAGCCTTACCACATTGCCATTCCCGGTTATGTTTATGGCGGAATGCTAGCTTCTCTGATTGATTGTCACGGCACCGGTACAGCTGCGGCAGCCGCATATCGCACCGTCGGGCGTGCAATGGATACCGAACCCGCATTTCGTTTTCTCACGGCTTCCCTCCACGTCGATTACCACAAACCCACTCCGTTGGGGGTTGAACTGGAGGTTCGTGGGAAGGTGCGGGAAGTCAAGGGACGCAAGGTGGTCATCGAAGAATGGATCGTTGCGAATGGCATCGTCACGGTGCGCGGCGAGGTCGTCGCTGTCCAGGTTCCTGATGAAATGGTCGCAGCTCTCTTGAAGGAAAATCCCGGGTAGCAGGATTACTTTTCCATTTTTGGAATAAATTCTCAATAATGACCAGGCTTCACCCCGCCTGCGAGTAATCAGGTCCTCTACGCTATATAATCCTTCGTGACCTTTACCACTCCGTTTCCCGTCGAAATGGCCGTTTTTAATCCAACTTGCGTGGCAACTTATCTGCGTCTATAATTCATCCACCCATGTCCCAGCTAGATGAGATCAAATCCCGCATAGATATAGTCGACCTGGTCGGGGAGACCGTAAAACTGCGCCGCGCCGGGAAAAATTATTCCGGGCTGTGCCCTTTCCATAACGAGAAAACGCCCTCGTTCATCGTCTCCCCAGACCGGCAGACCTGGCATTGCTTCGGTCAATGCGGCGAGGGGGGTGATATTTTCAAGTTCGTCATGAAAAAGGAAGGCTGGGATTTCAAGGAAGCCCTGCGTTACCTGGCGGAGCGCGCTGGGGTCAAACTCGAGGCTTATCGTGCTGAGAAGCCCGAAGAAAAAGAAGCGCATGAACGCTTGCGCACCCTTTTGGATGAAGCGGTTACCTTTTATCGCTATCATCTTTCCACCCCCGCCGGAAAATTTGCCCTTGACTATGTCCATGACAAGCGCCATTTGACCGATGCCACTCTCGAGACTTTTGGTTTGGGATATGCTCCCCCGGGTTGGGATAATGCCCTCAAGCATTTCAACGAGCAGGGTTTTTCAGACCAGGAATTGATCGACGTCGGGCTGATCTCACCCAGGGATTGGGTGGATTTCATGACCGCTTCCGCAATCGCTTGATGATTTCCTATCCGCGACGAGAATGGCAGGATGACCGGCTTCGGAGCCCGCATCCTCGACCCCAACGATGTCCCCAAGTTCATGAATTCTCCCGAGACGCCCCTATTCAGCAAAAGCCGTGTGCTCTATGGTTTGGACCGGGCTCGAAAACCCATCCGCACCGCCAACCGGGCTGTCATCGTGGAAGGTTACCTGGATGTCATCGCCCTTCACCAGGCCGGGTTCGAGAACGTGGTTTCGCCCATGGGCACCTCCCTTACCGAAGACCAGTTGCGCCTGCTCAAGAAATTTACCCGCAGCATCGTCCTGGCCCTCGACCCGGATGCCGCCGGTCAGAAAGCCGTCCTGCGCGGCTTGGAAGCCGCCCGCCAGACCCTCGACCGTCAGGATGAAATCGCCTTTGATGCCCGCGGTCTGTTGCATCATGAAGCCCGTCTCCAGGCAGACCTGCGTGTCGCCTCCATGCCCGACAACCTCGACCCCGATGAGATCGTCCAGCGCGACCCGGAACAGTGGAAAACATTGATCGAAAACGCCCAACCCATTGTGGTGCATGTGATGGGTGCGCTGGCGGTCGGACGCGATTTGGATGATGCCAAGGTGAAATCTGAAATTGCCGCACAGGTGCTGCCGTTGATCGAAGACCTGCCCAACCCGGTCGAACGGGATACCTACCGCCAGAGGTTGGCGCGCTTCCTGAAAGTGGATGAACGATCGATCAGTGGCAGGCAGGTCCAGGTTCCCAGGCTGCGCCGATCTCGCCCAATGGGGGGGATTCCTGATGTCTCGCTAAAGCTTCCCGCAGCCCCTCTTACTTCGCCTTCCCATAAAAGCGAGGCTCATATTCTGAGTCTGCTTATCCGCCGGCCCGACCTGCTCTATCGTCTCGATCGTGGTCTCTTGGAAGCTGGGCTGGAACGTCTGGCTCCTGAGGATTTCGGGTATACTGACCACCAGGTGCTCTTCCGTCTGGTTCACCAGTCACTTGGGCAGGATGACCATGATGCAGTCGACTTCCTCCGCCGAAATCTCCCGCCTTCCCTGGAAACCCTGGTGGATGAACTTGCAGCGAAACCGGGGGAACTTGACCCCGTGGATGACCGCCTGATCGAAGATCTTTTTCGTGCTGTGGTGAAGATTCGCCGCACCGCCCTCACCGATAACATCTCCCAGGTTCGCTTTTTGCAGGAGGATGCCCAGGAAACCGGTGACCTGCGGATAGCCTCTTACCGCGAAATGGTACAGCAGTATTCCACGCTCCTGCGCAGCCTTGACCAGGCGCAATTAAATCAAAATGGACGACGCAAAGAAGGATAATGAGCCGCATCGTTAAAACCAAGCCACGCCGGATTCTCCGTCCGATCACTCCTGATCCTCCTGGGAAAAAGTCCAACCCTAAAAATCCCGGGAAGGTTGGTGATGCTGACATCGAAATGCCGCTTCAGGAGAATATCGATGTGGAACCCGAAGAGGATCTCGAATTGGCAGCCGAACCGGAGGAAGGTCTTTCCCCGGGAGAGGATTTGGGCAGCCTGGGTGTCGAAGATCCGTTCGAGTTGAACCGGGTTGAACTGGCGGCCGAGCTTTCCGAAGACCCGGTGCGCTTATATTTGCGCGAGATCGGTCAGGTCAAGTTATTGGATGCCGCCCGGGAGTTTCGCCTGGCTGCCATGATCGAAGGTCGCCGTGTCATCCTGATGACCATGCGCCGCGGCAGGATGGGAAAAAAGACTCCCGATTCCCCCATTACCATGGCTTACCATAACCTGCTAAGTGACCTGCATACTGCCTGGACACGCCTGGGGGAGGATACTGGACGTTTGAAGGTGGAAATTCCCGACGCTGCCTTAATGCTCGACGAAGCCCACAGCCTGCATCACGGCTGGGAGAATAATGTCACCCCCTCCTATCTGCACATGTATATCGAACGCGAACTATGGGGCAAGGATCCGCTCTGGGACAGCCTGGTTAGCAATGCCTATATTGTCTACGTTATTTTCTATATCCTCCCGGACGATTATGCCGGTTGGTTGTTGATCTATCTCAGGAAGCACCATAACCTGCCCGCCCAGCGGACCCTTTTTCACAACCTGCCCTCCGAACCCGACCTGGCACGTGAGGTCGAAATCATCCGTGCCCGCGCCGACGAAGCCAACGCTGCCATCATCCGTGCCAACCTGCGCCTGGTGGTCAGTGTGGCAAAACGCTACCTGGGACGCGGCATTTCTTTCCTGGATTTGATCCAGGAGGGTAACCTCGGCTTGCTGCGGGCGGTCAACAAGTTCGATCCGCGCCGCGGCTACAAGTTCAGCACGTACGCCACCTGGTGGATCCGCCAGTCCATCAACCGTTCGATCGCCGAACAGGCCCGCACCATCCGCATCCCGGTGCACCTGTTCGAATCGATCACCCGCATTTTGCGCATCCAGCGCACTCTCACCCAGCAGTATGGGCGTGACCCCACCAATAACGAGATCGCTCTCGAATCCGGGTTCCTCAACGCAGTGGACGTGCAAACCATCCTGCAGGCGCGCGCCGAGGAGACACCCCTGGCACCCGACCTCCAGCATCGCTGGGAACTTGCCACCACAAAGGTGGACCGCATTCTGTGTTCCGCTGAAGAGCCGATCTCGCTTGAGGGCCCGGTCAGCGGAGATGAAGATTCCAGCCAATTGGGCGATTTTATTGAAGACGTGGATGCGCTGGAACCGCTGGATGCCGCCTCCCGGGAAATGCTGCGCGAGCAGGTGCAGCATGCTTTGGCTGCCCTTTCCGAGCGTGAGCGCCAGGTGCTCGAGCTGCGCTTTGGGCTGGTGGATGGCAAGGACCATACCCTGGAAGAGGTCAGCCGCTACTTCAACGTGACCCGTGAACGTATCCGCCAGATCGAAGCCAAGGCCCTGCGCAAGTTGCGTCACCCCACCCGGAGCAGGCACTTGCGGGATTACCTGGGATAGCGATCGGGAAATATTATGGACCTTCAACCTGGATTCCCGCGCACGACCGTCGGCGGTGTGAGCCTGCCACGCCTCCTGGTCGGGACCAACTGGTTCCTGGGCTGGTCGCACACCACCCTTGCTAAGGATAATTTCATCAGGGAATACCAGACGCGGGAACGCATCGTGGCGATATTGAGTGTCTTCCTGGAACACGGGATCGATGCGGTCATGGGTCCCCTTTCCCCTCACCTTGACGATTCGATCCGGGAGGTTGAACAACATTCGGGACGCAGGATCATCCGCATCTACACCCCCGGCTTCGATCCCGGCCCAAACCCTCAGCCGGCAGACAGTCCTGAAGTCGTTCTTGACCGCTGCGCCGCCCTGGGAACCACCTTCTGCCTTCCGCACCAGTCCGTGACCGACGCCCTGGTCGACCGCCGGGCCGGCGTGATCCGTGATATCGACAAATACACGAAAATGATCCGCGAGCGCGGCATGATCCCGGGCCTCTCCACGCACATGCCGGAGACGGTTGTTTACGCTGATAAAGCCGGCGCGGATGTCGAGACTTACCTCCAGCCGTACAACTCGGCTGGTTTTCTAATGCAGGTGGAAGCGGATTGGGTCATGAAGGTCATCCGGGACGCCAAAAAACCCGTTATGGTCATCAAGCCGCTGGCAGCCGGACGCATCCTGCCGGTGGTGGGACTGGCTTTCGTCTGGAACACCATCCGCGACCGGGATATGGTCACGATCGGCACGACCACCCCGGAGGAAGCGCACGAGGTCATAGATCTTTCGCTTGACCTGCTCAACCGCCGCATCCCCGAAAACAAGTTGCAGGAAACCCGCAGCAAGAATTCCTTGAAATGAAGCGCTGATGAAACTTTGGCACCCCACCCGCAGCCGTACATTTAAGGGATTATTTGGAATAATTACCTGCTCCGTTTTCCTTTGGAAAATGGAGCTCTTTTTTGTACATATCTATTTCATCCCCACTGGGTTTTAATACGTATACGCGCCAGGCATCGTGAAAATTGACACACTTTCTCTACTTTTTAAGCTTCTTATGTTATACTTTCCCGCCGGTAAGAACTGGAAATTCACCCTCTGAGGAGAGTCCATGCTTCTCGAATACGCCGCAATTGCCGCGTTTATCCTGGTCACAACGCTGATCGGCTTTATTGCCATCGGGCTGGGTACCATTTTCGGCCCGAAGCATGCCTCCGCTAAAAAAGCGATGCCCTATGAATTGGGCATGAACCCCATCGGTCCCGGCACACGCCGCATGCCGGTGCGGTTCTATCTTATCGCTGTCCTCTTCATCCTGTTTGACATTGAAACCGTTTTCTTCCTGCCCTGGGCGCTCGTCTTCCGCCAGTTGGGTCTTTTTGGTTTGGTTGAAATGTTCCTCTTTATCGCCATCTTATTGGTAGGTTATTTTTACGCGTGGAAGAAAGGAGCCCTCGAATGGGAGTAGAACAAAAACTCGGAAATATGGGCATCGCCACCACCACCTTGGAGCAGGCCGTTGCCTGGTCCCGGACGAATGCCATGTGGCCGATGCTTTTTGGGCTCGCCTGCTGTGCCATCGAAATGATGTCCGCCCAGGCGGCTCATTATGATATGTCCCGCTTCGGGATGGAGCTGATGCGTCCATCCCCGCGTCAATCCGACCTGATGATCGTTGCCGGGCGCGTTTCCCGGAAAATGGCGCCTGTCCTGCGCCGTCTGTACGACCAGATGCCCGAGCCCAAATGGGTGATTTCCATGGGCGACTGCGCTTCCTGCGGGGGTGTCTTCAATAACTATGCCATCATGCAGGGCGTGGATGAGGTGGTTCCGGTGGACATATACGTGGCGGGCTGCCCGCCGCGCCCCGAGGCCCTCATCCATGGCGTGCTCACGCTCTATGAAAAAGTGCGCGGCATGAAATTCGCCGAAGAAAAGAAATAGGGGCTGCCCATGGATAAAAAACTCGAACCCATCCTTGCGAAATTGGAGAAAGACCTCGGAGGCACAGTCTCCGAGTACCGTGGAGATTCCAGCCTGGTCGTACCGGCTGAAAACATCCTCACTGCCTGCCAGCAAGTCCGGGAGTTGGGCTTCGAATTGCTTTCTGCCATGACTGCCGTGGATTACTGGCCCCAGGAATTTCCCCGCTTCCATGTCATCTACCAGTTCACATCTGTCTCCGCTCACCTGTTTCTCACTTTGCGTGTGCCGGTCCCGGGCATCAACCCGTCCCTGCCCACCATCTCTCATATCTATCGCAACGCCAACTGGCGTGAGCGCGAGCTGTGGGACATGTTCGGCATCAAGTTCCCGGGTCACCCTGACCTGCGCCGCATCCTGATGCCAGCCGATTGGGAAGGTCACCCGCTGCGCAAGGATTATCCACTCGGCTACGAGGAACCGCAGTTCACCTTCAACTTTGAAGAGATCAACCTGCGCAAGCCCTACGCCAAGGAATAGCGGCCATGCCTGATATTCAAGAAATAACCGTAGACGAATTAAAACACCTGGTCTCCGAACGGGCTGTTCAGGGCGAGACCGTGCTGCTTAACATGGGGCCTCAGCACCCCAGCACCCACGGTGTGTTGCGCCTGTTGCTCGAGCTCGATGGCGAGACCGTGATCAATTGCATCCCTGATATCGGCTTCCTCCACACCGGTATTGAAAAGAATATGGAAGCCAAGACCTATCAAAAAGCCGAGGTCATGTCTGACCGCCTGGATTATTTGAATACGGTTGGCAACACCCTCGCTTATTCAATGGCGGTCGAGAAACTGGTAGATCTGGACGTGCCCGCTCGTGCCCAGGTCATCCGCGTCATTTTGGCGGAACTCACCCGTTTTCAATCCCACCTGGTCTGGTTGGGCACTTCCGCCCTCGACCTGGCAGCCATGTCCATGTTCCTGTACTGCTTCCGCGAGCGCGAGTACATCCTCGACATTATGGAGATGTGCTCCGGTCAGCGCATGATGACCACCTACATCCGCCCGGGAGGGCTGTGGCGGGATGTCCCGGTCGAGTTCGAGGCGGCTGTCCGCAATATCCTCAAGACCTTTCCCAAACGCGTGGACCAATATGAAGCGCTGCTTACCCGCAACCCGCTCATGCTCGACCGCACCTACGGCATCGGCAAACTGACCGCGGAAGAGTGCCTGAATTTCGGTGTGACCGGTCCGATGCTGCGTGCCAGCGGTGTCAAGTGGGACCTGCGCAAGGACCGCCCTTATTCCGGGTACGAACTTTACGATTTCAACGTCCCCACCCGCACCGAAGGCGACGTCTATGCCCGCTACCTGGTGCGCCTGGAAGAGATGCGCCAGTCTCTTCGCATCATCGGGCAGGCCCTCGACAAGCTGCCGATGGGTCCGGTTCGTTCCAATAATTATAAATATGTCCCGCCGCCGCGTTCCGAGATAGGCGTCAGCATGGAAGCCCTCATCCACCATTTCAAGCTGTGGACCGAGGGTTTCGAAGCGCCCAGGGGTGCCATTTATTCCGCCGTCGAGTCGCCCCGCGGCGAACTGGGTGTTTACCTCGAATCCGATGGCGGACCCAAGCCCTACCGCATCCATTGGCGCACGCCTTCCTTCGATAACCTGCAGTCCATCCCGCTGCAGTCCAAGGGTGTGCTGGTGGCAGACCTGGTTGCCATCATCGGCTCGGTTGACATCGTTCTTGGAGATGTGGATCGTTAGGGTATTCAATATCAAAATTTCCTTCGACGGGTGTGAGGTTTTATGCTTGCTGAAAAATATCCTGAGGAAATAAAGAAGATATTTGCGAAATATCCCCCGGAGCAAAAGCGCTCGGCGGTCATGCCCCTGTTGTACCTGGCGCAGCGCGAGCAAGGATACATCACCAAGTCCGCTCTGGAAGACATCGCCGGTATCCTCGATATCACCTCCACCGATGTGGCTGAAATTGTCGGTTTTTATACCCTTTACCATGACAGGCAGGCCGGCAAGTACCGCATGCAGGTCTGCACCGACTTGTCCTGCGCATTGCGCGGCGCCGACAAGTTCCTCGAGGAACTCTGCGGCAACCTGGGCGTCAAGGTCGGTGAGACTACTCCCGACGGCATGATCACGATCGAAGCGGTCATGTGTCTGGCCGGGTGCGACAAGGCACCCATGTTCCAGTTGCAAAGCAGCCAGGGCATCGAATATCACGAAAACATGACCGTGGACAAAACCATGGAACTGGTCGCAGCCCTGCGTAAATCGGGCCGGGAGGTGAAATAGTGGCTCACCTTCTGCTCCGTCACCGTGAAATACCCGATATCAGCCTGCTGGATGTTTATAAAAAGAATGCTGGCTTCGAGGCTTATAAAAAAGCCGTTACCGGCATGAAACCGCAGGCAGTGATCGATGTGGTCAAGGCTTCTGGTTTGCGCGGCCGTGGTGGTGCCGGATTCCCCACCGGTGTAAAGTGGAGCTTCATTCCCAACAGCATTTGGCCGCATTACGTGGTTGCCAATGCTGACGAGTCCGAGCCCGGCACCTTCAAGGATCGTGAGATCATGGAGCGCAACCCCTTCCAGTTTTTGGAGGGCGTAGCCATCTCCGCTTTTGCCACCGGGGCGAATGCCGCCTATATTTACTTGCGCGGGGAATTTTGGACGGTAGCCGCCCTGCTCGATGACAAGATTGCCGAGATGGAAAAAGCCGGCTTCCTTGGCGAAAATATATTTGGGACGGATTATTCCCTGCGCATCTTCACCCACCTGGGTGCCGGCGCCTACATCTGCGGAGAGGAAACAGCCCTGCTCGAATCCATCGAGGGCAAGCGCGGCCAGCCGCGCATCCGCCCGCCTTTCCCTGCCATTTACGGCTTGTATGGCAAGCCGACCGTGGTCAACAACGTCGAGACGCTTACCAATGTCCCGCTCATTATCGAGCGGGGTGCAGACTGGTTCAAGTCCCTCGGCACCGCTGACAGCGCCGGGGTCAAGATATTCTCCCTCTCCGGGCGCGTCAACAAGCCCGGCAACTACGAACTTCCCTTCGGGGTTACTTTCCGTCAGTTGATAAACGAATATGGCGGAGGCGTCCCCGGCGACCGTCCGGTCAAGGCTATCATGGCGGCGGGTGCCTCATCCTCGCTGATCGTTGCCGATGACAAGGCTCTCGATACACCCATGGATTACGCTTCCGTCCGCACCCTGGGCGCGGACCTCGGGTCGGCCTCCGTGATCGTCATCGACGATACGGTCAGCCTGGAGTGGATCATTGGCAAGACCATTCACTTCTTTACCCACGAGTTCTTGCGGCAAGTGCACCCCCTGCCGCGAAGGTACATTCTGGATGATGCACCTGATCGATCATATCGAACAAGGCGAAAAAACCAGGGAGAATGTGGACCTGCTCCATTCGGTTGCGAAGCAGATGCAGAACAAATGCTTGTGCCCGTTGGGCGAGTTTGCCACGATGGCGGTGACAACTGCCATCGAGCGCTTCCCGTCTGAATTCGCTCCTTCCGTCGCGGGAGGCAGCCATGGCTGATATGGTATCCCTCACGATCGACGGGCAGGCTGTTTCCGTGCCTGCCGGTACGCTGCTGGTAAACGCTGCCAAAAAGATTGGCATCGATATCCCGGTCTTCTGCTATCACCCCAAGATGGAGCCGGTCGGTATGTGCCGCCAGTGCCTGGTCGAAATTGGTCGCCCTGTAATGGACCGCGCCACCGGTCAACCTGTTTTGGAGGGTGGCAAACCCAAGATCTCCTTTGGACCCAAGCTCGAGACTGCCTGCACCACCCCGGTCTCAGAAGGCATGCAGGTGTTGACCGCTTCTGACAAAGCCAAAGCCTCGCAGAAGGAAATCCTTGAGTTCCTGCTCACCTCCCACCCGCTGGACTGCCCGGTCTGCGACAAGGGGGGTGAATGTCCGCTCCAGAACCTGACCATGGCGCATGCCTCCCCGCAAAGTCGTTATATTTACGACGAAAAATTCCACGCCGCCAAGCATTTCCCTTTGGGTGACCTGATCTGGCTGGACCGCGAACGCTGCATCCAGTGTGCCCGCTGCATTCGCTTTCAGGAGGAGATTGCCGGGGAACCTGTGCTCGCCTTCTACCAGCGTGCCCGTGCCACCGATATTATTACCAACTCCGAGCCGGGTTTCAACTCGGTTTTCTCCGGCAACACCACTGATATTTGCCCGGTCGGCGCTCTTACCACCGCGGACTTCCGCTTTGGGGCGCGCCCCTGGGAGATGAAAGCTGCAGCTTCGATCTGCGCCCAATGCCCGGTGGGCTGTAATGTCACCTTAAATACCCGCCGGGAGGCCAAGTCGGATGGCAAAGTTGCCATCAAGCGTGTCATGCCTCGCCAGAACGAAGCCGTCAATGAGATTTGGATGTGCGATAAGGGCCGCTTCGCCTATCACTACACGGAAGCCGCTGACCGGTTGTCAAAACCGCTTGTCAGGAAGGATGGCAACCTTGTTGCTGCTTCCTGGACCGATAGCTTGCAGGTCGTTTCGAAGGCTTTTTCCGCGGCGAAGCAGGCATCCGTCATCCTCGCCAGCGGACGCCTCTCCAATGAGGATTTGTATAATCTGAAGCAGTTGGCTGACAACCTGGGCGGTGAAGCGCTGCTTTATACCCACATGGGTGGAGGCGATCTGACTGCTTCCTATGGCGTCTCAGCCGGGACGAATTTTTCCGACATGCGCCAGGGGACTACGATCCTGGTGGTCGCTTCTGACTTGTATAACGAAGCCCCGGTTTGGTATCTGCGCCTCAAGCAGGCGGCTGAACGCGGTGCCACGTTGATCGTTGCCAATGCCCGCCAAACAAAACTCGAACGCTATTCGAAATTCGTGGTCCGCTATTCCTACGGCGATGAGGCCGAAACGGTCGCTGCCTTGATCGAAAAAGGACAAGATTGGTCAGGCCCTTTCCGGCGCGGAGAACCTGGTGGTTCTCTATGGCTCCGATGGGCTCGGGTTGGAAGGTTCATCGGCTCTCGCCGCGGCCTGCGCGGACCTGGTCAAGGACCGCTCAGGCAAACCCAATAACGGTCTGATCGGCGTCTGGCCGCGTGCCAATGACCAGGGCGCCTGGGAGATCGGTTTCCGCCCTGCCGCCGACCTGGTAAAAGCTGTCAAAGATAAAGCCGTCTATATTCTTGCCGCTGACCCTGTGGGAGATGATCCGCGCCTTAAGGAAGCACTCAAGGGTGCCAAATTTGTCGTCGTCCAGGAACTATTCCTGACTGCCACCGCGCAATTGGCGGATGTGGTTCTCCCCGCCCAGGCGTACACGGAACGTGAGGGCTCCTTCACCTCCGGTGAACGTCGCGTCCAGCGCTTTTATCCGGCTGTACCCCCTCGCTCCGATACCATGGCGGACTTTTCCATCACCGCGGCTATCGCGAAAGAACTCGGGTTAGTGTTGGAGGGTTCCTCTCCTTCACTGGTTATGGACGGTCTGGGGGCTTCGGTTAAGGCGTTTGCTGGAATTTCTTACCGCAAACTGGCTGGAGACTCACGAGCAGTGGCCCATCGTCGGTCGCCGGGATTTGTACTACGGCGGCACCACCTATGAGAACAGGCAGGGGCTGGGCGTACAGTTGGCTTTGAATGCTCCCTTCCCGGTCAAATCCATTGCCGTAAAATCTCCACGTCCCGACGAGGACCAGTGGCTGGCAGTCCCCGTGACCCGTCTTTATGACCGCGGCCTCACCGTCGCCACATCTGAATTGCTGCTCCCTCATATAGGTGCCGCCGCAGTCTTCCTGCATCCCGCTTCTGCGGTCAGGCTGGGCGTCAAGGCTGGGGAGCAATTAAATATTGATGGGTTCCAGGCCGAGGTCCGCTTGGACGAAACTGTCCCCGCCTCCGTGGCGCTCCTGCCCCGCAGTATGGGCTTTCCGATCAATGCTCCGGTCATTGCCGGGTTGAAGAAAGCTTAAGGAAGGTATCATGGACTTTCTTCTCGTTTTGCAGTGGGTGATAAAGGGGTTCGTCTGGGCGCTGGTGCTGCTGGGCGGATTTGCCTATCTTACTCTTTATGAGCGCAAAGCGCTTGCCCGCATGCAGTCTCGCATCGGACCCAATCGTGCCGGTCCATGGGGGATCCTGCAGCCCATCGCCGACGCGGTGAAGTTGATCTTTAAAGAGGAACTCACTCCTGCCAACGCCGACAAGCTGATCTTTACCCTGGCGCCAGTGATCACCGTCGTCCCGGCGGTTATCATCACCGCCGTTGTCCCCTGGGGGCCGAGCCTGGATATCTTTGGGTACCATCTCAACCTCTATATCGCAGATATTAATGTGGGCGTGTTGTATATCATGTCCATCGCTTCCATTGCGGTTTACGGCATCGTGCTCTCGGGCTGGTCTTCGAATAACAAGTATGCCATGATGGGCGGGATGCGCTCTTCTGCGCAAATGATCAGTTATGAGATTGCGCTTGGACTGTCGTTTGTATCCGCCATCCTGCTGGCTGGGTCGATGCGCATGCTCGATATCGTCAATGCCCAGGGCGGCTACTGGTTCCACGTCATCCCAAAATGGTTCGTAATTCTTCAGCCGGTGGGGACGGCCATCTTCCTGATCGCCACCCTGGCGGAGGTCAACCGCGCCCCGTTCGATATGCCTGAAGCCGAGCAGGAGCTCACCGCCGGTTACCATACCGAGTACTCCGGCATGAAGTTCGCCCTGCTGTTCATGGCTGAATACACCAAGATGATTGCCATCAGCGCTATCGGGGCCACGCTTTTCTTCGGTGGCTACAACGGTCCCTTTGTGGACCGCTTCCCCTGGCTCGGACCGGTTTATATCTTCGCCAAGATCATCATCCTGCTGTTTGGCATGATCTGGGTGCGCGCCACCTTCCCCCGTATCCGCTACGACCGCCTGATGGCTTTCGGCTGGAAAGTTCTCCTGCCGCTTTCCCTGTCCCTGGTCTTTATCACCGCGGTCGGCATCATCCTGGCGCAGCAGGTCAGTTCTTATTTGATCGTCGTCATCCCGCTGGCTTCTTTACTGGTTGCAGGGGTCGCGGTCGCCATGGTTGACCGCACCTTAAGGAGGAAGATTATGCGCGTCGTTGAGCCTGTGGTCGAACTGGCGCGTGGTCTCTGGACCACCCTCCGCATGATGTTCGACAAGCCGGTGACGATCCAGTATCCGGAAGAGAAGAAGCCCGTCAAAGCGCGCTTCCGTGGACGGCACGTCCTCAAGCGCTATGATAATGGTCTCGAAAAATGCATCGGCTGCGCCTTGTGCGCCGCAGCCTGCCCGGCGGATGCCATTTTTGTCGAATCATCCGAGAACACCGACGAAAAGCGCTTCTCCCCTGGTGACCGCTATGCCAGCACCTATGAGATCAATATGCTCCGCTGCATTTTCTGCGGTTTCTGCGAGGATGCCTGTCCCACCGAGGCCATCGTCCTCGGCGACCAGTACGAGCTATCATTCACCGATCGCCGCCAGGCGGTTTATCCCAAGGAAATGCTCATCGAACCCGTCCCGGCCGGCGGTAAACCCACTCCCCAGGAGACCGAACCGGGTGTCTATACCCGCTCGGTCCCCGAAATGAAAGATCCCAAGGATTGAGACGCCCATGAACGTGACCCTCATCCTCTTCGTTGTTTTGGCCGCGGTTGCGGTCGCCTCGGCAGCCGGTCTATTGATCAGCCGCAACACGGTTTACGCCGCCTTGTTTCTTGTGCTGAACTTCGCCACGGTGGCTGTCTTCTATCTCATCCTCGGAGCGCCTTTCATCGCCCTTGCGCAGGTGACCATTTACGCCGGCGCTATTATGGTCTTGTTCCTTTTTGTGATCATGCTCCTGGGCGCGGACAAGCTCCCCCCGGGGCAGGTCCTGCCCTGGCAGCGCCCCATGGCTATCGTGCTCGCCGCTGTCCTCCTGGCGGAAGCGGGTTTCCTGCTCTTCCAGCGCTTACAGATCACCACCGGGCTGGCTAACCCCGATGCTTCGGTCAATACCACCCAGGCGCTCCAGGACCTGGGGAAGATGCTGTTCAGCCAGTACCTCCTGCCCTTCGAAGTGACCTCCGTGTTGCTGCTGGTGGCGATGGTGGGCGTCATCGTCCTGACAAAGAAAGAGAAAGGAGAACCAGGCTAATGCCCAATACCATCCCGCTTTCCTGGTATCTGGGGATTTCGGTGGTCCTGTTTGCCATGGGTGCCCTGGGGGTGCTCATCCGCCGCAACCCGCTGATCATCTTCATGTCCGTCGAATTGATGCTGAATGCTGCCAACCTGGCTTTCGTTGCCTTTGCCCGTTCGTTTGGCGTGCTCACCGGGCAGATTTTCGTGTTTTTCGTCATGACCGTGTCTGCGGCGGAGGTGGCGGTCGGACTGGCGCTGATCATTATTATTTTCCGCAACAAGCACAGCATTGACGTCGACCTTATGAACAGTCTGAAAGGCTAGGCAAAATGACATCTTCCGGGCTGTTCTCCCTGGTTCCCCTGATCGTTCTCCTCCCCGCTGTCGGGCTGCTGGTCAATATCATCTTCGGCGGGCGGATGAACGAAAAAGCCATTGGCGCAGTCGCCAGTGCTGCCTCCGGGCTGGCTTTTGTGGTCTCCGTCCTGCTCGGGTATGCCCTGTGGAGTGGCACTGGCGAGGCGGTCGTCGTCCCGTTCGCCGACTGGATCCACATCGGCGCACTGAATGTCGCCTGGAATTTCCGGGTGGATACCCTCTCGGTCTTGATGATGCTGGTCGTCTCCGGTGTCGGGACGCTGATCCACATCTACGCCATCGGCTACATGCACGAGGATGTGCGTTTCAAGAACGATATTCCCCGTTACCGCCGTTTCTTTGTCTTCATGAACCTGTTCATCGCCATGATGATGATCCTGGTCAGCGGCAACTCCTACCTGATGCTGTTCGTCGGCTGGGAAGGCGTGGGTCTGTGCTCGTTCCTGCTCATCGGCTTCTGGTACGAAATGGATACGCTCGGTCGTCCCTCCTGGGCAAACTCGAATGCTGCCAAGAAGGCCATGATCGCCAACCGCATCGGTGACTTTGGCTTCCTTCTGGCTGCCTTCACCATGTTCTGGTGGTTCAAGAGCTCTCACCTTCGGGGATGTCTTTGCCGGGGCGGTGACCGTCCCATCCGGCGTTATCCTCTTTATCACTCTGTTCCTGCTGGTGGGTGTGGCAGGCAAATCTGCCCAGATCCCCTCTACGTCTGGTTGCCGGATGCCATGGCGGGTCCCACCCCGGTCTCTGCCCTCATCCATGCCGCCACCATGGTTACCGCGGGCGTTTACCTGGTTGCCCGCTCCGCTCCCCTCTACACCCTTGTGCCCGCTGCGCAGACCACCGTCGCACTGGTGGGCGCCGTCACAGCCCTGTTCGCGGCCACGATTGCCGTCGGGCAGTATGACATCAAGAAAGTCCTGGCCTATTCCACCATCTCGCAGCTGGGTTTCATGGTGGCTGCGGTCGGGATGGGCGCCTTCGTGGCCGGCATGTTCCACCTGGTCACGCATGCCTTCTTCAAAGCGCTGCTGTTCCTCTCCGCCGGTTCGGTCATCCTGGGTGTGGAACGTGGTCATCACCACCTGGCTCATCAAGCCGAGCATGGTGATACCTCCCACGAAGAAGTGTTTGATCCCGAACGACATGCGCAACATGGGTGGCTTGCGCAAGCAGATGCCGGTCACCTTCTGGGTTTACCTCGTCGGCGCTCTGGCGCTGGCAGGTATCTTCCCCCTCGCCGGCTTCTGGTCGAAGGACGAGATCCTGGCGGATGCGTTTACCAAATTCCCCGCGGTCTACTGGCTGCTGACCATCGCCGCCTTCCTGACCGCCTTCTACATGGGGCGCCAGGTCTGGATGGTCTTCTTCGGTGCGCCCCGTCACGCCGCCGCGGAACACGCCGAGGAAAGTCCCGGGGTCATCACCGTCCCCTTGATGATCCTGGCTGCCCTGGCGATCCTGGGCGGAGCCCTCAACCTGCCGGGCGTGGACAGCCTTACCCTCTGGCTGGAGCATACCATCGCCGGTGTCGAGGCCGGGCAGTTCAACTTCCTGGTTGCAGGACTTTCCACCGGGCTGGCGCTGCTTGCCATCTACCTCTCCTGGTTGCTCTACGGACGCCGCCCGCTGGTCGAAGGGCAGCCCGATCCGCTCAAAAAACTGCTCGGTCCGGTCTTTACGGTCTTCGAGCGCAAGTACTGGGTGGACGAGGCCTACTGGGCCCTCTTCCTCAACCGCTACGTGGACATGTCCCGCTTCCTGGCGGACGTGATCGATGGGCGTTTCTGGCATGACTGGTTCCACGAGAAGGTTATTGCCGGCACGTACAACTGGCTTTCCCGCACCGTGCTTGACCTGCGCGTCGACCAGCAGTTCATCGACGCCATCGCCAACGGGCTGGGTAATTTGACCCGTCGCCTCTCGGGCGGTTTGCGCCGCCTGCAGAATGGTTTCGTTCGCAGCTATGCCCTGGCGGTCCTGTTTGGCGTGGTCGTCATTATTGGTTGGATCGTGTTGAAATAATTTCAAAATAGTTCATCCGTTTCCATTGATTTTTACTTTTTGATGTTCGACAGTTTGACGATGTTCATGACCGAGGAGTAAACATGAACTTGATCACCAATCCTCTCATTCTTGGTCACCTTCTTCCCGCTGGTGGGCGTGCTGGTCCTGCTCTTCATCCCCGCCGAAAGGAAGAACGCCCTGCGCTGGACGGCCCTGCTTACCTCGCTGGTGTCCTTCGTCCTTTCCATCTGGATGCTGACCCTGTTCGACAAGTCCAACCCCGACCTGCAGCTTGGTTTCACCATCCCCTGGATCCAGGTCGCCGGCTGGAACATCAGCTTCGCCATGGGCGTGGACGGCTTGAGCATCCTGCTGGTCCTGCTGACCACCTTCCTCTCCCCGATTTCCATTCTCTCCACCTGGACCGCGGTCGAGGATCGCGTCAAGGACTTCATGATCTTCTTCCTGCTCCTGGAAGTGGGCATGCTGGGCGTCTTCCTTGCCCAGGATCTGTTCCTGTTCTACATCTTCTGGGAATTCACCCTGGTGCCCATGTACTTCCTGATCGGCATCTGGGGCGGACCGCGCCGCATCTACGCCGCCATCAAGTTCTTCCTGTACACCATGGCCGGTTCCATCCTGATGCTGCTGGCCATCCTTTGGCTGGGCATCTACCAGGGTACCTTCAGCGTCCCGGACCTGATTGCCAAGGGCGGCATCCCTGCCAATATCCAGCTCTGGTTGTTCCTGGCTTTCGCCGCCGCCTTTGCCATCAAGGTCCCCATGTGGCCGCTGCATTCCTGGCTGCCCGATGCGCATGTGGAAGCCCCCACGGCTGGTTCCGTCATCCTGGCGGGTGTCCTGCTGAAAATGGGTACCTACGGCTTCCTGCGCTTCAACCTGCCCATGTTCCCGCAGGCTGCCCTCAAGGCCGCCCCCTGGATGGCGCTGCTGGCGGTCATCGGAATCATTTACGGCGCCGCGGTTTCCTATGCCCAGAAGGATATCAAGAAACTGGTTGCCTACTCCTCGGTCAGCCACCTCGGTTTCGTCATGCTGGGTCTCTTTGCCCTCAACCCCCAGGGCATCGAAGGCGGTATCCTGCAAATGATCAACCACGGCCTGAGCACGGGAGCGTTGTTCCTCCTGGTCGGCATGGTTTATGAGCAGACCCATACCCGTGAGTTTTAGCGTCTATGGCGGTCTGTGGAAGGTCATGCCGATCTTCGGCACGTTTCATGCTGATCGTCTCCCTCTCTTCCATGGGGCTGCCCGGTCTGAACGGGTTTGTCGGTGAGTTCGCCATCTTGCTGGGCGCGTTTGGGTCAACTGCCATCGGCTCGCCCTGGTTCGCCGGGCTCGCCGCCCTTGGCGTCATCATGGCTGCCGTCTACATCCTGTACATGTTCCAGAAGATTTTCCTCGGACCGGAAGGCTCGATCGTGGAAGAAGTCAAAAAGCACGGGCATGCCTTGCGTGACCTGAACTGGCGCGAGATTGCCACCATGGTCCCCCTGCTTGTGCTCATCTTCTGGATTGGTCTCTACCCCAAGCCGTTCTTTGACCTCATGGCCCCGGCTGTCTCGAAATTATTGACCGTTATCCACTAGGGTGTCGTTGCGAGGAGGGCGTACTCTTGCCCGACGAAGCAATCTCCTTGCAAACTGATGCCTCATAGGAAGCAATTATGACGCGATCCGATCTCTACACAATTCTCCCTACCCTCCTGCTCGTCGCCTGGGCCTGCGTGCTGCTCCTGGTGGATTTGTTCATCCCGAAGGGCCGCAAGAGCTGGACGGCTCTGCTGGCTGCCGTCGGTCTCGCCGGCGCAATGGGCGTCACCATCGCCCAGGTCAGGTATGGACCTCTCCGCTTTCGGCGGGATGGTTGTGCTGGATGGTTTCTCCTCTTTCCTCAATGTCCTCTTCCTTGCCAGCGGATTGGGTGCCATCGCCATCGCTTATGGTTACCTCAAGCGCATGGGACTTGGAGCGCGGCGAGTATTACATCGCTCATCCTCTTCAGCCTCTCCGGCATGCTGCTCATGTCCCAGGCCGCAGACCTGATCATCGTTTTCCTGTCCCTTGAATTGCTTTCCATCCCGCTTGTATGTCCTGTCGGCCTTCGCCCGCCCGCGCACCGAGTCGGAGGAGGCCGGCATCAAGTATTTCCTGCTGGGCGCCTTCGCCACCGGTTTCGTCGTTTACGGCATCGCCCTGGTCTTCGGTGCCACGGGTAATACCTCCCTGGCTGGGATCGTTTCTGTCATCAATCAATCTTCTGGTTTCGCTGGGGTCTATTCCCCGCTCCTGCTCACCGTCGGCGCCGCCCTCATCCTGGTCGGCTTCGGTTTCAAGGTCGCCGCCGTCCCCTTCCACATGTGGACTCCGGATGTCTACCAGGGTGCTCCCACTTCTGTGACCGGCTTCATGGCGGTCGGTGCCAAGGCTGCCGGGTTTCGCCGCCCTCCTGCGCATCTTCGTCACTGCCCTCCCGTCCCTCAACCTGGACCTGGTGCCGGTGTTGTGGGGTCTGGCTGCCCTGACCATGGTGGTCGGCAATGTGGTCGCCATTTCCCAGACCAATATCAAGCGCCTGCTGGCATACTCAAGCATCGCCCATGCCGGCTACATCCTGATGGCATTTGTCTCCTTTGGGAATCCCAAGGTCGCCCCCGACGCGGTCGCCTCGGCGCTCTTCTACCTGGTCACCTATGCCGTCACTTCATTCGGAGCCTGGGCGGTCGTCATTGCCCTTGAAAAATTGGACGGCAAGGGGCTCGAGATCAACGACTTTGCCGGTCTCGGGACGCAAGCGCCCCCTGCTGGCTGCCGCCATGACGATCTTCATGCTCTCCCTCACCGGCATGCCTCCCACCCTTGGGCTTGTGGGCAAGTTCTACCTTTTCCGCACTGCCATTGAAGGCGGGTTTATCGGGCTGGCTGTCATCGGTGTCGTAACCTCGCTCATCTCCGCTTACTACTATTTGCGGGTGGTGGTCACGATGTACATGCGCGAGGGCGATCCCGAGACTGCCCGTGAACCCTGGCTCGACTTCACCTGGGCTCTATCCGCCGTTGCCACGGTCGTCCTCAGCTTCCTTCCCGCCGCCCTCTTCAGCTTTGCCAGCGGCGCGGTCTTGCATCTGTTCTAATACTACTGTCATTGCGAGGGCTGGATGTTCAATCCAGCCCGTGGCAATCTCCTCGCATCCAAATAATTTATTTCCGACAGGTAAATTTACAGAGGCGACCCCTGTGTCCCAGTTTTGGGGATGTGGTCGCCTTTCTCTTTAATAACTATACAGGACGGCTCATCGCCGTCCTGTCGTTTAATTACAATGCCTGGTTTCTATTTCGCCCGCATCCGGTTATTTTTGGGGTTATGCTCCACTTCGGCCAGGTTCAACGCCTCCATCAGCGGTGGGATGTACATCCCGAACCGGCCGCGCAGGCCCTTCTTTAGCCCATACCAGCCGCCCACTGGATTCTTTGGGCTTCGACCCCATGCCTCCACCGTTCCCTCAGCCGCCGGTTTTTGTTCGTCAGCGCTCCCGAGCGGCATCCAGTCTCCGTGTGCCTTGAGCATGGCGTGCAGGTCATCCAGGCAGCGCAGTTGGTAGCGCAGCTCGGTCTTCCCCACGGTGCATATCAGGGAGGGGGGGTTTGCCGTTTCGTCCTTATACATTTGATATTCAGATGACCCGCTGGGTGTCTTGAGCATCCACGGGTGCTCCTTTGTTCCGTTTCCCGAAACAGGTGAGTCGCTCATATCGTCTCCTTCCGATATAAAATGTTTATTATCTTAATTATCGCATTATATCATCCACATATATATTTGTCATGATTGGGAGTGATTCTATTTCGCCGAAATCTTTCCTCGCAGTGTTGTCCCCCAAATGGGAAGCCTTCCCCCTGCCCTGCAAAAATAATTACCCCGGATACTTAGATGGTTTGAGCAACCCCCGCACAGCGCCCCTGGCGTGGATCTTTGTTCCCGGTCTTGGGGGACGTGATCGCCCCCTTATTTTATTGCCGCATTCTCCGCCAATGCAGTCCTTATTTTCTAAAAGCCTGGGAAAGGAGCCCAAGGACCAGTATGGTCATCGCAAAAAAGATACCCCCCACCAGCGAGCTCATCGCTTTTAATAGGATCATGATCGCCAGGATGATGCAAATCCCTAAAAATATTAATAATCTATTTTTTCTCGTCATTCTATCCTTCACGTAATTCATTCAATTCCGCATGTCTTCAGAGCGCGGGCATAGCAACCCCACCTTTCACCCTGGCAGTCCCTAAAGCAGGTCGTCATTATAACGCTTTCCAGGTTGCCCTTCCCCCTTTATCTTGCTCCCGCCTGCCGGGGACGGCGGCGGCGTTTGGTTGGATTATCCCGTTGCTCTGCCTTCCATTTTACAATCCCCCTGATCGATCCTAACTCTTCTTTGTCCCTGTTTCCCCTTCGGTCGCGCATGCCTTGGCTGGTACACTCCCACCTTCCCTCCGCCCGGCAGCTTGATACGACTCAGTTCGCCCCAGCTTGTGCTCTCCACCGGGTCGCAAGTCACACCTTTATCCCTCATTGCAGCAATAAATTCCTGGATATCCTTGACCATGAAAAACAACTCGTGGACATCGTTCTTCTCCGCCGGGTGGACCGCCAGTTCCGCGGGCGGCAGCGGGAAAATCAGCCAGCCTTCCCCGGCATCCACGTTCGCCAGTCCCAGCACATCCCGCAGGAACGCCCTGTCTGCCTCGGCATCCTTGCTGTAGATGATCGTGTGCACACCATCGATTAGCTTATTCATATTCACCTTGTTCTCTTTTACACCTGCTCGAACGTCCCTCTCTGCCGGGTCACTCGCATCCGGTAACCGAAGGTCAGCCATGCCGCCGCCGAATAGATCACCGCGATCAGGATTTCCTTCCAGATCAACGGCCAAACGCTGGCGTACGTCGCTCCGTCGATCAGCGCCCTCACTGCCAACAAGCCGTGCGTCACAGGTAACAGGCTGCCGATCGTCTGGATGGCTGGCGGCAGGGCGCTGGTGGGGATGTTGACCCCGGTGAAGATGATCATCGCGTAAGCCAGCAGGTTGCAGATCATGTAACCATACCGGATGGGCAGGGAGAATGCCCCGATGCACCACCCCAGCGCGCTTGCCGATGCAATGATGATCAGGATCACCGGGATCGCGCTTATTAAATTCATGAAGGAGATACTGATCTGCAGTACCGGGATCAGCACGGCAAAAGTGACCGTCGCCGCGATCAGGGCATCCCCGTAGTACGACATGCTTTTCCCGAACATGCTCGGGAACCAGCTTGACGGGGCTGCTATCAAGTATTGGAATGTGTCGTTCCACTTCTCCTGCTCGATCACCACTTCCATCGACAGCATTACCATGAATACCGCGATCTGGATCCCGTTGCCGATCAGGGCGAAGCGCGCCAGGGGTTCGCCTCCTGCCGCTTTTGCCAGGTACACGAAGAACAGGGATTGCAGCAGGATTCGGGGTATGCGGAACCCGAAAAACACCGTTGGCGTCAGTTCCACCAGGTACATCGCCCACGAGGCGCGTGTCCCGCTCCAGAATAAGCGCAGGTTGTGCTGCATCACCACTGCTCCAGGGTGCCTGCCCTCAGCGCCAGGGTTTCCACCTGCCTGAAAAGGATTTGGGCAATGATCAGGTACACGACCGATAATCCGATGATCACCAGGTAATTGGGCAGCATGTTTCCCCCCGCCGGGGAAGCCGCCTCGTTCAAAATGATGTTTCCCCAGGTGGGTGTCAGCAATTGGGAGAGCGGGCGCGTCCACAGCGGCAGCAGGGTCAGCGGGATGGAAAGGCCCGAGAGGATGTAGACCGGGAAATTGGCCACCGCCACGAACTCCCCGGCGTTGCGGGTGAGGATGAACAAGGAGCCGAAAACCAGCCCCAGGCAGGTGATGGAAACGATCACCAGGATCAACCCGATCAGGAATTCCAGGGGGTTCGCGATCCCGATCGGGATATGGAAGGCGAGCATTCCCGTCAGGAAGGTGACCCCCATCGCCAGGGCGGACATGATCGCGTTGGCGAAACTCTTGCCCAGCAGGATCAGCGCCAGCGGGCTCGGGGTCGCCATGATCAGCGAAAGTGTCCCCGTGCGGCGTTCCCCCCGGATGATCTCGCCGGAAGTGAACAGGTTGTTGTTCCAGATCGAGATCAGCCCGGTGCCTGTGACCGCGAACAGTCCCAGGTCCGGTTTGTTCCCATAAAGGTATGTGCCTACAGAGATGATCGTAAATATGACCGGCTGGGCGACCAGCATGAAAATGAAGTCGCTTGATACGGTATTGCTCTTCATCTGCAGGATCATTGAATTCCGCAGGATTTTGAACGTGGCGCCCAGGTTGGCAGTTTTCATGGTCTAGGCTCGTTTCGATTCCCCGCCCACCAGTTTAACGTAGGCATCTTCGAGCGTCGGCTGGCGGGTTACCACTTTGCGCACCTGCACGCCTTCCAGGATTTCCCAGGAATTCCTTCACCAGCTCTGCTCCCGCCGGTGCCTGGATTTGTACCAGTTGGCTCTGGTCGAGTTGCTCGATATTCACGGACTGGACGGATGGATGCGCCCGGATTCTTGCGATCACCACCTCGGGGATACCGTAGCACTCGATCTCCACCACTTCCAGGTTTGCCACCACCTTTTTGAGGGCGGAAGGCGTGTCCATCACCAGGATTTTGCCCTTGCTCATGATTGCCACCCGGTTGCACAGGGAATCGATCTCGAACATGTAGTGCGATGTCAGGAAAATGGTCTTCCCTTCCTGGTTCAGCCTGCGGATTACCTCCCTTAGGTCCCTTGCCGCCAGCGGGTCCAGCCCGATGGTCGGTTCGTCCAGGAAAAGCAGCTCCGGGTCGTGGATCAGCCCACGCGCAATATGCAGGCGCTGCTTCATACCCCGGCTGTAGTTTTCGATTCGTTCGTTGGCTCGCTCGGTCAATCCCACCAGTTCCAGCAGTTCGGGGATGCGCCGCTTCGCTGTTTCCGGCGGCACCTTGTACAGGTCGGCGAAATACTGCAGGTTGTCCCGCCCGGTGAGTCTCCAGTACAGCCCGCGTTCCCCGCCGAACACCAGCCCGATCCGCGGCCGGATCATTTTTACCCCTTTGACCACGTCCTGCCCCAGGACCTGCGCCTTGCCCGAAGTGGGCAGCAGCACGGTCGCCAGGATGCGTGTGATCGTGGTTTTCCCCGCTCCGTTTGGACCCAGCAGCCCGAATAACTCTCCGCTTTCAATGGCAAGGTCCACCCCGTCAAGGGCAACGATCTCTTTCTTCTTGCGCTTGATGATTCCCGTCGTCGTCTGGAACGTTCGTCGCAGGTTCTCGGTTAGGATAATGGTCAAGAGATATGCTCCATCGCTATACTTTCCCGCATCTTATTAGTTTCGATTTTGCTGATTCCTCTGGCTTTCCCACCACTAATTCGTTGTTCGTATTCCTTCCCGCAGTATACCATCCCTTTGGAGCTTATCTCCTTTCTCGTTCACCGCCTGGAGTTCAGTCTGCTATTGTCGTGGTTTCCGGCAAGTTTCAGCGTCCGGGGGTGAAATGTCCTATAATAAGTACAGTTCTGAAAGTCGAAGTCATTTTTTAAAAGGAATCTTCAATAACTGGGTAGGATGATTTATGAAACGGACAACCTGTCTTCTGCTCCTTGTCGTTCTAATGGTCTCTTGCACCCCCAAACCGAAACCGGTGCTGTATAAGGACCCCAGCCAGCCAGTGGAGGTGCGCGTCGAAGACTTGCTTTCCCGCATGACCCTGGATGAGAAGATCGGTCAGATGACCCAGGTGGAAAATTTCAGCATCTCCCCGTATTATTTATTCCCCCCTTCTAATATTGTCAAATATTTTATCGGTTCCATTTTAAGCGGTGGGAACAGTGGCGGCTTTTACACGCTTGCCGATTGGACCGGGATGGCGAAGGCTTTTCAGGCTGAAGCAATTAAAACTCGCCTGGGCATCCCCCTGCTCTTCGGGGTGGACTCGGTTCACGGTTTTAGTCATGTCAATGGCGCCACGATTTTTCCTCACAACATCGGTCTCGGAGCCGCGCGTGACCCCGAACTGGTGCGCCAGATCGGGCAGGTGACTGCCGAGGAGATGCGCGCCGCGGGCATCCCCTGGAACTTTGCCCCCGTCGTTGCCGTTCCGCAGGACATCCGCTGGGGGCGCACGTATGAAGGCTTCAGCGAGGATACCGCCCTGGTGACCGAACTTTCGACGGCCTATATCCAGGGTTTTCAAACCATCCCCGCAGGGTCCGCCGTCAGTGATGGTCAGACCCTGTATGCCCTGGCGACCCCCAAGCACTTTATCGGGGACGGCGGCACGACCTGGGGCTCGATCAATCAGTACATGTACCACCAGTATTATCTGGATACGGGCGACACCCGGATGGATGAGGCCACGCTGCGCCGGTTATTCCTGCCTCCTTACCAGGCGGCCGTGGATTCGGGCGCCATGAGCGTGATGGTCTCCTTCAGCAGTTGGAACGGGGTAAAGATGCATGCCCAGCATTATTTGCTCACGGATGTCCTCAAGGGTGAACTTGGTTTCCAGGGATTTGTCGTCTCTGACTGGGGCGGCATCACCCAGGTGGATCCCGATTACTACACGGCGGTGGTGACTGCCATCAACGCCGGCGTTGATATGAATATGGTGCCCTACTATTACCAGGCGTTCATCGGCACCATGAAACAGGCGGTTTTGAATGGGGATATTACCCAGGCGCGCATTGACGATGCCGTGCGCCGTATCCTGCGCGCCAAGTTCATGCTGGGTCTGTTCGAAAATCCGTACGGTGATCCGGCCCTGGCTGCGACGGTCGGCTCGCAGGAGCACCGTGCCCTGGCTCGCCAGGCGGTTCGCGAGTCGCTGGTGCTGCTGAAGAACGACAATAGTGTTCTTCCTGTCGATAAAAATGTCTCCACCGTCCTGGTGGCTGGGATCAACAGCACCGGCATCCAGGCGGGCGGCTGGACGCTGGATTGGCAGGGGGAACAAAGGAACACCCTGGTCGGGACTACCATCCTGGATGGGATCCGGGAGTTGGTTGGTCCCAATACCCAGGTTCTGTACGATGACGTGGGTCAATTCCCGGATTTCAGCGGCAAAGCCCCGGTGGGAATTGCGATTGTGGGCGAGATGCCATATGCGGAAGGAATGGGGGATACTGCCGATCTGACCCTCAATACCTTGGATCAGAATGTCATCAACGCATTGCGCTCGAAAGTGGATAAATTGATCGTGGTGATCATTTCCGGCCGCCCGCTGGTGATCACGGCCCAGTACCAGGCTGTCGATGCCTGGGTGGCTGCCTGGCTGCCGGGCTCGGAGGGGGCGGGCGTGGCTGACGTTTTGTTTGGGGATTATCCCTTCGTCGGCAAACTCCCCTACACCTGGCCGCGTTCGAACGCTCAGTTGCCCCTCAATATCAATAACTCGGCTGGGCTCACCGGTTGTGCTGCTCCGCTCTTTCCCTTTGGCTATGGTCTGGGGGATGCTGGCAGTCAGCCCATCAAATGGTTGGATTGCCCGTAATTGACGCCTGTTTTGTATTCAACATCTTGGATTAAAAAAGGACAGGTCTCGCGACCTGTCCTTTTTGATCTTCATTCAATTGTTATCTAATGCTTCCCGCCCTTATTATTCCCGTGTCCGTTGGCATTCCCGTTCCCATGACCGTTTCCCTGCATCATGGTTTCAGGAGCCGCGGGTGCCGCCGGTTCCGTTGTCACCAGCGGAGCGGCATGCCCCGACATGATCTGTCCGAAGTTCTGGTGTGGGTCCGTCAACACCGCCTTGCGCAGTTGACCCCAGTTCGCAGCCGTGCTGCCGTCCGGCAGGACGATCGCGCTCGAAATCGCCGGTCTGTTTTGCCATCAGGATCTGGTTGAGCAGTGCTGCGTCGCCTCCCAGTTGGGTTGCCATCCAGCACGCCTGGGCGATCTCGCCGTATCCGAACCCCGCCGCCTTGTAGGCTGCCAGTTCGTCGGCCGTCAGACCCAGCGCAGCTCCGAAGTAGTTCTCCAGCGTGTTGACGCCTTTGACGTAAGTGATCGACTTGATGATAAGGGTTGGATCGATCGTGATGACAGTACCGATCATCGCCGGGTCGGGGATGATCAGCCCCAATGCAACCGCCTGGTCCAGACTCAAGCTTACCGGCACGTCGACAAGTGTTGCGTCGGTTACCACTATCGAAAGTGTGGTCACAAGGGTCACCGGGTCGGTGACGAATGCTGGGCTTTTCAACACTCCCGTCACCAGTACCTTGCTGGGGTCTGTCGGGTCAGGGATGGTGATGGGCAGTCCCACCATTGCCGCGTTGGGGATTACCAGCTTTAGCGTAATGGCTGTTTCCAGGCTGATCGTGATCTTCTGCGATGCGCCCGTCTCGTCCATCAGGGTGACCACCCCGGTGGTGATCTTGGTCACCGGGTCGGTGACCAGGCTGATACTCACGATCGTTCCGCTCCCCAGCGTGCCGGTTCCTGTTGCTGCCAGCGCCGTGCTGGGTGCCTTGGCTGCAAATAATGCTGCCAGCATGGCAGCCAGCATAAAGATCGGGATGATTTTATTTCGGTTCATTTTGGTTCTCCTTTCGAAATTTCCTTTAGTGCGGGCGGAGGAAGGAATTTCCGCCTCCAATCTGAACTGGAATCACTCCGTTTACAGTGTAGCACGGTCGTGGAGGGGGAGGGATAACAAAACTGTTAAATCGGCCTATTTTAGTACCAATGGGCTACTCGACCCCCTCGATTTCGCTCCCATTTTTCCGCTGGTAAGTGCCACTTTCCGGAGGCGCAAATCTGGTTCTCACGAATAAACTATATTTACGGGTATGGGGTATGGGGGATGGGTGCTGGCGGAAATATCCTTTCCGGAGGCACTGCCTTTGTGAGTGACTGGATGTTCATTTCACCGGACACCTTTACCACTTATAACGCGAAAAAGGGGAGCGGAGGCGTACTTTGCCGAACGCTACCCTTTTTCGCTACGAAGCCCCCTTCCCGTAAGCGTAAATCTGGTTCTTATGCATACTTTGCATTTACGGGAAGGGGGTATGGGGGATGGGTGACTGGCGGAATATCCTATTCGGAGGCACTGCCTTTGAGTGAGTGTATAGGTGCATTGACAAATTAGAACACATGTGCTAAAATAATTCTGCGGCAAGGGACGGTCGAAGGGAACCCTTGCCGCCTGCATTGCGCTAATGTGGTTCCCAAAAGGAAAGTGGCTGAAAAGCTCCCTTGGCGCCATCGACGGCTCGCCCGTCGATGCTCAGAACCTTAACAACCGAAACCGTTATGCGCGGCAGGCGCATTCGCGTAGTACCCCTGGGGGCCAGCGCTCTGTCACCAAATCTCTTAAATCTCTCCCCCCATTTCTGTCTTTGAAATGGGGGGATGTCCGCAAGACAGGGGGGCTGCCGGTAAGATCTAATTGTCTCTCGATTGATTTTCAGGATCAACAGCGTACCCTCCCAGGGGGACAGGGAATGCATTTAGCTCGCGATCTTGCTCTCCACCCCCCCATACCTTGGAAATGATCTGCCGCAGTAATTTGATTCGTCCCTGGTTACGAGCATTGGGGCAGACGTGCGTGGAAAGGGAAAATAACCACAGTATTGTATTCGTTTGGATTTGTTTCGCGGAACAAATACGCCGCACTGGTACATAAATATGAAGAGACTTCGAGAGTGATTTGATCCTCATTTGTTTCTGAGGAACAATGCGCGGAAGCGGCTTCCAGCCGCTATCCGCCACTCCGATGACAAGAGTTATCGGAGAGTGCCGATGAGGCTTCCAGCCGCTATCGTCAGGTTTGGCGACGTGAGTCGCCAAACACATCCATATCGATGACATCGCGGAGTGCATTGTCCCTGTTCTTCAGGGACATTGTCCCTGTTCTTCAGGGATCCCCCATGGGAGACGAGTCGTCTCATGATCTAAAAAAAGATCCTCGAATTCCTCTCACTCGAACCTATTCGTTCTCGCGCGGCAAAATGGCTGAATGAGCTTCCGAGTACCATAATCCCCAATAAGCATATACAATCTACAATCTAAAATCAAAAATCCTCACTTTCCCCCCTGTTAATATCTCTTACTCTTTCCTTTGTGATCCGTTGTGCCCTTTGTGGTGAGCTTCTTATCCCTTCCTCCTCACCTCCAGCACCGCGATCTTCGTCGAATGGTTGAACGGGCTCGGGTCGGTGATCGGTGTCCCCTTGCGGGTCTCGGCATAGCCGGTAAAATCCTCCGGCACCGGGATCAGCTCCGCGATGCTCAAATACCCGTCCGCGCACAGCCTCTCGAGCGTCTCCATATACTCCTTCCCGCTCACAAAAAGTGCGTTGTTGATCGCTACCAGCCGCCCCCCATCGTTGACCAGCGGGCGCACCTTGTTGATCAGCCGGGCGCTGTCCGTGTTCAGGTCCAGCGCACCCCTGCCGGTCGTCGAAAAGAAGGGCGGGTCCACCAGGGCGCAGTCGAAACGCTCACCCCTGCGCTTGAACTGGTTTACTACGCTCCAGAAATCCCCGGCGATGAAATCCGCCTTGCGGATCGGGAACCCGTTCAGGGTATAGGAGGTTTTCGCCAGGTTCAGGAATTGCCGGCTCAGGTCGAGCTGTACCACACGGCTGGCGCCTCCGGCGCAGGCCGCCGCCCCCAGGCTGCCCGTGTAGGCGAAGGTATTCAGCACGCTCTTCCCGCCCATGTGCTCTTTAAGCCACCTTCGCAGGTTCCGGGTATCCAGGTACAGGCTGGCGTCCTGGTTCATGCGCAGGTCGACGGCGTAGCGCACCCCGTTCTCCTCCACCTTGCGGTCGGGTTCTTCGCCGAACAGGAGTTTCCCCCGTTTCTCCTCTGTTGAGGCGCCATTCCTGGTTTTGACGATCCCCGCCCTCAGCCACGGCAGGCGTTCCCGCAGGAATGCCTCCGCTTCCCTGGCTAAAGGCACGCCCATTTCCGCCCTCTCGGCGTAGTTGTACAGCACGGCGGTCCTGGCGTACAGGTCCACGGTCAGTTCGGGGCAGCCCTCCGTGAACCCGTTGAACAACCGCAGGGCGCCTTGATGTTTTTCGTCGAAAAGCGCCTTCCTTGCCTCGATCGCTTTTTCAAGCAGGGATGATATCTGCCTGATTTCTTCAATCATGCCATGGCGAATCGATTTACACTTCGATCCCTACGCCTGCACCGGCGGCTTACCACTACGGGTCTCGCCCCCCTCACCAGCCAGCCCTCGTAGACCCGCAGGAACACCACCCCTCCCAGGATCAACAGGCTCCCGGCGATTTGGATCCAGCTCAGGCGCTCTCCCAGCAGCAGGTAGGCGATCAATGCCGTGAACGCCGGTTCCAGGGTCACCACCAGGTTAGCCACGCTCGAGGGCAGGTAGGTCAGGCTGACGTTGTATAACCCGAAACCTGCCAGCGTCGGTCCCGCTGCCAGCAGGAATAACGCCCCCCACCCGATCCATGCCTTCCCCAGCCAGAGGAAGTCCGCCGCCCGGGTAGCCGCCCCGGGGATGATTCCTCCCGAGAAAATGGAGGAAACGTTGAACGCCAGCAGGAAGACCGCCGCGAACCCGAAGGTATACACCTGTGCCGTCCACGGGTTCAACCCCCGCTGTGATGAAGTCCTTCCCATCAGGGTGTAGACGGCATACAACAGCCCGGAAAGGATCCCTGTGAGGATCCCCAGCAGGTTCAGCCGCCAGGCAGCCGGGTCCAGTGCGTTCGACACCAGCACGCAGCCGCCCAGGCTGAGCACCACTGCCAGCATTTTGCCCCAGTCCAGCCGTTCCTTGAGGAACCACCACCCCAGCAGGGCGGTGAACCCTGCCGAACAATATGCCAGCACCGTCGAAACCGCTGCTCCGTTGAGCGACACGGACAGCGTCCACAACGAATTGAAGATCGCCAGAGTCAAACCGAACAGCGCCAGGAAACCCACGTGAGCCCGGCTCACCCGCAGGGGCACCCACCTTCCCAGTGCCAGGATGAGCAGCAGGGTCCCGAAAACGAACAGGTCCCGCCAGAACGCCAGGATGAGCGCCGGCATCTGGAAGGTTTGTGTCAGGTAGCGGATGAAGATGGCGGTGGTCGAAAGGAACCCCGCGCTGATCAGGGCGATGGTGTAGCCGCGCGTGAGATGTGCCTTGCTGGTTGTGATGTCCGTCATAGAGGTCAGACTTTCCTCGCTTCGAAGATCAGTTCGCCCGGGTATTTCGACCCGTAAGGGCTCTTGTCGTAATCAGCATAAACCTGCTCCACTTTGAACCCCGCCCGTGCCAGCAGGTGCTCGCCTTCGAACTTGAACAGGTATCTCATCGGGAATGCCTGCACCAGCCGTTCCTTGCGCCCATCGGGATGGGTGATGTAATAGACCAGTTCCGAGTGGATGATCTGGTTCGCCAGGTCCCGTGAAGCCACCTTGTGCCTCCGCACCACCTGCCGTCCGTCCGGCATGCTGAACCCGGGTTCTTCCGCCATTTCCTCGCCGGTGGGTTGGTTCGCCAGTGCCTTCAGGGAAGGGTTGAAGATATCCAGGATGATTTTACCCCCCGTTTCCAGGTGTCGGCGGATGCAGTCCAGGCAGGCAAGCTGGTCTTCCACCTTTGTCAGGTGCTGGAATGGTCGGAATGGCAGCGTTACCAGCTTGAACGTTTGCTTGAGCTCGAATTGGCGCATGTCTCCTTCCACCAGCCGGACCCTGGAGCGGACCTCTTTGGGTTCGGTTTTGAGGTGCTCCCGGCATACCGCCAGCATGTCCGGCGACAGGTCCAGTCCGGTGATTTCGACACCTGCTCGCGCCGTCGGTATCAGCACGCGGCCTGTGCCGCAGCCCACTTCCAGCACCGGACCTCCTGCCTGGGTTGCCGCTTCGACGAAATATCCCACGTCCGCCCGCTCCCGGTAGGGCACGATGTGATCGTATAGTTCTGCAACGGATGCATATTCACCGTAATTATTGGGTTTGTCATAATGGTTACCTTAATCCCAGTCTCTCGTTCTTCTCCAGCATTTGGATCGCCTCCCGGATGCGCCGCTGGCGGGTCTCTTCCCTTTTCGCCTCCGAGATCCAGCCGATATAATTTCTTCGGTGCGAAGGCGGCAGATGGTTGAAGTTTTCCCAGGCCTTCGGGCTGGTCATCAAGCCTTCTTTCAGCCATTCCGGCAGGGGCAGCGGCGCCCGTTTCGGGCGTGCTCTTTCCGGCGAGGGCAGGTCGAAATCCACAGTGGCGAGACCCGCTTCGGTCATGCGGCCTTCCTTGACCAGTTTCGCCACCAGGTGCTTGTTCAGCTCGGACCATTTGCTCCCGGCCCGCCGCGGGTTGAATTTGCGGGCATAGTTCTCCTCGTCGATCTTTTGGATGAGGCTGTCGATCCACCCAAAGCACAATGCCTCTTCCAAGCGATTCCTCGTAGGTCACGCAAGGTTTGCCGGTCCCTTTTTTGTAGTAGACCAGCCAGACCTCTTTTTCTTTGGCATGGTTTTTTCAAGCCATGCCCGCCAGGCGCCCCGGTCCGCGGCGGTTGCGGTTTTGCTGATATTCCATGCCCGCCAGTATACAACAATTAGTACCTTCCGGCACAGCGTTGATATTTTCTGGTTGGGTTGGCGGCAGGTGGTTGCGACGCTCTCTCGAGGGGTGGTATATTGCCCGGGGCAGTATAATGGGTCAGTTCGCCAACCCCCAACCTTTTGGAGACTTATGATCCAGGCTCTTATCTTTGACTTCGACGGTCTCATCCTCGACACGGAAACCCCCGAGGTCCGCATCTGGCAGGAACTCTTTTCCCAATACGGGCAGGAATTTCCCTTGGACGAATGGGTCCGCACCGTGGTGGGTTCCACCGTTTCCAACCTCGACCCGGTCGTCCAGCTTGAAAAACTCACCGGTCAAGCCGCTTGACCATACAGGCCCTGCACGAACAGGCCAGGCGCACCCGCTTGGCTTGGCAGGCATCCCTGCCGCCCCTGCCAGGCGTCGCCGATACTCTCGACTCTGCCCGCCGCCTGGGGCTGCGCCTGGCGGTTGCCTCCAGCTCCCCTCATGCCTGGGTGGATGCCTATCTGAAGCGCCTGGGATTTTATGACTTGTTCGACGTTGTCATCTGCCGGGAGGACGCCTCTCGCCTTGAAACCCTTCCCGGACCTGTTCCTGGCTGCGCTTTCCTCTCTCCACCTCCGCCCGGACCAGGCGCTTGCCTTCGAAGATTCCCCCAACGGTGTCCGGGCTGCCCAGGCTGCCGGGCTGCGCGTGGTGGGTGTGCCCAACCCTATTACCGCCCGCCTTGGTCCCCTGCCTGCGGAATTGACCCTCTCCTCGCTCTCCGACCTCTCCCTTCAGGATGTCCTGGCTCACTTTGGCGACACTCTATTACTCCGCCCGGAAACCCTGTACGACCTTCCAGCGATCCGCCTGGTGGAAGAAGCCGCCTTTTCCCGGTCTGCCGAAGCCGCCCTGGTAGACCTCGTTCGGGACCGCGGGCAAGTCCACCCTTTCCCTGGTCGCACATCAGGACGGTCACTTGCTCGGACATGTTCTTTTCACGCCCATTTCCTTCGCCCCACCAAACCCGGATATTCGCGGGCTTGGTATCGGTCCGGTGGCTGTCCTCCCTGATTATCAGCGGACGGGCATTGGTTCCCGCCTGATGCGCGCCGGGTTGGAACACGTCCGCCGTCTCGGCTATGGCCTTTGTGGTGCTCCTGGGAAGCCCCGCCTGGTATTCCCGCTTCGGTTTCAAACCCGGGCGTGCTTTCGGATTGGGCAGCGATTATGGCGATGGCGACGAATTCCAGGCGCTTGAACTCATTCCTGGTGCGCTGGCGGGCATTGGCGGACATGTTAGATACATCCCGGAATTTGCGGAGACTAGACCTCTAAAGCCCATCGAGATACTCCGCGCCGGCTTGCATTCTCCGGGTGGAGGGGTTCCTGGTAAAAATGTCCTAAGTGGCGTCCGCGCCGCCGTGAACGGAAGTTGATAGTTGAAGGAGAATAATTTATGAAGCAAAAAGTATCTGGGCTGCTAATTTTCGCCTTCCTGCTTTCGGCATGCACCTCTCCGGTTTCCTCCCCTACGCCGCTGCCGCTGCCCTCAACGGCGCTGCCTTCCACCGTAATACCCCAGCCCACAGTCGTTGTTCTTCCCACAGATACTGCGGCGGTTGCCGCCACCCTGCCGCCCACTGCTACCGCGACTCCCACCCTTACGCCCGAACCGCAGTCGGTAAAGTTCGCTGTAATTGGTGATTTTGGTCTGGACGGTTCTGCCGAAGCGGACGTTTCCACACTCATCCACAGTTGGAAGCCTGATTTCATTATTACTGTTGGAGATAACAACTATCCCAGCGGCGCTGCCAGCACCATCGACGCCAATATCGGCAAGTATTACCACGATTACATTTTTCCCTATATTGGGACTTATGGTTCCGGCTCCGATATAAATCGCTTTTTCCCGACCCTGGGCAACCACGATTGGTACACCCCGAACGCCCAGCCCTATTTTGATTACTTCACCCTTCCCGGCAACGAGCGTTACTATGACTTTGTCTGGGGGCCGCTCCACTTTTTTGCCCTGGACAGCGATGAGCATGAACCGGACGGTATTAAATGCTGGCTCGGTGCAAGCCGCCTGGTTAAAGGCAGGGCTGGCCGCCTCCACCTCCCCCTGGAATATCGTCTACACTCATTACCCGCCGTTTTCCTCAGGGAGTATGCATGGTTCCACGGATTGGATGCAGTGGCCCTTTGCTGCCTGGGGTGCGAACGCTGTGTTGGCGGGTCATGAGCACCTCTATGAGCGCATTCTCATGGACGGCATCCCGTACTTTACCGACGGGTCTGGTGGAGGCGGTCTTTATAACTTCGGTACACCCTTACCCGAAAGCCAGTTCCGTTACAGTGCCAATTATGGTGCCATGCTGGTCACCGCCACTGACGCGGATATCCTCTTCGAATTTTATAACCGGGTGGGCAAGTTGATCGATTCCTATAACGTGACGAAACCTTAAATCAAAACCGGCCTTGCGACCGGTCTCTGATAATAATTATGGTTTATTTGGTTTACCGATTGGTATAAGTCATAAGGACTTCTGGGGAACTGGTTCCCCATATAGTTGTCGGTGCACGCTGCTCAATGCCCGTACCTGCTCGGCGGCGTGGTACGAAGACCTCACCAGCGGTCCGGACTCGACCCACTTGAAGCCGATCTCGCGTCCGTATTCACGCAGTTCCTTGAATTCGTCCAGGGTGTAATAGCGGGCGATTGGTAGATGTTTCTTGCTCGGCTGGAGGTATTGCCCCACGGTCAGGATGTCCACACCCCAACTGCGTTGGTCGCGCATGACCGCCTTCACTTCCTCCAGGTCCTCGCCCAGCCCCACCATGATGCCCGACTTGGTCAGCACTTCGGGGTCGAGTACCTTGGCGCCGGAAAGGATGGCTGCGCTCCACTCATAATGATCCTGCGGCTGGACCTGCTTGAATAACCGCGGTACAGTCTCGACGTTGTGGTTCAGGATTTCCGGGCGGGCATCCATCACGATTTTGAGTGCTTCGAGCGAGCCTTTGAAATCGGGGATGAGCACTTCCACCGAGCAGCCCGGGAGCAGGCTGCGGATGCGCCGGATGACCATGGCAAAGATGGGTGCCCCCCCGTCCCGCCGGTCATCCCGGTTGACGGAGGTGATTACCGCATGTTTCAGGTTCATCGACTTGACTGCCTGGGCCACCCGTTCCGGTTCCATCCAGTCGGGCGCTTCCGGTCTGCCGTGTTTGATGTCGCAAAATCCGCAGGTGCGCGTGCATACGTCGCCCAGCATGAGGAAGGTGGCAGTGCCGGATCCCCAGCATTCCCCCATGTTTGGGCACATGGCTTCCTCGCACACGGTATGCAGCGCCTTTGAGCGCATCAAGGTTTGCAGTTGCTCATAGGTCTCGCCGGAAGGGGCGCGCACTTTGATCCAATCCGGGCGGCGGAGTGGGTTTACTTTGACTGTTTCGGGATTAACCCGGTCACGGGTGGGGGTTACAGGCATCAGGTCCTCTTTGAACCGGTAAATTGTACCGATAATTAGTCGAAATTCTATCACGGATGGAGGATTGGGAATACTCTCAGGATGAAGGTTTTACGCTTTTCTTACGATCACCTTCAATCCTTCCACTTTTACAACGTGTACTTTCTCTCCCCGGTCGATCCTTTCCTGGCCATCCTCCAGTTCGGCCGACCACAGTTCTGCCCCGGATTGAACTTGCCCGGTCGGGTCGATGTCAGTGCGGGCAATTCCGGTCTGGCCGCGCATTCCTTCCCGCCCGGTGATGACCGGCCTTAATCTGTGCCCGCAGCGCAAACCCGACGATGATGGCGAAACTGATCCCGATCACCAGGGCTACCAGGATGACCAGCGTGGGCGAAACCTGCTGGAACTGGGGCGTGCCTGGGCTGTTGAATAGGACCAGCGCCCCGACGATGAATGATCCGACACCCGCGGCTGTCAACCCGCCGTGGGTCGTGGCCTTGATATCCACAATAAATAGCACGAAAGCGATGATCATGAATGCCAGCCCGAACCAGTTGACCGGCAGGACTCCCAGGCCGTAGGCTGCCAGCGCCAGGCATACCACGCCGAAGAAGCCGGCCACCCATCCGCCCGGTGTGGAGAATTCGATCAGGATGGCTTGCACCCCGATACTGAGCAGGATGAAAACGAAGTTTGGGTCAACCAGCATTTGCAGCAGGTTTTCGATCAACGACATTCCCAGGGGTTGGGTGACCATGCCCGCGGTATGCAGTGTCCGCGGGCCGTCGGCCATCTGGACGGTGAATCCGTCCAACTGGTTGAGCAGGTCGCTGGGGTCAGTGGCGATAAAATCCACCAGGTGGGCTTTCAGGGCTTCGCTGGCAGAAACAGCGACTGCACTTTCAATGGTCAACTCGGCCAGGGCAGTGGCTGCAGCTTCCCCGCCGTTCGGTGTAGGAGCGCACCAATGCCTTCATCGCCTCCTTGACCTTGGTCTCTTCGGTGGTGGAAAGGTTTGCGCCCTGCGATCCTACCGGGCTGGCGGCGCCAATGGCTGTTTCAGGCGCCATGGCTGCCGCATGTCCTGCCAGAGTAATGACTGTCCCTGCGCTGGCGGCCCAGGCGCCGTTCGGGCTGACGTAGACCACCACCGGCACGGTGCTGGCGCGGATATCTTGGGCCATGGTCTGCATCGGGCCAAGTCCGCCGCCGGGGGTATTGAGCTGCAGGATAATCAACTGTGCGCCGGTCTGTTCTGCGGTTTTTATCCCCCGTGCCAGGTATTCCTGCGTTGCAGGGGTGATGGCTCCGTCAATGGTCATTACCAAAGCGACCTGCCCGGCTCCTGCCGCGTGGATCGGTTGAAAGAAAAATAGGATCAGGGAGAAACTGACTAGTAGAATTCGGGGAAATTTCATGCGGTCACATCTAAAAATGATTATAAGCCTGAATATCGTCCTTACCTGTCCGCCTGCCGGAATTCTCAAAAAAATGAGTGTCGTAAAATTTTTGGACTATATCACAAACCTTTGGAAATGCTGGGTTGACCATCTGTGCGCCTCACGGTAGAATAACAATCCACTGCGGGCGTAGTTCAGTGGTAGAACGCTTGCCCTCCAAGCAAGATATCGTGGGTTCGAGTCCCATCGCCCGCTCTTTCTATTGTCAGGGGTTTCCCTGACAGATACTGCAAGCGATTTACTAATATTGAAAGACGATAATGGAGCAGGATCGTCCAATATCCAAACCGGGCCCGTGGCGCAGTGGTTAGCGCAGGCGACTCATAATCGCTTGGTCGCAGGTCCGACTCCTGCCGGGCCCATAGACAAAAGCCTCCTGACTGTTACTTCAGCCAGGAGGACTTAATTTTTGTAAAAGGGGAATCATTTCATTAATATAAAAGATCCAAATATTAATTTATTTGTATTGCCTGATTTACAACAAACGCCTTAAGGTTCCGCTGATACCCAGGAAATTATAAATTCGTGAATTCCATACCTTATAGAAAAGAAGGTGTTTTGTAACCTGCGTCGAACACTATAAGGATGTCGATAGGCGATTGAGAATGCAAGATTGTGAATTATGGTTTAAGAGTTATCAGCCTCCCGGTCTTCGCTGATTCAAAAAGCGCAAGGATGGCTGCGGTGTTGGCGCGACTGTCTGCCAGGCTGACACGCGGCGGCTTGCCGAGCAGGATCGCATCAGCCATATCTTCCACTTCGCAACTGTATACGTCCGCCCCCTTGACAGCAATCGTCTCGACCTTGCCGTCGCGAGTTAAATAAAGTGATCCTTTCACACCGGGGTGGAACGGCTTGGGAATAATTAATGTAGCCTCTTCACCAACGATTTCCATAAAAACGTGGAATGGGATTTTGACGCTGCAGTCAAATTGAGCAAAGACATCATCCGGGAACTGCATCTGGGCGGCAAAAAACTCATCCACCCCAGTCGGACCAGTTACCTGGAACCCAAAAACTGCCAACGGTTCCGTTCCAAGGACTGCGCGGGTGTAGCTTAACGGATAGCAGCCCACGTCCCACAATCCCCCGCCGCCCATCTCCGGTTTCCAGCGATAATTATCGGGGGCAGTCCCCGGATAAGTGTATGACCCGCGTACCACCCTGATCTTACCCAGTTTGCCGCCCTCCACCAACTCCCGGGCTTTCAATGTCTGGGGATGGCTGCGGTACATAAAAGCTTCGGCGACCACCCGGTCATATTTTTCCGCCGCTGTTGAGATGGCGTCCACTTCTGCCAGGCTCAAAGCCAGCGGCTTTTCGCAAAGTACGTGCTTGCCCGCCTCGACGGCCTTGACCGTCCATTCGGCGTGCAATTGGTTTGGCAGAGCATTGTAAACGACATCGATATCGGGATCAGCCAGCAGTTCTTCATATGAACCGTAAGCGCGTCCAACCTTGTTCTTGCGGGCATATTTGTCTGCTTTTTCCCGGGAGCGGCTCGCAACTGCCAGCAACTGGTTCCGCCTGGATATCCGCAGCGGATCGAGCAAGGCTTTGTTGATGTCAGCGGTACTGAGAAATCCCCAGCGCAGGTGGGAAGCGGTCATGATGAAATCCTTTCGAGATCATGCTTGTTTAAACACGGAATAGATCCGAGTGTAGAGCAATCCGCGGCAGGAGTCAAGTTTAATGCAACTTTACTAGGCTAGTTGGCAGGAAATAAAGCAGGAACAATATTCACCCGCTGCCTGCCATCCCTCCTGACAGAACGGTACACTTCGAGCGGTTAAATAGATACGTGCATGATTTTAGTATGGATTTGGGATTTTTTTCAAGGACTATCTCTATCAGGACAATTCCATAGTTTGGAGCCATGGCGAACCTGAATAGGCAAAATGGAAGAGGTCCAAAAACGACAAGTAATTCCTTTCCCGCTGTTTTACGAAGATGTCCTGCCGGGTCTTATATTAGTTTTAATGTTTAATATTTCTTTCTGCTGCCATGCGGGGATCGGGCTGCGGCAGAAATTCCCCCGAAACCCAGCCGGAGTACCCGGTGGAGAAGAGAGTCTTTAGAATCGACTTGAAATCCAGGTGCCCCGCACCGGAATACCAGCGGTTTGAATCAGCCACGTGGAAGTGGAAGATGTGCGCTCCACACAGCCTGATACTTGCCTCGATATCCCCCTCTTCGATGTTCATATGGAAGGTATCCAACAGCAAACCGAAGTTTTCTGCCCCGACGCGCTCAATCAACTCCAATCCTTGTGAGACAGTGTTGATCAAGGTGGTCTCATAACGATTAATCGGTTCCAGCGCTAGTCGGACTCCATGGAGACGGGCAGCTGCACCGCACACCTGTAAAGCCTCCACCAACCAGCCCGTGCCCTGGGCCTGCTCCACGCCTGGTTTGAGGACGCCGCGGATCAGCCCGATGACGATGACTGCTCCAAACCGGGAAGCCGCCGGGATATGAGATTGGATTCGTTCGATCGCCGCTTTTCGGATAGATGGATCCGGGTCAGTAAACGACAGACCTTCCTCCCCCCAGGCTTGACCGGTGCCGATGGCTGAAACGGACAACTTATTAGCACGGGTCAACTTTTCAAGCAAGTCAATGTCTGCGAGTTTTGGGTCCCGGATGGCAAGTTCCACCCCGTCATAACCCAGCGCGGCGATCGCCTGCAGGTTCGCCTCCAGGTCGCCTTTAAACGTGGCTGCCTGGAAGCGGGCTGGCTGGGTGGAGAGTACGATGGACAGTCTCACGGGTACTCCTCGCCCCTCTCCCGAAAGGAGAGCGGCAGGACCTGGGGAAGAGGGCGGACCATCAGCGCGCCACATATGTGATCTTGCACTCCGAGCGGTCGGTTTGCAGTTTGAGGATGTTTTCTGGCAGTTGTTCCAGGGCGACCTTCTTGGTGCTCATGGGGGTCATATTCATGCCGGTCGCCATGCACTCAATGACTCGCGGGAAATTCCCATGCCCGGAGTGACCCTGTGCGCCGACGATACGCGCCTTGCGCACCTGCAGCACCTCGCCGGTGACGGGCATTTTCGCTTCGGCCCGGGCGGTCACCACGACCGTACTGAGCAGCGTGCGGCCTTCCCAGATGACCTTCTCGATGCCGGGGTAAACCAACGCCGGAAGTCCTGTGGCTTCCATGAACATGTCCGCGCCCATTCCATCCGTAATTTCAAGGACACGCTCGGCGAAATCTTCCTTTGATGGGTTGATGTGATAGTCGGCTCCCAGTTTAAGAGCCATGTCGGCGCGTTCCTGCTGGGTTTCGGATATGATCACCAGGGAGGCACCGGCCCGCTTCAGGATGGCGCAAGCCGCGATTCCAACCGGTCCACCGCCCAGGATGACGGCGCGGTCACCGGGGTGGATGCCGCCGCCGCGTTCGATGGCAGCATTATAGGCTACGCAGGTAGGCTCCACCAGGCTGCCAGCGATGAAGATGTCTTCTGCTTTATAGTTTTTACGCAAGGGTTCCAAGCTCCACAAGGTACGCGAAGGCAGGACAATGTATTTGGTGTAGGCTCCGTTGACGTTGAAACCAACCTCGTTCAACTGTTCGCAGTGGTTGGGTTGCCCGTCTGCGCAGGGCTTGCACTGCCCGCACCACAGCATCTCTTCGGTTGTGACTGCTTCGCCACCCTTGAATGGTTTGTTGGTGCGTTTATCACGGGCATTTTTCCCTGCTTCCACCACAATCCCAGAAAACTCATGCCCAAGGATGGACGGGAAGCCTGTCAGCCCCGGGTAGAATATATACCCGTCTTTACCTGCCTGGGCCATGTGGACGTCAGAGCCGCAGATACCGCAGGCCTTTACTTCCATCAGCACTTCTTCCGGTCCGGGAGCGGGGATGGCATATTCCCGGATCTCGAGCCGCGGGTTGCGCCAAACCTGGCTGCCCAGGTAAGTCTGACGTCCCTCGATATCTTTTGTGCCGAGTTTGAACCCGGGCTTGGGGTCCCAGTCGGCGACCAAGGTTACACCCTGCATTTTACCGTTCATACTATTCTCCTTTAAAACATCAGAATTTATCATCAAGCGAATATACAGAAACAAGTGGAAGACCCATGGGGTCTCGTCTTTTCTTTTTTGTCCTCGAGCCCATAGTGGTCATGGTAATTCCGTCAGACTTCCGTGCCTTGCCCGATGCGCGGCAGGCTGTAGACCGGCTTCCAGCCTTCACTAAGCGGCTCGCGCAGGTAAGGTTCCATTTCCTTGGCTGTGCGGAGGGTGACTTCTTCCACGGGTGGGACTTTTCCGGCCGGGAAAGCTGCAAGCACGTCGTCGTGCCACAGGGTCAGGTATTTCAGGATGGCAGCCATGGGGCGCTTGCCTTTTTGCGCCGTGCCTGACTTTGGCTTTGCCGACCACCCCTTCGGGGTTGCGGAAATCTCGATGGCGAAATGGCCTTCGCCCTCCGACCAGCGGCTCGGCCGCCCGTAGGGGTCAACGGATTTATCGAAGTGACCTTCGGGCAGGTAGTTCTTGCCCTCGGTGTCCACCGCGTAGTTCATGTCGACCATTTCCGGGTGGAGCAGCAGGCTGAGGGAGGTCTCGGATTCGTCGGCATGCACAAAGTTGGTGGTCATCTGCCCGCCGCGTTCCACCGGTGCGGAAGAACTCCCGCACGCCGCGATGCCAGTCGATGACCCGGAATATGCCTGGCAGCTGGTAGCGCTTCATAAACTCCTGTACCGCAGATTCGAGCATCCACAGATGGCCGTGGTTGTTGACGATCAATTGCTTGCGAAAACCGTCGTTCCACAGGCCCAGCATCACGTCAATCATCATTTCACGCACCACATGCTCCCGGACAATGACCGTACCGGGCATCCCCATGTGGTGATAGGGTGACCGCCATAATTCAATGGAGGCAGCGCCAGGTTGACCGGTGCACTGCGTTTGGCGGTAAAGCGCCGCACGCCCTCACATATTGCACTGACGTACAGCGTGTCCGCCGCACTCGGCAGATGCCTGTCCATGCAGCTCGGTGCAGCCGACCGGGATGAAGACAATGTCGTTCTTTTTGCGGTTTCGCTCCACCTGCCAGCGGGTCGTCGTCTGGATGTACGAACCGGGCTTGCCCCACTCAACCGGCGATGGGACACCGTAATCTGCCAGGATGGCGTCGATCTGCTCATCACTCGCCTCCCATACCTCTTTCTTTAACCTCCCGACGGGATTGTCTTCGAAAAACAAGTCGGGCTGGTTGGAAGCAAGAAATCCTTTGGGTACGTTAGTGTTTGACATTTATTCTCCTTTGATTATTTCAAGAGTCGTTGCCAGTTGGGCGTATTTTTACCCGGCGGCATCCTCCCAACGCTTTTTCAGGAGGCAATTTCCTCGCTAATCCGGGAAAATTTTTCCGGGGTTGAGAATGTTAAGCGGGTCCAGTGCGGACTTGATCCGCTTCTGGACTTCTATGGAAACCGGACCAAGCGCCTGCTGCATATAAGACCGCTTTAATGATCCCACACCATGTTCACCTGATAGCGTACCGCCCAGTTCCAGCGACATGGCAAACTCCTCGGCGACCATCTGCCCGACGTTTTTCCATTGGGCAGGGTCGCGCTTGTCAAATAGAATATTGGGATGCAGGTTGCCGTCCCCCGCATGACCGAAGATGACGATTGGCAGCCCATATTTGGAGCTAATGCCTTTCAGTCGGCGGATGGCTTCCGGAATGGCGCTACGTGGGACAGTAATATCCTCCCCCAGCTTGTTGGGTGCCTTGCGCGCCAGCGCAGGCGATACAGACCTGCGCGCCTTCCATAAATTATCGCGTTCGAGTTCGTTCCTGGCAACCGTTACCCGCCGTGCCCCTGTTTCCCAGCAAATGTCTGCGACCGCTTCGATTTCACGCTCCACGGTGCTCTTATCCCCCCCATCGGTCTCGATCAGCAGGGTGGCTTCCAGGTCCAACGGCAGACCCAGTTGCAAAGCCTGCTCAACACAGGCGACGGCAGTCTCGTCCATTATCTCCAGGGCGGCCGGGACGATCCCGGCTGAAAGGATGGCGTTGACCGTTCGGGAGGCATCTTCCAACACAGAGAACTCGACCCATGCCGTGCGGGCGATCCTGGGTTTGGCGATCAAACGCAGCAGGGCCGAGGTGATTACTCCCAGGGTTCCTTCCGAGCCGGTGAAGAGTCCCGTCAGATCGTAACCAACCACGTCCTTGATCACCTTTCCGCCGGTGAGCAGGATCCGTCCATCCGCCAGGACGATTGTCAGGCCCAGGACGTAGTCACCGGTCACCCCGTATTTCAGGCAGCGCGGTCCTCCGGCATTGCAGGCGATATTTCCACCGATCGTCGAATGGCGGATGCTGGACGGATCGGGGGGATAAAACAGACCGACTTTTTCCACGGCATTTTGCAGATCCGCCGTGACCACTCCCGATTCTGCATGGACGATGGCATTGGCTTCGTCAATCTCCAGGATCTGGTTCATGCGCGTCATTGCCAACACGATCCCGCCCTGGAAGGGGACCGAGGCGGCTGCCAGGCCGGAGCCCATCCCGCGCGTCACCAGCGGAATACGTTCACGGACGGCAAGCATTACCACCTGGCTGACTATTTCGGTGGAACGCGGTAGGACGACCACTTCCGCCCGGTGGTCTTCGAAAGTTCCGTCATAGCCATAAACGGCCAGGTCTTCGGGCGTGGAAAATACGTCCCTGGTTCCGGCTATCTTTTCGAGTTGTGCGATGATACTCTTATCCATCAACCTTCCTTCTTGCAGGTCGTAGTAGCGACTTCAGCCGTCTTCTGCCAGCCATAATTAAAATTACTGCCCTCCTTCGCCTGATAAGCCCGGTCCAACAAGCTCATCGGATGGACGACCTTTACATCCATTCCCCAGCGCTGCACGCCCACGTTCAACTGCATCTGGCAGCCAGGGCAGCCGGAAGCAACGTATTCGGCTTGAATGCCCGCTATACTTTCAGTCTTCCGCTTCAACACAGCCAGCGAAGTCTCATAATGGGTGAGCAGTTGGCTGCCGGCAGACCCACAGCACCAGTCCGCATCGGGCAGCTCGACAAATTCAAGTCCAGCAATCATTTTCAGGATCTCGCGAGGTTGTTTCCAAACACCCTGGGCGCGGCGCAGATGACAGGGGTCATGATAGGTTACCCGAGCTTCGATTCGCCCATGTGGTTTTTCGAGGGGAATGGATACCAGAAACTCGCTAATATCCTTGACCCTGGCACTGAAAGACATGGCTCGCTCCGCCCAGCCCGGGTCGCCGGCAAGCAAATTGCCATAATCTTTCAATGTGGAACCGCAGGTAGCGCAGTCGGTCACGATGGTTTCCACGTTCGCTTTCTCGAAAACCGCGATGTTGGCACGCGCCTGCTGCCGTACCAGGTCAAGGCGGCCAAAGCCAAGGGCGGGTTTCCCGCAGCAAACGGTTTCTAGGGGAGTGACAACCGTACAGCCGTTGCGAGCCAAAACACGGACGCTTGCCACACTTTCATCAGCGAACAGCAGGCTCTGGGCGCAGCCAAGGAAGAACCCCACTCGAAAATATTCTTCTCTGGCGGCTAGGGTGATCAAAGGAAGTACCTGTCGGATCGGGCGTTGGGGTAAGTGCGGAAGCATGGCTTCAAGGTCGCGCAGTTTACCCGGTAATAGTTTGTGCAGCCCGAGAGCATAGGTCATTTTGCGGACGCCCGTTTTCTCGTATACCCGCAGCGGCCAGGTGGCAGCCTCCAGCCGGTCGGGATGCGGGATGATTTTACCGAAAAGGGGTGTCTTCCATTTGGCAGGTTGGAGCTGCTCTTGATAACTGCGCATCTCCTCAGCCAGGTGCGCGGGGCGAATACCCACCGGGCAGATCTCGTTGCATGCCAGGCAGCCGAAGCAGGCATACATTTGCGCCTCTAAATTGGGGCTGAGGGTCAATTCTCCTTCCAGCCCCTTGCGTGCCAGTGCCACGCGTCCGCGCGGGGAGGCGGTCTCGCTGAGAATTTCGCGGTAGGTCGGGCAGACGGCCAGGCACAGCCCGCAGCGAATGCAGTTTAAATATTCGATCTCGGTGGGTTTACCAACACTACCAGCGGGTATCAATTTATTATCAAACCCTTTTTATCCGATTTCACTTGCCTTTACCGGCCGGTTCTCATGGATTGACTTCCATGCGGCGTAGCCCAGGATCACCGCAGCCCGTCCATCTGCCCCGGTGGTGGGAGTTGGTTTGTCATCCCGAACGCACTCGATAAACTGGCGCACCTCTTCCACGTAGCAGGGGGCAAACCGTTGCATGAAGAAATGGGGCAGTTTGGCGGAGAGAAAACCACCCGGTTTGCCCATTTGCGCGGTGTTCTCGATCTCATTGTTGGCGATGGCGGTGCCGTTGGAACAGAATACTTCCAGGCGCTGATCGTAGCCATACACCGCCTGGCGACTGTTGTCGATGGCACCTACTGCACCATTTACGAACTTGAGCGTGACCACGTTGGTATCGATGTCCCCAAACTCCTTCAGTTTCGGTTCGATCAATACCCCGCCGGTGGCATATACTTCTTCAATTTCGCCAACCTGGAAGCGGGCCATGTCGAAGTCGTGGATGGTCTGGTCGAGGAACATTCCGCCAGAAACACGCAGGAATTCCAGGGAGGGAACTTCAGGGTCGCGGTCGGTGATGCGCAGAATGCAGGGACGCCCGATCTCACCAGAAGCCACAATGGCGCGCACCTGCTGGAAACTTTTATCGAAACGCCGGTTGAACCCCACCTGCAGCTTTACCCCAGCCTTTGCCACTTCTGCCAGTGCCCCGTCAATCTCCTCGAGTCCGAGTGCCAGCGGTTTTTCGCAGAAAATATGCTTGCCAGCCGAGGCAACGTCTTTCATGATATAAGCGTGGGTGTTGGTACTGGTGGATATCAAGATTGCCTCGATATCTTTGTCATCCAGCAGTTCGTGGTAATCCTTGACCACGCGTGGGATGCCGAGACCTTCAGCTACAGCTTGGGCAACTTCCAGACGGATGTCGCAGATGGCGACCAGTTCGGTTTCCGGGATTTGCCGGGCAATGTTACGCACATGCACGCTTCCCATGCGCCCCGTCCCTATCACAGCTATTCTTATCTTTTGGTTCATATTTGCCTTTCCGACCCTCCCCGGGAGAGAGTCCCTATAGGGTAATTACATCCTCATCACGATCTTCATCGCACTCTTTGGATGGTGCGTAAGGGTCTTCATATCCAGGCCGAGCAGGTCAAATGCGCCCAGTCCCTCATCGAAAGGGATCACCTTCGTGAAGAATGGATCCATGTTGAGACGTTTCTCCTGGTACAGGCGGATCGAAGGTACCATTGTGTTCTGCCCCAGGTATAAACCAAGGATCTTGGTGGCCCAGCGGGTAACATCGTTCGGGATGACCCTGGCGGTGACTGATGAGTCCATCCCGAAAGGTAATACCTTGCCTCCGGGGGTTACGCACTGGAGCGCCTGCTCGATGGCATTGCCTGTGGCTTCGATTACGATATCGGCTTTGCGACCATAGGTGAATTCGGTGATCTCTTGAACCACATCCACCTCGTTTGGATTCCAGACCGTCAGGCCGCACTCCTTCGCCACATTGATCCGGAACGGGTCAATCTCCGTGACCGCCACCTTTGCGGCGATGTTCTTTGCAAATTGGCCAAATAGGTAACCGATAGGACCAAAACCCAGGACCATAACATAATCGTATGGCATCATCAATAGGGTGTTCATCCCATTGACCACCGTTGCCAGGGTCTCCACCTGCGTGCCGAGTATGTCATCGATGCCCTCCGGCAGAATGAAGCATTGTTTCTCTGGCACCAGACAGTACTCGGCATAGCCGCCATCTCGCATTACGCCTAAGGCGCTCGTTTTGATCTCTACGCACTGGCTGCTCAAGCCCATCCGGCAAAAAGAGCAAAACCCGCAGCGGATGTTGTTATCGATCGCCACCCGGTCGCCAAGTTTGACATATTGCACGTGAGAACCCACCTCGATTACTTCGCCGCAGAATTCATGTCCCAGCACAGTATTGGGTTTGAAGTGATGTTTGCCCTCGATGATCTTCAAGTCCGATCCGCAGATCCCCACTGCCTTGACCTTCAGCAATACATCATCCGGTTCCTTCACGTGGGGGATGGGTTTCTCTTCGTAAACCAGGTTGCCCACATCCTTGAAAACATAAGCTTTCATTTTATCCATTGCTTTTCTCCTTAAAAATGATCTCCCGGTGAATTTTGCACACGTGTGCAATAAAATGAAAAAATCTTTATGACTGGGTTATTAGTTTAAATATTTCTTCGACCTGTTGTCTGCGACTATCTGTTTATCAGCGTTGGATTCTCGCCGAGCTCCCCCATGGCAAAAGCCCGGACCTGGTCAACCGTAGCCATGGTGGTATCGCCTGGAAAGGTGGTCAACAGGGCTCCATGTGCCCAACCCAGGTTGATTGCATCTTGTTCCCTCTCGCCGGTCAATAACCCGTAAAAGAACCCGGAAGCAAACCCATCCCCCCCGCCCACCCGGTCGTAAATATCCAGGTCGCAAGTGGGGGAGAAGAATGATTGCCCGTTTATCCAGGCCACTGCCCCCCAGGAATGATGATTGCTCGAACGCACCTCACGCAAGGTGGTGGCGACAATTTTGATTTGTGGGAACTTGCCAACCACGTCGGCGATCATGCCGCAGAAGGCGTCCGGGTCAATGCCCGACTTCGCGCCAGCTTCCGGGCCCGTGATGCCGAGTCCCAACTGGAGGTCCTCTTCATTTCCAACCAATACGTCCACGTTTTCGACGATACGGCTCAATGTCTCAGTAGCTTTCTCCTGACCGCCCCAAATGTTCCATAGTTTGGGACGATAGTTAAGGTCGAAAGAAGTCACTGCACCAGCAGCCCGGGCTGCTCGCATCCCTTCGATAATCACTTCCCCGGTCGTTTCCGAAAGTGAGGCAAAGATACCGCCACTATGAAACCAGCGTACGCCTACAGATAGGATTGCCTTCCAATCAAAATCGCCAGGTTTAAGCAGGGCAGCAGCCTCGTTTGCGCGGTTATAAAATACAACGGGGGCTCGAACGCCATAGCCGCGGTCACTGTAGATGGTTGCCATGTTGGGACCATTGACCCCATTGTGCTTGAAATACTTGTAGAAGGGATGGATGCCCATCGCCCTGACCCGCTCTGCGATCAGGTCGCCGATGGGGTAGTCTACCATCGCTGCGACCATTCCCGTGCGCAGACGGAAACAATCGGCAAGGTCGGCAGCCACGTTGTATTCGCCTCCACTGGGATGGACCTGCCACTCAGTGGCCTTGCGGAAGGGAACGATCCCCGGATCCACGCGATGGTTGAGAGCTCCCAGGGATATCAGATCCAGAGCGCCCTCCTGCATAATGTTCAGCCCATATTTCATCTCATACTCCTCGTCAATTTTTGGTCCACTCTGTGTGAAATACACCTTCGCGGTCGACCCGCCGGTAAGTATGAGCGCCAAAATAATCGCGCTGGGCTTGGGTCAGGTTGGCTGGCAGGCGTTCACTCCGGTAGGAGTCGTAATATGCCAGCGCAGAATTGAAGGCCGCTGCTGGGATACCGCTCTCGGCAGCCAGTGCAACCACCTTGCGCAATCCGGACTGGCGTGTGTTCATCTCCAGCGCAAAATCGGGGTCCATCATCAGGTTGGAGAGGTTGGGGTTGCGCTCGAAGGCTCTCCGGATGTCGTTCAGGAAGCGGGCGCGGATGATACAGCCGCCGCGCCAGATGCGGGCGATTTCGCTCAGGTTCAAGTTGTATCCGTATTCTTTATCAGCCAGGTGCATTAGACCAAAGCCTTGGGCGTAGGAACAGATCTTGGCGGCATAGAGGGCATCCCGCATCCAGCCGGTGAAAGTTTTCGGGTCAGCGGCGATATGCACTTCCGGCCCGGTGAGCACTTTCGAGGCTGCGCAGCGCTCGTCACGATAAGCAGAGATGATTCGGCTTTCCACTGCGGCATTGATGGTGGGGGTGGGGGCACCCAGGTCGAAGGCGTTTTGCGAAGCCCATTTCCCGGTGCCCTTCTGTTGGGCTTCATCCAGGATCAGGTCGAGCAGGGATGTGCCAGTATCCTGGTCGGTCCGGGTAAAGATATCCGCGGTGATCTCGACCAGGTATGACTTAAGTTCGCAGTCGTTCCATTCGCTGAACACATCGTGCAGACGGGTATTATCCATCCCCACGCCCCGGTTCAGGATATCGTAGGCTTCCGCGATTAGCTGCATATCGCCGTACTCGATGCCATTGTGCACCATTTTGACGTAGTGACCGGCTCCGCGCAGTCCCATGTAAGCCACGCACGGCTCGTCGTCCACCCGGGCACAAATGGCTTCGAAAATAGGTTTTACCATTGCCCAGGCCTCGGGCTGCCCACCCGGCATGATGGCCGGACCCCATAAGGCACCGTATTCGCCGCCGCTGACCCCGGTGCCTAAATAGACGATTCTTTGGCTTTCCAATTCCTTCGATCGACGTTCAGTGTCCTTGAAGTGGGTATTTCCACCGTCGATGAGCAGATCGCCCGGCTCAAGGGTTTCACGCAGGCTGGCAATGACATCGTCGACCGGTTTCCCGGCAGGGACCATCATCATGATCCGGCGCGGGCTGTCCAATGCTTCCAGGAACTGCTTCATGCTCTCACAAGCCACAATGTTCTTGCCGGCGTTTTGTGTGCCGAAGGTCTTCACCTTACCTGACTCCAGGTCGTAACCGGCCACACGGAATCCGTGTCGCTCCATGTTTTGTGCCAGCATGGAACCCATTACTCCAAGTCCAATAAATCCAAAATTTGCTTTATCCATTAAACTTCTCCAGATGAAGCCCGATATTTTTGTTCCCTAATCAGCCGGTACAGTATCTCTCCGGATCTGGGGACGTACAGGATCCCTTCCTGCTCGCGGTCTTGCCATTCATTGACCTTCACTTTTGATGGATCCAGATAACCCAGGTTGAGGCGGGCGCAGTCTTCTGCGGAAATTCTGCTCGAAAGGGTGACTCGTACATTAGGTTTTTCAACTCCGCCCACCATCGCGCCCGAGCCGCGTAAATGGGTGCTGTGTGCCAGCACGCCCAGCGGAATGTGTTTGAAACGCTCCCAGTCGTCCAGGTAATAGGGAAGGATGTGATAGCCGATCTCATAAATATATTTGCTGTGTACCTGGCTGATGACCTCCAGGTGTGGGGCATGGATGATCACCTCGCCGCCGGTGGCCATTGCCGGTTCGAGCTTATACATCGCCTTGGCTCCAGTCCACAATTCGTTATACATGGACGGGGCGCAAGACAGCACCCGCTGGTAGGGTTTCTCGCACCAGCGGATATGAATCATGGAGGAAAGATCTGCAGCCTTCTTCCAGGCATCATCCAAATTACCAATGAACATTCCCGCCAACTTATGATCATTTCCTTCATCAAGAGAGGCCGCCACCGTCAACGCCACTAATGTAACCGGCGTCCGCAGCCGGTTCGCAGCGGAGTTAATCATGGTTCGCACGGGCGTATCCTGGATGCCGATCGTATCGACCACACCTGACAGCGCGCCCAGCCAGTGGGTGGCGTTGATCATCTCCGGGCCGGATATACCAGGGAAAAGGTACTTGGCTCCACCTGAAAACCCGGCCACTTCGTGGGGAAAGGTTGGACCGACTATAACGATCTGGTCGTACTCCAGCGCGGCTCTGTTGATTTGAATTTCCACGCGCCCGGGCAGGGACGGGTGCCAGTGCCTCCCGGCGATGGCTTTGATCTCATCCAATTCCATTGCACCAATGCTTCGTAATGTTTGTGAATCCTCCCAGGCATGGTTGAGCAGGCCAATGGATTTATATTTTTCGTGGCGCTCTTCGCTCGTGATACCCACCAGTTTAAAAAGGTGATCCTCATCCAATGGTGGGTGCGTGCCCAGGGCTATCATAAAATCGAGTTGATTGGTGTCGTGCAGGATTTCGACAAGTGTCCGAAAGAGGAATGGCAGCGGCAGGGAGCGGGTATGGTCGGGAATAAGCACCAGCACCCTTTGGCGCGCGAATCGCCTTTCCAGGCCTTTATGAAGGGTTTCGAGGATTTCCTGCCCGGTGAGCAGTTTTCCAGCGAGGGCAATCGCCTGTGAATTGATCATCTATTCATACCTGGAAATTGGAGAAGCCATGTTGTGCCATAAGATTTAAACTCCGCTATACGCTGAGAAGCCACCATCCACCGGCACGACGATGCCGGTCACGAAAGCGGAGGCGGGAGATAGTAACCAGAAAATAGTACCCAGCAGGTCCTCAGGCGATCCGAAACGCCTCATTGGAGTATGGTTGATGATAGTTTGGCCGCGGGAGGTCAGTTCGCCGGTTGCTTGGTCGGTGAGCAGGAAACGGTTCTGCTCCGTCAGGTAGAACCCGGGGGCGAGGGCATTGACCCGGATTGAAGGGCTGACCTCCTGCGCCATGTGGACTGCCAGCCATTGAGTGAAGTTGGCGACCCCAGCTTTGGCAGCCGAGTAGGCGGCGATGCGCGTCAGGGGACGAAATGCGTTCATCGAAGAGATGTTTAATATGACCCCGGATTTTTGCCCTGCCATCAGTTTCCCAAAGACCTGTGAAGAAAGGATCGTGCCCATCAGGTTTAATTCGAAGACCCAACGCAGGGCTTCAGCGGGAAGGTCAAAAAATGATTGTTCCGGGTTGGTTGTTGCTGCTGCCTTGTTTCCCCCCGCACCATTGACCAGGATATCGACGCACCCGAATTTTGCCAGCACCGCTTTCGCGGCGACTTCCAGACTATCCTTATCCAGCACATTACAGGTCAGGTTAATGGCTTCACCGCCTCCGGAACGAATCTCCGAAACCAGGGCGGCGGCTGCATCTGCATTCAGGTCCAACACAGCAACTTTCACACCGGCTTTTGCTAGGGCACGGCATAAGGAGGAGCAAAGTATCCCTGCGCCTCCGGTTACCACGGCCACTTTGTCGGAAAGATCGAATGTTTGTTGAATATTCAAGGGTTCCATATGCGCCTAATCCAATGTGAAAGGAGTCAAGTGACGGTCGAAATGCTTTTCCAGGGCTGAAGCATAAGCTTCAGGGTGTGATCTCAAGAATCCCATTAATCGTTCTCGAAAACGCCAATTACCGTCGGCCATTTTATCGGTCAGGACCGAGCCGAAAGTCACATGCAAGATCTGGCGGGCATCAAAGTGATCAAGCAGACCCGGCCAATTAATTACTTTTTCTGCGAGGGGAGCCCGTTGTAAGTCAGCTGAAACATGGTAACTGGCTTTGTCAATGTCGTAATGCTGGCGGGCAAAAAAGTAAATTTCCCGAAATAGTTCAACGTCTATTGCGGCGATTGTCCGCAGAGCTTCGAGATAACTGGTGCCGGCTGTTTTCAAGTGCACCAGGCCGCGCGTCTGGCGCATGGCTGCCGGGTAAATACTGAATTTATCCGAGCCGGAATGCAGGCTGAGTTTGTATGGCCCAAACTGGCGGGCAATGGCGGCATGCCCGGAGATGCAGGTTTCGAAAGCCGCCAGGTCGCCGATATAGTCCACTCCTTTTTCAAAGCGCCCCACATATCGCGGGGCCAGGCTAACCCATTTCACACCCAGGCGTTTTAACTCAGTGGATATATAAAGATGCTCTGCGTGCGAGGTGGGCTGGTCGGTTTCATCCACGGAGACTTCCAACTCGAAGGGACTCCCATTGGCAGCTTTTTCCAGGTGGTGATACATGGAAGCCACATTTTCGATGGCCTTTCCGTACTTGACAACAGCCTTGAGCAACACTGCATCACTATAAGACAGCTGGAGGCCTTCCAAATCGAAGTTTTTTCCGAGCAGCCCGCTCGCTTTCGGCTGGAGTTCTGCGGGAAGGTTCTCAGCCAATTCGCGCAGTTCACCCAGGCTTGCGGACTCGGCCCGCCTCTCCACGTATTCACCCGGATCGATGGTAAAAAAAGTATAGCCGGCTGCCAGGCAGGCGTCGATATCCGCCGGCGTTTTTAAGTGGTCGGCATCGGCGCCAAAGCCATCCTGCCAGCCCTCCTGGAAAATGCCCCATGCCGCCTCATCCATCACTTGCTGCGGCGTGCGCCCGGTACGGGTCATTTCCCGCATCGATTGCTGGGCGAAAATGGGGGCGACCTTTCCGCCCGTCTTGCGGACGGCGCGTATGTGCCCGGGGGTTGCCAGGCCAATCCGGTCACCCATCCCGGCCGAAGTGCGCATGCCAAGCGGCCTGGGATTAAGCCAGTCAAGGTGGGTGCGCAGAACTGCAGCATTTTTCGTGGTCAGCGCGCCGGTAAGCAAAGTCTTGCCTCCCAACTCGAAGCATTCTCCCTCGAAACCTACTAGACCGGCAGCATCGGACAATACAACCAATTGCGGACCGGCACTAGTTTGGGCCAGTGCGTATTCCATCCCACCCAGGCAACCATGCGATTGAGGGAACAGTTTGAGGGTTGATGAGGACAGGCTGGATTCGGCTGTGCTCATGGTTTTCTTTGCAAGGCAGGGGGCCTGGCTGTGGTTTCCCTTACCAGGAGACGACCTTTCAACATCCTTACCCGTGGCTCTTCTGCGGCTTCACTGGCAGGGGGTGAGTCGAGTAGTTCCAGCACGAGACGGGCGGCTTCCGCACCGATGAACCGTTTGGGCTGGTCGAAGGTGGTCAATGGCGGATTGGTGAACGCTGAAAATACGATGTTGTCAAAGCCGGTCACTGAAAAGTCGCCTGGAACCTGGATGCCGGCTTGCTGTAACCCTTTGAGAACTCCGATCGCCATCATATCGTTGAAGCACACGAGCGCGCTGGGGCGATTGGGCTGGATGAGGAAATGCTCAAGCGCATTGAGCCCGTTTTCAGGTCCTCCGCCCGGGACTTCATGAATGAATCCAGGTGGGACAGCCACCCCAGCTGCTTCCATTGCCCCTTGGAACCCAGTCAATCGGTCAAGCGTAGTCCGCCCCGAGGAAGAGTTGCCGAGGTATGCGATCCGCTTATGGCCCAGGTCGAGGAGGTGCTCCGTGATCTGCCTGCATCCGTCCACGTCATCGTGGTAGATCGAATAACGGTAATCTTCTGCAGCCTGGTTGTTGACCACCACTATGGGGACCCCGTAGGCAAGGAATTGGCGGCGCTGTTCGGATTTAAAGGAGGCGGAGCAGATGATAACCCCATCCACGCGATGCTCGCTCATCGCCTGAACGATGGATTGTTCCCGTTGCGGGTCATGTTGCGAAGCGGCGATGAACAGGCTGTATCCACTTTGCTGAGCCACTTCCTCGATGCCTTGAAGTATTTCGCTAAAGAAGGGATCTTCCACGCTGCTCAGGATGACACCCAGGGCTTGTGACCGGTTGGTCTTCAGGCTGCGGGCGGCGGCGCTGGGGAGGTACCCCAATTCAAGCGCGGTCCGACGGATACGTTCAGCCGTGTCCTTAGCAATCAACGGACTGTCATGCAATGCCCTTGAAACAGTGGAATGCGAAACATCCGTTTGTTTGGCGATATCCTTGATGGTGACGGGCATTCTATTCCTTTTATCCAACTGAAAAATCTTTGCACACGTGTGCACAGCGTATTTATAGTTTACACATATTCCAGGAAAAAGTCAATATTTTGAAAGATAACTTGCAATTATTTTGAAAATGTTGTATGATTTGCAAAGAGCCTTTTTGCGAAAAAACATTCAAGATGGTGATTAAACGGTCCACAACGAAAGGATAAACCTGGATGCAAAACAATATTGAAGCCATTTTTTTGGATGTCGGCAACACCATGCGGATCGTGATCGAAGACAAAGATTTCATTTCCCAATCCAAGCGCCAGCTTGTGGAATTAACCGGAGCAGCGGAGACTCCCGAAGCCTTCCACGAAAAACTTGAAGAACGATATAAAGTCTTGCGGAAGCGTGCCAAGGAGAAACTGATCGAGGCCTCCGAAAAGGAGATGTGGACACGGTGGATGTTACCGGATTTTCCTCCTGAAAAGATCGCCCCTCTCTCGGCAAAGCTGACCCGCCTGTGGCGCGACTGCGACGGTCGCCGGGTTCCACGCCAGGATGTCTCCCAGGTGGTCATAGAACTGAGCAAGCGTGGTTATGTGCTGGGGATCATCGCCAATACCATCACCGAGACGGAAATTCCGGATTATTTGGAGACAGATGGTCTTACCCGTTATTTCAAGACGGTTGTCCTATCTTCGAAGGTTGGCATTCGGAAACCGGACCCGGAGATCTATTGGGAAGCCGCCCGCCGGGTTGGGGTGGAACCGGCAAAATGTGTTTATGTGGGTGACAATCCCGTGCGCGACGTTGAGGGCACCCGGGCGGCTGGCTACGGTATGTTTATTCTATTTTACGAGCCAGCTACACAGGCAAAAGAGCCGCCCACCGGGGAGGTCAAGCCCGATTACACCATCCGGGAAATGAAGGAATTGTTGGATATTTTCCCACCCCGAGGCTGATGCAATGACTCCCAATATTGAAGCCATTTTTATTGACTTGGGTAACACGCTCCGTATGCTGGTCAAAGACCAGAACCACATGGCCCGGGCAAGACAGGAGATCGTCCGTATGGTGGGGACGGACGAGGAGCCGGTCGTTTTCTGCACCAAATTGGATGAGCGTTATAAGATCTATCGCAAATGGGCCTTTGAGAATATGGTGGAAGCCCCAGAAGCGGAGTTGTGGACGCGCTGGTTGGTTCCGGAATTTTCACCAGAAAAGATCGCTCCTCTTGGAGGGGAGCTGACCTACCAGTTCCGTCAATCGATGGGCCGCAGGGTGGTGGTGGAGAATGGCAAGGAGGTCGTGGCCGAACTTTACCGCCGAGGCTACACCCTGGGCATCATCAGCAACCTGATCGGCTGCCGTGAGATACCCGACTGGCTGGAAGCAGATGGCTTCAGCCGCTACTTCAAATCAGTCGTACTTTCATCTGTCTTCGGTAAGCGCAAACCCGACCCGTCCATTTATCTGGAAGCCACCCGCCGCGCCGGTGTCGATCCCGTCAATAGCGTTTACATTGGCGATAATGTGGAGCGCGATGTCACCGGCACCCGCGACGCCGGCTTCGGGATGGTGGTGATTATGATCTCTCCGGAAGAACTCGCCCGGGAAACTATCACGGATGAGAATAGGCCGGATGTCATCATTCACAAGTTCACCCAGCTCCTGGATATTTTCCCGGGGCGAAGCCAGGCGTACCTGCCGTAAGCTTACCGGGAATTGGAGGCATGATGCTAAAGGATCACGCACCTCGCGGGGCCATCGCCCTGGCGGGAGAGGTCAGGAAATTATATTCATCCGGGCAAACCGATTATTCGCTCGAACCGATAGTGCTGACCGGTGCGCGGGGGGATCCCATCGGCCGCATCACAAAGGGCGACATAATCGTCTTTTGTTGCCGGCGCGGTGAGCGCGAGATCGAGCTGACCGAGGCCTTTACCGAGCTGAACTTTTCCCACTTCCCTCGCCTCGATATCCAAGACCTGACTTTCGTCATTCTGACTCTCTACCATGACAAGTTCAAAGACCTGCCGGTTGCATTCGCCCCCGCCAAGGTGAGGGAAACCTTGGGAGAACTTGTAGCCCGGGCAGGCTTGCTGCAGTTAAGGGTGGCGGAGTCAGAAAAATTTTCCCATGTCACTTTCTTTTTCAACGGTGGAAACAACCATCCATTCCCAGGAGAAGACGACCTGTGCATCCCATCCATCAAAGGCATTCCTTTCGAGCAAGCGCCTGAGATGAGTCTGGAAAAAGTAACCGGACAGGTGTTGGATGGAATTAAAAACAACTACGACCTGATCGTGACAAACTTTGCCAACGGTGATGTGATTGGGCATACTTCCAATAATGAGTTTAAAATTCAATGTGCGTCCATCGTTGACCGGTATTTGGGCCAGGTGGTGGACGCTGCCAAAGCGGCTGATTATGTCGTCCTTATTACCGCCGATCATGGCAACCTGGAATTGATGACCAATCCGGATGACACGCCAAATGTTTCCCATACCGCCAATCTTGTGCCATTTATCCTGGTTGACCCAGCCTGGTCATCGACAACATGTCTGCGGGATGGAAAGCTGGCCGACCTGGCCCCGACAATTCTATCTGCCCTCGGTGTTGACCAACCGGCGGGTATGGAGGGGATATCCCTTGCTCCCGGTTATCAATGGGGGGGAAAGCGGCATGTTTTGCTCATCATCCTGGATGGGTGGGGAATAGGCAGGAATGATAATTCCAATCCCATTTACTTGGCGGATACTCCTGTGTGGGACGATTTGACGCACCGGTATCCGTGCAGCCGACTGCAGGCTGCGGGAGAGGCAGTGGGACTAAAAGCCGGGAAAGCCGGGAATTCGGAAGCAGGTCACATGAACATCGGTGCCGGGCGGGTCGTCCTGCAGGATGACGTGCGCCTTGACCTGGCAATGCAGGATGGTTCGTTCTATACCAATGAGATCCTGTGCAAGGCAATTAATGATGCGAAAATTCGGGGAACAAAGCTGCATTTGATCGGTCTGCTGACCGAAAAAAGTTCCCACGGGTCGATCGATTACCCGCTAGCTCTATTGAAAATGGCCAAAGAACGCGGCCTTGAACAGGTTTACCTGCATGTCATCTTCGACGGGCGCAGTACCGAACCGGGCAGCGCTCCTGCATTGCTGGAAAAATTGGAAACGCAAATGGACGAGATCGGCATCGGAACGGTAGTCACCGGAGTTGGGCGGGGGATTGCCCTGGACCGGGATGGAAATTATGACAAGATCGAGCATGTCTACCAGGCCCTCGTTGACGGGGTTGGAGAAAAATATGCTGTGCAATGACAGGGATCCCGGTCTCCGTACGGGATGGAGGACATCCTATGGACCTTGAATTTTTACATAACTTGATTGTGCCCGCTCAAACAAAGATCGCCATGATTATTCTGGATGGGCTGGGTGGGCTGCCCCAGAAACCCGGCGGGAAAACGGAATTGGAAACCGCGCTCACCCCCAACCTGGATGAGCTGGCAGCTCAGTCTGCTCTCGGGCTGACGATGCCGGTAGGGCCGGGGATTACTGCTGGCAGCGGCCCTGGTCATCTCGCCATTTTCGGATATGACCCCCTCGAGTACGAAATCGGGCGCGGCGCACTCGAAGCCCTGGGTGTTGATTTTGAACTTGGTCCCGATGACCTGGCAGCCCGTGGAAATTTCTGCTCGCTGGATGCAAATGGATTAGTGACGGACCGTCGTGCCGGGCGCATCCCGAGCGAGGTCGGTTGCGAACTGGCGGAGCTTTTGCGGACCATCAAAATAGCCGGCGTGGAGTTTTTTATCGAACCGGTCAAGGAACATCGTTTCGCTTTCGTGATGCGCGCCCCTGGTCTGGGGGAAGAGCTGAGCGATACCGACCCGTTGAAAACCGGTGTGAAACCTCTGACCGTGGTTGCAGCGGGTTCCGGTTCGGAGAAAGCCGCGGGATTTGCCAACCGTTTCATCGGGCAGGCAGCCGGGTTGCTCGCCAACAAGCACCCTGCCAATATGATCATGCTGCGCGGCTTTGCCAAATTCCCAAAGGTGCCTTCCTACCTGGATATGTTCGGTCTGCATGCGGCTGCCATCGCCGCGAATGGGATGTATCGCGGGGTGGCGAAATTGGTCGGGATGGAAGTCCTGCCTTTGGAAAGCACCACGATAGAAATCGGAATTCGCTGCATTGGAAAAGAATTGGAATGACTACGATTTCTTTTATTTGCACGTCAAGCAAACTGACACCTGTGGAGAGAATGGTGATTTTGAGGGTAAAGTGAAAGTCATCGAGCAGGTGGATGCACTCATCCCACGCCTCACGGCGCTTCAACCGGATGTAATCATTGTCAGCGGTGACCACTCATCTCCTGCAGTGCTAAAAGCACACTCCTGGCATCCTGTTCCGACGCTGCTCTATTCCAACCAGGTACGTGCGGATGGTATTTTAGAATTCGGTGAACGCGCCTGCCTGCGCGGCAGCCTGGGGGTAATCCCTGCAAAAAATATCATGCCGATCGCCCTGGCGAATGCCGGACACCTGGCAAAGTATGGAGCGTAACCATAATTATGGCTGACAACATTTTTAATCCCCCGGAATTTACTTCAGCCCTGTTCGAAAAATTGAAGCTCATCGATCCCGGGTTGGAAGACCTGGAGATATACGAATTCCGCTACGGGTTGAATAACCTGATCCCGCAGGGGGGCTGGGATAAATTGGACCTCGAGTCAATGGAAGCGATTGAAAAATTGGTTAACGAACGGGGGTTTTATGACAACATCCAGATCAAACCAAAATTGGATGATCGCATCGTGTTGGATGAAAAGATCCTGCGGTTGACGCGCATGTTGATGGCAGGGCTGGTGACCGGGAATTTCCCAATACAGTGGGTGAACCAACACTTTTATTTTGATGTGCGCGGATTTTATTTCTTGCACCGCACCACCTATTTCACCCAAAAGGTGCTGGCGCACTTTGGCGGGAAACCTTTCAGGCAGTTTGAACAGAAGCAGAAACTGTTTGAGCGCTACCAGGACGTGGGCTACAAGCAATTCCAGGCTGCCAATGCCCGGGTGGATGGGCTGTTTATCGAAAGTATTAAAAAACTGATCGCTGCCCGCGGCACCCCCATCCTGCTTGCCATCGCCGGGCCTACAGCGGCGGGCAAGACCGAGATCGTCGAGCGCTTGCAGCAAGCCTTTGAACTGGATGGAAAGAAAATTGCTACGATTGAAATGGATAACTTTTTAACAGACCGGGATGAGCGCGAGGTCAAGGGCATTTTTACCCAGGGGAAAGAGGCTCTGCACTTTGAGCTCTTCAAGCAAAGCCTGGAGGATATTTGCCAAGGACGGAAGATCAGCATCCCACGATATGATTTTGTCTATGCCACTTCCAGCCATGACAATTCCGGGAACCTGAAACCGGGTGAGCTGCCGATCGAGATAGAACCCGCGGATATCGTCTTTATCGAAGGCAATTTTCCATTCCTGATAAAGGAGGTTTTGCATTTGATCGGGATCAAGGTGGTCTACTTGACCGATGATCCTGTCCGTCTGAAGCGCAAATGGAAACGCGATATTGATTACCGTAAAAAATACGAGCCGACCTATTTTCGCAACCGCTATTTTAAAGACCAGTTCATCATGGCCGAGATCGCTTATCGACCGCAGATGGAAGTTTGCGACATGTGCGTGGATACCACGGGCGCTGCGTTGTGGACGACACCCGATGTTGCCCGAATATTGAGTGGGGATTGAGGCTGGAGTGCGTATTCCGCTGCCTGACGCCCAAAGCATCGAGGTGATCTTTTTTGACATGAACGGTACACTGCGCAGGCGGGAACCCCATGAACCAACCCGGCAGGCTGCAATAAAAAGGATACAGGAATTGCTGGGAAATGGAGAACTGCCTGATTCATTTTGGAAGGAATTGGCGCGTCGCAATACGGCTTACAACCAATGGGTGCAGATGAACCAGGTTCAATTACCGGAAAACGAGATTTGGACTCGCTGGCTCATCCCTGATTTTCCGCGTTGACATGGGAGAAAAGGAGGCGGAGGAACTGACCCTCGCCTGGAAAGAGACAAGGGGGCGCCCAATTCCAATTGAAAATGCGGAAGCTGTGCTTATCACCCTGCGCCACCGCGGGTATCGCCTGGGAGTGATCAGTAACAGCATGTCTTCGTTGGATATTCCCCGGAGTCTGAAGACTTTTGGTTGGCAGGATTATTTTGAGGTTGTGATTCTTTCTGCATTGGTTAAATATCGCAAGCCTGCTCCTGAAATATTCCATGAAGCCGTACGCGCAATAAATGTGGTTCCAGCACATTGTGCATTCGTTGGCAACCGGGCAACCAAAGACATAGTTGGGTGTAAACGGGCAGGGTTTGCGCTGGCAATATTTATGGAATTGGCAGAAGACCAATCTGCAGACGAGCAGGTCATTACTTTCCCGCCCGATGCAGTTATCCATTCCCTGGATGAACTCCTGGATATTTTCCCGGGACGGGGACCTCTGGAATTAAAAATGTGACAAGCACATGGTAATTCCTCCTGCTCTTAAATCCAGACCATTTCAACTCTATTGGACTGGTCATCTGATCTCCATCACGGGTTCACAAATGCAATTATGGGCGCTGTACTGGCATCTGCGCACCTTAACGGACCAGCCCATGGTCATCAGTGGTATCGGCCTGGTGCGTTTCCTTCCGGTGGTCTTGCTTTCCCTTGTCGCAGGGGTGGCTGCAGACCGGTTCGACCGCCGAAAAATGGCGATCCTTACCCAGTTTGCTCTTGGGATTGTCGCACTGATCCTTGGCCTGACCACGTCATTGGGAGCAACCACAATCCTGATATTGTTTGGACTGGTGGCTGTTCAAGCGGTGGCAGCAGCATTCGATGCCCCGGCCAGGCAAGCTCTAATCCCATCCCTGGTGCCGCGTGAAAACCTTGCCAACGCTTACAGTCTGACCTCGATTGCCGCCAAGGTGGGAGGTATCCTGGGGCCGGCAGTCTCGGGAGTGGTGATCGCTTACCTGGGATTGCAATGGGCCTATTGGATCAACGCCATTTCCTTTTTAGCCGTCATTGCAGCATTATTTGCCATGGGAGATATTCGACCTTTGGTCGAAAAGAAAGTCGAGATGGTTCGCGGTACTTTCCACGATATACGCGCCGGGATAGAATTTATCAAAAACTCACCCATAATCTATTCGGTCATGATCCTGGACTTTTTTGGAACTTTCTTTTCTTCGGCCAACACCCTGTTACCTTTCGTGGCAACGGATATTTTGCACGTAGGCCCGATCCAATATGGCTGGTTATCCTCCGCCCAGGCAATTGGCACTTTGTCCATTGGGTTGTATCTTTCGCAGAAAACAACGCTTTTCCGTCAGGGTATGATAATTTCCATTTCTGTGGCGATGTTTGGACTGGCTACCATACTATTTGGGGTTTCCACTTTATTTTGGCTAACCATGCTGGCACTTATCTTGATTGGTATCTTTGACGGTCTGAGCTCCATTATTCGAAACACGGTGAGACAATTACAAACGCCGGATGAAATGCGCGGTCGCATGATGAGTATCACCCAGATATTCTTCAAGGGCGGTCCCCAGCTCGGAGAAATGGAATCCGGTTTGGTGGCGCAGATCTTGGGGGTGCCATTTGCGATCATCTCGGGAGGAGTGGGGTGCGTGCTGGCCACTTGGGTTGTGGTAAAAAAGATTCCCCAGCTTTGGAATTACCAGGGGACTGAACCGGTTGGCGCTGAGATCAGTATCTGATTGTCTCATTTCATAATGACAAAAAGCACCAATCATGAAAGACCACTTGCAATGCTTGCGATATTGTTGTAACATATACAAATGAAAGTATATTTTCAAATATTAGTGAATTGAAAGTTTACCCTTATTCTGATGATTTGTGGAAAGGTAATAATATGACACTGGAAAATATAAACCCTATCGGCTTTAGCCAATTGATCAGTGAACGCTTTTCCAATCTCACCAAAAGTGAGAAGCGAATTGCTAACTACCTAAACCAAAATCTGGATGAATCGGCTTTCCTCTCCGCAGGTGAAATCGCGGATCAACTGCAATTGAGTGAAGCCACAATGGTACGCTTTGCGCGCACACTTGGATTTGAAAGTTACCCTTCCATGCGGGTAGCACTGCAGGACAATTTCCGTAACCGGCTGACGCATTCGTCCCGGTTGCGCAGCCGCCTGGATGACTTCCGGGAAGCAGGTCATATATTTGAACGGGTAGTGGCGTCTGAGATCGATTACCTTACCGAAGCCCTGCAAACTTTGGATCGAAATGCCTTTAACGCAGCAGTTGAATTGCTGCGCACACATCAGCGAGTTTTTGTTTTTGGTTTGGGGCCTTCCCTCTCCCTGGTGGATCTGCTTGAAATCCGCTTGACCCGTTCAGCCCGGCACGTGGTCCCGCTTAATACATCCGGTAGGGAGATGCTCGAACCCATGCTGCTCATGAATGATACCGACCTGCTGATCGCGATCGGCTTTTTCAACCTGACACCCAGCCTGCAGATGGTACTGGATTACGCCAATCAGAAAAAGACACCGGTTATCCTTTTGACCGATACGCTTGGCCCGATGGTGGGCGATAAGGCAGATATCGTCCTGGCCGCACGTCGCGGACCGGTATCCGCTTTTCATTCCCTGACCGTCCCGATGACCATCCTCAATGCAATGCTCCTGGCTTTGAGTTCGTTGGACCAGGAAAAAGTGATGACCAACCTCGACAACCTGGATAAATTACGCGAGCGTCTCAAAAGAACCGGTGGTTCCCTTGCCTGATATTACCCCCTGGAAGGTGGAGGATATAAATGGCAGTTTCTGAAATAGCTCAGCAACCTTTTTCCCAACGCCTGCTCGCAAGTTCCCGAAGATTCATACACTGGTTGACGAGCACAAGAGTGGTTTTGTCGTTGATCATGCTGGCAGTAATGTTCGTTATGGTCGTAATCCCCTTGTATCGCCTGGTTTTGACCACGGTGACCTGGCAGGCTCATGATCTCACCCGCGTCCCGGAAGCGGTGGTGGGCGAACTTACCAGTTTTCACTGGGTAAGGATGTTAACAGGCATAATTGGGCAAATTTATACCTATTCTCCGCTGCAGCATTCGATGACTGTAGCAATTGGGTCCACCTCGCTGGCGCTATTGATCGGTGGCTCGCTGGCTTGGCTGGTGGTGCGCACTGATATGCCTGGCCGGAAGCTCGTCAATCAACTGGCAGTGTTGCCCTACATCATGCCGTCCTGGACCCTGGCTCAAGCCTGGCTCGTATTCTTCAAGAACAGACTCACTGGTGGAACACCTGGAGTCTTTGAATTCTTGGTGGGAGTCACCGCCCCCCGATTGGTTGTCGTATGGGCCGGTGCCGATCATCATATGCAGCGCCCTGCATTATTACACTTTCTTTTTTCTCTTCGTTTCGGCGGCGTTGATGTCGATCAATTCCAACCTGGAAGAAGCCGGGGACCTGATGGGTGCCAGCCGCTGGCGCATCCTGCGCAAGATCACCATGCCGCTCGTCCTGCCGGCGATTCTATCTGGTGTCATCATGACCTTTTCCAAGGTGATGGGCACCTTCGGCGGGCCGAATATTCTGGGCTCGCCGGTAGGTATTATGTCGCTGCCACCATGATCCGCGGCAGTTTGGCGGCTGGAGAAGGTGGGGATGCCTTTGTGCTGGCGATCGTGTTGATCTTATTTGCCATCACTACTATTTTCATCAACCAGAAACTGGTCGGCACGCGCCGGAGTTATGAGACCATCGGCGGGCGCGGTTTTGTGGCCCAGTTGAGCAAACTGGGAAGATACAAACAGCGCCTTTCAAATTGCGGTGATTATTTTTCAGATCCTGGTTATCGCTGTTCCGATTGGGCTTCTGCTTTGGAACACATTGATGTTGATCGATGGGAATTACAGCTTCAGCAATTTTACCTTGCAGCACTGGATTGGAGCGGCCAATACACATCTATAACAGTGGAGAGCCCGGGGTTCTGCTCAACCCGAAGATCTGGCAGACCGCCTGGAACTCCATCAAGCTGGCTCTCTTAACAGCCTTTTTCACGGCCCTGTTGGGCATTATCCTCGGTTACGCCATCGTTAAAGGCCGTGGTACCCGCCTTGCCAAGCTGGTGGAGCAGCTGGCTTATATCCCGTATGTCATCCCTGGGATTGCCTTTGGCGCAGTCTACATTGCTATGTTCGCCAGGAAGATGGGACCGTTCCCGCCATTGTACGGCACTTTTGCCCTGCTGGTGATCGTCTCGGTCGCCAAGCATCTTCCCTACTCTTCCCGTTCGGGGGTTTCAGCCATGATGCAGGTCGGGCATGAGTTGGAGGAGGCCGGCATGGTGGCAGGCGCTAATGTCTGGCAGCGTTTCAGACGCATCATCTTTCCACTCACCAGAAGCGGCTTTATGTCCGGTTTTCTGATGACCTTCATCACCACCATGCGCGAACTGTCTTTGATCATCCTGCTGGTCACGCCTGCCACCCAGCTTCTGGCCAGCCAGACCATGTTCTATACTGAAAATGGAGACGCCCAGATGGCGAATGTGGTCATTCTGATCCTGATCGCCATCGTCGTGATTGGCAATTTCATCATCGGAAAGTTCAGCCGGGGCGGCAGTCTTAAAAAAGGTCTGGGAATGTAGCGAGAGGAAATCATGAGCACAACCATCACTATTAAAAATCTCACCAAGCATTTCGGAAAAGTTGTTGCACTTGATAATGTCAGCCTGGTCATCGAACCGGAGACATTCGTGACCTTGCTGGGTCCCTCCGGGTGCGGCAAGACCACCCTGCTGCGCTGCGTTGCCGGTCTTGAAGACCCGGATGGCGGCGAGATCTATATCGGCAATAAACTGGTATTCTCCCACCCCAAGGGCATATCGCTGCCCTCCGGGCCAGCGCGAACTGGGGCTGGTCTTCCAAAACTACGCCTTGTGGCCGCATATGAAGGTGGATAAGAACATCACCTTTGCCCTTGAGATCCAGAAGATGCCCAAGGCAGAAATGGCAACCCGGGTAAAAGAATCGCTCAAAGAAGTGCAGATGGAAGGCTACGAAGACCGATATCCTCGTGAAATGAGCGGCGGTCAGCAGCAGCGCATCGCATTGGCGCGCATGCTGGCCTACCGACCCAAGGTCTTCCTGATGGATGAACCGCTTTCCAACCTGGATGCCCGCCTGCGCATGGATATGCGCGTCGAACTCAAACGCCTGCACCACAGCTCCGGGGCAACCACCATTTATGTGACCCATGACCAGGTGGAAGCCCTGACGATGTCCACCAGTATTGCAGTAATGAAAGAAGGCGTTATTCAACAGTTCGATACCCCCGACAAGATCTACCATTTCCCAGCCAATATATTCGTTGCGGATTTTATCGGCAACCCCAAGGTAAATCTGCTGGATGGCGTGGTGAGCGGCCAGAATTCAGTCGATCTTGGGAGATTCAAGATACCGGTTGCCACCAATAATGCAACCGGTAAAGTGGTCATAGGCATTCGACCGGAAGACATCGACATCTCGACGCTTCCCCATCCCGGGGGCAGTGGAGTTTAGTGCTTATTCCGTCCTTCCCTCCGGGGCTGAATTCGACCATCATTGCCCGCCTGGGTGAGGTGGAACTCACCATCAAAGTCATGGGCATCAGCAAGATCAAGATGGATGAAAAGGTCTGGTTGAAGTTCGATCCGCAATCCCTGAACTTGTACGACAAGGAAAGCGGCAATCTTATCCCTTGCTGAAAACGGACGCATCAGACTACCTGGTTTACTACGCAAAACTGTTTGGGTTGTTGATTTGATTGTGAAAGGAGGCATGTAATCTACGGATATTATGGGAAAGAACCTCGTCTTCAATTCATCCATAACCAACTATGTAAGGAGGAAGAAATGAAAACGTTCGTGAAGTTGTTGACAATAATTGTGCTCTTCAGCATGTTGGCGAGCTGCGGTGGCACACCGGCAACCACGGTGGCTCCCCGCCGCCCCCCACCACCAAAGCCGGGTGACACTCCAGTCCCACCCCCTGCTGCCACCGAAGTACCTCTCTCGGCAAACGAGCAGTGGGCCAAGGACAATGGCGTTGGTATATATCAGCCTGCCACCGATGACTGGGAGGCTATCGAAGCCGCGGCAAAGCTGGAAGGCTCAATATGTGTTTATGCCAACTCATCCAAAATTACAAAATTGCAGGCACCCTGGGAGGCACTTTACCCGGGCATCAAGTGGGACTGCGGTGACACCGATAGTATCGACGTCAAAATGCGCGCAGAGCAGGAAGCCGGGAATGTCGTCGGGGATGTCTGGTTCAACAGTGATGGTCACATCCTGTACGGGGAATTTGTTCCCAACCAGTGGCTTTGGTCGTTTGTCCCCAGGGATGTGGTGGAACCGGAATTGACCCCTGATCAGCCGTTTGCAATTGCGCGCCACGCAGTCGATGTATGGGGTTACAACAGCGAAATTCACCCGGATGGCTGCCCGCTCAACAACTGGTGGCAGTTGACCGACCCGACATTGGAGGGGAAAATCTATACATGGAGGATCCCATGACCGATGTCAGCACAATGGCCAAATGGGCCACGGTTGCTGAACACGGAGACGAAATGGCTGCAGCCTATAAGACACTTTACGGTGTCGAGTGGACCACTGACCCGGCGGCTGCCAAGGATGCCTTTGGGCAGGCAGTTCCTAACGCGGGCTGGCTGTGGGTCAAAAAGATGGCTCAGAACCATCCCATTGTCGTCGATGAGATTGATGTAGCCTATGCTTCGGTGGGTATGGATCCGACTGTAGAACCGGGGTATGGCTGGACGGGTTGGAATAGCGTTGAGGATCCGCGGCTGGAGATATTGTCATGGCACCCTGCCTGGAAATGACACCTAGCCTAGGCATTATCAAAACCAGCTATCTGGCTGTCGCCAATATGGCCCCACACCCCAATGCTGCCAAGCTGTTTATCAAGCTAGCTCTCTCACCAGATGGCTATGCACCCTGGGATGCATATGGCGCATACTCGGCCGAACCCTCCATGCCGCTTCCTGAAGGCGCTATGCCTCTTGCGGAAATGATGTCGAAGGGCTGGCTTATAAATCCACTCTATGACTGGGAATGGGCTGCCAAGGTGCGTGACTTCTGGGCGATCAGCCTGCTTACTCCTAAACAATAAGTGTAGAAAGAGTATTAGCGGGAACTTAATGGTTTTCTTGGACACGGACGTACCCTGTCCGTGTCCAAGAAAACCTGAAATCCTTATTCGAACCAATCAATTCATCAGCAGTGAAATTATTTTGGTAAAGCACGTCTGGTTGATGGCGCGTGCCAGCGCGTGCAGGATTTGTATTTACCGAGTATGGAGATATTTGAATGTCAATCCGGGCTGTTTTCTTCGATATGGGTGGCACGATCGAAACCTATGGATGGACTCCCGAATTACGCCTTCAAGAGACTGCAGGCCTACGCCAGCGCCTCGAGAAGGCTGGGATTGTTTTGGATTTATCTGACAAGCAATTATTTGAAATCATTTCCGCCGGGCTTGAGGCCTATCATCAGATTAGCCTGCAGACCTTGGAAGAATTGTCTCCCGTTCGCGTTTGGAGCGAGTATATCTTTGCAGACTGCCCCGTCGATCGGGAAAAACTTGCCCTCATCGCAGAAGACTTAATGGTCTTCATTGAAAACCATTGGTTCCAGCGTGCCATGCGCCCTGAAGTGCCGGAAGTGCTGCAGGCTATTCGCCAAATGGGGTTAAAGATTGGCTTGATCAGCAATGTTAACAGCCGTGGCCAGGTACCGGACAACCTGGACCTGTACGGTATCCGGGATTATTTCAACACGATCGTGTTATCCAGCGAATACGGCCGAAGGAAACCCGACCCTGCCATTTTTCATTATGCGGCTCGGTTGACAAATGTCCCCACGGGTGAATGTGCTTATATCGGCGACCGGGTGGCCCGGGACATCCTTGGAGCACGTAAAGCGGGCTACCGCCTGGCTGTACAAATTCGTCATGATTATGATCATGGTGAAAACGACTAGGGAGCCACACCGGATGCTGTTATTAACGAGATGACAGAAATTCTGGAAATCCTGCAGGCTGAAATGAATACTTCAATGAGTTCCTGCACAGCCAAGGGATCTCATAAACAAATTCGCGCTCTCCTATTTGACGCAGGAGATATCCTTTACTACCGGCAAAATAGCGGTGATAAACTCGCAGCATTTATTAATGAAATTGGACTCCCCAGTAAAGAGTTTTCTCTGGACAAGCGAACTGCTCTGCGCGATAAGGCCTATCAAGGGTTGATCACTTACGACCAGTACCAGAAAACCATTCTCCGATTCTATGGCATTACCCGATCGAATGATATCGCCCGGGGGAAAGAAATATTGGATGAAGATGCCAATGATGTGAAGTTCTTCGAAGGTGTCCCCGAGACGCTTTGTTCATTGAAATCGGAAGGATATTTGCTGGGTATCGTTACGGATACTGCCCTGCCGGTCCATGTAAAGTTGAATTGGTTTGAACGCGGCGGTTTTGGGAATGTCTGGGATTCGGTTGTTTCGTCCAGGGAACTGGGCATCCGCAAGCCGAACCCGAAGATCTACCAGGTGGCATTACAGCAGTTGGGTGTGACTGCCGGGCAGGCAGTTTTCGTCGGTCATAAAAGCTCCGAGTTGAACGGGGCAAAAGCAATAGGGATAAGAACAATTGCCATTTAACTACGAAAAAGGCGCACAAGCGGATATTTATCTGGACCATTTTTCCGACCTGCTCAAAATTAAGAAAATGTTCAAGTCGACCATTAAACAGGCATGACCGACAATGAAGTTAGCCCATAAACGCCATCTTATTTGACATGGGGGGGACCCTGCGAAGGAACTACAAACGGGATGAAACCAGCCGGGTTGAGATCGTTCGCAGGATTCTTAATCTGCTGGGCTCGGATACATCAGCCGTTGGGTTTACCAGGCTTTTGGTTAATCGTGAGGCAGCTTACGATGAATGGGCTACCAGAAACCTGACAGAATTGAATGAAGCGGATTTGTGGACCAGGTGGATGCTGCCCGACTGGCCTCCGGAAAAGATCAGCAAGATCGCAATGGAGCTCAATCACATTTGGCGGGACGCGCTTGCCACGCGCATCGTGTACCCTGAAACGCGCGAGGTCATCCTTGAGCTGTTCCGCCGCGGCTACCGCCTGGCCTTGGTCAGCAACACCACCAGCAGCGTCGATGCTCCCCTGGCTCTTGAAGAACAGGGCATCGCCGGTTGTTTCGAAACGGTCATCCTATCCTGTGTGGTGGGGAAACGAAAACCGGGAGCGGACATCCTGCTGGAAGCCGCCGACACGATGGGAATAAATCCCGGTTGCTGCGCCTACGTCGGCGACCGTCCGGATTGGGATGTGGTCGCAGCCCGCAAGGCCGGATTTACCCGTACCGTCATCCTGCGCCTGCCCCACAAGCCCCTGCCGACTTCGCTTCCCACGGAACAAACGCCGGACTTTTTTATCGATAACCTCAAGGAATTGCTGGCCCTTTTCCCTGCCCGCTCGCTGTCAAAGGCCAATCAAAAGGATGCAGAGGTTTTGGTTTACGACGTGTCCCTTTCCACCATGTGGGGCGAAGAATAATTACCCAAGTCTGGGTGATTTCTTTTTGGCTGCGCGCCAGCTGGGATTTGCAAAAGTCGAATTAAATCACCAGGTCAATTCTGGGATGCTCGCCAGCGTAGATATCACTAAATGGGAGATCAGCAGCATTCATGAACCCTGCCCGGCTGATATTTCGGTGGACACTCTCAAGCAGCGCGATTGGATGATTTCCTCCCCGGCAGAAGAATGTCGGCAGCAGGGGGTGGCTGCCATCAAGCGCAGTATTGAACTGGCGGCAGCATTATCGATCCGTACAGTGGTTGTCCATGCCGGGCATGTATCTCTCGATACCACCCTTGAGAAGAAATTGCGCAACCTTTATCAAGCCGGCCTCAAGGAAGAGGACGAGTACCAGGAAACTAAAAATCGGATGGTTGAAAATCGCCTACAACTAATTGGTCCCAGGTTTGAAGCAGTGGCAAAAAGCTTAAAAGAATTATTATCATATGCCGCCCATAAAGGCGTCCGATTGGGATTGGAAAACCGTTACCATTATTTTGATATTCCGACACCGGATGAAATGTCCGCATTGCTGGAGCTGGCTGACCCGGACCGGCTCGGGTTTATATATGACGTGGGTCACGCCACGGTGAACGATCGGCTTGGCTTTTTCCCGAACGAGATGTGGCTGAAGCGCTTTGGCAGGCGGATCCTTGGCACCCACCTGCATGACGTCATCGGGATTACGGACCATCATGCGCCCGGGATGGGGGATGTGGATTTCCGCATGGTGGCAGCATACCTTCCCAGCCAGGCTTTCCGCACCCTTGAAGTGTTGAGTATTGTCACTCCTCAACAAATTAAGGCAGGATTGAATCAATTGGTTGAAGCAGGTTGTGTTTCACTGATATAGTAAATACAGGAGGAGCAGGGTGTTCAAACTTTTCAAACGACGCAAGAATGTATTTATCGGTTTGATCCACGACCAGGCTTCGCTTACTCTGGCCGGGTTGGATGCATTGAAAACATACATGGCCAACCAGGACCCTGTTGCCGCTGAAACGCTTATTTCCAAGGAAAAAGAAGCCGATGAAGCCCGCCGCATCCTGATCTATGAGTTGAACAAAACCTTTATCACCCCGTTCGATCGCGAGGATATATTTTCCCTTTCCCGCACGATCGACGATGTGCTTGACTACGCCTACAGCACCCTCATCGAAATGCAGGTATTGAAGGTGGATCCGACCTCCTTCATGCAAAGAATGGCATCCCTGCTAAGGGATGCGGCCTATGAACTTTACATGGCTGTGGACTGCTTCGATGACCATGCCGGTGTTGCCGCGGAACACGCCAAGCGCGCCAAGGCTCTCGAAAACCAGGTGGAGGGGGTATACCGTGAAGCCCTGGCAGACCTCTTCAGCGGGGCTGAAGATATCGCCCACGTGGTTAAAATGTTGAAATTGCGCGAGGTCTACCGCCACATGAGCAACGCTTCTGATCGTGGGGATGAGGCTGCCAACGTGATCGCCGACATCGTGGTCAAGATCACCTGATCTGAAAGATCCTGATCATGTCTCCCATCATAATTGCCGTGATTGTGTTGGCTCTGGGTTTTGATTTCCTGAATGGGATTCACGATTCCAGCAACGTAGTTGCAACAATGATCTCATCCCGGGCGCTATCGCCACGGATGGCCTTGACCATGACAGCTGTTGCTGAATTTTCTCGGGCCATTTATTTTTGGTGTGGCTGTCGCCGATACAATCGGGCATGAGGTAGTTATTGCACATGCTATCAATACAGTAGTCCTTCTGGCTGCATTGGGCAGTGCCATCCTGTGGAACTTCTTACTTGGTACCTGGGGTTTCCGAGCAGTTCTTCGCATGCCTTGATCGGTGGGTTTATCGGGGCGGTGGTCGTTGACGCTGGGTTTCAGGCTATTCAATTACCTGGGATCGAAAAAATATTGATTGCCTTGTTTACGTCTCCCCTAATTGGGTTAGCTATTGGTTACATCCTCCTTCGTCTGGTAATGCTATTTTGCTGGAAAGCAGCTCCGGCAGTAAATCAGTTTTTCAAGCGCGGCCAGATCTTTACCGCGTCTGGCCCTGGCACTCAGCCATGGCACCAACGATGCCCAGAAAACCATGGGGATCATCACCCTGGCCCTTGGTCACCGGGGGATATTTGAAGGTTTTTGCCGTTCCCACTTGGGTGATCATCTTGTGTGCTTCGATGATCGCCCTTGGAACTGCTGTTGGTGGAAATCGATTGATAAAAACGCTGGGCGGGAAAATCTTTAAAATCCGTCCGGTGGATGGATTTACCGCGCAATTTGCCTCGGCTGTGGTCATCCTAACCGCCTCCCTGGTAGGCGGACCGGTGAGCACCACCCAGGTGGTTAGTTCCGCCATCATGGGTGTAGGCGCTGCCGAACGGGTAAAAAAGGTCCGCTGGGGGGTGGCCGGTGAGATTGCCACCGCCTGGTTGTTGACCATCCCTGCCACAGCCTTGCTGGCTGCAGGCCTCTATTGGATCCTCTCCCGGGTCATTCTATAATTTATTTTTTGGATGGGAATTTATGAACTCCTCTCAAAAATATGATGTTGTTTGCATCGGCAACTATACCAAGGACACGATCATCTCTCCCGCTGGAACCAGGTACGTTGATGGCGGCGGGATGAATTATGCGGCCCACGCCGCCGCCTGCCTCGGTCTGAAAGTTGCCGTGGTCACCCGCCTGGCAAAAGAAGATGAACGTGTGGTTGCCAGGTTTATCGAAGCCGGCATTGACTGCTATCCAACCTATACTCCCAGCTCGACTGAAATGTGGCTCGATTACCCCACCACCAACCCGGATATTCGCAATCTGTCGGTAAATGGGCTGGCAGGAGCGATTACGGTCGATGAAATTGAAAATCTTGAGATGCAGGCTGCAGTGATCTCCTCAAGCTTGCGTGGCGAGGTCGGTTTGGAAGTAATCCAGGCGCTGAGGGCGAAAAGGGTTTTCCTGGCTGCAGATATGCAGGGTTTTGTACGAGTACTCCAGGGTAAATGCCTGCTATACGCCCCCTGGCAGGAAATGGAATCCACGCTTTCCTACCTGGATGTTTTGAAGAGCGATGCTGTTGAAGCCGAATACTTGACCGGGGAGAAGGATATATTCAAGGCCGCTGAAATTTATGCTGCCATGGGACCGAAGGAAATTGTCCTCACCCATAAGGATGGCCTGCTTATCCATGCCAATGGGGAAAATTTCGAAATGGGTTTTTTCCCTTCACAGTTGGACGGTCGCAGCGGGCGGGGCGATACTTGTGTTGGGTCTTACGTTGCCATGCGCCTATCGAAGTCTCCTCGAGAAGCTGGCATTTGGGCTGCCGCAGTTACTAGTTTGAAAATGGAAAAATTGGGACCATTTGACCGGACCCTTGGCGAGATCGAATCCCTAATCCACTCCAAATACCATCATGGATCAATTCGCTGAAAAGCAAGCCGCGATCGATCGGGGACGGGCTGAAATGGTTGCCCGCTATCCAGCCATATGGGACAAACTTATTACGGAATGGAATTCTCCAGGCTCGGATGACCGGGCCTGGTTGATGTATTCGGCCAGCTATCTATTCCGCACGAACGGTGTCGGTTGGGCAATAGACCCGCTCACATTGCAGAGTCGTCTCCCTGAGGCTCCTGCTGTGGAGGCTGCACGGGATTTAAATGATCTTGATTTCGTCCTGCTCACCCACAGTCACAAGGATCACCTGGACCTCGATTTGGTGAGCTCCCTGCGGGATTTGCCCATCGAGTGGGTGGTTCCCGAAGCCATTCTTCCACAAGTGCAGGAACAGGCTTGGCTGCCAGTCACGCAAATCCTGGTCCCAAAGCCATTGCAGCCCATAGACCTGCATGGAGTTCACATCACCCCTTTCGATGGCCTTCATTGGGAGGAGGATGCTGGGCTCCCCGATGGCCGAAGAGGGGTCCCCGCAATGGGTTATTTGGTCGAACAACACGGCAAACGCTGGTTATTTCCGGGGGACACCCGCACATATGATTTCACAAATTTGCCAGCTTTTGGTCCAGTGGATGGGGTATTTGCCCACCTGTGGCTCGGGAAAGGAGCAGCTTTTCAGTCTCATCCGTCCTTGCTGGAGCCATTCTGCCGTTTCTGCCTGGCACTTCAACCTCGGCATATCTTTTTAACTCACCTGGAGGAATGGGGCCGCCCTGCATCCGATTTTTGGGAAGCAGGGCACGCCGTAAAAGTTATTGCATATTTCAAAAAGCACGCGCCGCTCCTGCCTATACAGGTGGCTTATACGGGGGAAAGGATAATATTATAGGTCGTTAGCGATGAAGCATTTTCCAATATGGAAATTCGATGAAACCATTGATTTCCACACCTACCTTACACCTCATGCCATAGAAGATAAGGAAAAAATGGGGAAAATGAACACTTTACCCCCCAAAAATGGGATGAGATAATTTATTCATCAGTATATATACAGTATTAAGAGACATACCCCAACTCATAATCGCTTGGTTGCAGATTCGATTTCTGCCGAGCTCACCCAGACTAAGTAAAAATAAAATCAAACAATTTCAGTCCCCCATAAATAAACTGTTTCGTGGGAAAAAGGTTTATATCAAGGATAGTTACCTTGGATCCAACTCTATGTAGAACACAGATAGTTTTGTACCCTGGTCTTCCAGCCTGGGTCTGGCACGACCACTTGCCACAAGTTTGGCGATCTCCGACTCGGAGTCATCCAGGTCGCCAAATATCCTTGCATAGGCCGGTCAAGTTGCCACACAAGCCGGTACTTTACCCTCCCGCAATCGTGAGGCGAAAAAGTCGCATTTCTCAATGGCTCTCTTGGGATGGTGTCCGGAGTGTATTAGTTCAAATTTCGTTGGTTCCAGACCGGTATAGCATTCCCCTGCTCTGGTGGAATTGTAACTTCTTGCTTCATACGGACAGGCCATGATGCAATTGCGGCAACCCATACATCGATCGTCGTCCACCAACTTAAGCCCGCCCTCTCCGAGAAAAGTGGCTCATGTTGCAAGTGTCTCCGAACAGGGTTCATCCTGTAAGCGGATAAAGAGCAACAGAGGGAAATGATGTAGAGGCAGAGGATTATCGCCGGGAAATTTCCATTGGAACAGATTAATCCTGCTCTCTCCCAATTAGCAACAGGACAATAGACTGGAAGGATCATCCTGGTTCCCTGTTAGGCACCTTTCAACCACCATCTATTGGGGGATATATCCTGACTTCATCTGAATCATTGACCAGGGTGTCATTCAGGGTCACTAATTCTCCATTTAAGATCGTCAAATATACATCAGAAACCGGAAAATCCAAGCTAAAAAGGACCTCTCTTAAAGAGTAGGTTCTTTTAAAGAAACCTCGATCTTTTCCTGGTTTGCAATTGAGAAAAATGGGAGATATCCGCCGAGATGAAGTCTCATATTTTATTTAAGTGGATTTGATCTTTCCAGCAAATCCGCCGCCCAACCTAACGAAAGTTCCTCCAACTTATTCCGGCTTGGAACAGCCGTTTCTGGGTCCCAGCCTTTCAAACCATAAAGAGTGGTAAGCGCAGTTTCGAATTCGTCATGCTTCAAGGATTGTCCGGCGAGGGGACCGTTTTCCAAAGGTTGAAATATCCGCTCAGGCAGGGCGTCATCTTTACGTGAAAACCCTTCCCGTGAATTGAACACGCGCGCCATATTAGTCGCGCGCTCACCAATTTGCAGGGCATTTTCCATTGTAATATTCCAACCGGTCGCCTCATTGATCGTTGCGATAACATCACTGGGTTGGATATAGGAACGCGGCGCTGGACCAAAGAAACAGTAGCCGATCACTTTTTCCAGGCTGTTCCATTGTTCCAAAATGTAGTATTGTTCCATTTTTTCATCGCTAAAGACACGTGCCGGCAATGCATTACGTATTCCAAGTGATTTGGCATGTTTGAATGGTAGGGATTCTGGGTTGGAAATGGTGGTATCGTGCGTCACCACGAGGTGATCGGCTCCGATTTCGGAGATGGCATACCCCATTCCTACATTGTATTTGCCGCGTGGTTCGTGCATCGCAAATTCCTGCCCTTTCACTTGCATGGCAAAGAATTTTGCCTCCCCGCCTATTTGTTCGGCAACACGTTTACTTCCTTCGGCAAGCAAATTTCCAAAACCCTGGCGTCTGGCAATGCGTTCGATCATGGTCAACATTGCCCCTGTATTTCCAAATCTAAGATCGATACCATCCGTATCATTCAAGCCGATCAAGCCGTGTTCAAAACATTCCATGGCAAATGCAATTGTAGAGCCTGTGGAAATTGTATCGAGCATATATGCGTTGCAGAGTTCATTGGCCTTGGCAAGTGCGCGCAGATCGCTGATACCGCAATTTGGACCAAAAACACCGATGGTTTCATATTCAGGACCACCATATTTGGACACCTGCCCGTCAATAGACACCTCGCGCTTGCAGCGAACGGCACATGCATAACAACTTCGGCGGGCACTGAGTAGTTGCTTTTCGTAAGCCTCCCATTTTACCTCGTCCACGCCCTCGAAAATTCCCTGGCGGAAATTGCGGGTTGGCAGCATGCCCCCGGCATTGAGTGGCTCAACCAGACCTGGCGTTCCGCGCTGCTGTAAATCCCAGCTTAAGGGATTATCTCGCACTCCTTTTGAAAACTTGGATCCCAATGCCATCAGTGCTTCAGGGTTGTGAGCAAGGAACTGGTATCGCTGTTTGCCGCGCACTGCAATTGCGCGCAGGTTTTTTGACCCCATTACCGCACCCATCCCGTTGCGTCCATTAAAAGTGGCGCAAATCATTGGTAATACCTGCAAAGCGGACCAGGTTTTCACCGGCAATGCCAATTTGAAGTACTCGTATCTTCTCGTCCCCCAGCTCAGCGCGGATTGTCTCCTGTACTTTTGCAGTCTCGTGACCCCACAGGTGGGTAGCTTCACGAATCTCTGCCTGACCGTCATGGATCCAGAGATACACAGGCTTTGAGGAGCATCCTTTAACAACAATGGCTTCAAACCCTGCCATCTTCAATTCCGGACCCCAGAATCCAGCTGCTTCTGATTCCCCGTAACCGTTGGTAAGGGGTGACCGCGCTGAAACAATATATCGTGTGGCAGTGGAGACGGGCGCACCAGTCAGCAGCCCGTTTGCTATTACCAGCACATTTTCGGGAGAAAAAGGTTCGGTGTGAGGAGGAATTTCATTCAACAAGATGTATCCGGCCAGTGCTTTGCCGCCCGGGTAGAGCCGGTAAAATTCTTCGTTGACTGTCTCAATCTCTATGGTGCCGGTGGAGAGATTTACCCGCAAGAGCTTTTCATTTGATCCGTACATTATTAGACTCCCGAATCATATTCGCCAATTTCGCCACCACCCCGGCGCATGGATTATACAACCTTTTATTGAGGAAGAAACTAATTTACCCTTGCAAGCAATAATGAAAAAATGGAATCGAATAAGAGTTTCTTTGTTTGGTGATCCTGAATACTGCTTTATAACATTTTTCTTTCTCTTTATATATGATATCAAATATTTTGGCAGGATATAAATAAAAAATTATCATTGTAATTTGATGGCGGATGATATTGGTTTGAGGAATATTTACTAAATTATTCTTGCCAACTCCCAACTGTCCAATCCATGGATGTGCGTAAGGAGAACACCCTATTCATCCCCCCATTTTTCGCATGATTGTCATTTCTAGAAAATATCGGTTATACTTTGTTGTCTTTTCCGTATTCATGGGTGATCATGATAGAAGATTTATTCTGGGGGATTAGAAGTAAAGGGTCACAAGACCGATAAAAAATGGTGCGATGGTTAAATATCATCATCATAATAAATTACGATCTAATTATAAATGCTGAACATTGTTTAATTTTTTTAAATTACATAACATTTCGATATTGATTAATTCACGTTATAAGTTGAATAATTAGGCACATATTTTCCTGTCGCGTAACACCCCTTAAATTATGGTTACTCCTTTCCTTTCGACTAAATTCTTTATTCCGAAACCGCGCAAGGCTCTGGTCCACAGGGAGAATTTGTTTAATTTATTGGATGAAGGTATCCAGGGCAAACTCATTCTTGTTTCAGCTCCTGCCGGGTATGGAAAAACAACTTTAGTCTCTACATGGGTGGCAAAGAAGGATTTACCGGTTGCCTGGGTATCTTTTGATGAAAACGATAATGAATATTTTCGCTTTTTTAGTTACCTGCTGGAATCACTTCGGTTAAAAGATGTAAAAGTGGGGAAGGCACTGCTACAAACACTTCAATCACCAATGCCGCCATCACAAGACATATTTGTCGAGTTATTCTTGAAAGATATTTCATCCATATCAAGAGAATGTATTCTGGTGATTGATGATTTTCACCTGATAAGTAATTCCATAATTCATGCAGACCTTAATAAAATAATTGAAAATTCTCCAAAAGAACTGCATTTCATAATCTGCAGTCGTACAGAACTTCCATTTTCTGTATCAAGATTAAGAGCAAGCGATGAACTGGTTGAGCTTACCCAAAGAGAACTTAGCCTGACTCTCGAAGAGAGTTCGAAGTACATGAATTTAGTAATGAAGGTTGGATTGCAGCCTGTCGATATAGCAGTGTTACGGGATCGTACTGAAGGATGGTTGGTGGGAATGCAATTGGTGGCGTTAACTTTGCGCGGTCAATCTGACCCGGTCAGTTTTATTTATGCGCTGAAGGGTGACAATCGATTTATCGGTGATTATCTGGTGGATGAGGTTTTGTCTCGCATTCCCACTGATTTGCAGGACTTCCTCCTGAGAACTTCCGTATTAAGCCGGTTGGAATCCTCATTATGCAATTATGTCTTGAACATTGAGAATAGCCACGAAATACTGGAATCCATCGACAAGCGCCGTTTGTTTATTATTCCGCTGGATGATAAGCGCCAATGGTTTCGATACCATCAATTGTTTCGTGAAATGCTGTTCGATCGGTTGACTCGTAAATCACCGGAAATCGTGAAGGAACTTTATCAGCGCGCTAGCCAGTGGCACGCTGCGAACGGGATGAAGGAAGATGCGGTCGAGTATGCTCTGGAAGGAAACGACTTCCATCAAGCTGCTGACCTCATCATTCATATAGGACTGCCCCTTCTATCACATGGTGGTTGGAACCAACTGCTGAATTGGTATGGCCGTATCCCGGATGCCGAATTTCATAGACAGCCGGATCTATGGTCCACCTATTTTTTAACCTTGATCAATGCCGGCTTGATTTCAGATGCTGCCAAAAAATTAAAAGAGTTATCGGTTAAGGATTTTGGGCAACAAGATTCCTCAGACGAAATGCAACAAAGGTTGAGAGGAGAACTGGCATCTTTTCAAGGGGTGGTGGTTTTGCACAGCAAAGCTGATCCTTCAGAGGCTAAGGTAGCGCTTGCAGAAGCATGCAAACGACTTGCGAGGCGATGAGTCTCCCCGCAAGACTTTTGCCTTCTTCAATTATGGAGTATGTTGCTTATTGCTTGGGGAGATCGACGAAGCACGGGACATGTTCGAGAAATCGATTTCCTGGGGAGTTAGGGATGATTTTCCGCTGGCGAGGGTGATGGGCACAAGTTACCTTGCGGAAACCATGGCGATTACCGGCAACCTTCAGAAATCGGATAAACTCTTTCAGGAAACAATTCGGTATGTCCGAGAAGTTGGCTTGCAGCAGGGGGCGGTTTTTTCCAAGACAAATCTTGGGTTGGGCAGTCTTTATTATGAGTGGAACAAGCTGGACGAATCCCAACAATATCTGACAGAGGGCATTCGTCTTGCCGAACAGGGCGGATATCTCAATCAGCTTCTTAAAGGATGTTCCACCCTGTCCCGCATACATAATATCCACGGGGATCTGGAAAGCGTACAAGAGACAATTCAGCGTGCCAGAAAAATGACTCAGAAGTACGGGGATCCTCCTGTACCAGTGATGTATATCAAAGCACTTGAGGCTGACATAGCCTTGCAGCAGGGAGAGTTATTCACAGTTAATAACTGGCTTACTTCGCTAACCAATAATTCTCACAAACCTCTGAATTTGTTTTCTCAATACGAACAAATCGTCCGTGCGCGAGCTTTGGCTGCCAGGGAAGATTACTCATCGATGAGCGAATTGATCAGACCCATTTGGGAACTTGCACTCCGCCAGGGGCGTGTCAAGGATGCAATTACCTTCGAAGTTCTAATGGCAAAGAGCCTGTTCCTGAGCGGAGAGCCGTTGCCAGCCATGGCGATCCTACAGGAAGCCCTGTATAAAGCCGAACCAGATCATTTCGTACGGACTTTCCTCGATGAAGGCGGCGTGGTTATTTCAATGATCAAACAAATGCTTGCCAATGGGGGCGACCGAAAATTCGAATTCGGAGGAATGTTCGGGTGATTACTTGTATTTTTTGCTGGATGAAGTTGCGCGGGATACCCTGAAAGTATCCACCAGCCGACCACTCGCCAAGAGTATGGAAGGATTGGAGCCCCTGACCGATCACGAATTGCAATATTTTTCACATGCTTGAAGCTGGATACCCGAACAAGCAGATTGCCCAGGAATTGAACATCAGCTTGAACACGGTGAAGTATCACCTGAAGAATATTTTTGGAAAGTTGGGGGTGGTCAATCGGACCCAGGCAGCCAGGATTATCAGGAAAGAACAGTAAGGGCAGCGTTTATATTTGTGAAACACTACACTTAACCCACCCGAAAGGGTGGGTTTTTATATATCCCGAACCGGTAATATATAACCAGTAAATACCCTTTTCGGGTCATGCCAGTTGCACACCCTGGCTTGAGATTCTACCCGGATGTCAGTTTTATTATTGGCGTGCGGAATTTTTTCACGAAGTATGTGAAAATTATTACAAGGAGGCTCTACCCGAAGAATAATAAATCCATAATCAACCTTATTGATAAGGCCCATAAGATGTTTACTCAACACAAACTGTCATGTCGAGAAGGAGATGATAGAAATGGAACTTAACGTAAAGAAGTCAAAAATCACCCGGCGAACGTTCTTGAAACTGTCGGCGTCGGTAGCTGCGGTTGCGGCGGCGGGCAATTTGCTGACCAAGACCCATGGTACCAGCCTGGTGACAAGAGCCAAAGCCGCTGGTTTAAAGGCGACGGATGCCTGGTATCCCGGCGTCTGCAAAATGTGCATGCAGGGTGACTGCCAGACCCGCGTCCATGTCGTCGACGGCGTGGTCGTAAAAGTCGAAGGCGACCCGCGCGCAGTCCAGAATGTAGGCACGCTTTGCCCCCGTGGCAACTCCGCCATTATGCAAATGTACAACCCCTGGCGCATCAAAGCACCCCTCAAGCGGACAAACCCAGCCAAGGGCCTGAATGTGGATCCCGGGTTTGTTGAAATCACCTGGGATGAAGCCCTCAAGACCGTTGCTGCCCAATTGAAGAAAAACATGGACGATACCCGCAAGGTAGCGTTCGTCAGCGGCTTCGGGGTGAACAGCCTATTCCTGGGTAACTTTGAAAGCTGCCTTCGGGCACGCCCACCGATACACCCTCGCGCGGCTCTGCTTGCGCATATCACCTGGGCGGATACATGGCCAACCAGAACGGCCCTGACAATGTTCCGGAGATCGAAAAGGTCGAATACATCCTCAACATCGGCCGCACCTTGGGCCCGAACATCGCCGTTTCCTCGGTTGGAACCCGGCACACGATGGATGCCCTGGTCAACCGTGGTGTGAAGATCGTGAATGTTGATCCCCGCTGCGGTCCTGAAGCCTCCAAGATGGATTGGGTGCCCATTCGCCCCGGCACCGAACTTGCCTTCATGCTGGGCATCCTTCACACGATCCTGTACGAAGATCAAGACCTATGATGTCTGGTTCGTCAAGACCCGCACCAATGGGCCTTACCTGATCGGCCCCGACGGCGAATATGTACGCGATCCAGTCACCAGCAAAGCCGCTCATGTGGAACACCAAGTTGGGCAAACCGGTCCCATTTGACGACCCGGATACCGCCAACCTGGCCCTTGAAGGGATGTACGATGCCAATGGCGTCCTGGCTTATCCAGCCTTCCAGTTGATCAAGAATGCCATGGAAACCTACACAGCCGAGTGGCAGGAACCCATCTCCACCGTCCCGGCCGCCAAGGTCCGCGAAATTGCCAATGATCTCGTGTCAACACGCCCACATTGGCGAGACAGTTGTTATCGACGGCGTCACCATGCCCTTCAGGCCGGTTAGCATCCAGTACGAAAAAGGTGCTTATGCTCATCCGATCGAAGGCCCTTGGGGCGATTTCACCGGGAAGATCATTTGCGAGCTGCTCGGAATATCGAAGTTCCGGGCGGTCAGAGTGGTAACTCACAACCGAGTGCAACCTGGCTCAAGCCCGATGCAGATGGCGTGCGCAACCCAGCTGGCGAAGGCGGCACGGATTATTACGGTTATAAATGGTCATGGCCTCTGTCCTTTGCGGATTTGCGCCAGTATTATCCCGTCGCCCATACCCTCATTTGGGGTCTCGCCAAGAACATCGTCGATCCGGTGAAGTACAATTCCGACTTTACGGTGGATATGCTGGTGACCGCAGGTGGTGGTCCAGTCCGTTCCAGCTTCGATCGCGGCTTGTTCGAGAAAGCCTGGTCAACGGTACCCTTCCACGTGGCCTTCTCGCTGACCTATGACGAAAACGTCATGCTGGCTGATATCGTCCTGCCGGATGCCGCCTTCCTTGAAAAGGATGGTCGCTATGGCGGGAGCAGTGCACCCCCTGGGCATAAGGTCAACGTCGATGCCACCCGCGGCGCCGTCTATCTTCCTGTTCCGCGATGCTTCGGCCATCAGCCCGTGTACAACGCCCGCAACATGGATCAGGCTTTGATCGACCTGGCCGAGGCGACGGGTATTTTGACCGGCAAAACTGGTTTTATCAGCAAGGTCAATGCGCTCGCTGGCGAAGTTCCCGCTGGATACGGAAACCAAGTTCACCATGCGGCAGTATTCAGAAGCCATTCTCAAGCAGAACTTTGGCGCAGACAAACAACTCTGCTGATATCAACGATGCCATGGCCCGATCATGAAATACAACACCCGTGGCGCCAAGAACTACAACTATTCATACTGGCCCAACAACACGACCCGCCACCCCATGTATTTCATTCAACTGCCGCGCGTTGCCGCCAGGTTGAAGGATAACCTGCAGAAGGCTGGTCTGCCGGGCATCCCCGGCTGGGACAACCAGGATGAGTACTGGGCAGCCTACCGCCAATCCCATCCTGGTATCCCTGCAAGGAGTTCAATGCGCCGGCGGAGTACGATCATGTGGGCAATCAACTGGAAGACGCCCATGGCTCCGTTCTTCTGCGGCGATACCTACGGGAACGTCTGGCTGCACGAAACCATGAAGACCTGGGATCCCTACGAATATGCCGTGTGGATCAACACCGCCACCGCAGCCAAGAAAGGCATCAAGAACGGCGATACCATCGTGGTCGAGTCGCGCTGGGGCAAGACCCAGGGCCCCGCCAAAGTGACCGAACTGATCCACCCGGACGTGATTGGTTTCCCGGCCGGGCACGGTGCGGCTTCACCCATGGCGAACCCCATCACGGCCGAAGGCGGATACTTCAATGCTCTTTGCAACCTGGACGAAAATAATTTGGCTGTCGATCCGTTGACGGCCCAGGTTGAAGAGGGTCCCGCCGTGAAAGTTTACAAGGCATAGGAGGTGAGATCATGAAATACGGAATGGTAATCGATCTACGCAGATGCGTAGGCTGTAATGCCTGCACCATCGCCTGCAAACAGCAGAATGGTACGCCCCCCACAATATTCTATTCGCACACTAGCATCACCGAAGTGGGGACTTATCCGAATGCCAGGCAAACACCCTTGCCGGTTCTTTGCAACCAGTGCACCGACGCTCCCTGCGTTGATGTCTGCCCGACCGGCGCAAGCGCGAAACAGGCCAACGGTATTGTGACCATCGATGCAAACAAATGCATCGGCTGCCGCTACTGCATGGTCGCCTGCCCTTACAACGTGCGCCAGTTTATCGGCTCCGCACCGGCAGGCTACTATCCCGACAAAGGACTGACCTCCTACGAAACCGTGGCATATGCCACTCACCAGGTTGGGACGGTGGAGAAATGCAACTTCTGCGCCTCCCGCGTGGCTGCAGGGCAGCTTCCGGCTTGTGTGCTGACGTGTCCTGCTCAGGCGAGATTCTTTGGTGACCTGGATGATCCAAACAGCGAAGTATCCCTGTTGATCATGCAGCACAATGCCCAACCCCTCAATCCCGAAGCCGGGACCAAGCCGAATGTGTTCTATATCGGCTAAAGGAGCATGATCATGGCAACTGAAGTTAAAACACAACAAAAGTCTAATGGCATTGCCTGGCTGGTTGGAATGGTCGTCCTCGTGGTGATCGGTGCGATCGCCTGGGGCGTCCAGCTCAGCAAGGGGATGTCCGTCCTGGGGATCAACCAGATTGTCGTCTGGGGCATCTACATTGCAGCCTTCTTCGCCCTGGTCGGTCTCGCAAGTGGATTGCTGATCCTGGCGGTTCTCTCGGATCTTGGCGTTATCCAGGGACTCGAGACTGTCCGGCGCAATCTGTTGATCGGCTCAATCGCAAGCTACATTGCCGGTGGGTTCATGATCCTGATGGATATCGGCAGGCCCGAGCGTGTACTGAACATGGTATTCAGCGCGCAATTCAGCTCGCCCTTCGTCTGGGACTTTTTCAGCCTGGCGCTGGGCGTGATCATGGCAGTCATTCTACCTGCTGGTTTCCTCGACAGCAAGATGGGTGTCTGTGGTCGCCGGTATCGTGGCTGGAGTGGTCGTAATCTTCGAAGGCTGGATCCTGAGCATGAGTGCTGGTTCCCCACTGTGGTCTGGTGGGATCATGCCGGCAGTCTTCCTTGTTGAAGGACTCCTCCTGGCTTTGGGAGTATCCCTAATTGCCAAACCTGCGTCCGCTGCACTTCGCTCCTGGACTGCGATACTCCTGCCGGTCCTATTCCTTCTAAATGTATTTGAGTTCGGAGCATTGCTGTATGCCGGCGATACGGACGATCGTTTTGCGACAGGTGCGCTGTTGTCCAGCCCGCTTTTCTGGCTTGCGGTTGTGCTGGGGATCATTGTTCCCTTTGTGCTGCTGCTAATTGCCGGTAAGAACCGCATCGCGGTCATCACATCTGGTGTATTGGTGATGCTCGGAGTATTCGTGGCAAAATCACTGATCATCGTTGCCGGACAATCCATCACCTTGGTTTTGGGAACGGGAACGTATACCCCCAGTCTTGTGGAATTCGGTGGAGTGATCGGTATGATCGGGCTGGCAGGGTTATTGTTCCTGCTCGGAACCCGCTTTTTGCCTCAAAAGAAGGCGTACGTAAGATAAATGTCTGTGTCCTGTGATCAGGCAATCGTGGGTTGTACCCCTCAATTACTTACTGAGAGATACAATCTGAAAAACCTGTGGTTCATTGGTAAAATCTTGAAGCTTTGACAAAATGGGGGCATACCAATGAACCCACAGGACAAATTTTGCCCGTAGGTTGAATGTTCCAAACGCAATATCTGTCATAAGCAGTTTTGGCATCTTGAGTCAGTGGCAGAATTGAAGATGGTACTACACCCCGTTTAGTGATATATTGGGCAAATTCCAAATCCAAGGAGAATTGCAAATGAATAAAACTAAACTGGGTGTGAATGAACTCGCCGATATTGCAAGGTCGAGAGCAGCCTTCAGTTCCTTCCTTACGATCCACTTTTAATGTGCTCCCCGATGAAAAGTTTGTAAAACAAATGCGCCGTAAAGAGATCACTTCCATGCTGGAGTTGCTACCGAAAGATGAGTCTGTTAATGAAGAAATTTCCAGCGGGGCTAGCATGATGTACAACTTTTTAAAAGAAACCTCTGGCGATAAGCCTGCTGACCTCTCAGAAAAATGGGGGTCGATCGGACCAGGTTATATCGAGGTCTGGCACCAACCTATGGTCCCCCGCCTCCTTATGAGATGGTTTGGAGCCAGAAATGGCAGGATGTCGCTTTACTGCAAGCCCTGGCTGCGCTATATCGCGAAAATAGTTTGACGCAATCCGCAGAAATTATCGACCGGTTGGATTATTTGGGTGTGGAGTTGGAATTCATCCATGCCCTGGCTGTGCGTGAAACGGATGCCTGGGATGTTGGGCAAAACTGAAAAGGCTCGTTCCCTTCTGGTAGAACAGCAAAAATTCTTTCACGAGCATCTGGAATCCTGGGTGCCGGCGTTTATCCAAAAAGCATTGGAATACGTTAAGACGGACTTTTATCATGGTCATTTGCTCATGGTGAATGGATTTATTAAGGAACAGGCAGGAATCTTTTCCACGATCTCATCCACTCCGAAAAAATAGCCATGGATAGATTGATGTCATAACCAGTTTAGTGTATTTCCCCAGTTGCAGGAGGAGGTAGGTCTTGAAAATTCGCCAGGTAAGGGTTTCTCCGCTTCAAGCAGGTCTTGTGCTTGGATTTGGGGCGGCCCTCGTTCAGGCTTATTTCAAGGTCATTCCTCCTGTGGCTTATGGGATCTGCATGGTTTGTCACCCAAAGGATTTATTCAACTGGCTTGCAGACCACCTGCTGCACCTAAACTGGGGTTACAGCCTGGCATCGACCAATTGGCCGCTTCTTACGGTGGTGGGAGTAGTCCTGGGGGCTATGGTTGCTGCTTATCAGCATGGTGAACTGCACATCCGATCGGTGCGTCAGCCCCTGTTTTATTTTATTAATGGATTCTTGATGATGAATTTCGGCTTGATCTTGGGGGCTTGTCCGATCCGGGTCGTGCTGCTAAGTGCATACGGAAATTGGCTTGGGATTATTGCATGGGTTTGCGTTGTAATCGGAGTGCTTGCGGGTACTTGGATTCTGCGCTGGGTTGCTGCCCGCAGTGTCACACGGAGTAAAGCGGTATGATCGCCTCCGTCGCCACCCTATTGCTTGGTTTTATTATTGGTTACCTGGGGCAGCGTTCCCGCCTGTGCTTTGTATCTGGGTACCGGGACTTTATCCTTACACACGACACAACTCTATTGAAAGGAGTTGCTGGAGCGTTTATTGGAGCCCTGGGTGGCTTTATCGTTTTCAGCTTTCTGGGAAGTGGCATTCTTGGATTTCCGATGCTGCTTCAGACTTCGATACTAACCCGTTCGACGCTGGTCATCTCTATAGTGGCTGGGTTGGGAGTAGGTATCGTGGGTGCATTATCAGGAGGCTGCCCTTACCGCATGCATGTATTAGCTGCGGAGGGAAAAAAGACTTACTGGGTTTATTTGCTGGGGTTCTATGCAGGGCTTATCTTTTATAATCTGGCAACAGTTCATTTTATGGATATGGTTAAAACATTTCTAAAAGGATAACCACACGTTACATCGAACAGGATTCATGGAAGATTATCAATACTGAAAAGTTTAGATGGAAATTATTATAAATTAGCTTGAAAATCGCCATAAATGGGTTAATTATAAAAAGTTGTTGATAGTGGTTGGAAATACCGTTTGGGTAGTGGATGTAATTGATGAAATTCATGCGGTGCATTTGCCTGGTTGGTTTCCTTTGTTTGGTTATGGTTGCTTGCTCCAGCAACGAAAACCAGGCGGAGCATTCCACTTCCGCAACTACTACCCTAAACCCTGATTCGACATTCACATCACAGACACTTGAGGCCACACCCATGTCTTTGGGTGAAGCCATGCTGCAGAAATTGCCAAAGTGCGATGGCATCCAGGTCCTGGATAACCCGGTTAAATTCGACTGGCCAAATATCGACGAACGACTCCAGGAATTGAGTGACGCACAATGGGGATATTATTCCTGCCCGGCGCCCAGGGAAGAAATCGCCACTTTTTATCGCGAGCGGATGCCAAAACCACCGATAAACATGATCGAGACCAACTGGGTGGAAAGAACAGAAGGAAGTGTTGGAGTTTATTACAATGGATCCACTACGGTCTGGACCTATCTGTGGGTCGTCCCCCAACCAGAAGACGCACAAAAATCCTACGTCATTGTTGCCCAAGCACTCGAACCTGTCCAGGGTGAATGCAGGTTGGAACAGCACATTCTTATAAGTAATACCTATGGATGGGAAACCCAATGGAGCCTCGAATGATCTACCTTGATTATGCAGCTACTTCATGGCCAAAACCGAAGGAAGTGGGGCGGGCCATGTCCGATTTCATGGAGTACTCCGGGGGAAACCCTGGACGCTCCGGGCACCGCCTGTCCATCTCTGCGGCACGGGTAATATTCAATACCCGCGAAGCAGTGGCGAACCTTTTCCATATCCCCGATCCATTGCGGGTTATTTTCACAGTCAATGTCACCCATGCTCTCAACCTGGCTCTTTGTGGGTTATTAAAACCAGGGGATCATGTTGTTACAAGCAGCATCGAACACAATTCTGTAATGCGCCCGCTGCGCGCTTTAGAAAAAGAAGGGATCCGACTGACCGTTGTCCAGTGCAAAATCGATGGCTGTCTGGACCTGGATGCATGGCGTGCAGCGGTCACCCCTGGTACGCGCCTGGTGGTGGTTACTCATGCCAGCAATGTGATGGGTACCGTGCTGCCGGTGAAGGAAATTGCTGCGATCGCCCATCAGGCTGGGGCACTTGTGCTGGTGGATAGCGCCCAAACGGCTGGTGTAATTCCAATTGACCAACCGGCCATGGGGATCGACCTGTTGGCATTCACCGGTCACAAGGGGTTGTATGGTCCCACGGGAACGGGGGGACTCGTGATTGGCGAAGGAGTGGATACGTCCCAGTTGAAGCCGGTGGTGAGAGGAGGAACGGGCAGCCGGTCGGAATATGAAGAACAACCGGATCTCCTGCCGGACAAGTATGAAAGCGGTACAGTCAATAGCGTAGGCATTGCCGGGCTGGGAGCGGGAGTACGCTGGATTCAATCCATTGGGGTGGAATCGATCCGGGCGCGTGAAACGGAGTTGAATGAACAATTTCTCTCCGGACTGCGGAACATCCCTGGAGTAACGGTTTATGGTCCCGATAACCCTGAAGAAAGGACCGCGGTGGTTTCCTGCCGGGTCGCAGGACATAACGTTTCGGAGATCGGTCTGCGTTTGGACGAAGAATTCGGAATCCTTTGTCGGGTAGGCTTGCATTGTGCACCATCCGCCCACAAAACCATCGGAACCTTCCCTGAAGGAACCATCCGGTTGGCGTCGGGTATTTTCACCTCTCCGGATGATATTCGCACTGTGATTGCCGCTTTTGAAAAGACTTCTGATAAACATGGGTAAGTACGGGGTAATTCTATTTGATACGAATACCTCTGCAATGCGGGCGGAGGCGGTACTGGTGAGGGCCAATCAGGTGATTAAGCTAATTCCTACTCCACGAGAACTCTCCAGCGATTGTGGGATCTCGCTTCGGTTTGACTGGAATATGAAGAGCGAGATCGAGTCACATTTGGATCGGGCGAAGGTGGAGTTCGCCGCCATTCATCAATTAACAGATTAGTAGAAATTTTCAAGAGATACCGGTTGGTAAAAGATTTACCAGGGTTAATCTTATTGGCGAGAAAATCAAGGAACAGGCACGATCGATTGAAAAGCTGCAATCCAGGATCTGAGTATTGGGTCTGATGAGAGCAGCTTTTACCATCCCCGATTATCAGATGCAAACCGCAATATGCCCTTTTGAACGATTTGAGTGTTAAATTTGGCTTTATACTGATTGGTTTTGGATGAAATCGTACAAAAGTGACTTTTATCACTTATTATATGGAATTATTGCCCTACGCTTTGCAGTTCTTTGTTGTAAACTGGATAATAGCGTAACAGCATTAATTCAGTGGATCAGTACCATAAAAGATCTAGCGCTATTGAAAATGAATTATTATTGGCAAAGGAATTAGTCCGTGTTTTTATTTGACATAGCTGATCGGTTTGCTTCCCTCGATCATTCTACTGTAACCTTGGATGGTAAACGCTGTCTGCACAGCTTGTATCGATTCTCTGACTGTGAGGCATGCTACAGCATATGCCCCGCAAATGCCATTACAGTGGGCAAGGTACCCAGCTTGGACTCTGCAAAATGCCAGTCTTGCCTTGCCTGTCTCACTGTCTGCCCGGTTGGAGCGTATACGGCCGATGACGCCGTTTCATCCCTCATGAGCGCTGTAACACATTTGGAGGGCAGCGCAATTGAGCTGTTATGTGATGGAAACCCAAAAGCAGCCATCGGGCTGAGTGATTCAAGCACCGGAATAAGTATCCGCGGTTGCCTGGCTGGTTTAGGATCAGGGGTTTACCTTGCCCTGGTCGCCTCAGGGCTGGAGCGTATCACTGTTAGGATGGACGCTTGCTCCAGTTGCGAATGGAAAACATTACCCCGGCAGGTGGAAGATCAGGTCACAAAAGCAAAACAACTCTTGGAAGCCTGGGGAAAGTCGGAATCCCTCAATTTAGTTCACGAATTAAATTCCCCGGTGGAGCGCCCGGTTTGGAAGGCGACAAATCCTCCGGTATCACGTCGAGATTTATTTCGCGATCTTGCCCACCAGGGGCAGGCAACGATTGCCCGGGTCATTCAAGATGAACCGACCAAGGCTGATCATCGCCCAGGTCCCGACCGTCTCAGGCTTCTGGGTGCATTTACCCGTTTTCCTGCTCCCGTTTCCACGGATATTGCTGGTCTTGGTGGAATGGGCTTCGCCAAATTATTAGCCAGTGAGGATTGTGTCGCTTGCGGCACTTGTGCCCGGGCTTGCCCGACACATGCTTTACAATTTATAAAGGCTGAAAATGATACTGCCTTCACATTATCACTTTCAGTAAAGAACTGCATTGGTTGTGATATATGCGTTCATGTGTGCAGTTCAAAAACCCTTAAGGTTGATCATTCTCCAACCTTTACCCAAATATTCGGTGCAGATATGCTGATACTAAGGGAAGGTGGGTTGGTTAAGTGTGAACAGTGTGGTACTTTAATTGCTGCCCGTCCTGGTATTCGCTTGTGCCAGTTTTGTGAATATCGCCGAACACACCCATTTGGGTCGATGCCGGTTCCTGGAAAAAATGATCTCACTCCCCCCGTTACTGCGGAGAAATTGGATTGAAAATTCGATCTGGGAGATCAATTTCTTTTTTATGAATCCATTGATGCAACCTTGTAGGAGAATTAATTAGCAGATAATTTAAATTATTGATGAATTGAACTCCGATCTGCCAAACCTAAAGCCATGTGCCATGGTCTGGCAGGCAGCCCTCTCCCAACGAGGACCAGGGTCGCAATGGAAACGCAGCGACCTCCCGAAATCCCATAATGGGATGGAATTGGAAAGGAGAAAGCACTGTGCAGGTATTTGTTGACTCGCCAGATTCTCTCCTGGCGAGTTTATTATCAGCAAGAGGAACAGGAAAACTTATCCTTGTAACCGGCGAAAGCGGGTCGGGCAAGACGCAATGGTGCCTGGAATTGGCTAAATTGGCCAAAACCCAGGGGTTTAACGCGGTTGGATTGATTTCACCTGCAGTATTCGAAGGAAAAAATAAAATTGGTATTGACCTGGTCGATATAAAATCCGGGAGTCGTAAGCGATTGGCAGTTCGAAGAGGATTATCTTCAAAAGGTCAATTTACTTTGGATTGGGACTTTAATGATGAAGTTTTATTATGGGGAAATTCAATATTGGGGCAGTTGGATGACTGCCAACTTCTCTTACTGGACGAAATGGGACCTCTTGAGTTGCAGCGCGGAACGGGACTTAGTAACGGCATTGGGTTGATCGGCGCTCGCCGTTATGGGTTGGCTTGCGTGGTTATTCGCCCGGCCTTGATCGAAGTTGCCAGTGCATCTTTGGCCCTGGGGAATGGTTTCTTATGTCCGTGCAAATGATCCCACCGAGGTCTCCGCATGATCCATGTCCGTGACCTGAATGTTGCTTATACCGGGCAGAAGGTACTTCAGGGTATTTCCTTCGACGTACATCCTGGAGAATGCGTGGTTGTGACCGGTCCTTCGGGGTGCGGGAAAAGCACACTGGCACGTGTTTTAACCGGCCTCATACCACAGGTCATCCAGGCAGAAATAAGCGGCAGCGTGGAAGTTGCCGGGCTCGATGTGACCCATTGCATGACGGCAGAATTGGCTCAACAAGTGGGGGTGATATTCCAGAACCCACGTTCGCATCTTTTTCATTTGAGGGTGGCAGATGAAATCGCATTCGGTCCCTATAACCTGGGGCTTCCTACCGAAGAAGTCAATGCCCGCGTGGAGTGGGCATTGGAGTCAGTCGGATTGATCGGTTTTTCGGATCTAAATCCATCCTCCTTGTCTGGCGGGCAAATGCAGCGTCTGGCCATCGCGTGCGCCCTCGCCATGCGTCCCAGGGTGCTCGTTCTTGATGAACCTACCGCTTCTCTGGACGGGCCAGGGACAACCAGCGTCATCAATGCATTGCAAAAATTACGAGCCGAATACGGCATGACGATTGTTCTGATTGAACACCGCCTTGCCGAGGTCCGGCGCCTTGCAGACCGGGTGATGGTTATGGACGAAGGGCGCATCGTTGCCCAGGGTGCCTTCGAGACAATTCTGGGTGATTATGATCTTTTACGCCGTTACGGTCTCCGCCGCCCCACGGAAGATGCATTGATGTCATGGAAAAACCTGCTGGTGCCTAATGGCAAACCTCCTGTAGTTGAACCACCCCTGCTTGAATTTCAGCACCTATCCGCCGGCTATAATGGGCACGCTGCCATCCATGATATAAACCTGAAATTTTTTCCAGGCGAGTTTGCTGCGCTGGTGGGTGATAACGGTGCGGGAAAATCCACCCTTGCGTTGGCTGCAGCCGGGTTGATTCGTCCCTTGAGTGGAAAGGTGCGTTTCCGCAATGGAACGCGGCCGCGCCCCGGTCAGGATATTGCCCTGCTTTTCCAAAACCCCTCCGACCAGTTGTTTACCGATTCGGTTGACGAGGAAATCGCATTCGGGCCGCGCAATTATCGTTGTCTTGATGCCAAGGTCCATGAGCAGACCCTTTCAAGTGCAGATTTGATCAACTTGCGCGACCGCCGTCCATTTTCACTTTCCATTGGACAACAGCAGCGCACCGCACTTGCTTCATGCCTTGCCCTCCGTCCTCGCCTGGTCATCCTAGACGAGCCAACTCTCGGGCAGGACTGGCGCCACCTGCAGCAAATGATGGAGTTCCTCGTCTGGCTCAATCGACAGGGCACCGCGATTCTTCTGATAACGCATGACTATAAACTGGTTTATCGCTATGCTCAACGGGTGATCTTGATGGACGCCGGGCATATTTCTTTGGACGGTCATAACACGCTGGCTTCTCAGAAGAATGCACCCGTCACTCCTCGCACGGAGGTGTCACATGCCGCACCCTGATGCGCAGGTTTGGAATGCCCGTTACCAGTCCGCTGAAAAACATAATCTAAGGCGTCAACCATATGGACTGGTTCGCTCCTTTGCGAATCAACTTCCCGCCGGAGGGTTGGCCCTCGAGGTGGCAGCCGGTACTGCACCGGTTGGTCTGTACCTTGCCAGGCAGGGACTTCGGGTGATCAGCATGGATATCTCCGAGGCTGGACTTCGGATCGCCAAGCAAAGGGCAAAAAAATCTTCGGTTCCTATTAATTTAGTGGTAATGGACATGACCAACCCATGGCTGCCCGCCCTCTGGATTTGATGTAATCTTGAATTTCTATTTTTTGTCACGCCCATTGCTTGAAAGCTACCATAAAGCGCTCAAACCGGGCGGCTGGCTTTTTTTTGAGACATTTGTACAAGATTCTCTCAGAAGGTGCAATCCGGCCCATACTCTGGAACCAGGCGAACTCATTAAATGTTTTTCAATGGTTGGGATATCCTGCACTGGATGGAAACCTGGAAGAGGCGACGCGACGGTAATTATCCTTCCAGGAAGATCGCCCAACTGGTTGCACGAAAAACTATTTAGTAGAAAGGAACTATTATGAAATTTACAACCCGCGAATTGGTAACCATGGCTGTGTTCGGAGCCCTGTGGGGGGTGGTTGAAATCAGCCTTGGATCTGTACTTCACGCCATTAAAATCCCTATGACCGGCCTGGCTCTAACGGCAATTGGGTTGCTGGTAGCCCTGATCGGGCGTCTTTTCGTCCCCCGGCGCGGCTCAACTTTCTTTATTGGAGTCATTGCCACAATATTAAAACTATTCAGCATTGGCAATATCATCATCGGCCCAATGATCGGTATTTTGACGGAGGCGCTGGTGGCTGAATTGGTACTGGATATCTTTCCAAAGCCCACCCAGCTGGCATTTATACTGGCTATTGCCGGAGGAGCACTCTGGACATTCATACAGCCATTCATCACTGGTATTTTAATTTTCGGCCGTTCTCTTCTGCCCATCTGGCTGGATACGGTTGACCAGGGCAGCCGGCTTTTTGGTTTAAGCAGCCAGGCAGCTCTTTGGATCATTTTGGCTCTGGTTGCTCTGCACCTGGTAGTTGGTGCTCTCGGCGGCTGGCTGGCCTGGAGACTGGGTCACCTGGTTACTTTCCGCTTGAAGGGACAATCTCCCGTCAGCGGTATAGATGGATTTAATATCAATAGATTGGGAGAATAGTTTATGAAACGAACATTGTTTGTCATTCTAGTTTTGGCATTGGCACTCGCGGCTTGTACTCCAAAGTCGGCAGCTCCCTCCGGATCTGACCTGAAGGTAAGCGATGGCACGATCGTAAAAACCTACACGGTCAATGACCTGAAGGCATTGGGTGCAGTACAGGCTTCCGATAAAGGGGTCGCATATATCGGCGTACCTCTAAAGGTCCTTTTGAAGGATGCAGGAATAGACCCAACCCAGCTTTCTGCAGTCAAAGCGGTTGCCTCGGATGGTTTTACATCCAATTACGACTCCACCCAATTTATGGCCGATGATATGCTGGTGGCTTACGCCCGTGCGGATGGTCCACTGACCGCAGATGAAGGTGTTTTCCGCATCGTCCTTCCGGATCAGGGTGGGAAGTTAAATCCCCGCTTGTTGGTTGAGATCGACGCGATCAAATGACTGTAAGCAAGCTCGGCGCATCTTCGATCGGGAGCAACCCTGGAAAGCCACTGGTCGGCAGCCTGGGACACCTGGTGATCTTTCTTTGGTCACTTGGCGTTGTTCTACTGACCCAGCTCCACAGGCGGTTACCTGCTGGCGGGTGCTTGTGTGGTATTTCTTGCCTTGATATACCCTTCTGCCCTTGGGCGGATTTTGCGTCCCCGCTGGTTGATCTTATTGGGGATCCTTTTGGTAATTAGCATCCTGTTCGGGGGCGGTAAACCTGACCGGGAGCTTTGGGGTTTCCTCTTTTCAACAGAGAATGTTGTCACCGGCGTAAAAATGACTTTGAGCGCCATTATCATTCTCATTGCTGCAGACGGTTTGGCAGCATCGATGGATATCACCGAAATGGCCGGGCTATTCGAACGTGCCGGGCTCCAGGGACTTGGATTTTCACTGGGAGTGGCAGCAAACCAATTACCAAACTTGCGCCAGTCGAGCACAAATGCCTGGCACAGCCTGCGGATGCGCGGAGGGATGCGAGCCCAATGGTGGCGCGGGCTGCAGCTTCTCCTGCTGACAATCCTGAGCAATGCCCTGCGCCGCTCTGAAGATATCGTCCTGGCAGCCGAGGCGCGTGCTTTTCGTCCCGATCGCAGCCGTACGGCTCCGCTCCGGATCGGCCGTCTGGATTGGTGGATGATCCCCGCAGGGATACTTTCCCTGGTTGGTGTTTTCCTGGTTGCTATGAAGGTGTAAGGCCTCAATTATGGCTTTTTCGAAAGGTTGGATTAATGTCAATTCCGGTGGTAACACTCATTGGCAAATCCGGGTCTGGTAAAACAACCCTCATGGAAGGGTTGATCCCAGAACTTAGCCGCCGGGGCTATCGGATTGCGACCATTAAGCATCATTCCCATTCAGGCTTCGAGGTGGACCGGGAAGGGAAGGACAGTTGGCGGCATTCCCGGGCGGGAAGCGTGCACGTGATAATTGCTGCACCGGATAAGATCGCCTCTTACCGCAACTTGAAACAGGAACTAACATTGGCAGAGATCGTAAAAGAAGTGCAGGAAGCCGATCTGATCCTCGTGGAGGGGTATAGACAGGCAGAGTTACCCTTCGCTCGAAGTCATGCGCTCCGAGGTCAGCCAGGAGTTGATCGGCACCCCTGCCCAGCGCTTTGCTGTGGCTGCGGACTTTTCCGTGGTCGCCGGAGTACCCAGCTTACGAATTGGGTGATTTTGTCTGGAATCTCTGATTTGATCGAACAGCGTTTTTTGCGTCCAAAGGTGAATTGTGACTGACAAAGTAAGCCTGGCGATCCAGGCGGGTGGAAACTCCCGCCGTATGGGTGAAGACAAGGGTTTAAAGCTCTTCCTAGACCGTCCCCTGGTCCAGAGGGTGCTGGAACGGGTTGGCACCGTCGGGGATGAAATTCTGGTGACAACCAACCGTCCTTCCGACTATGAGTTCCTCAAACTGCGCCTTGTCCCTGACCTGATCCCGGATTCCGGCGCGTTGGGAGGCCTCTACACTGCCCTTGCTTCTGCATCGAACCCCATAGTGGCAGTGGTGGCTTGCGATATGCCGTTCGCCAGTGCCGTACTCCTTGACGCAGCAATTTCCCTGCTCATCCGGGAAGAGGTGGATGTTGTCATTCCCAGGTCAATTGCAGGGTTGGAGCCGATGCACGCCGTCTATCGCCGTTCCACCTGCCTTCCGTCCGTCCTTGCTGCCATCCAGGCCGGACAGCTAAAAATGATCGATTGGTTTTCAACAGTACGTGTACGTGAATTGAGTTTGAAAGAAACAGTCGCAATAGAGCCTTCAGGGCTTGTCTTCATGAACGTCAACTCACCCATGGAATTTTTCGGAGCTGAAATTTTAGCGCGTCACGATAATGATGTTGAAGAAGGGTCCATCAATCTGGCTCATTGAGGAATTATGGCTGTCGATCGTTTTGGACGAAAAATCAACTACCTGCGGCTCAGTGTCACCGACCGCTGTAACCTGCGCTGTATCTACTGCATGTCGGAAGAAATGACCTTCCGACCGCCGGTCGAATTGATGCAGGTGGATGAGATCATTCAATTGACGAGCCTGTTTGCATGCCTGGGTTTCGATAAAATCCGCCTCACCGGTGGGGAGCCAACCGTTCGAGTCAACATTGTTGATATTGTTCGCGGCATTGCTGCCATCCCGGGTGTAAGCTCCGTTTCCATGACGACCAACGGCGTACAGCTTTCGAAACTTTCAAAGCAGTTGGCCGAAGCCGGGTTGGAGCGCGTGAACCTTAGCCTGGATACGCTCGATCCGATCAGGTTCAAACGTATGACCCGCCTGGGTAATTTCAAGGATGTCTGGAATGGCATCCTGGCGGCTGAGGAGGCTGGGCTTACTCCAATCAAGGTAAACGCGGTGGTGGTGCGCGGTTTTAATGATCACGAAGTTGTGGACTTGGCAGGCCTTACTCGTGAGCATTGCTGGCAGATGCGATTTATTGAAATGATGCCATTCAGGGGAGCCACTGTACTGCAAACAGAGCAAATGGTTCCCACTAACGAAATTAAGGCTCGTATCGAGCAGGCACTGGGTCAGCTCGAGCCAGTCGACAACGGTAAATTGGATGGGGAGGCGCAACTTTTCAAGCTTCCCAATTCAAAGGGAGATATTGGTTTCATCTCTTCGGTCAGTATTCCCTTCTGCCGCGGACTGCAACCGTGCCCGCCTCACCGCAGATGGACTCCTGCGCATGTGTCTTCTGCGGGAGTCGAGAAGTCGATCTGCTGACCCCATTACGGGCAGGCGCTTCCAAAGAAACCATGCGGCACTTGGTTCTGGATGCCGTCTGGAACAAACCCTGGGGCCAGGGCCTCGCTGCTGGAGAAATCCCTTTGAACCGCGTGATGAGTGAAATTGGCGGGTAGTTTCCCGGTTGTCTAGAAGCAGTAAATTTAATTTCCAAAAAATATTGGTTTGGTAAACACATGTGGTAAAATACATCTAATCAAATTATAGATAAAGGAGACAAACAATATGAAATTAAGCGCTCGTAATATGTTGAAAGGGAAAGTAACCAAGATTGTGCGTGGCGCAGTAAATGATGAAGTCACTATCCAGTTGCCTGGCGGTGAGCAGATCGTTTCGATAATTACTGACGGGTCGGTTTCATCCCTGGGATTAAAAGAAGGCAAGGAAGCGTACGCAGTTGTCAAAGCCTCAAGTGTGATGATAGCAGTTGACTGAAATTATTTTCCAGATATGGTTTACCCCTCCCCGAAATCGGAGGGCTTTTTTTGTTAAACCGGGTTGATGGTGAAATCAAATCATACTCAAAGAATATGGTTGCTGATTTCATTCCGGTTTAATAATCCAGATAGTATTAACTGGAGGCATCTTCACTTTATGTGGGTTATCCACGTCAACAGAATTAGCTATTAGATTGGAAAGCAGGAAATTTTTTCAGTTCAAAAAAGGCTACCCGAATGGATGGGAATGCGTTGAGCAAAAATGGCTTGACTGTTTGTGAAATATCGGATAAATTACAAATATAAATATCACTCCGATCTGCCTGACCTAAAGCTATGCGCCAGGGTCCAGCAGGCAGTCCTCTCACAGTGAGGACCAGGGTCGCAATGGAAACGCAGCGGCCTCCCGAAATCCCAGAACGGGATGGAATTGGAAAGGAAAATCACCGGTGCAGGTATTATTTGACTCGCCAAATTCTCTCCTGGCGGGTTTTTTATCAGGAGATGAACCAGGTCACTCATTTTTGGTTCATCACCCATCAAGATGCGAAAAGATTATTTCAAGTTTTAAATTCCCAGAGAATAACAAAGCTCTGGACCTTCAATTAGGTGGGATTTTACTGTCGATCCTTTATGGTTTCAAAAAACTAGAATTTGTGAATGAATTACCCAGGCTGCATAGCAGCCTGGCGGAAGCTGGCAGGAGAATGCCGCGCCTGCGCAGTCCGGATCAATTATCGAATTAATTAAACTGGAGCCACCATGTCCTCGCTTTTGTCAAGTTTGCTAAAACAAAGCTCGGCTCGCCACGACCACTTATGCCCGCGCCAGGTACTGGGGGTACGCATCGGGCTGGCCGGGTTGAAAGCCATCGGTTTGGATGCGCCCATGCCTCACAAGGCTGCCTTGGTTTTTATCGAGACCGACGGATGTTTTGCGGACGGGGTCGAGGTGGCAACCGGCGCGACCGTTGGTCATCGAACATTGCGGGTGATGGACTTTGGCAAGACAGGCGCAGTATTCGCTAATGTCAAGACCGGGAAGACTGTCCGCGTCGCGCCATACTTGGATATCCGTGAAACCTTCCTCGCATATTACCCGCATGTGAAATCCAAGTACTACGCCCAGTTGAAAGGCTACCAGATCATGCCGGATGCGGAACTCCTATCATTTGAAGATATCCTGCTCGATCCCGCACTAGAAGTAACCCTCAGCAAACCGGGACTGCGGGCGAAATGTCAACACTGCGGGGAGGAGATCATAAATGCCCGTCAGGTGATTTTAGGAGCAGGAATTTTATGTGCTTCCTGCGCAGGGGTGGGATATTACAAAACGAAATCGAAGAAGAAATTCCATGCCTAAATCACCCGCTTCTCTGTCCTTAATTGGTTGGTCGAATAACGCCTGGTATTCTAATTTAATATGATGAAATGAGTATAATGAAACGCTTTGCACTATTCATTCTTATAGTAGAGACCCTGCTTTCGGCTTGCGGATCAGCTGTGACGACTGTCGTTCCCACCGTCGTGCCCCCCACCATGGTTCCGCCAACGGCGATACCTCCCACTGCCGTCCCACCCACTGCGACCCCCCAGCCGCGTACGCTGACAGTCTTTGCTGCTGCATCGCTGACAGACGCCTTTACTGAAATCGGTTCGAGGTTCGACGCTGCCAATCCGGGAGTCACCATCACGTTCAACTTTGGCGGATCTTCTTCCCTACGCACACAGCTCGAACAAGGCGCAGCTGCCGATGTCTTTGCCTCGGCCAATACCACCGAAATGACAACTCTCGCTGCGGACACCCTGGTCGCTCCCAATGCCGAAAAAATATTCCTGACTAATAGTCTTCTGGTTATCCTTCCGGCAAAAAACCCAGCCAACATACTAATGTTGCAGGACCTGGCTCGACCGGGTGTTAACTTAGTGCTGTGCGATACATCAGTCCCTTGCGGTAAATATGCCCGCCAGATACTGGCAAAAATGGACAAAGACCCAATGTTTTCATCCACTTTTAGTACCCAGGTCCTGGCCAACCTGGTCTCCAATGAAACCGATGTCAAGCAGGCAGTGACGAAAGTCCAATTAGGAGAGGCAGATGCCGGGATTGTATATGTTTCCGATTCAGTTGCCGCGCCTGATCTGAAGACGATCCAATTCCCTGCGGCTGACAATGTGATCGCCCAGTATCCCATAGCAGTATTAAAGTTTTCTTCTCAACCAGACCTGGCTGCCTTTTTTATCGCCTTCGTCCTATCGCCCGATGGACAAGCCATCCTGAAGAAGTGGGGATTTATCCCCTTTACCCAATAAATTGTGAGCACGTTGAACCGTTTTGGACGCTGGTTATCGACTGACCGCAGATCAGGCTGGATATTTGTCCTGCCTAGCCTGATCCTGCTGGTTATCTTTGGACTCCCCATTTTTGCGGTCTTCTGGAAATCCATTGGCCTAGACTTTTTTTCATATGCTCTTGCTCCGACTGCGATTTCTGCCCTGCGTTTAAGTCTTCTGTACCAGCAGCCTCTCCACCCTATTGGCGATGGCGGCTGGCATACCTCTCGCTTATATCCTGGCACGTTGGAAATTCCATGGCAAAACCGCCTTAGAATTACTGGTCGACCTGCCTGTGGTCCTGCCGCCATCGGTGGCGGGACTTGCGCTGTTAATTGCCTTCGGGCGGCAGGGTGTCTTTGGGCAATGGCTGGCTCCTCTGGGCATTAGCCTGCCTTTCACTACTGCAGCGGTAATTATGGCCCAAACCTTCGTCGCCGCACCTTTGTTTGTCCGCTCAGCCAAGATTGGGTTTGTCGAGGTCGATCCCCAGTTGGAGGAAGCTGCTATTGTTGAGGGAGCCGGCGAATTACAGTTATTCCGTTATGTAATGCTACCCCTCGCCTGGCGATCCATGCTTGCCGGAATCATTCTAACCTGGACACGCGCCCTCGGTGAATTTGGCGCAACGATCATGTTTGCTGGAAACCTTGAAGGGACGACTCAAACTATGCCGTTGGCTATCTATCTCGGTTTGGAACGCAGTATTGGAGTAGCGTTGGCACTCTCTGTATTACTCGTGCTGGTGTCGGTGGTCTTGTTGGGCGTTCTCAGAAAGGTGGAAAAGCGTACACAACCTTGAGAGGTTTTTTTTAACGCTCATCGATTATGATATATTTCTTTCCTGATAGGTCACGATGGATGGTCAGTGGTTGGCCTCCCCTTCTTCCTTGCAATTGGATATTTCCAATCTTTCCCATACCGGTTTTATGCAAGGTTACACAAAAACGAATTGATTATGAATTTGGTCCTTCTGGATATCGACGGAACCCTCACCCAATCTTATGATTACGATCGGGAAATATTTGGTATCGCCATTGGGGAAGTGCTGGGTGTTCCCCCGATTGATGCAGATCTGAACAGCTATGTTGACAAAACCTCCCTCGGTGTAACGCAGGAGGCAATCCAACGTATAACCAGGAGGAACTCGGACGCGAGAGAGATTGAGGAGGTGAAAAGCAACGTACTCAGACGTCTCGAGCAGCTTTACGTCAAATCCCCTTTGATTTTCAGCGAAGTCCCTGGTGCCTCGCACTTTATTGAAAGGTTACGAAAACTCGAGGAAGTGGGGGTCGCCATCGCAACGGGCTGCTGGCGCAGCGAAGCAATGTTCAAACTCCAGGCAAGCGGTTTAATGGTGGACAGTATCCCGATGGCAACATCCGATGACGACCGCAATCGCCTGCGAATTATGGAAATTGCAGTTCAACGGGCTGAAGCAACCTACAATAGCGGCATGTTCGACCGAATCGTTTATATCGGTGATGGACCCTGGGACCTCCAAACCTCACGGTCGCTGGGTTACAAGTTTATTGGTATCGGTCCAAGAGTTCAGGCATTGAAGGACATCGAGTCCTTTCCATGGCATCAGAATTTCATGGATATTGAGGCGGTGTTTGCATCATTATCCACGATCCTAAACTCCTAATACACTCTTTGTTATTGGGTGGGAAATGAAAGTAAAACTTCATTATAGGTTCATGGATAAAAAATCGAAAGATCTTGTTATCGCCCTTTCCTTTAATGGAATGGTTTGGCATAGACGTTTATGTTATTATTGGTCTCTATAAAATTGCTATTGCCTTTGCAGTTCAAAATAATGATCGTTCTATGTCATTGAATTATCAATCAGGCTGATCAATTATTAGGATAACGGTTATGTATCAAGGTGGACCAGGTTGGGAATTGTTTGATTACAGTTCCTTGCCAATATTTCAGCAACAACAACATTTTTCGAAGGATATTTATTTATGTTCCGAATATTTAAGAAAAAGCAAAATGTATTCCTAAAACTAATCCATGATCAGGCTTCGCTTACCCTGGATGGTCTGGAAGCATTGAAGGTATTTATGACCACCCAGGATCCAGCTGCGTCTGCCCTGCTTTCCAGCAAGGAAAAGGATGCCGACGAAGCGCGGCGAATCCTGATCGACGAATTAAATAAAACCTTCATCACTCCCTTTGACCGGGAGGACATATTCCTGCTTTCCAGGACAATTGACGACGTCCTGGATTATGCTTTCAGCACGGTCAGTGAGATGGAAATCTTAAAGGTCGAACCGACGAATTTCATGCAAAGTATGGCTTCCATCCTGCGCGATGCAGCTTATGAGCTGTTAATGGCGGTTGACCGCCTTGAAAACCATCCGGGGGTCGCCAATGACCATGCACAGCGAGCCAAGTCCCTCGAGAACCGGGTGGAAGAGGTTTACCGCGAAGCCCTGGCTGACTTGTTCAGTGGAGCTGAGGATATCCAGCATGTGATCAAGATGTTAAAATCGCGCGAAGTATATCGTCATTTGAGCAATGCTGCTGACCGCGGGGACGAGGCAGCCAATGTGATTGCCGATATTATTGTTAAGATTACGTGATCGGGGGTTCTTATCGTGTCTCCAATCACGATTGCTGTAATATTATTAGCTCTCATTTATGCTTTCATGAACGGCCTGAATGATTCGAGCGGCATCGTTGCAACGATGATTTCTTCCCGCGCCATGGCTCCCCGTGCAGCTTTGACAATGACAGCTGTGGCGGAATTCCTGGGACCTTTTATTTTTGGGATTGCTGTGGCGCGGACGATAGGGAAAGGAGTTGTCAGCGCCGATGCAATCAACACCCAGGTTATCCTGGCTGCCATGTTGAGCGCCGTTTTGTGGATTTTTTTTACATCTTCGCTTGGGCTGCCGAGTAGCTCCTCACACTCTCTTATTGGCGGTTTGATCGGTGCAGTAGCCATGGGAGCCGGATGGCAAGCCATCCAGGTACCCGGTCTTGAAAAAATATTGATTTTCCTGTTTGTCTCCCCTTTCATCGCCTTCGGTATTGGTTACATTATTCTAAAAATTGTCATTAAATTGTGCCAGGACGCAACTCCTAGAATTAACCAAACCTTTAAGCGAATCCAGGTATTCACTGTCATTCGTCATGGGACTAAGCCATAGTAGTAACGATGCGCCAAAAACCATGGGAATGATCACTCTTGCGCTTCTTACCGAGAAATATTTAAATTCATTTGTTGTTCCGGTTTGGGTTATTTTTATTGCAGCCCTGGCAATTGCAGCCGGTACAGCCGTTGGGGGGTCAAAAACTGATTCGCACCGTGGGACGCAAATTTTACAAAATCGAACCGCTCGATGCATTTTGCACCCAGTTATCCTCTGCAATTGTCGTGTTAACCGCTTCCCTTACTGGCGGACCGGTGAGTACTTCCCACGTCATCAGCTCGACGATCATGGGGATTGGGGCAGCTGAAAGGCCAAATAAGGTGCGCTGGGGCGTGGCGCAGGAGATAGCCACTGCGTGGCTGTTCACCATCCCGTCTTCTGCTTTAATTGCTGCCGGGTTGTACTGGGTGATCAATCAGTTTATCTCATCTAAACACTGGGTACGCTTGGAATTCCGTTTGATTAGGATTATGTAAACACAAAGGACGCAAAGAATTTTCTTTGCGTCCTTTGTGTTTCGTTTGAGAGCCTTCGATATTAAATCGTGAAATAGTCGACCACCTGCTTTACCCGCAGTACACCGTCAAATTTAAGCTTTTTATCTCCTTTGGTCAGGCGTCCTTTCTCTCCATCCGGGTCACCCAGGCTGGTTACGATAATATCTCCGCTGCTGACGTCCTCTTTTTCAGTATAGGAATTGGTGGTTACTACCACGTTTGCTCCAGCTGCTTTGCCGGCCAGCACACCATTCCTCGAATCTTCCACTACGATGACTTCATCAGCCTTCAGCCCGGTCTTGGAAAGTGCCAGGTTGTATATTTCCGGGTCGGGTTTTTTCTTTCCGACCACATCACCTGCAAGCACGATATCGAATTTGATATCCGCAAGGATTTTTTCGGTGATCGCCTTGGCAGCCTGCTCATTTGAAGTGGTGCACACTCCGACTCTTTAGACCGGCTTCCATGGCCTCTTTCATAAAACGATGGATTCCCGGACGCAAAGGCAGTTTACCAGTCTCGATCAGTTCGACGAAAAGGGCGGTCTTGCGTTTATGCATTTCCTTAATGAGATCGTCCACCTTCTCCGGAGGAATGGGCTTGCTGAAGCCCCTGGTTTCCAGATGATGCTTCATTCTCTCTTTTCCGCCCGCAATCTGAAGGAGTTCATGGTAATAATCAACGCTCCATTCGTCGGTAAAACCGAATTCTTTGAACGTCATGTTGAACGAAACGCGATGCCCATCCCGTTCGGTGTCGATGATCACTCCATCCTGGTCAAAAAATACAGCCTTAATTTTTCCCATGCTTTTCCTCCTCGCTCTTAATATCCGAGAGTTGCTTCGACCTCGAGTAAATAAGATTACTTCTTGGTCAAAAACTCGCGTACCACTTCCACTGCCATGCGATTTTCTTCCTTCGTTCCAATGGTGATGCGGAACCAACCATCGCTGCCGTATTTTTCTGCTTCCGGGCGAAAGATCAGGCCTTTTTGTTCGGCATAAGCCACCATATCCTTGCCCTTTTTGCCGATTGCGCCGCAGTCAAAGAATATATAGTTTGCTTTAGTCGCGAATACAACCAGGTCGGGTATTTCGGTAAGTGACTTCAGTGATGTAGTCCACCTCACTGTTATTGAACTTTACCCTGTAAGCCAAGGCTTCGGTGTCTTCAAAAGCAGCCAGGGCTGCCCACATCGGGATCGTTCCGACGTTCCAGGGGAGCAGGGCGGCTGAAATCTGTCCGATTACATCCTTGTCAGCCATGGCATATCCAAACCGTAAGCCGGCCAATCCATACGCCTTGGAAAGCGTGCGGGTAATAATCACATTCTTGTATTTCTTAGTAAGGTTAACTTGGGACATACCCAAACCGGCATATTCAACATAAGCTTCATCTACAATGAACGGGATGCCGGTCTCCGCGATGCGCACGAAGTCTTTCCCTTCCATAAAGTTCCCGGTCGGGTTATTCGGGTTGGCGATGACAATGATTTTGGTCTTGTCCGTGATGGCTTTCAGGATCCCATCCGGATCATAATGCAAGTTCTTATCTTTATATACCATCGGGACGGATACCATCTTTGCCGCCCAGAATGGTCCCGCGCAATTTGTATATTCCGAAGCATGGGGTGTGCTGGATAACTTCCTCTCCAACTGCCAGGAAGCAGCGGAAGATGTTGTCGTACACTTCACTGGAGCCATTGCCTAACATCACATTTTCAGGACCAGCCAACCCGTTAATTTGGGCGATCTTGCCGCGTACCACCAGGCCCTGGTCTGGGTACCGGTTGCCCATCTTGGCGTACTTGATAGATCGCCTCCAGGACTTTATCGGAAGGTGGGTTTGGGTTTTCATTGGACATCATCCGATGAAGTTCAGGTTTTTTCCAGGCAAGCTCGATATGCCCGGAGATGTACATCGGAATGCCCTTCACCCAGGGTACAAAATATTCTTCGACCTTTTTCATGACTTACTCCTTTTGATGATTATCCAGATGATGATTGAAGCAATGGAAGATTGAAGAGCGCAAGCTGCTCTTCAATCATATCTCCATGTTCTATTATTTATTGAGATTATGCCTTACCCGCGCTGCCGAGGATATCGATCCAATGACCCACGGCTGTGCGGATGGAAGCTCTAACAGCTTCATCAACCTTACCAGGATCATATTCTTCCCGGTGTGCCGCAATATACTCATATTCAGCATCGATCATCGTGCGCTTTAATTCTGTGGATACATTTACCTTGGCGCCGCCCATCTCGATCAATTTCTTGATATAGTCTTCTGGTAATCCGGTTCCGCCATGCACCACCAGGGGCGTCTTAATCGTTTTACCATTTAGCATTTCATTGATTTTTCCCAGCCGCTCAAAATCCACCTTGGGATTCTTGGTTTTGTAAACGCCGTGAGCGGTACCGATGGCGGGCGCAAAGATATCCAGTCCGGTGCGCTCGACGAATTCAACGGCCTGCTTGGGATTGGCAAGTTGGGTCTCATCTTCAGCCACCTTGATCTGATCTTCAACGCCGCTGACCGTACCCAGTTCGCCTTCAACGGAGATTTTGCCCACCTTGTGGCTGTAATCGACGACTTCCTTCGTCTGACGGATGTTCTCCTCATAAGGTTGTTTGGAGGCATCGATCATGATATTGGTATAGCCAGCGTCTGCGCATTTTTTGCAGTGTTCCACCTCGGTGCAATGATCCAGGTGCAGGCAAATGGGGATTGGTGCCGAAGCGGCGATACTTCGATAAATTGCCACCAACACATCCACGCCCAGGAACTTGGAGGGCTTTACCGAAGTCTGGATGATGAGGGGAGCCTTTTTGGCAATTGCCGCATCCACCACTGCTTCCATCTGGACCAGGTCGGTGATATTGAATGCGCCAATAGCGTATTTCCCTTTGGCGGCTTCCACCATGATTTCTTTTGCATTCACGATAGACATGTTTTCGCCTCCTGCGAATTATGAATTATGCTTGCCATTTTTTGAGTGAAGGAATTATCACTCGTTATGATAATCTTTTCCTGCGGGACAGTTATTATACAACTGTCTTGATTTTTTATGCCTTGACCCGCTCACCTTTTGGATCCCATAACGGTGATTGGACAACCACAGCTCCAACCTGTTCTCCGAGGAATTCCACGTCAAGTTCTGTACCAACCTTGGTAAATTCAATCGGTAGATATGCATAGATGATGCTTTGCCCGACTGAATAACCGTACCCGCCTGCAGCCACCCATCCGATCATTTTATTTTCCTTGGAACGGATCGGTTCTTTGCCAAGGGCAATCGTGCGGCTGTCTGCCAGCGTCATGCAGCACAATTTGCGTGTCAAGCCAGATTCTTTTTGTTTAACCAGGGCTTCTTTCCCGATGAAATCCCCTTTGTTTAACTTTACGGCAAATCCCAGCCCGGCTTCGAGCGGGGAATAATCCGGAGTGATCTCGCTGCTCCAGTAGCGGTAACCTTTTTCCAGCCGCAGGGAGTCGATCGCTTTGTATCCGGCTGCTACCAGACCCTCCGGTTGACCTGCTTCCCACAGAGTATCCCACAGCCGCAGGCCGTATTCCATGGGGCAGTAGAATTCCCAGCCCAGTTCGCCCACATACGTAACCCGGGAAGCCAGGACAGGCACATCTCCAACCACCATCCGCTGTGCACTCATATAGGGAAAGGCCGCGTTGGATACATCGTTCTTGGTAACCTTCTCCAATATCTTGCGTGCTTTGGGACCCCACAGACCCAGGCAGGTATACGAGGAGCTGACATCCTCGATCGCCACCGATCCATCTTCAGGCATGTTCAAGGACAACCATGAAAGGTCGTGCTGTCCAAATGCGGTTCCGGTCACGATAAAGAACCGATCTTCTGCCAGGCGGGTGACAGTGAAGTCGCATTCGATCCCACCGCGCTTGTTTAAGCATTCGGTATAGATGATCGTTCCAACCGGTTGGTCGATTTGGTTGGCACATACGTAGTTCAGGAAAGTCAGTGCACCTGGTCCACGTACTTCGAATTTATTAAAGGAAGTTTCATCGAACAGTCCTGCGCTTTCACGTGTCTTCAAGTGTTCGTAACCGATCGCTCGAGACCAGTTGTGATGAGCCCAACCTTTTGGCTCATGCCCGTGGCGTGCCTTTTCTTCGTATGGTTTGAACCAGTTGGGGCGTTCCCACCCGGTTTTTTCCCCGAAGAAACAGCCCAGTTCTTGCAGCCGATGATAAGTGGGAGATAAGCGTAGGCCGCGCCGGGAGAGTCGCTCCTCACCGGGATAATGGATATCGTAATACTGGGTATATGTTTCGAGGGTGCGAGCCACCGTGTAATCCTGGCTGTTGTAGTTGGATCCAAAACGACGGACGTCCAACCGCCAGACATCCCACTCCGGGTGTCCGTCTATGATCCACTCTGCCATCGTCTTCCCAATCCCCCCTGCTCCGGCTAACCCGTGGGCGCAAAACGCGCATGCCACCCAGAATCCCTTGACCGACGTGGGACCCAGCAGGAATTCTCCATCCGGTGTAAATCCTTCCGGTCCATTCAACAGTTGGATAACTTCAGCCGTCTCCACCGCCGGCACGCGTTTGATCGAATTTTCCATCAGAGGGGTAAAACGCTCCCAGTCAGGGGGTAGAAGTTGGTATTTAAAATTGCGCGGGATACCGTTCAAGCCAAACGGTGCCGGGTTCCGTTCGTATCCCCCGGTTACCAGGCCGCCTACTTCCTCACGCCAATAAACAAGAAGGTCAGGGTCACGCAAGGTCGGGAAATCGTGTCCCACTCCCTGGATGGGTTTGGTAATGATATACAGGTGTGCCATCGGAACGATCGGCAGCGTAAGTCCGACCATCTTTCCAACTTCACCTCCCCATTGGCCAGCTGCGTTGACCACCACCTCGGTCTCGATGGTTCCTTTGTCGGTGACCACATCGTGGATACGACCGTTCTTAAGGTTGATCTTCTCCACATTCGTGTCGGTAAAAATGCGCGTCCCGCGCTGTTTAGCTCCGGTTGCCAATGCATTGGTAAGACCGGTCGGGTCGATGACTCCATCATTGGGAGTCCAGGCTGCGCCGGCAATCCCGTCCGGACTCATGATCGGAAATTTATCCATGGCCTCCTTGGGCGAGATCAGGTCCATGGGTACATTGAAGGATTGCGCCATTCCCACCAGGCGTTTCAAATCCTCCATCCGTTCGGCTGAAGAAGCCAGGCGCAGCCCGCCCACCTCGCGCCATGCCGGGTCCTGGCCGGTCTCGGTTTTCAACTTTCGATAAAGGTCCGTACTGTAGTGCATCATCCGGGTGAGGTTGGCATCCGAACGCATCTGGCCGACGAGGCCTGCAGAGTGCCAGGTCGAGCCACTGGTGAGTTCGTGTCGTTCCAGGATGACCACATCTTTCCAACCCATCAATGTGAGATGGTAGGCAATGCTGCACCCGCCGACGCCACCACCGATGACGACAACTTGAGCATGAGTAGGAAGATCAGACATTTTTACTTACCTCCTTAAGCCATTCATTCCATTTGGGATTTTGTATATTTTCGGTGACACGGCCAAAGAACTTGTTTGCATAGCCCCGAAAGTCGAAATCGAGTTTTGATATTCCAATCTGCACAAGCCCCCATGCTGTCTCGCGCAGATCTGACATGATTTTCATGATTTTCAAACGTGCCCATTGGCTGGGCTTTACTTGATCGAAATAGCATTTGAGAATACAGTGGTCTTGCTCATCAGTCAACTCATGATGATCTGAAAAATTAGCCAGGTCGAAGAAAGGGTCGCCCATGCCGGCATATTCCCAATCCAGCACGGTGAGGTCGCCATTGCTCAGGAAGTTGGCATTGAGCAGATCGTTATGGCACGGACAGGGAGTCATGGGGTGTAATGAAAACGCATTTTCAGCCGCCTGCAGCTTGTTGATCAATGAATTATAATTTTCAGGGAACTTCACGGAATACCGCCGGGCGATTTCTGAATAATCTTCAACTATCCGAAAAACATTAAAGGTACCGGGAATATCCGGCAAGCTGTGGATCCTTTGCACAACCTGCATGACTCGCTTTAGATTTTCAGGTTCCCGCATCTCGGGAGGCAAAATTGGGCGCCCTTGGATAAAGCGGGTAACCAGGTACCCTTCAGGGCGGATAAAATAAAAAACTTCCGGAGCAATTCCAAGCTTACCGGCGGCCAGGTTGGCCGAATATTCGTGTTCCCGGTTTATTCCCAATAACTCGGTGTCTTCACCTGCAATGCGCAGGACAAAAACGTTTCCACCCACATCGATACGAAAATTATTATTGGTGATCCCACCACCTAAAGGCGTGGCTTTCAGGTCGGCGGCGCCAGCCCATTGAGGGACACGAGCAAGCGCCTCTTCCAGCGTTAGAGCCATGATCGAATAACTCCGCTAATAAAAAATGAGATTTGCCCTGCCAGAAGAGGCTCGTAAATTGCCCCTTCTACCGGTCATTGTTTGGTCCTATTTTTGCCAGATTGATCCGGGTCTCGCCATTTCAGCCACAATGTCGAAAGAAGAAATAATACCTAGCGGAAAGGCTTGTGGATCGTTCTGGTCGATTACAACCAGCCGATGGTAGTGATTTTGAATCATCAGGTCCGCCGCTTCCCGCAGCCTGGCATTAATATCAATGGTTATTGCCGGATGCATTATTTCCCGTACAGTAAGTTTTTCGTCCACCCCATTTTTAACATATGGCAGCAGGTCCTTGCCGCTGACCACTCCCTCCGGTTTGCCTTTGGCATCCACCACCAGCACCGAACGCCAGCCGGCCTGAGTCATCGTTCGGGCTGCGGAGGTTAGCGGTGTTTTATCCCGGCAAACCAGGATGGCATCTGACATCACATCTGCGACTGTCTGACGCAGAGGCTTTTCTTCCCTGGCGATGCTGGAGACGAAATCGGAAGTTGAAATGACCCCTGCAGGGACACCGTTCTCGGTGACCAGTAGACGGTTAATGTCGTTCTCGATCAGCAAGTGAACAGCTTCTCCCAGCGGCATTTTGGCTTCGATGGTGTCGATTGGGGAAGACATCAGTTCACCGGCGGTTAAATTGCGCATGGTCGTCAGACTTTTAGAATCCGCCGACAGCCATTCCCCTGCGAGCAGGTCGTAATCGGAGATGATCCCAAGCGGACGGGCATCGCGGTCGGTAACGATCAACGCATGCACATGATGCTGGGTAAGCATCACAGAGACCTGGCCTAGCGTAGCATCCGTGCGGCAGGTAATCAGACCCGGATGCATCAAATCGCGGACAAGTTTTTTCATAACTGCCTCCAACCCCTCATTGAACTTCATCCACATCTTTGTACCATTTAACCCGATCACCAACTCTCGAGCGTAGGCGCCACGCTAGGGATTTCGGTTCTTGATCGATCCGGGCCAGCGCTGATTTAACCTGGGAATCAATTCTTTCCTTTTGTTCGCCGCTTAGCTGCTGGTAACCTTGAGCCATTTGCCGGACCTTTGCAAGGTTCATCGTCGTCGTGCGCCAAAGTCCCCAATCTGTACTGCAAAGTCCGGCCACCCGTTTGATGTTTATGGTCTCATGGTCTTCGTCGCCCAAGGGATGTTCGAGTAATAACATGATCGTATCAATTATGTCTTTTTCATTGATCTGGACGATTTGCATTTTTTCAAGAAGCATCTCTGCCAGGGGGATGCTGGGATGATCCACTTCCAACCTGCCATCCCAATGGATTACGTGGCAGAAATCAAGCTTCCCGAAAAATACATCTATGTGCAAGCCAGCCTGCGGCTTCTCGAAAATGGAGCGATAACCTTCCGAAACGATGAAGACTTCCCGGTTTTCTTGATAGCCCAGTCCTGCCAGCAACGCCTGGATTTCCTTGGTTTGCTTTTGGTAGGCGGCAAAATCGATATCCGTGTACGCACGACCCATGGCTGCTTGCAGGTATCCAAATTTCTGGCAGTGCATTTGAAACGCCAATGAACCGATTACCCGCAGGATGATTCCCGCCGCGTCACTGGCGGTCAGGATTCGTTTGAGTTCGTTTTCAAACTTTTCGCGCTCGGCACGATCTTGTTCGCCCATTCCGATGGGACTGCTTGTCATACCAATCTCCTACGATGAGGCCTCAACGAACAGCCCTGGTCGAATACGAGCGGTGGATAATGGGGGAAAATTCCCCAACATTATAATAAAAAACGCAAAAACTTGCAAATTTCTTCAGATTCTTTTATAATGCGGCTTACAAAAATTTTAAGTTTTATCCTATCAGTTGCCAAGCGTCATAACAAAATGAGAAAATCTCTCATTCCAGCACAAAGGCGCGAGCGAATCCAGGAATATCTGGTTACGCATAAAATCGTCCGAATGGATGATTTATATAGTTTGCTGGATACTTCAGAAGCGACCGTACGTCGCGATTTGGAATGGCTGGAACGTGAAGGCATAGTAGAACGTACCCACGGGGGGGCAATCCTCAGCCAAAGGCTGACTCTCGAGCCCGAATATTTGCAAAGGGCTCAAAAATATCCCGAAGAAAAACGTTTGATCGGTGAGTTGGCTGCCTCGTTAATTGATGAGAATGATGTTGTATTTATTAATAGTGGCACCACTACGACCCAGGTTATCCGATACATTCGTGGGGATCAGGGGATCACTGTATTCAGTAATAATGTATATGCTGCCCTTGAATTGGGTGAAGCAGGCTTTAAGCACCACCTGATCGGGGGGGAATACCAGCCTCATTCAAATTCAGTTGCCGGTCGGTTTGCCATCGATAACCTGCGCCAGGTTTACGCAGACAAGGTCATCCTGGGGGTGGACGGTGTCAGTCTCAAGCATGGCTGCACAGTTCCATCCAACGCGGAAGCCGAAGTTGTGCGCCAGATGATCGAGCGAACCCGGGGTCAGATTATTGTCGTTGCTGATCATAGCAAGTGGGGAGTGGTTTCAAATTACCAGGTCGCTTCAATTGATGAAATTGATAAATTTATATCTGACGAAGGCATCGATGCCTCCGCAAACGAATCGCTATTAGCTCATTCGGTGGAAAGCCTCATCGCCACCTCAAATTCTGTCAAGGCTTGATCTAAATTAAATATTCAACCAGGATGGATCGGAGAATAAAGATATGCCGCTCTTCTCGAAGAAACCCAGTAAAAAACCAACCCGTCTTTATTTTGCCACCGATTTACACGGGTCAGACCGTACCTACCGAAAATTTATTAATGCCGGCAAGTTCTATGATGTTGATATCCTGGTGATGGGGGGAGATATTACCGGTAAATTACTCATCCCGATCATCAAGGAAAAGAATGATCATTATCGCGCTACATTGCAGGGGCGCGTCGAAGAAATCACCACACAGCAGGAATTGGATGGTCTTATCACCCGCCTGGGGACTTTGGGTTTCTACCATAAGATCATGGAGGAAGATGAATTCCACACACTTTCGAAGGATGAAAATGCTGTTAATGAGTTGTTCCATGATGTCGCCCGGCAGAGATTGAGCAATTGGGTGGACCTGGCGGAAGAGCGTTTGGCAGGGACTGGTAAAAAATGTTTCGTAACCGGTGGCAACGATGATGCTCCTGAAGTGTTAACAGCGATTAAACGGGAAGGCACGCATTCATTCTTTGCCTGCGAAGGCGAAGTTGTTCCGGTGGATGAGGATCATACAATGATCTCGGTGGGATTCAGTACTCCCACTCCATGGAAAACCCCCCGAGAAATTTCAGACGATCAATTGGGTGAAATGATCGAAGAAATGGTGGCCAAAGTGCCGGACCTTAATCACACTATTTTTAATTTTCACGATCCGCCCAAGGATTCTTCCTTGGATACCTGCCCGATGTTAAATTGGGAGAAGGATCCCCCGGAGCCCATCATCCAGGGCGGGCAAACGGTTATGTACGGCGCTGGGAGTAAATCGGTGCGAACCGCCATCGAGAAATACAAACCGATGCTGGGTTTGCACGGTCACATTCACGAATCTCAGTCGGTAGCCAAAATTGGACGCACAACCTGTATCAACCCTGGCTCGGAATACGGAGAGGGTATTTTGCGCGGTTGTCTGGTGACTTTTGCAGAAGGAGAAGTAATCGGATATCAGATGACGAGTGGTTGAACAGCACGTCCCGCGGAAAGGAGGCAGTCTCGAAAACAAGGTAAAACAGGTGTCAGGAATTTGGTAATGTGTGATGGGTTTACGGAGCTTCCATCACCAGTCCGCTTCAACATACCAACATTCGGTTTCCCTCACTTCAAAGGAGGAAGCAATGGCTGAGACCACTTCTCCAAAACCGGAGATCTTTACTCGAAAAGCTTCTGGGCTTGTCAGGGTAATGTCCCCCTATTCCGCTTTCGTATATAACATATTGACCATGGGATTGATCTTCCCGTGGACTTACTTGTGGGCGCCTGGTTCGCTGCCTGGTGGTCAATTGGTTTGGGGGATTATTTTGGCGATGGTGATCGAAATTCCGATTGCCTTCGTTTATGTTTGGCTCTCCACTGCCCTGCCTCGTTCAGGCGGTGATTACGTTTTCCAAAGCCGCGTCTTCGGCGGCGGCCTGGCCTTCACCGTGGTGATGTCCGGTTTCGTTATTTGGATCCTGCAATGGGTGGCGCTTTCAGGATGGCTGGTTTCCTACCTTGGGTTTGCACCGCTCTTCCTGGGTCTGGGAGCTACCATGCACGTGGCTTCCCTGTCCAGTCTGGGTCTCTGGTTTACAACTTCATCGGGCATCATCATCGTCAGCATCGCCAATGCGCTCGTGTCATTAATACTATTAACCTCCGGGTTCAAGAACTATGTACGCTTCCAGCACGTGATGTGGTGGGGAACCCTGCTTTGTTTTGCCACGGTTTTTGTGGTGCTCTTCACCACACCCGCCAGCGAATTTATTTCCCGGCTGAACGGTTTTGCGGTTGCCTCCGGTGGAGTAACCAATTTCTATCAGACCGCCATGAATGCCGTCACGCAGGCTGGAATAAATGTTCATCCCCCATTTAGCCTGATGGCAACATTGCTGGTGGCACCGATTGCCTGGACCAGCCTGCAGTGGGCCACCTATTCGGCCGAGCAAAACGGTGAGATCAAGGATGCCCGCAGCTTCCGCTCACAGGCCTTTATCATGGTCGGATCCTTGATCGTTACCGGTCTTCTGCTCGCTTTGTTGGCTCTCGGTATCCAAAAAGTGGCCGGATCGGAATTCCTGTACGTGGCTGGAGCCGGGTACTGGTCTGGAATAACAGCTGCAAACATTAACGGTTTTAACCTTTGGCCGCCGATCCTCGCGGTCGCACTGACTGCCAGCCCGATTGTGGTGTTGATCATTGGCCTTGGTTACCTGCTTAATGGTTTCCAGATTGTTTGCAACTGCTACATTGGGATGACGCGTGTCATTGTCGCCATGTCACTTGACCGCCTGCTGCCTGATTGGTTCAGTAAGGTGAGTGAGAAATATCACACACCTGTGAATGCCCACTTGGGATACTTCCTTGCCAGCCTTCCCGTGATTGTCGGCTACAGCCTCGTCACACAGCCCTTCACCTGGGTGAGCCTCACTCTCGGTGTCACTTTCGGCTGCGGGTATGTGTTCATCATCACCTGCCTTGCTGGAGCTCTGCTGCCATATCGCGCCAAGGAGGTTTACGAGGCTTCGCCAGGTGCCAAGTATACAGTCAGCGGAATCGTAGGGGTATTGTTCACTCTCCTCGGTGCTGCTGCATTCGTTGCCCTGACGTGGGTATTGGCACCACAGGCCTTCGCGACATCGACTGTCCTGGCGTGGTTGGTACGACTTGCCTCGATCGCAGCAGTGATCGTCTTCCTGTACCCGATGAGGCGTCATTTGCTGGAATGGTTGAATGGCAAACCGATGCCATGGTTGTCAGCATTGGGCATGCTTGGTGGAGGCTTGGGGATGGCAATGGTGGTTGCCTTCCTTCTCTCACCTGCTTTGGGCGTCCTCGGGAACTGGAACTTTGCCGATTTCCCCAAGAATCTACTGGCGCAGATCATCGCCTTTGCGATCATTTTAATATCTGCGATCTGGTACTTGATCGTCAAAGCTCGCCAGAAGTCAAAGGGTATCAATGTGGACTTCGCGTTCAAGGAGATCCCACCCGAATAACCTCCCCGGTTTCTGGATGATTATTGGTGGTCAGTGCGATAAGCACTGACCACCAATTTCCCTCGTATATTTTTTAACCCTGAGAATGGATGATACCGTCTATCGAAGAAATTGTCTCAAAAATTACCGAATGGAATGGGAGACAAGTATCGATTCAAGCACTTGCAGGTGGATTAACCAATTCAAATTTCAAAGTGACGGTGGATGAAGTTCCTTATTTTGTACGGGTTCCCGGCGAAAGTACGGATCTCCTGGCGATCGATCGTATAAACGAATACCACAATACCCGGGCTGCAGCAGAAGCCGGTGTCGGACCGAAGGTCCTTTATCATTTACCGGAATATAATGTTATGGTATTGGAATTTTTAAATGGGATAACCATGTCGAAAGAAATGTTGAATGCTCCCGGCATGCCAACCCGCATGACGCAGTCCGTTAAGAAGCTCCATGCCGGACCACGTTTCCTGTTGGATTTCAACATGTTTCGCCTCACAGAATATTATCTGGAGATTTGCAGCGACCGTCACATTCGTCTCCCAAATGGGTATCAGGAGCGAATGACCAATGTGAGGCAAATTGAAAAAGCCTTGCTGGTCGACCCATTACCAACGGTTCCATGCAATAATGATCTCCTGGCGGAAAACTATATTGACGATGGCAGCTCTTTATGGCTGATTGATTATGAATACAGCGGGAATAATGATCCGTGTTTTGAACTTGGCAATACCTGTCAGGAAATGCAATTCAATGAAGATCAGATCAACGAAGTATGTTCAGCATATTTTGGAAAAGTCTCTCCGAACAGGATTTCACGGATGAAATTGAAGCCGCGCGGACGCTGGCCACTCTTCGCGCCCGCATCATCACCTCGCCGCAGATCGTCCACCCGCTGCCCGACCAGGTCCAGCTCCTGCCCGAGATGCAGGTCGCGCACCGGTTCGTCGATCGTGACGCGGACCAGGCCGCTGACGCTCCGGCTCGGCCTTCGCCGCCCAGGCGGCTGGCCTCCACGAGGAACACCGTCTGCGGCGGGCGCGGGTAGGCGAACGCCTGGCCGGGCAGCGGGTGGACGATCTGCGGCGAGGGGCGATGATGCGGGCGCGAAGAGTGGCCAGCGTCCGCGCGGCGCCCGTGCAGGTGACGATGTGGTCGTCGGGGACGCCGAAGTATGCCTGCCGGCCGTGGATGGCCGAGAGGCCCGCCACCGCCAGCAGCAGGGCCGCCTGCGACGCCGGCCGCCAGTGGCGCTTGCAGCGCCAGGACGATGCCGGCGACCACTCCCGCGGCGGCCGGCACGGCCCAGACGCCCGTGGGCAGAGGGAGGTAGTGCCCGGCGAGAATCCCCGCGACCATGGCCGCGGCCACGGGGATGAGAGGGATGCGGATCAACTTCGGCCGAAGCTCCGCCATGGGCGGGATTGTAATCTCGCGCGGCCGCCGGTGCCACTGGTGGCGCTACCCGCCCCCCCGCTACTTCCGATAGGCGTGGGTCGCCGTCACCAGCGCCTGGTGCCGTGGCTTGACGCGTCGTTTGCGGCAAGCCACGTCCGCATTGAGCCGGGGGAAACGTGGTTTGCCTCAAACAACGAAGCAAACCACGGCACCAATTCCGCCCTTACCGCCGCCTGCCCCGGCTGAGGCTCGGGCCCGAAGGGAAGGCATCACTCCCCGCTACTTCCGATACGCGTGGGTCGCCGTCACCAGGGCGGGGATGCCGCCGAAGTAGAACGCCATCCGGACCGTCTCGGGGATCTCGGCCTCGGTGGCGCCCGCGAGCGGGCCCGCTCGGCCAGCGACCTTGACGCCCTCGGGCCGGCCGAGCATCGCGTCGCCCATCAGGCTCATCAGCGTCTTGACCTTCGCCGGCAGCGCCCTCCTTGGTGGCGAACTCCTGCAGGCTCACCAGCTGCTTGAGCAGTTCCGGATCGCCCGTTTCCAACGCCTCGACATAGAACGGTTTGGCCATGGGGTGCTCCTTTCCGCGTAGGGCGTGCAACTTAGCCCCGACAGAGGCAGCCGCACTGCGGTGCAACCTGGCCCGCCCTCCCAGGCCGGGTCATGCCCGCGTGAAACTTAGCCCCGAGAGAGTACGCAGTTCACGGGTGCCAAGGCCTGCGCTGCCCAACCACCGCCGCGGCCACCCCGCGTGCCACCAGCACGCTGGCAGACGTTGCGGACCCCTGCCCCTGATGAATACGGCACGGCTACGCGGCGACGAGCATTTCCTCGAGGTATTCCTTGAGGGCGCGGGCCTGGTTGTGCTCCTTCGTCGCGGGCCCCGTAGAGCAGGACGATCTTCCTTCCCTTGGCGAACTTGATGAGCCGGTCCAGCAAGTCGCGCTTGGCCTCCAGTTCGCGGAAGTAGTACCGGCGTAATCCTCCCACCGGGCGGGGTCGTGGGCGAACCACTTGCGGACGCGTCGCTGGGGGCGAAGTCCTTCAGCCAGAGGTCGAACTCCACGGCGGTCATTTTCAGGCCGCGAGGCGAGAGCCGGTCGACTAATACCCGGTAGCCGTCGTGCCCGCGAGGGTCGTCGTAGATGCGCCGAATCTCGATGTTCATGGATGAAACCTCCCGGCGGCGGAGAGGCCCGGCCCGGTTCGCTCGCTGTCCCTTCCCCGCCGATATCTCATACTAAGGCCCGGCGCTCCACGGATTCTCGTGGCCGGGGCGGGGAGGCTTGAACTCTTCGCGGTTTGGTGCAACCTGTATAGGCAGTTCCAAACGGTGAGAGATGGCCGAGCCTGTCGCAGCCATTCTGGATTCGATGCTGGTCCTGCGGTGCCAAGCCGGCGAGGAACTCGCCTTCGAGGAACTCGTGGCCCGGTACGACCCCCGACTGCGGTACTACGCCTCTTCGCTGCTGGGCCCCGCCGGCCCGCGGAGGACCTGGTGCAGGATGTCTGGCTGGACGTGCTGCGCGACCTGGCAAGCTTGAGGTAGCCCGTGGTTTGCGGCCTGGCTGTACCGGGGGTTGTCGCGGATGCATGTCTATGCCCAACTGCGTCGCAAGGGACGGCTGCCGTCGACCCACGGCAGAGCCGATGCGCCTGCGCGGGAGGAGCCGGACTTCGCCCCGGAGGATGCCGCCGATATTGACCGGTGCCTTTCCGCCCTGTCGGCCGAGCACCGCGAAGTACTGCTGCTTCGGTTCCTGGAGGACATGCCGTACGACCAGATCGCCCGGACCATCGGATGCGAGGTGGGCACCGTGCGCTCCCGCCTCCACTACGCAAGGACGCCTTGCGGCGAGAAATCGAGAACACCCAGGGGCGAGTCCAAGATCGGAGATGGGGCGAGTGCGAGAGGGCCATTGAACTGCGCGAAGGACGTGTCGTCGGCCTCGATGCTCAAGGATCCGGCCCCGCCGCTCGCGGCGGCGGCTCGCGCGTCTTCGCCGGCCTGGCCATCGCATTCGGCCTTGATGGCCGGCGCCGTCGCCGCCTGGGCCGCGGGCTTCACTGTCTTCTTCCTGCCAAGACTGCAATATGACGCCGGCCGACTCGCTTTCGCGCAGGAAGTCCGGATGGCGGCGGCTTCGGAGCCGACCTCTGCTTGCTTCCTACCGGCGAGGCGGTCCTCGACGGCCACCCCGAATCCCCGGCGGTGAACCCAGGAGCTACCGGAGTACCCGCGGCATGCCCATGACCGCCCCTTTGATGCTGATCGGGAGCGACGTGGCATCCAGTTCGTCGTCCGCGTCACCGGCCTGTACGTCTACTACGGCGGGGTCGTCTTGGGCGTCCTGTTGGCGCGGCTCGGGCGGTGTGTACGCTTGGGTACATCTTCTCGTCGTGCCAAGCGACGCTCCGGGAGATCCAGGCGAGCCTCCAGGAAATTGCCGGGGAGATCAAGCGACCCGTGCGGGAGGCGGGGGAGCGGCCTCGACAGTCGGGGCCGTCCCAGCCGTCTTCGTCGCCCTTCTTCCTCTTCCGTGTCTTCTCTCTGTGTCCTCTGTGCCTCTGCGGCCCATTTCTGCTACACTCCGGCGTGCGCGGGGCCGGGGCGGGGAAGTTCCCGCCCCGGTGCCCCGCACCGAGGATGCCCAAGAAAGGACTAACCGCATGCCTCCCACCGTCACGTTCGCCTCCGCCCGCCCCAAGGAACTCCGCGCCGACGGCCACCCTGCCGGCCCTGCTGGACAAGATGCTCGCCAAGTGGAACTTCAAGAAGCGGTTCGCCGGCAAGCGGGTGGCCATCAAGATGCACCTGGGCGGCGAGCATGGGCTACTCGACGATCCACCCGTTCCTGGTGGCCGCGGGTGGTGAAGGCGGTCAAGGACGCCGGCGGCAAGCCGTTCGTCACCGACGGCCCCGGCGCGGTGGCGTCGCCGCCACAGGCGCGGCTACACCGCCGAGACGCTCGGCTGCCCGCTGCTGCCGGTGGCCGGCGCGGCCGACAAGTACGTCTACTCCCGCAAGGTCAACTTCCGCACGCTCAAGACGGTGGAGCTGGCCGGCGACATCGTGGACGCCGACGCCATGATCGTGCTGTCGCCACGGCAAGGGCCACGGCCACAGCGGCTTCGGCGGGGCGATCAAGAACATCGCCATGGGCTGCGTGGACGGGCCGACCCGCGGCAAGATCCACCGCCTGATGAGCGCCGCCTTCGAGTGGGACGCCTCCAAGTGCACCGGCTGCCTGCTCTGCCGCGACAACTGCCCCAACGAGGCCATCACCTTCAAGGACGGCAAGATCAGCATCTTCGACCACGCCTGCAAGTACTGCATGCACTGCCAGCTGGCCTGCCCGAAGAAGGCCATCACCATCGACCAGCGCGGCTACCGCTACTTCCAGCAGGGCATGGCCCTGACCACGCGCGAGGTGCTGCGAGAGCTTCGAGCCGGGCCGGGTGCTCTTCATCACCGCCCTGCTGCACATCACGCCCTTCTGCGACTGCTGGGGCTTCACCACGCCCAGCATCGTGCCGGACATCGGCATCGTGGCCGGCGACGACATCCTGGCCGTCGAGACGGCCGGCCTGGACCTGATCAAGCGCCGAGGACTTCATCGAAGGCTCGCTGCCGCCGCCGCTGAAGCGCACCGGCAGCGGCCACCTGCTTCCAGCAGATCCACGGCAAGGACCCGTCCGTCCAGATCGACGAGTGCGTCAAGCTGAAGATGGGCTCCACCAAGTACAAGCTGGTGGAGGCCAAGTAGGGCGTGCAACTGAGGCCCTCCGGGCCGGGTTGCACGCGGAATCGGGTGCCGTGGTTTGCGGCGTCTCTTCGCCGCAACTCGACGATCCAGCGTTCCTGTCATCTGCCAGGTATGATCTTGGCGGTGAGTTCATGTTGATCGTCAAGGGCACGTACGACGGAAAGCATCTTCGCCTGGAGAAAGATGTGAAGGTGGACCACGAGGTACCCGGTGATCGTCACCTTCCTCGCAATGCCATCGGATACGGGTTTCAGGGACTTCCTGCTGACCGGGCCGACCCTTTCGAAGGAAGAGTTGGATGATCTGGAGAGCTTCATCAACGGCTTTCGCCGGTGGAAGGTCTAGGGCACATCTCAGGGAGTTGTGGTCTAGAGGAGAGAATCCATGCGCATTCTGATCGCATTGATGGTGTGCTTGACGATCTCAATTTCCTTGGCGTCGGCTTTCTCGCCGCCGACCGGAGACACCTTGCCCCACCTCCGCCCCCGCCGCGAAGTGCGCCACTCCCCGCCATTGATAAGGTCGAGATCGGCGGCGGAGCGCCGGCTGCTTGTCAACGGCAAGCCGTTCTTCCCCCTCATGGGCTTCTACCAGTCGCCCAAGAGTTTTGGCGAATGCGGCGGCCATCGGGCTCAACGGCGAGTTCTACCCCGGCGGCGACACCGGCCCGCCGAAGGCGTACCTCGACGCCCTGAAGGCCGCGGGCCTCTACGGCATGGTGCCTTTCGACGCCAACGCTGCCGGCCACCCGGCCCTGGTGGCGTGGCTGCTGCCGCACGAGCCGGACGGCGCGTATCTGAAGGGCAAGGGGGACATGAGCCCGGCCGCCATGCTCGCCGCCTACGAGAAGATCAAGAAGGCCGACCGTTCGCGGCCCGTGGTGCTCGACTTCTCGCCTGGCTTCACGAGCATCCCCGATGAGAGCAACGTGCCGGAGGCGAAGAAGAAGGAGATCTATCCCGCCTACGCGAAGGCCGCCGACATCCTCACGTATAACGTCTACCCGATCTGGGGATTCAACAAGCCCGAGTGCATCGACTGGCCGGCGAAGGCGGCGGACGACCTGAAGGCCGCTCGTGGGGCCGAAGAAGCCCTTCTTCGCCATGATCGAGACGGGCAAGGGTGCCCCGACCGTGCCCGTGGAGAGCAGAAGGACGTGTCGGCCGACGAGATCCTGCGCGGAGGCGTGGATGGCCATCTGCCACGGCGCGACGGGCATCATCTACTTCACCCACCAGTTCAAGCCCAAGTTCAATGAGTTCGGCCCCGACGCGAACAAGCAGGCGGCGATCAGGAAGATCAACGAGCAGATCACGGAGTTGGCACCGGTGATTCTCGCGCCGCCCGCGAGTGAGAAGATCACGGTGAGCGCGGAAGGCGGCTTGGCGATCCATTTCACAACCCGTGCGCGACGAGGACAACACGTACGTGTTCGTCCTGAATGGCGACACCCAGCGCCGCCCCGCCAAGATCACCGTCGCGGTCGAGGGGCGGGCAAGGGCATGTCTGCCGAGGTGTTGGGAAAGACCGCATCCTCCCGATTAAAGGGACGAAGTTCGCGGATGATATCGTCCCGCTGGGCTTGCACGTCTATAGGGTTAGTGACCTGGAGAAGCGTGTTGCGAGCACCGTCAAGGAGCTTTTGCAGAATGCTCCCGGGCATCCTGCGATCGCCTGGCTGAAGAATCGCCGGTCTTCAGGATGCTGCAAAGCCCCGTCTCCTGTTTGTGAAGATCGTGGAGAAGTCGTCCCGGCTGTGGGTGTCATGGACTGAGTCATTTCCATCTGTGGATGGAATTCTCATCGCTTCGAGGGATGGCAAGTTCTTGGTCGTCATCCCGACTGAGCCGGATATTGATAGGGCGAACCGCTCGACCGCAAAGTTGACCGTCCTGTTTCACGCGACCTGGGATATATGATCCCGATTCGGTAGATGGAAAGACGTTGGCTCGATGGCCAAGGATGAGGAGGAGAGGAAGATGACCCAGGAGGTGGACGGATACCTTCGCAAACTCAGGGATAGGCTCCGCGAAAAGGACGGGGATCGGTTGGAGACTCTGGAGCTTTGGTTCGGGGCTGGCAAGGAAGTATCAAACAGGGTGGATTGCGAGATCATCGCGCCTGAGGGGGCGAATGCCAAGTAGACTCGGTGGTCCCGGATTCCGCGTGCAACAAGTTGCACGCCCTACGGAGATTACCTCACACCCTACCGCCCCGCCTTGCGCAGCGACGCGGTAGTCTCCAGGCCGCGGGGAACGGGCCCCAGCGCCCGCTCGAAGATGCCCAGCGTGTAGGCGATGGTCATGCCGTAGTTGGTGATCGGCACGCCCGCCTGGCGGCAGCGGAGGATGCGCGAGAGCATCTCGCGGCGGTTCCACATGCACGCCCCGCAGTGGACGACCAGCTTGTAGCGGCGACAGGTCGTCGGGGAAATCGTGCCCCTGGACGTGCGTGAACTCCAGCTTGCCGCCGACGTACTGCGTGAGCCAGCGCGGGATCTTCACCCGGCCGATGTCCTCGCCGATGGGGTGGTGCGTGCACGCCTCGGCGATCGAGCACGCGGTCGCCGGGCTGCAGCGTCGTCGATGGCCATCGCCCCGCGGACGAACTCGGCCAGGTCGCCCTTGTAGCCGGGCGAAGAGGATCGAGAACGACGTCAGCGGCACGCCCGGCGGCGTGTCGCCGGCGACCTTCAGGAACGCCTGCGAGTCGGTCACGACCAGGGCGGGCGGCCGCTTGAGCCGGTCCAGGGCGTCGCGCAGCTCGCGCTCCTTGACGACCATGCAGTAGGCGTCGCACGTCCAGCAGGTCGCGGATGGTCTGCACCTGCGGCAGGATCAGCCGGCCCTTGGGGGCCTCCATGTCGATCGGCACGACCAGCACCGCCAGTTCGCCCGGCGGCACCAGGTCGCCGAGCGATCGACGGGGCGTTGATGAACTCCTCCGGGGCGGCGCTGGATGAGCGCCTCGCGCAGGTCGAGGACGCCCTCGCCGCGGCTGGCCACGGTCTCGCACGCACGGCGATCTTCTCCGCCTTGAGTCTCTCGGCGAGCCGCCGGCGTCGCGGCTCGGCCGAGGTCGGTCTTGTTGAAGACCACGATGGCCGGGATCTTGCGGTCGCGCAGCTCGCCGAGGATGCCCTCCTCGAACTCCCCCCACTCGCCCGCCTCGGCGACGAGCACGCCCACGTCGGTGCGGTCGAACACCTGCCGCGTCCTCTCGACGCGCATCTCGCCCAGGGCGCCGACGTCGTCGATGCCCGCCGTGTCGATGAACAGCACCGGCCCGATCGGCAGCAGCTCCATCGGCTTCTCGACCGGGTCGGTGGTCGTGCCGGCCACGTCGGAGACGATCGACACCTGCTGCCGCGTCAGGGCGTTCAGCAGCGACGACTTGCCGACGTTGCGCCGGCCGAAGATGCCGATGTGAAGGCGAAAGCCTTTGGGCGTGTTTCTCATAGATCACTCATGCGACATGCCCCCGAGCATCGGATCTCCCCGCTCATTCGGGCTCCAGTTCGTCCCGACACGCGCAGCCCTCGCACTTTCAGGAAGTGCCTGTCGTACGTGACGACGACAGAGCCGGTCTAGAAAAGCCTGGGCGGCGATCCACACGTCCACCATGGGGATTGGTGTGCCCGCCCGAGCCAGATCCGCCTTCACCTTGCCGTAGATCTCACGCAGTCTCGGCGGTTGCGTCCAGCACCTGCACCTTGGGCCTTGGCGAGGAACCCTCCAGCAGGTCCTGGTTCCATCGTATCTTCGTCCCGCCCCGAAGCCGGCATGAAGCTCCCCGAGGACGATCGCCGACATCCACACTTCCTCGGACTGTTCCAGCACTCCCTCGACCTTCGGGTCCTTCAGCATGAAGGACGAGTAGGCGTTCGTATCCAGGATCACCTGGCTTTCACCTCCAGTGCCTCCGGATCCACCTTGCGGAAGTCGGCCGTGGCCTTCTGGAACTCCTCGTAGTCTTTCTTGGTCCACGAGCCAGCCAAGTCGGAGAAGTCATCGGACGCTGCTTTCTTCCCCTGGGCAGGCTTGGCCAAAGCCTGTGCCAGGTAGCTGCTTGACCGATCCGGTTCAGGCTCAGGCCGGTCCGCTTGGACTTCCGCGCGGATCTTCCGTTCCGTGTCCTTGTCCAGCCCATGTATGCTGATCGTGCCCATGCGACACCTCCCTATGAATCATTTCGATGCATTCTGATTCATAGTTTAGTCGGCTTCTTCCCGCTTCGGTCAAGGTTCGGATGTCGCCGACCCCAGCCTCATCACGTTCTCGGGGGCTGGTCAGCTCGTCGAACTCCGCCGCCGTGAGGATGCCCCTCTCCATCACGATCTCGCGGACGGTCTTGCCCTCGTCGCGCGCCGCGCGGGCGATCTCGGTGCGCCTGGTCGTAGCCGATGCGCTCGACCAGGGCCGTCAGCACGGCCGTCGAGCCGTGCGACGTGCGCGGCGGCAGCGCGGCCTCGTCGGCCTCGATGCCCGTCGACGCAGAGCCGTCGGAAGATCGCGCACGCGTCGGTCAGCAGGTCCAGGCTGCCCAGCAGGCAGTCGGCCACCAGCGGCAGGAACGGCGTTGAGCTCCAGGCTGCCCATCGCGACGGCCTGCGCGATGGCCTGGTCGTTGGCCATCACCACCATCGCCGCCTGGCTGACCGCCTCGGGGATGACCGGGTTGACCTTGCCGGGCATGATCGACGAGCCGGCCTGCCGCTGCGGGCAGGCGGATCTCGCCCAGCCCGCCGTCGGGCCCGCTGGACAGCAGCCGCAGGTCGCCGGCGATCTTCAGCAGGTTGCGTCGCCAGGGCCTTGAGGATGCCGCTGACCTCGACGAAGACGTCGGCGTTCTGCGTGGCCTCGACGAGGTTCTCCGCCCGCGCCAGGCCCAGGCCGGTGATGTCGCGCAGGTGCTCGATCGGCGCGGAAGATGTACTGCCGCGGGGCGCCCAGGCCGGTGCCGATGGCCGTGCCGCCGAGGTTCACCACGCGCAGCCGCTCCTCGCACTTGTAGATCCGCCAGCGGTCGCGGGCGAAGGCCTCGGCGTAGGCGCGACATCTCGCGGCCCAGCGTGGTCAGCACGGCGTCCTGCAGCTGCGTCCGCCCGACCTTGACCACGTGGGCGAACTGCCTTCTCCTTGCGCTGGAACGCCTCCTGCAGGGCGACGACCTCGCGCTCCAGCGCCGCAGCAGGCCGGATGGCCGCCACCTGCAGGGCCGTGGGATACGTGTCGTTGGTGGACTGGTGCAGGTTGATGTCGTCCAGCGGGCTCGACGTGCGCGTAGTCGCCCAGCGGCCGGCCGAGGATCTGCAGGGCCCGGTTGGCCAGCACCTCGTTGACGTTCATGTTGGTGCTGGTGCCCGCCCCGCCCTGGAGGGCGTCGACGACGATGTGCTCGTCGAGCAGGCCCTCCATCATCTCGCGGCAGGCCTGCTCGATCGCGGAAGACCTCTCGATTGTCGATTGCCGATTGTCGATTGAAGATTGGCGGACGAGGCAGATCCTTCACCCGGATGCTCTCGCTTGTTTCTCAATCGTCAATCGACAATCGGCAATCGTCAGTTCGCTGATTGGTCCTCGCGCAGGCGAGCTTCACCGCGCCGTAGGCGTGGATGAGTTCCGGATGCACCCCGCCCGCTGAGCGGGAAGTTTCGAGCGCCCGCACGGTCGAGATGCCGTACAGGGCCCCCGCCGGCACCTGCCGCTCGCCCAGGAGATCGTGTTCGGTTCGGTAGTCGGTCATGCCATTGGATCGTCCTTTGAATTCTGCCGAAGTCTACTTGATAAAAAACTCAATCTGTCGGAGATATAGTATATTATCCCCCCCTTTTCAACCTCATTATAGCGGAGCTTCCGAACCTCGGTCAGTTTCTTGTCCCCGGGCCTGTATAGGTATTCGATACCGGGGTCCCCAAGATCTGACCATTGGTGTCCACGATGCCGATCCCCATCGTGATCTGGATGTGCAATCCGTCCGACGCCTCCCATGTGAAATAATAGAAGCCATCTAAACCCATCCGGCGGACCTCCCCTTATCCCGAATACCCCATTCGTACAGTATCGTCCCTCGTCTGAGCCCACAAGGAAGACGGCCACCGTCCAAGCGGATGCTTGGATATGAACCATGAAATCCGTAGGCAATTGAGCGGAAAGGCGTGCCGTCACTATTCGTGAGGGGGCGGATGGGGACTATTCCACCGCAGCGCGCTAGAGTTCCCTACGTTGACCCCCTCATCTCATCCCATCGATTGGGGTCGAAAGGGAATCTCTCCTTGATCAGGGCCTGGATGTGTTCGACAGTACTCCTGGGTAGCTGCTCCATGGGGCAGGGGGCCTTCCCACTTCCATACCGTCGAGACCGGGGGCCACTTCCATTGCGGGTGAGTCTTCTTCACGTAGGTGGCGTATTGGAACCTGAGATCGCGGCCCTCCGCGGATGGGGTCTTCCCGCCCTTGATGGCCGGGACGCCATTCCGGCGGCCGATGTACATGACGACCAGCACCCCCCCCGCGGCCAGCAGCAGGGCCGCCGGCACCCCCATGGCCACGGCCGACGATGTTTGCCGGTGTTCATCAGGATTTCCCACACGAGGGAGATCGGACCACAACCTGCACAACGGCCGCCTATTCTCTCAGCCGCGGAGCGGCGTCTTTCTTGGCCCAGGGTGATGGCCCGCCAAAGGCGGGCCGAACCCTGGGAAAAGGGCATGCTCGGTGGTCAAGCCCCGCAGGGGCGCCTTGCCCTTGGCGAACGTCAAGGGGCCCCGATGGGGCTGGCATCCTGAACCATCGAACCCAGGGCTCGTCCCGATGCATAGCATCGGGACCTTCGCCCTGGGCTAGAGGGTTGGTTCCCGCTCCTGCGGCTCAAGGGGCGGAACGGGAAGGGCGACGGAATCGGTTGCCTCTGGCCCGCGGACTCGTCGTCTTGCGTCTTGAAGCCGTCCTCCGGGCCTGAAGCATGTCGATGAAATCGCTCTGCAGGCCCGATCAGATCGCTTTTGCCCTCTCCGCGCGGAGCGCCGAATCGAAGCTTCGACTTCTTCTCCCGCGAAGGAACTGCGCGTATCGATGAATGTCGTATCCGCACCGCCGGACAATCCGCCTCCTGGCTTTCCGGACGGCCTCGACAGCCGGACTATCGGATGTCGTCTTCATTGGGCGTCTCCTTCCCGATCAACATTTGCGGTGTCAGCAGGACGGGCGTCAGGAGGCCCAGCCGTCTGTTGATCGCGTGGATATGAGCTTCCTTGTACGTGTTGGCCAGGTGCCTGCAGTCCCAGGTTAAGAGGTAGTTCAATTCGTAGACGCACGCGACCGCCAAGTGCATCGCATCGCCCATGTCTCCCTTGGGCATCAGGAGACTCCGCTGGTAGATCGCCGACGCGCCCTCCACCAGGGTCGCCAGGATCGCCAGTTCCCGGAGCAAAGGCCACCGCCTTCTTGGCCGGGGAACTCCGCCTCCTCCAGTTCGGCCAGGACCGCTTCGCTGCTGTACAGGTCCAGAACCTCCGCTGGTGCCCCCACCAGTCAGTGGCGATGAGCCTCTGTGCCCGACTGAACGGATGGTCTCGATCATCCACCAAGGCGCCAGGACGCTCGTCTCGATGTAGACGCTCGGCTTCATGCCTGCATTCTACCCCAGGCAGGGATGCGCAGAACGGCGGCAGTGAAGATCTCGCCGGCCCGCGCCCGCCAATCGAGAATCGAGAATCAGAAATACAGGTCCCGCTCGTCGGTCTCCTGGATCTCGCCGCAGGCGCTCGACCAGTTCCTTCTTCCGCGGGCCTTCGTCCATCTTCGCCAGTTCGGCGGCGATGAGCTTCTCGCCGGCCGCGCGGGTTTCGGGCGAGGCGTAGTCGATCAGGTACTCCATGAGCGTCGTCAGGGCGTTGGGCGTGCAGAAGTTCTTGATGAAGCCCGGGATGGCGAACTCCATGAAGTGCTCGCCGGTGCGGCCGAGGCGGTAGCAGGCGGTGCAGAAGCTGGGGACGTAGCCGTCCAGCCAGCAGCTCGCGCATGACCTCGTCCAGCGGGCGGATGTCGCCGAGTGCGAACTGCTCGCGCTCCATCACCTGCGCGTCGCCGGCCTCGGTGTAGCCGCCGAGCTCGATGCGGCTGCCGGCGTCGATCTGGCGAGACGCCGAAGTCCATGACCTCGCGGCGCAGCGTCGGCGTTCTCGCGGGCGGTGCAGGATCAGGCCGGTGTACGGCACGGCCAGGCGCAGGATGGCGATCAGGCGCTTGAAGTCGTAGTCGCTCGACGCAGCACGTGCTCGTCGAGCTGCACGCCGCAGGCCGGGCTGCAGGCGCGGGAAGCTGATCGTGTGCGGGCCGCACGCCGTAGCGCTCCTGCAGGTAGCACGGCGTGGCTGACCAGGCCGAGCACCTCGAACCGCCAGTCGTACAGGCCGAACAGCGCGCCGATGCCCACGTCGTCGCAGCCGGCCTCCATCGCGCGGCTCAGGCCGTCGAGCCGCCAGAGGTAGTCGCCCTTGCGCGTGCCGCGGCGGGTGCATTCGCGCGTAGGTCGCGTGGTGGTACGTCTCCTGGAAGATCTGGTACGTGCCGATGCCGGCGGCCTTGACGGTGGCGGAAGCCCTCGTCGTCCAGCGGCGCGGCGTTGATGTTGACGAGCGGA
>CAVUIO010000009.1:0-38977 GCA_963741635.1 uncultured Chloroflexia bacterium
CCGACCTGGTGGTGGGAAATCGGGGCAGGCAAGCCTCCTCCGGCTTGTATCGCAATGTTGGGAAATGGATAATAAGGAAATTTGCATCCCTGCTCATGCCTGTCCATATTTCAGATTTAAACTCAGGGTTCAAGCTGTATCAAACCGCCCTGGTGCAACGATATTTATCCATCTGCCCGGATTCGATGGCTTTTAGCGATGTGATTACATTGATATTTATTAAAAAACGCCACCTTGTATTGGAACACCCAATCACAATAAAAAAACGAGCGTCTGGAAAGAGCACGATTACCACTTTTACAGCATTACAAACTCTTATGGAAATCGTCAATATCGCGAAGGTCTTCAACCCGATCAGGATATTCTGGTCGTTATCCATTCTCTGCATCGGGTTCGGGCTTGCCTGGGGAATTCCAATATTATTGCGGGCACGAGGCGTCAGCGTGGGGGCAATGCTGGGAATCGTCACCGGTTTTTTGTTTTTTTTCATCGGTCTGATTGCCGAACAACTTTCAGCAATGAGACTGGGGCTGCTCGACATGAATAAGGAAAATGCGGAAGGTCTTCGTTGAAAAATGAGAATTGCATGTATTTCATCATCCCGAATTCCATCCGAAACAGCCAACAGCATCCAGGTGATGAAGGTCTGCCAGGCATTTACGCAACTTGGACATGAGATCACTCTTTTGGTCCCTGGACCTGAGCCGACAGATCTGACCAGCGAAGAATTAAAACACCATTATGGCCTCCGAACACTTTTTACAATCGAATGGCTGCCTGTACATCACCGACGTCTGTTTCCCTGGGATGCCGTCAGGCGTACCCGACAGATGCACCCAGATATGTTATATGTATGGCCGCTTCAGTCTGCAGCATTGGGACTTATAGCCGGCATACCAGCCATGCTCGAATTGCATGACTTCCCGAGCGGATTTTTTGGCCCCTTATGGCTTCGTCTATTTATGATCTTCCCCGGGCATAAACGCCTGTTGCCCATCAGCAACGCACTTCGGCAGTCGCTAAATCTGCCTAAGAATATTACGGTAGTTGCACCTGATGGCGTGGACCTGGAGCGATACACCCCTTCGTTGGATCCCCCCTTGCCCGAAAAGAACTTGGCTTACCCGTCACCTCCTGTGTCCTTTGCACCGGTCATCTATATGAGGGTCGCGGTATGGACCTATTCCTGAGGTTGGCAGGAAAATTCCCGCAAACCAGTTTCATCTGGGTGGGGGGACGCCAGCAGACGTGGAAACCTGGAAGACCCGAGCTGCCGGGAAAGGACTTGGGAACATCATCTTTACCGGGTTTGTGCCGAACGAACAAATCCCTCTCTACCAATCTGCAGCAGAGGTTCTGCTAATGCCCTACCAGCGGAGCGTCGCAACCTCAAGCGGTGGAAATACAGCAGATATCTGCAGCCCGATGAAAATGTTCGAATATATGGCTGCAGGACGCGCCATTCTGAGCAGTGACCTGCCTGTACTGCATGAAGTCCTGGACGAGACTACTGCGGTTTTCTGCCCTCCGGACAACATCGAGGAGTGGGAATCCGCTCTTAAAGGATTGCTGGGTAACGAAATACAACGCAATGCACTCGGTCAACGAGCCCGAGAGGTTGTGCAGCAATATTCCTGGATAGAGCGCAGCCGCCGGGTATTGGCATCATTCTGAAACCTTAATTAGTCAAATGCAAAAAACTCTGAAACCATCCAAGTTGATAAGACCAAAAGCCATTCTACGTGATTTACTGTGGATTCTCCCGCCAGTCTTGGCCTTGGATTGGTGCTTTCAGTGACTGGACCGGGGAAGTGGTGGATTGGCTGGTTGTCATATGCATTTGTATTGACACTTGGCCTATTGGGATTATCCGGACTTCTGGCGTTCTGCTGGCGCCACACGAACTTTATGCTGATGATATTATTAGCATTGTTCCTGCGACTCGGGCTGGGCATTTTCTTCTCCACTGTCCTGCCAGTATACGGAGCAGATACGCCGGTCTATAAAGCTGGGTTTGCTGTCAGGGACGCCTCCACGTACGATGCGCAGGCATGGAAATTGGCGACATCCAAAGAACCGTTATGGCGGGCTTTTGACAGGTCATATGGCGCTGATGATCAGTATGGGGGACTCCTGTTCTTTCATAGCTTCATCTACCGTTATCTTAGTCCCGATGCACATCGCACCTGGATGCTGGTTCTATTTTCTGCTTTGGCAGGCGCCTTCGGCGTGGCCCTTGCATGGAAGGGAGCGTTCCAGAGTTGGGGAAAAGGTATTGCGATGTTGGTGGGTTGGATCATGACTCTATACCCTGAATTGCTGTTGGTAGGAGCATCTCCTGTAAGGAAATCGTTCCTGATCCTGTTCATTGCAATGACCTTCTGGGGAGTTGTCGACTGGCTGGCTAACCGCCACCGGACCGCCTGGTTGTGGTTGGGGGGCAGCCTGCTGGGCATGCTGCTCTTCTCTCCAGGGGTGGTAGTGGTTACATTATTGGGATTGGGTGTCTGGGCCTGGTTACGGGAAAAAGAACGCCAAATTAAATGGTGGTGGGTCGGTGGCGTGGCAGCGTGGTTTTTTTGGCGGCAGTGTTATTGGGGGAGGTTCTTGGGGGAGCTTTGCAAGTCCCGGGAGGGCCGCTGGCAAATCTGGTAAACTGGCTGCGTTATTCGGCAAACTATAGTGCGGACGTTACCGAGTTGAACTCCGGTCAGCTCCAATACTTATTTGTCAGTTTACCGCAGGCTCTACATCTTCCCTTTATTATCGGCTATGGAATCGCCCAGCCGGTCTTACCAGCCGCCCTGGCAGATCCGGCAGTTTGGCCAATGCGGGCGTTGGGCATCCTGCGTGGGTCGGGCTGGTATGCACTTCTCCCCTTCCTGGTTTACAGCCTGCGTTCTGCGTGGAAAACAGCGGATAAGCGGGAGCAGGTTGCCTGGTTTTGGCTTTGGGTGGTTACATGGGTGTGGATTATTATTTCAGCTGCCCGAGCTGGCGGCGACCAATGGGACAATCCACGATACCGTGTAATCCTGCTTCTTTTCCAGGCTGCCCTGGCTGCCCATGCTCTGAACTGGCAACGGATCACTCATGACCCCTGGCTGTGGCGCATCCTGGCAGTGGAAGGAGTTTTTCTGGCATTGTTTGGCTTCTGGTACATAAGTCGATATTCCGATCTGGTTAATATTATCTTGCCTATCTCCACGATATTTGCAGCCATTGCATCCATTAGCGTTTTGATCCTGATAGGTGGCTGGCTCTGGGATCATCGAAAAAAGATCAATAACACAAAATCGGCTGCACTAATAAAATGAATGTATTTTTGTCGAAGATTGGAAAGCAGTTCAAGGTGTGGGGGTCCAATGTCAGCATCGCTATTGTTCTAGCGCTGGTGGGAGCGGCAATATACATTGTCTTTTCCATAAATTTTGCGAATACTCAGCGGGCTACTATTGATGAAGGCCTTTTCCTGTATAAGGGGAACTTATTTGCTTCCGGTGTTTTCCATCCGTTTCAATCAAACGGTCCACGAACAGAATATGGGCCCTTATCCTACCTTGTCCCTGGATATATCCAGCTGTGGTTTGGCCCCGGTCTGAGAACAGGAAGAATTTTCGCTGTCATTGTCGGCTTTATTGCACTTGTGGGACTCTGGGCGACTACACGCCGACTAGCAGGTCCATGGTGGGCCGCCCTGGCTGTGTGGGCTGTAGCGCTTAATCCGGCCATTATTCGCTTTTATAGTGTCGGAATATCGCAAGGATTGGTAACTTGCCTGCTCATGTGGGTCCTGTTTCTTGTCTTGGGTAAGGAGCGCAATAGCTGGGAAATCTCATTAAGTGCTGCCCTGGCTGGACTTATCCTCCTGACCCGCCAGGATATGGCTCCAGTTTTGCCATTTCTTTTAGTATACATATTCTGGCAATTTGGTCGTAAACTGGGACTCATTGCCTCGGTAGCAGGGATCCTTGTTGTTGTCATAGGTCACGCAATTTTTTGGCCAGGGATTTTGGAAATGTGGGCTCCCTGGCTGCCCGCCTCTCTCACCCCATTCCTGGACAAATGGCGGCTGCCTATTGGGATCACGGCAGAGTTAAATTTTAATGCAAACTGGTCAGCTCGCATTTACAGCCTGCTGGAAGGACTTCGATTTCACTTTATTTCTTTGGTCGGGGCCATCGCCGGACTGGCGCTTTGGCCGGCGCGTAAAGTTTGGAAAACCGAAGCACACTTCCGTTACGCCATTTTCCTGGGCGTACTCTTTTTCACGTTATTGGTATTACATATCTGGGCAGGCTTGGGCTTTAATGGGATCAATTTTAGTAACGCTTTTGCCGTTAATCCCTACTTTGCCTTCTTTTCATACCTCGGTCTTGTGTTTGCAGTCGCCGTGTTTTCCAATTTCCAGTCGAACCTATCCATTGCAAGACAAATAATCTTGAGCGTGCTGGTTATAGTGGTTTCCACAGCTGTTGGATATGGTAGTTTTTTAAACACGAGCGATTTCCTATTGTATTTACGCATACCTCGAATTCGGAGCCTCTTCGCAACCGGCCAAATATTGCCGGGAAAAGTTCCATTGTGGGATTTTCTCGCCAATAAATTTGGCATACCTTTTGATCTCTCCCGCTGGATGTATTCCGACTCTTGCCGGTCTTTTGTGCGGTTCACTCGTTCTTGTATTTGGTCTCTTAATCAGATACCTGTTGAAAAGAAAAAGATTCTCAACACTCTATTCCTTTGGAGCGATTTCTATTGTAATTTTTATGCTGGCTGGATTGTTGCTCTCCCCATCCGTCGCCCTTGGAGGCGGTTTTACCGGGTGGGATTGTTCCGGAAACATCATAAGCACATACGAACAGGTGGGAAAAAACATTGCGGAAGTAATTCCTCCCGGCAGCCAGGTTTATTGGGATGGAGGAAATGCGGTCGCAGTTCTTCTGTATGTACCAAATATTGAATTATATCCCCAAGAGTTGGATGGTCAGTGGAACTATTGGCTGGATGGAGATTCTGCGACATTGTCCCGTTTGGGCCACTGGAATGCTCGCCCTGGCAGAACAATGGCGTCAACAAGCGGATTTCATAATAATTCTAGAAGGATTTATTAATTCAGATTGGCAGACTTTCTTGAATTCAGGCAAATATTCTGAAGTCTTGAGAATCAAAGATGTATTTAAATTGCACTCCAAATTCGTCGCTTGGTGGTCTACGGAAGATCGGGATGATTTTCCTTATTATCATCGGAGTTCTTGAGCGGTTCAACTGATGTTTCTGGAGGATTTTAAAATAGCAAGTAACATTTTAGTCACCTGTCGTTGCCACCTTGAAAGGATCCATTCCACATTACGTATCAGAAAATGAGCAAATGCGCTCCAAAATTCAAACTGAACAGTATATTGTGAATATTACCTGTTGATCGGTAATTGCAGTTCCATTTTCTCATAACACAAATTTAATGGCGCAGATACAAAAGCGATAATTTGGCATGAATAAATGCAATAAACAAAAAAGGGATGTTATTTTTTCGCTCGACACTGGTTTTCACTGTAGCATTATCCTTGTGGGCATTTATGGGAATTTGCAATGTTATGAGATTGAATACAATATCACCTTTCTCAATCCAATTGGCTTTATTATTTGGCCATTTCTGTTGATATTTATTGCCTAACACTGTCTCATTCTCATTTTGACCTGGAATTCAAAAACCTCATTGTGGATGTCTAATTTTACAAATAAGATTAATCGATTGAGATGATAAACGCGTTTTCAATTCGTGCTATTCATCATTTTTGCTGGTTGGTTCCCATAAGTATTTTATTCCTTGGATCAACTCCGATTGGAGTTCGCCTCTTTTTATTCGAGAGTCCGCTATGGATTATGTGGCTCTGTGTCCTGGCTGCCACCCTGGTTTTGAAAATATCCAGAAAAGATTTCTCCTGGTCATTTTCCCTGGGAGTACGCCTTTTACAGCCGTCTTGTATGGCATATATCTTTCATATCCGTGGTAAATAATTACCCTTTCTCGCTTGGTTGGTCTGACACCACTAATTATTACCGGGCATCCATTTTATTCTCCAGCCAGATCTACGGAATGAAAATTGCGCTTCCAATCATGCATGCCACCCAGAATTTCCTGCTGGCAGTTCCATTTCTTTTTTGGGAATCTTCCGATCTGGATTCACCGCGCTTGGGAAGCAATTCTGTCGATTGGATTCCCGATCAGCTCTTGGCGGTTATATTCACCGTCGATTAAAGATGAAGGTTCGTCAGTTGTTTTGGCCGATGGTTGCATGGGCGGTTCTATTTCTGATGCAGGGACCAATCCACATCCATTTACTTGCCTGCGCCATCATTTTTATCTGGGGGTTAAACCCAGAAGTTTTGGCTCACCACGCTTGTGGTCCTGGTTGCATCCATCTGGGCAGGGATGAGCAGGATAAACTGGTACCCGGTGCCCGGGCTTTTTGCCGCGGTATTCTTCTTCCTGGAAATTCCGTATGCATCATTCAAATCCTGGGTGCAATATTTATGGAAACCCGCTTTCTGGTTTGCATTGGGACTCGTCACCGCATTCGCAAGTCAATTCTTTTATGTTCTAATTTCCGGGAATGCAAGCCACCCAGGCGATGCCTTTACAAGCCTGACTTCTGACCTGTTGTGGTATCGACTTTTCCCCAACGCTACCAATTCTAGTGGGATATTACCTTCTGCTTTGATCGTTTCCCTGCCGTTACTGGCTATAATTATCATCTTCCTTTGGCAGCGACGAGGCATTTATCATCCTCTGCGGTTAATTGGTATTTTTTCCACATTGCTTGTCCTCTTTCTAGGCGGCTTGGTGGTCAGCATAAAGATCGGTGGAGGATCCGACCTGCACAATCTGGATGCATACCTGATCCTATTAATGCTCGTGGGTGGTTATTTTTACTTTGACCGATGACCCCCGAAATGGAAAGAATGGGCATCGCCGATTGCTTTTCCAACTGCCTTGATTGCCATAGTAATCCTTTTCCCCGTGTGGATGGCAGTTAAAGGGACTAGTTCATTTATGACCTGGGACCATTCAGCAAGCGAACCAACTATTGGAGTCAGTCCGAAGCCAAACCGAGTCGGTGGCGAAAACAGGTGGAGAAGTGCTTTTTATCACACAACGTCAACTCCTGGCGCTGAAGATGGTGAACGTGCCCCTTGTCCCGGATTATGAGCAGGATTACATGATGGAAATGGTAATGTCCCATAACCGCCCATACTTTGACCAATTCCAGAAGGATTTACAGACCCAGCGTTTCAGCATGATTGTTGCAAGTGCGTATTCTCAGCTCTGCAAGGGATCCGGCAAGGCGTTCGGTAATGAAAATGATCTGTGGGTGGAAGAAGTTGTCATCCCGCTCAATTGTTATTACCTGGAAGTTCCAGAGTTTGTAAATCAGCCAGTTGCTTTATATGTACCGCGAGATCAACCATGTAAATAAATCGGATATATATTATTTTCCATGACATTATCTTAGCGATCATGATAGCTACCATCCAAAGAACCGAGGAACCCGGAAAGCAGCCTGGGCACCATAAAATTTTGCACAAAGTGACAAAGCAGTTTATTTAAAACCAAATTCTCGAAATATTCATTTGCAGGTGCACTGTCACTCGCCATAATTATGATTTGAATGACTAAAAAGGTTTCCTTTCTGCCGAGGTTGCTATTTCAATTCATTTCTAGTGAAACCAAAAGGAAGAAATGTCATGAAGACGGCTAACATTATCAATGGTCTGCGGTTCCTTTTTTCGTAGGATTAAAGACCATTTGATCGATATTTGTTAAAAAGCTCCCTTATGGGGACATTTTTATAGTTCTTGCGGGAACCCTACTAGCTCTTCTCCTTCGCTACAGCCTTCGAACGTTTAAATCTGACGATTACTTGAATTTCTATTAAAAGTCGTGGTATGAGATTAATTAAGCGATTGGGTTTTCCCACGTTGGGGTTAGAATTTCTCGGATTACACTCCCTCATTTTTATATATGCTTTACATCGTTTCTCAATTACTGCCAAACATAGCTTCAATCACAGCAGTCAAACTACCTGCCATTTTCTGTGATTTTATTTGTGCATGGTATGTTTTTCGAATTGTCCGTATGAAATATGAGAAAGGTCCCATATCAATTTTCGCCTATCTCGCCATTCTTTTTGCTCCAACAGTAATTCTTAATAGTGCTGCATGGGCTCAGATCGAAAGCATTTATACGGCAGCTTTAGTGGCGTTTCTTTTTTATATTCTAAAAAAACAACCTTGGTTTGCTTGCATTACTTTTGGGATCGCATTCACAATCAAATTTCAATCAATCTATCTCATCTCCGTTCTTATTTGTTCTGTTTTTGAAAAAAGTTGTTTCCTGGAAGCACTTATTAATAATTCCACTTGTTTATTTAGTGTCGATTATTCCTGCATGGATTGCCGGACGTCCGATTGTAGAGCTGTTAACCGTATATTTGGGGCAAGTGGAGGGATACGCGGGCCTGGTACATAATGCCCCCAACATGTACACTTGGCTGCCTGCGAACATGTATGATATATTTTATCCGGCAGGAATAATTTTTGCAGTCAGTATTTGTCGCGATTTATGTGGGGGTTGTTTATAAAAGCCGAGCCACTTTTTCAAGACAACTGATCGTCCAACTTGCCTTTATTTCCGCCCTCCTTGTGCCATATTTTTTACCCAAGACGCATGACCGTTATTTCTTTCCTTCAGATGTGCTTTCCATTGTTTATGCATTTTATTTTCCGGAATATTTCTATCTTGCCCTGGCTGCCAACCTTATATCATTCTTTATTTACCAGCCCTTTCTGTTCGGAACTGATATTTTTCCCAAACTACTCTAGCCCTGGCATTATTGGTGGTAATTATTATCGTTATAAGGCACTTAATTGTTGTTTTATACAAACCCCAACCTGAGCCTCCAATAATAAACAAGTTCCCGTAATATCAAAAATGCGCCGATTTGCGCTATAATCGGGCGCTTGACGAAAAATAATTCGCGGTTATAATTCAGCCACTGAATTTTGAATTGGAGGAGAAATGCCCACTGCCCTCATCACCGGTGTTACCGGCCAGGTCGGCTCGTACCTTGCAGAGTTTTTACTATCAAAAGGATATGATGTGGTCGGAATGGTGCGACGTTCCAGCACCGTAACCTTTGAAAGATCCAGCATATCCAGGATGATATAAACATTATTCAGGGTGATTTACACGACCAGAGTTCATTGATGGCAGTTCTGGAACAATATCGCCCGGATGAGGTTTATAACCTGGCAGCGCAGTCTTTTGTCGCCACATCCTGGAGCCAGGCTGTATTAACTGGTGAAGTGACCGCATTGGGGGTGACAAGGATGCTGGAAGCAATTCGCCAGGTAAATCCAAAATGCAGGTTTTACCAGGCATCCAGCAGTGAGATGTTTGGAAAAGTCATCGAGTCTCCACAAAAGGAAACCACCCCTTTTTACCCTCGCAGTCCATACGGGGTTGCCAAAGTATATGGACATTGGATCACGGTAAATTATCGCGAGTCTTATAACATGTTTGCAGTCTCGGGGATCCTATTCAATCATGAAAGCCCCCGGCGAGGTCTCGAGTTTGTAACCCGAAAGATATCTCATGGAGTTGCCAGGATTAAAATACGGATTGGCAAAGGAAATCCGATTGGGAAACTTGGAATCTCAGCGGGATTGGGGCTTTGCTGGAGAATATGTGGAAGTAATGTGGAAGATGCTCCAGCAGAAAACCCCGCAGGATTATGTCATTGGTACAGGCAAAAGTCATTCGGTACGCCAATTTGCCGAAATGGCCTTCAATTTCGTGGGATTGAATTATCAGGATTATGTCGTGCAGGATCAGCGATTTATTCGACCATCTGAAGTGGACCGGCTTATCGCGGATCCATCCAAGGCGCATAAAGAACTGGATTGGACGCCGGCGTGGGCTTAAAGATCTGGTGGAAATGATGGTCGAGGCAGATCTCAAGCAAGTCAGAAATGAGAACTCGTAATCGGGAAGGATCATGTCTACTTCCAGACGAATCATCGAGAGAAATGGCATTGCTCGAGACAATCGAGCGTGACCCCGACGTAACCCAGGCTTCCATCGCCACACAAATGGATGTGGCGGTTGGCACGGTTAACTGGCATCTAAAAAGGTTGATCGAGAAGGGTTACGTTAAAATCAAGCGCGCCAATCGCAAGAAACTCCGCTATATCATCACACCCGAAGGAATTGCCCTGCGCACACGGCTGACCATGGACTATATCGAGCAACAATTTTTACTTTACCGGAATACCCGCCAACATGTTAAAGAGCACATTGAAAAGGCTCGCATGGCAGGGTTTGACCATCTTAGCGTCCGAGGAGATGGCGATGTTGCAGAAATTTGCCGCCTGACATGCATGGAACAGGGAGTGAAGGTCGTCCCGGAGAGATTCCGGACCAGTGCTGGTAGTGAACGGGTTGCGTGTCGAGTTGGAGGGTATTAGTGAGCGATAAAGGCCATATCCTGGTGACCGGCGGAGCGGGTTATATTGGCTCGCTCTTGACCTCCGAATTACTGCGCGCCGGATACCACGTGACCGTTTTGGACAGTCTGCTTTATGGGGGAGAGTCACTACTGGGCTTCTTTGCCCATCCCAACTTTCATTTCGAACGGGCAGATGTGACCGAGCCGGGTGCGTCCGTGCAGCCTTACCGCGAAATTGGCCTAAACCTGATTGCAGTGGTCCACCTGGCAGCGATAGTTGGGTTTCCCAGCCTGCCAGGCGGTTGGAAAACAGGCCGCCTGGCGGTATAACGTGGAGGCGGTAAAAAATGTCTTCGAACTGCGGCTGGTTTGGGAGCCGGGCGCTTTATATTTACCTCCACCTATAGCAACTATGGTCTGTCGGCTGGATGGAAAACCTGTGTCCGAAACCTCGCAACTCAATCCACAGTCTTTGTATGCTGAAACAAAAATCGCAGCTGAAGAATTTCTCCTTGCGCAGAAGGATGGAAATCACCGCACCACTCATTTTCCGCCTGGCGACCCTTTATGGTATTTCTCCTCGTACTCGTTTTGATTTGATCGTCAACCAGTTTGTGCTGGATGCATATGCCAAACGGGAATTGATTATTTATCAACGAGGCTATTCGCGCTCATTTGTTCACGTGAAGGATGTTGTGGCGGGATTGATCCTCGGAGTTGGAAGTACCGGTAGAGAAGATCAAAGGTCAGATATTTAACCTGGGAACTGACAACGGTAATTATACCAAGGATGAAATCGTTGGGTTCGTGATCAAGCGTCTTCCGGAAACAGTGGTCACGTACAAAGATTTAACTTTTGGAGGGGATATGCGCGATATCACGGTTTCATTTTCAAAAATCCGCCGTGAACTTGGCTTTAATGCTGCCCTGACGGTGGATGATGGTGTCCGCGAAGTCGTCAATGTACTGCGGAATAATATTATTCGCAACCCGCAGGATGAAAAATATACCAACACTCGTTTTATTGTCCAATAACTATGGCAGAAAACTTTTGGAAAGATAAACGCGTCATTGTCACTGGAGGAGCGGGATTCCTGGGCTCCTATATCGTCGAAAAACTGGTTGCCCGCGGTGCTGCAGACATCCTCGTTCCTCACATCGAACATTATGACCTGGTAAAGCATGACGACATCCGCCGTCTATTGGATGATGCCATGAAACCCGCGGATCGCAGGCCTGCTCATTAACCCCGGTGGGTTTTCAGCCTTCAATAATTAATCCGCTACCATCCGATTTGGTCATACTCCACCTGGCAGCCCACGTGGGAGGGATCGGCGCCAATCTTGGACACCCGGCCGAATTCTTCTACGATAACTTGATGATGGGGGTGGAACTTTTGCACCAGGCCTGGCAGCTCGGAACAGGGAAATTTGTAGCGCTGGGAACGGTGTGCGCCTATCCAAAGTTTACCCCAGTGCCATTCAAGGAGGACAACCTGTGGGATGGCTACCCGGAGGAAACCAATGCACCATATGGCTTGGCAAAGAAGATGCTTCTGGTAGAAGCACAAGCATACCGTCAACAATACGGTTACAATGCGATCTTTCTCCTGCCGGTTAATCTTTATGGTCCGCGCGACAATTTTGACCCGGCCTATTCCCACGTAATCCCGGCGCTTATCCGTAAATGCTTCGATGCACAGGAGAAAGGCGAAAACGAGATTGTCGTTTGGGGGGATGGTTCTCCAACACGGGAATTTCTTTACGTGGAAGATGCTGCTGAAGGGATCCTGCTGGCGGCAGAGAAATACAATGGCGCTGACCCGGTTAATCTGGGTTCCGGGAATGAAATTTCAATCAAAGACCTGGTCGAGACGATCTCCCGGATGACGGGTTTTAAAGGAAAACTAGTGTGGGATGCAAGCAAGCCCAACGGTCAACCGCGCCGCGGGCTGGATATATCCCGGGCGGAAAAATACTTTGGGTTTCACGCACGCACCTCGTTTGAAACCGGCTTACGTCGGACAATCGATTGGTATAAAGAAAACCGCAAATAAATGGCAAAGACCACCTTCGCAAACCCGGGAAATTACAAAAAGGATCTGATAAATGGGACATGATCATCGGTCCACAGCGCAATTTACTCGATTTGCGCCTGCGTGAATTAGGGCATGCTCGTGATTTGATAATCCTGTTCGTGCGCCGCGATTTTGTATCCAAGTATAAGCAAACAATCCTTGGTCCGTTCTGGTACCTCATCCAACCCTTGTTAACGACCATCACATTTACGGTCATCTTCGGCAATATAGCCAAACTCCCGACGGGTGGGTTGCCACAATTCCTATTCTACATGTCTGGCACAGTCATCTGGACCTATTTTGCCAACTGTCTGACCGCCACATCCGACACGTTTGTCAACAATGCCAACTTGTTTGGTAAGGTTTATTTCCCACGGTTGGCGGTCCCAATTTCCATACTCATTTCCAATTTGATTGCCTTCATCATCCAATTTGGGTTTTTTCTCGCATTTATGGCATATTTCGCTCTGCAGGGCACTCAAATCCATCCCAATTGGTGGATACTGCTTACTCCTGTCCTTTTATTAATGATGGCAGGGCTGGGACTGGGTTTTGGTATCATTGTTTCATCCGTTACCACCAAGTATCGAGATCTTCGTTTCCTGGTGCAATTTGGTGTTCAATTGCTGATGTATGTAACGCCGGTCATATATACAATATCGACAATTCCCCCAAAATATCAACAGTTGATCCAGTTCAATCCCATGTCCTCAATTATGGAAACTTTCCGCTATGCATACCTCGGAGGGGGAGGCACGGTTGATCTTAGGTCAACTGGCTTATAGTTTCGGGTTTATGGTGGTGATTATTGTTATCGGAGTAATCATTTTTAATCGCGTGGAAGCCACCTTCATGGATACCGTATGACAGAACCTGTAATCAGTCGCGGAAAACGTATCCAAAGCATACCGGCTGGGACAGATCGGTAGCGGAACCTTAACCAATGATATGAAGGTGTGGTGGGCTAAAGTGCGCGGTAAACCCAATCCATTATTGAAAATCGGACAGGAAGAATTGGACGGAGAAACGTTATGGGCTCTTCGGGATATCAGCTTTTCAATCGAACAAGGCATGGCTCTTGGAATAATTGGGCGAAATGGGGCTGGAAAAAGCACCTTGTTGAAGCTCCTTTCCCGTGTAACGGCTCCCACTGCAGGGCAAATTAAAGTCAAGGGTCGAATTGCCAGCCTGCTGGAAGTTGGGACTGGTTTCCACCCTGAATTGACCGGTCGGGAAAACATATACCTGAACGGAGCCATCCTGGGGATGAAACGGGTTGAGGTCGATCGGAAATTCGATGAAATCCTGGATTTTTCAGAAGTGGAGCAGTTCATTGATACTCCTGTAAAACGATACTCTTCGGGGATGTATGTGCGTCTTGCATTTGCTGTGGCTGCCCATCTTGAACCGGAAATCCTCGTAATGGATGAAGTGCTGGCAGTAGGCGATGCCGAATTCCAGAAAAAAAGCCTGGGTAAAATGAGCGACGTTGCCGGAGAAGGCCGGACCGTGCTTTTTGTCAGCCACAATATGTCGTCCATCTTGCGCCTTACTCAGGAGTCGATTGTATTGGAAAAAGGTCAATTTGGTGATGCGTGCTCCATCGGCGGAAGCAGTAGATTACTACCTTTCTGGCGGGAACTCCGAAGCCGGGGAGCGAATTTGGGGTGCGGAAGAAGTTCCAGCAGACGCAGTGCCTTTCCGCCCGATTGCAGTGCGAATTCTAGATAAGTCCGGAAAAATCGTGGATACTATCCATTCAACCGAATCGTTCAATATCGAAATGGAATATGCACTAGCTGCTCCGATATCTGGACTGCGTATCGGAATCTATATCAGCACTGCACGTGGCGAGTATGTGCTCACATCCTTTGACATGGATGACCAGAAGAGATTTGAGAAACACGGCTCGCGTCAGGCAGGGCTTTATGTCAGCACCTGCGTGCTACCCCCAGATTTCCTGAATGGAGGGCGATACACGCTTGGAGTTAATGCCAGTTCCTTTCGTGTTCGCCGCTATTTTATGGATGAACAGGCTCTCACCTTTACCGTGGATAGTACTGGTGCTCCAGGTAAGCAATGGGCTGAACCGCGCCCGGTATTATGCGCCCACGCTTGGAATGGAAGATCGAACTGAAATGAAACCAAAAGCCCTAATAAAAGAGTTTATTGGCGATATGCCTTTTACTGCAGAAATCTACTGGCTGTTGCGCCACCGCGATTGGAAAATTAACAGTCGATTCAATCTGGAGGCTCTGGCAGCACGACTACCGGAAATGATAGCGCAAGTAACACCGTATGCAAATTCTGCAACGCCCGGAAGTAAGATTTTTATCTTTGCATCCCTCCATTTCTGGATCACTCATGCGGTAGTTACAGGCCTAGCCCTCCGCGGACTCGGCCATGATGTTACTCTTGGCTACCTCCCCTATGGTAATTATGACAAGCCCATTAGCCGTTTTGATTTACGCCGCCATGAATTGTATGCTCGGCATATCTTAAAAGATTGCCTCCGTTCCTAAAGATCGCTTCATTTTTGGATATCGAGCCTAAGCGCCATTTACCACCCTCACTTACCCGATCAGTTGAGGAAGTCACGCGGATTGACACTCAATATATATTGCAGACGGAAACTGTAACCGGAAAAGAGCCAATTTATATGTTTCGCCTGGACCGGAACCTGGAGGCTGCCCGTAAGGCTCTCACATATTTTGAAAAAAATCGACCCAACGTGGTTATTATTCCCAACGGTATGATTCAAGAGTTTGGGGCGGTTTATGAGACGGCGCGCTATATGGATATATATACCGTAACTTATGAATTTTTTGATATGGATCAACGAATTTTAATCGCTCAGAATAACCTGGTATTACTCCACCTTATTGACGATCTATGGCAAGCATTCAAAGGAAGAAATTTAAGTGATGAACAGCGTGCTTGGCTTGAATCCTTGCTGGCTGCCCGCCAGGGAAATGTATTGACCCAAAATGTCAAATTTGCACATCTATATCAAAAGGTTCCCCGTGAGGGAAAAGAGAACATTCACGCTTTACTAAATCTAGATGATCGTCCGATTGTATTATTGCCCACCAATGTCCTTGGCGATACTGCGACCTTGGGCCGTAGTCGTTTCTTGTTCAGCAATTCCATTGCTGAATGGATTGTTCGTACAATTAAATATTTTATTAAACACCCCGAAGTGCAACTTGTCATTCGTATTCATCCAGCGGAGCGTCTTACAGATGGAGAGTCTGTAGCAGATACCATCAACCAAGCTTTTCTAGAGCTACCAGAGAATATTCATCTCATACGTTCTCAAGAAAAGATTAATACCTATGACTTGATCGATATTACCGATCTTGCAGTGGTTTATACAACCACTGCTGGATTGGAGATGGCGACGCGAGGCATCCCGGTTCTACTTAGCGGCAGAGCACACTATCGGGAAAAGGGATTCACCTTGGACGCCAATGGATGGGACGAATATTTTCAAAAATTGGATATGGCGCTGAAAATTCCCATCCCAAAGTTAAGACCAGATCAAATTGAATGTGCCTGGAATTACTCATACTTTTATTTTCATGATTACCCGCTTCCCTTCCCCTGGCATCTGGAGAAAATTTGGACCAGCCTAGAAAAGCGGCCTCTTTCTTATGTGCTTGGGCCGGAAGGCCGCGCAAAATATGAGGCTACCTTTCAAGAATTGGCTGGTGCTCCAATGATTGGGAGAAAATGATGGATTACTATCAGTAAGGCAGTAAGCGATAATAACCAAATATTATTTCTCAGATTTCTATAACCTAATATACTGCAAAGGAATTAATCTATATGGCTCAAATTCGAGTTTTGGTTACCGGGGCAGGGGGCTTCATTGGGCATCACCTTGTTACTTTTCTGCGCGCCAAAGGTTACTGGGTGCGCGGCGTGGACATCAAAGTTCCTGAGTATAGTGAAATGGATGCGGACGAGTTCGAGCTCCTCGACCTGCGCCGGTGGGATAATTGTTTGCAGGCTACCCGTGGCATTGACGAGGTCTACGGCCTGGCAGCGGATATGGGTGGAATGGGTTTTATTTCCGCTCATCACTCGGAGATTCTGCATAACAACTCGTTGATCAATACTCATACTTTGGAAGCGGCACGTCTCAACGGTGCGAAGCGATATTTCTATACTTCTTCAGCCTGCGTTTACCCTGAATATAAACAAACAGAAGCAAAAGTGGTTCCGCTAAAAGAGGAAGATGCTTACCCTGCCATGCCTCAGGATGCCTATGGCTGGGAAAAGCTGGTTATGGAACACCTGTGCACCCATTACAGGGAAGATTATGGCCTTGAGACTCGTATTGTGCGTTTCCACAATATCTTCGGACCGCAAGGTACCTGGGAAGGAGGAAGAGAAAAAGCTCCGGCTGCCATGTGCCGCAAGATTGCTGTCGCTAAATTGACCGGCAACCACGAAATCGAGATGTGGGGGGATGGGGAGCAGACCCGCTCCTTCTGTTACATTGATGATACCCTGGAAGGTATTTACCGACTTATGCGCTCTGATTACCATTTTCCACTTAATATAGGTTCGGACCGTATGGTAACTATCAACGAACTTGCTGCCCTGGTTTCCAAAATTGCCGATATTGAAATCACAATTAAACACATTAAAGGTCCGATGGGTGTTCGGGGTCGTAACTCGGATAATACGCGCCTCCGCGAAATACTTCAATGGGAACCGGCGTTAACTCTTGAGCAAGGGCTCACCTTCACTTACCAATGGATCGAACAACAGGTTTCAAAGTCCCTGATTTTGAAAGGCATTTCCCCAAAAGTTGGTTTGCTGACACCAGATTAGAATTATTCCCTGCTACATCAATTTGTCCAAGGAAACAATAAGCAACTGACGGGACAAAGGAAATGATATAAGGAAGAATCATGGCATTTTTGACCATTTTTACGGCTCCCAAGCCATTCACCAACCCACACATCAATATCATCCAACGTAACGCGGTTTCAGCCTGGATAAAGCTAGCGGAGGTGGATGTTATCCTGGTTGGTGACGAACCCGGCATTCCCGAAACGGCGAAAGAATTCGGCGTCAGAAATGTCCCAATTGTCGAGCGTGACGCAAATGGCACCCCCCTGGTTAGTTCCGTAATGAAAATTGGTCATTCAAAAAGTAATTCCCCCGTCCTTTGTTATGCCAACGCCGATATGATATTAATGTCGGATCTGGTTGAGGCGGCGAGGAAAACGGTCGACAAAAAAAAGACTATTTACTGGTTGGACAGCGATGGAACTTGCCTCTAAATGAACCATTCGATTTTACAGGAGATTGGGAATCGCGTTTGCGAGACTGAAGTAATTCGACGTGGGGAACTATTTTCGCCTTGGGGCATCGATTATTTTGTATTTCCACACCATCTTTACACAGAGATGCCCGACTTCACCATTGGGCGTGTTGCCTGGGATAATTGGATGATCTATTGCGCTCATACAACCTTTGGAATGGCTATAGATGCATCAATGGATGTACTGGCCGTACATCAGAACCATGATTACAACCACCTGCCAGAAAAAACATTATACGGTACAGAGATTGCCAGATCAAACCTGGCAAAAGCGGGGGGACGCAAATGCATTTTTAACACCCTGGATACAAATCGTGAATTATTTCGAGGACAGCGTCCGCATACCACAAATTGCGGTTTGTGCGCCTCCTCGGAGATTGGAACGGGTGTTTATAAACAACGAAGGAAAAGGTTGGGGCTGGGAACTGTCCCTTCGACTACAACATATGCAGCGATTGCTCGCCGTGACCCCGAGGAGATAATTATGCGAGTAGGTCAGAACCCCGCCCGTTTTGTGGAAAAGGTCGCCCAACCGGCTGAAATTACAGTGGCTGTGGTTAACTGTATCCCATTCCTTAGCGGATATTATGAACAGAGCTTGGAAGTGCTTAAAGTGGTGGTGGATAGCCTAAATGCTACACGAGAATCCAGCTCATCCTTATGATGTACTTATTTTCGACAACCACTCTTGCCGTGAAGTGCGGGCTTACTTTGAAAGAAGCCAGTGACCAGGGAAAGATCCAGTATCTCGTGCTCTCTGAGACGAATATTGGCAAGATCGGAGCTTGGAATCACATTTTTGGTTCGGCGCAAGGGAAGTACATGGTTTTTTCAGATGGTGATATTGGCTTCCGTCCCGGCTGGTTGAAGGCCTCCTTGGAATTATTTGAGATATTCCCCAATGTGGGCATGGTGACGGCGAGGCCGTTACCAACACCCAAGCAGTATTCCACAGCGACATTTGAATGGGCCCAGCGGGAAAAAATTTATGAAAGAGGCCGCTTTCTTAGAAGTGACGTGTTTTACGAGCACGTTCGAAGCTTGGAGTGGAAAAAAAAGCAGGGAGATCCAAATGAACTAATGACTATGCCGCGCATCATATTTTCAGGCAAAGTCGCCTACGCTGGCGCAGCACATTTTCAGTTTATGGCGCAATGTGAAGTTTTAAGGAAGATCATCCCTCTTCCATCTGAACAACCTATGCGGGGCGAACGCGCGCTGGATATCGCTATTGATCAAATGGGCCTTTTGAGGCTAATGACAGAACAAGCGCTGGTCTGGCATATGGGCAACCGTCTGACCAATGATGTCCAAGTCACGAAAATAACAAGGAGTAAATCCATATTGAAAAGGATCTTATGGTTGCCGGGAGTTCGGCATTTCCTCCTTTGGCTAAATAATCGTATCTTTCAGTTGTACTTCCTGAACGTTGAGTAGTAATGGCAAATAAATTGGAAAACTCTGATAAAAACAATTTATCAATGAAAGTATTATTTGTTGCCTATCATGATCCAACAGTAATGGATATTGCAAGCGGAACAGATTACTTTCATTATCAAGCCATCTGTGATAATGGTTTTGAAGTGAAGATCATCAAGGACCTGATTTCACCGCCAATTTTTCCTGAGCGGTTAGTGACAAGGTTGTATCAGAGGGTGGGGAAACGTTATATAAAGTTCAATATGACAACCACGGTGAAAGCATCGCGGGTAACGAACAAAGCTGTTCGAAAATGGAAGCCAGATCTTGTTTTTTCAATCGCTCATTTTCCTTTTGTTTTTTATCACGGGAAAGTTCCTTGCGTCTATAGAATTGATTCCACGTCCTACGGCGAAGAATCGTCCTGGCCGCGTGCTGGTTGGCCCGCACTAAGATTAAACATGTGGCAGGAGAAACGTGCCCAGCACCATTGTTCAAGGATTCTCACGGCGAGTGAATGGTCGAAGAACATTCTTGAATCTGTGTATAAAGTCCCTGCGGAGCACATTCGATTTATCGCTTCACCGAGTGCTTTGCCACTAAATGTCATCCCGAAGAGTGTTGATATCAGGGAATGGAAAAACCTTACCCAGCCAATTCGCTTATTATTGGTGGGCCGCGACTACCATCGAAAAGGTGTTGATATCGGGATAGATATTGTTCACAAGCTAAATATCGCCGGGATCCGGGCTGAGTTGGTTGTATGCGGCACCCAAAAACAGCCGGAGGAAAATGTCAGGTTTGTCGGTCCATTCAAAAAAAATAATCCCATTCAACTGGAGAATTATGTCTCTCTTTATCGTCAGGCCCATTTTCTCATCCACCCGGCTCTTTTCGAGCCTGCGGGTATTGTCCCCAGTGAAGCCGCAGCATTTGGTACACCGACAATAACAAATGATGTCGGCGGGGCTCCGCCACAACTGTAAAAAATGGCGAAACGGGCATCGTGCTGCCAAAGGGAGTCTGCCGAAGCATACGTTCAGAAAATTATTGAACTGGTGGGTAATCCGGATGATTACTATATGTTGTGTCGAAAAGCGCGAGCAAGATACGAGAGTGAACTAAACTGGGAGTATGCCGGAAAATGGCTGGCAGAAAACCTTCGTGAAGTGATATTTGAACATCGCGGAGCTCAAGGATTAGCATGACAGAAATAGTTCAACATTGTCCTTTGTGCGGTGGTGACCATAGCCGCTTGTTCGACCACCGTTCCTTTCGTGGACAAGTGGTTGTAAATCGCATTTGCCAAGATTGTGGGTTTGTCTTTCAATCCCCGCGCATGACGGAAGCCGAGTTGGATGTTTTTTATGCCAAAGAATACCGCCTGCTTCAGGAAGGCAGTACGGAGCCGACAGTGCGGAATATCAACGTGCAAAAAAAACGTGCTGGAATGCTGCTTGATTTTGTAAGTTCGGCGATCCCATTGCTTTCTCGCCAGCTGGATATTGGTTGTTCGATTGGTATCCTACTCCAGCAATTTCAGGGTGCGTATCACGATCGGGTGGTAGGGGTGGAACCCGGCGAGGTACATCGTTTGCTTGCTCACAATGATGGTCTGACAGTCTACGCGTCGCTGGAAGAACTCGAAAAAGCTGAGGAAGCGCGCTTCGATCTGATCTCGATGTCTCACGTCCTTGAGCATCTATCTGACCCGATTGGTTATTTAACCCACCTGCGTGAGTCCATCCTTGTTCCGGATGGTTGGCTGCTGCTCGAAGTACCAAATTTGTACGCACATGATTTATTTGAGGTGGGGCACTTCTATGCGTTTAGTCCCCATACCCTGTTCGAGGTTTTACGACAGTCTGGTTTTATTGTGATCATGTTTAAAAAACATGGGCGCCCAAATTCACAGATTATCCCGTTATACCTGACTGCGCTTTGTCGCCCAGCGTTGAAATTAGATTTTTCCCCTGTCAGTCCAGAGCGAGGCGTTGTGTACAAAAGATACACTGGGATGTTCAAACGGCGCGTTATGACCAGATTATTCCCAAAATTTGCTTGGGTAGTGCAGGGATAATCATGTCTAGGTGCAGTTTTACTATCCAAGACCGCAGCTTGGTCCTCATCTATTTTTTTCAATCTGATATATTTTCCACGCGCTGAATGGAGGGACAAATTCTGTTTCAGTGCGAGATTGAATATTCCAATTTTATTCTTTCCAAATATTAAGATCTTTAAATCGGCTTTGCGATATTCCTTCTATGACCAATTCTAATTATTCATTCGGATCTGGCAATCATCCTAATTCTGGACACCCGTTTCGGCTTGCCCTTTTTGTTAAAGCTTTTCCAAGGCGTTCCGAGACTTTTATCGTTCAGAAATTCCTTGGGCTCCTGGAACAGGGCTGGGATATACATATTGTATGCAACCGAAGCGCGGCTGAAGACCGGCGTCTTTTTCCACAGTTGCCTGCCTGGAAAGAATTGCGCCATCGTGTTCACGTGACTGGTCCGGCAAGGTCCAAATTCGTGGAAGTTTTGCTGTTCCCCTTTTCATTGCTACGCTGCCTTCTGATGGCACCAAAAAGCACCTTGCAATACTTTGGACTCGGGTGGAGAAAGTTCGGGCCGTATATTATCCATCTTTTCTATTTGGATGCTGAGTTTATACAATTACATCCCGCTCTTATCCATTATGAATTCGGTAATCTAGCTCACGGAAACATGTACCAAAAAGATTTGCTGGATTGCCGGATTACGGTCAGTTTTCGTGGCAGCGAATTAAATAGCGCCAGACTTGACAAACCCGGTTATTATCGCCAGGTTTGGGAACAAGCTGATGGCTTGCATTTGGTGAGTGAAGACCTTTGGAACAAGGCGCAAATACAGGGTTGTTCAAGCAACAAAACGCATGCTGTGATTTCCCCAGCAATCGACTTTTCATTTTTCACACCAGGAGAAAATAAACAGGTTTTATCAGTTGGTATGCCATCGCGCCCCTACCGTATCTTAAGTGTCGGCCGGTTGGATTGGGTTAAAGGATACGAATATGCCTTACAGGCCATTAAGTGGCTCGTGAAACAAGGAATAGGATGCGAGTATCACATTATTGGAGAAGGTACCAATTCTGCGTCCATAAGATTTACAATTCGAGATTTGGAATTGGAAAGTACCGTTACGTTGCTTGGCCCCGCGTCACGATCCGGTGTTAAAGAACAACTAGATTGGGCTGATGTTTTTCTTTTGGCGTCAGTCTCCGAAGGATTTAATAATGCTGTATTAGAAGCTCAATCGATGGCTGTGCCGGTTGTTTGTACTGATGCAGGTGATATCGGAATAGAAAATGAAGAAACAGGATTTGTTGTCCCTCGGCGAGACTGGCACAGTATGGCGGAGAAATTGGCAATTCTTGGTAAAGACTCGAGCCTTCGGGTCCGAATGGGTGAAGCGGGCCGGCAAAGAATTATGTTAAATTTCCGTGTAGCGGTTCAAATAGCGAGTTTTGACCGATTTTACCGCCAGGTGCTTTTGTAACAGGATAACGATTGGATGAGCATGAAACCACTGGTTAGCGTCCTTATGACGACATTTAATGATGGCCCTTTTTTACGGATGGCATTAGATAGCATCCTGGGTCAAACATTCACAGATTTTGAATTTATCATCGTAAACGATGCTTCAACTGATGATACACCTGCCATTTTAGATGGTTATCATGATCCCCGCATTAGACGATTGGATAATAGCGCTAATTTAAAAAGAGGAGCATCATCAAATCGCGGATTAGCTATCGCTCAAGGGAAATATATAGCCCGCATGGATAGTGATGATATTAGTGATCAAGAACGTCTCGAGAAACAATTTTGCTTCATGGAAGAGCATCCTGATATCGGAGTGCTCAGTACTGCCTATAAGGTATTAAATCAAAATATGGAATATATCACTACCTGGACACTTCCAGAGACACATAATGAGCTCATCCTAAAGATGTTGTTTTCTAGTCCGGCATTCCATGGATCTTCATTTATGCGAAAAGATAAACTAAAAAAAGTTCACGGTTATAACACGACCTTTAATCGAAAGTTAGATGTAGAGCTTTGGACACGCTTGAGTAAAGTGACCAGGTTTCATTGCTTGCCAGATGTCCTTTATCAATATCGGGCTCAACCAGGTAATAAATTATTGGATACAGAAAGATGGAAAATTTCAGATGAAATCCGGCGTCATTTTATTGAAGAATTAATTGGTGGAGGAGTATCAGAAAATGAATATATCAATTTCCGCCTAGGACAAGCTGCAGATCCAACAAGGAAACTATCAACCGATGAAACATTAAACGCAATAAATTTACTTTTTACTGCAGTAAATTCTTTGAAGGCAAAGGGATTTTTCCAAGGTGATTTATACATGGTAAATCAGGAGATCTCTAAATGCATGGTCAGAATTTTGGGGCATTGTTCTGAATTAAAACCATTGTTACCTGAATTATTTAGGTTTTCATCTTCCGGCAGTATCGCCAAATATTATTGGTTCAATAATGATTTCCCTAAAGCCATTAGATGGTTAGGGTATGGTATCTCCTCTCCAGGAAACTTATTATCTGAGCTATTCATCACAAAACAAATAAGGATGGCTAACATAACAAAAGCGAATACATCAATGCCTTATAAGCGGTAGAAAATATTGGGATGTCCATATGACACAGCAAATTCGTGGAATTGTATTCAGCTATAACCGCGCCATGCAGTTAGATGCAACATTGCGCTCATTCTATTTACATTGTCAGGATGCGCACCTGGTTCATTTGACAGTTCTGTATAAGGCCGATGAGTTACGTTATGCCCTTCAATACCGAATTCTAATCAATGAATATCCTCAGGTGGCTTTTTACCCTGAAAAGAACTTCCGTCGTGATACTCTCAAAATCCTGACTGCAGGTTGCTTTTTCCCCTTTATAAGGCCGTGGTTACAGGGCTTTTCTTATCTGGTCAATACCCAACATATTCGCATTCGAGTTCTCAGGCACGCCATAGATCACCAAGCTCACCAGATGCGGCGGAAAATTGCTTCCAAAAGGTGTGTGTCTTCTTCAAGGCCATTAATTCTTTTTTTAGTGGATGACAACATATTTGTGGGTGACTTTTCGATGAGCGATGTGCTTCAGGCATTAGAGTCTCATCCTGATGCCCTTGGGTTCTCCCTTCGGCTTGGAAAGAATACAACTTATTGTTACACCAGAGATTCTAATCAAAGGTTGCCGTCCTTTTTACAGCTCGATGGAAAAGTGTTGAGTTATGCTTGGTCAGACGCAGACTTCAATTTCGGCTATCCGTTGGAAATTTCGAGTTCAGTATTTCGCACTTATATGATCGTACCGTTGATTGCAACATTGCACTTCCAACAGCCAAATAAATTGGAAAGCAAGATGGCAATTTGTAGAAACCTGTTCCGTGAAACCAATCCCCGCCTTTTGTGTTTCGAAACGTCAGTCACGTTTTGCAACCCGGTCAATATAGTTCAGCAGGTTTTCTCCAATCGGGCGGGGGAGTCAGTGGTTTTTACAGTAGCTGACCTCGCAGAACGCTTTGAACGCGGTGAAAGGATCAATGTGAAAGCGCTTGATGGGTTTGTGCCAAATGGTTGTCATCAAGAAGTTGAATTTGGCTTTAAATAAAAATTAAATGATTATCGAGACAATATTATGACTTTTCAAAATTCAGATAATTTGTCACGGAACATCTTCCGCTATCATTATTTTATAATTTGGAGCAGTGGTTTTCCCCATACTGATGAAATTCTTGCCATACTGCGGCAGGAAGAGGAAATTGAAATCTTGCGAATAAAATCTTGTTCTTTCAAGGATATGAGACAGTTTGTATTTAATCTCTATGCTTGCGACACAGTCCCAATTTGGCATTTCAAAATCAAAATTAAAATCTTTGTACAAGCTTCCTCCCCGCATTATTAACATTTTTGTGAAAAATTTCAATCCCCAGGAAGAACCTAGCGGCCAAGGTGCATTTCGAAAAAAACAATGTAAATATATCGTTCAAATTAAAAACAAAATTCGAAATAGGTACAACCCAAGACATGCAGATCTGGATTTTCATATCTCTCCTCTCGATCAAGGTGTTTCACATGAACATGTTATCCATGCTTCTGATCGCGAAGAGACAGGTGGATTACTATCTAAAGCTGTTAGGTCATAAAGACGGAATCGCATTCCTTGAAAACGATAACGAAGGTTTGCTTTTTGAAAAGCCACTTCACATCCACAGACCCCGTCAATATTCATTCCAGCAAATACCAATATCTTTACTTTCTGCAAACATTCTTTGTTATGGAAATGGTCGTACATCAAAGCAATTAACGGCAGTGAAAGATACACCTCACTATATCGCGCTGTGTTCCGATATGAATATATATAGAAACTATTTGTATCAGTTCCGATTTACATATTTGTGCGATGATTATTCCATCGAAAAGTACCTTGCGTTAAAGGAGATAAGCATGGATCAATTAAAACTCCTGCCCCCAATTTTGGTTAAACCTTTAGGAGTTGGATCCTATATAATTCTTGACGGCGTTCACAGGGCAGCCGTCCATGTTTTTCACGGATTCGAAAAAATACCTAGTGTGGTATTTGAGCGATGATACGGGCATTTTCGATTTTATCATTATTAGATTTACTGGGAGATGAATATGTCTTGTTAAAAAAATGGCCCAATTTCCCATCTTTTCTACCCGGAAGTGATATAGACCTTCTTGTTATTGATAGAAATCAAAGTCTCAGGAATAATTCAAAAATACCTGATGGACATTTTGGATGGGGAAGAATGCTTTTTGCGAGTTATAGAAGGAAAGTATCATATTCACCTTGACTTAATTCGCGAAAACAAACTTTGGATTCGCCTCGATTTAATTGACGAACTTGATTTCTATACTCAATTTTCTATTCAAAACGCTTTAAAATTCAAACTTTTCTTAGAAAGAGAAAAAATCTATGTGAATGAACACGAAATCTATGTTCCTTCTCATGAACATGAATTATTAATCCGTTATTTTGAATATCTGGAATGGTTCGAACGTAGGCCGGACAAGGTTAAACATTTAGATTTTATTCTTGCGAACTCTTCACCTGAGCAGCGAGCAAAGTTGATAGAAAATGCCCATCGGTTTATCCGACTTCATCACGCACAATGGCACGGAGAGGTACCTCCTCGCAAATATTCTATAAAACAAACTATGAATGTGATAATAAACAAAGCAAAACTTCTTTGGAAAAGGATTAAATCAAAATTGAAACTGTGATCACAATGAAATTTATGAGGAAAAGTATGCGCGTGAAGCGATAAGCGCTTTTGCGCCAACCGTAGAGAATAAGGCTAAAAATTAATGCAAATCACCTTCGATTTACCAACATTACCCACCTTTATTATGTGCGGGAGTATATCTCGTAATACATTTAAATTTATCTGTGCTCAGACATATATCTATTACCGGGAAATTTGTGCAGACGATTATTCCAATGACGGAACTTTGATTTTGATAATCGACAGTATCTACATCATATGATAGACAAAAAATTCTTCTTTATGAACTCAAGAATTGAAGACAGAACGAGCAGGATCAAACCAACATGATAAATAATAATCAACCAATAACTTGGTATGATGGGCCTGCCTATAGTTTTCCATATGGTTTTCTGAAAAAAAAATGACCAAACGCATTTTCATTATTGCCGACCATGGACTGGCGCTAATTTATTTTCTTCAGTCTGGATGTAATATCCACCATCCTGGCAGCAGGTGTGGAAGTGATCATGCTTGTGGACGATGAAGCGCTCCCGACTATCGAAGCGCGTTTCCATCGTCCAGGCCTGATCTTTGAAGGTATGCGTTTGGATAAATGCCAGGAATATTTTCGCTCGGTTAATCCGGTGGCTCAACGCTGGCTGGATTTGTTACGCTGGACAGGCGGCTCAAAACGGATCAATACCATTGCCTTGGATGGGAATTACCACCTTGTTACGGCTGGATATACCGGTTACAGCCGGTTAGCTTTGCCCTTCCTGCGAATGGCCATCTGGTTTTTACGCCGTTCACATTCCTTGCGAAGATTTGTTACCAAATCTCAAAAGCATTTACTCCCCAAATTTACGAAGACCTTTTCGAAAAATATCAACCCAGCCTGGTCGTATCCCGCACCCCGGGCTGGCGTTGGACCGTTATATCCTGCGCGAAGCTGTCCGGCGTGGCATCTGTACCTCTGCTGTGATTGTTGGATGGGATAATCCCTCCTCCTACAGCCTGAACGGTGCACCAGTAGATTACATCACTTGCTGGTCGGAAATCCAAAAGCAAGAACTTGTCCTGGGCTCAGACTGGGACCCAGCACGTGTCCAGATCAGTGGGATTCCCGCCTACGATGGATATTTCAAACGTAGTGGGTCATACCGCGCAATGAATATTTCAGCCTGCATGGGCTTGATACAAATCTGAAAACTGCTCTCTTACGCTTGCAGTTTTGAGACCCTCCACCCAAATTTCCCAAACATGAAAGCCATTGTAGACTTGGTCAGAAACAATCGGTTTAGCGAGCCATTGTCAACTGCTGATCCGTTTTCACCCCAATCATTTCATCAAAAATTCGCGCTTCGAAGATGAGAGAAGGCGAACGATTGAATACGTAAAGAATATACCAAATGTCCACATCGTCGAACCAGTATCGCTTGGAGGTGGGTTGGGTCACTATTCTGGTGAGGATATGGACGAAAAGGCCTCCATGATGGCCTGGTCGGATGTTTTCCTGACAGTTTATTCCACGATGGTTGTGGAGACTGCCATCCATGACCGGCCGATTATCAGCGTGACGATCGACACGCCCGGTGGATGGAACATGAAAGAATGTCTATTCCCTTCCGCTCACCGCTATCGGAGATTGGCCCACTCATCAGCGTTTTCGCATATCTGGTGCAGGCCGGGTAGCATCCAACCAGGAGCAAGTACGCGAACATGTGGATTTCTATCTTCATCATCCGGAAGCTGATAGGGCCGAGCGACAAAAATTCATCTCTGACGAATGCACTTTTACCGATGGAAGCTCGGGTATGCGAACGGGAAATTACATTCTCTCTTTGTTGGAAGAACAATGCAAATGAAGAACAATGACTTAAAACCAATTCTTTATTGGGCAATGACGGACCTTGCTCTCCCTGCGGCAAAAAAAGCCATGGAGAATCGTGCCAATGTTGAAATGGATGCTTTGAACGATGGCCAGTCCCTAGAAATGGCTCATGGTCAGGCTGTTCGCGACTATGCTCGAATTTAAGCAGTTAATCGATGGCGCATTTATGTTCCTCCATAAAATAAGAAAAACATCGCGTGGTGTTGCAATTGATATGGGATCGGGGACAGGTGTTGGTGCCTGCATCTTGTCCAGATTTGAGTGGATTGAGAAAGTGTATGCTGTTGAATTCTCAAAATTTTTTGTTGAGAGAATTATGCCGATAGTTTTTGAAAAATACGAGGCTCAAATTACCAAAATCCAAAGATAGTCGGTGATTTCAATCACCTCGAAGTTGATAAAGGCTCTCTCAATATCGTGTTAGATGTTAATTTTTTCACCACTCTGAGGACCTTGATAAGACATTGGACGAATGCAGCCGTGCACTTACCCCAGATGGTGTGATTATTGCCATTGAACGGGCTTGGCCTGATTCTCTATACACAAGATCAGTTTAAAATCATGCTCGAGCAAGGAATTACCCAGACAGGCTGAAACAAATATATGGCATCCCACCTGGCCAGAGTTTCACCCGCCGGGATTTTGGTGAGCATGAATATACTATCCGCCAGTGGTTAGATTATTTCGAACGGCACGAATTTATGCCGGCAGTATTCCTTCTCCGTCATCCGCCAACCTTGAATTCAATTTGGCTGCGCCTCCCCACGTTTAAATTCTTTATAATTCTAAGCGTTTTCCTATATCGACTTGGTTTTCAGCGTTTGTGGGTATATGGATTTGCTACCACCAGAGTTATGTTTGTATGTACGAGGAAATAGTCATTGGAAATTCTTATTAGCATGCTATTGTTGACTGTATGTAGTCTTTTGCACAATTTTAAACTATTCGCGGACAGTGATTCTCCCTGCAGGCTGGAATGATATTCTGAAAGAAGTATATGATAGCAATTCCCGCAGTACTGGCAATCATCCCAGCACGCGGTGGATCAAAAGGCATCCCCCGCAAAAATATCCGTCCATTTACCGGGTACCCCTTGATTGCCTACAGCATTGCCGCAGCTTTGCAGGCTGACCAGGTGACGAGGGTGATCGTATCAACTGATGATGAAGAGATTGCCAATATCGCCCGCCGGTATGGATCCGAGATCCCCTTCATGCGTCCGCCGGAATTGGCTGGTGACCGAACTACGGACCTGCCAGTCTTTCAACATGCAATTTCCTGGCTGGCTGAACACGAAAATTATCACCCCGATATCGTAATCCACTTGCACCCCACAAGCCCGGTCCGTCCAACCGGATGTCTGGATCAGGGAATCCGGCTTTTGGTGGAGCATCCGCAGGCTGAATGCGTACGGAGCGTATTGGAGCCTTCACAGAATCCATACAAGATGTGGCGTATTGATAAGGATACGGGTCGCATGATCCCTTTAATAGTTATCCCGGGAATTACCGAGCCATATAACACCCCCCGCCAAAACCTTCCATTAACATATGTGCAGACCGGTCATACAAATGTCATTCGAACGTCTACGATACAGCGCGGTTCCATGACTGGACAGATTATCCTGCCGCTGGTCATCGATGGTCAATATGAAGTCGATCTGGACACACTTGAAGATTGGCAATACGGGGAGTGGGTGGTAGCCAATCGCAAATTAGATATGATCTGGCCTGAGGAGAAAAAATGACTCAACCCGATGTACTTGCTATCATTCCCGCCCGCGGAGGATCGAAGGGAATCCCGCGGAAGAATGTACGTCTGTTCGCAGGTTTTCCCCTGATCGCTTACAGTATTGCAGCGGGGCTCCAGGCAAAATCGATAACTCGCGTCGATTGTTTCTACCGACGATGAAGAAATTGCTGAAGTGTCACGCCAACTGGGAGCTGAAACGCCTTTTTTGCGCCCGGCTGAACTGGCCGGAGATCGCACACTTGACCTGCCCGTTTTCCAGCACGTTTTATTATGGCTTGAGAATCACGAGAACTATCATCCTGAAGCTGTAGTTCATCTACGCCCAACTTCACCTTTCCGTCCACCTGGTTTGATTGATCGCGCCGTGAACATCTTGCTCAACAGACGGGGAACTGATTCTGTACGCAGTATTACTCCCGCTCGTCAAACCCCCTACAAGATGTGGCTGGTAGAAGGCGAGGATACACCTATCCGGCCATTACTCACCGTACCCGGAATTGAAGAGGCGTATAATGCTCCACGCCAGGTTTTACCGACTGCGTATACACACAACGGTATAGTTGACGTTATCCACCCGAATACCATTCTGAATTTAAATTCGATGAGTGGCCAAGTGATTCTTCCGATCCTGTTTGATCCTGTGTATGACTTTGACTTGGATACCCCCGAGGATTGGAAGCGGGCTGAGGACCATTTTATGCGGGGTGGCACTGCCCCTGGTTTGGCCAGGGCGTTCACGCCGCCGTATGCCTGAAAAAGTGGATGTCCTGATCATGGATTTCGACGGGGTTCTCACAGACAATCGAGTTAGTGGTGGATCAGGATGGAAGAGAGATGGTGGTTGGTTTCCGCAGTGATAGTCTTTGGCTGAATATGCTTCGCGATAAGGGCGTACAGGTCTTTGTTATCTCTACAGAAACCAATCCGGTGGTGTCGGCACGGTGCCGTAAGATGAATATCCCGTACATCCAGGGCGAAAATAATAAAGAGACAGCCCTTCAGAAATTGATATCGGATCATGGCTTTGACCCGCACACGCCGTTTATTGTGGGAACGATGTGAATGATTTACCTTGTTTTCCCCTGGTCGGTTGGGCAGTGGCGGTGGCGGATTCTGATCCCCGAAGTCGCTCGCAGGCGGATCATATCCTTACCCGGCCTGGAGGCCACGGTGCAGTGTAGGGAACTATGCGAAAAAATTATTTCGAGGACCGGGATTAGAGTAGACATAAAGATATAACCCGGTTTACTGAATAGAATATAAAAATCATACTTTGGAGGCTCAAAATGGCTGTAACCAAACTAGGTAATACAATAGTAGGTGATGGACATCCCTGCTACATAGTAGCTGAAATCGGTATCAACCATAATGGAAATATTGATATTGCCAAAAGATTGATTGACGTGGCGGCAACATCGCAGGCTGTCAGGCGGTAAAGTTCCAGAAACGCGACAGTGGAAGTGGTTTACTCTGCCGAAGAATTGGCAAACCGTGCGAGAGTCTATTTGGTACAACCAACGGCGACTTGAAATTCGCCTTGGAATTTGGATTGGAACAGTATCGGGAGATTGACCGCTATTGCAAGCACATGCGATTGGCTGGTTCGCTTCTTGCTGGGATGAGGCTTCAGTGGATTTCATTGACAAGTTCGATGTCTCTTGTTACAAAATTGCCTCGGCTTGCCTGACAGATGACAATCTTCTGCGGTATACGCCGGCTCAAAGGCCGCCCGATCCTGATTATCAACAGGCATGAGCACCCTCGATCAGATAGACCATGCCGTGGATATCCTGGGAAAAAAGATTTGATCCTCCTGCATACCTGCAGCACCTACCCGGCCAGTTACGATGAACTCAACTTGCGGGTTATCCCGATGTTCGTGAACGATATGGGGTTCCCGTTGGGTTATTCCGGACACGAAACCGGCCTTATCTACTCAATTGCGACCGTTGCCCTGGGCGCCTGCGTGGTGGAGCGCCACATCACCCTTGACCGTGCAATGTGGGGTTCCGACCAGGCTGCTTCCGTTGAACCACAAGGATTTGGGCACATGGTTCAGGGATATCCGGCTGGTGGAGACAGCCTTGGGGGACGGTGTTAAGCGCCTGGGCGAACGCGAAGGCCCATTATGAAGAAGCTTCGCCGGGTCGATACAGTTGGCAGCAAGGGAAAGTGAAATGACTTTGATTGGGATCATGCAAGGACGGCTCGTGCCTCCCACCGATAATCGCATCCAGTGCTTTCCACGCCAGAACTGGGCGAGACGAATTCGAATTAGGGTGCACAAGCCGGGATCGACTGCATCGAGTGGATTTACGATTATTTGGTGCGGATGTGAACCCAATCGCCTTTGATGCTGGGATCAATCAAATTAAAACGCTGACCCAAAAAACTGGAGTACGGGTTTTGTCGATTTGCGCTGATTATTTTATGGACCGCCCCCTTGTGCGGGTGCCACTCCTGGCGAAATTGCTGAGCGATTGGCAATGATGGACTGGCTCCTGGGACGCGGTCAAACCCTCGGAATTAACCGGATGGTTGTTCCATTTGTTGATGCTTCCCGCATTGAAACGGATGCAGAGTTTGATGGCGTCATCGAAAACCTGAAAAAAATCCTGGTGATGGCTGAGCGGACGGGTATTGAAATCCATCTCGAAACTTCCCTTCCGCCTGTTCGATTTGCCTTGTTGCTGGATAGTCTACCTCACCCCATGTTGAAAGCCAATTATGATTTTGGAAATAGTTCGTCCTTTGGGTATAAACCCAGGGAAGAGTTCACGGCATATGGAAAAAGGATAGGCAGCGTCCATATCAAGGATCGTCTCCTGGGTGGCAGCACGGTTGCACCAGGTACGGGTCATGCGGATTTTATCGGGCTGGCCGAATGCTTGAATATGGTTGGCTATTCAGGTGATTTTATCCTGCAAGTGGCACGCGGTGTCAGCGGCGATGAGGTCAAATGGATCCAACAAAATCGCGAATTTGTTCAAAGAACCTTTGCACCAAAATAGGATATAACCATGAAAATCCTGATAGCAGGTTTGGGAGGTATCGGTCAACGGCATCTTCGCAATTTGCGGGCGATGCTGGGAGCTGGGCTGGAAATATGTGCAGTTGATCCGCGCAGCGATATCCCGGTTCTGACCGATCGGCTGGAAGTGGAAGAGGAAGGAGCCTGGAAGAGAAATATAACATTCGCATCTATCCCGACCTGGAGCCTGCTCTGAAATGGAAACCGGATGCGACCTTTATATGCAATCCCACCAACCAGCATATTCCCACGGCATTACGAGCTGCCCAGGAGGGTAGCCATTTATTCATCGAAAAACCACTTTCGCACAACTTTGATAACGTTGATGAACTAATCGGCTTGGTGGAGGATCGCAGTCTTGTGGCAGTGGTCGGCTACCAAATGCGCTTTCACCCATGCCTGCAGCGCCTGCACGCCCTTGTTTCTGGGAAGAAAATCGGCCGGATTTTATCTGTGAGAGCAGAGGTGGGTGAGTATCTGCCAGGATGGCATAAATATGAGGATTATCGTCAAATGTATGCTTCCAGGCAGGATTTGGGAGGGGGGTGATTCTTTCACAGATACATGAAATGGATTACCTCTATTGGTTGTTTGGCTTTCCCACCAGTGTGTATGCGCTTGGAGGTCACCTCAGCAATCTCGAGATCGATGTGGAAGACATCGCGGATATCCTTATGAGATTTACAGAAGGTGGACAATCATTCCCCGTCAGTCTTCATGAGGATTATGTTCAGCAACCTGCCAGCCGAGGGTGTGCAATAATTGGAGATGCAGGGAAAATCCTTTTGGATTTTTCGAATTTGACGATTACAGTTTACGACAATAATGGAAACCAGGTTGAATTCACCAATTTTGCAGGGTTTCAACGCAACCAGATGTTTTTGGATGAATTAAATAACTTTATTAAATCCCTGAATGGATCTAAAAGTGTACTGGTAAGCTTGCGTGAAGCGGCTAATAGTCTGCGTATGGCACTTGCTGCAAAGGATTCGCTGGCAACAGGAAAAGTGGTAAATATTGAGAGGCAGAGGGTATGAATAAATTGGAAACCATGTTTGATCTGACCGGTCGTGTGGCAGTCATCACGGGCGGCACAGGTCTGCTGGGTCAGCAGCATGCTGAAGCGATTGCTTTTGCAGGTGGTATCCCCGTCTTGGCTGATATCAGTGTTGAAGGGATCGATCCGCTAAGTGAGTCGTTTGGAAAACGCTTTGGCCAAAAAGCATGTGTCGTACAAGCCGATATCACCAATTTGGAAAGTGTCAAAGCTCTGAAAGCCGAAGTTTTGAAACGCTTTGGAAGGGTGGATATTCTCATTAATAATGCAGCCAACAATCCGAAAATGGAAAAGACAGTTGACGTGGAATTTTCCCGTTTGGAAAATTTTCCATTAAGCAGTGGTCCGCGGATATTTCAGTGGGGTTGACCGGCGCCTTCCTCTGTGCCCAGGTGATCGGTTCAGAAATGGCGAAACATAAACAAGGTGTGATTGTCAACGTGGCTTCCGACCTGGCAGTGATCGCTCCGGACCAGCGGCTGTATCGGAAGAATGGGCTGCCAGGTGATCAGCAGCCAGTTAAACCCATCACATATTCGGTGGTAAAAACCGGCTTGATCGGATTAACCCGCTATCTTGCCACTTACTGGGCTGATACAGGCGTTCGGGTCAATGCCATATCTCCGGGCGGCGTATACAATAATCAGCCGGATGAGTTTATACAACGCCTGGTCAACTTGATTCCCCTCGGGCGAATGGCTAACGCCAATGAATATCAGGCAGCCATCATATTCCTATGTTCTGATGCATCGTCCTATATGACCGGTACCAACCTGGTGATTGATGGGGGACGGAGCTGCTGGTAAAGGAGGCAATGATGAGTAAAGCCATACTGGCTGCCGAATTGCAGTCACACCAGAATGTTATTGCCAAAACAATCGAAAATTCAGCTCAGGTGATCGAAGAGATCTCTGATGCCATAATCAAATGTTTCCAAATGGGTAATAAAGTGCTTATCTGCGGCAATGGGGGCAGTGCAGCAGATGCCCAGCACGTAGCAGGCGAGTTTGTCAACCGCTTCCGTTTTGATCATGCAGCTTTACCCGCGCTTGCCCTGACAACCGATACCTCCATATTAACTTGTATCGGGAACGACTCGGCTTTCGAGAATATCTTTTCCAGGCAGGTGGAAGCTTTTGCAAAACCGGGCGACATCCTGGTGGGTATAAGCACCAGCGGAGGTTCCCCAAATATCCTTAAGGCGCTGGATACTGGACGGGCTCTCGGCCTCACCACGATTGGTTTCACTGGAGAAAATGGACCCACAAAAATGGGCTCAAAATGCGATCTTTGTTTGGTCGTTCCATCCAGCGATACACCCCGAATTCAGGAAAGTCACATTTTTGTCTGGCATGTAATCTGCGGTGTTGTGGAACAAAGCTTATATGGAAATCATAAATAAAGCGGCATCCAAATTGTCCAGGATTTGGCGATGGAATGAGAGCTTCCAAAAATAATCCCTTGATTTTGGGAGCAGTTGCTATTATCAGCATTATTGGCGGTATATTAGCCACCTATGCGACCGCGAATGGTCCCTGGGGGTATACCGATCCGGTAGCCTATATTTCCACAGCCCGCAGCCTGGCAACCGGCCTGGGATTGGGATATTTCGAAGGTAATGCTGCCTTTAGTCAGAGTACCATCCAACCGCCGTTTTATCCAATTGTGCTGAGTATCATCGGGTTGTTTAAAATCAACCTAGTGGTGGGAGCACGCTGGTTAAATATTTTTGGATTTGTTGCTTCGATTTTTATCGCCGGCTGGATATTCCAGCGTTTTAACCGTGTACCTGTTTTAGGCATTCTTGCAAGCGCTCTTATGTGTGCTTTTCCTTATATGGTGGTGATGTTTAGCTCGGCCTATTCCGAGCCCCTTTTTATCCTGTTTTTTTTACTTGGAGGCTTGAGTCTTATTGGGTATTTATCTGATGAAAAGTTGCCCATTCTCCTGATCAGCGGTTTACTGGTGGGTATGGTGCCCCTGACAAGGTATGCTGGCATTGCCATGGTGATAGCCGGAGGGTTGACCATTTTATTATTTGCTTCAGGGAAGATCTGGACTTGTATAAAAAAAGTAACCCTATATGTCTTTACTGCGAGTTTACCAATTTTAATATGGCTTGTTTGGGTTTATTTTTCAACCGCACACACTATTGGTGGTCGAAGTCTCAATTTGAATTGGAGTGGGTTGGCAGCACAGTTCCAGGCATTCCGTGGGATTTTTATGGATACCGTTTGGAAATGGGTCCCATTTCAAACCCATCAATCCCTTCTGCGCTACATGGTCAGGTTCATTATTATGGGGATTGGGTTGGTAATTATTTTGGCCCTTTCCATATTAGCAGATCGTCGAATACGCAAGGATTCTTCCGAACCTGTAAATAAATCCGGTATTCATATTTTTACATATTTTGGGCTTTCATCTTTGACTTTTATCGGGGTTTTGGTTGCCACATATTTGTTTACCCACCCAACAATAGATATTGACAATCGGACTCTCCTACCTTTCTATGTTAGTACAGTAATGGGTCTTTTCGGTGGAGTTGCCCTGTGGCAGCAAGCCTGGTTCAGGGGGGGTATGAGTATCCTGCAGATAATCCCGTGGTTGGTCACAGCAGTATGCGTTGTTTGGTATTTTCCCCAAACGCGCAATGAAATTGAGTTTTATCATTCCGGGGATGGGTTGACTGCGTATCATTGGAATTCTTCGGAGACGATCCAGGCTGTCCGTGATCTACCACCCGATCGACCTGTAATTTCAAACGACTGGGAACTTCTGTTACTTTGGACTGGACGTCCGATTTATGGGTTATGGAATACCTTTCCTTCCGCGCTTCCCGCTCAGACCACTACGTATGGAACCAACCCAGCAGATAAAACCCAGTCCATTTTCTGCGAGAAGGGGGCTGCTTTGGTCATACTTTAATGATTTTCAAAGCGAGTATAAAAATCAAATTGGAGATTTTTCAGCAGGTCAATTTGCGAAACTGTTCGCTGGATTAACCGTTTACGGTCAGTACTCTGATGGAGCAATTTATCTTTGCCACTGATTGGATACAAATCAGTGGACATAAAATGAAGATGATGCGAACGATCTTTACAAAGGTTCTAAAATTTATCCGGCAGCCATCATTTTTGGCTTTCGTATTTTTTACATTTATGACATTCATAATGACCTACCCGCTCATATTCAGGATGAACCAGATCCTTGGAAGTGCGGGAGGAGATGGTACATACTTTGTCTGGCTGGTACGCTGGTACCAGAAAGCCTTGTTTGAACTAAAAATTTCACCATTTTTCAATCCCAATTTAAATTATCCCCAGGGCTGGAACCTTGCTTCCACTGATGTAACCCCCGCCATGGTTGCGCTGGCGCTGCCGGGCAGCCTGCTTTTTGGGCCCACCTGGGGTTATAACTTTTCCATGCTATTGAGTTTCGTTTTGTCTGGCTGGGGGATGTACCTGTGGATCAGGCATCTGACAGGGAACGACCTGGCTGGCTTGGTGGCCGGGATGATATTCGCCTTCCTGCCTTTCCGGATGGCGCATGTCCTGATCGGTCATCTCAGCCTGGCTGGAACGCAATGGTTTCCGTTTTATTTTTGGGGGTTGTATGATCTATTGAAGCAGGAGAAATTCAGTTGGAAACCCATCCTGATGGCTGGAATATCCGCTGGCCTGATTGGTGCCACCAGCCCATACTATATATATATGACCATTCTCCTCTCGGTGGTATTTCTGCTGGGATTTATCCTTTTCAAGGGCTACAGGCGTTTAAAGAACCCAGTCTTTTGGAAAAGCAGCGTCCTATTTGGGGTATTGAGCATGGTATTGGTGGGAATCACCATGCTGCCTTACTTTGGATTAAATGCACAAACTGGTTTGGCTTCAAGACCGGTGGACTACGTTTCTGAATACTCGGCTAGCCCGACTGATTTTGTAATTCCGTCCATTTGGCAATTCCTGTGGGGGGAGTGGGTGGAAAAAACCTTCAGCCCTGAAATCGCCCAGGAGGCTACCCTCTACATCGGTGCAGTGGCGTTCATTCTTGCTTCGATTGCGTGGGTGAAACGTAACCAGACTAACCATCCTGAGTTGTTGAATATTGCCCTATTAGTTGCGTTTACCGCATTTATTCTTGCCCTCGGCATAGATATTCATTGGTTGGGTCGCAAAATAGTCTCTTTACCTGTAATATTGCAACCAATATTTCACCGGACGGATATGCCTGAAATCCATTTCCCAGCCTTTTATCTGTATAAATACTTGCCTTTTTTCTCGAAGATGCGTGTGATGATGCGTTTCGGGTTGTTTACATTGATATTTTCGAGTATGATGGCTGGCTTGGGGGGGCATATTATATTAAATGCATCACCCAAGAAATTCAGACGCTGGGTTGGGGTTGGTTTGCTTATGCTGGTATTTGTGGATTTTTACCCTGGAGTTTTCACCAAATTCTCCACCTTGGATGCCCGCCCGGTGGACTACTGGCTGGCGACACAGCCTGACACGGGTGCGATAGCCCAATTCCCGTTCAGTGACGAATCCAGCCAGGGGCAGGTCTACGATACACTGGTCAGCCAGAAACCTTATCTGGGAGGATTTTTT